>CAWFOH010000020.1:0-102686 GCA_963817425.1 uncultured Actinomycetota bacterium
CCACGGGACACAAGAAGGGCCTCCCACCAGCACAAACGCTGGTGGGGGGCCCTTCTTCATACCCCGGGAGGGTAGGTCCGGATCGCGAATTTTGGACATCTGGAGCTCGCGTCTCTGACCTGCGGAAACGTGGCACGCGAGTCGGATCGTTCGCCGTTTGTGGGCTATACGCGGGCTGGTTTCGCCCTGCCGACTCACTGAGTCCGTCCGAAGTGGCGCTGACCTGCAGGTTCGTCGGTGTGGGGGTATGCAAGGGCGTCTGACCTTGAGACAGCCGACATTTGGAGCTCGGGCGTCGACGTCAGCTGTCGATGTGACGCCCTGCCCTTCCTTTTGACAGGCGATGTATGTGACCAGCAGGAACAGAGCCCCGCATGTCGAGATCCGCGACCGTCCACCTGTTCGTCTTGAGCTTGGATCTCCTCAATGCCGTACCGACGCAGTCATGTCGGTGCTGTGCCATGCGGCCTTCGCGCCGCTCTCACCGATGCGGACCACCTGTACCGCCGTCCCAACCACCGCGACAACCGTCACTGCCGCGAGGACGATCGGGACGAAGCTGTGTACGGAGTTGTCACGGCCTCGCCGGTGGACGGCGTAGCCAATAGACGACACTGCCAAGAGGCCGATCATCCACGGCAGCAGGCCGTCCGCGAGGTGGGTGTGTTTCTCGAGGAGTGCTGAGTGCGGGACGTGTCGCTCGAGCGTCTCGCCGGTCGAGGTGGACAGCGGAACCAAGATCAACCCAACGAGGCTGAGCCCTGCAGGTAGGGGGCCGGCCCAGGCCCTGAAGCGTGGCCAAACAGCGGCAAGGAGCACGGTCAGTGCGGCCAGCGGAATGATGACGACTGTCGCGTGCACAACGAGCGGATGGAGTGGCAGGCCGTGGAAGTCGTTCGGCATCAGATGTCCTTGCGGTCGGTGGAGTCAAGTGCGCCTGGGTGGTGGATCTCGCCGTCCCCATGTTGGGTGTGAGCGCTTCTCGAGAGCATGTGAAAGGACGCTAACGGCGATCGCCTGAATGGAACCTGACCGCTGCGCACGGTTCGGACTGAGTCGCTCCCGTTCAGGCTGGGTTCAGCGTTCCTGGCGCAGCATGGGAAGAGATCACCAATCAGAGGAGACATCATGAGCAGGCGAGTAGTCATCGTGGCTGTCGGCATCGTGGTCGCTGCAGCGGTCGGCGGTGGCGGCGTCGCCGTCGCGACGTCTGGCGACGACGGTCCCGCGAGCCACCAGTACTCGAGGGAGCAGGCCGCCGCTGCGACCAAGGCCGCACTCGCGGCCACCGGTGGTGGCACGGCCAACAGCGTCGAGTCGGATAACGAGAACGGCGCGACGTACGAGGTCGAGGTCACCAAGACCAACGGCAAAACGGTCGACGTACGCCTTGACGAGGCTTTCCATGTCGTCGTCATCGAGGGCGACGGGGAGGAGTAGCCGGCGTCATCGGCGTTTCAGCGCAGCAGCAAGCGGATCAGTTGAACGCAGACCAGCACACACAAGAGACCAGCGCTGAGTAGCAGGTCGCGCCGCACCCGCAGGCTCGTGCGAAACCGCCTATTGGCGCGAACCTTGGATCGGCGGGGTCTGACGGCCCATGGCCCAACGATGCGCGCGGTGACCTGCACACAACCTGATCTAGGAGCAGTCGATCAGGCATTCGGAGCAGTCGTTCTAGACCGCGTCGAGTTCGCCTTTGGCAGTGCCTCATCTAGAGGTGAGTGGTGCGCACCCTCCACATCACTGTGAGTCACGGCCAAGTACGCGACCAGGGTGGCGAAGGCCAGCAGACCAAGGCCGGTGACGGTTCCGTCGCCCCAACCGAGGCCACCTGCCGAGTGCGACTTTCCGAGCCAGTCGGCCACGGACGCACCGAGAGGACGCGTCAGCACGTACGCCGCCCAGAAGGCGATGGTCGCGTCCAGTCCGGCTCGCCACAGTGCCAGCGACACGAGGATGAGGATCCCGAAGAGCACGATCGACCACGCGAACCCGAGCCCCATCTCGATCGCGGTGGCGTCGCCGACCGCCGTTCCGAGGCCGAAGGTGAGAAGCACAGCGCCCCAGTAGAACCGCTCGCGGCGGCCGGTCGTGATTGAGTGCACGGACAACGTGCCCTCGCTCCGCTTCCACCAGGCGAGAAGGCCGCACAGCAGAGCAAGGTAGATCGCGGAGTCCACGGCGTACGGAGTGCCGAGCGCGACGTGTGGCCCGTCGGCGATCATCGTGCCGAACAGGGCGACGCTCAGCACCGTGGTCCAGTACCGGACCGGGTGATAGCTCTCGGCTCGCAGCTGCAGCCACAGGACGACGAAGAAGCCCCCAATCCCGATCAGGGCAGCCAACGGGATGCTGACGGTGCCGAGGAAGTCGGCCCCCGTTTCACCCATCCCCGTGGTCAGCAGCTTGACGATCCAAAAGAGGAGAAACACCTCAGGGACCTTGGTTGCGCGAAATGTACGTGTGGGCATGTGACAAGACGGTAGGTACGCACACCTGATCGGAACCTGACCATCGATGCGTCAAGCCCTGACCGGCCTGGCCCGGCGGTTGCGCAGGTACGACACCGCTGCGGGCACGACCGACAGCCCAGCGAGACCGATCGTGATGAGCTCGATGTGCGCAGCCACAAACGTGATGCCGCCGAAGAGGTAGCCTGCCGCCACGATCGAGGCTGACCACCCGGCGGCACCGATCAGGTTGTAGGTGCTGAACCGGCGGCGTGGCATGTGTGCCACGCCGGCAACGGCTGGCACGAACGTCCGTACGACCGGGACGAACCGGGCCAACACCACGGCACTCGAGCCATGGCGGTCGAAGAAGTTGCGGGCGCGGTCCGCGTTGGCCACCGAGAAAAACCGCGAGTCCGGTCGGGAGAACAGCCGCGGCCCGACGCGTCGGCCGATCGAGTAGCCGACCTGGTCGCCGATCACCGCAGCGACGAACACGCCGAGACCGAGCAACCAGATGGGGACGCTGATGACGTGCGAAGCCACCAGGGCGCCGGCGAGGAACAGGATCGAGTCGCCTGGCAGGAAGAATCCGACGAGCAGTCCACTCTCGGCAAAGACGACCGCCATGACCAGCAGCAGCGCGGCAGGGCCGAGCGAGTACAGCAATGGGGTCAGGGCGGCGATCATGGCGTCACGCTAGGCGCACGAACCTGATAGCCGCCTGACTGCTTCCAGGAGTCGTGCTCGCGTCCCCAGATCCTGCTCACGACAACCACGAGCGCCAGCAACGCCGTCGCGAGGAGCCAGGACGCGGCGACGTCGCTGGCCCAGTGGTAGCCCAGGTAGATGCGGCTCAGACCGATCCCGAACGCCAGGAGCACGGCGGCGCCAGTCACGGCGATCCGCTGACGGCGGGCGTGCAGCGTAGGAACGAGCAGGATCACGACCAACCCAAGGAACACCGCCGAGTTGAGGGTGTGGCCAGACGGAAACGAGTACGACGAGTCGACCGGCCCGAGCCGAATGTTCGCACCGGGGCGCTCCTTCGCGACCAACAGCTTGACCCCGACCGTGAGCGAAGCCGCGGTGCCCATGGCGACCGCGGCACACGCGGCGTAGAAGGGGCCCCGTCGTTCGAGCAGGACGATCATCAGCAGCAGCGCCAGGACGCCGATGACCATCTCGCTGCCGACCAAGGTCAAGAGCCTGGCAGTGTGGGTCAGCAACCCGGATCGGGCGTCGACCGCGTCGGTCGCCACCTGGGCGTCGAGTTGTGCAGGGACGCCGTCGTGTTCGCGAGCCGAGTCAGCGAGGGCAACCACAGCCGTGATCGGGCCGACGAACAACGGCGCGGCCAGGACAGCGAGTCGAGCGGATGCACGCATGCGGAGCCTCAAAGTAGGGGCCCCGCCCAAACCGTCGGGGGAGGTCAGGGCGGGGAGTTTGGGGTGGTCAGACCAGCGCCGGAGCGAGCTCACGGTCATCGCGCCTGGCCTTGACCGTGAACCAGACGACACACGCGACGATGATCGCGATGAACAAGGCGCTGGTGCCGTTCGTGCCCAGTCCGAGCCCGCCATCCTTGGTCGGCGCGGTCAGGAAGTCGCCCATCGAGGCGCCGAACGGTCGGGTCACGATGTACGCCGCCCAGAACGCCAGGACCGCGTTGGCCTTGAAGCCGTAGTAGATGGTCGTGATCACGGCGATGACTCCACCGAAGATCAGGGCGGAGGGGAGGTAGCCCACCGAGAGCTTCTCAGCGATGAGGTCACCAGCGGACGTACCCAAGGCGAAGGTGAACAGGATCGCCAACCAGTAGAACGCCTCACGTCGACGAGTCACGATCGAGTGGATCGACAACGTGCGCTCGCTGCGGAACCACGCGACGAACGAGACCACGAGGCCGGCGCCGAAGATCGCCGTCGTGGTCCACAGGCTGACACCGAAGTTGTCGACCAGGTTGTCGGAGAACAAGGTGCCGACAACACTGATCAGCACCACAGCGAGCCAGTAGATCGACGGGATGTAGCGCCGAACCGTGAACTGCACGACGAGCACAATCGCCAGCAGGACGGCCATGATGGCGGTCGTGGCCGAGAGCCCCAGTCCCACATTCTCATTGAGGTAGTCGGCTGCGGTCTCGCCCACCGTGGTGGACAGGATCTTGACCACCCAGAACAAGATGGTGACCTCGGGGACCTTGTTCAGCAGGGTGCGGGTCCAGGCTCCAGGGTCGAGATGGCTCGCCTCACGGCTGGACGTCGTGGCAGGTGATTGAGTCATGCCCCTCACCTTGTGGGGCCACACCTGTCTAGAACCTGACTGCAGTCTCAGGTGCGCGGCAGCGTGAGGGTGAAGCTCGTTGGCTGGCCCGTTGATGTAACTCTGACGTCGCCGCCGAGGGTGCGAGCGACGCGTCGGGAGAGAGCCAGGCCCAACCCAGCGCCGTCGCTCTCGACGCACCGCTCGCCGGAGCGGAAGACGGACTCTCGGTCTTGAGCGGCGATGCCGTCACCGTCATCACTCACCGTGATCGCGACCGAGCGTTCATCGGCGGCCGCGGAGAATCCGACAGACGTGCGCGCGTGCGTGAACGCGTTCTCCACGATGGGCGCCAGCGCGCGGACCGCCAGCTCGATCGGCACCGACATCTCCAGGGCGCCGACGCCGTCACTCGAGACCCTCAGCTTCGACCTGTCCGGATGGTTCCTGAGAACTGCGGCGACCAGTGCAGCGGCGTTGGTTCGGGTGTCAGGGGGAGCATCATTGCGGGCGATTGCAACGAGGGAGGTGATCGTGGTGCTCATGCGGTCCACCAGTTCCACGACACGCTTGAGCCGCTCGGCGACGTCTGGACTCGTCGAGACCATCATCGTGAGCTCCGCCTCGCCCCGGATCGCCGTCAAAGGGGTTCGGAGCTCGTGGGCCAGCTCTGAGGTCAGCTGTTGTTCGCTGCGCAGCGCACCGGCGACGCGGTCGAGCAGGACGTTGAGAGTTATGCCGAGCCGGCCGAACTCGTCGTCTGCTGCGGTCGTCTCAAATCTCGACTCGAGGTCGTGCTCGCTCCATTCCTGGGCGCGCGCAGCCATCGACTCGACCGGCCTCAGGGTACGTCTGACCGTCCACGCAGCAACGGCCGCGGAACCTCCGGTCACGACCAGTGCCAATGCGAGCAGGCCAGCCAGGGTGAGGTTGCGCGTCGACTCGTACGGCTCGAGCGGTGCTTCGACAACGACGACTGCCTGGACCTGACCATCGCGTCGAACTGGGCCGGCGAGGAATGACCGCTCGTGCCGATCGAGTCGCGTCTGCTTGCGTACGCCGGACAGGGACGTGGCCGTCGCCGTGAGGTGCGGGCTCACGCGGGGGCCCTCAACGAGCTGCCCGTCCGCGGTGTAGATCCAGCTCGTGTCGTCGATCGTGTCGTCGGGACTCTCCAACGCGGTCACCGTGCCGTCGGACGCGACCTTGACCGTCGATGACACGGCGGCGAACTGGTCGTGCAGGCGCGATTCGATGTTGTCGTTGGTCAGCGCGGACACGACGAGCATGACCGTCACAACCATGGCGGCCATGGCGATGGCCGAGACGATCAGGGTCGTCCAGACGATCCGCGAGATGATCGTGCGGCCACGTCGATTCATCGGAGCGTGAATCCAACGCCGCGCACGGTCACCAGTTCGACTGGCGAGTTGATCGAGGCGAGCTTGACGCGCAGGCGGCGCACGTACGAGTCGATCGTGTTCTCGTTCACGATCGCACCGTCGGGCCACGCCGCGGCGACCGCTGCCTTCCTGCGTGTGACTGTGCCGGGGTCAGCCGCGATCGCAGCCAGTAGCCGGAACTCCGTCGGGGTCAGGGTGGCTTCACGATCGTCGACGTGGACCGACAATCGGTCCGGGTTGAGCGTCAGGCCGCTGATCGAGGTCGGCTCGGGCCGGCTCCGTCGACGCAGAGCCTCCAGGCGGACCAGAACTTCGGCGATCGCGAACGGCTTCACCACATAGTCGTCGCCGCCTGAGTGGAAGCCCGAGACGCGGTCGTGCACAGCGTCGAAGGCGGTGAGGAACAAGACAGGTGCGTGCTGCCCACCGGCGCGGAGGGCCTGACATACGTCCCGGCCGTCGGCGTCGGGGAGCCCGACATCGAGGATCAGGACCTCGACACCGCTGCGGGCGCCAAGGTTGTCCACCGCCTCACGACCGTTGCGCGCGATCACCACCTGGTGGCCGTTCATCTTGAGCGCATCGGTCAGGACGCGACGAACGTCAGGATCGTCCTCGCAGATCCCGACCACCGTCATGCCGCCATCGTGCACCATTGCGCCTCACGATCGGGAGTGGTTCGCCGACGCAGTCAGGTCGCGTGCAGGTTCGGATCAGCAGTCTGGGCGCATGACAGCTGTGACCCTTCCGACACCTCGGATGTGGGTCCTTCGTGCCTCGGCTCTTCCGACCTGGACGGTTGGCGCCTCGTCTGCCGTGGCTGCGGCAGCGCACCTGCCCTTCCTGGGGCACGCGGCAAGTCCGGACGAGGCCGGGTTCCTGATGGTCGGCGCCCAGTGGCACGGTGCCGGAACCTCGTTGTACGGCAGCTATTGGGTCGACCGTCCACCCCTTCTCATCACGATCTTCCAGGCCGCCTCGGAGCTGGGAGGGCTGACGGCGCTACGTCTCATCGGCTGTGGGGCGGCCGTGCTTGCCGTCCTCGGCTCGGCGCGGGCAGCCGGGATGATCGGTGGCCGAGGCGCGTCGCAATGGGCGGCACTCACGGCCGCGGGTCTCAGTCTCAGCCCGCTGCTGGGCGGATACGAAGTCAACGGCGAGCTGCTGGCCACCCCGTTCATCCTCGGCGGTGTCATTGGCGTGATTTCCGCGCTGCGGGCGTCCCGGCAGTTGGATGCCGTCGCAAAGTCCGCCATCGCGAGTGCGCTGGCGGTGTCCGCGTTGCTCGTCAAGCAGAACCTGGCGGACGCGGTCGTCTTCGGGCTCGTGGCTCTGGTCCTCGCGACCTGGCGTGGCGAGTTGAGCCGTCGGCGGTTCTGGGCACTGGCCGCAGGCGCGATCGTTGGTGCTGTGGGCGTGACGTCGCTGCTTGCGCTGTGGACGATCGCGCACGGAACCTCCCTGTTCGGGGTCTTCGATGCGATGTACCCGTTCAGGATCCACGCCGCCGCCGTCCAGGCCGCTGGTGGGCGTACGCACGCATCGGCCCGGCTCGACACCCTGATGGCTGCGGTTGTTGTCTCCGGTCTGGGACTTCTCCTGCTTGCGCTGGTCCAGCACTTCGTGCGGCGCCGCCGGCACGACACCTTCAGCTGGGCGTTGGTGGCGATGACCCTGTTCGCGGGGTCCTCGGTACTGCTCGGCGGCAATTACTGGCACCACTACCTCGTTGAGCTGATCGCGCCGCTGTCCATCTCCGCCGGAGTCCTGGTGGCCCGCCACAGCTTTGCCGCCCGCTCGGCCGTCGTCTACGTGCTCGTGGCTGCCTTCGCCGCCTGGGGCGTGAGCTCAGCTCGGCCACAAGGGACTGATGCACGGTCCGTCGGGCAAGCCATCGCCGCGTCCTCCCAACCGAGCGACTCCATCGTGACTGCCTGGGGAAACGCCGATCTGACGTACGCGTCGGGACTGTCCTCCCCATACGCCCACCTCTGGAGCCTCCCGGTCAAGACCATCGACCCGCGGCTCACCCAGCTTGACGCTGTCCTTGCCGGACCTGCCGCCCCGACATGGTTCGTGATCCGCAAGCACGTCCGCTCGTGGGGCCTCGACACCGCACGTACGAGCTGGATCCTCGCCCAGGACTACCACCGCGTCGGCCGCATCTGCGGCCACACCATCTTCCTGCGGAACGGCCTCGAGCGGCCCGTCCCCCAAGCGGTCGGCGACTGCCGCGGAACTGCCACGCCGCTCAGCACGATAAAGGAGCTCACGCCATGAACACGATCGTTGTCATCCCGACCTACAACGAAGCCCTCGGCGTGGAGACCGTCCTGGATGCGGTTCTCCGCAGCGCCCCCGGCGCCGACATCCTCGTCGTCGACGACAGCAGTCCCGATGGCACGGGTCTGCTGGTGAAAGCCCATCCCGCGTACCCCGCCCGGGTTCACCTCTTGACCCGCGCCGAGAAGGACGGGCTCGGCGCTGCCTACCGAGCCGGTTTTGCATGGGCTGTCGCCCGGGGCTACGACGTCGTCGTCCAGATGGATGCCGACCTGTCCCACCCGCCGGCCAAGATCCCCGAGCTCGTTGCGGCCCTCGAGCAGACCGACATCTCAATCGGCTCGCGCTATGTCGCCGGTGGTGGCGTCGGCAACTGGACCTGGCGACGACGCCTGATCTCGCGGGCTGGCAACGCATACGTCCGCACGGTCCTCGGTCTGCGCGTCCGTGACGCCACGGCAGGCTTTCGTGCATTCCGCCGCGACTCGCTGCTGCGACTCGACGCGCTTCACTCCCGGTCCAACGGCTACTCGTTCCAGATCGAGAACACCTGGCGGGCCAGCCGTCTGGGCCTGACCACGACCGAGGTGCCGATCACCTTCACGGACCGCACCGTGGGAGAGTCGAAGATGTCCACTGCGATCGTCCGGGAAGCGGTCATACGGGTGCTGGTGTGGCGGTGGCACGAGATTCGCGACGGTCGTCATGGATCCGCGACGACGTCGATGAGGCGAGCGAGCGATGCTCCCGCCTGATCGCCTTCTCACCCGTCTGGCGAGCCATGAGGTCGTCAGCTTCCTCGCCGTGGGCGGCGTCGGGTACGTCGTCGACGTCACCGCGTTCAACTACCTCAGGTCGGCGCCGCTGCTGATCGGGCTGGACCCATCCGTGGCAAAGGCTCTCGCTGTGGGGCTCGCGATGATCGTGACGTATCTCGGCAACCGGGCGGTGACGTGGCGCGGCGAGAGTGCTCGTGGTCATCATCGCGAGGTCGCGCTGTTCATCATGTTCAACGTCATCGGCCTCGGCTTCTCCGTGCTCACCCTCGCCATTTCACACGACATGCTCGGACTCACGAGCAGGCTGAGCGACAACATCTCCGCGAACGTCATCGGACTCGCGCTCGGCACAGCGTTCCGATACTGGACGTACAAACGCTTCGTCTTCGGCGCGACGCAGAAGCGTCCGGAGGAGAAACTCCGTGGCCGAGCGTGCCAGATCATTGAACGGTCGGAAGTGATCGTGGTCGGATCCCAGTCGATCCTTGGCACCTTCGCCGAAGATCAGGTGCCCGACGATGCCTAGCCGAGAGAACTGTTGCGAGGTGTCCGGCAGGTATCGGTTGGCGTCGACTGGCGCCGCAGATCCGCGGGCAATACGCGGGCAAATTGAACAGTTGGACGCATAACCTCAGGTCAGAGGCCCAATGGCAGCGTCCTGTCAATCAGACGGCTCAGCCTACGCAGGTTCGAACCCTGCACCTGCCGCGGGAATCTTGAAGGGCCTCTGACCTGCGGAAACGCGGGTCGGGGGCCCTCTTTCGTCTCCTTGCTTGTTGGCTGAGTTGATCGCCCGTTTCGGCCAGGACTAGTGACGCACGGGTGGTGCGGGCTCATGCCGGCGCACTCAGCATCGGGGTGATCTTGACGCGGGCGATGTCGATGGGTTCGGTGGAGCTGTCCGACCGGGCGTCCGGCTGCGAAGTCTGATGCCGCGAGCTGACGGGGCCTCTCACTTTCGCGCCATCGGGCCTGACTTGTACGTGAGGGGTTGCCGTCATCTCTAAAAAGTCTTAGGGTGGAACTGAAACAAATTACGGAGACTCGCGACGCACCTCGTCTCTCCACCTATCACTGAAGGGTTTGGCACCGAATGACGTCAACAGTGAGTCGAGGACTGGTCAACTACCCCAACCGGTTCGATCCGGCAGCGCTGGGTGCGCTTCCTGAACGGGTGCAGGAGTTGATCGGTCGCCGGGACAAGGTGCTGGGCCCCGGTTACACGCTGATCTACCGCGAACCGGTGGAGTTCGTCTCCGGTCACGGAGCTCACCTGGTCGACAGGGACGGCAATGACTACCTCGACGCGTACAACAATGTCCCGTGCGTGGGGCACGCACACCCACACGTGGTTGAAGCCGTCGCCCGCCAGATGGCGGCGGTCAACACCAACACCCGCTACCTGCAGGAGTCGCTGGTCGACTACGCCGAGCGGCTGCTGGCGACGTTCCCCGCGGGCCTGTCCAGGCTGAGTCTGGCCTGCTCGGGTTCGGAGGCGAACGACCTCGCGATCCGCGTGGCCCGGCACCACACCGCCGCCGAGGGCATCCTCGTGACCCGGTGGGCGTACCACGGCATCAGCCGCGAGGTCGCGAGCTTCTCGCCCACCTTGGGTGCAGGCTCCCCGCTGGGACCGAACGTCCGCTTCATCGACCCGCCCGACCCCCGGCTGGTCGCCGCCGACTCCACCTTGGCTGAGCACATGCGCGCCCAAGTGCGGGAAGCGGTCGCAGACCTCGAGCGCCACGGCTACCGGCTGGCCGCACTGATCACGGACTGCGCATACTCCAGTGACGGAATCTTCAGCGACCCGATCGGCTACATGGACGCTGTGGTCGAGGAGGTCCACGCCGCCGGTGGCCTCTACATCGCCGATGAGGTCCAGGCCGGGTTCGCCCGACTGGGCGAGACGATGTGGGGGTTCGCCCGCCACGGCGTGCTGCCCGACATCGTCACGATGGGCAAGCCGATGGGCAACGGGATGCCGCTGTCCGGGGTGGTGTTCCGCCCCGAGGTCTGCGAGGACTTCGGCCAGAGCGTCCGTTATTTCAACACCTTCGCCGGCAGCTCGATCCCGATCGCGGCTGGCGCTGCCGTCCTCGACGTGTTCGAGACCGAGAATGTTCAGCAGAACGTCATCGACAACGGCCGCGCCCTGCGCATCGGCTTGCAACAGATCACCCAGGACTCGCCACATGTCGCTGAGGTCCGTGGGGACGGCCTCTATGTCGGCGTCGAGATCACCACCGAGACCGGCCAGCCCGACCGCGCGCGAACCGAGGACATCATCAACGACATGCGCACTCACCGCGTCCTCATCAGCGGCACTGGCAAGCACGCCAACACCCTGAAGATCCGCCCACCACTAGCCTTCAGCGACACCGACGTCACCCGATTCCTCGAGACCTTCGCCAAGGTCGCCAAACACCAGCTCTGAGCGGCTGATCGAAGGGACTGACTGTGAGTACTTCAACGCCGATGGACCCGGCGCGACAACTCCTGGACGAGAGTGGCTTGACGTCGTCTCATGAGCCGATCGATCCGGAGCTTGTCGGCATGCTCCTCGAGAAGCACTTTCATGTCAGCGGCCAACTCGAGGGGCTCGCGACCGAGAAGGACGACACCTTCCGGTTGCGGAGCGATTCCGTCGACTACCTGGTCAAGGTGTCGCCGCCGGCCGAGCCCGAGGCAGTGGTCGGACTGCAGACCGCCGCCATGCGCTTCTTGGAGGACACTGCCCCGGACCTGCCGATCCAGCGGGTGAAGCTGACCACCGACGGGCGCGACAATGTGGTCATCACGACCCAGGAAGGTGGCACGCGAGTCCTGCGAGTGTTCAGCTTCGTCGAAGGTGCCGTCCTTGCGCGGGCGAGTGCGGACCCCGATCAGCTCGCGAAGGTAGGCGAGTTGCTCGGGAGCGTCGACCTGGCGCTCGAGCGCTTCGACCACCCCGAGGCACGCCGAAGTCTGATCTGGGACATCCAGCACTTCCACCAGCTGACGGGACTCCTCGAGCACACGCCGAACGCCGAGCATCGCCAGCTGGCCCGCGAGGTCTTCCGGCTCTTCGATCAGGCCATCGTGCCGCGGTTGGGTGACCTGGAGACCCAGGTGATCCACGGCGACTACAGTCCGCACAACGTCGTGGTCGATTCCCGGAGCGACGACTTCGTTGCCGGGGTCATCGACTTCGGCGACACGATGCACACCGCGGTGATCTTCGATCCGGCTGTGTGCCTGGCCAACCTCCTCGGCCGTACGCCGGATCAACCGTGGCGAGATGCCAGCGCCTTCACGATCGGCTACGAGCAGGCTCGGCCGATCAAGGACTCGGAGCTTCCACTGTTGCCGGTTGCCGCGCTCGCCCGGCTCACGCTCCGTGCGCTGATCACCAACTGGCGTGCGGAGCTCGTACCGGAACGGCGTGACTACCTCCTCGACCACGCCCGGGACGACTGGGTCAACGTCGAGCACGCGCTCGCCATACCCATCGACGACGTCGTCACGCAACTTCGGAGTGCCTCGGAGGTCGACCCCTGACGCACGTTTGTCCGACCTCATGAATCCCGAGATTTCAACCCAACCCCCAAGGAGTACGCAATGGCTACCGACGAGAACCTCGACATCACCCCTGAAAAGGGCGGCAGCGTCCGCCGGCAATCGCGAAGACTGGAGTCGAGCATGAATGTGAGGCGGCGACTCAGCGCCGCGGCAGTGGTGCCGCTGCTGCTGGCTGCGATGACGGCATGCGGGTCGTCCGACGACGGGGCCACGAAGAACGAGGCGTCAGGCAACGACGCGGCCTCACAGGTGAAGCCCGATCCGGCTGCGGTGAAGCTGCTGCCGGCGGACATCAAGGAGCGCGGCACGATCTCGATGGTCGCCGACCTTCATAACCCGCCGACGTCGTTCCTGGACACCGACAACAAGACGCCGATCGGCTACAACGTCGACATTGCGAAGCTGTTGGCGAAGACCCTCGGACTGAAGCTGGTGATCAAGAACATCCCGTTCGACTCCGTGATCCCCGGGCTTTCCGCCGGTCGTTACGACTTCACGGCCACGAACATGTCGCCGACGCCGGAACGGCTGCAGGTGCTGGACATGGTCACCTACTGGTCTGCCGGATCCTCGCTCGTGATCAGCAAGGGGAACCCGGAGAAGCTCAGCATCACCGACCAGATGACTCTGTGTGGGCGCAAGATCGCAGTGGTGACGGCAGCGACTCAGGCAGAGATCTACCTGCCACAGATCTCCGATGACTGCAAGGCGCAGGGCCAGCCGGCCGTCAAGGCGATCGTTCTGCCCAACGTGCAGGCCGCGCTGACACAGCTGACCTCGAAGCGGGTGGACGGGGTCTTCTACGACACCGCGCCACTGGCGTGGGCGGCCAAGAAGCAGCCGCAGTCCTTTGAGGTGTACCCGAAGCAGTACAAGAAGAAGGTCGGCAACAGCATCGTCGCTCTGGGGACGTCGAAGAAGTCGGGGCTCGGTGAGGCGCTGCAGGTGGCGATGCAGTCGCTGATGGACGATGGCGTCTACAAGACCACGCTGGAGAAGTGGGGCCTCGGTGCCGGCGTCATCCCGACCGCTGAGCTCCTGACGAAGTAGACGATGGCTGCGGGTACGTGAAGACCGGAGAGCCCGACCACCCAGTACGCCTGTGGGTGGTCGGGCTCGACCGTTCAGTTCAGACCGCGCAGGTGTGGGACACCCGTCAGCCATCGGTTGCCAGGGGGAGCTCGAAGAAGATCTGACGACTGGAGTCCATGTCGTCGAGGACCTCCTCAAAACCGATGGCCAGAAAGAAGGGCAGAACGCCTGGCGCATACGGGTGCGTGTGCACAGCCAGCCTTTCGTACCTCGCCTCGGCACGTGCTCGGTCGATGATCGCTTGGACCAGCGCACGGCCGACGCCGCGGCGACGGTGCTCTTGCAGAACATGGAGTCGGACGATTCGGCCCGTCGCGCCGTCGCGGTAGCGCCGCTCGAGGAGAGCGAGCTGCGGCGGCACCTGATCTGGGTCGAAGGCACCGTTGCGTACGCCGCCCGTGGCGACGACCTCTCCCGTCGTCGTGTCCTCGGCCACGAGCATGAACGCGTCGTCGGGGCGCAGGTATGACCCATGGAGGTCATGGATGTCCGCCTGGATGGTTGGTTCGTGGGGGTCGACGGAACCGTCGATGTCGGCATCTTCGCGTACTGAGCGCAGCATGACCGCTTGCGCGGCCGGGATGTCGGCCTCGGTCAGCTCCCGGATCGCCAGTCGCTCATCCATCTGGTTCCTGCTCCTTCGGGCCGAGCATCGCTCGGGTTGTTGTGTTGGTCGCCTACGGGTCCGCACTGTGCGGCATGGAGCCTGACTCAGACTACACGTATTGTTCCAGTTCCAATCTGGAACTAACATGGTAAGATCGGCCAATGAACAGGGAGGTCGCATGGCGACGCGGGTGCGCGGAACGGATCTCCGGGCGTTCCCGCTCGCTAGGGTGATCGAGTGAACAGCAGCCCCACCGCGCGCGACCACAACAAGGCTTCGGTCCTTGAGGTTGTCCTTGCCCGATCGCCGTTGACGCGCAACGAGCTCATCGAGCAGACCGGCCTGAGCAAGGCAACCGTGTCTCGGGCAGTGGAGGAGCTGCGCTCCGGGGGCTTCATCATTGACGGTGGGGTGGATGCCGTGACCGGCCGCGGTCGCAAGTCGACCTTCCTCGACGTCCCCGGCGCGGCGGGACACGTGGCGGGAATCAGTTTCGGCGCCCAGACCAGTTGTGCGCTCGTGACCGATCTGAGAGGCCGGGAGGTCAAACACCTGGTCGTACCCACGCCGCCAGGCGATGAGGTCGACCGTGCTGCCGCGTGGATCGTCGACCTGATCGCCCAATGCAGCGAATCCGCAGAAGGCCCGTTGCGGCAGGTGGTCGTCGCGGTGCCCGGCCATGTCCAGGGTGGCAGGGAGATCTTCGCCTCCGCCGAATCCAGGACCGCCTTTGCCGGCGCTGATCTCCACCTGGCGCTGGAGAACCTTGTCGAGGCTCCAGTGCTCCTCGACAGCGACGCGAATGCGTCCTTGCTCGGCGTTCTCAGCGATGACGCGATCATCGAGGACGCTGCTCTCTTCATCCTCAGCACCAGGTTGACCTTCGCTAGCTGCACCGCTCGCGAGATCGGCAAAGGGCGAACGACTGCCTTCGGCAACCTCGGGGCGCTCTGTTCCGGAGTGAATGAGGAGCCCCTCGACGGGCTGCTGAGCACGATCGGTCTTCTCCGGTTTGCCCGCCGACGAGGGCTCGACCCAGAACGCATCGAAGCGCTTTGGCTGGAAGACTCCGACAAGGCATCGCGCGCCGAGGTGCTAGAGGCATTCACCACGGCGATCGCAACGGCAGTCAGCACTGTTGCCGTGACGCTCGACCCCGAATCGGTGTACTTCGTCGGCCGACTTCGCCCGCTCGTCGAGGAGGTCCTTCCGGAAGTCCGCAGGCGACTCGAGCAGAGTCTTCCGGCGGTGCCGGAGATCCGGGTGGTGACACAGGTGATGGGTCTGTCGGTGGCGCAGGGCGCGGCGGCTGAGGCGCTGGCGCTCGCTCAGGACCAGCTCAGGGGCTCGGTGCTCGAGGCGCGTCGCCAGCGTGACGACTCGCCGCAGGCTGCGCCGGCCTTCTGAGGCTGGCCGGCCGCGTGGCACCAGTTGTCCGGTGGGAGCCGGAAACCGCACCACTCCTCGGTAGTCGCCATCTCAGAACAGCTTTGCCAATCGACAGTCGTCAACTGTTGACAGTTGGCAGATGCCGGCGGTAGCCTGCATCACATCGTCAGGCCCGCGCCACCAGTCCACAGGGGCTCCGAAGAGCAGTACGAGGCGAAGTTCATGGGCCGCAAGCCACTCGACTAGGAGCACGACATGACCCCGCAGACGGCTCTCGAACGAAGAGCACCCACAGGAGGAGGTGGCGTCATCGACGCCACTGAGAAGCCGAGGTTGCACAGGCGGGGGTGGCTGGAGTACGCCGCATGGACGGCCTGTGTGTTGGTCGCCGCGGGGGTGGCTCACACGCTGATCACGAACGAGAACTATCAGTGGGACGTGGTCGGCAAGTACTTCACCGCCTCGACCGTGCTGCGGGGGCTGCGCCTGACGATCATCTTGACGGTGGTGGTGATGTTCTTCGGCACGATCCTGGCGATGGGTGTCGCGGTGATGCGGGCCTCGGCGATCAGGCCGGTTCGGTTGCTGGCGTCGGCGTACATCACGTTCTTTCGTGGGACGCCGGTGCTGGTGCAGCTGATCTTCTGGTTCAACATCGCCGCGCTGTACCCGAACATCGCGATCGGGATCCCGTTCACGGACATCTCCCAAGGTGTCGACGTCAACAAGCTGTTGAGCGCGACGACCGCAGCGATCATCGGGCTGTCGTTGAACGTGGCGGCGTACCTGGCCGAGATCATCCGCGGCGGGTTCGCGTCGGTCGACCGGGGTCAGATCGAGGCAGCTGACTCACTGGGCATGAGCAGCGCGACGAAGCTGCGGCGGATCATCATCCCGCAGGCGATGCCGACCATCATTCCGGCAACGGGCAACCAGGTGATCGGGATGTTCAAGGAGACCTCGCTGGTCAGCGTGCTCGGTGTGGCTGAGCTGCTGCAGAGCACCCAGCTGATCTACGCGCGGACGTACCAGACCATCCCGCTGCTGATCGTGGCCTGCCTCTGGTACCTGATCATGACCCTGGCCCTGAGCTACCCCCAGTCACTGATCGAGAAGAAGTACTCCCGGACAAAGTCGCGGGAGGCAGCCGGTGCGGATCCTGTCCCGGTTCCCTTGGACACAATGTTGGGTGGTGAAGCCAGATGAACGGCGACGGAACGGTGTTCGCGCGCGGGCTGCGCAAGTCCTTCGGCGACCGGGTGGTGCTCGACAGCATCGACCTGGACGTCACGTGCGGTGAGATCGTCTGCATGATCGGGCCCTCGGGCTCCGGCAAGTCGACCCTCCTGAGGTGCATCGACGGACTCGAGGAGATCGATCGTGGGGTCCTGAAGGTGAACGGCGAGGATCTCGGCTTTCGTGAGACCGGCACCTCCTACCAGGCATTGGGTCGCAAGGAGGCGGCCGCCCAGCGCACACGTATGGGTGTGGTGTTCCAGCAGTTCAACCTGTTCCCGAACATGACCGCCCGGGAGAACGTGATGTCCGGGCCGGTGCTGGTCAAGGGCGTCGCCAAGAAGGCCGCTGCGGAGCGTGCTGACACGTTGCTGGCCAGTGTGGGGTTGAAGGGACACGGCGACCACTACCCCTGGCAGATGTCCGGTGGTCAGCAGCAGCGCGTCGCGATCGCGCGCGCGTTGGCGATGGACCCCGAGGTGATGCTCTTCGACGAGCCCACCAGTGCGCTGGACCCCGAACGGGTCGGTGAAGTGCTCGCGGTGATGAAGGATCTTGCCGAGCGAGGGATGACGATGATCGTCGCGACCCACGAGATGGGTTTCGCCAAGGACGTTGCCGACACCGTGATGTTCATGGATGGAGGTTTCGTCGTCGAGCAGGGCGTGCCTGCCGACGTGCTGTGCAGCCCCACCGAGGCGAGAACGCAGAAGTTCCTGGAGAGCGTTCTGTGACCCGGCTAAGCGGAGGCCTGTCCCACCTCGACGTGTAGAATGTCAACAGTTAGTCGCCGTGCCGGATCTGCTTCCGGCTTTCAGAGGGGAACCGCACTGTGGCGGACAAGAACGCTACGTCGACATCGATTCCGCGCACCACTCTGGCGTCCATGGTGGGGGAGCGAATCCGCGCCAGCATCCTCGATGGCGACGTGGTGCCCGGAACGCAGCTCAACGAGGTGGAGCTCGCAGCGAGCTTCGGCGTCAGCCGGGGACCGGTGCGCGAAGCCATCCAGCGGCTGATCCAGGAAGGTCTCCTTCGCAGCGAGCCGCATCGCGGCGTCTTCTTGCCCCTGTTGACTACTGCGGACATCGAGGACATCTTCCTGACCCGCGAGGCGCTGGAGTCGACCGCACTCCGCAACATCACCGGCACGTCCGCGGGCGGAGTCGTCGTACGAAGATCTCGACCGCATCGTCCGAGCGATGGAGTCTGCGGAGAAGTCCGATGACTGGAAGACCGTCGTCGATCGCGACATGGACTTCCACACGGCGATGGTGGCGGCTGTGGGGAGCCCGCGTCTGGAACGCCTGTTCACGACGGTCATCTCCGAGACCCGGCTGTGTCTTGCCATGCTGACGGAGGCGTACGACCAGGGTGACCTACGGCCACGTCGCGACGACCTGGTGGATGAGCACCGGCAGATCCTCGAGCTGGTCCGAGAGGGTGACGCCGAGGGAGCCGTCGCGATGCTCAAGCAGCACTTCGACGGCGCGATCGGGACCCTCAAGCGCCGCATGGGTGCAGACGCCGAAACAGCCTGAGGCCGCTGGTCGTCGTGGAGACGACCAGCGGCCCAGTCGTCTAGCCGATGCGGTCCTTGAACTTGTAGTACGCGCCGGCGACGGGGAGGAACCACGGGGGGCCGAAGTGTCCGGGGATGCGACGGAACGTGAAGTCCCGCCAGATGTTCGCCTCGGGAACACCGGACATGTACTCGGCCATCTGGCGGCCCATGTACGTCGCCATCTGGACCCCGTGACCGGCGTACCCCATGGAGTAGTAGAGGCCGTCGTGCTGGCCGGCCTTGACCATGCGGTCGAGTGTCATGTCGACCAGGCCTCCCCAGCAGTAGTCGATCCTGGCGTCGGACAGCTGGGGGAAGATGCGCACCATGGCGTCGCGGAGGAGCTTGCCGCTCTTCTCGTCGGACTGCGGGTTGGACATCGCGAACCGTGCTCGACCGCCGAAGAGCAGGCGGTTGTCGGGTGTGATGCGGAAGTAGTTCAAGAGGTTCTTGGAGTCCGAAGCCACCCGTCGAGTGGGCAGCAGGTCGTCGACCATGGCCACATCGAGCGGTTCGGTGGCGATGATGAAGCTGCCGACAGGTGCGATGCGTACCTGGTGCCAGCGGAATGGCCGGCGCGTGTAGGCGCCTGTCGCCACGAGCACCTGATCCGCCTGGATCCGGCCTCGAGGGGTCTCGAGCTCGTGGCCTGAGGCGAGCTTGGTCACCTTCAGCACCGGCGCCTGCTCGTGGATCGTCACGCCGGCGCGCTCGGCTGCCTCGCCGAGTCCCCGGATGTACTTGCCCACATGGAGACTGGCGCTCTTCGAGTCGACCATTGCGCCATGGAACGCGTCCGATCCGATCTCGCTCCGCAGCTCTGCCTTCGGGATCAGCTGCATGTCCGACCCCAGGCGGGTGTTCAACAGCTCGGCGGTCTTCTCGAATCCTTGGACGTGCGCCGGCTTGGCAGCAAGGACCAGCTTGCCGGGGCGCGCGAAGTTGCAGTCGATGCCTTCGTCCGCGACGAGCTTCTCGATCAGGTCAACCGCTTCGCCGTACGTCCGGTACAGCGACGCCGCCTTGTCGAAGCCCATCTTGTCCACTGCGTCCCGGATGCCGATCGACATCCCGGTGGTGGCCATGCCGCCGTTGCGGCCTGAGGCGCCGAACCCCACGGTGTGCTGCTCGAACAGATGTACCTTCGCTCCACCTCGCGCGAGGTGCAGAGCGGTGACGACGCCGGTGAGGCCGCCACCGACGACGGCTACGTCGGCACGCCCTTCGACGGTGGTCTGCGACCTCTCCGGGGAACCTCCGGGCGCGGTGTCGAGCCAGTAGGACGTGAACTTCATGGTGGTGCTCCTCACCTGTGGAAGACCAGTCGTCTGCTCTCACGGAGAAGCCGGGCGCCAGGTCGCATTGACACTCACCGAGGTTACACCTACTGTTAACAGTTAACAACCCAAGCTAGCCGAGCTCGGGGCTGAAATCTTGGAGGAATCGTGGCATTTGAATTTGAGACCAAGCCGAAGTTCGCGACGTTCGACATGAACGGGACGTTGATCCAGTTCCGCATCAACGACGCGATCCGTGAGGTGTTGGGCGACCGACTGCCGGCCGAGATCGCCGACGCCTACCTGCAGGCCTGCAAGGCGTACCGCATCGACGAGTGCATGGGCGACTACAAGCCGTTCGACCAGATCGTCGCCAACTCCATGGAGCGCGCCTCGCGGCGAGTCGGCCTCGAGTACCGTGCGGCCGACGCACAGGCGGTCTACGAGATCGTCCCCACGTGGACGCCGTACCCGGGGGTGACCGAGGCGCTGAACCGCCTGGCCGAGGAAGTCCCACTGGTCATCATCACGAACAGCGACACCGCCCACGCTGTGCGCCTCGTCGGAGAACCTCAAGGCCCCGTTCGAGCTCGTCATCAGCGCCGAGCAGATGGGCGTCTACAAGCCCCGGCTCGCTGCGTTTGAGTACATGTTCGACAAGCTCGGCGTGACACCCGACGAGATCGTGCACGTCTCCGCGAGCCCGATGTACGACCTGCGGTCCGCGGCCACCCTGGGCATCAAGAACAAGGTGTATGTCGACCGCGGCTTCGAGCACGACGAGCACTGGCTCGGCTACGAGCGGATCACCGACATCGCCGACCTTCCGGTCCTCTTCGGCCTGCCGCGTCCTGCCGCCTCGTAAGAGGACCTGGACACGATGAGCGCCATCAGGGCCGGGCACGGCTTTGGATCGGCTTCGGGCCCTTGGTCTGGAGCTGCCCAGCCTCGCTGACAACCCGTACTACGTGGACCACCGGGCCGTGGACTCCAGCATCCACATCTCGGGCCAGCTGCCTTTCAAGGACGGTGTGCTGCTGGGGCAAGGGGTCGTGGGCCGGGATGTCGAGCTGGATGACGGCTCGGGAGCTCGCGCGCCACGCCGTGCTGAACTGCCTCGCCGCCGCTGTGCAGGCGGTGGGCGATCTGGACCGGGTCCGGATCGTGCAGATGCTGGTCTTCGTGGCCAGCGCGCCGGACTTCGGTCTGCAGTCACGGGTGGCCAACGCGGCGAGTGAGCTGCTCATCGATGTGCTGGGCGAGAACGGTCGGCACGCTCGTACGGCGATCGGTGTCGCCGGGCTGCCGCTGAACACTCCTGTCGAGATCCAGATGATCTGCACTGCGGTCTAGGGGTTTGGTATGAACCGGATTCAACGAGCGCTCGACTCGCTGGTCGGGCGGGTCGACACCCCGGCGCCGATCGTGCTGGTCGATGTCATGCAGGCAAACATCGACCGCATGCAGGGCTTTGCCGTCCAGCACGAGCTCGACGTCAGGCCTCACGTCAAGACGCACAAATGTGTGGAGGTCGGTCGGCGCCAGATCAAGGCCGGGGCGGTCGGCATCACTGCCGGCAATGTCGGTGAGGCTGAGGTCTTCGCTGCGGCCGGGTTCGACGACATCTTCATCGCCTACCCGGTCTGGCCCGCCGGGACAAAGGGAGTGCGGATCTGCCAGCTTGCCGAGACCACCCGGCTGCGGGTCGGCGTCGACAACCTAGCGGCTGTCGAGGCGCTGGCCGACGCGATGGGAGGTGAACCGGAACGGCTTCAGGTCGTGGTCGAGGTCGACTGCGGCGCCCGCCGGTCCGGGGCACCGCCCGAGCTCGCCGGCGGTATCGCCCTCGCCGCCCGCAAGCGCGGTTTGGACCCGGTCGGCGTCTTCACCTATCCAGGCCACGGCAGCTCCAGCGTGGACGCGCGCAAGCGCGCCGCCCAGGACCAGCAGGTCGCGCTGACCACCGCGGTGCGCAGCCTCGCCGGCGCAGGAATCACAGCCCAGGTGGTCAGCGCCGGCTCGACACCCACGATCGAGTTCTCGAACAGCAGCGTGATCACCGAGATCCGTCCAGGCGAGTACGTCTTCGGCGACCTCAACAACACCCGGCTCGGCGCCTGCAGCTGAGGACGACATCGCGTTGTTCGTCGCGGCCACCGTGGTCAGCGACTGGGTCACCGACCAAGTCATCCTCGATGTCGGCACCAAGGCCCTCAGTCGCGAAGGCAGCGTCGAGCGAGGCTTCGGGGGTATCGCCGGCACCAACACGGTTCTGACCAAGCTCAACGAGTATCACGGGTTTCTCGGGCTCTCATCCGGCGACTTCCGCCCGACCATCGGCACCGTCGTACCAGTGGTCCCCAACCACGTGTGCCCGGTCGTGATCAATTTCGAAGAGCTGATCGTCACCGACAGCGCTGGCTCGTCGCTGGATCGCTGGCCGGTCGACGCCCGCGGATTTCTCAACTGACCTGCTCATCCACCCACGAAGGAGTGCCTGACATGAGACTCGACAAGACCACCGCGCTGGTGACCGGCGCCAGCAGCGGAATCGGTGAGGCGGTGGCGTCGCGTTTTCGCCGCGAGGGCGCCCGTCTGCTCCTCACTGGCCGCAAGGAGCAGCTGGACAGCGTTGAGCCCGAGGATTTGTATGTCCACGGTGACCTCAACGATGAGGCGTTCGTCGAGGACCTCGCCCACCGGGCCGCTGAGTCATTCGGCACCGTGGACGTCGTGGTCCTCAACCACGGCCTCCAGGTCAGTGGCCCGCTGACCGACATGGCCTACGACGACGCGAAGAACGTACTCCACAGCAACCTGCTGAGCGCGTTCCTGGTGATGAAGCACTTCGCGCCACTGATGCCGCCGGCAGGAGGATCATTCGTCTGCGTCGGCTCCCGGCTCGGTATGGTCGGCAAAGCCGACGAAGTCTTGTACTCGGCCGCCAAGGGCGGCCTGATCATGCTCGCCAAGGGCGCGGCGATCGAGTGGGCGCCACGCAACATCCGCGTCAATGTCGTGGCGCCCGGCCTGACCGCCACCCCGATCATCGAGGCATCGTTCGAACGCCGTGCCGACCCTGAGGCGTACCGCCGCGAGCGTGAGGGGCAGATCCCGCTCCAACGCCTGGCGACGCCTGAAGAGATCGCCGATGCGATCCTCTTCCTTGCATCGTCGGAGTCGTCCTACATCACCGGAGCGGTCCTTCCCGTGGACGGCGGCTACACCGCATTCTGAGAACCCGCAGGCTGCGAGCCTCACGGCAGCCCGGGCTCGAAGCGGACGGTCGGTACGCCGCCTGGACCGTCGGGCGTGACGACAGCGCGGACGCGATAGACCTCGGCGATGAGGTCGGGCGTCAGCACCTCGGCGGGGGTTCCCGTCGCGACGACGGCGCCACCGGCCAGGACGACGAGCTGGTCGCAGAACATCGCCGCGAGATTGAGGTCATGGAGGGCGATGACTGAGGTGACGGGGAGGCGGCGCACCAGGCTGAGGAGGTCGAGCTGATGGTGCACGTCGAGGTGGTTGGTCGGCTCGTCGAGCAGCAGCTCTTGCGGCGCCTGGGCGAGGGCGCGGCCGATGTGTACGCGTTGGCGTTCCCCGCCTGACAGCGTGTGCCACGAGCGGTCGGCCAGGTCGGTGAGCTCGACGCGGGCGAGTGCCTCGGCGACGGCTGCGCGGTCGGCGCTGCCTTCGGTTGACCAGGTCGAGCGGTGAGGAATGCGGCCGAGCTTCACGACGTCGGAGACCGTGAGATCGAGCTCGGTCTGCGCGTGCTGCTCGACGACGGCGATACGCCGAGCCACGTCTCGGCGGCGTACGCCGTGCAGGTCGGCACCGTCGAGCAGGACGTGCCCGCTGGCGGGCTTGCGCACGCCGGCGAGGAGGCGCAGCAGCGAGGACTTGCCGGAGCCGTTGGGACCGAGCAGACCGAGCGTCGTGCCGGGCGTGACCTCGAGGTTGACGTCACGGACGACTTGGCGTCCACCGACGCTCCACGATGCGTTGCGGGTCGCGAGACTCATTGCGGCCTCTTGCGTCGATAGAGGATGACGGCGAACGCAGGCACGCCGACCAGGGCGGTGACGACCCCGACGGGGAGCTCCTGTGGACTGAAGACCGTACGGGCGACAGTGTCGACCCAGACCAGGAAGATCGCGCCGATCAGCGCGGTCGCCGGGAGCAGCAGCCGGTGCCCGGGGCCCACGACGGCGCGGGCGGCGTGAGGCAGGACCAGCCCGACGAACCCGATCGCCCCGGCCGCGCTGACGAGTGTCGCGGTGATGAGCGCGGTGACCACGAGCAGCACGAGCCGCACCCACCGCACGGAGATGCCCAACGAGGCGGCTGCGTCCTCGCCGAATGCGAACGCGTCGAGGGCGGGGGCGAGTGCGATGCAGATGACGAGCCCGGCGAGGCTCACAATGCCGCAGGTCACGACATCGGACCAGCCGGCCCCGCTCAGCGATCCGAGCAGCCAGAACAGCACGCCGCGGGTCTGCTCGGCATCGGCGGACGACGTGACGATGAACGAGGTCAGGGCCGAGAAGAGCTGGGTGGCGGCGACGCCGGCGAGCACGACTCGATCAGGCGTGCCGCCAGCACCTGCGGCCAGGAGCAACACCATCGCGAACGCGACGACCGCGCCCAGGAAAGCCCCGGTCGAGAGCGTGATGATGCCGCCACCGACGCCGAGGATGACGACGAGCACCGCACCGGTCGACGCGCCCGACGAGATGCCCAGGACGAACGGATCGGCGAGCGGGTTGCGCAGCAGGGACTGCATGATGGCGCCGCAGATCGCGAGCCCGGCGCCGCACACGGCGGCCAGGAGCGTACGCGGCAGTCGCAGCTCCCACACGATGCCGTCGCGTATGCGCGACACGGCCGAGTCGCCCAGGCCGACGTGCTGGGCGACGACGCCGAACACGTCGCGCACCGAGATGTCGGCCGGCCCGATCGTGATCGCCACGGCGATCGACAGGACCAACGCCGACAACCCCACGGCCCAGAGCGCCCCGCGGGCACCCCGGACCGTGGCGGCCTGCATGACCTGTCTCAATGCGTGAGCCCGAGGTCGACCAGTGCCTTGGCGAGCTTCTCGGTGCCGTCGACCGTGCGGATCGACGGGTTCATGTCGGCGCCGTTCATGATGACGTAGCGCTTCTTGCGCACCGCCGTCAGACGCTTGGTGACGGGGTTGGACTCGAGAAACCGGATCTTGTCCTCGAGCTTGTCGCCCGACTGCGACTTGCGGCGCAGATCGCCGAGCACGATGACGGTCGGGTCGCGGTCGAGCACGGTCTCCCAGCTGACCTGTGGCCACTCGGTCTGGGTGTCGGCGAAGACGTTCTTCACGCCGATCGTGCGCGAGATGACGCCTGATGACCCGCAGCAACCAGCCATGTAGGGGAGCTCCGTGTTGGCGAACCAGTACGCGATCGTGACGTCGCTGTCCGGCGCGTTGGCGGCGGCCTTGACGATGCGCGCCTTGAGGCTGGCAATGAGCTTCTCGCCACGCGACGGGACGTCGAAGATCTCGGCGAGCTGGGTGATCTCCTGGTAGATGACGTCCATCTGCAGCGGATGGTCGCGGGGGCCGTCGCCGCTCTCGTCGGTCCGGCCGTCGCAGTGCGACGGGGCGATGTAGGTCGGCACTCCCAGCTTGGCGTACTGGTCACGGCGGTCCGGGTCCTCGTCATTGAGCGAGCCGCCGAATGACGCAGTCACGATGTCGGGCTCCTCCTGGAGCACCCGCTCGTACGACACCGCGTTGTCGCCCAGGCGGGGGACCGTTGCGTTGGCCTTGGCCAGGTTGGGGCGGATCGCATCGGTCCACGTCGAGGTGCCGACCATGCGGTCCTCGAGGCCGAGCGACAACAGGATCTCGGTCGATCCCTGGTTGACCGAGACGGCTCGCTGCGGTGCCTCGTCGATCCTGACATCCATGCCGCAGTTGTTCTTGATCGTGAGCGGGTATGTCGTGCGGCCTTCCGTCGCCGCGTGTTTGCTGACATCCGAGCCGGGCGATTCGCTGGTCCCGCAGGCAGTGAGGATGGACGCGGTCAGCGTGGTGCCGACCAGGAACGCGGCAGAGCGCGTGAGGGTGGGGAGAGGCATACGATTCCTGTGATCTGAGGCTCTTGCGCGGAGCCTGACGAATGATCCGGCCGACATGTGTCGACCGCAAACCAGCAGGTTTTCGGACTCGGGTTCGACCGGATGGTGGCGCCTTCCCAGATCTTGCGATCCAGTGGCCGATGCCACCCCCGTCCCCCTCACCGCTGCGCGTCAGCTCCGGAGTCACACCGGATTCCCTGACCCAAACGATTGGGTACGACTGGTTCGGACGCAGCGTAGCAAAGGGTCGCCTAACTTTGGCCGGCGGTCACGCTGCGTTGGTCAGCTCCAGCCGCCCGAGCCGCCGCAGGCTCCGACGACCGTCGAGAGCGAACCGCCCTGGAACGTGCCCAGATAGTCGTCGTGCGAGTCGATGAACTGGATCGCCGTGTACATCGCGGTGGACTGGACGGCGAACGTCTTGGTGTCGCGCATGAGCCGGTCGATGTCATCGGTGTAGAACGTGCCCCACAGTGCGCCGCTGCCAGGACTGGTCCATCCAAAGGCCTTCCCGTTGAACGTCTTGCCGTTCGACCACAGATGCAGCTCGAACTGCAGGTAGAAGATCGTGCTCACGACACTGCCGTCGGCTGCGTAGGCTTCGGTGGCGGGCGAGGCCTGGATCGAGTTCACCAGCTCGTCCAGCTTCTGGGGATCCAGCTTGCCTTCCCATTCATTGACGAAGTCGTTGGCGACGAGCTCGGCTCCTACTGAATGCGCGGCGGTCTGTGCTGCGTGTTCATGCATTTCGATTCCTTCCAACGAGTCGGGCGATCGAGGCGATGAATTCAGGTCGTGCACGGTCACCCGGGCGACACCGTTGTGGTGTGCGCATGTGAAACGGCACTCGGCTGCGTTCGTGCGACGCTGAGGGCGGCCCAACGTGTCCGGAGTTCACCGAGGCCTTCATGTGTTAGTCGCATCGGGAGCCGCAGAGTTACACGCGAGGTTGCCTACTGATTTTCAGACGTGACGATCGTGGCGAAATCCAGGATCGCCGGCGGGCTGACGGGCACGGTGGATGAAGGCTTGATCAGGATGGTTTCAGACCCGACGACTTGTCCGGTGTCGGCGTCGGCCAGGAGAACGTGGCGGTCCTGGGTCGCGCCCTCCCAGATGAAGGAGAGTGCGAAGCAGTCGCGCCCGGTGCGGTCCTTGACGGTGCCCAACGATCGAATGCCCTCTTCTTCCTCGAGCATGCGCCAGATGCGGGCCATCACGCTGGGAGGTATGACGTACATCTTGGACAGGTCCCGCACCTGAGTGACGAGGCACAGGGTGCGTTCTTGGCCGCGCTGTCTCTCGAGGCACTTGATGCGGTCCAGGAAGGCGTTGCGGACCCCTTCGATCGAGGACGGCATCGTGGTGAAGAACTCGGCGTCGCGGCTGCCAGCTGCTTCATTCTCCTCACCACTCAAGGTGGTTGTCCGGTCGACGCGTCCGTCGAGCGGGATTCCGCGTCCGTCGGACTTGAGCGGCTCACCGCGGTAGGAGCGCGACCGGAACCGTCCATCTGGATACAGCCAGTTCTCAGACATACGCGGTGTGATGGTCGAGTTGGGATCTGCATCAAAGTCTGTGTCGATGGTCCACCCTTCGAACACGACGTGTTGCACGCCCACGTCGGATGGTCCCTTCGAAGAGTCGTCGGCGGCGCGTGCGAGCTTCTGCAATGTTTCGCCGGGATCGACCCCCGGTGCGTCGGCGATCCTGTGCGCTTCGGCGAACTCGAAGTCGAGGATCGGCGGAGTGGCGGCACGCGCGACGTCGGTGTGCCACGGCTGGACGACGATCACGATCGTCGCGACCACTGCGGCGGCCGTTCCGACGAACAACGTGCGGGCCAGCGGACGTCCTGATCTGTTGGAGGACTTCGTCCAGATGCTGGTGGGCTCGTCCGCCCTGAGCCGAGCGATCAATGAGTCTGCCGACTCGAGCTCAACTCCGTCCAGGTCTTCTTCGAGATAGTCAGTAACGCCCGTCGACTGCATCAAGCGGCGGAGCTCTGCTGTCTCGACATCGGGATCAAGATGGGAATCGCCTTGGTTCATCGTGCGCCCCCTTCCGAGGCCCGATCGTACTGTTGGCTCAGTTCCTCTATGCGTCGCCGAACGCGATGCACGCGGACGGCGTAGGCGTTGCTGGTCAGTCCCAGAATGTCTGCGATGTCCTCGGACTCCAACTCCGGTGACGCCATGAGGCTCACGAGACGCTGGTCCGACGGTGACAGCTGCTCGTGGATCGACTGTCCTCGGTTGACGTCCAGCACTAGCTCGGCGGTGTCGCCCGCGGGGGTGACAAGTCTGTGGAGCTTGGCGTCTTCGTAGGCGTACTCAGGATGTCTCGTCCGATCCTGGATCGCTCGCAGGATGACCATCTTCCCGATGCCCATCACATAGGCGGACGACGATTGTGCGCCATCTACTGCATCACGCTTTTCCCACGCGATGCGGAATGTCTCAGCGACGACATCTTGTGCAGACTCGACCGTGTGAAGCTGCGCCTTCGCGTATCGGAGGAGGTGTCGGTGCAGCCCGTTGTAAAGTTCGGCGAACTCTTCATCGGTCACTACTTGACAGTAACGACAACCAACCCATTCGTCTTCGAATCTCCATGTCGCTAGCAATTTGTGTAGCTCGAGAGATAGGCCGAGTTGGCATGCACTTGCCACCCGGACAGGACCGAGTCGTAGTCGCCGGGTCCGAAGCACGAGTACGTCGAGCTGCTCCCAGAGTTCTGGTTGAGATAGGTCCGTTTGCTGCGGTTGTTGTATGCAGACCCGATGGGATCGGCGCCAATCAGGTTGTAGGCACCGACGTTGTTGTACTGGTATCTCGTTCCGTCGTAGTTGGTCTGGGTCCAGACACAGAAGTAGCCGCTGGGACAGTCGGACCGATCTCCGGCATGCGCCGCTGAGTTCGAAGCAAGGAGTGATGCGGCAACCAGCAATATGGGGATGATGAGCCTCCGCGCGAGGCGGTCGGCGAGGTGGGGTTCCATGCCTGGTCGTCTCGAAAGACGGTGCCATGCTTACCTCTCGCAGAATCTTCGTTCGCGGCTGTAATCGGAGGCAAAAATCTCGGACAAACAAAGAGGACGGCACTTCGCCCACAGAGTCCACCGATAGGTTCGGACGGACGTGCCCGGCCCGGCAGAAGGACAACTCGTGAGCGACTCTGGAGATGCGCGCCAGCGGCGGCAGCTCATCGTCATCACCGGCGTCCTGCTGCTGGCAATCCTCGTGTACGGGATAGCCCGGTCCCGCGGTGGTGACGACCACCCGACCGCTGGCCTCGAGGTCGGCTGGGGCGGCAGCGAAGGGCACCCCAGCTGCGTCTATGACCCGGCGGATGGCACCGCCGAAGCCACGATCACGATCGACGGTTACACGCCGCGACCCAAGAAGCTGACCGTGACCGTCACGGCATACGCAGACGAGAACACCTCTCAAGCGGTCGGGTCGAGCAGCCGCAGCGTGCAGGTCGAAGGAACCGTGCACGAGCGCCTCTTCGTGACCATCCCCGTGGAGAAGCCTCCGCTCGTCGACATCGACGGCGAGACCGCGTGCGGGCGCACAGTGAAGTACGGGCGACCGTAGGCGCTAGCGGCGCAGCCTGGCGGATGGCGCGGATCAGGATCGGCGGCAGCAGCAGATGGGCGCACTGCGCCACGGTTCCGAGCACGCGGCCATGGCGCCGCATCCGTCGTGCCCAAGGCTGCGATATCCATGACGTGCCGGCGGCGTCCTTCGCGCGGAGCATCTCGACAGCGCTGCGAAAGTACGGCGTGCCCCAGACCTGGTGCGACGGGCGGTCCCCGACTCTCGAGCAGTGCCTCGACGCGATCGACGATCGTGTGCTTCGCCGGTTGCGTGCGGTCTCCGAAGTAGCCCTCCACCCAGGCTGGGTCGGGGGTGCCGATCTCGTCCTTCTTGATCTCGCCGAACGTCCGCAGCAGCCCGCTGTCGAGGAACACGTGATTGCCGTAGCGCTCGTGCACGCCGAGATCCATCACGAGCGCCACGCGGCATCCATGGTCGATCGCCTCGAGGCACGCGGTGGACGACATCGTGAGGAGCAGGTCGACGGTCGGGAGCTGCTCGCGAATGGGTGTGTAGTCGATGCGGAAGTTCGCAGGCAGCGCGTCACGCTTCAGGAGGTCGGCCGGGTGGTGAGCCATCCGGTGGAAGGTGTCCTCGCCCGGCCGGTGGCGAGGCTTGAGGAGCACCTCGCGGTCAGGATGCTCCAACGCGTAGTCGACCAGGCAACGGTAGACATGGAGCCGTTCAATCGGGCTGGCGGGCACGGTCGGCTGGTCGGCGAACAGGACGCGCTGGATCTCGCCACCACGCTCGGGCTCCGGGTCGCTCGACAGGAACGGCAAGCCGCTCAGCACGAGGTTGTCGTGCGGGATCCCGAGCGTCGAGGCGGTGTCCCGGAAGTACGCCAGGTCGTGCGCGGAGTTGACCGCCACGACATCCGTGCCGGCGCGGTCGAGGTATCCCGCGGTGATCTTCTCGATGATGATGCCGACCCAGCCGGACGACGAGCACGGGGCCCGGGGCGCCAGGGCCCGATCGACTCGGACAGGTCGATCGCTCAGCCGCTGGGTCATCGGTCCCGCGAGCGCGCACACGACCACGTCGGACCGCAGCGAGTCCTCGACGAGCTCTGGCCAGGACTGCAGGTGCACGTCCTCGAACCCGGCGTCGCTGATCTGCCGGACCGACAGTGCAGACCGCGTACGCGGCACGGCGACCCGGCAGGAGAACCCGCGAGCCTCGAGCTCGTCGCGGATTCCGGCGCACCACTTCAGCTGCGAGTCGAAGGCAGCGATGAGCAAGGCAGAGCGCGGGGCGAGGCGAGGCACGAAAGAACCGTACCCACGCATCGACCGCTGGACGGCGGTCGAGAGCCAGCCTTCACCGAGTGTTGGTCTCGCGTTCCTATGCAGGTCAGCGCACCTATGCCGTGGACGCCAGTTGCCCCAGCAGGACTCCGGACGTTCCCGATCGCGCGGTGTCGCGTTCACGCGCCGGTGGCCATCGCTTCCTAGCGTCGTAGCGAACGTGCAGAACACGCCCATGACTCGAGGAGGAGTCGTATGAGCCAAGATCTTGCTCCGGCCCCCATCCCGGCGCCGACATCGGACGAGACCACACCGCTGACCGGGGTGTGTGTCGTCATCCCGGCGCGCGGTGGATCGAAGGGCGTCACCCGCAAGAACCTTCGGCGGGTGGGCGGCGTGCCGCTGGTGGTCCGTGCGATCCGCAGCGTCTCGGCCGTTCCGCTGGTCGACGAGGTGTACGTCTCGACAGACGACACGGAGATCGCGAAGGTCGGCACTGCAGGCTGGGGCCAGGGTGATCCATCGCCCCGCGCTCATCTCGGGCGACCAGGCGTCCTCGGAATCCGCGATCCAGCACGCACTCGCCGTGATCGCCGAGGGGTCGGCGCTCCCAGATGTCACGGTGCTCGTGCAGGCGACGAGCCCGTTCATCGCGCCCGCTGACCTCGAACACGCCATCGAGCTCGTACGACACGGCGACTGCGACGTCGCGTTCAGCGCGACGAAGGCCGATGTGCACCTGTGGCGGGCTGGCCCGGATGGCCCCGAAGGCGTCAACCATGACGTACGCCGACGTGCAGCGTCGACAGGACCGGCCGGTCGAGCACCGGGAGACCGGCGCGTTCTACGTCATGCGTACGGACGAGTTCCTGGAGCGCGGGCACCGCTTCTTCGGCCGGCTCCAGATCGTCGAGGTCGACCCCGTTGGACAGCCTCGAGATCGACACCGAGCACGACCTCAGGATGGCCGAGCTCGCTGCACACGTCACGGCAGGTCGCGGAACCCGCTCCGATCCCCGCACGAGCCGTCGTCACGGACTTCGATGGCGTGCACACCGATGATCGGGTCGCCGTGGACCAGCACGGCGTCGAGTCGGTGACGGTCAACCGCTCCGACGGCATGGGCATCGCGCTGTTGCGTCGCGCAGGCATACCCGTGCTGATCCTCTCGGCCGAGACCAATCCGGTGGTCGCCGCTCGAGGCGCCAAGCTCGGCGTCGAGGTCATCGCGGGTTGCGACGACAAGCTGGCCGCCCTGACCGAATGGGCGAACGACCAAGGCGTCGCGCTCGGCGACGTGGCCTACCTCGGGAACGACATCAATGACCTGGCGTGCTTGCAGGCGGTCGGCTGGCCGGTCGCTGTCGCCGATGCCCGTCCGGAAGTGCTCGCAGCGTCGCCGCTGGTGCTCAGTCGCCCTGGCGGCGCCGGCGCGGTCCGCGAGCTCGCCGACCGCGTACTGACCACATCCAACACACCACCGAAGAACGACAAGAGGGGACAGAATCATGGCTGAATGGATCCAGATCGGCGAGGAGATCGTCGGGCACGGACGTCCGACGTACGTCATCGGCGAGATCGGCATCAACCACAACGGCGACCTTGGCGTCGCGAAGAAGCTGATCGACGTCGCGGCGCTCTCCGGTGCTCAGGCGGTCAAGTTCCAGAAGCGTACGCCGCACATCTCGACGCCCGAGGACATGAAGGCCACCCGCCGGGAGACCCCGTGGGGTGAGATGAGCTATCTGGACTACCGCTATCGCGTCGAGTTCGAGCGTGAGCAGTACACCGAGATCGCCGCGTACGCCGCCGCGCAGGGCGTCGACTGGTTCGCCTCACCGTGGGACATCCCGTCGGTCGAGTTCCTCGAGTCGATGGGGGTCTCGACCCACAAGGTCGCCTCTGCCTCGGTCACCGACCTGGACCTGCTGCGCGAGCTGGCGTCGACCGGCAAGCCGATCATCCTCTCGACCGGCATGAGCACGATGGAGCAGATCGACCGCGCCGTGGAGGTCCTGGGAACCCACAACCTCGTGATCCTGCATGCCACGTCGACGTACCCGCTTCCGCCCGAGGAGGCGAACCTCAACATGATTCCGGTCCTCGCGGCCCGCTATCGCGTGCCGGTTGGCTACTCGGGGCACGAGCGGGGCCTGCAGATCTCGATCGCGGCGGTTGCTCTCGGGGCGGTCGCGGTCGAGCGCCACATCACCCTCGACCGCACGATGTGGGGCTCCGACCAGGCGGCCAGCCTCGAGCCGAACGGGTTCATGAGCCTCACGCGCGACATCAGGGTCATCGAGAAGGCCATGGGCGACGGCATCAAGCGGGTCATGCCGGGCGAGCTCAAGCCGATGCAGCGCCTGCGCCGCGACCCCGACACGACGGTCATCCCGGCGTGACGACTCGAGGCGGCGCATGGTGACGGAGACGCCGCGCGTACTGGTCGTGGCGGACTCCGACTCGTACGTCAAATGGGGCGCAACGCTGGCCAACCAGATCCCGAAGGACTGGTCCGTGCGGCTCGTCGTTGCCCGCAGCAATGCCGAGCCGAGCCCTCGCCAGCTGGCCGAGGCGCTGGTGGGATCGCGTTTCTCGGGCGAAGACATCACCCGTGTTGGCCGTTTTGACCTGACGCGTGTGCTCGAGGAGTGGCGGCCGGACGTCGTGGTGGCCGCCACCAGGGGCCCGGCGGTCCAGGCCACGGTCGCGCTCATCCCCAACGTCCCGGACCGGCCGGTGCTGGTGAGCGGGTTGGCGGGCATCGCGGTGCCCGTCATCTCGTACGGTCTGGGCGTCCGCCGTTCCATGGATGTGTTCGTCCTGCACAGTCATCGCGAGCTCCGGGAGTTCCCGGTCGCGAGTGATCGGCTCGGCATCCCGCACACGTACGAGCTGGCGACCCTCCCGTTCCTGTCGTCTGCACCGAAGCCCGTCGACGGCGACCCGATGCGGCGAGGCATCGAGCCCGAGCCGGTGCGAAACCGCATCATCTTCGCGGCACAGGCGCTGGTCCCGGGTCCACGCCCTGAGCGGGTCTGGCTCCTCCTGCAGCTCATCGAGACGGCGCGGGCACATCCGCACCTCGAGGTCGTCATCAAGGTTCGGGCGCGAGCCGGGGAGCCGCAGACCCACGCCGAGCACGTCTCCTACGAGGAGCTGCTCGCCGACCTCGTCGCGTCTGGCGAACACATCCCGGAGAACCTGGTGGTCGAGAGCGGGGCGATGAGCAGGCACCTGCGGTCCGCGGTCGGCCTCGTCACGATCAGCTCGACGTCGCTGCTCGAGGCGATCGCGGAGGGCGTCCCGTGTCTCGCCCTCTCCGATTTCGGTGTCGGCGCGGACCAGATCAACCTGGTGTTGGCCGAAAGTGGTTTGCTCGGAACGACGCGCGATCTGGCCAGCGCGTCCTTCCGCCATCCAGATCCCGAGTGGCTCGACGACAACTACTTCCACGACTCGTCTGACAACACATGGCTCGCGCAGGTGGAGGGCCTGTTGGAACGGCGCCGCGCGACGGGTCTGCCGCCCTACCCGGAGGTGCCGCGGACACCGATGAACTGGATCCGCGGGCGGCTCTACCGCTACTTCGCGTTCTCCCCGGAACCGGGGAGCCCTCTGGAACGGGTCGAGTCCCAGGTGCTGGCCGTGTGCCTGTGGGGAAACCGCGTACGTCGCGAGATCGTACGTGCGATCCGCCGTTTGGGTGCGTGACATTCGCATCTGCTTGCGGTTCACCGGGGGTTCACGTCCTTGCAGCAGGGTGTGGGCGTGGCAGCATCAGACCTGAGTCAATTCGCGTCACCCGGACTCTCACCCCTGCTGCGATCGACCCAGGCGCCGCCGGTGCGAACGCTGGTCGACATCCTGCGTCAGACGGCGCTGGAGGCGCCAGACGCATCAGCACTCGACAATGGCTCGAACGTTCTCACGTACCAGGAGTTCTGTGAGGCATCGGATGCGTTCGCCTCGGCTCTGCGCGAGCGCGGCGTGGGTCGCGGTGACCGCGTGGGGGTTCGGGTCGATTCCGGCACACTCGATCTGTATGTCGCGATCATGGGGATCCTCGTCGCGGGCGCGGCATATGTTCCGGTCGACGTCGATGACCCAGACTCGCGAGCCCGCACGGTGTTCGCCGAGGCCGATGTCTCGGCGGTGGTCGGCAATGGACTGATGATCACGTCCCGTCGCGCGGGGAGCGCCACCGCGGTCGACGAGGAGCCGCTGCCAACCGACGACGCATGGGTCATCTTCACGTCTGGCTCAACGGGCACCCCCAAAGGCGTCGCGGTCTCGCATCGTTCGCAGCTGCGTTCGTCGATGCCGAGGCCGCGCTGTTCCTGCAAGACCGACCGCTGGGCCCGGGCGACCGAGTGATGGCGGGACTCTCCGTTGCCTTCGACGCCTCGTGCGAGGAGATGTGGCTGGCCTGGCGGCACGGGGCCTGTCTGATTCCTGCGCCGCGATCGCTCGTCAAGAGCGGGAGCGATCTCGGTCCGTGGATGGTGGCCAACAGCATCACCGTCGTTTCGACGGTCCCTACCTCGTTGCGTTGTGGCCGCCCGGGGTGCTCGACGGCGTGCGACTCCTGATCGTCGGTGGCGAGGCCTGCCCACCGGAGATCGGAGATCGGCTGGCGGCTCCCGGCCGCGAGCTCTGGAACACGTACGGCCCGACCGAGGCCACCGTGGTTGCCTGGCCGCACCCCTCGACGACGGCGCTCCGGTACGGATCGGCCTACCGCTCGCAGGATGGGACCTCGCGGTCGTCGACAAAGCCGGGCGGCATGTTCGAGCCGGGCGAGACGGGTGAGCTGATCATCGGCGGGGTGGGCCTGGCACGCTACCTCGATCCCGACAAGGACGCCGAGAAGTACGCGCCCATGCCGAGCCTCGGGTGGGATCGCGCCTACCGCAGCGGCGACCTCGTCACGTACGACGAGGAGGGACTCGTCTTCGTCGGCCGCGCGGACGAGCAGATCAAGATCGGCGGTCGTCGCATCGAGCTCGGCGAGATCGACAGTGCCCTGCTGGGGCTCCCGGGGGATCGCCGCCGCGGCAGCGGCGATCCGCACGACCGAGGCTGGCAACCACATCCTCGTCGGCTACGTGGCGACCGAGCCCACCTTCGACCTGGTGGCGGCGCTGACGCGTGCTGCGAGGTCAGATGCCCGAAGCGCTGGTCCCTCGTCTCGCCCGGCTCGGCGCCATGCCCACGCGCACCTCAGCTAGACGACCGGATGCTGCCGTGGCCGCTCCCGGGCATCGATGCGTCGGAGGACGAGAGCCATTTCGAGGGGACGAACTGCGTGGCTAGAAGTCTCTGTGGCTCGATATCTGTTGGGAGCGGTCGTGACGAGCCGACGCCGACGACTTCTTCGATCCTCGGCGGTGGCAGCCTCAGCGCGGCCCAGCTGGTGGGACGGCTGCGCGAGAAGATTCCCCGAGGTCACGTCGCCGACGTGTACGAAAATCCTTCCGTCGCGGGCCTCGCCTCGACCCTGGATACCATGTCCAACGCGCAGGCGAGGCAGAACTCGACCCGTACGACCGGTGCGCACGTCGACGCAGAACGGCGCAGGTCATCCTAAGACGATCCCGTTGCGCAACGCTGAGCGGCCTTCGGTGGTTGACCTGGCTCGCGGCTGGCAACGACGTCGCCGACGCCCTGCTCGGCTGGTCCTGGTTGCCCCAGGCCTCATGGAGGCTGGATCGCTCTGGGCTGGGCTGCTGCTGATCGCCCCGCCAGGACGCATGCTTCTGGCAGCACTGGGTGCGCGGGTCCTGTTGCGTGGCGTGGGCCTGGCGCACATCCCCGCGGTGGCGAGGGTGCACTTCCGGCTGTGGCTTGCCGAGCACCTCGCCGACGAGCTGCGCGCCGGCTCACTCTCGGGGGCCGCGCTGCTGACGATGTATGCGCGGGCGCTCGGCGCGCGGGTGGGTTCGGACGTGGACCTGCACTACACTTCCGCCGGTCACCGGGATGTTGGACATCGGGAACGGCGCCTCGATCGAGCGGAAGTTGATCTCAGCGGCCATTGGCTGGATGGCGACACGCTCCACATCGGCACGATCAAAGATCGGCGCGAGAGGCACGGGTCGGAGTGCGGAGCCTGCTACACTCCCGGGCTCACAAGTGGGCGCCAGCGCGGAGATCGGACCGGGTTCGGCAGTCTTCGACAGCGTCCCGGACGGGGAGAACTGGTCGGGCGCGCCTGCGCGCCGCAACGGTGCGGCTCGCGGCCCCTTGACGCAGCACGCGGGCACCGGTGTAGACGCCGATGGACCGTCGCGTATGCCGCGCGTGGCTGCCGAGTATCGCACTGCTGCCGGTGCTTGCCCTGAGGCGCCGGCGCCCTGGCCGTCGCACCCTCCGTCAGGTCCGCGGACCACCTCGACGAGGCGCTTCTCCGCATGGCGATTGCTCTACCCGATCGGCGTAGCTGATCGGGTTCGTCGCGCTCGCCCTGCTCGTGCTGGGCAGCGGTGCGACTTCAGTCCATCGGCCTAGACCAGCGGCACCTTTCCGGTGCACAGTTTCCGGAGGGATGGCAGGCGTGGTCTGTGGTGCGGCTGATGGACGAGGCGCGGACATGGCTGTTCCCGCTGTATTCCAGCACCTTGACCCCGACATGGCTGAGGTCGCTCGGCGCCAAGATCGGTGAGGGGGTTGAAGCCTCCACCGTCCTCATGCTCCCGGCGCTGACGTCGGTCAACGGCGGCGCTTTCCTGGCGGACGACACCATGCTGGGCATGATACGAGCTTGGTGGGGGCTGGCTGCGGATCGAGCAGGTCAAGATCGGGCAGCCGGGCGTTTGTCGGCAACTCAGGAATGACAGCGCCAGGACGAAAGGTCCCCAAGAGGTGGCCTGGTCGCGGTGCTCTCGGCCGCCCGCGTCGTGCCGAGGCGAAGGCCGGCACGTCCTGGCTCGGCAGCCCGCCACAAAAGCTCCGGCGGTCCTCCGAGGAAACCGACGACAGCAGGACCCACGCGCCCACACGTCGGGTGCGGGCGTTGCGGGCGTTCGTCGAGCTGGCCCGCTTGGTGCCACTGGCCATGCTGCGGCCTGCTCGGCCTGCTCGTCGTGTTCGGGCTGGAACGGATCGCTGGCGACGGCTGGCTGATCGCAGGTGTGACATCGGGTCTGGTGCTGATCGCCGCCGGCGCTGCGGCGGCTGTCGTCAGCGCTGGCGCCAAGTGGCTACTGGTCGGCAAGAGTGCGGCCCGCTGAGCATCCGCTGTGGAGCAGCTTCGTCTGGCGCAACGAGCTGGCCGACACCTTTGTCGAGCTACTCGAGCGCGCCGTGGTTGGCGCGAACCGCGTCGGGAACAACCGTCCTCAACCTCTGGCTTCGGTCCCTCGGCGCACGCGTGGGCCGCGGCGTGTGGTGCGAGACCTACTGGTTGCCCGAGGCGGATCTCGTCAGCCTCGGTGCTGGAAGACACCGTCAACCGGGGCTGCGTGGTGCAGACCCACTTGTTCCATGATCGGATACTCAGCATGGACACGGTCTCGCTCGAGCCAGGATCAACGCTCGGACCCCACAGCGTCATTCTGCCCGCGCCGCCACCATCGGCGCGCATGCCTCGATCGGCCCGGTCTCCTTGGTGATGCGGGGCGAGACGGTCCGAAGAAGACTCGCTGGATCGGCAACCCGATCGGACCGTGGGCCGAAGACGACGCCACCGCGGCCTCGACGGTGACGCCGGCAGTAGACCGTGCGAGCGTCAAAGACGACGCGCTACGTCCCCAACCACGGTGACCACTCGTTCGACGTGAATCGCTACGACCTCCAGCTCGACTACAACGTCGATTCGAACCGGCTCTCCGGTCGCGCGTTGATCAGCGCCACGGCCGTGGACGACATCGACGAGATCAAGCTGGACCTCTACCGCCTGCGGGTGTCCAAGGTCAGCGTCGACGGAACGCCAGCGCGAAGTACACGCACCGCAAGAGCAAGGTCGTCGTCCAGCCCCGGACCGCCATCGCCGCCGGGCGTACGTTCACGGTCGTCGTCACCTACGCCGGGTCACCCCAGCCGATGCCCGGGCCGACGGGGATGCCGGTTGGGAGGAGCTCGCCGACGGCGTCATCGTGGCGTCGCAGCGCACGGGGCGCCGTCCTGGTTCCTGTGCAACGACCGGCCGTCCAACAAGGCGACGTACGCCATCGAGATCACGGCGCCGTCGAACTATCGCGGTGTCGCCAACGGCGTCCTGGAGAGCAAGCGTCGTCGCGCGGCCAGAGCACCACCTGGCGTCACGATCGAGAAGTCGCCGATGGCGACGTACCTTGCGACGGTGCAGATCGGCCGCTACGTCGTGGTCGCTCGGCACCAGCGTGCCGATTCGCAGCGGTCCTCCGCGCCGGCAGGAAGCTGAGCCAGCGGCGGGCCGTTCGCTCGCCAGAGACGACATGATTGAGTACGTTCGTCGGGCTCTTGGTCCGTACCCGTTCGCCATGTACACGGCCGTCATCACCGCAGGACGAGCTGGACATTCCGCTGGAGGCGCAGGGCCTTGTCGATCTTCGGGTCAACTTCGCGACCGAGGACTGGGACAGCGAACGACTGTCGCTCACGAGCTGGCCCACCAGTGGTTCGGCAACAGCCTGACGCTCGCGAGCTGGCGCGACATCTGGCTGCACGAAGGCTTTGCCTGCTACGCGAGTGGCTGTGGTCCGAAGCGTCGGGCGCGTCCGTCTGCCCAGCGATCATGCGCGGTCGACACTGGGACCGCCTGGACGGCCTTGACCAGGACTCCTGCTGGGTGATCCGGGTCTCGATCTGATGTTCGACGACGGGTCTACAAGCGTGGTGCCTCCTCCTGATCGCGCTCCGACGAGGTGGCGATGAGGTTCTTCGATGTGTGCGTGCCTGGACCGATCGGCATGCCCACGGGTCGGTGGTCACCGATGACTTCATCTCGTTGTCCGAAGAGCTGTGCGGGGTCGGTTGGAGGGTGTTCGCTGCCTGGCTGCGGGAGGTCAGCCTTCCGACGCTGCGCCGAGACAGGTCAGGCTGAGCGCTCGACAGCACGTCGCTGCGGTGACATATCTCAGGAACTGATGTCGAAATCATGTCAGTGTGTCATCGGCTCCTCGACCGGCCAGGTCAGCAGCGCGGCGCGATCCGTGCGGAGTGACGTCGATCAGATCGAGGATGACAGCATCATGCCCGTTGCTTTGACGATCGACTCTTCGCACCCAGGTCGATACGTCAGTGAACCTCTCGCAGCGCGCCACTCGACGTCAACCCCGACAGGACGGTGTCGGACACTGCGAGGATCGCGAGCGGCGGCGCGGCTGAGGCTCACGTGGATCGGTGTCGTGGCGTCGAGGCCAAGCACGTACGGCGCGTGCTGGTCGCTGCCGCACGACCGACAGGCACGACGACGCGGACTGCCTCAGGGTCGGCGCCCGCGAACGACGCGGCCAGTCCCAACCCGTCCTCGCGCGAAGCGTTCAGCGACGACAGGTTACATGCGTGATGTGTATGATGGTATAGGGAGGATGTTCATCGCGCCGTCGCTGGACATCCACCACACCGTTGTCGGCGATCTCTAGGTTGCTCGCATGAGCACTGACTTCGGCACTCCCACGCGCCTCGACTTCGGCAGTCTCGGCGGCTACTCCGTGATCGACATGGAGGACGACGACCCGGTCCTGCTCGATCATGGCGGTCAGCCGATCGACACCTGGCGCGAGGGATACCCGTACCAGGCTCGCATGGACGTCAACGAGTACGAGATGCAGAAGCGGTTCCTGCAGATCGAGCTGCTGAAGCTCCAGAACTGGATCAAGGGCAAGGGCGGTCGCCTGGTCATCGTCTTCGAGGGACGCGATGCTGCCGGCAAGGGCGGGACGATCAAGCGGTTCACCGAGCATCTCAACCCCCGAGGCGCGAGAGTCGTCGCACTGGAGAAGCCCAGTGAGCGAGAAGAGACCCAGTGGTACTTCCAGCGCTACGTGCAGCACCTGCCGGCTGCCGGCGAGATCGTGATGTTCGACCGATCCTGGTACAACCGCGCAGGCGTCGAACGCGTCATGGGGTTCTGCTCCGACGACCAGTACGACGAGTTCATCCGGCAGGCGCCGACGTTTGAAAAGATGCTGGTCAATGACGGCCTGCACCTCATCAAGTTCTGGTTCTCGGTGTCCGCCTCCGAGCAACGTACGCGTTTCGCCATCCGGCAGGTCGATCCGGTCCGGCAGTGGAAGCTGTCACCGATGGATCTGCAGTCGCTCGACAAGTGGGACGCGTACACGCGCGCCAAGGAGACGATGTTCGCTCGCACTGACACGGCGGTGGCACCGTGGACGGTCGTCAAGAGCAACGACAAGAAGCGCGCCCGCGTCGAGTCGATGCGGCACGTGCTGGCGCAGTTCGACTACGACAACAAGGATCACGAGCTGGTCGCTCGGCCTGATCCGCTGATCGTGGGTCCGGCCGCTGAGCTGTTCCGCGACGCCACCGACTGAACAGTGGCCGCTGGCGTGGTGCGCTAGCCGAACGACGGCACGCCGGCAGGCTGCTCGGCGAGGATGAACTCGTCCGGGAGCAGCCGGATGTTCCGCTCGGCCGGGTTGGCCGCGGGTTGGTGCCGACTCGCGCGTTCACGCTCGGCGTCGAGCCAGGACTGCCAGAGCGCGAGCAGGTAGTTGGCGTCCACAGGGGCAATCGCCACAGCGTGTGGGCTGCTGGGCTGCTGCGGGAGGTTCGGGATCGGCCGCATGCGAGGCTCGATGTGTTGCACGCTGGGGTCGTTGCAGACTTGGTGTCGGTGGCTGCGCCACACGGCTTCCTGCAGCTCGCGGGCCGGCTCGCGGAGGTTGCGGATCGTGGCCGGACGTACGCCGAGGCTGCGCGCATAAGAGGCTGCGTCCGGAGTCGGCGCGTAGAGATAGCGGTCGGCGATGGTGTCCTGCAGACGGTCGTACTCCTCATCCACATCGTCGAAGACGACCGCGGCCGTGTGGGACAGGTTGGCGCGACTCGCGCCGCCGGTGATCCACACCGCCCCGCCACGATCGGGTGAAACGGCAAGCGTTGCGATGGTGATCACTATTGCTCCTCCGTAGGGACGTCTGCCTGTACGTCCCAGCCGAAGGCGAGTTATTACATCGTTCGTGAAGATTCTTTCCGATCAGTCTCCACCGAGCCGGGAGGGCCCAACAGAACTATGCTGCCGACAGACCCATCCTTGATGGAGGCAGGTTCGAATGATTGGCAGGAAGCCCGTCCGATCGGAGAGCCTCATGTCACGAGCCGCCGCCCACCTGCGCCTTGCCGACTCTGCGTCGGACGAGCCGACGGCGGACGCCGAGCAGCTGCTGGGTCGCGTCGGACGGGGTGACGAGCAGGCATTCGCGGCGGTCTACGACTTGCTGGGTGCGGCGGTCTACGGATTGGCCCGGCGCGTCGTACGTGACCCGGCGAGGGCCGAGGAGATCGCCCAAGAGGTCTTCATCCAGGTCTGGCAGTCGGCTGCGCGGTTCGATGCCTCGCGCGGCAGTGCCAAGGGCTGGGTCTTGACGCTTGCGCACCGACGGGCGGTCGACGCGGTGCGACACGATCAGGCGGCGACCAACCGCGAGAACCGCTACGACTGGTCGAGCGGCCCTGACTTCGACGAGGTCGAGGAGGCGGTGAGCACCACCCTCGAGCACGAGCAGGTGCGCCGTTGCCTCGGCGGGCTCACCGAGCTGCAACGCGAGGCCGTCAACCTGGCCTACTACAACGGCCACACGTATGCCGAGGTCGCTCAGGTCCTCGACACCAACCCGGCCACGATCAAGACTCGTATCCGCGACGGTCTGGTCCGTCTGCGCGACTGCATGGGAGTTCCGGCATGACCACCGATCTCCATTCCCTCCTGGCTCCGTACGTGCTCGATGCGCTCGATCCCGACGAGCTGAGCCAGTTCGAGGCCCACCTCGAGCATTGCCCGGACTGCCGGGCCGAGCTCGGCGGCTTCCAGGCGACCGCGACCCGACTCGCCGAGGCGCAGAGTCATACGCCCCCGGCCGACCTGCGCCAGCGGCTGGTGTCGGCGATCGGGTCCGTGCCGCAAGAGCGCCCCGTCGTCACCGCGATCAGCCATCGCGGCGGACTGCGGCGCAGGATTCCGCAGCTCGTCGCCGCGGCCGCCCTCGTGCTGGCGGCGGCCGGAGCCGGCGGCTACCTGGTCGAGCGCGACCGGGCCGACGATCAGCGCCAGCAGAACGTCGCGATGACCTCGGTGCTCGGCGCAGCCGACGCGGCGACCGCGTCGAAGTCCCTGCCGGGTGGCGGCACGGTCCGGTTGGTCACCTCGGTGAGTCGCGATGCCGCAGTCGTCGTGGCCGACGGCCTGCCCGCGCTCGATGACGGCAAGGTCTACCAGGTGTGGCTCATCAAGAGCTCCGTGCCGGAGTCCCAGGGCACGTTCTCGCGGTCGGGCGCGATGGTGATGAAGGACCTGGCCGAGCGCCGACCAGGTGGCGGTCACCGTCGAGCCGGACGGTGGATCCAAGAAGCCGACGACCGACCCGATCGTCGATGTGCCGGTCTGACCAATCCGCGCGACCGCTGGCTCCGAACTGATCGGTAGAACCGACCGTTCGGACCAGGGAGCTCACGCATGGGCAGAAGACAAGTCGCCGTCATCGGAAGCGGAGTCGCGGGGCTGACGGCCGGCTATCTCCTCCAACGGGTCGCCGACGTCACGTTGTACGAGGCCGACGGGCGCCTCGGCGGTCACGCGCACACGCACGAGCTCCTCGATCCCGATGGTCGCTCCCTCAACGTCGACAGCGGGTTCATCGTGCACAACCGGCGTACGTACCCCAATCTGACCCGGCTGTTCGACGAGCTCGGCGTCGAGACGCAGGAGTCGGAGATGAGCATGTCGATCCGCTGCGACGGATGCGGGCTGCAGTACGCCGGAGCGCGACGCCTCAGCGGGCTGTTCCCGACGATGCGCAATGCGACGAACGTCCGCTACCTCTACCTCCTGACCGAGGTGGTGCGGTTCCACCGTCGGGCTCGGCGGCATCTTGCCGACGCTGAGGCCGGACGGCATGACCCTCGACGAGTTCCTGGCCGAGGGCCGCTTCAGCCGCTACTTCCGCTCGCACTTCGTGGTGCCGATGGTCGCCTGCGTATGGTCGTGCGCGCCTGCGGAGGCGGGCGCCTACCCGGCGCGCTACCTGTTCGAGTTCCTCGCCAACCACGGCATGCTGTCCGTACGCGGCTCGCATCCGTGGCGCACGGTGACCGGTGGATCGGCGAGCTACGTGGAGAAGGTCGGCAAGCAGCTGTCGGCGGTCAACCTCCTGACGCCCGTGAAGTCGGTCAGCCGGACCGCGGGCGGAGTCCGGATCGTCGATGCGGACGATCAGGTCGCCGACTTCGACGCCGTCGTCATCGCGACCCATCCGGACCAGGCGCTCGCGATGCTGTCCGAGCCGACCGCGGCCGAGGCAGCGACGCTGGGCGCGTGGACGTACTCGAAGAACCGCGCTGCGCTGCACACCGATGCCTCGATCCTGCCGCCCGCGGAGCGGGCTCGCGCCGCGTGGAACTACCAGATGCCGGCTTGCGACGCGGCCGGCGCCGAGGTCCACGTCACCTACGACATGACCCGCCTGCAGCGCCTGCCGAGCGAGTCGCGCTACCTCGTCACGTTGAACGGCGACGAATCGGTGGACCCTCGGCAGCTGATCGCCCAGATGGTCTACGAGCACCCGATGTTCACGCCCGACTCGGTCGCGACGCGGGCGGACCTGCCGGCGCTGAATGACGGGGTCATCGCGTTCGCCGGGGCCTATCACGGGTGGGGGTTCCACGAGGACGGCTGCCGTGCCGGCGTCGCCGCGGCCGCCAGCTTGGGGGCTGACTGGTGAGCCGGCGCGAAGCCCTCGCGAGCTATGACGTCACGATCGGCCATCGCCGAAGTGACGCAGTCCCGTACGCGTTCACGAACCGCGGCCGGACCTGGCTCGTCGACCTCGACGACGTGCCGCAGATGCCGCATGGTCTGCGGTGGCTGTGCTCGTTCGCCGCGTGGGGACCACATGGGCGATCCGTCGCGGTCGCTCCGCGAGAACGTCGACGACTGGCTCCGCGCCAGTGGCGTCGACCCGCCGGCTGCCGTCCGTATGCTCGCCAGTCCCCGCGTGCTCGGCCACGTGTTCAACCCGCTCAGCCTGTTCTACTGCCACGACGTGGACGGGACGTTGACCCACGTCGTCGCCGAGGTCCGCAACACGTACGGCGGACGCCGCTGCTACCTGCTGGAACCGGCCGACCACGGCCGGGCGACGGTCGACAAGACGTTCTACGTGTCGCCGTTCCACGGTGTCGACGGCCACTACGAGCTGAGCGTCCCGGCCCCTGGCGACGAGCTCGCGGTCACCGTGACGTTGCGCCGGCCCGGCCGGGCGCCGTTCGTCGCGACGATGCGGGGCACCCGTTGCGATGACGCCGGCTGTCGTCGGCGCTCCGCAAGCCGTGGGCGACTCGGGCCGTCAGCCTCATGATCCGGGTGCACGGCATCCGGCTGTTCCTCAAGGGCTTGCGGCCGCTGTCGCGCCCAGACCATCAACCAGACCACGCAATCACGGAGCCACGATGACCCTCGCCACCGCCCGTCCCGTCGAGATCGATGCGGGCCGGTGGCCCGATGTCGCCACTCCACCCCGCCGCCCGGTACGAGCCGCGATCGCCGCTCGAGCTGGTGAAGCGCATGCTCGCCGGCATACCCATCACCGTGATCGCCCCCGACGGTCGATCGCCTGGGTGGAGGCGGTCCGGAGGATCCCACGTTGTTCCTGCACGACCCCGCCGCGTTCCACGACCGCCTCGGCAGCCACGGCTTGATCGGATTCGGTGAGGCATACATGGCAAGGGACTGGTCGAGCGATGACCTGGCTGGCGTGCTCACAGTCCTCGCCAGTCGGATGTCGACGCTGGTGCCGGCGCCGTTGCAGCGGTTCAGGTCGGTCGCGATGCCTCGGCGCCCACGATCGGACGCCAACACCGCCAGCGGCGCCCGCCGCAACATCCAGAGGCACTACGACCTCTCCAACGAGCTGTTCGCCACGTTCCTCGACCCGACGATGAGCTACTCGTCCGCTCTGTTCGACACTGCGTCGCCGCTGGGCGGTCAGAGCGTGCAGGAGGCGCAGGAGCGCAAGATCGATCGCCTGCTCGACGTCACCGGGGTGAAGACCGGCGCCACGGTCCTGGAGATCGGTACGGGATGGGGTGAGCTGGCCATCAGGGCCGCCGCCCGGGGTGCCCGGGTGACGACCGTGACGCTCTCGAGCGAGCAGGCTGTGCTGGCCCGGACAGGATCGCCGCTGCCGGGTTTGCCGACCGGGTCGACGTGCTGGAGCTGGACTACCGCGAGCTCACCGGCAGCTATGACTGTGTGGTCAGCGTGGAGATGATCGAGGCCATCGGGGCCGCCCAATGGGACGAGTACTTCGCGCGGGTCGGGCACCTGCTGTCGCCGGGCGGCCGGTTCGGCCTGCAGTCGATCACCATGGCGCACGACCGCATGCTCGCGAGCGCTCATACGTACACCTGGATCCTGAAGTACATCTTCCCCGGCGGGCAGATCCCGTCCACGCAGGCGATCGACAGCAGCGCTGCGCGTGCCGGCTTGAGGACCGAGTCGACGCTGATGTTCGGACAGGACTATGCCGAGACCCTGCGCCGCTGGCGCGCCACGTTCGAGTCGCATCACGAGCGGGTGGACGCGCTCGGCTTCGATGAGGTGTTCCGGCGGATGTGGTCGCTCTATCTCGCGTACTCAGAGGCCGGATTCAGGTCCGGATACCTGGATGTCGCGCAGATCGTCATGCGCAAGCCGGTCGGCGCCGCATGAACGGGATCTCGGCGACGGCGTTCACCCACGCGCTGACCTGGGCGGCGGCGTCGATGGCCGTCACGCTCGTCATCACGTACGCGGTCGCCAAGCGGGTCCACCGCCACAATGTCATCGACGTGGCATGGGGGTTGCTGTTCTGCTGCGTCGCTGTCGCCAGCTTCGTCGCGTCGGCGGGCCACGGCGACGAGCTGCGCCGCTGGCTGCTGCTGGTGATGACCGTCATCTGGGGCTCGCGGCTCGCTCTGCACATGGCGGTCCGGAGCCGTGGCAAGGGTGAGGATCCCCGCTACGCCAAGCTGCTCGAGGGCCGAGGCGAGCTGGGCGTCGTCCTGTGGGTCTACGTGCTCCAGGGAGTCATCGCGTATGTCGTCGCCATGCCGGTCGTCGTCGGATCGCTGACGCCGGAGTCCATGGGTGTGTTGGCGTACGTCGGCGTCGTCGTGTGGCTCGTCGGCATCGTCTTCGAGGCCGTGGGTGACCGCCAGCTCGAGGCGTACAAGGCCGATCCGGACCGCGGCCCGGTCATGGACTCAGGGTTGTGGCGATACACGCGCCACCCCAACTACTTCGGGGACGCCTGCGTGTGGGTCGGCATCTTCCTCATCGCCGCCGAGCACTGGCCCGGTGTCCTCACGATCGTCTCGCCGATCCTGATGGTCTATCTCCTCGCCTTCGGCTCGGGCAAGCGAGTGCTCGAGCGGCACATGGCGGAGCGCCCCGGCTATCGCGCGTACATGGAACGCACCTCCGGGTTCTTCCCGCTGCCGCCGCGTCGCTGAGCCGCATCTCGCTCGCGCACAGCAATGGGCCGGCTCCTCCCTCTCGGGGAGCCGGCCCATTGATCTGGGTGATGCTCAGGCGGGCGGCATCAGGACGGTGTCGATCAGGTAGACCGTCGCGTTGGCGGTCTTGACCCCGCCGCAGATGACGCTGGCCTGGTCGCCACCGACCTTGATGGCGTCACCCGACCCGGAGACCTCGAGGTCGGCACCGTTGACCGTCTTGAGAGTTCCGTCGATGTCCGCCGGAGCGATCTGCCCCGGGACCACGTGGTACGTCAGGACGCTCGTCAGGGTGTCGGCACCCTTCGGCGTGCCCAGTGTCTTGACGGTCGCCGGGTCGAGCTTGGCGAACGCCTCATCGACCGGCGCGAACACCGTGAACTCGTCTCCGTTGAGGGTGTCGACGAGGTTGACGTCGGGGTTGAGCTGACCGGAGACCGCCTGGACCAGCGTCTTGAGCAGCGGGTTGTTGCTGGCTGCGGTCGCGACCGGATCCTGCGACATACCGCTGACCGAGCCGGCGCCGTCGGGTACGGCCTTGGCGTAGTCCGCGCAGCCCGGACCGACCAGGCCGGCTGCTGGATCGTCCGCCGGAGCCATGGCGGAGGTCTCCTCCTTGGGCTTGTCGGCCGACGAGTCGTCGCTCGAGCCGCACGCCGCGGTGAACAACGACAACGAGACGGCCGCCGTGACGGCGAGGGTCTTCACTGTTGTACGCATCTTCATCTCTCCTTGTTGGGGTTGGGGTCGTGCTACTCGACGCGGAACTGGACGCTGTGCCAGCCGGTCGTCCCGTTCGGGCGAATGCTCGCCCGATCGGAGGTCTGGGTGTCGCCGTCCTTGGTGGTGGCGCGCACGGTCAGGGTGTGGTTGCCGGGTGTGGCGTCGGTCCACTCCCAGCTCCATTGGCGCCAGGTCTCGACGGTGTCCTCGCTGGCCAGTTGTGCGGTCCGCCACGGTCCCTTGTCGACGCGGACCTCGACCCGGTCGATGCCGACGGTCTGCGCCCAGGCGACCCCGCCGACGCGGACCCGGTCAGCAGGGAAGGTCTGGAACGACCGGGGCACGTCGATGCGTGACGAGAACTTGATCGGCGCCTCGGCGTCGTACTCGCGGGTCGTCCAGTACGCCTTGAAGTCCGCGAAGCGCGTCACCTCCAGGTCCGTGAGCCACTTGGTCGCCGAGACGTAGCCATAGAGCCCGGGGACGACCAGGCGAGCCGGGAAGCCGTGGGCGAGTGGCAGTGGCTCACCGTTCATCCCGATCGCGACCATCGAGTTGCGCTCATCGGTGAGCGCCTCGAGCGGGGTCCCGGCCGTCCACTTGTCGGCACTGGTGCTCTTGACGGCATCCGCGCCCGGGTTGATCCCGGCCTGCTCGAGCAGGTCCTTGACCAGCACGCCGGTCCACACGGCGTTGCCGACGTACGGTCCGCCGACCTCGTTGGAGACGCAGGTCAAGGTGATGCGGTGCTCCGCCAACGGCATCTCGAGGAGGTCGCGGAAGCTCAGGTTGAGCTCGCGGTCGACCATGCCGTGGATGCGGAGGTTCCAGCCCTCCGCCGGCACGTCGGGGATCCGCAGGGCCGTGTCGACACGGTAGAAGTCGCGGTTCGAGGTCACGAAGGGGCTGATGCCGTCGACGTCTGCCTGGGCGCCGGCCGGCACCGGTGCGGCTGGGCTGGCCGGCCTGGGCAGCTTGATGCCCGCGCGTGAGGCGACGGCTGCGGCGGTGCCATAGACCTTGCCGACGACGCCGCCGATCATGACCAGCACCGTCACTCCTGCCGCGGCCTTGAGGAAGTCACGGCGTACGAAACCGACAGTGCCTGGACCGGTGGGGACGGCGCGCACCCTCGTGAGCGTCGAGAGCAGCAGCACGAGGGAGCCGAGGCTGACGACGACCGTCAGCACCGACGGCACGAGGGTCAGCAGACGGCTGGCGGTCGAGGTGCGGTCCACCGCTGCTGCCGCGACGGCGATCAGGCCGATGACCGCCACCACGCCGATCGCGATCGCGGGGCGCTTGCGCCCGATGACGCCGGCGACGGCTGCGAGAAGGGCAAGAGTTGCCACGACCCCGCCGATGAGCACGGGCTTGTCGTTGGTGCCGAACTGGTTGACCGCGAAGTCCTTGAGCACCGGAGGTGCGAGATCGATCGCGCGGTTGCCGACCGACTCAATCGGCGAGGGCACTCCCTGGAGCAATGCGGCGACCGCCGTACCGACTGCGACACCGGCCGCGGCCGCCAACAGGCCGCTCAGGGCGCCGGCCCACCAAGGGGCTGGGGACTTCGTCGCCGTCTGGATCACACAGGTGGTTCGGGGCGCGGGCCTGCTCGGATTGGTCGACCCGCGCACGTACGAGGAAACAGGCCGAGATCAGGCCAAAAGTGCGATCAGCACCACACGGCCGAGGCGTGAGATATGTCCTGACGAAGTGCTCGTCACCTCTACGCTTCTCCTCATGAAGCTCACCCCCAAGGGCGGTCTCACCGCCATGGCCGCAGCGGCCCTCATCCTGACCTCCGCGTGCGCGCCCGCCGACTCCGACGGCGGCAAGAGCAGCGACAGCAAGAGCGTCTCTGGCCTCGCCGACTGCAAGCCCGCCGACCTGCCACTGGTCAAGGCCGGCGCGCTCACCATCGCGACCGACGACCCGGCGTACGACCCGTGGTTCAGCAACAACGACCCGTCCAACGGCAAGGGCTTCGAGTCCGCCGTTGCCTACGCCGTCGCCGACAAGCTCGGCTTCGCCAAGGGGGAGGTGACGTGGGTCAAGGCCGGCTTCAACCAGGTGATCCAGCCCGGCAAGAAGAGCTTCGACTTCGACATCAACCAGTTCTCGATCTCGGCGAAGCGCGCCAAGGCCGTCGACTTCTCGACCCCCTACTACTCAGCTGCCCAGGCGATCATCACGCTCAAGGGCTCGAAGTATGCCGGCGCAAAGAGCATCGCCGACCTCAAGGACGCCAAGCTCGGTGCGCAGATCGCCACGACGTCGCTCGACGCGATCATCGATCAGATCGAGCCCAAGGCCAAGCCCCTGGTCTACGACGACACGTCCAAGGCCGCGCAGGCGCTGCAGAACAAGCAGGTCGACGCGATCGTCGCCGACCTCCCGACGGCCTACTACCTGACTGCGGCCGAGATCGACGGCGGCACGATCGTCGGGCAGTTCCAGCCGACCAAGGGCAAGCAGGAGCAGTTCGGCCTGCTGCTGTCCAAGGGCAGCAAGCTGACGCCGTGCGTCAGCGCCGCGGTCGACGCACTGGCCAAGGACGGGACTCTGGACAGCCTCGAGAAGCAGTGGCTGACCCAGGCGACCGACGTCCCCGAGCTGAAGTGAGCCCGAGCGAGCGCCAGCTCGAACGCGTCCGCTACCGCCGTCGCCGCACCCTGACCCGGGGTGCGGTGGCGGCGGTCTCGACAGTCGTCGTGCTGGGCTTGATCGTGTTCGTGGTCACCAGCTCGCCGGGTTGGGACCGGGTGCACCGTACGTTCTTCTGGTGGCCCGATGCCAAGGACGCGTTCCCCGAGGTCGCCCGATCGTTCTGGCTCAACATCCGGCTGTTCATGGTGGTCGAGGTCTTCGTGCTGATCGTCGGCATCATCGTTGCGATCATCCGGGTGATCCCGGTGCCGGCGCTCGCCCCGGTCAAGCTCCTCGCGGTCGTGTACGCCGACGTCTTCCGCGGCACGCCCACGCTGCTGATCGTGCTGCTGGTCGGCTTCGGCCTTCCGGCGCTCAACCTGGCCGGCATGCCGACGAGCCTGTTCTGGCTCGGCGCGATCGCGTTGACGCTGAGCTATGGCGCGTACGTCGCCGAGGTCATCCGCGCCGGCATCCTGTCGATCCACCCGACGCAGTGGGCCAGCGGTCGCGCGCTCGGCCTGTCGTACGGCCAGACGATGCGTCATATCGTCCTGCCGCAGGCGCTGCGCCGGGTCGCTCCGCCGCTGCTCAACGACTTCGTCTCGCTGCAGAAGGACACCGCCCTGCTGTCCACGATCGGGCTCGTCGAGTCCCTGCGAGCAGCCCAGGTCATCTCCGGCAAGGACTTCATCTTCACGCCGTACGTCGTGGCGGCCGTGTTCTTCATCGCCGCGACGATCCCGCTGGCGCGGTTCACCGACTACCTGACCGTGCGATCGTTGCGCCGCGAGAACGGACTGATCACATGAGGAGCAGCACGTGCTGAGGGCCGACGCGGTCCGCAAGTCGTTCAACGGCACCGAGGTGCTCAAGGGCATCGACCTCGAGGTGACCGAGGGTGAGGTCGTGTGCCTCATCGGTGCGTCCGGATCGGGCAAGTCGACGTTGCTGCGCTGCCTCAACCTGCTGGAGCAGGTCGACGACGGCGACATCTGGCTCCGCGACGAGGAGATCACCGATCCGCGTGTCGACGTCGACGCGATCCGGCGACGGATCGGCATCGTCTTCCAGGCGTACAACCTCTTCCCGCACAAGACCGTGCTCGACAACATCGTGCTGGCACCGGTCACGGTCGGCGGTCGCAGCCGCGGCGAAGCCACGGCGACCGCGCGCGAGCTGCTGGCCCGGGTCGGCCTCGAGGACCGGGCCGGCGCCTATCCCGATGCGCTGTCGGGTGGTCAACAGCAGCGGGTCGCCCTCGTGCGGGCGATCGCGATGCAGCCCGAGGTGCTCCTGCTCGACGAGATCACGTCGGCGCTCGACCCGATGCTGGTCGGCGAGGTCCTGGACGTCATCCGCGACCTGCGCTCCGAGGGGATGACGATCGTGATGGCGACGCACGAGATGGCGTTCGCCCGCGAGGTGGCCGACCGGATCGTCTTCATGGCCGACGGCCGCATCGAGGAGTCGGGCCCGCCGGAGCAGCTGTTCACCGCGCCCAAGAGCCCGCGGACCGCCGAGTTCCTGGCCCGACACCGGTCCTGACCACGACGCGAGCCCGGTTCCGAGGGGAACCGGGCTCGCGTGTCTTGGTGGTCAGGCGGTGGCGGTCACCGTCCGCGAACGACGGTGGTCACCGACCCGGTGCCCCATGCCACGAGCCCGAAGCCGGCGCCGAAGATGGCAGCGGTGACGAGCCCATAGCTCAGCGGGAACTTCCTGGGGCGTGAAGGCGCCCCTTCGCGTCGATTCATGGCGTCGAGCACGAGATAGAGGCTCTGGAAGACGAACGCCCAGAGGTAGGCGATGGCGTACGCCGTGTTGGCTGCGAAGTGCGACCGCAGGAAGAACCCGAGAGGGAACGCCAACAGGACCGTGACGACGGCGATCATGTCGGCACCTCAATCCATCACGGCGGTCGAGCGTCGCGCCGGCGAGAACATCAGCACGAGCGACGCGATCGTGAGGATGATGAACACCGTCACCAGGACCTTGACGAACGCCGGGCACGTCGACGAAGAACGCCGGCAGCGCCGTGAGCATCGAGACGATGCGGGCTCCCGCGGCGACCCGGATGGCCGCGCCGCTTCCCGACCGCCACGCGATGATCACGGCGACGATCGTGATCAGGCCGCAGATCGAGCCGAGGATGAGGATGCCCAGCGGAGGGCCCGTCTCGCCCTCCGGCGTGCTCTCCAGGAAGCTGGGCAGGTCGGCGAGCCCGAGCAGACCTGCAAGCGCGAGGCCGACCTTGTTCTTGGTGGTGAGGATCATGATGAGCTCCTTGTGTGGACGATGTATCCACCGTGGCCCCGCCCGTGCACCCGCGAGAGGTGTGCCGATTCCTCATTGTCCGGAGTTCTTCCCGGTCCGTATAGGTGCACGTTCCCGGGTCTTTTGCCCTGATTTCTCGGCATCATGAGGGAATGAGCCTCCGATCGCATCCGCGTCGTGCTCGCGGACGACCACCCGGTCGTACGCGGCGGGCTGCGCGCGCTGCTCGAGTCGATCGACGGCTACGAGGTCGTCGGGGAGGCGGTCGACGGCGAGAGGCGCCGTCCGCGAGACACAGCTGCAGCGCCCGACGTGGTGCTGATGGACATCCGTATGCCGGGCATCGACGGCCTCGAGGCGACTCGTCGCCTCCGCGCGGCCGTGCCCGACGCGATGGTCCTGGTCCTGACGATGTTCGACGACGACGACACGGTCTTCGCGGCGATGCAGGCCGGCGCCCGCGGCTACCTGCTCAAGGGTGCGCAGCAGGAAGAGATCGACCGGGCGATCCGGGCCGTGGTCGCCGGCGAGGCGATCTTCGGGCCGGGGGTCGCTGCGCGCGTGCTCGGCCACTTCACCCAGCCGCGGGCGACGGCGGACGTGCCGTTCCCCGAGCTGACCGACCGTGAGCGCGAGGTGCTCGACCTGGTGGCCGCCGGCAAGCGCAACCACGCCATCGCCGAGGAGCTCGCGCTCGCCCCCAAGACCGTCGCCAACCACATCTCGTCGATCTTCGCGAAGCTCGCGGTGTCCGACCGGTCTGCTGCGATCGTGCGCGCCCGCGACGAGGGACTCGGCAGGGCCAGATGACCGACTGGTTCCTCGGCGCGAGCATCGCGATCTTCGCCATCGTCACCGGCGTCAGCGGAGTGGCATTGCTGTATGTCCGTCGGGCATCGGTGTGCCGGGGCGCTGCTCGTGGTCGTGGCGCTCGCCGGACTGGGGCGCCTCGTGCTGCATGCCCGTGACCAGCGACCTGACGTCGAGTGGGCGTTGGCCATCGGAGCGACGATGTTGGCCTTCCCGCTCGCGGTCGCCGCCTATCCCCGCTGGAGCTGGCGCAATCCGGTCGACTTCCTCGCCGTCACGACGTTCGCGGCGGCCGGGGTCATCGCCGTCGCGGCACCGCGTGAGTCGCACACGGCCGACGCGATGGGAGTTCGTCATCGGGCTCGTGGTCATCATGCACGTGTGGTGGCGCCTGGAGACCGACGAGGAGTCACGAGTGCCGCTCCAATGGTTCGCCGTGTCCGCCGGGACGGTTGGTCTCCTTGGCGGCTTGCTGATGTTCTCCGCCGAAGGCACTACGGGCAGTACGCCATCGGCGGTCGTCGCCTTGATGTGCGCGGCGATCGCACCGGCGATGGTGATCGGCGTGATCCGTCCGGACGTGGTCGACGTCCGCGGGCTCATCGTCTGGGGTGTCGTCGCGTTCGTGGCGGTCATCGCGTATGTCTCGGTGTTCGCCGGTTTCGTCTCGGTGCTCGACTGGTCCGGCTCGCCCGATCCGTCGCCGGGCGCGCTCGGCGTGATCGGCGCCGTGATCGCCTTCGGGTTCCATCCCGTCATGGTCATGCTCCGCGGTGTCGTCGACCAGCTGTTGTTCGGCGACCGGCCTGATCCATTGCAGGCGGCGACCAGGGTCGTCGATCGCATCGGCGACGACCCCGTCCTCGCTTTGCGGGCGATCCGAGAAGCGCTCGTCCTGCCGTACGCCTCCCTGCGCGTCGAGGGCCAGGCACTCGCAACGTCTGGCACCGAGGTGACCCACACGCGCACGCTGCCGCTCCGCCTCGGCGAGGACGCGGTCGGCGAGGTCGTCGTCGGCCTGAGGGCGGGCGAGCTGAGACTCTCCGCGGACGACGAGCACGTGCTGCGGATCGTCGCGCCGCTGCTGGCCCAGACGCTGCGAGCCACTGCGCTGGCCCGCGACCTGCAGGAGTCGAGGGGCGCTGCAATCGCCGCGATCGAGGACGAGCGTCGCAGGCTGAGGCGAGACCTGCACGACGGGCTGGGACCCACGCTGACCGGGGTCGCGTTCTCCGCCGACGCGGCCCGCAACCATCTCGCTTCTGACGTCGAGGCCGCGGATGCTCTGCTGGCGCGGCTCCGGGACGACACCTCGGGCGCGATCGCCGAGGTTCGGCGACTTGTCGAGGGGTTGCGCCCGGCGACCCTCGACGAGCTCGGACTCGTGGGAGCTGTCAGGCAACACGCGGCGAGCCTCCACGCTGCCGAGGGCAAGCCGCTTGAGGTCACGATCGACGCCCCGGACGCCCTGCCCGACCTCTCTGCGGCGGCCGAGGTGGCGGCCTACCGGATCGTCGTCGAGTCGCTCACGAACGTGGCGCGCCATGCCGCGGCGACCAAGGTCCAGGTCAGCATCACGGCGCGCGATGGGATGCTGCATCTCGCGGTCCACGACGACGGGCCGTCGACGAAGACGTGGAAGCCGGGAGTCGGGCTGTCGTCGATGCGGGAGCGGGCCGAGCAGGTCGGCGGCATCGTCGTCGCGTCGCCACGTCAAGGCGGGGGCCGGGTCGACGCGGTCATCCCGCTGTGACGATCCGGCCTGGCCCCTGAGGGAGGGACCGGGCCGGCAGGTTGTGGTCAGTCCTTCCAGTGGCCCTTCAGCTTCTCGGCCGCCTCCTGGACCTTGTCGCCGTATCCGCCGTCCAGCGCCTTCTGCTGGATCTCCTTGCGGTACGCCTTGCGCTCGTCGCCCGGTTCCATCGCCCGCAGCTTCTTCAGGTCGGCCTGCAGCTCGTCGGGCAGGAGGGCGAACACCGCTGCACGACGATCCGCCCGGAGGTCGAAGCGCTCGGCGATCTTGTCGCCGTACTTTCCGGCCTTGGCGTCAGCGCGGATCTGCTTGATCGCGTCCTTGCGAGCCTGGCCCTCGAGCTCCCGCGCTGCCTTCAGGTCCTTGCGCAGCTCGGCCCGGTCGCCGTCGGTGGCCAGCGCCGAGTCGAGGGTCGAGGCCGTCTGGGTGACGCTGGCCGCCGCCGGTTCGGTGGATGAGGTCAGCCACAAGGCGCTGACGAGCCCGGCAGCGATCGCGAACGCCAGGCCGGCGGCGGCCAGGCGGCGACCTATCGCGGTCTTGATCGAAAGGTGCGGCATGAGGGTGGTCCTTTCCGGTCGTGGCCGGGAGGTTCCCGACGCGTCCCACGCTCGCGGACACAGGCAAGGGACGGGTACGGCGAACGTTCGGGGAACGTAAGGATCTGCCGCGGACTCGCCTGAGCGGCCCCGATGTCCTGTTTCATGGACGCGTGAGCACCACCGGCAAGGGCCTGGTCCTGGTCGTCGAGGACGACCGCTCGATCGCGGACGTCCTGCGCCTCCACCTCTCGCGGGCCGGCTATGGCGTGCACGTCGAGCACGACGGCACCGGGGGACTGGCCCAGGTGACCGCGCTGCGTCCCGCGCTCGTCCTGCTGGACGTCGGGCTGCCGGGGCTCGACGGGGTCGAGGTGTGCCGCCGGATGCGCGCCCAGGACGACTGGACGCCGGTGATCTTCGTGACGGCTCGCGACGACGAGGTCGACCGCGTGCTGGGGCTCGAGCTCGGCGCCGACGACTACGTCACGAAGCCGTTCTCGCCGCGCGAGCTCGTCTCGCGGATCGCGGCGGTCCTGCGGCGCAGCTCCGGCAGCGTCGACGCCTCCGCCCTCGACCTCGGTCCGGTACGCCTCGAGCCCGGCGCCCGCGAGGTGACGATCGAAGGGCGCCGCGTCGACCTGACGGCGACCGAGTTCGACCTGCTGGCTGCCCTGATGCGCCGACCCGGCCTCGTGTTCACGCGTGAGCAGCTGCTGTCGACGGTCTGGGGCGCAGCGGCGTACGGGCAGAGCCGGACGGTCGACGTCCACATCGCCCAGCTGCGCGCCAAGCTCGGCGACGGGTCGCCGATCCGTACGCACCGCGGCGTCGGCTACTCGGCGGTGCGGCCATGAGTGAGCGCCAGCGAGCGAACCATCGGAGGTCATGTCATCGGCTCCGTATGTGGGCTCTTTGTTGGAGGCGATGCCATGACCCATGGCCCCTGTCCCGTCGCATCCTGCTGGTGACGCTGGCCGGCGGTGTGGTCGTGGCGCTGGTCGCGCTGGTGCTGACGGTTCCGGTCGTGCAGGGCGTCGCGAGGGATCAGGCGCGCGAGGAGCTGGTCCGTTCCGTCGACAGCCTCGCCGCCAAGCCGGCGGCCGCGGCCAGGCTCATCGCCCAGGAGCAGAAGGTGCTCGGTCGCGACGACCGCCGCTATGCGATCGTGCGCCGAGGCGGCAACGTGACCGGTGCCGCCGGCGAGCTGCTGACCGACGAGCAGGTCTCCGAGCTGCTGACCACAGGGACCCTGTCGGCAACCTCGACGGTTGACGGCGAGACGATCCTGATCGAAGGACGCCAGACCAAGCGGGGCTTCTCGGCCGTCGCAGTGCAGCCCGTCGCCGGGGTCGACGAGGCGACGTCCGCGCTCCGCCGCCGCCTCCTCCTGGCGCTGCTGGTCGGGCTCGTCGCCGCCGGCACCCTGGGCCTGATCCTGTCCCGTGCGCTGACCCGCTCGGTCGCCTCAGCCGCGGGAGCGGCGCGGCGGCTCGCGGCGGGGGAGCGCGGCGTGCCGATCGGCACCTCATCCGTACGCGAGTTCGACGACATGGGCCGCGCCGTCGCGTCGCTCGATGAGGCCCTGACGACGAGCGAGGGACGGCAGCGTGAGTTCCTGCTCTCGGTCTCCCACGAGATCCGCACACCACTGACGGCCCTGCGCGGGTATGCCGAGGCGATGGCCGACGGCGTCATCGAACCGGCAGACGTACGGGCGACGGGCGAGACGCTCGTGGGCGAGACTGCGCGCCTCGACCGGTTCGTGACCGACCTGCTCGCGCTGGCCCGCCTCGAGGCCGACGACTTCACGATCGAGCCGCAGGAGGTCGCCGTCGCCGGCCTGCTGTCGGATCTGACCATCGCCTGGCAGGCAATCTGTGACCGCGAGGGAGTCACGCTACGCGCGGAGTCGGCTGCCGCCACGGTGTGGGCCGATCCGATGCGCTTGCGGCAGCTGCTGGACGGGCTCGTCGAGAACGCCGTCAGGGCGACACCGACTGGTGGCGACGTCGTCGTCCGCACCAGCCGGACCGCGACGGAGGTCATCGTCCACGTCGAGGACTCCGGGCCCGGCCTCGAGCCCGCCGACCTGGACGAGGCGTTCGAGCGCGGGGTGCTGCATGCCCGATATCGCGAGGTGCGATCCGTCGGCACGGGTCTCGGGTTGTCGATCGCCCACCGCCTGGCCTCGCGCATGGGTATGCGCCTCGAGGTGAGCAACCGCCCTGAAGGTGGCGCGGTGTTCGGCGTCGTCGTGCCGATACGCTGACGGCGTGGTCTATCGCGCCTTCTTCGACGCCGTGTTCCGCTCGATGGATCCCGAGAAGGCGCACGAGCGTGGCTTCGCCGCGATCCGCGCCGGGCGATTCGGCACCCGGCTGGTGTTCCCCCAGACGTACGCTCCGAGGGCCGTCATGGGCATCGAGTTCCCCAACGCGTTCGGGCTTGCGGCGGGCTTCGACAAGAACGCCAGGGCCGTGCCCGGCCTGCTGGCGCTGGGCTTCGGCCACGTCGAGATCGGCACGGTGACGGCCCAGGCGCAGCCGGGCAACCCGCGCCCACGCCTGTTCAGGCTCATCGACGATCGCGCGATCATCAACCGGATGGGCTTCAACAACGACGGCGCCGCCGAGGTGGCCTCGCGGCTCCACCGCCTCCGCGGCACCAAGGCCGGCCGCAAGGCGGTCATCGGCGTCAACATCGGCAAGACCAAGCTCGTCGAGCCCGAGCACGCCGTCGAGGACTACGTCGAGAGCGCCCGGCTGCTGGCACCGTACGCGAGCTACCTGGTCGTCAACGTCTCCTCGCCCAACACCCCGGGCCTGCGCGACCTGCAGGCCGTCGGCGAGCTGCGACCGCTGCTCTCGGCGGTCAAGGAGATCGCCGACCGCGTGCCGGCCGGGCCGGTGCCGTTGCTGGTCAAGATCGCCCCCGATCTCGCCGATGCCGACGTCGATGCCGTCGCCGACCTGGCACTCGAGCTGGGCCTCGCGGGCATCAGCGCGACCAACACCACGATCGCCCGGCCGCAGTCGCTGAAGACCTCGCGCGACGTCATCGACGCCGCCGGAGCGGGCGGTCTCTCCGGCCCGATCCTCGCCGATCGCGCCACCGAGGTGCTCGTACGCCTGCGCGCCAGAGTGGGCGACAGGCTCGCCATCATCGCGGTCGGCGGGGTCACGACTCCCGACGACGTACGCGCGCGATTGGCCGCCGGAGCCGACCTGGTCCAGGGCTATACGGGCTTCATCTACGAGGGCCCGAAGTGGCCGTCGAGACTCGCTGCTGCTGCAACCTGAGGCAGTCCCGCCCCCGATTTCCTCCCGGGGCAGTTCACCCTGTATCTTTGGCTGTCGGCTTGCCCCTTTAGCTCAGTCGGCAGAGCGTTTCCATGGTAAGGAAAAGGTCTACGGTTCGATTCCGTAAAGGGGCTCTGGACTTTGCAACATCAGGAGTCCTTCGGACATGAGGAAACTCGTGCCCGGTGCGGCTGGGTAGCTCAGGTGGTCAGAGCACACGACTCATAATCGTGGGGTCGCGGGTTCGAGTCCCGCCCCAGCTACCGCATCACTGCCAGACGTACGACCTTCAGCACCACCGATCAAGAAGAGGCACCCTCGTGGCCAGCAAGAGCTCAGACGTTCGTCCCAAGATCACCTTGGCCTGCACCGAGTGCAAGGAACGCAACTACATCACCAAGAAGAACCGTCGCAACGACCCCGATCGTCTCGACCTCAAGAAGTTCTGCCCGCGCTGCAAGACCCACCAGGTCCACCGCGAGACCCGCTGACCCTGTTCTTCCGGACGTTGGCTCCCCCTGCTCCGGCAGGCGGGAGCCTTCGTCGTGTTGGACGCTGCTAGCGTCGCCGCCATGGACCTCGCCGAGCTGACGACGCTGCGCCTCGGTGGCCCAGCCCGGGCCGTGATCGACGCGACGTCCGAGCAGCAGCTGCTCGACGCCGTCCGGGTGGCCGACGAGGCCGGTGACCCGATCCTGATCGTCGCCGGCGGCAGCAACCTGGTGGTCGCCGACGACGGCGTGCCGGGCACCGTCATCCGGGTGCTGACCCGGGGCATCGCGGTCGACTCCGACGCCTGCAGCGGCGCGATGGTCACGGTCGCCGCGGGCGAGCCGTGGGACGGCGTCGTCGCCCGGGCCGTCGACGAAGGTTGGGTCGGCATCGAGGCACTGTCCGGCATACCCGGCTCCGCAGGCGCGACCCCGATCCAGAACGTCGGCGCCTACGGCCAGGAGGTTGCCCAGACGATCGCGACCGTGCGGGCGTACGACCGGTTCGAGCGCAAGGTCCGCACGATCCACGCCGTCGACTGCGGCTTCGGCTACCGCACGAGCCGCTTCAAGGCCGAGCCGCAGCGCTGGCTCGTCCTGTCGGTGGCCTACCAGTTCCGGCTCGGCGAGCTCGGCGCCCCGATCGCGTACGCCGAGCTGGCCCGCACCCTCGGCGTCGAGATCGGCCAGCGCGCGCCCGCTGCGGACGTCCGCGAGGCGGTGCTCGCGCTGCGGCGCGGCAAGGGCATGGTGCTCGACTCCGACGACCACGACACCTGGAGTGCCGGGTCGTTCTTCACCAACCCGCTGCTGACCCAGGACCAGGCCGACGCGCTGCCGACCGACGCTCCGCAGTTCCCGCAGCCCGACGGCACGGTCAAGACCAGCGCCGCCTGGCTGATCGACCACGCGGGATTCGCCAAGGGCCAGACGCGCGGCCACGTGGGCTTGTCGACCAAGCACGTCCTCGCGCTGACCAACCGCGGGGGCGCGACCACCGCCGAGCTCCTGGACCTCGCGCGCGAGGTGCGCGACGGCGTACGCCAGGCCTACGGCATCACGCTGGTCAACGAGCCGGTGCTCGTCGGCTGCGAGCTCTGAACCTCAGAGCAGGCCGCTGATGACGTAGTACGGGTCCTCGTACGTGTCGTCCCAGAACCCGTCGATCGTCACCGCAGCGACCACGAATGCCGTGAGAGCGAGCAGGGCGAGCACCAGCAGGCACGTCCCGACGATGCCCATGATCTTGCCGGCGTTGGCTTCTGAGCGGCCGCCGTACCTCCCGGGGTTCGCGTCGATCTCCTTGACCGCCTTGGCGCCGATGATCCAGGCCACCGGCGCGACGAGGAATGTCACGATAGCACATGAATCCGGTCATCCCGACGATTCCCAGCACCATGGCCGTCGTCGCTTGCGGGTGGGCCGGCAGGGGGACGTATGGCGGATAGGCAAGTCCGTATCCCGGCGGCGGATACTGCGGCGGATACTGCGGTGGCGGGGGATAGGCGCTGCCCCAGTTGGGCGGCTGTGGGGTCGTCGGGTCGCCGCGCTCGTCGCTCATGCGGACACCCTGCCACAACGCGCGCGTCGGGTATGCCGGGTTCTGAGCTAGACCAATCCGCCGATGAAGGTGTCGGAGTAGTAGGGGTCGCTGTAGGGGTCCTCGTCGAACCCACCGTTGACGCCGATGATGATCAGCGCGATTGCGCCGAGCAGCACGAGGACCAGCAGGCACGTACCGACGATGCCCATGATCTTGCCGGCGTTGGCCTCGCTGCGACCGCTGTACGCCGCCGGGTTGGCGTCGATCTCCTTGACGGCCTTCGCTCCGAGGATCCAGGCGACCGGCGCGACGAGAATGGGCACGATGCACAGGACGAGCCCGGCCAGGCTCACGATGCCGAAGACCATCGCGGTGGTCGCCTGACCGTGCTTGGGTGCCTGCGGGACGGCCTGTGCGTACGGATATCCGTAGCCCGGCGGTGGGTACGGCGGCGGATACTGGCGGTGGCGGGGGATAGGCGCTGCCCCAGTTGGGCGGCTGCTGGCCGTAACCGGGAGGCGGCGGTGGCTGCGGGCCTCGGGCGGCGTCGGATCGGACGGGTTGCCCGGCTGCTCGTCACTCATGGCAGACACCCTCCCACAACCGCGAGGGGCTCAGGAGCCGTACCCGGCGTCGTAGTTCGAGCCGATCACGATGAGCGCGCCGGCCACGGTCAGCATGAGGAGGGCGACGCCGAGGAGCGCCGTGCCGATGATGCCCAGGACCAGCCCGGTCTTGGCCTCGCCGGCCTGCCGATAGCGGGTGGGCTCGCGCTCGGCCTCACGCTGGGCGACCGCCCCGAAGTACCACGCCAACGGCGAGACGATGACCGGCACGAGCAGGATGAAGAAGCCCGCCACGCCGACGATGCCGAGGACCATGGCGGCCGTGGCACGCGGATGCGCCGGCAGCCGCGCCGGCTGAGGAGGGGCGTACGCGTACGGGTAGGGATAGGGGTACGTCATCGCTCAGCTCCCTCCTCCGACGGGTTGGAGATCCAGTCCTCGATGTCCGTGAGCGCCGCCTTCACGGTGTCTGAAGGAGCGTACGACCTGCGGATCGACATGCGGGCGAGTTCGGCCAGTTCGGCGTCGGTGAAGTTCTGGGCCGCACGCAGCACGGCGTACTGACCGGCCAGTCGCGAGCCGAACAGCAGCGGGTCGTCCGCGCCGAGGGCCACGTCGATCCCGGCGGCCGTCAGGGTGCGGACCGGCACCTCCTCGAGGGTGCTGTAGACGCCGAGCGACACGTTGGAGGTCGGGCAGACCTCGAGCGCCACACCCTCGTCTGCCAGGCGATCGAGCACCGCGGTGCTCTCCGAGGCGCGCACACCATGGCCGAGGCGCTGCGGATGCAGGTGGTCGAGGCATTGCGTGATGTGGGCCGGACCCCGCAGCTCGCCGCCGTGGGGCACCAGGGCGAGCCCCGCCCGCTCAGCGATCGCGAACGCCGGCCCGAACGCCGCGGTGTCACCTCGCCGCTCGTCGTTGGAGAGACCGAAGCCGATCACGCCGCGGCCGGCGTACTGGGCCGCGAGCCTGGCGAGGGTGCGGGCGTCCATCGGGTGCCGGGTGCGGTTGGCCGCGACGACCAGGCCCATCCCGATGCCGGCGCGCTCCGAGGCGTCGCGCACGGCGTCGATGACCAGGTCGGTGAACGCCGTGATGCCGCCGAAGCGTGCGCCATAACCCGAGGGGTCGACCTGGATCTCGGTCCAGACCGAGCCGTCGGCCGCATCGTCCTGCGCCGCTTCGAGGATCAACCGGCGTACGTCGTCCTCGGTGCGGAGCACGGAGCGGGCGACGTCGTACAGGCGCTGGAACCGGAACCAGCCCTTCTCGTCCGCCGTGCTGAGCTGTGGTGGCCAGTCCTCGGTCAGCGAAGCCGGCAGGCGTATGCCGTCGCGTCCGGCGAGCTCGAGCAACGTGCCGTGCCGCATCGACCCCGTGAAGTGCAGATGAAGGTGCGCCTTGGGAAGCGTCGAGAGCGACCTGCGATCTGGGTGGTCGAACTCGGGCGCAACGGTCACGTCACCCAGTCAACACGCACCAGTGATGAGCGACGCAGGCCGGTCAGTGCTCCTTGCCGTCGGCGGCCTCCGCGGCCTTCCGGACTGCCGCCGCGACGCGCTTGTGCACGTCAGCGTGGAACACGCTCGGCACGATGTAGTTGGCGTTGAGCTCGTCGGACGAGACGCTTCCGGCGATCGCCTCGGCAGCAGCGATCAGGATGTCCATCCCGATGCCATGGCTCTGGGCGTCGAGCAGTCCACGGAAGATCCCGGGGAAGGCAAGGACGTTGTTGATCTGGTTGGGGTAGTCCGAACGGCCCGTCGCGACGACGCGGGCGTGCTCGCGCGCGATGGCCGGATCGATCTCCGGGTCGGGATTGGCCAGCGCGAAGACGATCGAGTCATCCGCCATCGACTCGACATCCTGGGCGTTCAGCAGGTTGGGGGCGCTGACGCCGATGAACACGTCGGCCCCCGGCAGCGCCTCGCGCAACGTGCCGGTGAGCTTGTCGGCGTTGGTGTTGTCGGCGATCCACTGCAGCGACTCGTCGAGGCCTTCGCGGCCCTCGTGCACGACACCTTCGACGTCGCACACCACGACGTGCTTCGCACCGGCGTGCATCAGCACCTTGAGGACGGCGGTGCCGGCAGCGCCGGCGCCGGCCAGCACGATGCGGGCGGTCCCGATGTCCTTGCTGACGACCTGGAGCGCGTTGCGCAGCGCCGCGAGGACGACGACCGCGGTGCCGTGCTGGTCGTCATGGAAGACGGGTATGTCGAGGCGTTCGCGCAGGCGGGCCTCGATCTCGAAGCAGCGCGGCGCCGAGATGTCCTCGAGGTTGATGCCGGCAAAGCCGGGGGAGATCGCGGCGACGGTCTCGACGATCTGGTCGACGTCCTGCGTGTCGAGGCAGATGGGCCAGGCATCGATGTCGGCGAAGCCCTTGAACAGCGCCGCCTTGCCCTCCATGACCGGCATGGCTGCATGTGGGCCGATGTTGCCGAGGCCCAGGACTGCCGACCCGTCGCTGACGACCGCGACGCTGTTGCGCTTGACCGTCAGTCGACGGGCGTCCTCCTTGTCTGCCGCGATCGCCATGCAGATCCGGGCGACGCCGGGTGTGTAGATCATCGAGAGGTCGTCGCGGTTGCGCAGCGGGTGCTTCGTCGCGGTCTCGATGACGCCGCCGAGGTGCATCAGGAAGGTCCGGTCCGAGACCTTGTCGACCTTGACGTCGCTGATCGCCTCGAGTGCCGAGACGATCAGGGCGGCGTGGTCCGTGTCCGAGGCGGCACACGTCAGGTCGATGCGCAGGGCCTCGGCACCGGACGCCGTGACGTCGAGGGCGGTGACGATTCCGCCGGTACGTTCGACAGTCGTCGTGAGCTCACTGACCGCCGATCCGCCGGACGGGCACTTCGAGTCGGATCGTGATGGAGTACGAGATGCTGGGTGCAGTGGCCATGGACCCATGCTAAAACATGAGGAAATGCTCAGGTTCTCCGGATGCTCGACTCGGTTCGACGACGGCAGGGCGCAACCCGTACACTTGACCCACCGGTGAATTTCACTCTAGATCGTCATGCCCGCATCAGGTTTGGCCCTGGGCGGGAATTCGACTGAGGGCACTAGCTCAACTGGCAGAGCATCGGTCTCCAAAACCGAAGGTTGGGGGTTCAAGTCCCTCGTGCCCTGCGACACACGACAACGAACGATGAAGGAGTACCGTGAGCGACCGTCACGAGCTGGCCGGCACATCCGGCAAACGCACGTCGCCGATCACGTTCTACCGCCAGGTGATCGCCGAGCTCCGCAAGGTGGTCTGGCCGACTCGCCCCCAGGTGGTCAACTACTTCTGGGTCGTTCTCGTCTTCGTGCTCGTCATGATGGCCATCGTTGCTGGACTCGACTACGGGTTCGGCAAGGCCGCTTTCTGGATTTTCGCGTAGCAACCTAAGGATTTCTGTGACTCAAGGTTTCGAAGAGAACGTCGACGAGGCGCTGGAGACGTCAGAGGCTTCGGCCGACGACGCCGGCGCCGGGATCGACGCGCCCGCTGCACCCGAGGCTGATGCCGAGGACGCAGCGGTCGTCGACGAACCCACCGAGGAGACGATCGCACCCGACGCCCCCGTCGAGTCCGTCGTCGACGACGAGCCGGCCGAGGACATCGCTGCCGAGGACGTCGTCGCCGACGAGCCTGCGGCCGACGATGCCGCTCCGGCCGAGGACGAGCCGGTTGCCGATGCGCTCCAGGAGTTCCGGGATCGCCTCCACAACCAGATCGGCGACTGGTACGTCGTCCACACCTACTCCGGCATGGAGAAGCGGGTGAAGTCCAACCTCGAGAACCGGGTGACCTCGCTCAACGCCGAGGACTACATCTTCGAGGTCGTCGTCCCGACCGAAGAGGTCGCCGAGATCAAGAACGGCCAGCGCAAGCTCGTCAAGCGCACCGTCCTCCCGGGCTACGTCCTGGTCCGCATGGACCTCACCGACGAGTCGTGGGGCGTCGTCCGCCACACGCCGTCCGTCACCGGGTTCGTGGGCAACTCCCACCAGCCCGTACCCCTCAGTCTTGCCGAGGTCGAGAGCATGCTCGCCCCGGCAGTGGAGGCAGAGGTCGCGACCGCGGCCGACGCCCCCGATCAGCAGCAGGCGAAGGCCTCCAAGGTCGAGTTCACCGACTTCTCCGTCGGCGACTCCGTCATGGTCGTCGATGGCCCGTTCGCCACGCTGCACGCGACCATCACGGAGATCAACATCGACGCACAGAGGGTCAAGGCCCTCGTGGAGATCTTCGGCCGCGAAACCCCGGTCGAGCTCAGCTTCACCCAGATCCAGAAGGTCTGAGCCAACCGGTTCTCATCAGCACCAACCATTCAGTAGTCAAGGACCCGAGAAATGCCTCCCAAGAAGAAAGTCGCAGCCATCGTCAAGGTGCAGCTGCAGGCCGGTATGGCCAACCCGGCGCCGCCCGTCGGCACCGCGCTCGGCCCCCACGGCGTCAACATCATGGAGTTCTGCAAGGCCTACAACTCGGCCACAGAAGCCATGCGTGGCAACGTCGTTCCGGTCGAGATCACGATCTACGAGGACCGCACGTTCAGCTTCATCACCAAGACGCCGCCCGCGGCTGAGCTGATCAAGAAGGCCGCCGGTCTGCAGAAGGGCTCGCCCGTTCCGCACAAGGACAAGGTCGGCAAGATCTCCAAGGACCAGATCCGCGAGATCGCCACGACCAAGATGCCGGACCTCAACGCGACCGACATCGACGCCGCCATGAAGATCGTCGAGGGCACTGCGCGCTCGATGGGCGTCACGACGGACTGACAGCAACACTCATCAAGCAGTAGGTGGCAGGGCCCGCTGGGCCCGTTCAGACCACAACTGGTTCATACAAGAAGGAAGACCAGAGATGGCACAGCACAGCAAGGCGTACCGACAGGTCGCCGACAAGATCGACAAGGACAAGCTCTACACACCGCTCCAGGCCACGACGCTGGCCAAGGAGTCGGGGAGCAAGAAGTACGACTCGACCGTTGACGTCTCCATGCGTCTTGGCGTCGATCCTCGCAAGGCCGACCAGATGGTGCGCGGCACCGTCAACCTCCCCCACGGCACGGGCAAGACCTCACGGGTCCTGGTCTTCGCCACCGGCGCCAACGCCGAAGCCGCACGTGAGGCCGGAGCCGACTTCGTCGGTGCCGACGAGCTGGTCGACAAGGTCAACGAGGGCTGGCTCGACTTCGACGCCGTCGTCGCGACGCCGGACATGATGGGCAAGGTCGGTCGCCTCGGCCGCGTCCTCGGTCCGCGCAACCTGATGCCCAACCCCAAGACGGGCACCGTCACGACTGACGTGGCCAAGGCCGTGTCGGACATCCAGGGCGGCAAGATCGAGTTCCGCGTCGATCGCCACGCCAACCTGCACTTCGTGATCGGCAAGGCGTCGTTCACCGCCGAGCAGCTCGCCGACAACTACGGCGCCGCGCTCGACGAGGTCCTGCGCCTCAAGCCCGCGAGCTCCAAGGGTCGCTACGTCAAGAAGATCGCGGTCTCCACGACCAACGGTCCTGGCATTCCGGTCGACCCGAGCCGCACCAAGTCGTACTCCGTCGACGAGGCCTGAAGCCCCTCCGCACGACACCACGAAAGCCCCCGGCCCAACCGGGGGCTTTCGTGCGTCTCCTGCCGCCGAGTGGCTACCGGCACGCCTTCCTCGACCTCGTCTCGACATCCTGTCGGCCTCATATGCTCGAGCCATGACGTTCTCCCGGAAGCTCTCCTCGATTGTTGCTGTCGTCCTGCTCGCCGGCCTGACCCTGTCGGCCTGCGGTGACAAGGACACAGGCGGCTCCGACACGAAGTCCGGGTCGTCGTCCAGCTCGGCCGACAAGGAGCTCGACGCGGAGACGTTCTTCACCACGCTGATCAAGGAGCAGGGGAAGGCCGGGTCTGCCCACACAGCGATGACCGTTGGCGTCGGCGGTCAGACCATCAAGGCCGACGGCGACACCAAGTTCGGCAAGACCTTCGCCGACACGTCGATGTCGATGGACATGGACATGGGGTCGGCCGGCCCTGCCACGATGAAGATGCTCCTCGTCGACGGGGTCCTCTACATGAACTTCGGCCAGGTGACCAAGGGCAAGTACGCGAAGATCGATCTCAAGGACGAGGACAACCCCCTCGGCCAGCAGTTCAGCCAGCTGGCAGACCAGATGGACCCGTCGAAGCAGCTCGAGCAGTTCAAGAAGGCCGTGACGTCATTCGAGAAGAAGGGCAAGCCGAAGCAGCTCGACGGGGTCGAGGCGCAGCCCTACGAGGTGGTGCTCGACACCAGCAAGATCGATGCCCTGTCCGAGCTGCCTGGCGGAGCCGGCGCCAACCTCCCCAAGACGATCACCTACGTGATGTACCTGGGCTCGGACGACCTGCTGCGCCGTATGACGGCCACCGTTGCCGGATCCAAGACGCAGGTCGACTTCTCCAAGTGGGGCGAGCCGGTCGACGTCAAGGCGCCTCCCGCCAGTGAGGTCACCGACCAAGACCTGAGCAAGCTGATGGGCAGCCCCGCGACGAGCAGCTGATCCCGGCCGGCGACGATTTGGTCGCCGCCCGGCCGTGCCCTATTCTGGACCTACCGAAGACCGCTGGTCGGTGACTCGCAAGAGTCGCACGAAGCGCCCGGAAGGGCGGCCCGCGCAGGTTGCGAATGTTGGTTCCTTTCAACGTCCCGTGCCCTGTGCCGGGACGTTTTTTCGTGTCGGGCCCGTGTACGCACATGGGATCGCAGTCGACGGATGGACCCATGTGCTGGAAGGAGACCCATGGCAAACCCGGACAAGACAGCCGCTGTTGCCGAGCTCGCGGACAGCTTCCGCGAATCGAATGGCGCTGTTCTCACCGAGTACCGCGGTCTCACCGTGAAGCAGCTGCAGGAACTGCGGCGCACTCTCGGTGCGAACGTTAGCTATGCCGTCGCCAAGAACACGCTGACCAAGATCGCCGCCAAGGACGCAGGAGTGGAGCTCGACACCGATCTCCTCACCGGTCCGACCGCCATCGCCTTCATCAAGGGCGATGCTGTGGAGGCGGCCAAGGGTCTGCGTGACTTCGCGAAGGCCAACACGCCGCTCATCATCAAGGGAGGCTTCCTCGACGGGAAGATCCTCACTGCTGAAGAGATCAACAAGCTGGCCGACCTCGAGTCGCGCGAGGTCCTCCTCGCCAAGCTCGCAGGTGGCATGAAGGCCAGCCTGACGAACGCCGCGTCGCTGTTCAACGCCCCGCTGTCGCAGGCCGCCCGAGTTCTCGGTGCCCTGCAGGCGAAGGCCGAGAGCGACCCGTCGGTTCTGGCAGCCGGCCCCGCGCCTGCTGCCCCTGTCGAGGAGGCCCCCGCGGCCGAGTCGGCGGAAGCAGAAACTCCGGCCGAGGCACCCGCCGACGCCGCCCCTGTCGAAGCGTCTGCCGACGCCGAGACGACCGAGGGCTGAAAGCCCGATTCACATCGGGACCCCCTCGGGGTCTCAATAACGGAAGGACGCCACCATGGCGAAGCTCAGCACCGGCGATCTGCTGGATGCATTCAAGGAAATGACCCTCATCGAGCTCTCCGAGTTCGTGAAGGAGTTCGAGGACACGTTCGACGTCACCGCGGCCGCTCCGGTTGCCGCGGCTGCCGCTCCTGCTGCTGGTGGCGCTGCCGCCGGTGGCGAGGCTGCTGCTGACCAGGACGAGTTCGACGTCATCCTCGAGGGTGCCGGCGAGAAGAAGATCCAGGTCATCAAGGAAGTCCGTACGATCACGGGCCTCGGTCTCAAGGAGGCCAAGGACCTCGTCGAGGGCGCCCCGAAGCCTGTTCTCGAGAAGGCCAACAAGGAAGCTGCCGACAAGGCCAAGGAGGCCCTCGAGGCCGCCGGCGCCAGCGTCACTGTCAAGTGACTCGTCGCTGAATCCATTCAAAAGCGCCCCTCCTTCGGGAGGGGCGCTTTTGCGTATCCGGGGGTGACGTGGATCACGATTGTCACCCGGAGTTACATGGGGTATGTTTCACCGGATCCTTCGGGTTGTTACCCGTGAGTCACCAAGCGTCGCGTGAGCGTAACCTCGGTTGCGATATCTCGTTACTAAGGTGTGTCCACGGTCACACGACCTAGGATGAGGTAGTTCGGTCGGCAATCGCCGGCAGACCACGGCAAGCAAGGAGGGGCCGACCGTGGGCGTTGAAGTCGTCGTCGAGGGGCTGACCAAGAAGTTCGGCAGTTCACTCATCTGGAAGGACGTCTCGCTGACCCTTCCGGCCGGTGAGATCTCCGTGATGCTCGGCCCGTCCGGCACCGGCAAGTCGGTGTTCCTCAAGACGCTGATCGGTCTGCTCAAGCCCAACGAGGGCCACGTCTACATCGAGGGCACCGACATCGCGAACTGCTCCGAGAAGGAGCTCTACGAGATTCGCAAGCTGTTCGGTGTGCTGTTCCAGGACGGCGCGATGTTCGGCTCGATGGACCTCTACGACAACGTGGCGTTCCCGCTGCGGGAGCACACCAAGAAGACCGAGTCCGAGATCCGCCAGATCGTCATGGACAAGATGGAGCTGACCGGCCTGGTGGGCGCCGAGAACAAGCTGCCCGGCGAGATCTCCGGTGGTATGCGCAAGCGTGCCGGCCTCGCCCGCGCCTTGGTGCTCGACCCCGAGATCCTGCTGATCGACGAGCCCGACTCAGGCCTCGACCCGGTCCGCACGTCCTACATCAACCAGTTGTTCATCGACCTCAACGCGCAGATCGACGCGACGTTCCTGATCGTGACCCACGACGTCAACACGGCCCGCACCGTGCCGGACAACATCGGCCTGCTCTATCACAAGCACCTGGCGATGTTCGGCCCGCGCGAGATGCTGCTGACGTCATCCGAGCCCGTCGTGGCGCAGTTCCTCAACGCCCAGACTGTCGGCCCGATCGGCATGTCCGAGGAGAAGGACGCCGACGAGCTCGCTGCGGAGCAGGGCATCGAGATGCCGCCGCTGCCGCCTGTCCCGCTCCAGCTCGAGCCGTCCGACGGCCGACCCCGCCGCGCCCAGCGCGAGGCGGGTGCCTGGTGCCGCGACAATGGAGTCACCGCCCCTGCCGGATCTTTCGGAGAGAAGACGCCGCTGGCTGCCGGCGGTGCTGCGTGAGCAAGCGCCAGCGAGCGGATGAGGCAGGAGCTGCGGCGTGACCAGTGCTGTTGTCGCCGGCCCCGCAAGGGTTGCCGGCAACCTGTTCGCCTTCATGCTGGATGTGGTGGTGGCGTTGTTCCGCCGCCCGTTCCAGCTCAAGGAGTTCCTGCTGCAGGCGTGGTTCATCGTCAAGGTGACGATCGTCCCGACCGCGTTCGTCGCGATCCCGTTCGGCGCGGTCATCGCACTGCAGGTGGGTGGCCTCATCAAGCAGTTCGGCGCCCAGTCGTTCACGGGCTCCGCAGCGGTCCTCGCGGTCGTCCGTGAAGCCGGCCCGATCGCCTGTGCACTGCTGATCGCCGGTGCGGCCGGATCGGCGATCGCCGCCGACTTCGGCGCCCGCCGCATCCGCGAAGAGCTCGACGCCATGATGGTGCTCGGCATCGACCCGATCCAGCGCCTCGTGGTGCCCCGCGTCCTGGCCTGCATGCTGGTCGCGGTCTTCCTCAACGGCCTGGTCACGGTCGTGGGCGTCGCCGGCGGCTACGTCTTCAACGTCGTCCTGCAGGACGGCACCCCCGGTGCATACCTGGCGTCGTTCACGGCTCTCGCCCAGCTGGAGGACATGATTCAAGGCATGGTCAAGGCCGTGATCTTCGGCTTCCTCGCCGCGATCGTGGCGTCCTACAAGGGCATGAACGCCAAGGGCGGCCCCAAGGGCGTCGGTGACGCCGTCAACGAAGCCGTCGTCATCACGTTCACCTTGCTGTTCATCGTCAACTTCTTCATCTCGGCGATCTACATCCAGCTCGTGCCGCCGAAGGGGATGTGACGATGTCTGACAAGACAGCTCTGTCCGCGGTCACCAGCATCCCGGCAAAGGTCAACGGGTTCCTCGACGACCTCGGTCGCCAGATGCTCTTCTACATCCGGGTCTTCGCCTCGATCCCGCGCACGCTCAAGCACTACGGCAAGGAGATCATCCGGCTCCTGGCCGAGGTCGCGCTGGGCTCGGGCTCGCTCGCGGTCATCGGCGGCACGGTCGGCGTCATCACGGCGATGTGCTTCTTCACCGGCACCGAGGTCGGCATCCAGGGCTACGCGGCCCTCGATCAGCTCGGCACCGCAGCGCTGACCGGATTCGTCTCGGCCTACTTCAACACCCGCGAGATCGCGCCGATCGTCGCCGGCATCGCGCTCGCCGCGACCGTCGGCTGCGGGTTCACCGCACAGCTCGGCGCCATGCGCATCAGTGAAGAGGTCGACGCGCTCGAGGTCATGGCGATCCCGTCGCTGCCGTTCCTGGTGACGACGCGAGTCATCGCGGGCCTCATCGCCGTGGTCCCGCTCTACATCGTCGGCCTGCTGTCGTCCTACTTCGCCACGAGGCTGACGATCACCCAGATCAATGGGCAAAGTGCGGGCACCTATGACCATTACTTTGGGACATTTCTGCCTCCAACCGATGTGTTGTGGTCGTTCGCCAAGGTGCTGATCTTTGCCGTCGTGGTGATCTTGATCCACTGCTACTACGGCTACTACGCCAGTGGCGGACCGGCCGGTGTGGGCGTGGCCGTCGGCCTTGCCGTGCGTACGTCGATCGTCGCGATCAACGTGGTCGACCTGCTCGCCTCGATGGCGATCTGGGGCACCAACGTCACCGTGAGATTGGCGGGCTGAACCATGGCTCGTACCCCCCTGCTCGAGCGCTCCGGCTCCCTCAAGATGCTGGGCGCTGCGTTCATCGCGATGCTGCTGTTCTTCCTGTGGGTCACGTGGGCGTTCTTCACCAAGGCGTTCGTCGACTATGACGCCGTGACCCTCAAGACCGACACCACAGGCGTCAACCTGCCGCAGAACGCCGACATCAAGCTGCGCGGCATGATCGTGGGCGAGGTCCGCAAGGTCGAGCCCGACGGTGACGGCGTCAAGCTGCTGCTCGCGATGAACCCCAAGCTCATCAAGGACGTCCCCAAGGACGTGACGGCGCAGCTGATCCCCAAGACGCTGTTCGGTGAGAAGTACGTCGCACTGATCCCACCGGCGAACGACAACGGCGAGTCGCTGCGAGCCGGCGACACGATCACCAAGGCCGATGTGCCGATCGAGGTCGAGACCCTTCTCAACGATCTCTACCCGCTGCTCGACGCGGTCGACCCGGCCAACCTGTCCTACACCTTGAGCGCCGTCTCGACTGCCCTCGAGGGTCGCGGCAAGCAGCTCGGCGAGACGCTGGTCCAGGCCAACAGCTACCTGCAGAAGACCAACCCCGACATACCCCAGCTCATCGACGACCTGACCAAGCTCGGCACGGTGTCCGACGGTTACGCCGACGCGATGCCCGACCTCGGCCGCCTGCTGCGCAACACCGTCGTCACCGGCAACACGATCGTGGCCAAGAAGGCGCAGCTGACGGCGTTCTTCGACGAAGCCACCGGGTTGTCCAACACCCTGACCACATTCACCAAGAAAAACGGGGAAAACATCAAGGAGCTCAACAAGCTCGGTCGCCCGATTCTCGAGACGGTCGGCAGATACTCGACGACGTTCCCCTGCTTCCTGGCCTCGATGCACACGATCATCCCCCGGCTCGACAGCGCCTACCGCGACGGCAGGCTGCACATCAACGTCGAGGTCATCGCCCAGCCCGACGCCTACGACGCCAACGAGAACCTCAGCGTGTCGAGGGAGACCTTCGAGAATGCGTCGAAGGGGGCGCCGGCCAAGAACGGCCAGGACATCAGGGCTGACAACGCGGCGCAGCCAACCTGCATCGACCTCAACGAGATCAACAAGGGCCCGGCCCAGGAGAAGCAGTACTCCTCGCAGGAGAATCCGTTCAAGCTCCCGGCCGACGTCTACAAGCTCGTCGGGATCAAGAAGCCGCACGCCAAGTTCGGCAGCGATGCCGACTACGCCAACCGCTCGGCCGCGTCGAGCGTCTCGCTGCAGGACCTGGTCCAGCCCAGCATCACGGGCGTCGACTCGGCCAGCGAGCGCGCCGAGCTCAACGTCCTGCTCGGCGGCACGCTCGGCATGCAGCCGTCGAGCGTTCCCGACATCGGCTCGTTGCTGATCAGCCCCGTCCTTCGTGGAACGGCGGTGGAGCTCCGATGAAGCAGATCGATCGCGAATCCATGGGCGCCCTCGTCAAGCTGGGGTTCTTCTTCGCCTTCACCGGCATCTCGACGCTGATCCTGGCTCTGACGCTGACCAACGGCTCGTTCGGTGACCGCAAGGAATACAAGGCGGTCTTCAACGACGTGACCGGTATGGCCAAGGGTGACGACGTCCGCATCGCCGGTGTCGCCGTCGGCTCGGTCAAGAAGGTCGAGATCGTCAAGCGCGACAAGGCGCTCGTGACGTTCGGCGTCGACTCCGACGTCCCGCTGACCGACAACACCAACGCGACGATCAAGTTCCGCAACCTCGTCGGGCAGCGCTACATCGCCCTGACGCAGGGTGCCGACGGTGCCAAGACGACGCTCAAGGCAGGCAGCACGATCCCCGAGAATCGCACGCAGGAGGCACTCGACCTCAACGTGCTGCTCAACGGTTTCAAGCCGGTCTTCCAGGCGCTCTCGCCCTCGGACACCAACAAGTTCGCCTACGAGATCGTCCAGACGCTCCAAGGCGAGAGTGGCAACGTCGAGAACCTGCTGGCCCGGACGTCGTCGTTGACCAACACGCTGGCCGGCCGCGATCAGCTGATCGGTGATGTCGTGACCAACCTCAGCGAGGTGCTCGACACGGTCGGCAGTCGCGACCAGGAGCTGAGCGACACGATCCTCACGCTCCAGCAGTTCGTGACCGGGCTCAAGAGCGACCGTGACGCGATCCTCAACTCGATCGACTCGATCTCTGACCTGACCGACGAGACGTCCGACCTGCTCGTGCAGGGTCGGCCGGCCCTCAGCGAGGACATCAAGCAGCTCAACTCGCTGACCAAGAACCTCAGCAAGAAGAAGAATCTCGCCACGCTCGAGAACTCGATCAAGATCCTGCCGATCAAGCTGCAGAAGATCGGCAACGCGGCATCGAACGGCGGCGAGTTCAACTTCTACCTGTGCGACGTGAGGGGCAGCATCACGATTCCCGCGATCGCCGGCATCCTGCCGGAGACCAAGCTCGAGCTGGGTGGACCTCAGGGCATCGCTGTCGGCGGCGCGCGTTGTGATCAGCCGGGGTATCAGCAATGAAGCCATTCCGCGAACGCAATCCTGTCGTCATCGGCGTCATCGGCATCGCCGTGATCGCGCTGATGATGCTCGGCGCCTTCCGCGCCGACCGCCTGCCGATCATCGGCAGCGGCGACACCTATCACGCCGACTTCGCCGAGATCGGTGCGCTCAAGCCCGGCAACGAGGTGCAGGGTCGCCGGTATCTCGGTCGGCAAGGTGCAGGGCATCGAGCTCCAGGGCAACAAGGTGCGCGTGACCTTCAAGATCGACAAGGGCACCGAGTTCGGCACCGAGACGGGCGCCGACATCCGCGTGCGTACGTTGCTGGGCGCGGAGTTCCTCGCGCTCACGCCCAAGGGCCCGGGGCAGCTGCCCAAGGGCAGCGTCATCCCGCTGGCGCGCACGATCGCGCCCTACGACGTCGTCCAGGCATTCTCCGACCTCAGCAAGACCACGGACCAGATCGACATTCCCGAGCTGTCCAAGGCGCTTGACACCCTCGCCGACGTCTCGGCCAGCACGCCCGAGGAGTTCCGCGGCGCCATCAAGGGCGTCTCCGACCTCTCCCGCAACCTGGCTGCCCGCGACGACCAGATCAACACCCTGCTGATCAACCTCAAGAAGGTCTCGGGCGTGCTCAACTCGCGCAACACCGAGCTCGTGACGCTGTTCAAGGACTCCGACACGCTGTTCCAGGCGATCAGCGCGCGACGCGACTCGATCCACCGTCTGCTCGTGTCGACGCAGTCGATCTCGACCCAGCTGCGCGGGCTCGTCAAGGACACCCGTTCGGACCTCAAGCCGGCGCTCAACCAGCTCGACGTCGTGACCACGATGCTGCGCAAGAACGAGGCGAGCCTCGACGAGGCGCTGCGGACCTACCCCGGATTCCTCCGCGTGTTCTCCAACCCGCTCGGCACCGGCCCGTGGTTCGACACCTATCTCGGTGGCACTGCGTCTGGCGCCGGGCTCCGCGCGCAGATCTGTGCCGCACTGCCGGAAGGGACGTGCCCCTGATGAGCCCATCCGGATTGGCCCAGCGGTTCGCCGGCATCTCCAAGGTGCTGACGGTCTTCGTCGTGCTCGCACTGCTCGCCGCTGTGGCATTGGTCGTCCAGAACGGTGACGGCAAGCGCTACATCACGATCGACTTCGAGCAGACCAACTCGGTCTACAAGGGCTCCGACGTCAAGATCCTCGGCGTGCCCGTCGGCGAGGTCGTGAGCCTGACGCCGCGTGGCGATGTCGTACGCGTGAAGGTCTCCTACAAGGGCGATGTCCGGCTGCCCAACGACGTCAAGGCCGTCGTGGTCTCGCCGTCGATCGTCGGTGACCGGTTCATCCAGCTGGCCCCCGCCTACGATGGCGGCGCGGTCCTCAAGAACAACGCCTACCTGCCGATCGATCGCACCGCGGTGCCGGTCGAGCTCGACCAGATCTACCAGTCCCTCGACGACCTGTCGGTCGCACTCGGGCCGGAAGGCGCCAACAAGGAGGGCTCGCTCAGCAAGCTCATCGACGGCACGGCTGCGCAGTTCGACGGCCAGGGCGCCCAGCTCAACGAGACGATCCACAACTTCGGCAAGCTCAGCACGACGCTGTCCAACAACAAGGACGAGCTGTTCGGCAGCCTGCGCGAGGTCGAGGAGTTCGTGAAGCTGCTCAAGTCCAACGACTCCGCCGTACGCTCGTTCAACGACAGCACGGCCGAGGTCTCCACCGTGCTGGCCGGTGAGCGTGAGGACCTCAAGGAGACGCTCAGGCAGCTCAGCCTGGCCCTCGTCGACGTCAACTCGCTGGTCAAGGAGAACCGCGGCAAGCTGCGCAGCAACATCGACAACATCGCCTCGCTCGCGGCGCTGCTCGCCAAGCACGAGGACGAGATCAGGGAGCAGACGATCAACGCGCCGACGGCGCTGACCAACGTCGCACTCGCCTACAACCCGACCTCCGGAAGCCTCGACACCCGCAACGACCTTCCCGAGCTGCTCTTCGGCTCGGCCACGGATCCCACGACCTTCGTCTGCAACCTGCTCGGCGAGTCGATCGTGAACGGCACGTGCGGGCTCCTGAGTGGTCTGCTCGGTGGCGCTCCCGCGCCAGAGGTGCCTGAGGTGCCTGAGCTGCCAGTCCTGCCGCGTTCGGCCGCCGCATCGTCACCCGAGCGCGTCAACCGATCCGTCGCCGACATGCTGGCGGTGAACTGACATGAACATGAGACTTCTTCGCGTGGGCGTGATCGGCAGCGCCATGGCTCTGCTCCTCAGTGGCTGCGGCTTCTCGCCCTACAAGCTCCCGCTGCCCGGCGGCGCCGATCTCGGCAGTGATCCCTACACCGTCAAGGTGCACTTCCGGGACGTGCTCGACCTGGTGCCGCAGAGCGCAGTCCGGGTCAACGACATCGCGGTCGGCAAGGTCACCGACATCAAGCTCAACGGCTGGACAGCCGTCGTGACGATCAAGGTCAACCGGGACTCCAAGCTGCCGGACAACGCCGAGGCGACGATTCGGCAGACCAGCCTCCTGGGCGAGAAGTTCGTCTCGCTGGCACCGCCCAAGACTGGTGCCGTCGGCACCCTGCGAAATGGCGACACGATTCCGCTGGACCGCACGAGCCGCAATCCTGAGATCGAGGAAGTTCTCGGCGCCGCTTCGTTGCTGTTCAACGGTGGTGGGCTCGAGAAGACCAACACGATCGTCAAGGAGCTCAACAACGCTCTCGGCGGCAACGAGCCCGAGGTCAAGGAGCTCATCAACTCCACGACGTCATTCATCACGCAGCTCGACAACAACAAGGCCGCGCTCCTGACCTCGCTCGAGAAGATCAACCGGCTCGCAGTCGCCACCAACGACCAGAAGGACGCCATCACCGGCGCCCTCGATGACCTTCCTGAGGCGCTCCGGGTCGTCAACAGCCAGCGCGACGACCTGGTCAAGCTGCTCGAGTCGTTGTCTCGTCTCAGTGATGTCGCGACCGGCGTGATCCGTGACTCCAAGGCCGACACGGTCGCCAACCTGCGCGCACTGGTGCCGACACTCACCAACCTCACGAAGGCCGGCGACGACCTGGCGTACGCCACCAAGGCGCTCCTCACCTACCCGTTCTCCGACGGGTTCGTGGGCAACACCTACGCGATTGCCTCCGGCAAGTGCGAGGACGGTCCGCCGACGATCAAGGAGGGCGCCTGCTTCGGCGACTTCTCCAACCTCTCGCTCGGACTCGACATCGGTGCCAACCAGCTGCAGACGATCCTCGACGGCTATGCCTCCGTGGCCGGCGTCACGCCCCCTGACCTCGGCAAGATCGTCGAGGATCCGCTCGGGGGCCTGACTGAGTTGGTCACCGGTCTCGTGCCCTCCAATGGTGCGGGGCTGCCCGGCGTGACGCCGGGCCAGACGAGTGGATCGACAAAGCCGACTCCCAGTGCAACAACACCGAGCAACGGCGGCATCTGCTCTCTGCTCGGCACGTGCCGCACGGCTGCGGCCAGCACGCCTGCTGGCGATCTCGGACGACTTCTCGTGGAACCGGTGGTGGCACCATGATCTCCAGACTCACCAAGATCCAGCTGGTGATCTTCGCGATCGTCACGGTGCTCGGCGGTGCCTTCGTCGGCGGCCGCTATGCGCAGATCGACCGGCTCGTCGTCGACCGCAGCTTCCCGGTGTCGGCGCAGTTCAAGGACTCCGGCGGCATCTTCGCCGGTGCCCAGGTGACCTACCGCGGCATCCCCGTCGGCAAGGTCGGCAAGCTCAGCTTCAAGGACGACGGGGTCCAGGCGACCCTGGACATCGAGAACGACGCCCCCAAGATCCCGGCCGACGTGCTGGCGGTCGTCGCCAACAAGTCGGCGATCGGTGAGCAGTTCGTCGACCTGCAGCCGCGGACCAACTCCGCGCCCTACCTGCGCAACGGGTCGTCGATCGCGCTCAAGGACACCCGCATCCCGATCGACACGACGACACTGCTGGTCGACATCAACAACCTGGTCTCGTCGGTCAACACCGACAGCCTGCGCACCGTCGTCGACGAGCTGGGTCAGGCGTTCGAGGGCACCGGCCAGGACCTGTCGACGATCCTCGACACGTCGTCGGAGTTCATCCAGGCCGCCGATGACAACATCGACGTGACCCGCGCACTCATCCACGACTCGTCGTCAGTCCTGCAGACCCAGATCGACAAGCAGGGTGAGCTCGGCACCTTCTCCAAGAACCTCGCACTGCTGTCCGACAGCCTGGTCGAGGCCGATCCGGACCTGCGGCGGCTGTTCGACAAGGGCAGTGACAGCGCCGCGACCTTGAACGCCGTCGTCAACGAGAACTCCGCAGACCTCGGCAACGCGATCCGCGACCTCGTCACCGCCAGCCGGCCTCTGTCGGAGAACGTGCTCGGCCTGCAGGCGATCTTCATCCTTTATCCGTACCTGCTCGAGGGCTCGTTCTCGGTGCTCGACAAGGTGCCGGGAACCTCGGACTACAACGCGGTGTTCGGCCTGGTCCTGTCGGGCGGAATGCCCCCGCCCCCCACGTGCACGTACGACCAGAATGGCGGCGAAGCGTCGGGCTATCGCGAGCGCCGTGAAGAGGCGGTCATCAGCGACCGGGCCTTCGAGACGGACCTGGACTGTAAGGTCGATCCCAACCACATCGCGCGGCAGCCGTCCAAGACGGAGCTCAACCGCTCGGCCGCCGCGGAGTCGGATGCACCCGTACCTGCTGGAAAGGACTCCTGGAAGTGGATTCTGCTCGGCCCGGTCCAAAAGTGACCGAAAGGTCCAGCCGCTCCCGAGTCATCACTCTCCTGGTGGTCGCCACGGCCTTCGGCGTGGTGCTCTCGGCGATCGGTGGCGTCCTGCTCCTCCTGGACCCCTCAGGAAGTGACGGAGACTCCAAGGACCGCAACGACGTGATCTCGCGGGCCAACGACTTCGCTGTCGCCAACAACACCTACGACGTGCTCGAGCTCGCCGAGTACCAGAAGCGGCTCAAGGGCTTGCTCACGCCGGCGTACGACAAGCAGTTCGTCAAGATCACCGACGCCGTGTTCAAGGCGCTCGAGTCCAAGAAGCAGAAGAGCGGCGACGCCAAGGTGCTGGGCGCGGCGGTCGACAGCATCGACAAGGACTCAGCCGTGGCGATCGTCGCCGTGGACGCCAAGATCACCAACACCGACAACGAGGTCGCAGTGCTGCGGCACTTCCGCTGGAAGGTGTCGTTCGTCAAGCGCAAGGGGGAGTGGCTGGTCTCGGCGTTCGAGAGCGTCGCACCCGTTCAGGCCCAGGCCACGCCAGCCCCGTCGACGACGCCGAGCACCGGCACCACGGAAGGCGGAGCCGAATGAGCGATCCGACCGGACCCGTTCGCCGCCGCCGCATCGCGGGAGAGGGCAAGCCGGCCGCCCCGGCCACGAAGCCCGTCGCCCCGAAGGTGCCGGCCAGGAAGGCTGCTGCCAAGAAGGCCGCGATGCAGAAGGCGGCACCTCCGGTGGCGCCGCCCACCAAGAGCTCTCCCAAGGTGGCCCGTCCGGCCAAGGCGGTCGCGCCGCCGACCGGAAGGAACCGATGGCGGGTCAGGTCTGGACCTGCGCTGGTTCGTCCCGGCGGTGCTCGTCGCGGTTGCCTCGATCGTGGCCGGCGTGCTCCTGACCGTCAACGGTGTCCAGCACCTGCGCGGTGGCGGAGGCAGCGATGAGCTCGACTCGGCACAGGAGCAGGCGGTCTCCGCGGCCGGCACTGCCGCGCAGACGATCTTCTCGTTCAGCTCCGACAAGCTCCCGGAGCACGAGTCGGCCTCCAAGGCGCTCATGACGACGTCGTTCGCCAAGGACTTCGCCAAGGTCGCGCCGGCCCTGACCGAGGTCACGGAGGGTCGCAAGATCGAGGTCAAGGCGGTGGCCCGAGAGGCCGCCCCGCTGGCCTGTGGCGATGAGTGCTCGCCGGACAAGATCGGTGTGCTGGTGTTCCTCGACCAGGCGCGCCTCGTGGGCTCGTCCAAGGAGCCGACGGTGTTCGCCAACCGGATCGCGGTCTCGATGGTCAAGACCGACGACGGTTGGCTCGTCGACAACATCCGGGCGCTCTGAGTCTTCGGCTCCGGCTTGCCCTGGGTTGCGGCTTCCGCGTTCGCGTCTTTGGCTCGCGCGTTGCGTCGTTGTCGCCAGCGCTCACGGGTCAGTTGTGTCCCATCGACAAGCGTCGTTGGCATTGGCGGCTTGCGTTGCGTCGCCGGCTCGTCGACGGGACACAACTGACCCCTGAGCTCGGCGCCCTGCCGCAGCGGTCTTTCAACCTTGGGGCGTCCTGCCGCAGCGAAGCCTTTGATCTCGCGGCGACCTGCCGCAGCGGGTGTGAAAGTCTTAACGCGAGGCCCGTAGCGAGCTTGTAAACCTTCGGCGAGTTCTCGCGTGAAATCCGGGGATCTGCAGGAAAAGCCAAATAGACTCCCCCAAGCAGCGGGCTTTGTCAAGACCCGCCCTTGCTTCGCTGTGCCCTGCGGGTTACACTGAACTTTCGCGCTCGCTCTGTCTGCCCATGTCCCCTTGACCGGGGTCGATTGGCGTGCGCGCAGCACGATCCATCGAGCCACCCGCCTGCGAGCCCTTGGAAGGACCCCTCTTGGCCGCCTCGCGCACCTCCGCACCTGTTCAGCCCCGCCGTATCTCCTTTGCAAAAATCTCAGAACCGCTTGAGGTCCCAGAGCTTCTCGCTCTTCAGACCGACAGTTTCGCCTGGTTGATCGGCGATGACTCGTGGAAGGCCGGTGTCGAGGAAGCCCTCGCTGGCGGCCGGACCGACGTCTCCACCAAGTCCGGGCTCGAGGAGATCTTCGAAGAGATCTCCCCGATCGAGGACTTCTCCGAGACGATGAGCCTGTCGTTCCGCGATCACCGCTTCGAGCCGCCGAAGTACTCCGTCGAGGACTGCAAGGACCGCGACGTCACCTACGCCGCTCCGCTGTTCGTCACCGCCGAGTTCATGAACAACGAGACCGGCGAGATCAAGAGCCAGACCGTCTTCATGGGTGACTTCCCCCTGATGACGGACAAGGGCACCTTCATCATCAACGGCACCGAGCGTGTCGTCGTGTCGCAGCTCGTGCGCTCGCCGGGCGTCTACTTCGAGCGGGTGCCCGACAAGACGTCCGACAAGGACATCTACACCGCGAAGGTCATCCCGTCGCGTGGTGCGTGGCTCGAGTTCGAGATCGACAAGCGCGATCTCGTCGGCGTGCGCCTCGACCGCAAGCGCAAGCAGAGCGTCACCGTCCTGCTCAAGGCGCTCGGCTGGACCGAAGCGCAGATCCTCGAGGAGTTCGGCCAGTACGAGTCGATCCGCCTGACCCTCGAGAAGGACAACACCACCACGCAGGACGAGGCGCTCCTCGACATCTACCGCAAGCTGCGTCCGGGCGAACCGCCCAGCCGCGAGGCCGCGCAGACGTTGCTGGACAACTACTACTTCAACGCCAAGCGCTACGACACGGCCAAGGTCGGTCGCTACAAGATCAACAAGAAGCTCGGCGCCGAAGAGGCCTTCGACCAGCAGACGCTGACGATCGACGACATCGTGTCGACGATCAAGTACATCGTCGCGCTGCACGCCGGCGAGGCCGAGCTGGCGACGCCGGCGGGTCAGACGATCGTCGAGGCTGACGACATCGACCACTTCGGCAACCGTCGTATGCGCACGGTCGGCGAGCTGATCCAGAACCAGCTCCGCACGGGCCTGGCCCGCATGGAGCGCGTCGTCCGCGAGCGCATGACGACCCAGGACGTCGAGGCCATCACGCCGCAGACCCTGATCAACATCCGCCCGGTCGTCGCGGCGCTCAAGGAGTTCTTCGGCACCTCGCAGCTCAGCCAGTTCATGGACCAGAACAACCCCCTGGCCGGACTGACGCACAAGCGTCGCCTGTCCGCCCTCGGACCGGGTGGTCTGTCCCGTGAGCGCGCCGGCTACGAAGTCCGTGACGTCCACCCGTCGCACTACGGCCGCATGTGCCCGATCGAGACCCCCGAAGGCCCCAACATCGGTCTGATCGGCTCGCTCGCGTCCTACGGTCGGATCAACTCGTTCGGCTTCGTCGAGACGCCTTACCGCAAGGTCGTCAAGAACAAGGTCACCGAGCAGATCGACTACCTCACCGCGACGGACGAGGACCGCTTCATCATCGCTCAGGCGAACTCGATCCTGACGGACAAGAACACGTTCGCCGAGGACATGGTCCTCGTACGCCAGAAGGGTGGCGAGGCCGAGCTTCGCCCCGCTGCTGACGTCGACTACATGGACGTCTCGCCTCGACAGATGGTGTCGGTCGCCACGGCGCTGATCCCGTTCCTCGAGCACGACGATGCCAACCGCGCCCTCATGGGCTCGAACATGCAGCGTCAGGCCGTCCCGCTGATCCGCAACGACGCCCCGCTCGTCGGCACCGGCATGGAGTTCCGTGCCGCCGTCGACGCCGGCGACGTCACGGTTGCCAAGGTCGCCGGCGTGGTCAACGAGGTGTCCGCGGACGCCATCGAGATCATGCAGGACGACGGTTCCTACTTCACCTACCGTCTGGCGAAGTTCCGTCGCTCCAACCAGGGCACCTGCACCAACCAGCGCCCGCTGGTCGTGCAGGGTCAGCGCGTCGAGGTCGGCACTCCGCTGGCCGACGGCCCATGCACCGACGAGGGCGAGATGGCCCTCGGGACGAACCTGCTCGTCGCATTCATGCCGTGGCAGGGTCACAACTACGAGGACGCGATCATCCTCTCGCAGCGAGTCGTCCAGGACGACCTGCTGACCTCGATCCACATCGAGGAGCACGAGGTCGATGCCCGCGACACCAAGCTGGGTCCCGAGGAGATCACGCGCGACATCCCCAACGTCAGCGAGGAAATGCTGGCGGACCTGGACGAGCGCGGCATCATCCGCATCGGTGCCGAGGTCGGCAACGGTGACGTCCTGGTCGGCAAGGTCACGCCCAAGGGTGAGACCGAGCTGACCCCGGAGGAGCGCCTGCTCCGTGCGATCTTCGGTGAGAAGGCGCGCGAAGTGCGCGACACCTCGCTGAAGGTCCCGCACGGCGAGTCGGGCACCGTCATCGGCGTTCGCGTCTTCGACTCGGCCGAGGGTGACGAGCTCTCCCCGGGCGTCAACCAGCTCGTACGCGTCTACGTCGCCCAGAAGCGCAAGATCTCCAACGGCGACAAGCTCGCCGGTCGCCACGGCAACAAGGGCGTCATCTCCAAGATCCTTCCGGTCGAGGACATGCCCTTCCTTGAAGACGGCACGCCCGTCGACATCGTGCTCAACCCGCTCGGTGTCCCCGGACGAATGAACGTCGGACAGGTGCTGGAGACCCACCTCGGTTGGGTCGCCAAGACCGGCTGGCAGATTCCGGACGACGAGAAGGACGAGTGGGCGCAGACCCTCCGCAAGATCAAGGCGGACAAGGCTGAGCCCTCCACCAACATCGCGACGCCCGTGTTCGACGGCGCCCGTGAGGACGAGATCCAGGGCCTGCTGGCCTCGACTCTCCCCAACCGGGACGGCGAGCGCATGGTCAAGCGTGACGGCAAGGCGGTGCTGTTCGACGGTCGTACCGGCGAGAAGTTCCCCGACCCCGTCTCGGTGGGCTACATGTACCTGCTCAAGCTGCACCACCTGGTCGACGACAAGATCCACGCACGTTCCACGGGTCCCTACTCGATGATCACGCAGCAGCCGCTCGGCGGTAAGGCGCAGTTCGGTGGACAGCGCTTCGGTGAGATGGAGGTGTGGGCCCTCGAGGCCTACGGAGCGGCGTACGCGCTGCAGGAGCTCCTGACCATCAAGTCGGACGACATCCTCGGACGCGTCAAGGTCTACGAAGCAATCGTCAAGGGCGAGAACGTCCCCGAACCCGGCATTCCGGAGTCGTTCAAGGTTCTCGTCAAGGAGATGCAGTCCCTGTGTCTCAACGTTGAGGTGCTTTCCAGTGACGGCTCGGCCGTCGAGATGCGCGACGCGGAAGAGGATCTCTTCCGTGCCGCCGAAGAACTCGGCATCGACCTGTCCCGGCGTGAGCCCTCCAGCGTGGAAGAGGTCTGAGCGCACCCCGCTCGGACCCCTCCACGCCCCCAGCAACACCTTCTGAAAGGGAAAGAAGACCAACGTGCTCGACGTGAACTTCTTCGATCAAATCCGGATCGGTCTCGCGACCGCCGACGACATCCGCGGATGGTCGTTCGGCGAGGTCAAGAAGCCCGAGACGATCAACTACCGCACGCTCAAGCCCGAGCGTGACGGACTCTTCTGCGAGAAGATCTTCGGTCCCACCCGGGACTGGGAGTGCTACTGCGGCAAGTACAAGCGCGTGCGCTTCAAGGGCATCATCTGCGAGCGCTGCGGCGTCGAGGTCACGCGGTCCAAGGTGCGTCGTGAGCGCATGGGCCACATCGAGCTCGCCGCTCCGGTCACGCACATCTGGTACTTCAAGGGTGTGCCCAGCCGGCTCGGCTACCTGCTCGACCTGGCGCCGAAGGACCTCGAGAAGGTCATCTACTTCGCGGCCTACATGATCACCAAGGTCGACGAGGACGCCCGTCACAAGGATCTCTCGAGCCTCGAGACCAAGATCGACCTCGAGCGCAAGCAGCTCGAGAGCCGTCGTGACAACGAGGTCAACGAGCGCATGCAGAAGCTCGAGGAGGACCTCAAGGCACTCGAGGACGAGGGCGCCAAGGCCGACGCCAAGCGCAAGGTCAAGGACGCCGCCGAGCGCGAGGCCAAGCAGCGTCGCGACCGTACGCAGCGCGAGATCGACCGTCTGGACGAGGTCTGGAACCGCTTCAAGAACCTCAAGGTCCAGGACCTCGAGGGCGACGAGCTGCTCTACCGCGAGATGACGTACCGCTTCGGCAAGTACTTCGAGGGCTACATGGGCGCCACGGCGATCCAGAAGCGCCTGCAGGACTTCGACCTCGACGCCGAGGCCGAGTCGCTGCGCGAGATCATCGCGACCGGCAAGGGCCAGAAGAAGACCCGCGCGCTCAAGCGCCTCAAGGTCGTCTCGGCGTTCCTCGGCAGCAGCAACGCGCCCGAGGGCATGGTCCTCGACGCCGTCCCGGTGATCCCGCCGGAGCTGCGCCCGATGGTCCAGCTCGACGGTGGCCGCTTCGCGACGAGCGATCTCAACGATCTCTACCGCCGCGTGATCAACCGCAACAACCGGCTCAAGCGACTGCTTGACCTGGGTGCTCCGGAGATCATCGTCAACAACGAGAAGCGCATGCTGCAGGAGGCCGTCGACTCGCTGTTCGACAACGGCCGTCGTGGCCGTCCGGTCACCGGACCGGGCAACCGTCCGCTGAAGTCGATCTCCGACATGCTCAAGGGCAAGCAGGGTCGCTTCCGTCAGAACCTGCTCGGCAAGCGCGTCGACTACTCCGGCCGTTCGGTCATCATCGTCGGCCCGCAGCTCAAGCTGCACCAGTGCGGTCTGCCCAAGCAGATGGCGCTCGAGCTGTTCAAGCCGTTCGTCATGAAGCGGCTCGTCGACCTCAACCACGCGCAGAACATCAAGAGCGCCAAGCGCATGGTCGAGCGTGCCCGCCCGGTCGTCTGGGATGTCCTCGAAGAGGTCATCACCGAGCACCCCGTGCTGCTCAACCGCGCACCGACGCTGCACCGTCTGGGCATCCAGGCGTTCGAGCCGCAGCTCATCGAGGGCAAGGCCATCCAGATCCACCCGCTCGTCTGCTCGGCCTTCAACGCCGACTTCGATGGTGACCAGATGGCCGTGCACCTGCCGCTGAGCGCGGAGGCGCAGGCCGAGGCCCGCGTCCTGATGCTGTCGACCAACAACATCCTGAAGCCGTCCGACGGTCGCCCGGTCACGATGCCGACCCAGGACATGATCATCGGCCTCTACTTCCTCACGCTCGAGCGTGCGGGACACATGGGCGAGGGTCGTGCGTTCAGCTCGGTGTCCGAGGCCATCATGGCGTTCGAGCGCCACGAGATCACGCTGCAGAGCCACGTCAAGATCCGCATCGGCGGCGAAACCGTCGAGACGACCCTGGGTCGCGCGATCTTCAACGAGGCGCTGCCCGAGGACTACCGCTACGTCAACTACCAGGTGGGCAAGAAGGAGCTCGGTGTGATCGTCAACGATCTCGCTGAGCGCTACTCCAAGGTCGACGTCGCCAACTCGCTCGACAACCTCAAGGACACCGGTTTCCACTGGGGCACCCGCTCCGGCGTGACCATCTCCATCGAGGACGTCGTGACCCCGGGCCGCAAGCCCGAGATCCTCGCGACGTACGAGACGCAGGCCGCCAAGGTCCAGACCCAGTTCGACCGCGGTCTGATCACCGAGGACGAGCGTCGTCAGGAGCTCATCGAGATCTGGACGCAGGCAACTGCCGAGGTCTCGGCCGAGATGGAGAAGGGTTTCCACGAGGACAACCCGATCTACATGATGGTCGACTCCGGTGCCCGCGGAAACATGATGCAGGTCCGTCAGATCGCCGCCATGCGTGGTCTGGTGGCCAACCCGAAGGGCGAGATCATCCCTCGTCCGATCAAGGCCAACTTCCGCGAGGGTCTGTCGGTGGTCGAGTACTTCATCGCCACCCACGGTGCCCGCAAGGGACTCGCGGACACCGCTCTGCGTACGGCCGACTCGGGTTACCTGACGCGTCGACTCGTCGACGTCAGCCAGGACGTCATCATCCGTGAGGACGACTGCGGCACCGAGCGCGGACTGCCCAAGGTCATCGCGACCAAGCTCGACGACGGCCGTCTGGTCGCCGCCGAGAACGTCGAGACCTCGGCCTACTCGCGCAGCGCGGCCACTGACGTCACCGACGCCAAGGGCAACGTGCTGGTCCCGGCCGGCGGCGACCTCGGCGACGTCGAGATCGAGCAGCTCATCGCTGCCGGTGTCGAGGAGATCAAGGTCCGTACGGTCCTGACGTGTGAGGCCAAGGCCGGCACGTGCGCCAAGTGCTACGGCCGTTCGCTCGCGACCGGCAAGCTCGTCGACATCGGTGAGGCGGTCGGCACCATCGCCGCCCAGTCGATCGGTGAGCCCGGCACGCAGCTGACGATGCGTACGTTCCACACCGGTGGTGTGGCCGGAGACGACATCACGCACGGTCTGCCGCGCGTCGTGGAGCTCTTCGAGGCGCGTCAGCCCAAGGGTCGTGCGCCGATCACCGAGTCCGCTGGTCGGGTCGAGATCGATGACTCCGACAAGACGCGCAAGCTCGTGGTCACGCCGGACGACGGTTCCGAGGTGCTCGAGTACCCCGTGACCAAGCGTTCGCGTCTGCTCGTGTCCGACGGCGACCACGTCGAGGTCGGCCAGCAGCTCACGCACGGCACCCCGGATCCGCAGGAAGTTCTGCGCATCCTCGGTGTCCGCCGGGCTCAGGAGCACCTCGTGGACGAGGTCCAGGAGGTCTACCGCTCGCAGGGTGTGGCCATCCACGACAAGCACATCGAGATCATCGTGCGCCAGATGCTCCGTCGCGTGACGGTCATCGAGCAGGGTGCGTCGAACCTCATCCCGGGTGACCTGGTCGATCGGGCCAAGTTCGAGGAAGAGAACCGTCGCGTCGTCGCCGAGGGTGGCACCCCCGCCTCCGGCCGTCCGGTCCTGATGGGCATCACGAAGGCCTCGCTGGCCGTCGAGTCGTGGCTGTCGGCCGCCTCCTTCCAGGAGACGACCCGCGTCCTCACCGACGCCGCCATCCACGGCAAGTCGGATGCGCTGCGCGGCCTCAAGGAGAACATCATCATCGGAAAGCTCATCCCGGCTGGTACCGGTCTCGACCGTTACAAGAACATCCGGGTCGAGCCCACCGAAGAGGCCCGTCAGGCCGCCTACGCCGTCACCGGCTACGGCGACTACGACTACGGCTTCGGCGCCCCGGACTCCGCTCCGGTGCAGCTGGATGACTTCGACTTCACGTCGTACGAGAAGTAGCCAAGCACCACACGCGAAAGCCCCCGGCCATCGGCCGGGGGCTTTCGCGTTGTCACACCCCGTTGTCGCTGAGGATCACGGCCAGCTGGTGCCCGGTCGCGCGGGCGTTGGCGGGGGTCTCGTAGAAGTGCCGATGGGTCTGCGACAGCGCCCCGGAGTAGCCGCCCGACGGCCAGTTGCAGATCTCGTCGCTCGCGGCGCAGAACTCGATCGCCCGGCCCTTGAGGGTCGAGCCGAGCGCGGGGCCGGGGCCGAGCTTGCCCGGACCGGGAGCGGCCTTGTCGTACGTCCACGAAGCGATCGAGTCGGCGGGGTTGCGCCGCGGGTCGGCGATCATCGCGACGAGCACGATCCGCTTGGCGGTCGTTGCGGTCAGCCCGTCCGCAAGCACGTGAACCGCCTGCGCGCCCTGGCTGAAGCCGACGAGAGCGATCTTGCTCTTGGGGCAGCTCTTGGCGAGCTGGGCGATGCGGGCTCGCGTCTTGGCGACCCCGTCGGCGATGTTGCCCTCGTAGTACGCAAGGTTTGCCGCGTACTCGGCCCGATAGGGAATGCCCTCGAGCCGAACCGTCGCATCAGACGTGCGATGCAGCTCGGCGGACATCGCGCGCACCGAGCGGAAGATCTCCTGGCCTGAGCCGTGGTTCTTGCGCAACGACTGGTCCGACCCGCGCAGGCCCAGCACGACGACGTCCGCGCAGTCGGTGTTGACGAGATCGGGCTGGGGACGTGCGAGTCGTATGTGACGGGGTGGGGGATGGGGCAGCTTCGTTGGCCGGCGCGGCGCAGGCGGCCGTCGCGAGAAGCAGTGCCAGCGCCGCGGCGCCCAGGGGTGGGTTTCGTGTCACCGGTTCGTCACGCTGTCGTCGCGCTTTGCGTCGGAGGGGTCGCCCTGGGTGCTGACCGTTGCCTCGGGCTTTTCCACGGGGCGGAACAGCCAGTTGAGCTTGGGCTCGAAGACCGGGCGGAACACCGTCGAGACCGGCTTGGTCATCAAGAGGTTGGCCACGATGACGGCGACCACGGAACAGCCGATCACGGCCCCCACGCCGAACCGGTCAAGGCGGTCGAAGACCTCGAACTGGAACTGCAGGTACAAGATGAGGTAGCCGTGGAGCAGGTAGCAGTAGAACGTACGGCCGCCGAGCGCCGTGGTCCAGGACCGGCGGCGGGGCACGAGCGCCAGGGCCGCGAACGTCAGCAGGAACCCGATGGCCAGCAGCTCGGCGCGCTGCGTGATGCCCTCGATGGCCGTGGCCTGGAGCGGGTTCTCGTCGTAGCGCTGCTTCCACAGCAGCCAGTCGGTCGTCCAGTTCTTGGAGTAGAAGTAGCAGATCACCAGGGCCGAGCCGAGCACGACGACGGACGCGGCGCGGACGCGTGGCGTGGTGAGCCGCTCGAACCGCTCCCGGCTCATGTGCAGCCCGACGACGTAGAACGGCAGGAAGCCGAGGATCTTGGGCAGCGACAGGACATTGGGGATCTCGATCAGCCCGACGAGCAGCGAGATCATGATCGAGGTCGTGATCGGGTACTTCAGCGCCCGCCAGATCGGAGTCGTCAGGCGCCACACGAACAGCGCCGCCATGAACCAGGCGAGCCACTGCGGCGACAGGATCATCAGCGGATCGGGCTCGCCCTCGTAGTGCCGGGTGATGAGCTGCATCGTCGTCTCGACCAGGAGGTAGGGAACGACGAGTGTGCTGACGATCCGGCGTACCTGACGGGCGTCGCCCATGTAGCGACGCGCCGTGTAGCCCGAGATCAGGATGAAGAACGGCATGTGGAACGAGTAGATCCACACGTAGACCCCGCGCGCGGAGTCCATGTCGGTGAACTGGGTCAGGGAGTGGCCGATGACCACCAGGAGCATGACCCAGTAGCGGGCGTTGTCGAGGTACGCCACGCGCTCCTTGGCCGGAGACGTGGTGACTGGCAACGGTTCGAGAGCACTCATTGTGATTGACTCTATAAGCACTGTCTGAACGTGCACTGTGACGAATCAGTGGGGAGCACGCGTGGTGGATCCGTCCCGCACCCAACGGCTGGGTGCGTATGCCGTTGTGGTCCACGAGGATCGCCTCCTCCTGACCCGGATCTCGTCGATCGGCTACCCCGTGGGTGCGTGGAACCTTCCGGGCGGCGGGGTCGACCATGGCGAGTCGCCGCACGACACCGTGCGGCGGGAGCTCTACGAGGAGGCGGGCCTCGAGGCGATCAGCACCCGCCTCGTGGACGTCCACCACGTGCACCTCGTCGAGGTCGGCCGCGGCGACCAGTACGAGGACTACCACGGTGTGCACCTGCTGTATGCGGTCGAGGTCGATCCAACGATCGAGCCACACGTCGTGGACGTCGACGGCACGACGGACCTGGTCCGCTGGGTCCCGCTCGACGAGATCGGCTCAGTGACCGGGCCGGTGCTCCCGATCGTGACCCACGCGATCGAGCACTTGGATCAGTTCGTCGCGGGGTCGTAGAACAGCACGGTGTAGTTGCCGCGCGCGGACAGCACGTAGGTCGCTCGTGCCGTTCCGCCGTCCTTGGTCTGCGTCGTGTAGGTCGTGCTGACCTCGTTGAGGTCCTCGACGACATCCTTGGTGATCCGGCCGTTGGGGCTGTTGCGCAGGACGTACTGCTCTGCCGTCACGTCCGCGTCGATCGCCCGCTTGGCGGTGATGACGGCGAACCGCGGCTGATATCCGCTGAGCAGGATCGTGGCGCTCGTGGGTGCCGTCCAGCCATTGAGCAGCTTGCTGGTCGCCGGGGCGTCCTCGTCCATCTTGGGCCAGATCAGTCCGGACTTGTCTGGGGCCGATGATGCCCTTGACGCCGTCGAGCGAGCTGGACTCGCGAGACAGCTGGCCCTTGCGCGGCTCGCCGACGTACTCGACCGAGACCGTCATGACCGGCCGCGTGAGGTCGGATGGGCCCGACGTGCGCGTCGCGATGTTGCCTGGATCGACCGTCATGATGACCCGGATCTCGCGATCGCCCCGGGCGATGCCCGTGACGGCCAGCCGGCAGCTCGTGATGCGACGCCTTGGTCGAAGTGCAGTACTCGCCGAGGTCGTCGGTCGAGACGCCGGAATCGGGCAGCAGCGCGGCGATCTGCGAGAGCATGCGGCGCACGACATCCGACGGGCTCCCGTCGATCCGCATGAGGGAGATGGTCGAGTCCGGCTTGGGCCGGTCCTCGAGCAGCTTGAACGTGTCGTCGCTCGGCCGGGTGTCGGGCGTCGGCGTGGTCGGCGTGGGCGGCGTGCCGTCGCTCGCCTGCTCGGCCTCCTTGTGCGCGCCTCGGCGTCCTTCTGGGCCTGAGCCGCCTTGAGCTCGGGCAGGAAGGCCGCGATCAGGCGGGCGCTGCGGTAGCGGATCAGCGGTCCGAGCTGCGTCGCACCGCGGGGAACCTGCAAGCCGTACGTGATGGGGCTCTCGGGACCGGACTCGTGCTCGGTGACGTCGGGCGGCTGGGTCGTCGTCTGCGTCGTGGTCGGCGTCGGGTTGGCGCCGGAGCCCTCGCCGTCGCACGCGGCGACAAGGCTCAACGCCACCAACGACAGCATCACCCGGAAGCAGCGAGACTTCATGCGGTCCCCTCGTTGATGTCCCCGATGGGGACGCGGTCGGTCAGGCGTTCCGAGCAACGCCATTGCGACGAGATCTCGTGCACCAACACCACACGATATCGTTCCCGGCCAAGGGTTGGGGATGTGTGGTCCCGCGATCGGAGAGGAGTGCGGCATGGCTGCTCGGGTCACGACGACCGACCGCGTGTTCGCCTCGCTGCGCGAATCCATCGTCGCGGGGGAGTTCCCGGCCGGCTCGCTGCACTCGATCTACCGTCTTGCGGATCTGCTCGAGGTCTCGCGTACGCCCGTCCGTGAAGCCGTCCTGCGGCTCGCGGACCTGGGTCTCGTCACGATCGAGCGCAACCGCGGCGTACGGATCCGCGGCGTCTCGGTCGCCGACGTACGGTCGGTGTTCGAGCTGCGACTCATGATCGAGGTTCCGGCGGCCGCGTACGCCGCGGCACATGCCCGCGACGACGACATCCGCGTGCTCGAGGCCGAGCTGGACGGCATGCGGGCCGCGGCGGACGCCGCCGACGAGCAGCGATTCACGGCTCACGACCGGGCGCTCCACCACGCGATCGGCTCGATCCTGGGCAACCAGAGGGCACAGCAGGAGGTCGCCGCCCTGCGCGACTCGATCCAGACCCGTGGCGCGTCGACGCTGCACCGGTCGCGCGGCATGTCCGAGATCCTCGGCGAGCACGTGCCGATCGTCGAGGCCATCGTGGCCCGCGACGCGCGGGCCGCTGCGACCCGCATGGAGGAGCACCTGATCAACACCGCGTCGCTCCTCATGGCACAGGCGGCCACCGCTGACGACCCGGCGCCGGCCCCCGGCTGGGCCGATCGGCTCCGGGAGCACCTGTACGTGCCGGGGCGGACGCCGCCACCGCAGTAGCATGCTAGTAGCCTGTACGCGTCGAACCGAAGGAGCAGATCGTGTCGAGCTTCCATCCCGCGCACCCCGAGACGGTGTTCACGTACGGCGCCCCGGGCCTGAAGTTCGGCGTCGGGGCCCGGCATGAGCTCAGCCCACGACCTCGCCCAGTTCGACGCCCAGCGCGTGCTGATCGTCACGGATCCCGGCGTGGCCGCGACCGGCGCCCCCGCAGAGATCGCCGAGTCGCTCCGAGCTGCCTCGATCGAGACCGTCGTCTTCGACCGCTCGCGGGTCGAGCCCACGGACGCGAGCCTGATCGAGGCGATCGACTTCGCTCGCGCCGCGGGACCGTTCGACGTCATCGTCGCGGTCGGCGGCGGCAGCAGCATCGACACCGCCAAGGCCGTCAACCTCCTCACGACCAACGACGGCGAGCTGATGGACTACGTCAACGCGCCGGTCGGCAAGGGCCGTGGCGCCGAAGCATCCGCTCCGGCCGTTCATCGCACTCCCGACGACGACAGGCACGGGCAGCGAGAGCACGACGATCTGTGTGCTCGACGTCGTCAGCCAGCACGTCAAGACCGGCATCTCGCACGCCCGGCTCCGGCCGACCCTCGCGATCGTCGACCCAGAGCTGACGTTGAGCCAGCCGGCTGGAGTCACCGCCGCATCGGGCCTCGACATCTTGTGCCACGCGCTCGAGAGCTACACGGCGCGGCCCTACCAGTCGTACGAGCACAAGCAGGCGAGTGAGCGGGTGCCTTACTGCGGCGCGAACCCCATCGCCGACATGTGGTCGGAGAAGGCGCTGACCCTCATGGCCTCGTCGTTTCGTCAGGCCGTGCGCGACGGCGACGACCTCGCCGCCCGGACCGAGGTCGCGATGGCGGCCACGTTCGCCGGGCTCGGCTTCGGCAACGCCGGCGTGCACATCCCGCACGCCAACGCGTACCCGATCGCAGGTCAGGTCCGCGACTTCCGGCCGGCCGACTACGACGCTGATCACGCGATGGTGCCGCACGGCATGGCGGTGTCCCTGACCGCGCCGGCCGCGTTCCGCTACACGTTCCAGGCCTCGCCCGAACGTCACCTGCGGGCCGCGGAGCTCCTCGCCCCGCACGCGGACGTGCCCGACGACCCGGCCGAGCACCTGCCGCAGGTGCTCGCGGGCATCATGCGCGATGTCGGCATCCCCGGCGGCATCGGGGCGGTCGGCTTCTCGGCCGGCGACATCGACTCGCTCGTCGAGGGCACCATGAAGCAGCAGCGGCTCCTTGCGACCGCCCCGCTGGAGGTCACCGAGGACGCCGTGGCAACGATCCTCGACGAGTCGATCGAGCTCTGGTGACGGCGCCCAAGGTTGTGACGGCCGACATCATCGCGGAGCTCCGGCGTCTTGGCGTGTCTGACGTCGACGACTCGACGCTGGCCCGCGCGCTCTACAGCACCGACGCGTCGCTCTACCGCGTCGTGCCGCAGGTCGTCGTACGCCCACGCAGTGTCGAGGAGGTGCTCGCCACCGTCGAGGCCTGCCGCCTCACCGGCACGCCCCTGACGTCCCGCGGCGCCGGCACGTCGATCGCCGGCAACGCCGTCGGCACGGGTGTCGTCATCGACTTCACGCGTCACCTCAATCGCGTGCACGACATCGACGTCGAGGCGCGTACGGCCCGGGTCGATCCCGGCACGGTCCACGCCGTGCTGCAGAAGGCGGCCACCCCGCTGGGTCTGCGCTTCGGCCCCGATCCGTCGACGCACACCCGGTGCACGGTCGGCGGCATGATCGGCAACAACGCGTGCGGCTCGAGGGCGCTGGCGTACGGGCGCACCGCTGACAACGTCGTCGGCCTCGACGTCGTGACGATGGCGGGGGAGCAGCTGACCCTCGGCGCCGGAGCGCGGACCGAGTCGCCGACCCTTGATCGGCTGGCCGATGTCGTGCAGGGTGGGCTGGGCGCCATCCGGACGGAGTTCGGGAGGTTCGGCCGCCAGGTCTCGGGCTACAGCCTGGAGCACCTGTTGCCCGAGCGTGGCTTCGATGTCGCGACGTTCCTGGCCGGCACCGAGGGGACGCTGGCGACGATGACGTCTGCGACCGTCCGGCTCGTCGAGGATCCGCCGCACCGGCAGGTCCTCGTGCTGGGCTACGCCTCGATGGCCGAGGCCGGCGACGACGTGCCGTCGCTGCTGCCGTTCGGGCCGACGGCCTGCGAGGGCCTCGACTCCCGCATCGTCGACGTCTTTCGTACGCACAAGGGCTCCGTGCCGGACCTGCCCCGCGGCCAGGGCTGGTTGTTCGTCGAGATCTCCGGCGACGAGCCGGGACTCGTCGCCGACACCGTGCTGCGCGCGGCAGCTGCATCGTCGGCCATCGCGAGCCGCGTCGTCACCGACCCGCGCGAGCAAGCCGTCCTGTGGCGCATCCGCGAGGAGGGCGCCGGTCTCGCCAGCCGCACGCTGCCCGGCAAGGCGCTGTCAGGTTGGGAGGATGCCGCGGTGCCGCCCGACCAGCTCGGCGCCTACCTCCGCGAGTTCGACGCGCTGCTGCGGGAGAACGGCCTGGACGGCGTGCCGTACGGCCACTTCGGCGACGGCTGCATCCACGTACGCATCGACTTCCCGCTCGACGAGTCGGGCGGCAAGGAGCTGTTCCGCTCGTTCATGTTCGACGCCGCGGCCCTTGTGGCGTCGCACGGTGGATCGTTCTCGGGGGAGCACGGCGACGGGCGGGCCCGCTCCGAGCTGCTGCCCCTGATGTACTCCGCCGAGGCGATCGACCTGTTCGCCCAGGTCAAGGCCGTGTTCGACCCTGACGACCTGCTCAACCCCGGCGTGCTCGTACGTCCGAGCCCGCTCGACGCCGACCTGCGCGGCCCTGAGTCGTCGCGAGATCGCCTCGACGGACGGCTCGGGCTGCGCCTGCTGCATGACGACGGCGACTTCGGCAAGGCGGTGCACCGCTGCACCGGCGTCGGGAAGTGCATCGCCGACAACCAGGGTTCGAACGGGGTCATGTGCCCGTCGTTCCAGGCGACTCGTGACGAGAAGGACTCGACCCGCGGCCGCGCCAGGGTCCTGCAGGAGATGATCGACGGTCGCCTGGTGACCGGCGGGTTCCGCGCCGCCGAGGTCCACGAGGCCCTCGACCTGTGCCTGTCCTGCAAGGGCTGCGCCAACGACTGCCCGACCGGCACCGACATGGCGACCTACAAGTCCGAGGTCCTCCACCAGTCGTACAAGGGCCGACTCCGCCCCCGCAGCCACTACATTCTCGGGCGATTGCCGTTCTGGGCGCGCGTGACCTCGCCGATCGCGTGGCTCGCCAACCTCGGTCTCCGCACGCCCGGCATCCGCTCGCTCGCGCGCTGGGCGGCCGGGGTCGACCAGCGTCGCAGCCTCCCGACGTTCGCGCGGGGGAGTCTCAGCCGCTGGGCCCGCAAACGTACGTCGGACACCGCTGGACGGAAACGGGTCCTGCTGTGGGCTGACTCGTTCACCGACTTCTTCTCGACCGAGGGCGGCAAGGCCGCCGTCGCGGTGCTCGAGGCCGCCGGCTATCACGTCGAGTTCCTCGCGCGGTCCGCATGCTGCGGGCTGACCTGGATCACGACCGGCCAGCTCGACAAGGCACGCTCGATCGTCGGCAGCACGGTCGCGCAGCTCCACCCGTACGTTGCTGAGGGCGTGCCGGTCGTGGGGCTCGAGCCGTCGTGCCTCGCGGTGCTGCGCTCGGATGCCGTCGAGCTGCTGGACGACCCCCGTGCGGTCGACGTCGCCCGCGGCGTGTTCACGCTGTCGGAGCTCCTGCAGCGGACCGAAGGATGGCGGGCACCCGACCTCAGCGGAATGACGCTCGTGGTCCAGCCGCACTGTCACCAGGCCTCGGTCCTGGGATTCGAAGCTGACCTCGCCGTCATGGCGGCGACCGGCGCGACGATCCAGCGACTGTCCGGTTGCTGCGGCCTCGCGGGCAACTTCGGCGTCGAGAAGGGGCACTATGAGGTCTCGGTCGCGGTGGCCGAGCAGCAACTCCTTCCTGCAGTTCGTAACGCGCCGGTTGGCGCAATCGTTGTGGCTGACGGATTCTCGTGCAGAACCCAGCTGGACGACCTAGCCTCGGTGGAGGCGCTGCACCTCGCACAACTCCTCGCCCCCTGACCGGAAGCTGACGCCATGGACCACATGCTCGAGCTCGGCTCGGCCATGTCACGGTTCGCCGAGCTCGTCGGCAAGGCGATGGGCGATGAGCCGGTGCCGGCCTGTCCCGGGTGGACGGTCCACGACCTCACGACGCACCTCGGAGCGGTTCACCGCTGGGCTGCCGCGACGGTGCTCAGCGGCCAGCGCCTCCAGGAGCCCGCGCCGCTCGTCACCGAACCCATCGTCGAGTGGTACGCCGGCACCGCGACGGCGCTGCTCAGTGCTCTTCAGGCCGTGAGTCCCGACGAACCCACTCCGAACTTCTCGTACGTCAACGAGCGTGCCGGGTTCTGGTCGCGCCGGCAGATGCACGAGACGACGGTGCACACGGTCGACGCCGCCCAGGCGCTCGGCCTCGCCGAGGACGAGTGGGCAGTGGCATCGTCGGTCGCCGCCGACGGGATCGACGAGGTCCTGCAGGTGTTCTTCCCTCGCATGACCGCGCGCAAGCAACGCCCCGACGTACGTTCGCGGATCAGGCTGGTCGCGACCGACACACAGCAGTCCTGGCTCGTGGCTCCCGGGAACGGCGACTCGGGCCCTCCACTGCAGCTGCATCCTTCGCTCGACGCCGACGGATCCGTGAGCGGCACGGCGGTCGATCTCTACCTGGGTCTGTGGAAGCGCCTCGGCCCTGAACGGCTCGACTTCGAGGGTGTCGACGGACGCATCTTGTTCGACGGCCCGACCACGCCCTGAGCCGCGCTGTCTCGGTTTGGAACTTCCCGACCGTGCCCGGTAGTATTGGCTGCTGTGCCTGAACCACTCAGGCCGATGCACGCATCCTGCCGGATTCCACGGTGGCGAGTGCATCACGACTCATGGCTCACACCAGTCAGAAGAAGGAAGTTTGTAGTGCCCACGATCAACCAGCTGGTCCGCAAGGGCCGCCAGCGCAAGGTCGTCAAGACGACGACTCCCGCGCTCAAGGGTTCGCCTCAGCGCCGCGGTGTCTGCACCCGCGTCTACACCACCACTCCGAAGAAGCCGAACTCAGCACTCCGCAAGGTTGCTCGTGTGAAGCTCTCGAGTGGCACCGAGGTCACTGCATACATTCCGGGCGAGGGCCACAACCTGCAGGAGCACTCGATCGTGCTCGTGCGTGGTGGCCGAGTCAAGGACCTTCCCGGTGTCCGCTACAAGATCGTTCGCGGCGCCCTGGACACGCAGGCCGTCAAGGGCCGCAAGCAGGCCCGTAGCCGTTACGGCGCGAAGAAGGAGAAGAGCTAATGCCTCGTAAGGGTCCGGCAACCAAGCGCCCCGTCGAGACTGACCCCGTCTACGGGAGCCAGCTCGTCACCTCACTCATCAACAAGGTCCTGGTCGACGGCAAGAAGCAGGTCGCCCAGCGCATCGTCTACACCGCGCTCGAAGGCACCCGCGAGAAGTCCGGCACCGATCCGGTCATCACGCTCAAGCGTGCGCTCGACAACGTCAAGCCGTCGATCGAGGTCAAGAGCCGCCGCGTCGGTGGCGCGACCTACCAGGTCCCGATCGAGGTCCGCGCGGTCCGCCAGAACACCCTGGCCCTGCGTTGGCTCGTCAGCTTTGCTGGCGCCCGTCGCGAGAAGACCATGGCCGAGCGCCTCATGAACGAGCTGCTCGACGCCTCGAACGGTCTGGGCGGCGCCGTCAAGAAGCGTGAAGACACGCACAAGATGGCTGAAGCCAACAAGGCCTTCGCTCACTACCGCTGGTAAATCAGCACCACATTCACCAGTCGCCGCGACCCGGCGATGCTCCGTAACAAAGGGAAAGCGACAAACTCGTGGCAACCGACATCACCACCGACCTCAACAGGGTCCGCAACATCGGCATCATGGCGCACATCGATGCCGGCAAGACCACGACGACCGAACGCATCCTCTTCTACACCGGTATCAACTACAAGATCGGTGAGGTCCACGACGGCGGCGCCACGATGGACTGGATGGAGCAGGAGCAGGAGCGCGGCATCACGATCACGTCTGCCGCGACGACCTGCTGGTGGAAAGACAACCAGATCAACATCATCGACACCCCCGGTCACGTCGACTTCACCGTCGAGGTCGAGCGCAACCTGCGCGTCCTCGACGGTGCCGTCGCCGTGTTCGACGGTGTTGCTGGTGTCGAGCCGCAGTCCGAGACCGTGTGGCGTCAGGCCGACAAGTACGGCGTCCCGCGCATGTGCTTCGTCAACAAGCTCGACCGTACCGGCGCGAGCTTCGACTACTGCGTCAAGACGATCCGTGAGCGCCTCGGCGCCACGGCCCTCGTCCTGCAGGTCCCGATCGGCGCCGAGGGCGACTTCATCGGCGTCGTCGACCTGATCGGCAACCGCGCGCTCGTCTGGCGCGGCGAGACCGCTATCGGCGAGGACTACGAGGTCGAGGAGATCCCGGCCGACCTCGTCGAGAAGTCGGCTGCAGCGCGCCAGGAAATGATCGAGACACTCGCCGACCACGACGACGAGTTCGCCGAGGCCTACCTCGACGGCGCCGACATCACCCCCGAGCTGCTCAAGCCGGCCATCCGCCGCGCGACGCTGGCCGCCAAGCTCAACCCGATCCTCTGCGGCACGGCGTTCAAGAACAAGGGCGTCCAGCCCCTGCTCGACGCGGTCATCGACTACCTGCCCTCGCCGATCGATGTCGGCGCCATCACGGGCCTCGACCCCCGCGACGAGAGCAAGACCGACACGCGTGAGCCCAAGGAGTCCGAGCCGTTCGCCGCGCTGGCGTTCAAGATTGCTTCGGACCCGCACCTCGGCAAGCTGACCTACCTGCGCATCTACTCGGGTCGCCTCGAGGCCGGCAGCACGGTCATCAACGTGACCAAGGGTCGCAAGGAGCGCATCGGCAAGATCTACCAGATGCACGCCAACAAGCGCGCCGAGATCGCCGCCGTCGGCGCCGGACAGATCGTCGCCGTCATGGGTCTCAAGGACACCACGACCGGTGAGACGCTGGCCGACCCGCAGAAGCAGATCGTCCTCGAGTCGATGACGTTCCCCGCGCCAGTCATCCAGGTCGCGATCGAGCCCAAGACCAAGAGCGACCAGGAGAAGCTCGGCACCGCGATCCAGCGGCTCGCCGAGGAAGACCCGACCTTCCAGGTCCACACCGACGAAGAGACCGGTCAGACGATCATCGCCGGAATGGGCGAGCTCCACCTCGACATCCTGGTCGACCGCATGAAGCGTGAGTTCAACGTTGAGGCCAACGTCGGCAAGCCGCAGGTCGCCTACCGCGAGACGATCAAGCGCAAGGTCGAGAACGTCAGCTACACCCACAAGAAGCAGACGGGTGGCTCGGGCCAGTTCGCCAAGGTCATCATCAGCATCGAGCCGACCGGCGTCTCCGTCGGTGGCGAGGGTGGCTACGAGTTCGTCAACAATGTCACGGGTGGCCGCGTGCCCCGCGAGTACATCCCGTCGGTCGGCGCCGGAGCCGAAGACGCCATGCAGTTCGGCGTCCTCGCCGGCTATCAGATGGTCGACGTCAAGGTGACGCTCGAGGACGGCGCGTACCACGACGTCGACTCCTCGGAGCTCGCGTTCAAGCTTGCCGGCTCGATGGCTTTCAAGGAAGCCGCGCGCAAGGCCGATCCGGTGATCCTCGAACCTACTTTCGCGGTCGAGGTCACCACGCCCGAGGACTACATGGGCGACGTGATCGGCGACCTCAACTCTCGCCGTGGCCAGGTAAACGCCATGGAAGAGGGCATGGGAGGCGTCAAGATCGTCAAGGCGATCGTCCCCCTGTCCGAGATGTTCGGGTACGTCGGCGACCTGAGGTCGAAGACCTCGGGCCGTGCGTCATACTCGATGCAGTTCGACTCCTACGCGGAGGTTCCCAAGAACGTCGCGGAAGAGATCATCAAAAAGGCCCGCGGCGAGTAGCAGCGGACCATCTCATAAGATGGCCTGAGGCTCTCGTGAAGCGAGACCCAACGGCGTTCAACAGCAACCAATTCTAAGAAGGAGCCCCAAGTGGCTAAGGCGAAGTTCGAGCGGACCAAGCCGCACATGAACATCGGCACCATCGGTCACATCGACCACGGTAAGACGACTCTTACCGCGGCGATCACCAAGGTGCTGCACGACAAGTACCCCGACCTGAACGAGGCCTCGGCCTTCGATCAGATCGACAAGGCGCCGGAAGAGAAGCAGCGCGGTATCACGATCTCCATCTCGCACGTCGAGTACCAGACCGAGAACCGTCACTACGCGCACGTCGACTGCCCGGGTCACGCGGACTATGTCAAGAACATGATCACCGGTGCGGCTCAGATGGACGGCGCGATCCTCGTGGTCGCCGCCACCGACGGCCCCATGCCCCAGACGCGCGAGCACGTGCTGCTCGCTCGCCAGGTCGGCGTGCCCGCGATGGTCGTCGCGCTCAACAAGTGCGACATGGTCGACGACGAAGAGATCCTCGAGCTCGTCGAGCTCGAGGTCCGTGAGCTCCTGAGCGATCAGGAGTTCGACGGTGACAACGTCCCCGTCGTCAAGGTCGCCGCTCACCCGGCGCTCCAGGGCGATGCCAAGTGGGGCGAGTCGATCCTCGAGCTCATGCAGGCCGTCGACGACTACATCCCGATGCC
>CAWFOH010000021.1:0-190128 GCA_963817425.1 uncultured Actinomycetota bacterium
GGACTCCGTCGGGCGCTGAGCGCCCTCCTCCCCGAATCCTGAACGCCGGGGATTGCGAGGTTGACTCGCCTGAAATTTGGCGCCCCCGGCAGGACTCCGTCGGGCGCTGAGCGCCCTCCTCCCCGAATCCTGAACGCCGGGGATCTTCGAGTGAATCTCGCGTCTTGTTGTGCGCCCCCGGCAGGATTCGAACCTGCGCTTCCGCCTCCGGAGGGCGGCGCTCTATCCCCTGAGCTACGGGGGCCGAATACGGCCAACTGCGGTGTGAGCCTACCCCACAGGGGCTACCGTGTTGCGGGTGCCCAGAGTGCTTGTCGTCGACGACACCGCCTCGATCAGATTCCTCATCCGGACCAACATGGAGCTCGCCGGATTCGATGTCGACGAGGCGGTCGACGGAGCCGATTGCCTCGAGTTCCTGCGTACGACCGAGGTCATTCCCGACGCCATCACGGTCGACGTCATGATGCCCCGGCTCGACGGCATCGCGACGGTCTCGGCGATCCGTGCCGACCCCAGGACCAGGTACGTCGCGATCGTGATGGTGACGACCCAGGGGCATCCGGCGGACATCCAGCGGGCCAAGCAGGCGGGCGTCGATGCCTACGTGACCAAGCCGTTCGACCCCGACTCCCTGATCACGACGGTGGAGGATGCCATCGAGCGTACGAAGAATCGTGGCGACGTCTAAGCCAAGTCCTTGAGTGGCGCCACCCCGGGACGTACGGTTGCCGTACACGGATTGGAGGTGGTTCGAGGATATGAATAGCTCTTGGACTTGTGAGGTGGCTGTCCGCTAGCCGCAAGGCTCAGCTAGTGGCAGCGAATACCCGCAGCCACCCGACCCGCAGGGCGTCGAGTTGTCCACTCGACCGCGCTCCTACTCTCCGGAGGCGAGCGCATCCCTGCGGGTCGTCCACGTTCTGGGGCCACGTGCTGGGCCGATAGTCTTGGTGGGTGACTCCCGAGCAGCTTTCTGCGGCCATCGTCGGTGCCCTCACCTCCCTCAGCGAGGCGGGGACGATCACGCTGCCCGACGGGGTGCCGGCCGAGGTGCTCGTCGAGCGTCCCAAGGTCAAGGAGCACGGCGACTACGCCACCAACATCGCGCTGCAGCTGGCCAAGAAGGCCGGCATGAACCCACGTGAGTTCGCCCAGCTGCTGGCCGACGAGCTCGGTGCCGCCGAGGGCATCGCGAGCGCCGAGATCGCCGGACCTGGCTTCCTCAACATCCGGGTCGAGGCGGGTGCCCAGGGCGCCCTCGCACCGCAGATCGTCGCGGCGGGCGAGGCGTACGGCACCAGTGACCTGTACGCCGGACAGAAGGTCAACCTCGAGTTCGTCAGCGCCAACCCGACCGGCCCGATCCACATCGGCGGCGTGCGGTGGGCCGCGGTCGGCGACTCGCTCGGCCGCATCCTCTCGGCGATCGGCGCCGACGTCACGCGGGAGTACTACTTCAACGACCACGGCATGCAGATCGACCGCTACTCCCGCTCGTTGCTGGCCAACGCGCGCGGTGACGAGGCGCCGGAGGACGGCTACGGCGGCCAGTACATCTCCGACATCGCCGCGACCGTCGTCGCCAAGCACCCGGATGTCCTGACGCTGCCCGAAACCGAGGCGCTCGAGACGTTCCGCGCCGAGGGCGTCGACCTGATGTTCACGGAGATCAAGAAGAGCCTGCACGAGTTCGGCGTCGACTTCGACGTCTACTTCCACGAGAACGACCTGCACGAGTCCGGCGCCGTCGAGCGCGCCATCGCCCGGCTCCGCGAACTCGGCATGATGTACGAGCAGGACGACGCGACGTGGCTGCGCACGTCCGACTTCGGCGACGACAAGGACCGCGTCGTCATCAAGTCCGACGGCCAGCCGGCCTACATCTCCGGTGACCTCGCCTACTACCTCAACAAGCGCGAGCGCGGCTTCGACCGCTGCCTCATCATGCTCGGCGCCGACCACCACGGCTATGTGTCGCGGATGCTGGCGATGTGCGCGGCGTTCGGCGACACCCCCAAGGTCAACCTCGAGCTGCTGATCGGCCAGCTGGTCAACCTCGTACGCGATGGCGAGCCGCTGCGCATGAGCAAGCGCGCCGGCACCGTCATCACGCTCGAGGACCTCGTCGACTCGATCGGTGTCGACGCCGCCCGCTACGCCCTCGCGCGCTACTCGACCGACTCGACGATCGATCTTGACCTCGACCTGTGGGCCAAGCAGGACAGCGACAACCCGGTCTACTACGTCCAGTACGCCCACGCGCGGCTGTCGTCGATCATCCGCAACGCGGTCGACCTCGGCGTCGTGATCGACGAGTCCACGTTCGACCCGTCGCTGCTGGCGGTCGAGCAGGAGGGCGCCCTGCTGCGCGCGCTCGCCGACTACCCACGCGTCGTCGCCCGCGCCGCCGAGCTTCGTGAACCGCACCGCGTCGCGCGCTACCTCGAGGACACCGCTGCCGCGTTCCACAAGTTCTACGACGTCGCGCACGTGCTGCCCAAGGGTGACGAGGAGCCCAGTGACCTGCACAGGGCCCGGCTGATGCTCGTCGCGGCGACGCGGCAGGTCATCGCCAACGGCCTGGGCCTGCTCGGCGTCAACGCCCCGGAGCGTATGTGATGAGGTCCCACGAGGCAGGGGCCCTGCACGGCCAGTCCGGCGATCGCGGACCGGCTTGGCTGCGTACGCCCGAGGACGCCAACGAGCTCGTCCCGCATCTCTGGTCGTCGTCGGTCTCCAAGGTCGACGGCGTGCTGACTGTCGCGGGGGAGTCGGTCACCGATCTCGCCGCGGAGTTCGGCACCCCGACGTACGTCGTGGATGAGGACGACTTCCGGCGCCGCGCTCGCGGGTTCAAGGAGGCGTTCCCCAGCGCCGACGTCTACTACGCCGGCAAGGCGTTCCTCTGCGTCGCGACCGCTCGCTGGATCGCCGAGGAGGGGCTCAACCTCGATGTGTGCACCGGCGGCGAGCTCGCCGTGGCACTCAAGGCCGAGTTCCCGCCCGAGCGCATCGGCCTGCACGGCAACAACAAGTCCGTCGCCGAGCTGCGGCGCGCGCTCGAGGTCGGTGTCGGCCGCATCATCATCGACTCGATCGAGGAGATCGAGCGGCTGCGCGACCTCACCGCCGAGCTCGGCGTGACCGCGCCGGTCATGATCCGCGTGACGGCGGGCGTCGAGGCCCACACCCACGAGTACATCTCCACGTCGCACGAGGACCAGAAGTTCGGCTTCTCGATCATCGGCGGCGATGCACTCGACGCCGTACGCCGGGTGCTGGCCGAGCCGGGGCTCGAGCTGCGTGGCCTGCATTCGCACATCGGCTCCCAGATCTTTGTGACGGATGGCTTCGAGGTCGCGGCCCGCCGGGTCCTACGGCTGCACGCCGAGATCGAGAAGGAGCTCGGCGTCGCTCTGCCTGAGTTCGACCTCGGTGGCGGCTTCGGCATCGCCTACACGACGCAGGACGATCCTTCGACTCCCGAGGACCTGGCCCGCGGCATGCTCAAGATCGTCGACGACGAGTGCACTGCGATGGGCATCGACGTTCCTCACTTGTCGATCGAGCCCGGCCGCGCGATCGCCGGCCCGTCGACGTTCACGCTCTACGAGGTCGGCACGACCAAGTCCGTGGCACTCGACGGCGGGGCGTCGCGGCGCTACATCTCCGTCGACGGCGGCATGAGCGACAACATCCGCCCAGCGCTCTATGGCGCTGACTACTCGTGCACGCTGGCTTCGCGCGCGTCGGACGCGCCGGCCCTGCTCAGCCGGGTCGTTGGCAAGCACTGCGAGTCCGGCGACATCGTGGTCAAGGACGAGTTCCTTCCCGGAGATGTCGAGGCCGGCGACCTGCTCGCCGTCCCTGGCACCGGTGCGTACTGCCGGTCGCTGGCGAGCAACTACAACCACGTACCCCGCGCCGCGGTCGTCGCCGTACGCGAGGGCGAGGCGCGCGTCATCCTGCGCCGTGAGACCGAGGCCGACCTGCTCGCCCTCGACATCGGCTGAGCCACATGACCCACCGCTACGCCGCTCGCTTCGTGGCGATGCTGGTGTCGGGTGTTGTGGTGGGAGTCGCCGTCGCTGCGCGTGGCGGCGGTGCGTCGTCGATCGTCCTCGGCTGGGCAGCGGCGTCGCTCGTGTATGTCGCCTGGGTGTGGCTCGCGATCGCCCGCATGGATCCGGCGCAGACCGCGAGCCATGCCGCGCGGGAGGACCCGGCGCGAGGCCTCGCCGAGGTGCTGATCCTGGTGGCGAGCCTGGCCAGCCTGGCCGCCGTCGCGATGCTGCTGGTGGAGGCCCGATCGGCATCGGACACCCGCAGCGGGGTGCTCGCCGCCCTGGCTCTCGGCAGCGTGGCGCTGTCGTGGCTGCTGATCCACACGCTCTTCACGTTGCGCTACGCGAGCCAGTACTTCGCGGGCGAGCCCGGCGGCATCGACTTCAACACCGACGAGCCACCGCGTTATGTCGACTTCGCCTACGTCGCGTTCTCGCTCGGCATGACGTTCCAGATCTCCGACACCAACCTGCTCAGCAGCGCGTTCCGGTCAACGGCGCTGCGGCACGCCCTGCTCTCCTACGTCTTCGGCACCGTCGTGGTCGCGACGACGATCAACCTCGCCGTGAGCCTGTCGAGCTAACGGCGCAAGAGTCGCCGCGGGCCCGGGCCGGTCGTCGCGAGCCAGTCGTCGGGGTTGTAGAGCGAGCAGCTCTTGAGGGACAGGCAGCCGCAGCCGATGCAGCCGTCGAGGTTGTCGCGGAGCCGCTGCAGCTGGTCGATGCGCGAGTCCAGATCGGCGCGCCAGTGTTGGGACAGTCGCGCCCAGTCGGCCTTGGTCGGCACCTTGTCGTGGGGCAGCGACTCGAGTGCCTCACGGATCGCGGCGAGGCTGATCCCGAGTCCCTGTGACACCCGGATGAACGAGATCCTGCGCAGCACGTCGCGGTGATATCGGCGCTGGTTGCCTGCGGTCCGCTCGCTCTCGATGAGGCCTTCGCGCTCGTAGAAGTGGAGCGCCGACACGGCCACGCCGGCCCGCTCGGCGACCTCGCCCGGGGTCAACGGCTGATGCTTCGAGATCGTCATGACCTCAACCATACTTGGGGTTCTTTCGCTAACGGGCTTGACCTCAACCCGAGTTGAGGTTGTGGACTGTCTCCACCAACGACGAAGGAGCAACATGCACGCGATCCGGCAGTATGAGCTCGGTGGCCCCGAGGTCCTCCTGTATGAGGAAGTCCCTGACCTGGAGCCGGGGGAGGGTCAGGTGCGGATCGCGGTCAATGCCAGCGGTGTCCACTATCTCGACACGTCGCTCCGTACGGGCTTCACGAGCGAGGTGCACAAGCCGCTGCAGCTGCCGATGACTCCGGGCCGCGAGGTCGCGGGCCGGGTCGACGCGATCGGCGCCGGGGTGGATCCCTCGTGGTCGGGCAAGCGGGTCGTGGCGCACCTCGGCATGGCGAGCGGTGGGTACGCCGAGCAGGCGCTCGCAGCGGTGGAGAGCCTCCACGAGGTGCCCGACGGCATGCCGTGCGCCGGTCGCCGTGGCGTCGATCGGCACCGGACGGACCGCCGCCGGCATCCTCGACCAGTCGCCGATCGGGGCCGACGACGTCGTGGTGGTGACGTCCGCGGCGGGCGGGCTCGGTGTGCTGCTGATCCAGGCGGCCAAGGAGGCGGGTGCCCTGGTCGTCGGACTGGCCGGTGGGGACGAGAAGGTCGCCATCGCCCGCTCGCAGGGCGCCGACCTCGCGGTCGACTACCGCATCGACGGGTGGGACGACCTCGTGCGCCGGGAGCTCGGCGGTGACCGGGTGACGCTGGTGTTCGACGGCGTCGGCGGCAAGACCGCCCATGCGGCGTACGACCTGCTGGCCCCGGGCGGTCGCCTGATGCAGTACGGCTGGTTCACGGAGGAGCCGGCGACGTACGACGACCCGGCGAAGACTGTGAAGATGCTGCTCGGGCCACAGATGCTGGCCCGTCCCGGTGGCCTGCGCTCGTTGGAGGCCGAGGCGCTCGCTCGCGCCGCCGACGGCACTCGCGTACCGCTCGTCGACGCAGCCTTCCCGCTGTCCGACGCCGCTGGAGCCCATCGGGCGCTGGAGGGCCGACAGACATACGGCAAGGTCGTCCTGATCCCTGACTCCGTCCGGTGACCGCGCTCGCCGCCCCGTCCGAGCGGTTGTGGTTCGGGCCCTATGGACGCGTCGTCGCGGGGATCTTCTCCCTGGCGTTCCTGGTGGCGTTCGAGTCGCTTGCCGTCATGACCGTCATGCCGGTCGTGGCCGATGAGCTGAACGGCCTCAGCCTCTACGCTCTCGCGTTCGCGGCCCCGACAGCCGTCGCGGTGGTCTCGATGACGATCGCCGGGCCGTTGATGGACCGGCGGGGACCGGGACTGGCCCTGCGTGCGGGCGTCGGGATCTTCGCAGCGGGCCTGCTCGTGGCGGGTCTCGCGCCGACGATGGAGGTGTTCCTCGTGGGGCGCGCCGTTCAGGGTCTCGGCATGGGATTCGTCGGTGTCGGGCTCTACGTCGTCATCGGCAAGGTGTTCCCCGAGCACATGCGGGCGCGGGTGTTCACGGTCATGACCAGCGCCTGGGTCCTGCCGGCTCTGGTCGGCCCGGTCATCGCCGGGTTCATCGCCGACCACGTGGGCTGGCGATGGGTGTTCCTCAGCGTGCCGTTGGTCGCGATCGGCTCGCTCCTGCTGATCTGGGCTGCGCTCAGCAGCCTCGAGGGCAATCCGGACGTGGTGTCGGACCGGCGGCGACTCTGGTGGGCCTCGTTGGCCGCCGGAGGAATCCTGGCGGTCAGCGTCGCCGGGCAACGTACGTTCGACTGGTGGCCCGTCCTGTTGGTCGGCGCGCTCGCGATCACCGTGGCGTACGCTCCGCGGCTCCTGCCGAAGGGCACGTGGACCGGCCGCCGGGGCTTGCCCAGCGTCATCGCGACCCGGAGCCTGTTGGCCGCGGGGTTCTTCGGCGCCGAGACGTACGTCCCGCTGTCGCTCGTCGAGAACCGCGGCTTGAGCGTGTCGCATGCGGGGCTGGTGCTCACGAGCGCCGCCGTCCTCTGGTTCAGCGGGTCGTGGGTCGCCGCGAACGTCCCGGCCCTGGCGTCGAAGCCGCTGCGAGTGCGACTCGGCGCGGGCTGCGTGCTGCTCGGCACCGCCTCAGGGTTCCTGACCCTCACCGATGCCGTACCGGTCGCCGTCATCGCGGTGATCTGGAGCATCGGCGGCCTCGGCATGGGCTTGGCGGCCTCGACGCTGGGGGTCCTTCTCCTGGACCACTCGGCACCGGGTGAGCAGGGCGCCAACAGCGCCGCGATGCAGACGAGCGACGCCGTCGTCCAGTCACTCGTGCTCGCGATCGGCAGCGTCATCTTTGCCGTGATGCTGGGCGTCGACGAGATGACCGGGTACGTCCTGGTGTTCGCGCTGGCCACGGCGACAGGTGCCCTGGCCGCGGCGTCGACCGCTCGGCTGAGTGAGCCGCCTGATCAGCCCATGCAGACCGTGACGTGATTGACGCCCTTGGCGGTCTGGGTCGTCACCGCGACCCCGTCGATGAAGATCGTGCACTTCGCGTATGTCGAGGTCTGGAGAACCTGCACCGCCGCCTGGGCCACGGGCAGGGCTCCCCGAACCGTCTTGCTGACCTCCAGGGTCCGATCGGCGATCTTGGAACCGTCGCCGCCCTTGGTGCGATAGCGCCAACCGGCGTACATCCCACCATCCGACGTGAAGCGGATGACCACCTTGTGGAGCGTGTTGTCGCTGGCCGCGCCGGCGAACGGGTCGCTCCCGCCCGCCGTCATTGCGGTGTTGATCCCTTTGTCGGTGATCGCGTCGGGGGCTTGGGTCTGCACCAGCCCCGTGTCGCGCGGTTCGAGGCCTTGCGAACCACTGAGCTGGTCCGGCGACAACGCCGCGTCGTCGTCCGAGGAGCCGCCGAGCCAGATCGACAGGAGCGTCACGACGATCACGCCTGTGCCGATGACGAGCGCCGCCAAAGACGCCTGCTGTACACGTCTGCTCTTCAGGCGCACGGGGGAAACCTTTCGGGATGATCGGGAAGATGGCCGGCACGCCGGCCCTCAGGTGTGTCAACGATCCCGTATGCCGCGGGTCACGCGCGCGTCGGACGGGTGCAGGGTCCATCCCACGGGGGAGATCGTGGGATGGAGCCGACCGCCGATACCCTTGACCAGTGAGCGAATCCTCGTGGTCCCCTGACCGCCCACTCCGCGTCGCCCTTTTGGGCTGCGGAGTCGTCGGCACAGAAGTAGCCCGGCTGCTCACGACCGACTCCGAAGAGCTGGCCCAGCGCGTGGGCGCCCCGCTCGAGCTGGTCGGCATCGCCGTACGCCGGCTCGGTCGCGAACGCGACCTCGACGTCCCGGCGGAGCTGTTCACGACCGACGCGACGGCCTGGTGAGCCGTGGCGACATCGACGTCGTGATCGAGGTCATCGGCGGCATCGAGCCCGCCCGTGAGCTGATCCTGTCGGCCCTCGACAACGGCGCCTCGGTCGTGACGGCCAACAAGGCGTTGCTCGCCGAGGACGGTGCGACCCTGTTCGAGGCCGCCCAGAAGGCCGAGCGCGACCTCTACTTCGAGGCCGCGGTCGCCGGTGCGATCCCGATCGTCCGGCCGCTGCGCGAGTCGCTCGCCGGTGATCGGGTGCAGCGCGTGCTGGGCATCGTCAACGGCACGACCAACTTCATCCTCGACGCCATGACCACGACCGGTCAGGGCTTCTCCGAGGCACTCGACGAGGCCCAACGACTCGGCTATGCCGAGGCCGACCCGACCGCCGACATCGAGGGCTTCGACGCGGCGGCCAAGGCGGCGATCCTCGCCGGTCTGGCGTTCCACACCCGCGTGACGATCGGCGACGTGCACCGCGAAGGCATCACCGACGTCACGGCGGCCGACGTACGCTCCGCGGCCGAGATGGGATGCGTCGTCAAGCTGCTCGCGATCTGCGAGCAGCGCGAGACGCCCGACGGCCCTGCGGTGTCCGCGCGCGTGCACCCCGCGATGATTCCGCTCTCGCACCCCTTGGCATCGGTCCACGGCGCCTACAACGCGGTGTTCGTCGAGAGCGAGGCTGCCGGACAGCTGATGTTCTACGGACCCGGCGCCGGTGGCGCACCCACGGCCAGCGCCGTCCTCGGCGACGTCGTCTCGGTCGCGCGCAACCGCCGCGCCAATGTCCACGGTCCCGGTGAGTCGACCCACGCGCAGCTCGAGGTGCTCGACATCGGTCGCGCCCGTACGCGCTACCACGTGTCGATCGACGTCGATGATCGCGCGGGCGTGCTCGCCTCGGTCGCGGGCGCCTTCGCCGAGTTCGGCGTCTCGATCCGCACCGTGCGCCAGGAAGGCAGCGGTGACGATGCCCAGCTCGTCATCGTGACGCACGAGGCAGACGACTCCGCGCTGTCGGCGACGGTCGCCTCGCTCCGCGGCCTCGACATGGTTCGTGACGTGTCATCGGTGATGCGGGTCGAGGGAGGGTCCTGATGGCACACCTGTGGCGCGGCGTGATCGAGGAGTATCGCGAGTGGCTCCCCGTCACCCCCCAGACACCGGTCATCAGCCTGGGCGAGGGCGGCACGCCGCTCGTCCACTCCGCGTGGCTGTCCGGCATCGTTCGCGGTGACGTGTGGCTCAAGGTCGAGGGCGACAATCCCACAGGCTCGTTCAAGGATCGCGGCATGACCGCGGCGGTCTCGGTCGCGTTGGGCAACGGCGCCAAGGCCGTCGTGTGCGCCTCGACCGGCAACACGTCGGCCTCCATGACGGCGTACGCCGCCAAGGCCGGGCTCACCCCGATCGTGCTGGTCCCGCACGGCAAGATCGCGGCCGGCAAGATGGCGCAGGCCGTCATGCACGGCGCCGAGGTCATCCAGGTCAAGGGCGGCTTCGACGAGTGCCTGCAGCTTTCCCGGGCACTGGCCGACCACTATCCGGTCGCGTTGGTCAACTCGGTCAACCCGGTCCGCCTGCAGGGTCAGAAGACTGCCGCGTTCGAGATCGTCGACGCCCTCGGCGCGACTCCAGACCTGCATGTCCTGCCGGTCGGCAACGCCGGCAACATCTCGGCCTACTGGCTGGGCTATCGCGAGTACGCCGAAGCCGGCATCGCGACCCGGACGCCCATGATGTGGGGCTTCCAGGCCGAAGGTGCCGACCCGATCGTCCAGGGCGCACCGATCCCGCACCCCGAGACTGTCGCCACGGCGATCCGCATCGGCAACCCCGCGTCCTGGCACCTGGCCGAGGCCGCGCGTGACGAGTCCGGCGGCCGTATCGCAGCCGTCACGGACGAGCAGATCCTCCAGGCGCAGCGCGAGCTCGCCTCGCACGACGGCGTGTTCGTCGAGCCGGCCTCAGCGGCCGGGGTCGCCGGCCTGCTCGCGGCCGCGTCCGCCGGCGAGGTCGAGTCCGGCCAGAAGATCGCCATCACGGTCACCGGCCACGGCCTCAAGGACATCGACACCGCGCTCTCGGGCGCTGGCGCACTGGTCGACGCGATCATCGAGGCCGACGTCGATGCTGCGGCGGCCGCTGCGGGCCTCAGGTGAGCTTCGTCGCCGGGCCGGTCACCGTACGCACGCCGGCCTCCAGCGCCAACCTCGGTCCCGGCTTCGACGCCTTGGGCCTCGCTCTGACCCTGTACGACGAGATCACCGCTGAGGTGCTCGACGCTCCGGGCCTCGACATCGACGTCACCGGCGAGGGGGCCCGCGATGTCCCCCGGACCGAAGAGCACCTGGTCGTCACGGCGATGACCGCGACCTTCGACCTGCTCGGTGAGCGACCCACCGGCCTGCGCCTCGAGTGCGTCAACGCGATTCCGCACGGCCGTGGGCTCGGCTCGTCGGCCGCGGCGATCGTCGGGGGCATCGTGCTGGCGCGGGCGCTCGTCGAGGGCAGCGAGTCCCGGCTCGACGACCGGGCCGCGTTCCAGCTCGCGGTCGACCTCGAAGGCCACCCCGACAATGTCGCTGCGGCGATGCTCGGCGGGTTGACGATCGCCTGGATCGACGGCGCCTCGGCCGAGGTCGAGCGGCTCGACACCGGCGTGCAGGTCACGGCATTCGTGCCACCGGAGGCGGTGTCGACCGAAAAGGCTCGTGGCCTGCTGCCCGAGACCGTGCCGCACAGCGATGCGGCCGTCAATGCCGGCCGTGCCGCACTGCTGATCGCGGCGCTCACGACGGCGCCCGAGCGGCTCATCTGGGCGACCGAGGACCGCATCCACCAGACATACCGGGCCGAGGCGATGCCCGAGTCCTACAAGCTGCTGCGGCAGCTGCGGGTCGAGGGCATACCGACGATCATCTCTGGGGCCGGACCGACGGTCCTGTCGTTCGCCCGAGGCATCGCTGATCGGGCTCCGGAGGGCTGGGCCGTGCACGAGCTCGACGTCGATGTCGAGGGCGCGCACACGCTCTGAGAACTGCCCGCAACCTGAACCCGAGGGGAATGCCGGATGACCCCCTGGTGTTACAGTGGATGAGTCGGAGTCGAGTGCAGAACTCCCCGACAGTGACAAGTAGCAGTGCCATTCAAGCCGCCCGTCGGATACGGGCAAGCCTTTATGCGATCCGGATCTCTCCGGACATCAGGCCTTGTGGCCTCATCCAAAGGAACCTACGTGACTGAAACCACCATCACACCTGAAGCCTCCACGCCAGCGGCCGACGCCGCGGCTGCCGCCCCCAAGAAGACCGGGGGAGGACTGGGCGGAAAGGTGCTCGCCGAGCTTCAGGCGATTGCCGGAGAGCTCGGCATCAGCGGCGCTGAGAAGATGCGCAAGGGCGCCCTCATCGACGCCATCAAGATCGCCCGCGGAGACGCCGGCACCTCCACCAAGGCCGCGGTCGCCGCGGCAGCGCCGAGCAAGGTCGACACCTCCAAGGGTGACGCCGCTGCGGCAGCCAAGGCCGAGCAGCCCGCCACCGAGGCGCCCGCCGCGGCCGAGTCCAAGAGCGACTCCCGCAACGAGAAGCCCGAGTCCAAGAGCGACTCGCGCAACGCCAAGAACGACAAGAACGACAAGCCTGAGGCCGAGTCGGACAAGACCGAGTCCAAGAACGACTCCGACGACGACGACTCCTCCGACGACGAGTCCGGCCGGGGTCAGGGCGGCAACCGCAACCGCAACCAGAACCAGAACCAGAACCGCGACAACGACGGCGGCAACCGCAACCAGGGCCAGGGCGGCAACCGCAACCGCAACCAGAACCGCGACCAGAACCGCGACAACGACGGTGGCAACCGCAACCAGGGCCAGCCCCAGGGTGGCAACCGCAACCAGGGCGGCCAGTTCGAGGACGACGACGACAACGGCATGGGCCGTCGTCGCAACCGTCGTGGGCGCAACCGCAGTGGCGGACGCGGCTCCGAGGTCGACACGACCTACACCGAGGACGATGTCCTGGTGCCGGCGGCCGGCATCCTCGACATCCTCGACAACTACGCCTTCGTCCGTACGACCGGCTACCTGCCGAGCGAGAACGACGTCTACGTGTCCCTCTCCATGGTCCGCAAGTGGGGGCTTCGCCGCGGCGACGCCGTCATCGGCCAGGTGCGCCAGCCCCGCGAGGGTGAGCGCAAGGAGAAGTTCAACCCGATGGTCAAGATCGAGTCGGTCAACGGGATGACGCTCGACGAGAGCCTCAAGCGCGTCGAGTTCGCCAAGCTGACGCCGCTCTACCCGTCGGAGCGCCTGCGCCTCGAGGGCGAGGCCGGTGGACTGACCGGTCGCGTCGTCGACCTGGTTGCCCCGATCGGCAAGGGCCAGCGCGGCCTGATCGTCTCGCCGCCCAAGGCCGGCAAGACCATGATCATGCAGCAGGTCGCCAACGCGATCACCGAGAACAACCCCGAGTGCCACCTGATGATCGTCCTCGTCGACGAGCGTCCGGAGGAGGTCACCGACTTCCAGCGCACCGTCAAGGGCGAGGTCATCGCCTCGACGTTCGATCGTCCGGCCACCGACCACACGACGGTCGCCGAGCTGGCCATCGAGCGGGCCAAGCGCCTCGTCGAGCTGGGTCACGACGTCGTGCTGCTGCTCGACGGCATCACCCGCCTCGGCCGCGCCTACAACCTCGCGGCCCCGACCAGCGGACGCATCATGTCCGGCGGTGTCGACTCGTCGGCGCTCTACCCGCCCAAGAAGTTCTTCGGCGCTGCGCGCAACATCGAGGACGGCGGCTCGCTGACGATCCTCGCGACGGCGCTGGTCGAGACCGGGTCGCGCATGGACGAGGTCATCTTCGAGGAGTTCAAGGGCACCGGCAACTGGGAGCTTCGCCTGCGTCGCGACTTCGCCGACAAGCGCATCTTCCCCGCGGTCGACGTCGACGCCTCGAGCACGCGCCGCGAGGAGCTGCTCATGGGCAAGGACGAGCTCGCCGTCGTGTGGAAGCTGCGCCGGGTGCTCTCGGGCCTCGAGGGTCAGCAGGGCCTCGAGCTCATCCTCGACAAGCTCAAGAAGACCACGAGCAACGTCGAGTTCCTGATGCAGATCAACACGACGCTGCCGCAGGACGGCACCAACAACGGCAAGTAGCCGACACCAGCACACGCCAAGCGCCCGTCGACCTCACGGTCGGCGGGCGCTTTGCTGTGACCGTGGACTTAATTCAACGGGCGTTGATATTATGTCGACATGAGGCGGGCCGCACTGGGCACGATGGTGTTCTTCTTCCTTGCGCCCGGCACGGTGGCGGGTCTCGTGCCGTGGTGGCTCTCCGGCTGGGACCGGCCTGCGGGTGGGCTGCGGGTCACCGATGTGGTCGGGGCCGGCCTGGTGGGCATCGGGCTCACGGTCGTGATCGCGGCGTTCGTCCAGTTCGTCCGCGAGGGACGGGGGACACCCGCGCCGGTGGCACCGACCGAGCAGCTCGTCGTGGGTGGGCTCTATCGGTATGTCCGCAACCCGATGTATCTCGCGGTCGCCGCCGTCATCGGCGGGCAGGCGCTGATCTTCGAGAGTGTGGCCGTCCTGTCGTGGTTGCTGGCCTTCGGCGTGCTGGTCTACACGTTCGTCACGGCGTACGAGCAACCGACACTGCGGCAGACCTACGGCGCGAGCTACGAGGCGTACTGCCACGCGGTGCCGGGGTGGTGGCCGCGGCTCACGCCATGGCGGGGATGACGTCCGCGCTTTGGAACAGTTGGTCCCGGTTGTCTCGCGCAACTAGGCTGGGGCCCATGACTTCTGCGTTTGACTTCTCCGCGACGGCGATCGACGGCACCGAGCGGCTCCTGGCCGACTACAAGGGCAAGGTCCTGCTCGTCGTCAACACCGCCACCCAGTGCGGCTTCACCCCGCAGTTCAAGGGGCTCGAGAAGGTCTATCAGGAGTACGTCGACCGTGGCCTGGTCGTGCTGGGCTTCCCGTGCGACCAGTTCGGCCACCAGAACCCGGAGTCGGACGAGGACACTGCGGTGTTCTGCGAGCGCAACTTCGGCGTGACGTTCCCGCTGTTCTCGGAGATCGACGTCAACGGCGACAACGCGCACCCGCTCTACCAGTGGTTGAAGTCCGAGAAGTCCGGACTGCTCGGCAGCACCAAGATCAAGTGGAACTTCACCAAGTTCCTGATCAACGCCGAGGGCGACGTCGTCAAGCGCTACGGCTCGACGACCGCTCCCGAGGACATCAAGGACGACATCGAAGCCCTCCTCCCCGCCTGACCTCACCCCCGCTGAGGGGTCACTTATGGCCCACCGACGGGTCAGAAATTTCCCCCGAGCTGGTGCGAAAAGTGACCCGCGGGTGGGCAATAAGTGACCCGTCAGCGTTGGCGGGGCTTTTCGGGCCAAGGAATAGTTCCGACCTCGATTTCCTTATACGTACTGCCGACTGGCACAATTCATCCTTGGTTCTGGTTCACGAATCGCAACCCGCGATACGACCCAGCGACCGCCGAGAGGACATCATGAAGCAAGGCATTCACCCCGACTACGTCGAGACCCAGGTCACCTGCACCTGTGGCAACTCGTTCACGACCCGCAGCACCGCCACCGACGGCACCCTCCGTGCCGACGTGTGCGCCGCGTGCCACCCGTTCTACACCGGCAAGCAGAAGATCCTCGACACCGGCGGCCGCGTCGCCCGCTTCGAGAAGCGCTACGCCAAGAAGACGACCGAGAGCAAGTAGCTCCACTCCGGCACCGACCCGTACGCCAGCCGTGCGGGTCGGTGCCGTTGTCGTCTCCGCACCATCCCGTCGCACCAAGTCCGAGGAGCCATCGTGTTCGAAGCCGTCGACACGCTCGTCGCCGAGCATGCCGAGCTCGAGGTCCGGATGTCCGACCCCGCGGTGCACTCCGACCAGGGCCTGGCCAAGAAGCTCGGGCAGCGCTACGCCGAGCTGACCGCGATCGTCAAGACCTACCGCGACTACCAGCAGGTCACCGACGACCTCGAGGCCGCGCGCGAGCTCGCCGCCGAGGACGAGTCGTTCGCCGCCGAGATCGAGACCCTCGAGCCGCGCCTGCACGAGCTCAGCGAGCGGCTGCAGCGCCTGCTCGTGCCCCGCGACCCGGCCGACTCCAAGGACGTCATCATGGAGATCAAGGGTGGTGAGGGCGGCGAGGAGTCGGCCCTGTTCGCCGGCGACCTCCTGCGTATGTACACCCGCTACGCCGAGCACCGCGGCTGGAAGACCGAGATCATCGACGCGACCGAGTCGGCGCTCGGCGGCTACAAGTCGGTCACGATGGCGGTCAAGGCCAAGGGCACGCCCGAGCCGGGCGAGGCCCCGCACGCGCTGCTGAAGTTCGAGGGCGGCGTGCACCGTGTGCAGCGCGTCCCGGTGACCGAGTCACAGGGCCGCATCCACACGTCCGCGGCCGGCGTCCTGGTGCTGGCCGAGGCCGAGGACATCGACATCGAGATCCACGACAGCGACCTGCGCATCGACGTCTACCGCTCGTCCGGACCCGGTGGCCAGAGCGTCAACACGACCGACTCGGCCGTACGCATCACGCACCTGCCGACCGGCATCGTCGCGAGCTGCCAGAACGAGAAGAGCCAGCTGCAGAACAAGGAGCAGGCGATGCGCATCCTGCGCGCCCGGCTGCTCGAGGCCGCCCAGGCAGCCGCCGACGCCGAAGCCTCGGACGCCCGCAAGTCGCAGATCCGCACGGTCGATCGTTCGGAGCGCATCCGCACCTACAACTTCCCGGAGAACCGGGTCTCCGACCATCGCACGGGCTTCAAGGCGTACAACCTCGACCAGGTCATGGATGGCGCCCTCGAGGACGTCATCAAGTCCTTGGTCGACGCCGAGCTCGCCGATCGCCTCGCCGCCGTCGAGTCGGGTGAATGACCGGCGTACGTACGCTGGCTGAGCGGCTGCTGGCGCAGGCCACGGAGCAGCTCGAGACGGCCGGGGTCAGCTCGCCTCGACATGATGCCGAGATGTTGCTGAGCCACATCACCGGAGTCCCACGCTCGTCGCTGATCAGCCGGGCCAAGCCCAACCCCCTGCAGCAGGAGGCCTTCCTCGAGCTCGTCGACGCGCGAGCCCGCCGGTTCCCGCTGCAGCACCTGACCGGATCGACCGGGTTCCGCTACGTCGACATCGAGGTCGGACCCGGCGTGTTCGTGCCGCGGCCCGAGACCGAGGTGCTCGCCGGCTGGGCGATCGACCACGCCAAGTCCCTGACGTCGCCCGTCGTCGTCGAGCTGTGCGCCGGCGCCGGCGCGATCGCGCTGTCGGTCGTGCACGAGGTGCCCGGCGCGTCGGTGCATGCCGTCGAGCTCGACGAGAAGGCGTACGAGTGGGCGCAGCGCAACCTGGCCGGCACGGGGGTCGACCTGCGGCTCGGCGACATGGCCGATGCGTTCCCCGACCTCGACGGCACGGTCGACGTCGTCGTGGCCAACCCGCCCTACATCCCGCTCGATGCCTGGGAAAGCGTCGCGCCCGAGGCTCGCGACCACGACCCGGCGCTGGCGTTGTGGTCCGGCGACGACGGTCTCGACGCGATGCGGGTCCTCGAGCAGGTCGCGTGGCGGCTGCTCAAGCCCGGCGGCGTCGTGGGTGCCGAGCACGCAGACGTACAGGGTGAGTCCGCGCCGGAGGTCTTCCGTTCGCGATGGGACGGCGTGCGGGACAACCTCGACCTCGCGCAGCGCCCGCGTTTCGTCACGGCTGCGAAGCCTCGCGGATAGGCTCTGACACATCATGGGCGGCGAAGAACTGGCACTGATCGGTGCTGCCATCGCCGTCGGGATCGGCGCGGCGCTGCTGCCGGTGTTCGTCAACGCCGAGGTCTACGTCGTCACCATGGGTGCCACGATCAACAGCCGGCCGTTCCTCGCCCTCCTGATCGTGATCCATGTCGTGGCGACGACGGTCGGCAAGGCGTTCGTCTTCCAGCTCGCCCGGCGGGGCACCAACAAGATCCGGATGGTGACTCCCAAGGAACCGCGCAACGTCGTCACGGCGACGATGCGACGGATCGGCCACCGGTTCGCCCAGACGCGATTCGCGCACTGGATCAAGCGGGTCAGCGACTGGCTGCTCAGCCTTCTCGACCGGCCGTACTCCGGCGGCCTGACGGCCTTCATGTCCTCGCTGATCGGCGTGCCGCCACTCGCGATCGTGACGATCCTGGCCGGTGCCTCGAAGCAGCCGCAATGGCTGTTCCTCACGACGGTGTTCACCGGGCGGCTGATCCAGTTCCTCGCGATCGCCTTCCTGCTGCACCAGGTCAGCTGGTTCTAGCCCAAGCGCCACCATGGGCCGAGCGAGCGCTAGCTGGGGGTCCCCCCACGAGCTCTGCGAGTAGGGGGAGCGAAGGCAAGTGCCCGGGCGAAGCCCGGCCGCGGTGAGGTACGAACCGCGGTGCGGCGACGAAGGAGCCGCTGCACCTAGGATGACCGGGTGAAGTTCGACTGCAGCGTGGACGAGGAGTTCGATCGCGGTCTCGCGGCGGCGCAGGCGGCTCTCGAGGAGGGCAAGCTCGTCGTGCTCCCCACCGACACCGTCTACGGGATCGCGGCCGACGCGTTCAATCCACGCGCGGTGCAGAATCTGCTCGACGCCAAGGGACGCGGCCGCCAGATGCCGCCCCCGGTGCTGGTCGGTGCTCCGGCAACGCTCGACGCGCTCGCGATCGACATTCCCTCGTGGCTCCGATCGACTGTCGAGGCGCTCTGGCCCGGACCGCTGACGGTGATCTGCCGGCAGCAGCCGTCGCTGACGTGGGACCTCGGCGAGACCCACAACACCGTCGCCGTACGCATGCCCGCAGATCAACGAGCCCTGGCGCTGCTCAAGCAGACCGGGCCGCTCGCCGTCAGCAGCGCCAACACGACCGGCGATCCGGCCGCGCAGACCGTCGACGAGGCCGAGGACATGCTCGGCGGACGGGTGGCGGTCTACCTCGACGGGGGACCCAGCCCGTCGGGCGTACCGTCCACGATCCTCGACGCCACCGGCTCGACCCCGCGCATCCTGCGGGCGGGCGCCGTCACCGTCGAGCAGCTGCATGAGTTCAACAACACGATCGAGCCGCCAGAGGACGATGCATGAGGGAGTATCTCGTCGTCTTCGGCATCGCCCTCGGCGTGACGTACCTGCTCGCGTCGATCGCCCGCATGCTGGCCTACCGCTTCGGCGCCGTGGCCCGGGTCCGCGACCGCGACGTGCACGCGATCCCGACGCCCTACTTCGGTGGTCCGGCGATGCTCGGCGGACTCGTCGCGGCCTACCTCGTCGCGACCAATCTGCCATTCCTCTCGCTGGCCGACGACGGCGTGTTCAAGGACGCGCGAGCCGTGGTGCTCGGTGGCACGGTGATCTGCATCGTCGGCATCGTCGACGACCTCTACGAGCTCGATGCGCTGAGCAAGTTCGCCGGCCAGGTCCTGGCCGGCGTCATCGTCGTGGCCCAGGGCGTGCAGTTCGTCTACCTGCCGCTCTACGGCAACTACATCGGCCTCGACCAGGCGCAGGCGTTGATCTTCACGGTCCTGCTGATCGTCGGCACCGCCAACGCGGTCAACTTCGTCGACGGTCTCGACGGGCTCGCCGCCGGGATGGTCGCGATCGGCGCGGTGGCGTTCTTCGCGTACGCGTTCGTGCTCGCCGTCGAGAACGGCGAGACCCGTGCGATCGCGGCCGCGCTGCTGACCGCAGCCCTCGCCGGCGCCTGCATCGGCATCCTGCCGCACAACTTCTTCCCCGCCCGTATGTTCATCGGTGACTCCGGCTCGATGTTGATCGGCTTCGTCCTGGCCTGCTCGTCGATCAGCCTCACGGGCCAGTTCCCGGCGACGAGCCTGTCGGAGGGCATCAACGGTGGACAAGCGACGTTCCTGCCGGCGCTGCTGCCGTTGATCCTGCCGTTCACGATCCTGCTGGTGCCGTTCGTCGATCTCGCCCTTGCCGTCGTGCGCCGCACGCGTGCGGGCCGCTCGCCGTTCAGCCCCGACAAGATGCACATCCACCACCGGCTCCTCGAGATCGGTCACTCGCACCGTCGCGCCGTGCTGCTGATGTACGCCTTCGCGGGCCTCGTCGCGTTCGGCAGCGTCGTCATCAGCCTGTTCAGCGGATGGCAGTCGATCGCCGGATTCGCGACGCTGGCTGTCATCACCATCGCAGCGGTGTTCCTGCTGCCCAAGTTCGAAGAGAAGGTCTGGTCATGAAGAATCTCGCGCTCGTCGCGTCGGGGGCTGTGACGATCATCGGCGCCGTGGTCGCGGCAGTCATGACCGGCATGGACGGTGCGCTGGGCGCGCTGGCCGGCGGAGTTGTGGTGGTGGCCTTTCTCGGGTCGACCCCGCTCCTGCTCAAGCCGGTCGTGCGGGCCAGCACGACGTTCTCGCCTGTCGCGGCGCTCGGCTTCTTCACGGTCAAGGCTGTGGCCGTCGTCGCGCTGCTGGTCCTGCTGTTCGACGTGGGGGGAGTGTCGGACCACGTCGACCGGACCTCGCTCGGACTCACCGCGATGGCGGTGTCGCTTGCCTGGACCGCAGCGCAGACGGTGGCTTTCCGTCGGGATCGCACGCCGACGTATGACCTGGATAGCAACGACTGAGGCGAGCCTGATAACCTCGCGACTGCAGCCTTGACCCGCGTCTGACGCCTGGGCAGGTTGCATGACAATGACGCTGGCCGAAGGCCCGATCGACTTTGAGTCGCGGGCGACCACGCCATGACAACGAAGGTGACCGAGTGACACTCGCCTTAACGACGATCGCGACGTCCGCCGAGCCGCCCAGCCCCGGACCTGCCGACTTCGAGCTGCCCGCCGTCTTCCACCTCGGTGACCTGGCCGTCACCAAGCCGATGCTGCTCGTGGTGCTCTCGGTGTTCGTGATCATCGCGGTGTTCGGCGCGATGGCCCGCCCCGCGGCAGTCGTGCCCGGCCGGCTGCAGTTCGCCGGCGAGATGGTCTACGACTTCGTGCGCAACTCGGTCGCTCGCGACTCGATCGGCTCGGCCGACTTCATGAAGTTCGTGCCCTACCTGCTGACCGTGTTCCTGTTCGTCCTGGTCAACAACTTCTACGGCGTCGTCCCGTTCCTGCAGTTCCCCGCGACCTCGCACATCGGTTATACCGCCGCCCTCGCGGGCATCTCGTGGTTGATCTACAACATCGTGGGCATCGCGCGGCACGGCTTTTTCGGCTACCTCAAGCACCAGACGGTGCCGAGCGGCGTCTCTGGCGGGATCCTCTTCGCCTTGGTGCCCCTGGAGTTCTTCTCCAACATCATCGTCCGGCCGTTCACGCTGGCGCTGCGACTCTTCGCCACGATGTTCGCGGGCCACCTTCTGGTGATCCTCTTCGCGCTCGGTGGCGAGTACCTCCTCCTGCACTACACGCCGACCGTGGTCGGGATCCCCGCAGGCATCATCTCGTTCATCCTGGCGATCGGCGTCAGCTTCCTGGACATGCTGATCATGTTCCTCCAGGCCTACGTCTTCACCCTGCTCTCGGCGATGTACATCGGCCAGGCGCTCGCCGAAGAGCACTGACACACCCCCCAGTCCTACAACTCCATAGAACTTCCCAATCCGATGCATCTCGCATCACAACGAAAGGAAATGCCGTGGGAGGCACTCTCAACATGATCGGTCTCGGCCTGGCCGCGATCGGTCCGGCCATCGGCGTCGGTCTCATCTTCGCCGCGTACGTCACCGGTGTGGCGCGCCAGCCCGAGGCCCAGAGCAAGCTGCAGGGCATCGCGATCTTCGGCTTCGTCCTCGCTGAGCAGTTCTTCATCATCTCCCTTGCCCTGGCTTTCGTCCTCAAAGCCTGACCTCGAAAGAGCTGAGATCTCATGATCGCGTCACGTATTGCTCTCGCGGCGGCGGAACCGGAGGACACCAATCCTCTGATCCCGCACACCGCCGAGATCATCCTCGGGCTCGTCGTCCTGGGCCTTCTGTACGTTCTGGTCTCCAAGTTCGTCGTCCCGAACTTCGAGAAGGCGTATGCCGAGCGCACCGCCGCGATCGAGGGCGGTATCGAGGAAGCCCAGGCTGCCCAGAAGGAAGCCAAGGCCGCGCTCGAGCAGTACACCGAGCAGCTCGCCGGAGCCCGTCACGAGGCTGCGGCGATCCGCGAAGAGGCCAAGGAGCAGGGCGCGCAGATCATTGCCGAGCTCCGCGCCCAGGCGCAGGCCGAGGCCGAGCGCATCACCTCGACGGCGCACGCGCAGGTCGAGGCCGAGCGTGCTCAGGTCCTGGCTCAGCTCAAGGGCGAGGTCGGCTCGATGGCCACGCAGCTGGCCGGACGCATCGTGGGCGAGTCCCTCGATGACGACGCGCGCCAGAAGCGTACGGTCGAGCGGTTCATCGCCGAGCTCGAGGAGTCGGCCAACTGATGCGAGGCATTTCAGCGAAGTCCCTGGTCGACGTCCTCGCCGCAGTTGATGCGGCGAAGGGCAAGGCCGGCGACCTCGGAGCCGAGCTGTTCGGCGTCGTCTCGACGCTGGACGGCGCTCCGGCACTTCGCCGCGTGCTGACCGACCCGTCCACCGAGGCCTCGGCCAAGGTGGGGCTTGCCAAGCAGGTCTTCGGCGGCCAGGTCAGCGCTGACACCCTCGCGGTGCTCACCGCCGCCGTCAGTGGCCGTTGGGCATCGATGCGCGACCTGACCGACGGTCTCGAGACCGCCGGTGTCGCCGCTGAGGTCGCCGCCGCTGATGCGGCCGGCGAGCTCGACGCGCTCGAGACCGAGCTGTTCGAGGTCGAGCGCATCGTGCGTTCGGACGCCGAGCTGCGCCAGGTCGTCTCGGACCGCGGCATTCCGGCTGAAGCCAAGGGCTCGCTGCTGGCGAACCTGCTCGAGGGCAAGGTCACCGGCTCAACGCTGGCACTGGCGACCCAGGCCGCCGCGGCCCGCACCGGATCGTTCGAGAGGGTCCTCTCAAGCTTCGGCGAGACCGTCGCCGCACGCCGCAGCCGGCTGCTCGCCGAGGTGCGCGTGGCCTACGAGCTCGCGGACGCCGAGAAGACCCGGCTCGCCAAGGCTCTTGCCAAGAAGTACGGACGCGACGTCCACCTCAACATCGTCGTCGATCCCTCGGTCGTCGGAGGCATCGCTGTCTCCGTCGGTGACGAGGTCGTCGACGGCACCATGTCCACTCGCCTCGAAGTCGCCCGCCGGCGTCTTGCAGGCTAGATCACACACCGAACAAGAAGGCAGGCACACACATGGCGGAACTCACGATCCGTCCGGACGAGATCCGCGACGCATTGCAGAAGTTCGTGGCCGACTACAAGCCCAGCGCTGCTGCGACCGAAGAGGTCGGCGTCGTCGCCGAGGCCGGTGACGGCATCGCGCGCGTCGAGGGTCTGCCCTCGGCGATGGCCAACGAGCTGCTCGAGTTCGAGGACGGCACGCTGGGCCTCGCGCTCAACCTCGACGTCCGTGAGATCGGTGTCGTCATCCTGGGCGAGTTCTCGGGCATCGAAGAGGGCCAGACCGTACGCCGCACCGGTGAGGTGCTCTCGGTCCCCGTGGGCGACAACTACCTCGGTCGCGTCGTCGACCCGCTCGGCAACCCGATCGACGGCCTCGGCGAGATCGAGACCACCGAGCGTCGTGCGCTCGAGCTCCAGGCCCCCAACGTCATGCAGCGCAAGAGCGTGCACGAGCCCATGATGACCGGCCTCAAGTCGATCGACTCGCTGACGCCGATCGGCCGTGGCCAGCGCCAGCTGATCATCGGTGACCGCCAGACCGGCAAGACCGCGATCGCGATCGACACGATCATCAACCAGAAGGAATTCTGGGCATCGGGCGACCCGGACAAGCAGGTCCGCTGCATCTACGTCGGCATCGGCCAGAAGGGTTCGACCATCGCGGGCATCCGCGGTGCGCTCGAGGAGGCCGGCGCGCTGGAGTACACCACGATCGTCGCGGCCCCCGCGTCCGACTCGGCGGGCTTCAAGTACCTCGCGCCCTACACCGGCTCGGCCATCGGCCAGCACTGGATGTACGCCGGCAAGCACGTCCTCATCGTGTTCGACGACCTCTCCAAGCAGGCCGAGGCATACCGCGCCGTGTCGCTGCTGCTGCGCCGCCCGCCGGGCCGCGAGGCATACCCGGGCGACGTGTTCTACCTGCACTCGCGTCTGCTCGAGCGTTGCGCCAAGCTCAGCGACGAGCTGGGCGCCGGTTCGATGACGGGTCTGCCGATCGTCGAGACCAAGGCCAACGACGTGTCTGCCTACATCCCGACCAACGTCATCTCGATCACCGACGGCCAGATCTTCCTGCAGTCGGACCTGTTCAACGCCAACCAGCGTCCTGCTGTCGACGTCGGCATCTCGGTGTCGCGCGTCGGTGGTGCCGCGATGACCAAGTCGATGAAGGCTGTCACCGGTTCGCTCAAGGTCGAGCTCGCGCAGTACCGCGCGATGGAGGCGTTCGCGATGTTCGCCTCCGACCTCGACGCCGCGTCCAAGCAGCAGCTCGCCCGTGGTCAGCGCATCATGGAGCTGTTCAAGCAGGGCCAGTACGCGCCGTTCCCGACCGAGCACCAGGTCGTCTCGATCTGGGCCGCCACGACCGGCAAGCTCGACCCCGTGCCGCTGCAGGACGTGAGCCGCTTCGAGACCGAGTTCCTCGACTTCCTCAAGCGTTCGCACGGTCCCGTGCTCGACGCGATCCGTGAGTCGGGCAAGTTCGAGGACGACAACGAGCAGGCGCTCGAGGGTGCCTACGCCGAGTTCCTCAAGCAGTTCGAGACCCACGAGGGTGAGCAGATCATCGTCAAGGCGGGTCACGAAGAGTTCGAGGCCCTGTCCGACGAAGACGTCGAGCAGGAGCAGATCGTCAAGCAGAAGCGGGGCTGACGATGGCAGCGTCCGTACGCGAGCTTCGCGCGAAGATCAGGTCGACTCAGGCGACCAAGAAGATCACGCGCGCCATGGAGCTGATCGCTGCGTCGCGCATCATCAAGGCGCAGCAGCGGGCAGCGGCGGCAGCGCCGTACGCCCGTGAGCTGACCCGCGCCGTCTCTGCCGTCGCGACCTTCTCCAACGTCGACCACCCGTTGACGACCGAGAAGGAGAACCCGACCAAGGCCGCGGTGCTGGTGATCGCCAGCGATCGCGGGCTTGCGGGTGCCTACTCGTCCTCCGTGCTCAAGGAGGCCGAGCGCCTGGTCGAGAAGCTGCGCAGCGAGGGCAAAGAGGTCGACCTCTACCTCGCGGGCCGCAAGGCGGAGGCTTACTACAACTTCCGCAGCCGCGAGTTCATCGAGTCGTGGACCGGGTTCTCCGACAAGCCGGAGTACCAGCACGCCCGCACGATCGGCAACACGCTCGTCAAGACGTTCAACGTCGACGAGAGCGACGAAGAAGCGATCGACCCCGAGCGCGCGGTCGACGAGCTCCACGTGGTGTTCACCCGCTTCAAGTCGATGCTGGTGCAGGAGCCCGATGTCATCCGGCTGCTTCCGCTCGAGGTCGTCGAAGGCACTGAGGCGCCGACCGAGCACGAGGTGCTGCCGCTCTACGAATTCGAGCCGTCAGCGCACGAGGTCCTCGACGCGCTGCTGCCGAAGTACATCCACAGCCGGATCTACTACTGCCTGCTGCAGGCCTCCGCTTCGGAGCTTGCATCACGGCAGAAGGCGATGAAGTCCGCAACGGACAACGCCGAAGACCTGATCCAGAAGTACACCCGAACCGCCAACCAGGCCCGCCAGGCCGGTATTACCCAGGAGATCAGCGAGATCGTGGGCGGCGCCAACGCGCTCGCCGACGCCACCGCTGGGAGTGAGTGAGAGAGATGCCAACCGCCAAGAAGACCGCAGACACCAAGACGTCCGACAAGTCGGACCAGAACCTGGCCGACGGCCGGGTTGCGCGCGTCATCGGCCCGGTGCTCGACATCGAGTTCCCGAGCGACGCGATCCCCGAGATGTACAACGCGCTGAAGGTCGACACCGAGCTGGACGGCGTCAAGGAGACGCTGACCCTCGAGGTTGCCCTGCACATCGGCGACGGCCTGGTCCGCGCGATCAGCCTGCGCCCGACCGACGGCATCGTCCGTGGCGCCAAGGTCACCAACACCGGCGGACCCATCTCGGTCCCCGTCGGTGACCAGACGCTCGGCAAGGTGTTCAACACCACCGGTGACGTCATGAACCTCAAGGACGGCGAGAAGTGGGAGGTCAAGGAGCGCCGCGGCATCCACGCCAAGGCTCCCGCCTTCGACCAGCTCGAGTCCAAGACCGAGATGTTCCAGACCGGCATCAAGGTCATCGACCTCCTGACGCCGTACGTGCTCGGCGGCAAGATCGGCCTGTTCGGTGGTGCCGGTGTCGGCAAGACCGTGCTGATCCAGGAAATGATCGCCCGCGTGGCACGCGACCACGGTGGTGTGTCGGTGTTCGCCGGAGTCGGCGAGCGTACGCGTGAGGGCAACGACCTCATCGCCGAGATGGAAGAGGCCGGCGTCCTCGGACAGACCGCCCTCGTCTTCGGCCAGATGGACGAGCCGCCGGGAGCGCGTCTTCGCGTCGCCCTGTCGGCCCTGACGATGGCCGAGTACTTCCGCGACGTCCAGAACCAGGACGTGCTGTTGTTCATCGACAACATCTTCCGCTTCACGCAGGCCGGCTCCGAGGTCTCCACGCTGCTCGGCCGTATGCCGTCCGCCGTGGGTTACCAGCCGACGCTGGCCGACGAGATGGGAGTGTTGCAGGAGCGCATCACCTCGACGCGTGGTCACTCCATCACGTCGCTGCAGGCCATCTACGTGCCCGCGGACGACTACACCGACCCGGCCCCGGCCACGACGTTCGCCCACCTCGACGCGACGACCGAGCTCAACCGTGAGATCGCGTCGATGGGCATCTACCCGGCCGTGGACCCGCTGACCTCGACGTCGCGAATCCTCGACCCTCGCTACATCAGCGCGGAGCACTACACGACCGCCAACCGGGTCAAGAGCATCCTGCAGCGCAACAAGGAGCTCCAGGACATCATCGCGATCCTCGGTGTCGACGAGCTCAGCGAAGAGGACAAGACGCTCGTGTCCCGCGCGCGTCGCATCCAGCGCTTCCTGTCCCAGAACACCTACGTGGCCAAGCAGTTCACCGGCATCGAGGGCTCGACCGTCTCCATCGACGAGACGATCGACGGCTTCACCAAGATCTGCGACGGTGACTACGACCACGTGGCTGAGCAGGCCTTCTTCATGTGCGGCGGTCTCGAAGACGTCGACAAGAAGTGGGAAGAAATCCAGAAGAGCCTCTGATGGCAGACCTCTTGCAGATCGAGCTCGTCGCCGCCGACCGCGTGGTGTGGTCGGGGCAGGCGAGCCAGGTCATCGCCCGCACGGTCGAGGGTGACCTCGGCGTGCTGGCGGGTCACGCTCCGCTGCTGTCACTGCTCGTTCCCGGCATCGTCGAGATCAAGCCGCCAGACGGTCAGGTCGTACGTGCTGCGGTCGCGGAGGGCTTCCTCTCCGTGGCCGACAACCACGTGTCTATCCTGAGCGAGGACGCATTCCTCGCCTCGGAGGTCGACGCGAGCGCGACGCGTGCCGAGCTCGAGGCGGCGCAGTCCGAGGACGACCAGGACGCGGTCCTGCGCGCCGAGGCCAAGCTGCGCCTCATCGACAAGGCGTCCTGACGAGCGGAGGGAGATCGTGATGCCACTGTGGATGTGGTTCGTCGACTCCCTGGTGTTCGTCGTCGCCCTGCTGGTCCTGCTGCTCGTCGGGCTGCTGGTGCGCCGCCGCATCCTGGCGCGCTCTGGCGGCACGTTCGAGATGAGCGTCAACCGCTCTCCCGAGGCGCAAGCCAAGGGTTGGATGCTGGGACTGGCGGTCTACAAGGACACCGAGCTCGAGTGGTTCCGCACGTTCTCGCTCTCGCCGCGGCCGACCTACCGTTTCACCCGTGGTGACGTGCAGATCGACGGTCGTCGAGAGCCTGTCGGTAACGAGGTCCACGCGATCCACGCAGGCCACCTGATCGTCGCGACTGCCAACGCTGCGGGTGTGCGGCAGTTCGCGATGAGCGCCAACGCCCTCACCGGGCTGCTGTCGTGGCTCGAGTCGTCGCCCCCGGGACAACGGGTCAACAACGTCCTTTGAGGCATGCGTACAGGTTTTCTCCTCCTGTTGACGACCTCGCGGGGTCACGAGAGAATCGACAGAAGTGAGACGGACCCCCGTCTCCCAGGGAGTAGGTGCACATCGTGATCAAGCGTCTAGTCGCCGCTGCATTCGTGTCAGTCGTGGCTGTAGTCGGCATCGCGCCGGCCGCATCCGCCGCCGGTGGCCACACTGGTTCGCACGTCGTCCAGCAAGCCATCGACTGGGACTGACCCCGAAAGTTCAATGGCACTCACTTCGGTGGGTGCCATTGGCATGTTCAGGCTCTTTCGCCGCCTGGCTTCCAGAGGATGTCGCCGGCTTCCCGGTTCGCGTAGCGGCCGAGGATGAACAGCAGGTCGCTGAGCCGGTTGAGGTACTTCGCGGTCAGCACGTTCATGGTGTCCCCGTGCTCCTCGAGCGCGGCCCACGCTGAGCGCTCCGCGCGCCGGGTCACGGTGCAGGCGATGTGCACAGCAGCAGCCGCGGGCGTACCGCCACGAAGAATGAACGACCGCAGCTTGGGCAGCTGCTCGTTGTAGTGGTCGCACCAGCCCTCCAGCCGGTCGATGTAGTCGGGCTCGACCCGCAGCGGGGGATACTCCGGGTTGTCCACGACCGGGCACGACAGGTCGGCGCCGACGTCGAACAGATCGTTCTGCACGTGGGTGAGCACCGCGACGACGTCCTCGTCGAGCGTCCCGAGGGAGATCGCGAAGCCGATGTGGCTGTTGGCCTCGTCGACGTCGGCGTACGCCGCGAGGCGCAGGTCGAGCTTGCTGGTCTTGCTCATGTCGCCGAGATTCGTGGTGCCGTCGTCGCCGGTTCGCGTGTAAATGCGCGTCAGATTGACCATGACAACACTCTACGAGTGTGAGGAGGAACGCCCTCGCGAGGCAGTGACCTCAAAGGTTACGGGGAGGTAACCTGACGAAATGCCTGACAAGGACGTGCCCGACAAGCCCTGGGTGATGCGTACGTATGCCGGTCACAGCTCGGCGGCCGAGTCCAACGCGCTCTATCGCCGCAACCTCGCGAAGGGCCAGACCGGACTGTCGGTGGCCTTCGACCTGCCGACGCAGACCGGCTACGACCCCGATCACGAGCTGAGCAGGGGAGAGGTCGGCAAGGTCGGCGTCCCGATCCCGCACCTCGGCGCGATGCGGCAGCTGTTCCACGACATCCCGCTCGACGAGATGAACACGTCGATGACGATCAACGCGACCGCGATGTGGCTGCTCGCGATGTACGAGGTCGCGGCAGAGGAGCAGGGCGTCGACCCGGCCGCGCTGGCGGGCACGACCCAGAACGACATCATCAAGGAATACCTCTCGCGCGGCACCTACGTCTTCGGGCCCGCGCCGTCGCTGCGCCTGACGACCGACATGATCGCCTACACGGTCAGCACGATCCCCAAGTGGAACCCGCTCAACATCTGCAGCTACCACCTGCAAGAGGCAGGGGCGACGCCGACGCAGGAGCTCGCGTACGCGCTGACGACCGCGATCGCCGTGCTCGATGCCGTCCGCGACTCAGGCCAGGTGCCGGAGGACGAGTTCGAGAACGTCGTCGGACGCATCTCGTTCTTCGTCAACGCCGGTGTGCGGTTCATCGAGGAGATGTGCAAGATGCGCGCCTTCGGGCGGCTCTGGGACGAGATCACGCGCGAGCGCTACGGCGTGCAGGACCCCAAGATGCGCCGGTTCCGCTACGGCGTGCAGGTCAACTCCCTCGGCCTGACCGAAGCGCAGCCCGAGAACAATGTCCAGCGCATCGTCCTGGAGATGCTCGGCGTGACCCTCAGCAAGGACGCTCGTGCTCGGGCGGTGCAGCTGCCGGCCTGGAATGAGGCGCTGGGCCTGCCGCGCCCTTGGGACCAGCAGTGGTCGCTGCGCCTGCAGCAGGTGCTGGCGTTCGAGTCCGACCTGCTCGAGTACGACGACATCTTCCAGGGTTCGGTCGTCGTCGAGGCCAAGGTTGCCGAGCTGATCGACGGCGCGAAGGCCGAGATGGATCGGGTGCAGGCGATGGGTGGCGCGGTCGCCGCGGTCGAGTCCGGCTACATGAAGCAGGCCATGGTGGCCTCGCACTCGGAGCGCCGTGCCCGCATCGAGGCGGGCGAGATGAAGGTCGTCGGCGTCAATTCCTACACCGAGACCGAGCCGTCGCCCCTCACGGCCGACTTGGACGCCGCGATCATGGTGGCCGATCCCGAGGCCGAGGCCAATGCGATCGCAGACGTCAAGGCATGGCGTGAGCAGCGCGACCAGGCCGCGGTCGACGAGGCCCTCAGCCGCCTGCAGCGCGAGGCCAAGACCGACACCAACCTGATGGACGCGACGCTCGAGGCCGTACGCGCCGGAGCGACCGTCGGCGAGTGGGCCGGCGCCCTGCGCGAGGTGTTCGGCGAATACCGCGCGCCCACGGGCGTCAGCAGCGTCGGAAGCATCGCCGAGGCCGGCGCCGAGCTGTCGGCCGTACGCGAGAAGGTGCAGCGCACTGGCGAGGAGCTCGGCACCAGGCTGCGCTTCCTGGTCGGCAAGCCCGGGCTCGACGGCCACTCCAACGGCGCTGAGCAGATCGCCGTACGAGCCCGCGACGCCGGCTTCGAGGTCATCTACCAAGGCATCCGTCTGACGCCCGCACAGATCGTCGCCGCGGCGGTCGCCGAGGACGTGCACTGCGTCGGACTCTCGATCCTGTCCGGCTCGCACATGGAGCTTGTCCCCGACGTCCAGAAGGCCATGGCCGAAGCCGGCATCGGCGATGTCCCGCTGATCGTCGGCGGGATCATCCCCGAGTCCGACGCCCGCAAGATGGAGGCCGCCGGCGTGGCCGCGGTGTTCACGCCGAAGGACTTCGGCATGACCACGATCATGGATCGCATCGTCGACGAGATCCGCAAGGCCAACGAGCTGGGCTGACTGCTCAGTTCAGGCCGCGGAAGTCCTTTGGCAGGCCGCCGCCGGCGACGATGTCGGCCGTGAGGTCCTGCAGCGCCATCAGCGCGACGGACTGGGCCCACGGGCCGTACGAGACGCGCGCGACGCCGAGCTCCTCCATGCGGGCGAGCGGGACCGATCCGACGCCACCCATGAGGGTCAGCTTCTGCGGGCCCCAGGCGTCGACGAACGCCTTGATGTCGTCCTCGGACACCTTGCCGGGGACGAACACGACGGGAGCGCCGACGGCGAGATAGGCGCGACCGCGCTCGATGGCGTCGGCCAGCACCTCGTCGTGTGGCTTGTCGCCAGCCTTGAGGAACGCATCCGTACGCGCGTTGAGCACGAAGTCGATGCCCTCCTGCTGCGCTGCGTTGAGCACAGCCTCGATCGCGTCGACCGCCTCGTGGATCGGCTTGAGCTGGTCCTCGAGGTTGCAGCCCACGACGCCGACGCCGATCGCCTTGAGGGTCGTCTCGCGCGGGTTCCCGTAGCCGGCCTCGAGGTCGGCCGTGACCGGCAGGTCGGTGGCCGCGACGACGCCGCCGACGGCCTCGATCATGAGCTCGACGGGGATGTTCTCACCGTCTGCGTAGCCGTATGCCGCAGCGATTGAGTGGCTCGCGGTGGCCAGGGCGGTCACGCCCTCGACCTCGGAGACGACGCGGGCGCTGATGGCATCCCACACGTTGACGAGCTTGAGCAGCTTGGCGTCGGTGTGCAGGGCGAGGAGGGTCTGGGCCTGGTGTGCGAGTTCGGTCATGACGACAACCGTACGGCCCGCCCCCACCTCGCCTCCGGCGGGAATCAGTCGGTGACGAGCCCGGCATCGTGGCGACGCGCGCCCACCTGGCGGCTCGGACGGCAGGCGATGGTCACGAGGGCGACGACGGCCGTCGCAACGAACGCGCCGCGCAGGCCGACGAGCCCGGCCGCAGCACCTACGACGGCCGGACCAGCGATGCCGCCGAGGCCGAGGAAGAACACGACCATGCTGAATCCGGCCGCATGGTCATGCTCGAACGTGTGGAAGCTCCACACTGCCAGCAGGGAAGCGGTCGCCATGAACGTCGGCCCGAAGACGATCGCGGAGACCACCACGACCACCCCCTGCCCGGGCGCGATGGCAAGCAGCGCGGTGCCGGCCGCAAGCAGCCCGAACAGGGCGAGGTGAGACGCCCGCAGACCCATGCTGCGAAACAGCACGGGCGCCGCGGCTCCTGCTGTGCCGGCGATCCCGAGAAGCGTCCAGAACGCCGCCCCGGTCGCAGCCGTGGATCTGGACCCGATCAGGTCGACGGCGAACGTCCAGTAGACCGAACCGACCGCGCCGTACGAGATCGCCGCGATGCACAACGGGATCGCGGTGCGACGGCGCAAGCGGGCGAAGGTCGCGCCGGACATCGACGGTCCGCTGGTTCCGGTGGCGCCTTTGGGCAGCACGACGGCGTTGACGATCGTGACCGCGACGGCGATCACCGTGAACGCCGCCCACGCCAGTCGCCAGTCGCCGGACGGTGTGGCCAGTGCGAGACCTCCGGCGACCGCAGTGCCGTACGCCGTGCCGGAAGCGATGATCGCGAGCGCCCGCTCGGCCCGTGCAGGAGCCAACATGGAAGGGGTCACCTCCGAGTACGGCGCCCAGACCCAGCCGGCACTCGTCCCCGCCAGCACGATCCCGACTGTCATGACGGCGACGGAGTCGGTGACCGCGACGAGCGTCATCCCGGCGGCCGCGGAGGCGCCTGCGCTGAGGATCATGAGCCGTGGACCCAGGCGGCTGATGAGGGTGCCGACCAGAACCACCGCGGCCAGATAGCCGACATAGCTCAGGCTGCTGATCACGCCGAGCTGCGCCGTGGAGAGGCTGAACTCGCGCCTCAGCTCGGGCAGGTAGAGCCCGTATGCATAGCGGGCAAAGCCGAAGCCGACACCGATGGCCGACAGCCCGGCGACCACGAGTCGTACCTCTTGGCGTCGTTCGGCCCTGATGGCTTGATCCGTCATACACCCAGCCTCGTCGGGCCCGCGGCCGCGGACCAGTGGCGGAAATGACACGATCCGATAGATTTAGGCCATGGCCATCAAGGATCGGATCCGCGTCGTGGTGCCAGTGCTGGAGCACACCTCACTGTTCGAGCTCGCCGTCCCGGTCGGGGTCTTCGGGCTCCCGCTCGAAGACGACGGCAAGGGGTGGTACGACCTGACGATGTGCTCCACCAGCCCCGCAGCACACCATGCGGCGGGCGGCCTGAGCCTGCAGACCGAGCGAGGCCTGGACGCGATCCTCGACGCCGACCTGGTGGTGGTTCCGGCATGCATCATGAAGGGCTACGAGCAACCACGCGCGCTCGTCGAGCATCTCGCCGAGGCGCACGCGCGCGGGGCGCGGATCGCCGGGATCTGCTCGGGGGCCTTCATCCTCGCCGAGGCTGGGCTCCTCGACGGCCGCGAGGCGACGACCCACTGGATGTATGCCGAGGAGCTGCGCCGGCGGTTCCCGCAGGTGCAGGTCAGCGAGGACGCCTTGTACGTCGACGAGGGCTCGGTTCTCACGAGTGCCGGCACCGCCGCGGGGCTCGACCTGTGCCTGCACATCGTGCGCAACGACTACGGCTCGGCGCGGGCGATGGAGGTCAGCCGGCGGATGGTGGTCGCACCACACCGAGAGGGCGGACAGAGCCAGTACGCCCCGGCGCATCTCCCCGACACCGGTGGCAGGTCAGGACTCGCGCCGGTGCTCGACTGGGCTTCGAACCGGTTGGCGGACCCGCTCTCGGTCGACGACCTTGCAGCACGGGCGGGGATGAGCACCCGGACATTGGGCCGCCGGTTCGTCGAGGAGACCGGCACGGCCCCGGTGCGTTGGCTGAACCTTCAGCGGCTCGACCGGGCGCGGGCGCTGCTGGAGACCACCGACTTCCCGATCGACCGCATTGCACGCGAGAGTGGTCTCGGCACCGAGAGCAACATGCGCCAGCATTTCCGGGACCGGCTCGACACGACCCCGTCGGCGTACCGTCGGGCCTTCAGCCAGCCAGGCGGCGCGGGATGACTTTGGCCAGCCACACCTTCGTGGCTTCACGCCCTGAGGTGCCCTAGGCTCGGGCTACCGCTCAGGCGGCGATCTTGTCGCTGGTCTTCTGCTTCTTCTTGACCTTGACGAGCTTGCGCTTCTTGACGGTGTAGCCCTCGGGAAGTGTGCCCTTCTTCATCATCTTGATGGGACACCTCTTGCAGGCAGGCTTGCTGCTGCAGCACTTCTTCTTGGGTGTCGGTGGCACAGGCCTAGGATACCAGTGTGAGGTGAGGCTCGCCTAAGGCGAGAGAATGGGAGATGGGACACATGGCGGCACCAGCATTCGTGGCGAAGCTCAACGAGCAGATCGGCTACGAGTTCGGCGCGCACCAGCAGTACGTCGCGATCGCGACCTATTACGACGCACTGACGATGCCCCAGATGGCGGCGCTGTTCTACCAGCAGGCCATCGAGGAGCGCGATCACGCGATGATGATGGTCCAGTACCTCCTCGATGCCGACGAGACGCCGATCATTCCCGCGCTGGAGGCCCCCAAGATCGGTTTCGCCGATGTCGTCGAGCCGGTCACGGCCGCGCTCGCCCAAGAGAAGCGCGTCACCGAGCAGATCAACGAGCTGACCCGTATCGCCCGCGACAACAACGACTACGCATCCGACCAGTTCATGCAGTGGTTCATCAAGGAGCAGGTCGAGGAGGTCGCCAAGATGAGTGACCTGCTGGCTGTCGTCACGCGCTCCAAGGACGACTACGAGCGCATCGAGGACTGGGTCGCCCGTGAGGAGAAGGGTGCCGATGGCGACCCGACTGCGCCGCCCATCGCCGGTGCGTAGAGCCCTCGCTCTCTGCGCCGTCGCCCTCGTGGCGACGGCCCTGGCCTCGTGCGGCAAGGACGCCGACAAAGACCCTGACAGTGGCTCCTCGTCGGATGTCACAGCACTGACGATCACGCTCGTCTCCGACGACGGCGTCGACCCCGAGACGTACGAGCTGAAGTGCGACCCGCCCGGTGGCAATCACCCGCAGCCGGCTGAGGCCTGCAAAGCATTGGAGGCGGCCGGCGCCAAAGTCTTCGAGCCCGTCCCGAAGGGCCAGGTGTGCACGGATCTTTACGGTGGCCCGCAGACCGCGACGGTCAAGGGGACCCACAAGGGCAAAGCGGTCGACGCTGAGTTCGAACGTACGAACGGCTGCGAGATCGACCGCTGGGAACAGCTCGGCGCAACGTTCTTCAACGTCCCGATGCAGTAGCTCCGGCTGCGCTCGCTCCGGCCCGTGGCTGCGTCAGAACAAGCGCAGGCTCGGGTCGTCGATGCCGCGGAGCTCGTCGTAGTTGACGACGACGCACTCGATGCCGCGATCGGTCGCAAGGGTGCGTGCCTGCGGCTTGATCTCCTGGGCCGCGAAGATGCCGCGGACGGGTCGTAGCGCAGGGTCACGGTTCATGAGCTCGAGGTAGCGCGTCAGCTGCTCGACGCCGTCGATGTCACCGCGGCGCTTGATCTCGACCGCGACGGAGCTGTTGGAGCCGTCCTTGCACAGCAGGTCGACCGGTCCGATCGCGGTCATGTACTCCCGGCGTACGAGGCTCATGCCTGGGCCCAGCGCCGTCGTGTGCTCGGCGAGGAGCTCCTGCAGGTGCTTCTCGACGCCGTCCTTCTGCAGCCCCGGGTCGACCCCGAGCTCGTGTGCAGAGTCGTGCAGGACCTCCTCGATGCGTATGCGCAAGGTGTCGTCGGTCTTGCCGGCCGTGACGGTCCACTCCGTGACTCCGTCGTCCGCGAGGCCCTCGCGCAACGTGCACGGAGGGCTCATCCAGTTGAGCGGCTTGTAGGAGCCGCCGTCGGAGTGGATCAGCACCGAGCCGTCGTTCTTGACCATGATGAGACGGGTGGCGAGGGGCAGGTGAGCCGCGAGCCGGCCGGCGTAGTCGACCTGGCACCGCGCAATGACAATCCTCAAGACATCCTCGTCAGCGTGCCGAGCTTGAACTTGAGGGTGTCGCCCTCGATCTTGCCGGGGTCGGTGTCGCCTTCATCGCCGATCAGCGAGACCGTCGTGCCGTCCACGGTGTACTTGCCGACGCGGAGTCTTCTCGACGCCCTGGAAGTCCTCGACGAACGTCCCGTCATCGTTGAAGTGCACGACCCACTCGGCGTCGACGTCCTGCCAGTCACCCACGAGATCCGACGCGTCGTCGATCGTCGCCTCCGGCGTCGGCGTGGTCGGACTGTCCGTCGTGCTGGTCTCCGTGGCGGTGGGCTCGTCCTGCGGGCTGTCGCTCTTGCCACACCCGCTGACCCCTAGCAGAACCAGGCCCAGGATGGCTGTAACCATCGTCATACGTCGATTCATCGTTCTCCCATGGAGCCGGCGGCACGGTCAGGTTAGTCTGACACGATCCGCTTATTACTCAGGAGTAGCCATGCAGGAAATCGTCGACAGACTGGGCGCGAGCGACCGACGCCGCCGACATCGCTCGCACGTTGCTGCTGCCCTACCTCAACCACGCCGCCACGATGTACGAGAGCGGATACGCGACGCACGATGACATCGACGCCGCGATGCGATTTGGCTGCGGCTACCCGATCGGCCCGTTGACGCTGATCGACACGCTCGGCCCGCAGACCGTGGCGACCGGCCTCGAGAAGCTCTATGCCGAGACCGGTGACGATCTGCACCAGCCGGCGAGCATCCTGACCCAGATGGCCGCCGACAACACGACCTTCGCCCAGGCGGTCGGCGAGGACGACGTCGACGCGCCTCAGCTGCGCCACGACATCGAGACGGTCGGCGTCGTGGGCACCGGCACGATGGCATCGGGCATCGTCGAGGTCTTCGCCAAGGCCGGCTACGACGTCGTGTACGTCGGCCGCAGCGCCGACAAGCTCGCCGGCGTCGAGGCCGCCATCACCAAGAGCCTCGACAAGGCGATCTCGCGCGGCAAGCTCGACGAGGACGGCAAGTCCGCCGTGCTGGCCCGGCTCAGTGGCTCGACCGAACGCGAAGCCCTCGCCGGCGCCGACATCATCGTCGAGGCGATCGCCGAGGACCTCGACATCAAGCTCGAGCTGTTCCGCGACCTCGACCGCATCGCCAAGCCCGGCGCGATCCTGGCCACGACGACCTCATCGCTGTCGATCACATCCTGCGCGGAAGTCACCTCGCGGCCCCAGGACGTCATCGGCATGCACTTCTTCAACCCCGCGCCCGTCATGAAGCTCGTCGAGGTCGTGACCGCCGACGAGACCACGCCCGAGGTCGCCGAGACCGTGCGTGCGCTGTGCCTGTCGACCGGCAAGCACCCGGTGTCCTGCGGCGACCGCGCGGGCTTCATCGTCAACGCGTTGCTGTTCCCCTACCTCAACGATGCGATCAAGCTGCACGAAGCCGATGGCGGCTCGCTGACCGAGATCGACGACGCCCTCAAGGCGACCAAGCTGCCGATGGGGCCGTTCGAGCTGCTCGACGTCGTGGGCAACGACGTCTCGCTCGCGATCCAGGAGACCCTGGTGAGCACGTTCGGCCACGCGGGCTGGCTGCCGGCGCCGACGCTGCAGCGTCTGGTCGCCGAGGGCAAGCTCGGCCGCAAGACCGGAGCGGGCTTCCACACGTACTAGGCAGCCAAAAGTTACGCGAAACAGCGCAGAGTTCTTTTTCCTGCGACGCCGGTAACTATGCGTTGACGATCTCGTTGCACTGTCCAGAGGGTCACACGGACAGGAGGAGCGATGATCAACACGACGCACGTGTTTTTCGCCGCTCGCATGGTGCGTCTCGCCGCTGCCGTGTGCACCGTGGGACTCCTGATCGGCTACCTCGCGATCTCGTCGTTCGCGAGCCGTTACGGCGGCTCGACGCAGATGATCCTCGACAGCAAGAGCAACGAGACGGCGCTCTCGTCCGCGATCGCGGCGCAGGAGTCGGCCGGGCTGGCTTGCAGCGACAAGCCCGCACTGACCGACGTCGTCCTGTTCCAGCGTGACGGCGAGGACAAGATCGTCGTCCTCACGTTCGACCAGGCGATCAAGGCGTCGAGCGCCAGCGAAGGCTGGATCCGGAAGTACTGCACTGCTCCGTAGACTGGGAGCATGTCCCGTCGTCGCGTCGCACACCGAGCGCACCCGCCGCTGCGGACCACGACCGAGCAGGTCGAGGACAAGTCCGACGGCTCCTGGTACGTACGAAAGCTCCGCGGGTCGGGCGCTGACAAGGACTACCGTTGCCCCGGCTGCGACCAGCTGATCCGCCCGGCGACTCCGCACATCGTGGCATGGCCGGTCCAGAAGGCACTGCTGAGCGAGGCGGCGATCGACGAGCGCCGGCACTGGCACACGGCCTGCTGGGCCAGGAAGCACTGAGGTTAGGACATGCCTCCCAATTCGATGGCCGGCTCGCGCGGGCCCGGCATCCCGTCCCGGACGGGCGCGGACGCCACGCTCCCTGATCGGCCACCAATTGAGAGGCACGCCCTAAAGATGACCGAGAAGATCCGTGGCAACTCCGTGCTGCCCGCCCGCCGCGAGCAGATCACGATGGAGACCGCTGACGGCGTCAACCTCGTTGGGGAGCTGGCGCTTCCGCTGGAGGGCGATCCCGTCGCGACGATGATCTGTCTGCACCCGCTGCCGACGCACGGCGGCATGATGGACAGCCACCTGTTCCGCAAGGCGTCCTACCGGCTGCCTGCGCTCGCGGGCATCGCGGTGTTGCGCTTCAACACCCGCGGCACGTCGAGCGTGCAGGGCACCAGTGGGGGAGCGTTCGACAACGCCGTTGCCGAGCGCTTCGACGTCGCCGCTGCGGTCGAGTACGCCGAGTTCGCCGACCTGCCGCACGTATGGCTCGTCGGCTGGTCGTTCGGCACCGACCTCACCTTGATGTACGGCCTCGAGCCGGTCGTCGAGGGCGCTCGTGCTGCTGTCACCGCCGCTGCGCCACGCCTCGGCTGAGCACCTGCAGGCGTGGGCCGAGTCCGGCAAGCCGGTCACGGCGCTCATCCCGGAGCACGACGACTACCTCCAGCCGCCGGAGGCTCGCGAACGCTTCGCCGCGATCCCGCAGGCCGAGGTCATTGCGGTCGAGGGCGCCAAGCACCTCTGGGTCGGCGACTCCGAGCGCGTGCTCGACGAGATCACCCGCAAGCTGGCGCCGGGCGTCCCGGTGCCGTTGCCCGACACCTGGGACGGCCCGATGGAACGCGCCGACTCCTCGGCCTACCGCGACCGCACGGTCGCCGCGTTCAAGGACGTGCCTCGCTAGTTGGTCTTCTCCTCGACCGCTTCGTCGGCGTCCTCGGACTCGGCGACGTCGGCTCGTGGCCTCTGCCGGCTCTTCGGCCGTCTGCTCTTCGGCCTTCGGCTCCTCGGGCTTGGCATCGGCCGCAGGCTTGTCGGCCTTGGGCTCTGCCTTGTCCTTGGGGCCGCTGTCCTTGACGGTCGTCGGCGCGAAGGTCGAGACGATGTCGCGCAGCTGACCCATCTGGGCCATGATGCCGTCGCGCTTGCGCTGCAGCTCCTCGACCTCGGCCCGCAGGACTCGGGTCTGACGCTCGGCGTCAGTCGTCGCGCTGACCCGGATGTGCTGAGCCTCGGCGCTTGCGCCCGACACCAGCTGGCCGGCCTCGGCCTTGGCGTTGTCGAGCAGGCGGGCAGCTTCGGCGCTGGCAGCGTCGCGCGCCTTGGCGGCCTGCTCCATGATGTCGCGAGCGCGGTCGTCGGCCGCCTTGGCGCGAGTCTCGGCATCCTTGACGAGCTTGGCGGTCTGCTCGGTCGCTGACGCGTGGTTCTCGGATGCCTCGCGGGCGAGGCGCTCCTTCTCGACGGCGAGCACCCGGCGGGCCTCGGTGACCTCACGGTCGGCCGCGGCGCGAGCCTGCTCGACCTCGCGGGTCGCGCCGAGGCGCATGTTCTGGGCGTCCTGCTCGGCCGCGAGCTTGACCTGGGCGGCCTCGCGCTCGGCGTGGGCGCGCAGGTCCTCGGTGTGGGCGATCGCGTCGGCGTGCATGGCCTCGGCATCCTCGAGGAGCTGCTTGCGCTTCTCCTCGAGCTCGATGACGGCGCGGCCGCGCATCTCCTCGGCCTCGTGGTTGGCCGTGGAGCGGACGATCGCGGCCTCTTCTTCTGCCTTCTTGACGAGCTCGTCGGCCTCGCGCACGGCGCGGTTGCGTACGTCCTCGGCCTCCTGCTCGGCCAGGCCGAGCAGCTGGGCGGCGTGGTTGCCCAGGCCCGTGTAGGTCGGCTTCTCGACGGCCTCGACGCGGTCCTTGAGCTTCTCGATCAGGTCGCGGAGGTTCTCGTTCTCTGACTTCACGGACTTGAGGCTGTCCGCGGCCTTCTGGAACTCAGCTGACTGGGTGCGCACCCATGCATCGACGGCGTCGCTGTCATAGCCGCCGCGGCGAGCGAGCGGGAAGGATGCGTCGCCGGACTTCTCGGCGGCGTCGAAGATGGACAATCCGGACTGGTCGGACATGCTGTACCCATTCGTAGAAGAGGGGGGTTGTCAGGTGTGGGTCCACCATACCTGCCCGAAAGGGGCACCGACACGGCCGATCTCGACCTGGTCGATGCCCCTTCACCCGAGCGTGGACGACGCCGTCAGACTCCTCGACAGTGCTGATGTGTTCCTCGGGTCTTCGTTCCTCAGACTCCTCGACAGTGCTGATGTGTTCCTCGGGTCTTCGTTCCTCAGACCCCTCGGAACCTGTTGATCTTGTCGATGTGCAGGGCGCGCTTCTCGGCGTTGCGGACGCCAAGGCCCTCCTCCGGTGCGAGGCACAGCACGCCGACCTTGCCCTGGTGGAGGTTGTGGTGCACGTCGAGCGCAGCCTGGCCGGTCTCGGCGAGCGGGTAGACGCGCGACACCGTCGGGTGGATCAAGCCCTTGTCGATCAGCTTGTTGGCCTCCCACGACTCGCGGTAGTTGGCGAAGTGCGAGCTGACGATCCGCTTGAGGTTCATCCAGAGGTAGCGGTTGTCGTACTGGTGCATGTAGCCCGAGGTCGACGCGCAGGTCACGATCGTGCCGCCCTTGCGCGCGACGTAGACACTGGCGCCGAACGTCTCACGGCCAGGGTGCTCGAACACGATGTCGGGGTCGTCGCCACCGGTCAGCTCGCGGATCTTCTTGCCGAACCGCTGCCACTCCTTGGGATCCTGGGTGTTCTCGTCCTTCCAGAACTTGTAGCCCTCGGCTGACCGGTCGATGACGAGCTCGGCGCCCATCTTCTTGACGATCTCGGCCTTCTCGGGCGACGAGACGACGCACACCGGGGTGGCGCCACCGTTGAGCGCGAACTGCGTTGCGTACGAGCCGAGGCCGCCGGAGGCGCCCCAGATCAGCACGGTGTCGCCCTGCTTCATGTTGGCGCCGTTGGTCGAGACGAGCTGCCGGTATGCCGTGGAGTTGACCAGGCCGGGGCTCGCCGCCTCTTCCCACGTGAGGTGGTCGGGCTTGGGCATCAGCTGGTTGGCCTTGACGATCGCGAGCTGGGCGAGGCCGCCGAAGTTGGTCTCGAAGCCCCAGATGCGCTGCTCAGGGTCCATCATCGTGTCGTTGTGGCCGTCGGGTGCCTCGAGCTCGACCGACAGGCAGTGCGCGACGACCTCGCGGCCCGGTGCCCACTTGTTGACGCCGGGTCCGGTGCGCAGCACGACGCCGGCGAGGTCGGAGCCCACCACGTGATAGGGCAGGTCGTGACGTTTGGTGTACTCGCTCAGCCGGCCGTAGCGCTCCAGGAAGCTGAACGTCGAGACCGGCTCGAAGATCGAGGTCCACACGGTGTTGTAGTTGATGGCGCTCGCCATGACCGCGACGAGTGCCTCTCCGGGAGCGAGCTCCGGGATCGGGACGTCGTCGAGGTGGAGGCTCTTGCGGGGGTCCTTGTCGCGGCTGGCGAGGCCCTCGAACATGTCGACCTCGTCCTTGTGGACCGTGATCCCCTTGTACGTCTCGGGGAGGGCGATGTTCGCGAAGTCTTCGGGGGAAGTGTCGCCGGCCTGGATGGCGTCAAGAATGTTCTGCACGTCTGGAGTCCTTCGGTCGGGGTCTCCGCGATGTTACTAAGCGTTAACTTTCCCGGCTACGGACTGTGATCCGGAACTCAGTGAGATGCCGCGGGTTCGACCAGTTCCACCAACACGCCTCCGGCGTCCTTGGGGTGCACGAAGTTGACGCGTGAGTCGGACGTGCCGCGCTTGGGGGCGTCATAGAGGAGGCGCACGCCGCGCTCGCGCAGGATCGCCGAGACCGCCTCGATGTCGGCGACGCGGTAGGCGAGCTGCTGGATGCCCTGGCCGTTGCGGGCGAGGAACTTGGCGATCGTGGACTCGTCGCTGAGCGGTGCGAGGAGCTGGATGCGCTGGTCGGAGTCGCCGACCGCGAGCATCGCCTCGCGTACGCCCTGCTCCTCGTTGATCTCCTCGTGCACCGAGTGCAGCCCGAACGTCGAGGCATAGAACTCGAGGGCGTCGTCGAGGTCCGGCACCGCGATACCGACGTGGTCGATCGCGAGCAGGAGGTGGTGGGGAACAAGGGGGCTGTCGGGCATGGAGACGAGGGTATGGCACCCGGCTGGCATCGCGGCGTGATCCATCGCACAGAACGCGGCACAAACGTTACTTCTAAGTAAAGTGAAGAGCAGTGTCTTTTCAGAGACGTGTCTCGCGAAGGAGCAACTCCATGACCCAGTCCGTGATCGTCGCCGGTGCGCGCACCCCGATCGGCCGCCTCCTCGGTGGCCTCAAGACCCTCTCCGGATCGGACCTCGGTGGCCTGGCCATCAAGGGAGCGCTCGAGAAGGCCGGTGTGACCGGCGACCAGGTCGACTACGTGATCATGGGCCAGGTCCTCGGCGCCGGAGCCGGCCAGGTGCCCGCCCGCCAGGCCGCGTTCAAGGGCGGCATCCCGCTGACGACGCCGTCGATCACGATCAACAAGGTGTGCCTGTCGGGCATCAACGCGATCGCCCTGGCCGACCAGCTGATCCGCGCCGGCGAGCACGAGATCATCGTCGCCGGCGGGCAGGAGTCGATGACGCAGGCGCCGCACCTGCTGCTGGGATCGCGTGAGGGCACCAAGTACGGCGACACCAAGCTGACCGACCACATGGCGTACGACGGACTGTGGGATGCGCTCACGGACCAGGCGATGGGCGGGCTCACCGAGCAGATCAACGCCGACGGCACCCAGCTGAGCCGCGAGGAGCAGGACGCGTTCAGCGCCCGCTCGCACCAGCTCGCCGCCACGGCCCAGAAGAACGGCGTCTTCGACGAGGAGATCGTCCCGGTCGAGATCCCGCAGCGCAAGGGCGATCCGATCGTCGATCAGCGCCGACGAGGGCGTCCGCGGCGACACGACCACCGAGTCGCTCGGCAAGCTGCGCCCCGCCTTCAACAAGGAGGGCACCATCACCGCCGGTTCGGCCAGCCAGATCTCCGACGGTGCGGCCGCGGTCGTCGTCATGAGCAAGGCCAAGGCTGAGGAGCTCGGGCTGTCGTGGATCGCCGAGATCGGCGCAGCGGGCGTCGTCGCGGGACCCGACTCGAGCCTGCAGCTGCAGCCGGCCAACGCGATCGCGAACGCTGCCGCCAAGGAGGGCATCGAGGTCAGCGACATCGACCTGTTCGAGCTCAACGAGGCGTTCGCCGCTGTTGGCATCGAGAGCACCCGTGCGCTGGGCGTCTCCGAGGACAAGGTCAACGTCAACGGCGGAGCGATCGCCCTGGGCCACCCGATCGGTGCCAGCGGTGCCCGCCTCGTCCTCCACCTCGCGCTCGAGCTGGGCCGCCGTGGTGGCGGCATCGGTGCTGCCGCGCTGTGCGGCGGTGGCGGTCAGGGTGACGCCCTGATCATCCGCGTCCCCCAGAAGTAGCCATCAACCGGTGAGTCGCAGCCGCGCCATTCCGGTCGCCGAGCTCGTCGAACGTGCGCGAGCCGGTGAGGCCCGGGCCGTGGCGCGGCTGATCTCGCTGGTCGAGGACCGGTCGCCGTCGCTGCGCGAGGTCAGCGCCGCGCTGACCCCCCACACAGGGTCGGCGCACATCGTCGGCATCACGGGGTCGCCGGGCGTCGGCAAGTCGACGTCCACGTCGGCGCTGGTCACCGCGCTGCGGGCCCAGGGCAAGCGGGTCGGCGTGCTCGCGGTCGATCCGACGTCGCCGTTCTCCGGAGGTGCGCTGCTCGGCGACCGCGTACGTATGCAGGACCATGCGACGGACCACGGCGTCTACATACGGTCGATGGCGAGCCGGGGACATCTGGGTGGCCTCTCGGCGTCGGCGCCGCAGGCGTTGCGGGTCCTGGACGCCGCGGGCTGTGACGTCGTACTCGTCGAGACCGTCGGGGTCGGGCAGTCCGAGGTCGAGATCGCCGGGCTCGCCGACACGACGCTCGTGCTGCTGGCCCCGGGCATGGGCGACGGAATCCAGGCCGCCAAGGCGGGCATCCTCGAGATCGGCGACATCTTCGTCGTCAACAAGGCCGATCGCGACGGTGCACAGTCGACCCGTCGCGAGCTGCGATCGATGCTCTCGATGACCGAGCGCGACGACAGCGCATGGAAGCCGCCGATCGTCCTGACGGTGGCGACCAGGGGAGAGGGCGTCGACGAGGTCGCGGAGCAGATTGCCGCGCACCGCGCCCACCTGGGGGAGTCGGGCGAGCTCGAGCGCCGGCGGCTGGCGCGTCTGAGGCGGGAGATCGAGGCGCTTGCACTGGCCGAGGTGCAGTCGAGGTTCGCCGGATTGTCGGGCGACGCCCGGCTGGACACGCTGGCCAGTCAGGTCCTGGCCGGCGAGACCGACCCGTTCGCAGCCGCCGACACCCTCGTCGAGAACGTCTGACGGGGCTTTTCGACCCGGACTCGCTGCCTCGGCGCGCCTTCGCGGCATGCTTGGGGGTCTTCGACACAATGGTCGGGTGCTCAAGAAGGTCTTCCTCCTGCTGCTCGTCGGCTTCGCGATCTACTACCTGCTGTCGACGCCCGACGATGCCGCCAACTTCGTGAGCAGCTCGTTCAGCGGGATCATGGACGCCTTCCAGCAGGTCGGCGTGTTCTTCAACGAGCTCATCAACTAGGTCGCTGATGATCCGGGCGCTGCTCGACCGATTGCCCGACCAGGAGATCGACAGCCATCTCCTCGCCGAAGAAGGCGAGGTCGTGATCGATCTCGTGCGCCATCACAACATCGTGTTCTGGAAGCCGATCGCCGAGGGCGTCGGCACCGTGGTGCTGTGGATCCTCGCGGTGGTCGGTCCGATCCAGCTCGGTTGGCTCCTCATCGTCGGCGGCTTCGCCCTCGCGCTGCACGCGCTCTACCTGATGATGCGCGAGCGCCGTGACGTCTTCGTCGTCACCAACATGCGGGTGTTCAGGGCGACCGGAGTGTTCTCGGTCCGCATCGCCACGATGCCGATCACCCGCATCCTCGACATCACGGTCGAGAAGCCGCTGCTCGGGCGCATGCTCGGCTACGGCCACTTCATCTTCGAGTCGGCGGCTCAAGCGCAGGGCCTGCGCCACATCCGCTACATCGGTGATCCCGATGCCCGTGACCTCACCATCCAGCGAGTCGTGCAGCGCTCGGGTCTGCGCGGCCGCACGATCGAGCAACGCCTGTTGGAAGGGAGCTGACCGACACCCGCGGCACCGTGTTCGCGCCGGTTCATACACTGGGCGCATGAACTTCTCGCGCCCCGGCGCCATCGACCTCTCCGCGCTGAAGCAGCCGCCGGCCCGTCCCGGCCAGCCCGCTGCCGGCGGTGGATCGTACGTCGTCGACATCACCGAGCAGAACTTCCAGACCGAGGCGCTGCAGGCCTCGATGAGCTACGTCGTCGTCCTGAGCCTCTGGTCGCCGCGCTCGCCGCAGAGCGAGAGCTTCAACGCGATGCTCGGCAGCCTCGTGTCGCAATACGGCGGCCAGCTCGTGCTGGCCCAGGTCGACATCGACGCCAACCCCGCGATCGCGCAGGCGCTGCAGGCGCAGGCCGTGCCTCTGGTCGTCGGCCTCGTCAAGGGTCAGCCCGTCCCGCTGTTCCAGGGCACGGTCGAGGAGGCCGAGGCGCGCCGCTACTTCGACGAGCTCGTCAACGTCGCCGCCCAGAACGGGGTGACCGGGGTGGCGCAGCCCGCTGGTGAAGCGACTGAGGCTCCAGAAGAAGTCGAAGAGCCCGAGGACCCCCGGTTCGCCGAGGCCGACGCTGCGTTCGCCGCGAGCGACTTCGACACCGCGGTCGCCGAGTACGAGAAGCTGCAGGCGCAGTACCCGGCGGACAGCGAGATCGCCGAGCGGCTCGCCGGCGTCAAGCTGCTCGCCCGTACGCAGGGCGCTGACCTCCAGGCCGCCCGCAAGGCTGCCGCCGACGCCCCGGACGACCTCGACGCGCAGATGCTGGTGGCCGACCTCGATGTCAGCGGTGGTCACGTCGATGACGCCTTCGACCGGCTGATCCAGCTCGTCAAGCGCACGTCCGAGGACGATCGCGAGCGCGTACGCCAGCGGCTCCTCGATCTGTTCACTGTCGTCGGCATCGCCGATCCGCGCGTCGCGACGGCCCGCCGGGCACTCGCGTCGGCGCTGTTCTGACCGATTCGGCGACATCCGCGCATCTCGTCCTGCGCAGTCGGGTGCCCGATCCCCGATAGGCTCACGGCGGCGTCAGTCGTTGGTGCCCGAGAGGGAGTGTGGAGATGCGAAAGAGGCTGAGTTGGGCACTGTCCGTGCTCGGCGTCCTCATCGCGCTTCTCGGTCTGAGCATCATGATCCTGCTGGGGCCCGACAGCCGCTTCTCGACCGGCCCGCACCCGATCGACACCGACGGGATCGCGATCGTGACGGCTCCCAAGGTCATCTCGTGGGCCGATGTGCAGGTCGACCTGCTCGCCGAGGTGCCGGTCCGCAAGCCTGTCTTCGTCGGCATCGCCAACAGCGTCGACGTCGAGAACTATGTCGGCAAGACCCAGCGTCTCGAGGTCACCGGCTTCGAGACGCCGTGGACCGTCAGGACTCATGAGGTCAAGGGGCGGGGCAACCTGCCGGGTGCCCCGACCGCGCTCGACTGGTGGATCGCGCAGTCGGCCGGGCTCGGCGGCGCCAGCATCAGCACGCAGCTGCCCGACGAGACGGTCTCGGCGGTGGTCCTCTCGGTCGGCTCGACCAACCTGTCGGGCGTCGAGATCTCGCTGGCGTACGGCATCAAGGGCGGCTTCTACAAGGGCATCGCCCTGCTGCTGCTCGGGCTTGCCGCCGTCTGGTCGGGCTGGTGGATCCGCCGCGACGCCGGTCTGTGGCTGGCCGGGCCATATGACGAGGAAGGCCCGATCATCGAGGAAGAAGTCGTGTACGTGTACGTCGACGAGGACGGCGTCGAGCACGAGATGTCGGCCGAGGAGGCGCAGGAGTACGACATCGTCGACGAGTCTGTCGAGATCGTCGAGGCCGAGCCTGCGGACGTTGGAGCCGGAGCCCGAGGTCGCCGATGCCCGCAGCCGGAGCCCGAGCCGGCCACGCCGCGGATCCCCGGTGTCCTGACCGCTGCGGAGATCGCGGCAGGAGCCGAGCCCGAGCCGTTCCCGGAGCCTGAGCCTGAGCCGAGCCGAGCCGGAGCCGGAACCTGAGCCGGAGCCCGTACCGGAGCCGGAGCCGGAGCCGGAACCCGTACCGGAGCCGGAACCCGAGCCCGAGCCCAAGCCCGAGCCGGAGCCGGAGCCGGAGCCCGCACCCGAAGGCAGACCGGTGAGCGCGTCGTCTACGTCTTCGTCGACGAGGACGGCGTGGAGCACGAGGTGGGCGAGGACGAGCTCGGCGACTTCGAGATCGTCGACGACGAGGAGGAGTCGTGAGACGACTCGCCGTCCTCGTGCTGATCTGCGCCTTGGCGCTGTCAGCCTGCGCCGTGCCACACAAGCGTGGCAACGTCTCGGTCGAGAAGACCGCAGCTCGCAAGAGTGAGGTGACGTCGGTGTTCAACCAGTACCGCAAGGTCCGCAACACCGCGATCGAGCTGCTCGATGCCAAGCCGTTGTCGATCGTCGAGAGCGGGCCGGTGCTCGCGATCGACTCCGGATCGTTCGAGGTGTCGCAGCGGCTCGCCAAGACGCAGAAGCAGGACACCGCCGCCGTCGAGGTCACCGATGTTGAGACACCACGGTTCAAGAAGTACCCGTTGTGGTTCTTCGCGGTCGTGCGCGATGCCAAGGCCGGCGTCAACCGGGTTCAGATCTTCGAGCGGGACACCGCCGTCGAGCCGTGGTTGTTGGTGGCGAGTCCCGAGACGCTCGCCGACACCCCGATCCCCGGGCATCCGGCGGGAGGGGTCCGACGCGTTGACGGTCAAGCCCACTGACGGTGTCGGCATGTCGATGTCGGCCGAGGAGGCCGCCAAGGCGTACGCCAAGGCGCTCGCCGACTCCGCTGCGCCGGAGGTGGACAAGGTCGCCGATGACTCGTTCATCAAGCAGATGCGGGCGACGGCGGAGACGAACTCCAACCTCACGGGCGTCACGTTCACGCAGTCCTGGGGCAGCGACGACGTCAAGTACGTCCTGCGCACGGACGATGGGGGAGCGCTGGCGTTCGTCACGCTGCTGCGCCTCGACACGTACGAGGTCAAGAGCGGCCTCACCGTCAGCTGGCCCGAGGGCACGCCACAGCAGGCATTTCTGTCATCGGGCATCTCCAGCTCGGGCAAGCTGCGGTACTACCACCAGGTGCTGCTCTACATCCCGGGCGGCAACGGGAAGCCCCGCGCGATCGGCCAGTATGGCGGCGTTGTGAGCGCCGATTCGCAGTGAGAGATGCGGATTGGGCCGGTCAACCGCTACGATGGTCTCGTTGCACGACGTTGGATTCTACGGCTGATCAAGTTCCGCAAGGTAGCTAGTTCTTCTCGCAGGTTGGATGTGTGTCGCGACAGTCGCTCGCGAAAGGCGTGAGCGACACTCGCCAAAGAGGAGAAACAACATGGCTACAGGAACCGTCAAGTGGTTCAACGCTGACAAGGGCTTTGGATTCATCGCCCCCGACGACGGCAGCGAAGACGTTTTCGCGCACTTCAGCGCCATCGCCACGAGCGGCTACCGCTCGCTGGACGAGAACCAGAAGGTCGAGTTTGACGTCGAGCAGGGCCAGAAGGGCCTGCAGGCGACGAACATCCGTCCCCTCTGAATCACCCCACTGATTTAGTTCAGTAGTTCGAAGGCCCGGGAGCTTGCTCCCGGGCCTTCGTCATGCCCGGGGACACTCCCAACGGGGGACGTGGCTACTCGGCGGCCTTGGGGGCTTCGCGGTAGGCCGGCAGCGATCCGGCCTCGACCGCCTCGAGCAGCTCGATCGCAGCGTCGGCCGCATTCGCGCGCACGGTTGCCGGGTCGCACCACCGTACGGACTTGATCTCGGTCGCCTGCAGCGTCATCGCGTCGGTGATCGAGCTGTCGACGACGCCGAGGTCGAACAAGAAGATGCAGGCGTCGTCCCAGCCGCGCCACGCCGGCAGCCAGTTGACCGTGATGAGGTCGCGGACCTCGACCGTGATGCCGAGCTCCTCCTGCAGCTCGCGGACGAGCCCGATCGACGGGGCCTCGCCGACCTCGACGACACCGCCGGGCAGGTCCCACTCGCGCTTGTAGGTCAGCTCGCACAACAGCACCCGGCCGCGCTCGTCACGCAGCAGGCCCTGGCTGATGACCCGCTTGGTTGGCAGCCCGGCGTTGAGGATCGCGATGAACCCGTCGCGGCTGTGAGGCTCGGGATCGTCGGCGATGCGTGCGAGCAGAGCCCGGTCGGGATCGTTGCCGGCGCCTCGGAGGACGCCCTCCCGTCGCATGCCGGCGATCGAGGCGGCGCGTACGTCGGCCAGTCGCTCGATCGGGATGCGGGCCTCGACCCGCGTCATCCCGAGGTCGTCGAAGGCGTACGTCAGCGCGAGGCGGAGCGCCCTGACGGCGACCGGGATGTTGTCTGTGCCGGCGTTCCAGCGGATCGAGGCCGTACGCCCGTCCTCGCCGCGCAGTGCGACGGTGCCGACCCGTTCGCCGTCGAGCAGGATCGCGAAACCGGTGAACTCCTCGGAGCCGGATGTGGGCTCGAGCACGAGGTCGCCGTCGCGGAGGGTCTCGGTCACGCGTTCAGGCTACCGACCCTCCGACGACGCCCCTGACCGTCCTAGCCGATGGGACCGGCCTTCAGCGTGACGGTTGCGGTGTGGCTCGCGCCGGAGGAGTCGGTCCACGACACATCGACCGACTTGCCGGCGTCGACGGCGGCCACGGCCTCGGACAGCTGCGCGGCCGACGAGATCGCCGAACCATTGAACGCCGTGATCGTGCTGCCCCTGGTGATGCCAGCAGTCGCGGCTGCTGAACCGTCGACCGTACCGGCCACGAGCGCACCGTCCGACTCGCCGTACGACTGCGCCATCTGCACGCCGAGGAATCCGGTGGATCCGGTGTGGACCGTGCTGCTCTCGTCGCCGTCCTCGATCTGCTCGGCGATCGTGAGCGCCTGGGCGATCGGTATGGCATACCCACTGACCTTCGCGCTGCCGCTCGACGCTGCGGTGTTCATCCCGATGACCTCGCCGCCACTGTCGTACAGCGCGCCGCCGGAGTCGCCGGGGATGATGTCGGCGGCGACCTTGATGAGGCCGCTCAGCCGCTCGGATGCTCCTCCTGCGTCCGACCGGACCGTGATCGCCTGGTTCAGCGCCGACACCGTGCCCGCCGCCGCACTCGCTGAGCCGCCGTCGCCGTTGGCGTTGCCCACGGCAGTGACCTTGTCGCCCACCTGAACGCCTCCGGACGGGTCGGGCTTGATCGTCGTGAGGCCTGAGGCATTCTCGAGCTGCAGCACCGCGACATCGTGCGCGGAGTCGTAGCCGATGACAGCGGCTCGGTAGGTCTTCCCTGTCGAGACGACCTGGACCGTGATGGCCGTCGCGCCCTCGACGACATGGTGGTTGGTGAGGATCTCGCCGTCGGATGTCAGGATCATCCCGGTGCCGGCCGCCTGGCCCGACCCGTAGTCGACGGTCGTGTTGATGTAGACCAGCCCGGCTTCCTGCGTCGCCGTGGCATCCGTGGTGCCCTCGAGGTTCTCCAGCGACTTGGCCTGTGGGTCGAGCGGCAGGACCGTTGCACCCCGGTTGGACCGGTTCTCGGTCGGCAGCCGGGTCTGGGCTGAGGTGGCCGGCGAGCCGGCGTCGGCCTGCGCGGCATACGCGAGCCCCGAGACGCCAAGGATGGCCGCGCCGGCGATCGCCGCGATGCCGGCGCGGTGAGGGCGTCGATGCGTACGCGCGTGCGACGGGGGTTGCGGCTCTGGGGTCGGGGTCTGCGGCTGATCGTTCATGTCGTGCTCCTCGTTGAGTCCTGTCTTCGACTCAAGTCCGGATTGGTATGGGAACGCTGTGAGCCGGCTCAACTTGTGGTGAGAGTTGGTGCGTACGCTCGTGACGTGAGCGAGGAGCGTGCGGTCGCGGCCGTCGATGCCACCGGGATCGCGTACGAGGTGACCCGCCACGGTCCGGTCGGCTCGTTGGCGGAGGCCGCCGCCGCTCGTGGCATTGAGCCGAGTCAGCTCGTCAAGAGCCTGGTCGTACGCCGTGCGGACGACGACTTCCTCTTCGTGAGGTGAGGTCGCAAGAACGACTGCGGTAGTGCGCCGAGCTCGCGAGGCTGTTGTGGCTCGTCGACGAGCAGGGCGAAGCAACGTGAGGTGACCGGCCAACGCCGCTTGTCGATGAGCGACGACTGACTTGCGGGTGAGTGGGACTAGTGGGCATGTCGAAACTGTCGATGCAGCCGACCTCATCGCGGCCCTCGATGCGCAGGTGGCGGACGTCTCCGAGCCGCAGTAGCCGGGTCGTCTTGGCCACCTGCTGACGTACTCGCAGTATCCCGTGAACCGTGACCTGTGCCACGATGCGTGCGTGGAACTCGACAACGTGCTCTGGATGTTGACGGCTCTGGCCGCCGTCGTCGTCCTCCTCACGCGGATGCGTCTCTCCGCGACGGGCCGGCAGCCAGGTCATGCTCAGATCCCCGGAACGATCCTCAACGCGCACACCGTGCTGGGTGTCGTTGCGCTCGCGGTCTGGATCTACTACCTCACTTCCCCGAGCGATCTGCTTGGGATCGTTGCGCTGGTGGTGTGGTGGCTCGAGGTCATCCTCGGGATCCTCATTCTCGCCCGGTGGCTGCCAGGCGCCGGCAAGCATGCCGCGCCGGCGGTCGACGACAGCTGGGCCGAGGGTCCATACCTGTCGATCCTGGGCCACGTCGGCCTGCTCTTCGGCGTCATCTTCTTCACGTACTGCGTGCTCGCCGGCAACGTCAGTTGACGAACCGGGGTTGACCTCAACCGCGGTTGAGGTTGTTGGCTGGTGTCCAGATCATCGGACACCAAGGAGCACCTCATGCCTCGAGCACTCATCACCGGCGGCTCGGCCGGTCTCGGCCACGCTCTCGCCGCCGGCCTGGCCGCGCGCGACTGGGACGTCGTCATCACCGGACGGGACCCGGATCGGCTCACGGCCGCGGCACTCGGGCTGGGCGACCACGTCTCGGCGCTCTCCGGCGACGTGACTGACGCCTGGCACCGCGCGGCGCTCGCCGAGGCCACGTCGGGCGGCCTCGATCTGCTCGTCAACAATGCGAGCACGCTCGGTGTGAGCCCGCTCCTGCCGGTCCTGCAGCTCGACGACCAGGTCCTGCGCGACGTCTGGGAGACCAACGTCGTCGCGCCGACGGCGCTGATCCGGGTCCTCCGGCCGTTGTTGAACGTCGGCGCAGCGGTCATCAACATCACGTCGGACGCGGCGGCCGACCACTACGAGACATGGGGTGCGTATGCCGCGAGCAAGGCCGCGCTCGAGCACCTGACCCTGACGCTCGCCGCCGAGGACCCCGACGTGCGCTGGTGGACGGTCGACCCCGGCGACATGCGTACGCAGATGCACCAGGACGCCTTCCCCGGTGAGGACATCTCGGACCGGCCCCTGCCGGAGAGTGTCGTTCCGGCGTTCCTGGCGTTGCTCGACCACCGGCCGCCGAGTGGGCGCTACCGCGCGTCCGAGCTCACTCGGGCGACGGCGGTTGCGTCATGACGACGATCGACATCACGCCGCTCACGACGTTCGCGCCGCCGGGCGACCGCACAGCGCCATCGCCGGCTGAGGCGCGCGGGCTGCGCCGCGACGACGTACGCCTGCTGGTGGCGAACGGCGGCAGCCTGACCCACGCCCGGTTCGGCGACCTCGCGGAGCATCTCGACCCGGGTGACCTCGTGGTCGTCAACGCCTCGCAGACCGTCGCTGGTGAGCTGGACGCCGTGCTCGCGGGCGACGCCGCCTCGAGCGGCGAGGTCGTGGTGCACGTCGCGACCGACCTGCGCGACGGCACCTGGGTCGTCGAGATCCGAACCGCGCCAGATGCGGCGTGGGCCCTGCTCGACGCGGTGGCGGGCCAGACGTTGACTCTGGCCGGAGCGGGGGAGCGGGCCACGCTGACGCTGCTCGAGCCCTACCCACGTGAGCACTCGTCGCCCACCGGCAGCGGCAACCGGCTGTGGCGAGCCGCGTACGTCGGCGAGTCCGAGCTCCCGGCCATGCTCGCTCGCTTCGGACGACCCATCGCGTACGGCTATCTCGACCGGCAGTACCCGATCGAGGACTACCAGACGGTCTTCGGCACGACGCCGGGCAGCGCTGAGATGCCGAGCGCAGCCCGCCCGTTCACGCCGGATGTCGTGACTCGGCTCGTGTCGCGCGGCATCGCGATCGCGCCGATCGTGCTGCACACCGGCGTCTCGTCGCAGGAGGCCGGAGAGGCGCCGCAGCCCGAGTGGTTCGAGGTCAGCGAGTCGACCGCGCGCCTGGTGAATGCCACGAGAGCCGGGGGAGGGCGCATCATCGCGGTCGGCACGACCGTCACCCGAGCGCTCGAGTCGGCCGTGCAGGGTGCGCCTGGTCGCGCACAGGTCGAGGCCAGCGAAGGCTGGACCGAACGGGTCGTGACACGGGAAGCGCCGCCGCGCGTGGTGGACGGCCTCATCACCGGCTGGCACGACCCGGCGGCGTCCCACCTCCTGCTGGTCGAGGCCGTCGCCGGTCCGCAGCTGACCCAGGTGGCGTACGACGCCGCGGTGGAGGGCGGCTACGACTGGCACGAGTTCGGTGACTCGGCGCTGCTGCTGCCGGCGCGGGCGGAGGCCATCGCCGCCTGACTGCAAAGAACTGTTTGCAAAGAAGTTCTTTGCAGTCGTAGGGTGGTGGAATGGCCATCACCAGCAAGGTCGTCGAGGACCTCGACACTCTCAAGGCCGTCTCCCACCCGCTCCGTATGCAGCTGCTCGGTGCCTTACGTCGCCGCGGGCCGTCGACCGCCTCCCAGCTGGCTCGTGAGCTTGGCGAGTCGAGCGGCTCGACGTCGTACCACCTGCGGCAGCTCGAGCGGTTCGGCTTCGTGGGCGACGACGAGGAGCAGCCGTCGGGCCGCGAGCGTCGCTGGAAGGCGCTGCACGACATGACGGAGTTCCCCTCGGCGCTGGCGGATCTCGACGGCGGTCGGGAGTATCTCGATGCGGTCCGCCGGCGCCAGGAGGAGCACCTGCGCGAAGGTCTCGAACGCTGGACCGAGCATCGCCGGGGCATCGGCCAAAACGACTACGTCCTCCTCCTCGATCCGGATGACCTCGAGGCGATGCTGCGCGACCTGGAGGATGTCATCGCGCGATACGCGGACACCAAGGGATCGGAGCCCATCGCACTGCACGTCCTGGCCCTGCCTGGACCACACATGACTCTGCGTACGCGCTTCTGGCTGCTTGCCGGGCTGCGCTGGTTGCCGACGGGATTCATCATCCCGGTCTCTGCGCTGCTCCCGCTCGAGCGTGGTCTGACGGTCGCGGAGTACGGCGCGGTCGCCGCGACACAGGGATTCGTCGTCCTGCTGTTCGAGCTGCCGACCGGTGGGTTCGCCGATGCACTCGGCCGCAAGCCCGTCTTCATCGCCTCGGCGGCCGTGGCGCTGGCGTCCTACGTCGTCTTCGCGCTGGCGCAGGTGCCCCTCGCGTTCATGCTCGCAAGCGCGCTGAGCGGCATCTTCCGCGCGCTCGACAGTGGTCCGCTCAATGCGTGGTTCGTCGACGCCGTCCACGACGACAAGACGATCACGAACCGCAGCCGCATCGTGGCGCGCGGTCTCTCTGGCTACGCCAGCGTCGTGGGCGCGTCGATTGCGATCGGGGCGGTCATCTCGGGCCTGTTCATCCTCTGGGCGCCGTTGGGCCGGGAGAACTCGCTCGCCCTGCCGTTCTGGATCGCCGGGGGCCTGGCGATGGTCCAGATCGTCGTTGCCCTGGCGATCATGCACGAGGATCGATCGACTCGGGTCGCGGGCGTGACGCATTCGATCCGCGCCACGCCGGGGGTCGTGCTCGATGGCGTACGCCTGCTGTGGCGCTCACGCGTGCTGCGGGCGCTCGTCGCGGTCGAGCTGTTCTGGGGATTCGGCATGGTCGCGTTCGAGTCGTTCATGCCGATCCGGCTGTCCGAGCTGCTCACGGATCGCGAGCAGGCCGCGGCGATCATGGGTCCGGTCACGGCAGCGGCCTGGGGTGTCTCGGCCTTGGGCGCTGCCATGGTTCCGTTGCTCCTGCGTCGCTGGAGCATGGTCGGCGTCTCGGTCGCCCTGCGGATCGTGCAGGGCGCCACAGTCGTCGGCATGGGCATGGCGGCCGGTCCGGTCGGGCTGGTCCTCGGACTCTTCGCGACGTACGCGGTGCACTCCGCGGCCGGCGCGATCTACGAGACGTTGCTGCACGAACAGGTCGGTAAGGAGAACCGGGCGACCGTGTTGTCGCTGGCGTCCATGGCGATGCAACCGGCGGCATCGATCGGCGCGATCACGCTGGGGATGATCGCAACCGGCCTGTCGACGGGATTCGCGATCATCGTGGGCGGGATCGTGCTCGCGCTGGCGGCGCCGCTGTTCCTCGTACGCGAGCCGGTCAGCGAGGCGGCGGGAGGTCGTCGCGACGACGCTCGGTTCGCTGGGCATTGAGGAACAGGCTCAGCAGGATTCCCAGGGCGCCGGCGGCCATGAGGATGTAGCCGACCGCGACGAGGTCCACACCACTGATGGCGTCCTGCACGGCAAAGGCCAAGATCGCGCCAATGGCGAGAAGGGCGATGGATCCACCGATGTACATGGGCTCAACCTTTCGTCGGGGCGTGTTTCGACGGTAGCCCCGAGCCGCCGGGCCCGCATCCGCTGAGCGTCAGGGCGGCGGGATCTCGCCCGAGCCCCGGAGGAGGAACGACGTCGGCACCACAATCTCCTGGGCCGGACTGGTGTCCCCGCCGATGCGGGCCAGGAGGCGCTCGGCCGCCATCCGCCCGATGAGGTGTGGATCCTGCGCGATGACGCTGATGGCTGGGGAGACCAGGTCGCCGAGCGTGATGTCGTCGAACCCCACCACGGCGATCTCGTGCTCGAGGCCAAGGCTGCGCAGCGCGCGCACGACGCCGATCGTGACGAGGTTCTGGGCGGCGAAGATCGCGGTCGGGGCCGGGCTCGACTGCAGCATCGCGCGGGTCGCCGTCTCGGCGAGGTACTCGTTGGACAGGTCCTGGACGATGTGGGTCGCGGCGCGCGCTGCCCAGCACGCCTGGCGATAGCCCTCTAGTCGCATCTGGGCCGTCGGCAGGAACTGCCGGTCGCCCATGAACGCGATGTGCCGGTGCCCGTACGAGATCAAGTGCTCGGTGGCGAGCCGGGCGCCGCTCTCGTTGTCGACCACGACGCTGTCGGTCTCGATGCCCTCGACCCCACGATCGACGAGCACGATCGGCAGACCGGCGTCCATCTCATGTTGCAACGCGGTCGGGTCTGGGCCCGCGGGCATCACGATGAGGCCGTCGACCTGGTACGAGCCCATGGTCGGCACGAGCTCACGCTCGCGCTCGGGATCCTCGTCGAGGCTCGCGGAGAGGACGGCGAACCCGGCGGCACCCGCGGCGTCCTCGACCCCCCGGTGCACCTGGGCGTCGAAGGGGTTCGACACGTCGCCGAGCAGCAGTCCGATGCTCAGGGTGCGGCGATCCGCACGGCGCAGGGATCCGGCGCTGACGTCGCGCCGGTAGGAGAGTCGTTCGAGGGCTGCTCGGACACGCGCGGCGGTGGCCTCACCGACGTATCCCTCGCCGTTGACGACGCGCGAGACGGTCTTGATGCCGACGCCGGCTTCTCGCGCGACGTCCTTCATCGTGGCTCGCTGTCGCGAAGCAGGTTTGGGTGACAACGGTGTCATGACTCACACCCTACCCTTGACGCGGGCTAGAGTGTGAGGTAGAACACTATGTGACAACGATGTCAGACGGTCTGGCGTTGTGAGAGGAATCATCGTGAAAACACCATCTGCCCACCGGCGCCGTTTCGCCGCCGCCGGGGTTGCCGTGCTGGCATCCACGCTGGTGCTCTCGGCCTGCGGGTCGGACTCCGGGTCGGGGGACTCGTCCAAGGTCGGCGTGTCGCTCATCGTCAAGACGACCAGCAACCCCTTCTTCGTCGCGATGCAGAACGGCGCCAAGGAGGCCGCCAAGGAGAACGGCGTCGAGCTCAAGCTCGCGGCCGGCAAGACCGACGGCGACGAGGACACCCAGATCCAGGCCATCGAGAACGCGATCTCGCTGGGCCAGAAGGGCATCCTCATCACGCCCAATGGTCCCGCCGTCGTCGACGCGATCGAGAAGGCCCGCGACGCCGGACTGTTCGTGATCGCACTCGACACGCCGCCCGACCCGGCCGACGCCGTGGACATCACGTTCGCGACTGACAACTTCAAGGCCGGCGAGTCGATCGGTGCGTGGACCGCCAAGAAGCTCGACGGCGAGAAGGCGACCATCGCGATGCTCGACCTGTTCAACGACAAGGTCGTCTCGGTCGACTACAACCGCGACCAGGGCTTCCTGACCGGAATGGGCATCCCCACGAAGGACAAGAACAAGAACGGCGACGAGGCCAAGTCCGGCAGCTACAGCGGCGGCGACTACGAGCTCGTCTGCAACGAGGCGACCAATGGCGCCGAGGACGGCGGCACGACCGCCATGGAGACCTGCCTGTCGAAGAACCCCGACATCAACGTGGTCTACACGATCAACGAGCCCGCGGCGTACGGCGCTTACCAGGCGCTGAAGAGTGCGGGCAAGGACAAGGGCGTCACGATCGTCTCGGTCGACGGCGGCTGCGCCGGCGTCGGCTACGTCAAGGACGGCATCATCGGCGCGACTGCTCAGCAGTACCCGCTGGAGATGGCTGCCAAGGGCGTTGCGGCGATCGCGAAGCTGGCGAAGGATGGTGAGAAGCCCAAGACGACTGCCGGCCTGGACTTCTTCGACACCGGCGTCAAGCTCGTGACGGACGATCCTCAGGACGGCGTCGAGAGCGTCGACACCGCTGCAGGCAAGTCGAGCTGCTGGGGCTGAGTGCTCGTCGGCGGGGTGTCCTCCTCCAGGGACACCCCGCCTCACCCCGCCCCCACCCAGATCGAGAGGACCACCCGACATGACATCCGAACCTGAAGACACCGCACTGGTCGATCACCCACTTGAGGTGCTGACCGAAGCCGGCCTGACCAAGCCACCGAGTCCACTCGACCGCGTACGCACGCTGCTCCACCGCTACCCAGCCCTGAGCCCCGCCGTCGTACTCATCATCTCGATGATCGTCTTCGGCCTGCTCAACGACAGGTTCCTGAGCACCACCAACTTGTCGCTCGTCGTTCAGCAGGTCGCCGTCATCGGCGCGCTCGCGATCGGGCAGACGCTCATCATCCTGACCGCAGGCATCGACCTGTCGGTCGGTGCCGCGATGATCCTGTCGACCCTCGTCGCCGCAGGCGTGGCAACTGACCAGGGCTGGCCCGGGCCGCTGGCCCTGCTCGTAGCGCTGGTCGTCGGCATCGCCACCGGAGTCATCAACGGTGTCCTGGTCACGCGCCTCAACCTGCCGCCGTTCATCGTGACGCTCGGCACCCTCAACGTCTTCACGGCTGTCGCGCTGCTCTATTCCGATGCCGCGACGACCCGCGGCATCGAAATGCCCGGGCTGTTGACCTGGACCGGCAATTCATTCGAGGTCGCTGGCGCCCAGATCACCTACGGTGTCGTGCTGATGATCCTGCTCTACGTCGCCATGGCGTTCGCCCTGAGCCAGACCTCGTGGGGCCGCCATGTGTACGCCGTCGGCGATGATGCGGAGTCGGCGCGCCTCAGCGGCATCCATGTCACCCGAGTCATCCTCAGCGTCTACGTCACCGCCGGCGCGCTGTTCGCCGCCGCCGGTTGGATCCTGATGGGTCGCGTCAACGCCGCCAGCCCCAACGCGGGCGTCGATGCCAACCTCGACTCGATCACGGCAGTCGTGATCGGCGGCACGAGCCTCTTCGGCGGCCGTGGCGCCTTGTGGGGCAGCCTGATCGGCGCCTTGATCGTCGGTGTGTTCCGCAACGGGCTGAGCCTCGCGGGACTCGACGTTCTCTACCAGACCCTCGCCGTCGGTGTGCTCGTCATCATCGCGGTCTCCGTTGACCAGTGGATCAGGAAGGCACGCGCATGACCACCTCCACAGCAACCAGCACACCAGTCCTGCAGGCCAAGGGCCTCGTCAAGACGTTCGGGCACGTCGTCGGCCTCGCCGGCGTCGACCTTGAGCTGCACGCCGGCGAGGTGCTGGCGATCATCGGCGACAACGGCGCAGGCAAGTCGACGCTGATCAAGTGCCTCTCGGGTGCCTACACGCCCGATGCCGGCGAGATCCTCGTTGAAGGCAAGCCGGTCGCGTTCAGCAGTCCCGATGACGCCCGCAAGTCCGGCATCGAGACGGTCTACCAGACTCTCGCCGTCTCGCCCGCGCTCGACATCGCGAGCAACCTGTTCCTCGGCCGCGAGCAGCGTCTGCCGGGAATACGCGGCTCGGTGTTCCGGATGCTCGACAAGAAGGGCATGCGTGACCGCGCCAAGCAGCAGGTCGAGGACCTCGGCATCTCGACGCTGCAGTCCATGACGCAGGCCGTCGAGAACCTGTCGGGTGGTCAGCGCCAGGCCGTCGCCGTCGCGCGGGCCGCAGCATTCGGCTCGAAGGTCGTGATCCTCGACGAGCCGACCGCAGCGCTGGGCGTACGCGAGTCGGCACAGGTTCTGCAGCTCGTACGCGACCTGCGTGACCAGGGCATGCCGGTGATCCTCATCAGCCACGACATGCCGCAGGTGTTCGAGGTCGCCGACCGTATCCAGATCCAGCGACTCGGGCGGCGGGCTGCGGTCATCACGCCCAAGACGCACACGCCGCAGGAGGCAGTGGCGATCATGACCGGCGCCATGGTGGTCACGTGATCCTCGTCGTGGGGGAGTCGCTCGTCGACATCGTGGTCAGGTCCGACGGCCGGCGCAGCGAGCACCCGGGCGGCAGCCCAGCCAACGTCGCGGTCGGACTCGGCCGCCTGGGCCACCCGGTCATGCTGGCAACGAGCCTCGGTGACGACGAGCGCGGGCAGGTCGTACGCGCCGCTCTCGAGCGGAGCCATGTCGAGCTGGCCCCGGACAGCGTGAGTGCCGCACCGACCTCGACCGCCACGGCGTGGCTCGACGCGCGCGGCGCCGCCCGCTACGACTTCGACATCACGTGGGACCCAGCGGGTCTCGACTCGGTGTCGATCGGACCGCTCGTCCATACCGGGTCGATCGCGGCCTATCTCGAGCCCGGCGCCGATGCGGTGGAGCAGCTCGTCAAGCGGGCGGCCGAGACGGCGCTCGTGACTTTCGACCCCAACATCAGGCCCCGGTTGTTCGACGACCGCGAAGCGGTGCTGACTCGATTGACCCGGCTCGTGGCGTCGTGCGGCGTCGTGAAGGTCAGTGACGAGGACCTCGACTGGCTCTATCCCGGCATCGCGCCCACCGCGGTGGCGCGCAGCTGGATCGATCTCGGTGCCGGTCTGGTGGTCATCACGGCGGGCGCGCGTGGTTCGTTCGCGGTGCACTCCGCGGGCGAGGTGCACGTGGCGTCGTCGACGACACCCGTCATCGACACGGTGGGCGCCGGTGACTCGTTCATGTCGGGGTTGATCGATGCGATGGTGACGACCGGTCTGGTCGAGTCCGGCGGTGCCGATCCGGCTGCAGGCGTGCGCGGACTGTCGCTGTCGGACCTGCGCTCCTACATGCACCACGCCAACATCTGCGCAGCAATCACGATCGGACGGCCGGGCGCGGATCCACCTACTCGGATCGAGCTCGAGGCACACGCGGCAGCCGCCTCAAAGGGCTGAACGCACCGACTACACGGAACCCGGGACACAGTGGGGCTCCGGACTTACCGGGATGCTTATGAGCTTGTCGGGTGACGTAGCGCTTCAAGCATCGTGCGATCTCCCGCCTGGTTCGACCTTCGGCGGTGCGTGACCGCCCGCGTCGCGCAGTCGTTGCGCCTTGACGAGCCGCACAGCCAGCCGGCTGTGGGGGTCGCGGGGCTCGGGGCAGGCTCCGATCCAGCGCTCCAGCACCTCAACCTCAGCTACGTAGTCCCGGCGGCGCCGGTGGATCACCGCCGCCCGGTGGGCGTACGCGGGTGTCGGGACTCCGCGGGCCTCCCACGCCTCACGCTCGGCCGCCGCGATGCACTCGAGCAGCAGCTCCAACCCGGCTGCATCCGCACGTCGCGCGCGCAGCCGGTCCAGGGTCGCCACCCAGTCACTGTGGTGGCGACCCCGGACGACGGCGCTCGCGCGGTCCAGCTCGTGCAGCATGGCCGGCCTGCTCTCGAATGTGGTGTCGACAAACTCTTGGTGGAACGGACTGGAACCGGGCGGCACCACCTCGCTGGAGGAGAAGAGGTGGTGCCGCCCGGGCTTTAGCGGACGCGGACCTTGACCGTGTCCTTGCTCGAGGTCACGCCCGACGAACCCTGGTAGGAGAACGTGAACGTCTGAGTGCCCTTCTTGGCCGGATGGAAGGTCGACGACGCCGTGCCGTCGCTCAGCGTCAATGACCGGATCTTGGTGCCGCGGTAGTAGACGTAGACCTTGCCGTCGGGGACCACACCGGCCGCCGTGACGGTCGCCCGGAGCGTGACCTCCGTGCCGCTCTTCACCGACGTGGCACTGACCCAGCCATCTGTCTGGCTTGAGGTCTTGACCACCTTGGCGGTCCGTGCCGAGATCGCGGTGCCAGGCGTCAGTCCGGCCTTGGACGCGGTGACCTGTACCGTGATCCGCTTCCCAACGTCCTGGCTGGTCAACCGGTATGTCTGTGCCGTGGCGTTGCTGATCGGCACACCGTCACGCAGCCACTGCCGCGTGAAAGTCAGGTCCGGCTGGTTCCAGACACCGTCGAACGACGCGAGCAGCGCACCGACCTTCGGGACGCCGATCACGACCGGCGCGATCTCGACGACAGGTGCAGGCCCGGCCGGCGGATCAACGACCTTCTCGATCGTGCGCGACCCGGTGGCACCCTGGTTGCCGGCCACGTCGGTGGCGCGGAAGTCGACCGTGTGAGCCGCCCCATCCACCGTGACCGGCGCGGTGTAGGCCAGCCAGTCGCCGCCGTCGAGGCGGTACTGGACCCCAGCGACTCCCGACTCCTCGTCCGACGCGGTCAGGGTGACCGTGCGGTCGACGAGCTTGTCGGTGACGGTCGGGTCGGTCAGGTCGACCTTGACCGGCAGCGACGAGACGTCGCCCCACGGCGGGTTGTCGTCCTGCGCCCGGTGGTCGATGGCGTACGTCCCGGCGTCGAGCGTGACGGGTCCTTCGTACGTCGTCCAGTCACCCTCGCCGATGCGATACTGCAGCGCCTTGACGCCTTCACTGCCGGTCAGGGTCAGCTTCGCACCCTTGCCGTACCAGCCGTTGCTGCCGGCATTCGAGACCGCGGCCAGCGACGACACCGGCTTGGACACCAGCACGGAGAAGGCTGCCGACGACGCGGCATGGTCCTTGTCGCCGGAGTAGGTGGCGCGGAATTCCGTGGTCCCGACTTCGTCGCCGCGCAGGGTCACAGTCGCCTGGCCCTCGTCGTCGAGCGCGACCGGGTCGCCGAGAGCTTCGCCGTCTCGCTCCAGGCTCACCGAGCCGGTCGGGACGGTGTCGCCCCCGGCGACGGTGACTTCGACGTCCTGTGGCTGACCCACGATGAGACGGCTGGGCGTGGCGCCTACCGATGTGGTGGTGTCGGCCGGCGGAGAGCGGAACATCGTGCGTTCCAGCGGTCGCACCTTCATGGACTCGACGGAACCATTCGATGCTGCGAAAGCGCGGATCTCGTCGGCTTCTTCCGGCGGGAACACCAGGTCGGTGATGGTCACGCGCCGATCCCCGGTGAACACCTCGACGGATGCCTTGTCGATGTAGATCTGCAGGTCGAGACGACCTTGGTGGAGAGTCACCGGCGCAGAATCGCGGGAGGCGAACTTCGCGCTGAAGCCCACGTCGCCGGAGTTGCGGCGGTCGACGAAAAGACGGCCTTCGTCGGCGTCGTAGCCGATTCGGGTGGACGTGTCGCCCGCGCCGAGGACGGTGATGCCGGTCTCTCCGCTGTCGCCGGGGATCAGGGTGGTGTCGATCCGGGCAACCTGCTGCTTGGCGACCACCTCACTGTTCGGCACCCCGCCCGCGTGGTCGTAGACCGGCTCCTGTTCGATGTCCGCGACCTCGCGCACGACCTTCTGCACCAGCCGTGGGCCCTTGGCGGTCTGGGCCAGCGAGACCTCCCGAGGCAGCGACATCGCGCTGCGCCAAGCGCTCGTAGGCGTCTGACCGGCGTAGTCCCAGTTGCTCATCCAGCCGAGCATCACGCGTCGGCCGGCGGTGTTCGAGAAGGAGACCGAGGCGTAGTAGTCCCGACCCCAGTCAAGCCAGTCGTAAGACTCCATGACGTCAGTGGCACTCGTGTCGGACAGCATCACCTGGTCCACGAGCACATGGCCCCAGCCGCCGCGGTGGTTGTCGACGACCCGGATCCGCGCTTGTCTCCCGATGAGGTTGCCGACGTTCCAGCTGCGCAGGTCCAGGCTCTCACTGTCGTCTCCCGTGGCTGTGCGGACGACCTTGCCGTCGACCACCAGGTTGACGGTCGTCTCGTCTGAGCGTGGCTTCACGTCGTCGTCGGTCATCACCACGTGGTCGAGAGTGAGGTGTCCCCAGCCGCCAGCGGCCTCGTCAACGATGCGCAGCTGCGCAGTCTGGCCCTTCAGGTCGGAGACATCCCAGCCTGCCCAGTTCAATGAACCTTCGTTTCGCCCGGTGAGCCGACGCTGCACGTCGCCGTCCACCACGAGCTGGACTTCAAGCTTCTCTGGATCGGAGACGCTGCGTCCGCCCCCTCCGACCAGCATCGCGATGTTGTCTCGCGTGATCTGGAATTCTGGCGAGGTCAGCGTTCCCTTGCGGCCGTCGCCAGTGGGCCCGGCGTCGCTGCCGGGGGCTACCTCGTAGGTGTTGATCCGGCGCTCGCCGATGTAGTTCTCGCCACCCGTCGTGACGGGTTGCGTCTTTGGCAGCAGATCGCCTGTCCCGGCCCACCCGAAGTCGGCAAGACGCTGGTCCGCGGACATCTCGAAGCCGTCGAAGAGCAGGTCCCCGGCAGGTGGGTCGTTGTCGAGCTTGTCGGACGTCCGCGGATGGTTGCCACCGCCGACCATGAGGTTGACATAGGGCTTGTCGATCTCGAAGGCCGGCGAGGTCGCGGTGCCGACAGGTGAGTCGCCGCCTCGGAAGGAGTTGAGAAGCTTCGCACCCTTGAAACCTGTCACCGGGCTCTGGCCCGGCACCGCCCCGGCCGTCGGTGATGTGCCGAACGGGCCTGGCTGGTCCCCTTCACCGGAGTTCACCACTGTCCAGGGCGCGTAACTGTCGCGTTCGAAGTCCTCAAAGACCTCCCCGGGCGGCATGTCGCTCTGCTCGACCGTGCTCTCAGAGGTGAAGGTCGTGCCGTTGAAGTCTCCGACGAAGTACTGACCTCCCGAGCCACCCGCCACCGACCCGGGGTTGAGGTTCACGACGAGGACCCACTTGGTTGCACCCGGATCGCCTTCGACCGGCAGCTCGAACAGGTCAGGGCATTCCCACACGCCGGCCGTCGCATTGGCCGGTCCGAAGTCGCTGAGGAAGTCCCAGTCCTTGAGGTTGCGGGACTTGTAGAGCACGGCCTTGTGGTCGACGGCCTCGACGGCCACCATCACCCAGTACGACGACTCCGGCGATCCGCCGTCGTACCAGAAGACCTTGGGGTCACGGAAGTTGTTCGACTGGCGGTCGAGAACCGGGTTGCCGGAATACTTGGTCCAGGTCTTGCCGTCATCGGTGCTGTAGGCCAGCGACTGCGCCTGACGGTTGCCGTATGAGGGGTGGTTCTCGTAGGCGCTGGTGTAGATCGCGACCATGGCCGGGTCGTCCACGGTGCCGAAGCCTGTGGTGTTGCCGTGATCGACCACGACGGAGCCGGAAAAGATGGCCTCGTTGGCCGTTCGCTCGATCGCGATCGGCTGTTCCTCCCACGTCAGCAGGTCGGTGCTGGTGGCATGGCCCCAGGACATGTTGCCCCACGATGTCCCGAACGGGTTGTGCTGGAAGAACAAGTGGTAGACACCCTTGTGGAAGACCATCCCGTTGGGATCGTTCATCCAGTTCTTCTCCGGCGTGAAGTGCACCGCGGGCCGGTGACGCTCCTGAGCGGGAGCGGAATCGGCGGCCAACACGGGCACGGCAAGCAGACTGGCCAAGACACTGAAAGTGCCGATAAGTACGAGCGCGATCCGACGCGATGTAGGGCTCACGAGAATCCTTCGGACTAGATGTGACATCGTTATCATGACAACGATGTCATGTGATGTGGGCCACAAGTTAGTGGTCCAGTCCGGGGCCTGTCAATGGGTGTGCTCGGACACTGGTCCGCGAAAATTCATCCGGAGTCGTCGAGTCGAGTCCGGCGGCACGGATCCGGTCGCAGGCGTACGCGGGCTGTCGCTGTTGGACATGCGCCCCATCGGGCCGGTGCAGAGCAGCGACCCGAGCTGCCACCGATTCCGAGTGGGGCTTTAGGCGTCGAGATCCTGCTCGACGAGGTCGGCGATCTTTTCCAGCACGGCCTCGTCGGCACTCTCGACCACGACCTCGGCGCCCGCCTTGGCACCGAGCGTCATGATCATCAGCGCCGAGCCCGCGTCGACGGGCGTGCCGCCGGGGATCGCGATCGTGACTGGGACGCCGGCCTCGGTCGCCGCCTGGGCGATCAGCGCGGCGGGGCGGGCGTGCAGGCCGACGGCCGAGCCGACGACGACATTCTTGGTGGGCATCCGGGGTCCTTTGCGCGTGATTGTGAAATTGCGTGAATTCATGTGGCTTTGTGTTGATTCGACCGTGCCGGCGTCCTGATGTCAAGGGTCTGCCCGCGACATCTATGCTCGACGCGACGGCGGGACGACCGCCGACGAGGGCAGCTGGAGGCGCAATGGGTGAGTTCGTACGACTCGACGTCAGCGACGGGGTGGCCACGATCCGGCTCGATCGTCCCAAGATGAACGCCCTGGATGCGCAGATGCAGCACGAGATCATCGAGGCGTGCGCCGAGGCCGACCGGCGCGACGACATCGCCGCGGTCGTCGTCTTCGGCGGGGAGCGGGTCTTCGCGGCCGGCGCCGACGTCAAGGAGATGGCGGAGATGTCGTTCCAGGAGATCACGCGCCATGCCCACCTGCTGCAGGCGTTCACCCGGTCGTTGGCCGCGATCGGCAAGCCGACCATCTCGGCGATCACGGGCTTCGCGCTCGGCGGTGGCTGCGAGGTGGCCCTGGCCACCGACGTACGCTTCGCGGCTGACAACGCCAAGCTCGGTCAGCCCGAGATCCTGCTCGGCATCATCCCCGGGGCGGGCGGCACGCAGCGGCTGTCCCGGCTGATCGGCCCAGCCAAGGCCAAGGACCTGATCTTCACGGGGCGCTTCGTCGACGCCCACGAGGCGCTCGCGATCGGTCTGGTCGACCAGCTGCATCCGGCCGATGAGGTCTATTCCAAGGCAGTCGAGTGGGCTGCCCAGTTCGTCGGAGGCCCCGCGCTTGCGCTGCGCGCCGCCAAGAACGCCGTCGACCGCGGCCTCGAGGTCGACCTGCAGACCGGCCTCGACATCGAGCGCGCTGAGTTCGCCGCGTTGTGGGCGACCGACGACCAGTCAGCCGGCATGGCCTCGTTCATCGAGAACGGTCCGGGCAAGGCCACCTTCAGCGGCAGCTGAAATGTGCACTGCCAGCGGCAGCTGAGAATGTGCACGCTCCTGGACGCTGAAGGGTTTACGAAGCGCGAACGGGGTACGCGAACCCTCATGCGTACGACTCTGCTGTTCGCACGGAAGCTTGCTGAGCTCACCCTCGCGGTCTTCGATCCACCGCGTCCGGTGCGCGACCGCGCGGCGTTTGCGACCACCGGTTTGGAAACACACCCGGTGACCGGGAATGCTGGACCGCATGGCCGCGACCGACGACGCTGATGCGCTGAGCCGGCTCGCCGCCGCACACGGTGTGGCGATGTCGTACGAGGGATCCGATCGCGAGATCGTCACGGTCGACCCCGACATTGTCGTGGCCGTGCTGGCCCGGCTCGACGTCGACGCCGGCAGCGCCGAGTCGGTGCAGCGCGAGCTGCAGCTGGTCGAGGCGCGAAGCTCGCTGCCGGCGACTATTGCGGTGACCGAGGGCTCAGCTCGCCACCTCGGTGCGCCCGGGCAATTGCTGCTCGAGGACGGAACGACGCTCGACATCGATGCCGAGCTGCCCGCCGATCTGCCTCTCGGCTGGCATCGACTGGTGGCCGGCGACCGGGAGATCACCGTCGTCGTCGCACCAGCCCGTATGCCCGAGGTGCCACGCACGTGGGGCTGGATGCTGCAGCTGTATGCCCTGCGATCCGCCGAGTCGTGGGGGATGGGCGACTACCGCGACCTGGCCGAGATGGCCCGACGGGCCGGCACCGAGCAGGGCGCCGGCGTACTGCTGGTCAACCCCGTGCAGGCGTTCATGCCATCTCATCCGCTCGAGCGGTCTCCGTACTCGCCGGCGAGCCGCCGGTTCGCCAACCCGCTCTACCTGCGGGTGACCGACGCCGCGATTGCGGCCGGGGTCGACGGTCCGACGTACGACGAGATCATCGCCCTGGCACCCGACCGCGCGTCTCAGCTGATCGACTACGACGCGGTGTGGACGGCCAAGCTCGCGGCACTCGAGCTGTTGTGGCCGACCATCAACCCTCCTGACGTCGACGAGGATCTCGAGGCGTTCGCGGCGTTCGCCGCCCTCGCCGAGCTGCACGGTGCCGACTGGCGTCAGTGGCCCGAGGAGCTGCGCGATCCCTCGGGCGAAGCCGTCGCCGCGGCCCGGTCGACACTGTCGGACCGCATCGCGTTCCACGCGTGGCTGCAGCTGCTGTGCCGCGAGCAGCTCGACGCGGCTCGCGACGCCGCCCGCGACGCCGGCATGCCGGTCGGCATCGTCCACGACCTGCCGGTCGGCGTGCATCCCGGTGGCGCCGACGCCTGGGCATTGCAGGACGTCTTCGCCTCGGACGTACGCGTGGGGTGCCCTGCGGACGCGTTCAACCCCCTCGGCCAGGACTGGGGCTTGCCGCCGTGGCGGCCCGACAAGCTCGCCGAAGTCCGGCTATGCGCCGTTCCGTGACGTGATCCGCAGCGTCCTGCGGCACGCCGACGGCATCCGGGTCGACCACATCGCGGGTCTGTGGCGCCTGTGGTGGATTCCTCCGGGCGAGCCCGCGCACCGTGGGACATACGTGCACTACGACCCCGAGGTCATGCTCGCGGTGCTGACCCTCGAGGCACACCGTGCCGGCGCGATCGTCGTCGGCGAGGACCTCGGCACCGTCGAGGAGATCGTGACCGAGACGATGCACGAGCGTGGGCTGTTGAGCTCCGCGGTGCTGTGGTTCGAGCGCGACTGGGACGCACCCGGCCAGCCGCACATCCCGCCGCAGGAGTGGGAGCCCGAGACCATGGCCAGCATCAGCACGCACGACCTGCCGACGGTCGCCGGATGGCTGCAGGACGAACGCATCCGCGTGCAGGCCGACCTCGGACTGCTCGACGGTTCGGCCGACGAGGCGTACGCGCAGGCGAAGCTCGATCGCGAGGCGCTGTTCGATCTCCTGCGCGCCGAGGACATACCCGCCGATGATCCGGTCGTCGCGTTGCACGCCGTGATCGCCCGGGCGGCGTCGCGGCTCGTGCTCAGCTCGCCGGCTGACGCCGTCGGGCAGCTGCAGCAGCCCAACCTGCCGGGAACGGTCAACGAATATCCCAACTGGCGCATCCCGCTGCCGGTTGACCTCGACGCGTTCTTCGCCGACGAACGCGTGCAGGCCGCCGTGGCTCCGTTGCGAGCTGCCCGATGACGCCTGCGTCGACCTACCGGCTGCAGCTGCGCCCTGACTTCGACTTCGCTGACGCCCGCGCGGCCGTTGACTATCTGCGCTCCCTCGGCGTTGGCGCGGTCTACGTCTCTCCGGTGCTCGAGGCGACCCCCGGGTCGACCCATGGCTACGACGTGACCGATCCGACGCGTATGCGCGAGGAGCTGGGCGGCGAGGGGGGCTTCCGCTCGCTGACGGCCGCCGCCCGCGAGGCCGGGCTCGGGGTGGTCGTTGACATCGTGCCCAACCACATGTCGGTCGAGGTGCCAGCCACGAATCCTTGGTGGCACAGCGTGCTCCGTGAGGGCAAGGCGTCCGCATACGCTCACCATTTCGACATCGACTGGTCGCGCGGGCGGGTGTTGGTGCCGGTGCTCGGCGACGAGGCCGACGTCGCCAACCTGACGGTCGACGGCGACGAGCTCGTCTACTTCGATCACCGCTTCCCGATCGCGCCCGGCACGGCCGAAGGCTCGCCTCGGGAGGTCCACGACCGGCAGCACTACGAGCTCGTCGACTGGCGGCGCGGCAACGCCGAGCTCAACTACCGCCGCTTCTTCGACATCACGACGCTGGCGGCCGTCACGGTCGAGCGTCCCGAGGTCTTCGAGGACACCCACCGCGAGATCCTGACCTGGGTCAACGCCGAAGAGGTGACCGGCCTGCGGGTCGACCACCCCGACGGGCTCGCCGACCCCGGGGCGTACGTCCGCAGGCTCCGCGACGCCGCGCCGAACGCCTGGATCGTGATCGAGAAGATCCTGCACCCCGGCGAGGAGCTGCCCGCGAGCTGGCCGGTCGATGGCACGACTGGCTACGACGCGCTGCGCGAGATGTCCGGCGTGCTGATGGACCCGGCAGGTGAGGCGACGTTCACCAAGCTCGCCGAACGACTCGGGGTGCGTACGGACTTCGCCGCGGTCGAGGAGGAAGCCCGACGTCTCGTCACCGACACGATCCTCGTCGCCGAGGTGCGGCGCATCGCCGCGCTGCTCGACGGCGTCGACGTCGAGGCGGCACGTGCGGCAGTAGCCGAGACGATGATCGCGTTCGGTGTCTATCGGTCCTACCTGCCCGAAGTCGAGTCGACCTGGCTCGACGCGGTCGCGCAAGTCCGATCACGGCGGCCCGACCTCGACGCCGCATTGACGGCGCTCGACGAGCAGGTGCGCGCCGAACCCACAGGCGAGCTGGCCATTCGCATCCAGCAGACCTCCGGCATGGTCGTCGCCAAGGGCACCGAGGACACGACGTTCTATCGCTGCACCCGCTTCGCAGCGCTCAACGAGGTCGGCGGATCGCCAGACGTGTGGGGCACCAGCGTCGAGGAGTTCCATCGACTGGCTGCAGACCGTGACGCCGACCGGCCCTCGACGATGACGGCGCTGACGACGCACGACACCAAGCGTTCGGAGGACACCCGCGCCCGGATGGCCGTGCTGTCCGAGGTCGCGGACGAGTTCGCCGAGGCCGTCGCCTCGTGGACCGACCGCTGCGGCATCGCCGAGCCGGCCCTCAACCTGCTCGCGTGGCAGACGATCGTCGGCGCATGGCCGATCAGCGACGAACGGCTCGGCGACTACCTGCTCAAGGCCGCGCGGGAGGCCAAGCTGCGTACGACCTGGACCGAGCCGGACGAAAAGTTCGAGAAGTCCGTCGCGGCGTGGCCCTCGCATGTACGCGATGAGCTCGGCGACGAGATCGAGGCCTTCGTACGTCGCATCGAGGCGCCCGGCTGGTCCAACTCGCTGACCCAGAAGCTCGTCCAGCTCACCTCGCCCGGCGTGCCCGACATCTACCAAGGCACCGAGCTGTGGGACTTCTCGCTCGTTGACCCCGACAACCGCCGGCCGGTCGACTACGACCTGCGCCGCGAGATGCTCGCGCGGTTCGACGAGGGCCTCGTGCCAGGCCTCGACATCTCTGGCGCGAGCAAGCTGTTCGTCGTCCATCGCGCCCTGACGCTCCGCCGGGACCGTCCTGAGCTGTTCGAGGGCTATCGCGCGCTGCGCGCCGAGGGTCCGGCCGCCGCGCATGCGCTGGCCTACGCGCGAAGCGACGACCTCGTGGTCGTCGGTACGCGCCTGCCGGTCGGCCTCGAGTCCGCCGGTGGCTGGCGCGACACGAATCTGTCGCTGTCGACAGGGGAGTGGACCAACGTCATCACCGGCTCGTCGGTGACCGGCGGACCGGTCGAGCTGGCCGCGCTGCTCGACCGCCATCCGGTCGCGCTGCTGACGCGCGGCTGAGGTTCACACGTCGATCTCGTCGGACGGCTTCTGGGCCTGGTCGAACACTCTGAGGAGTTCCATCGGAACCGGGAAGACGATCGTCGAGTTGTGCTCCGACCCAAGCTCCAGCAGCGTGCCCAACGTGCGCAGCTGCATCGCAGCGGGGTGGGCCTCGAGCACGACGGCCGCCTCGCCGAGGTTCGCGGCAGCCTCCTTCTCGCCGATCGCGTGGATGACCTTGGCACGCCGATCACGCTCCGCCTCGGCCTGCCTGGCCATGGCGCGGCGCATGCTCTCGGGGAGGATGACGTCCTTGACCTCGACGATCGTGACCTTCACGCCCCACGGATTCGTGACTTCGTCGATGATCTGCTGCAGCCGTTGATTGATCTCGTCGCGCTTGGTCAGCAGATCGTCGAGCGTCGTCTGTCCGAGAATGCTGCGCAGGGTCGTCTGCGCCACCTGCTGCGTGCCGAACCGATGGTCGTCGATCGACAGCACGGAGCGGATCGCATCAACGACATTGAAGTACGCGACGGCGTTGACGTGCACCGTGACGTTGTCCTTCGTGATGACGTCCTGCGGCGGTATGTCGTACGTATGGGTCCGCAGATTCACCCGGGTGAGCCTGTCGACGATCGGGATGATGAAGATCAGTCCAGGGCCCTTGAGCCGCTGGATGCGGCCGAGGCGGAAGATCACCGCCCGCTCATACTCGGTCAGCACGTGGACCGAGGCCGACAGCAGACCTAGGGCGACAATGATGGCCAGTGCCAGACCGACCAGAACTTCAGTGCTCATGATGTGTCCCTTCCCTGGTCGGAGGACGAATGCTCCGGAGGCTCTGGGGGGGACAGCGGGTCGACGAGGAGGACCAGGTCCTCAACTGCGACGATCCGCGCGATTTCACCCGGTTGTAGGGGAGGGCCGACGCTCCGAAGCGCCCACCAAGCGCCTTCGACAACGGCGGAACCCAACGTTCCTTCGGCATCGCGAATCGTCACCGACTGGCCCGCGAAGACATCCATGCCCGTGCTGACCGATGGCAGCTTTCGCGTACGTGCTGCGAGCCGGCCCGCGAGTACCGTGGCCGCGGCCACGACGAGGGCCGTCGGCAGCACCACCGCCAGGTCGACGGACACACCCTGACCGTCGTCGAACAGGAAGATGGCCGACAGCACCAGCACCACCGCACCGCCGAACGCGAAACCGGCCACCCCGGGCGCGAACAGCTCGGCGACGAACAGGCCGACCGCAACGGCGAGCAGCAACAGACCGACGACACTGACTGGCAGCACCGAAAGACTGAACAGCGCGAGCAGGAGAGCGGTGGCCCCCGTCGCCCCGGCGACGCCGACTCCCGGCGACGCGAGCTCGTACAAGAGCCCAAGCGTCCCGAGGGTGAGGAGCAGGAATGCGATGTTGGGGTCGGCCAGCGTCTGCAGGATCTTGCGGAACATGCCGAGGTCATGCCGCTCTATCGTGGCGCCCGCGGATCGTACGGTCATGCGGTCATCGGGAGCGATGAGCACGCTGCGTCCGTCGGCCGCGGTCAACGCATCCTCGAGGGACGAGGCCTTGGCATCCACGGCGCCCAACCTGACGGCTTCGTCGACCGCGGCCGAACGGCCTTCGCGCACGGTGTCCACTGCGAACCGGACGTTCCGATCCCTCAACTGCGCCAGTGCTTCGGCCTGGGCGGCTGCATCGTTGACGATCTTGTCGGAGACATCGGTGCCGTCGATCCCCACCGGAGTGGCGGCGCCAATCGCCGTCCCCGGCGCCATCACCGCGACGTGCGCGGCGAACGTGATGATCGCGCCGGCGGACCCGGCTCGTGCTCCTGCGGGAGTGACGTAGACGATCACGGGAACCGGGCTGGCCAGCACGTCCTCGACGATGTCGCGCATCGATGTGATCAGTCCGCCCGGAGTGTCGAGCTCGATGACGTACGCATCGAACTTCGCCGACGCGGCGCGTTCCAGGCCCGACGCGACATGGTCGGCCACCACAGGCGTGATCGGAGTGTCCAACCGGGTGACGAGCACTCGAGGCGCGTCCTCGGTGCGGTCGTGAGGCTCGGCGGCGGCGCCTGCGGCGTGCAGGAGGAGCAACACTCCGAGGACGATCGCCAGCCGCCCCGTAACCACGAAGAAGCGGCTCATCTGCCTCAGACCCTTCCCTTCAATCGTACGTTCTGAGGCGCTTTGGCGCCTCTGAATTCGGGGCGGTTCACGTATTGACCGGGCGGTCAATCAGGCACACACTCAAGGTGAGTGATCCGCCTCAAATCGACGGATCTCAAAGTGGAAAGAAGGTGGTTGGACGTGATGAAGAAATGGGCTCACCCTCTGGACTTTGTTGCACTGGCTGCTGGTGTGTACGCGGCATGTTCGCCGATCTGGACCACGACGACGGATGATGCCACGGCCACGATGGTCGTGCTCGGAGTCGTGACGGCGTGCATTGCGCTCTACTCCTTGGCTCGGCCGGGCGAGATCGCAGAAGGCCTGATGGCGCTGATGGGCGTGTTGTTCATCGCCTCGCCATGGGTCATGAGCTTCGACAAGGTCGATGACATGGCCATGACGGCATGGATCGTCGGAGCAATCGCCCTGGCCGTCGGTTTGGTCGACTTCGCCATGGGGCGACGGTCGCATCACGGCGGCGGATTGCACGCCTAGTCCACAGGAGGGATCCGACATGACGCGGACTCGCTCGGATCACGCCGAGCGAGTCCCGCGTGCCGGAAAGCCAAACGACAGTTCACCGGACGCTCGCGACCGGATCCTCGACGCTGCCGAGCAGCTGATAGCGAGCGACGGCTTCGACGCCACACCCACAGCCCGGATCGCGGCACGTGCGAAGGTCGCCAAGGGTCTCCTCTTCTACTACTTCCCGCGCAAGATCGACCTGCTGCGCTGCCTGCTCACCGAGCGGTTGCCCGCACCTCCGAAGCGTCTTTCGAGCGGCATTGCCAAGCGCGGCGACATGCACGGCTCGCTCGTGCGTCTGGCCCAGAGCTTCAGCCTCACCCAGTCGCAGTCGCCAGAGGTGACCACGATCGTGTTTCGCGAGGCGGGTACCCACCCTGAGGTGGGCCAGCACCTCCAGGCGCTGCGCGACGGGCTGGTCGACCTCACCGAGCGCGTGCTCGACGCGGCCAGCCCGAAGGCACTGGATCGGAGTCGGCGTCACGGCGCGGCAGACACCTACGTCGCCGTGCTGCTTCACGACGCGAACGCGCGCCGGTTCAACGGACCGCTGCCGGACCTCGATGCTGCAGCCCACATCGTCGCTGCTGGGCTGGCTTCGCCCTAGGGTCGCCATCGGTGGTTGCGTTGCCAGACGCCGCCGGGTTTCTTGATCTCGATGATGGCCGTCTGGGGTTTGTCGGAATTGCCAGTTGTCGTCGTGGGCTTGGTGGTGGTGCCGGGAGCAGAGCAGGGCGCCGTCGTTGATGTTGGTGGTGGCGCCGTGGGCCCAGTCCTGTTGCCAGTGGTGGCCTTCGCACCACCCTGGTGGTGCTTCACATCCGGGTGTCACGCAGCCGCGGTCGCGGTTGGCGATCGCGATGCGCTGGGCCGGTGTGAAGAGTCTCTTGGCCCGCCCCATGTCCACGGGCAACGACTTGCCGTTGAAGACCATGGGCAGGATGCCCTGGTTGCAGGCGATGCGGCGCAGCTCGCCGCCAGACACCCGGGTGCCGGTGGTCAAGGTGGCGGCGCCGACCTGCCGCTGAAGGTCTTCCAGGTCGATGTTGACCGTGATCAGCGCGGGAGTGCCGCCAGCGGTCGGAAGCTTGTCGGTCGGCAGATGTTCGATCAGGCCGGCGAACGCGCGTCCCATCCTCTGCGGGTAGGTCAGCTGATCCTGGTCGCGTTCCTGCTCGGCGGTCAGGTGGCGGCGCCTTGGTGCGGCGATTGCATCCAACGATGACTTGAGCATTTCGGCTTGAAGGTCGGGCAGCCGTCCACCGAACCGCCAGGTGCCGTCGTGATCGTTGACGATCCACATCTCGGTGCGCGCCCAGGCCCGCCGTTCCCGCAGCCGCAAAGCTTCGTCCTCATCGGCTGCGGCTTCGGCGGGCTCCTTGAACACGTCAGAGATCCGCAGTGCCCGTCTGGCGCAGGTCCTTGATCGGGAACCGTTTGGCGTCGGCGATCAACGTCGTCTCACACGCCTCGCGCTGCTGGGGTGTGACGGTGTCGGGCAGGCCGGCCATCGCGCCGGCGATCACCGCGGCCTGGGTCTCGGCCAGCTCACCGGACGCCAGCGCGTCCTCGGTCTTGGGCGCCGACGACAACGTCTTGGCGACCCGCACGGTCCGGTCGGCTTCGTACTTGTCCCGCCCGAACCCGCGCGCCAGCATCTCACCGGTGCGGGCCTTGTCACCCAACCCGGCATCCAACGCCCGCACGGCGGCCATCTCCTGCCCGGTCACCCGTGCCTTGATCCGCCGCAACCGCTCCACCGCGTGGCGCTGCAGAGCCGGATCCAGATCCGCATACCCGCCCACTGCCATCGAGTCGAGCACCTCATCGAGCGCGTCCAAGCACCCCACCAACGGTGGCGGCGGTGGCACGAGCTCGGCGACCATGATCCCCCGATCAATAGAACATATGTTCGACTGATCCCAATCTAGACCACACCACCGACACCGTCCATCAACCCAAAACCGGACTGTGGAAATTGGTCGAAGCCATCGTCGAGGTGCCGTCGTGGACCACCCCACTACGCTCGAATCCATGGACTTCAGATACCTCGGCAACAGCGGCCTCAAGGTCAGCGAAATCATCTACGGAAACTGGCTCACGCACGGTTCCCAGGTCGAGAACGACGCGGCACTGGCCTGCGTACGGGCGGCGCTCGACTCGGGCATCACGACGTTCGACACCGCCGACGTCTACGCCAACACCAAGGCCGAGTCGGTGCTCGGCGAGGCGCTCAAGGGCGAGCGCCGGGCCTCGCTGGAGATCTTCACCAAGGTCTACTGGCCGACGGGCCCCGGCGGACCCAACGACACAGGCCTGTCGCGCAAGCACATCATGGAGTCGATCAACGGCTCGCTCGAGCGGCTCGGCACCGACTACGTCGACCTCTACCAGGCGCACCGGTATGACTACGAGACGCCGCTCGAGGAGACCATGCAGGCGTTCGCCGACGTGGTCCGGCACGGCAAGGCGCTCTACATCGGCGTCAGCGAGTGGACCGCCGAGCAGATCCGCGCCGGCCACGCGCTCGCGCAGGACCTCGGCATCCAGCTGATCTCCAACCAGCCGCAGTACTCGATGCTCTGGCGCGTCATCGAGGATGAGGTCATCCCCGCCAGCAAGGAGCTCGGCATCTCGCAGATCGTATGGTCGCCGATCGCGCAAGGCGTGCTCACCGGCAAGTACCAGCCGGGCGCCGCGCCGCCCGAAGGCAGCCGAGCCACCGACGAGAAGGGCGGCGCCGACATGATCAAGCGCTTCCTCGACGACGAGGTGCTGACCGCCGTGCAGAAGCTCCAGCCGATCGCCGACGGCCTCGGCATCACGATGGCGCAGCTCGCCGTCGCGTGGGTGCTCGCCAACGACAACGTCGCCGCAGCGATCGTGGGTGCCTCGCGGCCCGAGCAGGTCGAGTCCAACGCGCAGGCCTCGGGCATCACGCTCGACGACGACGTGCTCAAGGCCGTCGACGAGGCGCTGGGCGATCTGCCCGAGACGGATCCGGCGCAGACCAAGTCTCCGCACGCGCGCATCGTCTGAGCTCTGACGGTGACGTTCACGGTCTGGTGCCCCGACCTGCAGCGCGTACGTCTGCGGGTCGGCGGCATCGACCACGAGATGCAGCCTGGCGAAGGCGGTTGGTGGCGCGCTGACATCGATGCCGAGCCCGGGACCGACTACGCATTCCTGCTCGGTGACGACGACACTCCGCTGCCAGACCCGCGCTCGACCTGGCAGCCCGGCGGGGTGCACGACGCCTCGCGGACGTACGACCACAGCGCCTTCGCCTGGACCGACGCCGACTGGCAGGGTCGCGCGCTCGAGGGTTCGGTGATCTACGAGCTGCACATCGGCACCTTCACCTCCGGTCGTACGTTCGAAGCCGCCATCGAGCGGCTCGACCACCTCGTCGACCTCGGCATCGACCTCGTGGAGGTGCTGCCGGTCAACTCGTTCGACGGTGACGCGGGCTGGGGCTACGACGGCGTGCTGTGGGGTGCGGTGCACGAGCCATACGGGGGACCGGACGGGTTCAAGCGGTTCGTCGACGCGTGCCATGCGCGTGGGCTCGGCGTCGTGCTCGACGTCGTCTACAACCACCTCGGGCCGTCGGGCGCCTACCTCGACCGCTTCGGCCCCTACTTCGCCGGCCAGAACGACTGGGGGCCCGGGCTCAACCTCGACGGGCCGCAGTCCGACGAGGTGCGGCGGTATGTGCTCGACAACGCCATGGCGTGGTTCGAGCACTTCCACGTCGACGCTTTGCGGCTCGACGCCGTGCATGCGCTGGCTGATCGGCGCGCGCTGACGCTGCTCGAGGAGCTGTCGGCGGAGACCGCCCGCATGTCTGACGCTCTCGGCCGGCCCCTGACCCTGATCGCGGAGTCCGACCTCAACGACCCACGCATGGTCACGCCGCGCTCGTCGGGCGGGCTCGGCATGGACGCGCAATGGAGCGACGACCTGCACCATGCGCTGCACGTACGCCTGACGGGGGAGACCGACGGCTACTACGCCGACTTCGCCGCACCCGGTGCTCTGGCCACGACGTTGCGCGGCGCGTACTTCCACGCCGGCACGTGGTCGTCGTTCCGCGAACGTACGCACGGCCGTCCCGTCGACACTTCTCTCCTCACTGGCACGTCGTTCCTTGCGTACCTACAGAACCACGACCAGATCGGCAACCGCGCCACCGGCGACCGCATCTCTGCGTCCGTCTCGCCCGGGCTGCAGGCGTGCGGTGCGGCGATCGTGCTGCTCGGGCCCTACACGCCGATGCTGTTCATGGGGGAGGAGTGGGCGGCCAGCACGCCGTGGCAGTTCTTCGCGTCGTTCCCCGATTCGGAGCTCGCCGAGGCCGTACGCACCGGTCGCCGTCGCGAGTTCGGCCGGCACGGGTGGGGCGAGTCCGAAGTGCCCGACCCGATGGATCCGGCGACCGTCGAGCGCTCGACGTTGGACTGGTCGGAGGTTGATTCGCCGGGTCACGCCGAGATGCTCGACCTGTATCGCTCGTTGATCGCGCTCCGTCGGTCACACCCTGAGCTGGCTGACCCGTCGCTCGATGGCTTCGTCGTGGAGGTCGCCGACGACGACTCCTGGCTCGTCATGCACCGCGGCTCGCTCCGCGTCGTCGTCAACTTCGCCGAGGAGTCCTTCGAAGTCCGTACGCCCGAATGGTCCCCAGAGTCGCCCGAGCACGTGCTGCTTACGTGGGGCTGACGAGCTCAGCAGGCAGCTGATTCTCGGCTGGTCCATTGCGGCGGAATGACTGTGAGGATCGCCAACGCAGCCTGATGGTGCTGGGCTGTGGTTGGTGACCACGGGTGTGACCCCCGGAATGACTGGCTTTGTGCCTTGCTGCGACCTGTCCGCTCGTGGTCACCGGCCCCGGCCCGGTTGGAGGAGCTGGCCTGATCAGGAGCTTGACCATCTGGCGTTAGAGGCGCCGGATGTGTCTCATCACAGTCCTGCCGAGCCTCCGTCCCGGACCGGAACCACGTCCCGTCCGACGAAGGAGAGAACGCATGAACAGTCTGACCGATCTGCGCGAGGTGGTCGATGTCGTCATCGGCGTCGACACCCACGTCCATACCCACTCCGCGGCCGTGGTCGATGCGGCGACTGGTGGTGTCCTCGACGAGATCACCGTCGAGGCAACAGCTCAGGGCTATGCCGAGCTGGTGGAGTTCGCCAACAACCACCAGATGTTGCGGGCTTGGGCGATCGAGGGGACCGGTGGTCACGGCGCTGGTCTGAGCCGATACTTGCTGGAGGCCTCGGAGATCGTGATCGAGCTGGACCGCCCGAAGCGGGCTGCGCGCCGCAACGGCGCGAAGTCCGATCCGCTCGATGCGATCCGTGCTGCGCGTGAAGCGATGGCCCGGCCGCGGTTGGGAACTCCCCGCACCGGTGGTGATCGCCAAGGCGTTGTCGGTGCTTTTGGCTGCTCGCCGCTCCGCGATCAATGCCTCCACCGAGGCCCAGCAGCAGGTCTTCAGCCTGGTCATCGCAGCACCCGAACCCGTCCGAGTCAGGTTCCGCGGCCAGAAGCTTGCCGCGATGCTCAACACCGCCGCGAACCTGCGAGTGCACGCCTCCTGGGACACCGAGACGACCAGCACCGTGGTGGCGCTGCGGACCTTGGCCCGTCGCGCGCACGCGATGCTGAAAGAGGCACGGGAGCTGCAAAAGGCGATCGTGGCCATCATCCGCAGCTGGCGTCCTGACCTGCTCGAGCAGTTCGGTGTCGGACCGATCGTGGCCGCGACGGTGTTGTGCGCCTGGTCCCACCCCGGCCGTATCCACTCCGAGGCGGCGTTCGCGATGCTCGCCGGCGTGGCACCGATCCCAGCCAACAGCGGCCAAGTCACCAACCGGTATCGGCTCAACCGTTACGGCGACCGGAACCTCAACAACGCCCTGCACACCGTGGTCCAGAGCCGGATCCAGTACCAGCAAGCCACCCGCGACTACGTCGCCCGCCGCACCGCCGAAGGCAAGACCAGCCGAGAGATCAAACGCTGCCTCGCCCGCTACGTCGCCCGAGACCTCTACCGCCTACTCGAAAACGGCCCGGCAGCGGCTTGACGAAGCATAGGAGCGTCGCTGGAGGCGTCGAGCGCGTGTGGCCTCATTGAGACGTGCTGCGACCGGGGAAAGCGAAGTGTGTCGTCGAGAACTGACTAAGTCAACAGGCATCAGTGCAACGGGATATCGCGAGTCCGGAATGCGGTCAAGGCGAGGAGGGCCATGGCGACAGAGGCCACAAGTGCGCCGACCTCGGCTGTGACGCTGGCGTTTTCCAACGGGACCCGGCCGACCCAACTCATCGGAGAGATGTTCTTGACCCAGTCGGGGAGTTGCAGGGTGTCGCCAAGAACGGCTACCACCGTCACGAACACAAAGGGCAGCCAGGCGACCCGCAACAGGCCCGGGCGGAGGCCATAGAGCGCGGCCGACAGCCCCATCAGTAGAGCGACTGCCGGAAGGTAGGCCAAAATCGACGCGATCAGGCGCCATACCTGCGAGAAGTCGCTTGTCGTGACTGCGTTGCTGATCCCCAGACCGAGACCACCGGCGAGCGCGACGACGACCACTCCAACGACCAGTGCTACCGCGTGGCCGGCAAACCACCGTGACCGGCTCAGAGCGCCAGCGAGCATGGGTTCGAGGCGATCTTCTCGTTCGTCGTCGGCTGCCTGCCCGACCCCGGAGATCGCGAACCCCATGCAGATGAGGGCGATCAGGATGACCACGAAGGATACGAAGGCATTGGCTGCGGCGTCCCCTCCGCCCAGGACGTCCCGCAGTGTCGCGTTGTCTTTCGTGAGGGTGTTGTAGGCGTCGCCAACGGACCCGAAAACGGCTCCGACGAGGGCAGCAATGACGCTCCACCCGACGACAGCGGTGCGGTGTCGTCGGGCGGCGAAGCCAAAGGTGCCTATCAGGACCCGGCCCGCTGTCGAATTGCCACGGCGCTGGGCAAACATGCCCTCACCGAGGTCGCGTCGCCCAGCCAGGCCCAGAGCGGCGATCGAGGCCGCGATCGCAATGGCCACCAACGGCAGCAGCGGCCACCAACGGGCGTCTCCGAAGGGACGCGTCTGCTCGGCCCAACCCAGCGGCGAAAGCCACACCAGCATGTTTTCGTGCACGTCGCCAATGCCGCGGATGACAAAGGCGGCAACGAGGACGGCCAGCCCGAGAGCTGTGACCATGCGTGGGGACGCGACGAGCTGGGCGCACAAGGCTCCCGCAGCGGCGAACGCGATGCCGAGGATGACCAGCGCCAGTGGGTAGAGCACCACCCCTGGCCAGCGGAGCCCTAGTGCGGCAAGCACGATGGCCATGCCTGCGCCCATCATCACGAACGCCGCCGAGGTCAGTACGAGTGCCGACTTCAGAGCCGCCGTACGCCCGACCACTCCGGCTCGTAGCAACTCCATCCGACCGGTCTGTTCCTCAAGCCTGGTCATGCGCGTCATGAGAATGAGCCCCATCAGCGGTACCGCAATCGCCGCGATGAATCCGAACTCGTAGGCGATTGGTCCGCCGAGGTTGCCCAGCCCATACGGTCGGCCGTTGATCGCATACAGCGACGAGTCGGAGGCGACCGCTGCGGCGTAGGTGTTCAGCTTGTTAGCGGTCCCATACAGACCGTTGAGCGACGCCGCGGTGGCGGCGAACACCGCAACTAGCCCGAGCACCCAGGTGAGGATCGCTCGTCGACTGCTGCGCCATGAGATCGCTAGCATCTCGCCGCCAGTTATGTCGGTGACAGTCGTCATGACACGGCTCCAGCGGTGATGGCGGCGTCGTGTGGCTCGTCCTGGTAGGCGCGGCGAAAGAGGTCTTCCAGCCCGGGCGGAGTTGCTGTGAGCGTATGCAGACCGGCGGCGTGGAGTGCCCCGATGGCATCGTCGAGGTGCTCAACATCAACGGCGAATGTGCTATCGAACAGCGAACCAGTGCGCTCGGTGGCGAGTCCAGCGACACCGTCAAACTCGCGAAGTCCCTCGGGTGCCGACCGTGTCACCGCGTGAACTCTTGTGCGGGTGTGACGCCGCAGCTCAGCGAGGGTGCCGGTCATGACCGTGCTGCCCTGCCGGATGATGCTGACCCGGTCGGCGAGCGCCTCAACCTCCGCCAAGATGTGGCTGGACAGCAGGACCGTGCACCCTTCGGCCTTGCGTTCACGAATGGTGTCTTGGAAAATCTGCTCCATCAGCGGATCGAGACCGGACGTCGGCTCGTCCAGGATCAGCAATTCGGCATCGGTCGCGAGGGCTGCGACGAGGGCGACCTTCTGCCGGTTGCCCTTGGAGTAGCCCTGAGACTTGCGGGACGGGTCGAGCTCGAAACGGTCGATCAACTCGGCGCGGCGCTCCGGGCGCAGGCCGCCGTGCGACGACGCAAGGATGTCGAGGCACTCGCCCCCCGTCAGCCCGGGCCACAGAGAAACGTCGCCAGGCACGTAGGCAAGGCGCCGGTGCAGCCGCACAGTGTCGCGCCACGGGTCGCCGCCGAACAGCTGCGCCTCGCCGCCACTTGCGCGGATCAGGCCGAGCAGGATGCGGATGGTCGTCGACTTGCCGGCGCCGTTGGGCCCCAGGAAGCCGTGCACCTCGCCGGGGCCGACGGTGAGGTTCAGCCCATCGAGGGCAGCGACGGCGCCGAAGCTCTTGCGTAGGCCCGCGGTCCGGATGATCGGTTCGCTGGCTTGGTGGTCGGTGTTCATCAAAGGTCCTCCGTGAACTCTATGTGTGCACCCATAGTACACATCACATAGTTGCACTCATGGTTGGTACGCTCGAGCCCATGCCACTACCTCGGTTCACCCGACTGCCTGCCGACGAGCAGCGGCGCATTGTGGACGCCGCGCGTGCAGTCTTCGCCGCGGACGGCGTCGACCACGCGACCTACGTCGAGGTCATCCGCGGCGCCGGTATCTCCAAGTCCTCGGCCTACAACTACTTCGACGGGCGCGACGACCTGCTGGGCGTCGTCCTCGACGAGGTTGCCGACCGGTTGCGAGTCGTGCTTGGCGACTGGGAACGAGTGCCCAGCTCCGATGCATTCTGGGCCGCACTTGCCGCCGCCACGACACGCTTGGAGGAGCACGCCGCTTCACATCCCGACGACCTCGCCCTCATCGATCCGGCGTTCCTGCTGCGCATGCAGGGGGGATTCATCGGATGGATCGGCGACGTCATCGACAACGGCCTCGAGATCGGGCTGATCACCGTGAACTGCGAACGGGACCTGGTCGTCTGGACAACCGCAGCACTGCTGCGCGCCGGCGACGCGTGGTGGGCAGAGAAGATGAGGGAAGGGATTGTGCCCGACTACGAACAGCAATGGACACTCATCCGCGGACTATGGGGCGTCCCCAGGCAGATGGATTTCGCAAGGACCGTTGACGGGCAGTAACCCACCGGACGCGACCTCACGTTGAGATCGCGGCGGATTGACGCGGAGTTCGAGCAATCGTGCGGTGCCGACCGAACTCTGGGCTATGCGCGCGTCCGCGTCTTCTCGGAAGGCTGCGCGATGGCGACCGCGACGAACAGGCTCGATACCCACATCAGAACGAGGCCAAAGGCCCGCTCGCGTGTCAGGAAAAACAGGGCGGGCAGCCCGCCGCCTTCTTTGAATGACCCGAAGTCGAACGAAATACCGCCACCGCTTGGCAATACGAAAACTAGGAGCGCGCCAGCTGTTGCACCCAACGCGGCCACGTAGAGTGAATCGCCCCGGGTCTGATGGAGGCTCTCAATCCATGGAGGATGAGAGTCATGGCAGCACCCAGGAAGTATCCGCGACGAGCTGCGTGAGCGGGCCACCCGGATGGCGGTGGAGCTGCGGCAGGACCCGGAGACGAAGCAGGGCGCGATCGCGCGCGTGGCCGAGCAGCTCGGGATGCATCCCGAGACGTTGCGCAACTGGGTCCGGCAGGCCGAGATCGACGGCGGTGTCCGGCCGGGCACCACGACCAGCGAGGCGCAGCGGATCGCCGAGCTCGAGCAGGAGAACCGCGAGCTGCGGCGGGCCAACCACATCCTGAGGACGTCTTCGGCTTTCTTCGCGGCGGAGCTCGACCGCCCCACGAGCAGGTAGTGGCCTACATCGACGCCCATCGCCACGACGTGGTCGATGGGCGCGAGGTCGGGGTCGAGCCGATCTGCGCCGTGCTGAAGAAGGCCGGCGTGCAGATCGCCCCGAGCAGCTACTACGCCGCCAAGACCAGGCCGCCGTCGGCACGCGCGGTCCGCGACGCCGAGCTGGTCGAGGACATCAAGGTCGCCCACAAGGCGAACCTCGGTGTCTACGGCGCCCGGAAGATCCACGCCGAGCTCAACCGCGAGGGCGTGAAGGTCGCCCGCTGCACCGTCGAGCGGCTGATGCGCGCTGAGGGGCTGCGCGGGATCCCGCGGGAGAAGACCCGCAAGACCACGATCGGCGACGGCGCTGAGACCGAGCGTCCCGAGGACCTGGTGAAGCGGAAGTTCGTCGCGACCGGCCCGAACCAGCTGTGGGTGGCCGACCTGACCTACGTCCGGACGCACGCCGGCTGGACCTACGTCGCGTTCGTCCTGGACGTCTTCAGCAGGATGATCGTGGGCTGGCAGGTGTCCACCTCGCCTGCGCACCGACCTGGCGCTCGACGCCCTCGACATGGGCCTGTGGACCCGGCAGCGGGCCGGCCAGGACGTCACCGGCCTGGTCCACCACAGCGACCGAGGAGTTCAGTATCGAGCGATTCGCTACACCGAGCGGCTCGCCGAAGCCGAGGCCGTCGCGTCCGTCGGCAGCCGCGGCGACTCCTACGACAACGCGATGGCCGAGGCGCTGAACTCGCTGTTCAAGGCCGAGTGCATCCGCAACCCGGTCATGCGACCCAAGGGCGGCTGGAAGTCCGTCAGCGACGTCGAGATCGCCGTCGCCGAGTACGTCGACTGGTTCAACCACCGACGCCTTCACGGCGAGATCGGGCTCGTCCCGCCCGCCGAGTTCGAGGCCAACCACTGGGCCCAGCATCACGCCCGAGCACTACCCTCAGACACCCGTCCCGACCGGGGCTGGTTCCAAGTAACCGAGCCTCCACGAAACCCGGGGCGATTCACCTGGTCGTGAAGCGGTTTCTCAACAGCTCCACTCCACACCGGGAGGTCTTCACCCGTCTACAGATCAGACAGTCTCGTCGCAGGATCTCGACCAACCTGCCTGGGCATCACAACTAGCCGATCGACTTGCGTTACTTGTGGCGGACTCTTGCTACGTAGCGATCAACGTCATCCAACATCTTGAAGACGACGCCGAGAGCACAGGGATCAACCTCAGCACCGAAGCACTGGCTATGGCCACGTACGAGGAATTGAAAGTGAGTGAATAGAGATGGATCTTCACCTAGCGGCCGCAGAGGGTTTGCTGGACGAAGTTGAGCGTCAAATTCGTGAAGGCGCCGACGTGAACGCTCGAGACCCGGTGTTGCGAACACCTCTGCACGCAGCATGCGACCAGGGAAATCTCGATGTCGCGCGGCTCTTGCTGGCTGCGGGTGCGGAGACTGATGCGCGTGATTCCTACGGCAATACCCCGCTATGGCGCGCTGCATTTGGCTACCACGGCGAGCCAGAGCTCATTCGCCTGCTGCTCGAAGCCGGGGCGGATCCCGATGCCAAGAACAATAGCGATCGCTCACCGCGCGACATGGCGCTGACCTTCGATCGCCCTGGAATTCGCGCGGTCTTTCCGTAGTTCTTCCAAGCGCACGATGATCGCCCAATACGGCTTGAGCTGAGTTGTCCAGCGGTAACCACCTGCGTCGATCTGGGCGGAATGGTGTGGGTGTTGGCGACTCAGGTGGGGCGTCAGACATCCCAACTCGTGAGGACTACAACCTCACCGAACCGCTGATCCCAACCACCGTCTCGCCGCCGATCCAGATGTCCTCGCCTACCTGATCGATGTGGATGCGGCCTCGGCGGCGGATGACGGTGCCTTGCGCGGCGATGTAGGACGAGGGTGCGCGGCCGGTGCCGATGAGCCACTGGGCGATCGAGGCGTTGAGGCTTCCGGTGACAGGATCCTCGCCGCCGGGGCTGGAGGTGAAGGCGCGGATCTCGAACGCCGTCTCCGACCCGTCGGGATGTGGGCCGACGACGCCGACGCGGTTGTTCTCGCCGAACAATGCTTGGTCAGGCACGAGATCCAGCACGGTCTGGGCGCTGTCGAGCAGCACGGCGACCCAGCCGGGTCCGTTGTCCGCCCACTTGGCATCGACGACACGGGCGGGGTCGACGCCGAGCCCGTCGATCACCTGCTTCAGGTCCGCCTCGTCGACGGCACCATCGCGTATGAGTGGGGGAGCCGCGAATGCGAGCCGGTCGCCGTCCTGACGGATGCGAATGTTGCCGGCGCCGCACTCCTGGACGATCTCGCCAGGCGTGCGAGGCGTACCGCCAGCTTCGAGCCAGGCGCGGGCTGAACCGAGGGTGGGATGACCGGCGAACGGGAGCTCGCGCTGCGTGTTGAAGACGCGTACGCGGTAGTCCGCATCGGATGTGGGTCGCAGCAGGAACGTGGTCTCGGCGAGGTTGGTCCACCGCGCGAACGCGGCCATCTGCTCGTCCGTGAGGTCGTCGGCGTCATGGACGACGGCGAGGGGATTGCCCTCGGTGATGGTGGACGCGAACACGTCGATCTGGCTGAATTCATGCACGAGTTCAATCGTGCACGAATGGACTGCCAAGCACGTCGCGAGGTAGCTGGATCAGAGCTGCACGGGCGTCGTCGTCGTACTCAAACGGTGCCCGAAGGCGGCACTGCAAACGTCATGTCCGCCCCGCTTCAGCTCTTGTTGCCGGTGAGCAGCAGGCCGCCGCCGAGGCCGATCATCATGCCGCCACCCGTGGCGTTCATCTGCGACATGCGACGTGGAGACCGGGCGAACCAGGCGCGTGCCGTTCCGGCGGCGACGGCCCAGACGGAGTCGCAGACGAACGCGATGACCGTGAAGATCAGCCCGAGGACCAGGATCTGCCCGGGGATGCCGCCGCGATCATGGTTGACGAACTGGGGGAGCACCGCCACGAAGAACACGATCGTCTTGGGGTTCGTTGCGCCGACGACGAAACCGTGCCACAGCAAACGCGCCCCCGACGTGGGAGCGCCGGTCAGTTCATCGACTGGCGTCCGACGATGCCGGATCGCCTGCAGCCCGAGATACATGAGGTACGCGCCACCGGCGATCTTGACTGCCGTGAACGCGATGATCGACTCCGAAACGAGTGCACCGATACCGAGGGCCACGGCGGCGATCGGCACCAGCCCGCCGAGCTCGTTGCCCGCCACGCTGAGCAACCCTCCGCGACGGCCGAGCGACAGCGAGCGGCCGACGACGAACAGCACGCTCGGACCGGGAAGCACGATGAGCAGGAATGATGCGAGCGCGAACGTCAGCGCCGATTCCATGGAGAGCATGGAGTGATCGTAGGGGTGGCGGTGGTTTCGAGGCTATGGCCGCGGGCGGCCTTCGCGCCTCAACCGCCGCGAGGCCTCAACCACCGGGCGGACGACCCTTCGGCACTCGCACGTGCCGAGGTCTCGGGCGCTGAAGCGTCGACTCCATGTGGACCGCCAGCGACAGCATCACGCCGAGCGCGGCGAAGAACGTCAGGATGACTAGCACCGAGGCGCCGAGGCTCGCGGTCATGGGGTTCCTTCCTCATGCGTCGCCGACATCTCCGTCGAGGTACCCGACTTGAGAAGCCGAAACCCTGCACACGGCATCTTTTCGATCCCGAACGTGCCGATCGTCACGACCGCTCGACTCGTCGCCCGTGCATCCACCTGAAAGAATCTCCGCATGGCAACGCACCCCACCCCCGACACGCAGGTACTCGCGGGACGCCCGTTTCCCTTGGGGGCGCACCCCGAGGCCGGCGGCGTACGTTTCGCGGTCGCCAGCAGCGTTGCCGAGCGCGTCGAGCTCTGTCTCATCGACGACGACCTCAACGAGCGCCGCATCGAGCTGACGGAGCGTACGTTCGGCGTCTGGCACGGCCTGGTGCCAGGAGTCACCCCGGGCCAGAAGTACGGCTTCCGGGTCCATGGGCCGTACGAGCCCAAGACCGGCATGCGCTGCAACCCCAACAAGCTCCTCATCGACCCGTACGCGCGACGCATCAGCGGCACGATGACCAACATGGAGGCGGCGCTCGGCTACGCCGACGACCCCGAGGGGGTCGAGCCGTCACAGGTCGACTCCCTGGGCTCGGTGCCCCTGAGCGTCGTGACGAGCCCGGGCGGACCGGCGACCGGCGTCAAGCCCGAGATCCCGTTCGAGGAGACCGTGATCTACGAGCTCCACGTCAAGGGCTTCACGGCGCAGCACCCCGACGTGCCCGAGCCGCTCCGCGGCACCTACCTCGGCCTCGCGCATCCCGCCGTGATCGACCACCTCGTACGCCTCGGTGTCACGAGCGTCGAGCTGCTCCCGGTGCAGACGTTCAGCGACGAGCCGTCGCTCGTACGCGCCGGGCGCCACAACTACTGGGGCTACTCACCGCTTGGCTTCTTCGCCCCGCACGCCGGCTATGCCAGCGAGCCGGGTCGTGAGGTCGAGGAGTTCCGCACCATGGTGGCCGCGCTCCATGCCGCCAACATCGAGGTCATCGTCGACGTCGTCTACAACCACACGTGCGAGGGCGGACCCGACGGGCCGACGCTGGCCTTCCGCGGCTACGAGGCGCCGGCCTACTACCTGCACGACGAGGACGGCCACATGGCCGACATCACCGGCTGCGGCAACACGCTCGAGTCCAGCTCGCCGACGGTCGTCCGTATGGTCACCGACTCGCTGCGCTACTGGGCGACTGAGCTCGGTGTCGACGGCTTCCGATTCGACCTCGCCAGCACGCTGGGGCGCCCCAACGGCGGCAAGTTCGACCGCGACTCGACGCTACTCACCGCCATCACGACCGATCCAATCCTGTCGACCTGCAAGCTGATCGCCGAGCCGTGGGACGCCACGGGCGAGGGCTACAAGGTCGGCGACTTCGGCGCGCAGTGGGCCGAGTGGAACGGCATCTACCGTGACACGGTCCGCGACTTCTGGCGCGGCGCCGCCGGGGGAGTCGACGACCTGGCATACCGGCTCACCGGCTCCTCGGACCTGTATGACCACACGTTGCGGCGCCCATGGCAGTCGATCAACTTCATCAACGCGCACGACGGCTTTACGCTGCGTGACCTCGTCTCGTACGACGGCAAGCACAACGAGGCCAACGGTGAGGACAACCGCGACGGCACCAACGACAACCGCTCGTGGAACCACGGCGCCGAGGGTGAGACCGACGACCCGGCGATTCGTGCGCTTCGCCAGCAGCAGGCGCGCAACCTGTTCGCCACCCTGATGCTGTCGACCGGCACGCCGATGTTCGTCGCCGGTGACGAGCGCTGGCGCACCCAGGGCGGCAACAACAACGCGTACTGCCTCGATGATCCGACCTCGTGGGTCGACTGGTCCGAGAGCGGCGAAGCCGATTCGATGCTGGCCTTCGCGCGCCGCGTCGTGCACCTGCGCGCCAAGAGTCCCGCGCTGCGCCAGCCGGAGTTCTTCGACGGCCGCACCACGCCGACGGGTCGCCCTGACCTCATCTGGCTGCGTCCCGACGGGCGCGAGCTCGAAGAGGCGGACTGGGAGGACGACGACCGTCGCACCCTCGGCATGTGGATCGACGGGTCCAACAGCCAGTCCCGTACGCGCGAGGGCGAGCTGCTCACGGATCACTCGTGGCTGCTGCTGATGCACGCCGGGGCCGAGGAGATCGACGTCGTGCTGCCTGGTGTGGAGTTCGGTGAGACGTTCGAGCCGACCCTCGACACGACGACGCCCGACGGCGCGCCGGTGTCGACCCAGCCGCTGTCGGCCGGCAGCTCCCTGACGATGCAGGCGCGATCGCTCCTGCTGCTCAAGGCCCCAAGAGCGGACTAGCGTCATCGGTCCTTGAGCGTGCCGAAAGGACGTTTCGACAAGCTCAACGTACGAGGTGTTGCGACGCCGTAGCGTCGGGACATGACTGAGAACACAACGTCCGGCACAGGTCCCGTCGTCCAGCTGCGACTCGTGGTGGAGGCTGATGACTACGACCAGGCCGTGACGTTCTACCGCGACGTCCTAGGGCTGCAGGAGCAAGAAGCGTTCGAGGCCGAAGGGGAGGGCGCCAAGGTGACGATCCTGCATGCCGGCTACGCGACGCTCGAGATCGCCAATCCCGCGCAGCGACAGATGATCGACGAGGTCGAGGTCGGCCACCCGACAACGCCACGGCTCCGCGTCGCGTTCGAGGTGATGGACGCCGAACATCGGACCCAGAAGCTGGTCGACGCCGGAGCCTCGTTAGTGGCCCCGCCGACCGAGACGCCGTGGCAGTCCCTCAACTCCCGACTCGATGCTCCCGCGGGTCTGCACATCACGTTGTTCCAGGAGCTGCTGACGCTCGAGGAGCGCACGAAGCTCGAAGGCTTCGGCACCGATGCCGAACGCCGAGGCGACTGAGAGCGGCCAGATTCGGCCGAGGGGCGAGACGGTCGTTTCGTCGGAATGCGCTGGGGTAGGTCGACCCAGTAGGTTCGAAGTGACGGACGCACTCGACGTACGGGGAGCACTGTATGACAGGCCGACTCGGGATTGACGACGTCAGACCCCTGTCCGGAGACGGCACCCATCCGTCCAAGGCTGTCACCGGCGAGCACGTGCCCGTCACCGCGACCGTGTGGCGCGAGGGCCACGACGCCGTCGCCGCCACCGTCGTGTGGCGCGGCCCTGGCGACCGCCGTGACCGCACGACTCGCATGCACGAGGCAGGCAAGGACACCGATCTGTTCCGTGCCACGATCGTCCCCGACGCCACTGGACTCTGGACGTTCCGCGTCGACGCGTGGGGCGACCCGTGGGCGACGATCCTGCACTCCATCGAGGTCAAGCTCGCCGCCGGACAGACCGCCGCAGAGCTCGCCAACGACCTCGAGGTCGCCGCCCGCTTGCTCGACGAGGTTTCCGCCCGCAAGGAGCGCAAGGCACATCGGCCGGCGCTCGAAGGCGCTGCCACGGCGCTGCGAGCCAAGAAGCTCCCGCTCGGCGCGCGCACAGGCCCCACACTGTCCGCCGAGATCCGCACGATCATGCATGACTTCCCCGTACGCCAGGTCGTCACCAAGGGCCCGACCCGCAAGATCTGGGTCGACCGTCAGCGCGCAGCATACGGATCCTGGTACGAGTTCTTCCCGCGCTCGACCGGCGGCGTCGACCGCAAGGGCAAGCCCGTCCACGGTACGTTCGCGACCGCTGCCAAGGAGCTGGAGCGCGTCGCCGACATGGGCTTCGACGTGGTCTACCTGCCACCGATCCATCCGATCGGCCGGGTCAACCGCAAGGGCCCCAACAACTCCCTGACACCGGGCAAGACCGACGTCGGTTCCCCATGGGCGATCGGCGCCAAGGAGGGCGGCCACGACGCGATCCACCCCGCGCTCGGCAAGGACAAGGACTTCGCGGCGTTCGTGCAACGCGCCAACGACCTCGGCATGGAGGTCGCCCTCGACCTCGCCCTCCAGGTCGCGCCTGACCACCCGTGGGTCAAGAAGCACCCCGAGTTCTTCACGACGCTGCCCGACGGCACGATCGCGTACGCCGAGAACCCGCCCAAGAAGTACCAGGACATCTACCCGCTCAACTTCGACAACGACCGCGACGCGATCTACGCCGAGATGCTGCGGGTCACGCTGCACTGGGTCGAGCGCGGTGTCCGGGTCTTCCGCGTGGACAACCCGCACACCAAGCCACCGGACTTCTGGGCCTGGCTCATCGAGCAGGTCAAGGCCGAGCACCCTGACGTGCTGTTCCTCGCCGAGGCGTTCACCCGGCCGGCGCGGCTGTGGGGCCTGGCCCGGGCCGGCTTCACCCAGAGCTACACCTACTTCACGTGGCGGACGACCAAGGACGAGCTCATCGAGTTCGGCGAGAGCCACCGCGACCACTGGGACATCGGCCGCCCCAACCTGTTCGTCAACACCCCCGACATCCTCCCCGAGCACCTGCAGGTCGGCGGCCCGAGCATGTTCGCGATCCGGGCGGCCCTCGCCGCGACGCTCGCGCCGACGTGGGGTGTCTACTCGGGCTTCGAGCTCTACGAGCACGAGGCGGTCAAGCCCGGCAGCGAGGAGTACCTCAACTCCGAGAAGTACGAGCTGCGGCCCCGCGACTATGACGCCGCGCTTGCCGAGGGCAGGTCGCTGCAGCCATGGCTGACCCGGCTCAACGAGATCCGCCGCGCGCACCCGGCTCTGCAGCAAATGCGCACCCTGCACTTCCACCACATCGACCACGACGCATTGTTGGTCTACTCCAAGCAGGACCCAGCCACCGGCGACACCGTGCTGGTCGTGGTCTCGCTCGATCCGCACGAGTCCCGCGAGGGCACGATGTGGCTCGACCTTCCGGCGCTCGGCTTCGCCCCCGACGACCGCCTGATCGCGCACGACGAGGTCACCGGCGAGACATACGACTGGGGCGAGTCCAACTACGTACGCCTCGACCCGTTGCGGGCCGTCGCGCACATCGTGAGCCTGACCAGACGCACGTTCGAAGACGCCGACGACACCACCCTGAATGCCTGACCGAGAGGTGACGCACATGCCGCAAGACCCCGCGCCGGACGCTGGCCTGGTGGGGCTGGAGGAGACGCCGCACACCGGTGAGGCCATCGCCGAGGACGGCACGCTCGTCGAGCCGCAGGCCGACGACTTCGGCCACGCCGAGCAGGCCACGAGCGACCCCGAGTGGTTCAAGCGGGCGGTGTTCTACGAGGTCCTCGTGCGGGCGTTCTCCGACTCCAACGGCGACGGCACCGGCGACCTGCGCGGGCTCGCCGACAAGCTCGACTACCTCCAGTGGCTCGGCGTCGACTGCCTGTGGCTCCCGCCGTTCTACGCGTCACCGCTGCGCGACGGCGGCTACGACATCAGCGACTTCCGTGCGGTGCTGCCGGAGTTCGGCACGGTCGACGACTTCGTCTATCTCCTCGAGGAAGCCCACAAGCGCGACATCCGCGTCATCACCGACCTCGTCCTCAACCACACCTCCGACGCGCACCCGTGGTTCCAGCAGTCGCGCAACGATCCCGAGGGCCCCTACGGCGACTACTACGTGTGGAGCGACGACGACCAGCGCTACGCCGACGCCCGCATCATCTTCGTCGACACCGAGTCGTCCAACTGGACCTATGACCCCGTGCGCGGGCAGTTCTTCTGGCACCGCTTCTTCAGCCACCAGCCCGACCTCAACTTCGAGAACGAAGAGGTCCAGGAGGCGATGCTCGACGTCCTGCGCTTCTGGCTCGATCTCGGCATCGACGGCTTCCGGCTCGACGCCGTGCCCTACCTGTTCGAGGAGGAGGGCACCAACTGCGAGAACCTCCCGCGTACGCACGAATATCTCCGCAAGTGCCGCGAGACGGTCGATCGCGAGTATCCCGGCCGCATCCTGCTCGCCGAGGCCAACCAGTGGCCGGCCGACGTCGTCGCCTACTTCGGCGATCCCAAGGTCGGCGGCGACGAGTGCCACATGGCGTTCCACTTCCCGCTGATGCCGCGCATCTTCATGGCCGTACGCCGGGAGTCCCGCTTCCCGATCTCGGAGATCCTCGCGCAGACCCCGGAGATCCCGACGGGCACGCAATGGGGCATCTTCCTGCGCAACCACGACGAGCTGACGCTCGAGATGGTGACCGACGACGAGCGCGACTACATGTATCAGGAGTACGCGAGCGACCCGCGCATGAAGGCCAACATCGGCATCCGCCGGCGGCTCGCGCCCCTGCTCGACAACGACCGCAACCAGCTCGAGCTGTTCACCGCGATGCTGCTGAGCCTGCCTGGATCGCCGGTCCTCTACTACGGCGACGAGATCGGCATGGGCGACAACATCTGGCTCGGTGACCGCGACGCCGTACGTACGCCGATGCAGTGGTCGCCCGACCGCAACGCCGGCTTCTCGCGGTCCGACCCCGGCCGCATCTACCTGCCGCCGATCATGGACCCGACCTACGGCTACGAGGCGATCAACGTCGAGGCGCAGCAGAGCAACGCGATGTCGTTGCTCAACTGGACGCGTCGGATGATCGAGGTCCGCAAGCAGCACAACGCGTTCGCCGAGGGGGAGTTCGTCGACCTCGGCGGCTCCAATCCCAGCGTGCTGGCATACAAGCGGGTGTGGGAGCGGCCGGACGGCGAGCAGGACGTCGTGCTGTGCGTCAACAACCTGTCGAGGTTCCCCCAGCCGGTCGAGCTCGACCTGTCGGAGCACCTGACCTACACGCCGGTGGAGCTGACCGGCAGCGTGCGGTTCCCGCGCATCGGGGAGCTGCCCTATCTGCTGACCCTGCCGGGGCACGGTTTCTACTGGTTCCAGCTGTCCGAGCTCGGCGACGAGGGCGAGAGGAGGAGCCAGGCATGAGTGAGCGCCAGCGAACGAATCATGAGACAGGGATCATGCCGTCGCCTCCGTATCGTGGGCTTCTTTGGGAGGTGACGGCATGAGTGGGCCTGTTGAGAGCACCGAGGCCGTGGCGTCCCGCGACGAGATGGTCGAGCACCTGGCGGCTGCGCTGCCGGCATGGCTGCCGACGCAGCGCTGGTTCGGTGGCAAGGATCGCGAGATCACCGCCGTACGTCCGCTGTCGTGGACGACACTGCTCGACGGCGATCCGCTGCTGATCCACCTCGTGGTCGAGGTCGAGCAGGGCGACCGCAGCGAGCCCTACCAGCTGCTGATCGGCAGCCGTCAGAGCCAGGTTCCCGACGTGGCAGCCTCGGCGTCGATCGGCCTCGAGAACGGCCTGACCTGCTACGAAGCGAGCGGCGATGCCGATCTCACGGCCTGCCTGCTCGACCTGATCATCGCGGGTCAACCGGTCGACGAGCTGCGCTTCGAGCGCGAGCCTGACGTCGAGCTCACCGCTGGCCTGCGCGCGCACCCCATCACCTCTGAGCAGAGCAACACGTCGTTGGTCTACGGTAACCAGTACATCCTCAAGCTGTTCCGCAAGCTCACTCCGGGACTCAACAAGGACCTCATGCTGCACCGCGCCCTGCGCGACGTCGGCTGCATGCACATCGCCGATCCGCTCGGCTCGATCTCCGGCGAGCTCGGGGGCGAGGAGCTGACGATCGGGATGCTCCAGCGGTTCATGCCCGATGCCGCCGACGGCTGGGTCATGGCGACGACCAGCGTGCGCGACTTCATGGCCGATCCCGCGGGTCTGCCTCCCGAAGAGCTCGGCGGCGACTTCGCCGGCGAGGCATACCGGCTCGGCAAGGCCGTAGCCACGGTCCACGCCGATCTCGCGACAGCGCTCGGCACCGAGCAGGCTGATGCGGCCGAGCTCGAGCGCACCGTCGCGGCGATGGTCGAGCGCCTCGACCGGGTGACCACCGAGCTGCCGAGTCTCGCCGACCACGGACCGGCTCTCCGCGCGGCGTTCGCCAAGCTCACCGACATTCGAGAGCCCGTGTCGATGCAGTACGTCCACGGCGACCTGCACCTCGGGCAGGTGCTGCGCACGATCAACGGCTGGCTGCTGCTCGACTTCGAGGGCGAGCCCGCTGCGACCCTCGCCGAGCGTTCGGCGCTGCGGTCACCGCTGCGCGACGTCGCCGGGATGTTGCGGTCGTTCGACTACGCAGCGCAGCAGCTGCTGGTCGGCCACCCCGACGATCCCGAGCGGACGGCACGCGCGATGCAGTGGGCCCGTCGCAACCGCACGGCGTTCTGCGACGGCTACGCCCACGTTGCCGAGAACGATCCGCGTGACAGCGTCGACCTCCTGCGGGCCCTCGAGCTCGACAAGGCGGTCTACGAGGTCTCCTATGAGCACGCGAACCGGCCCGACTGGCTCACCGTGCCATTGGCGTCGATCGAGCGCATCATGACCGAAGGGGAGTGACCATGAACGACGCACAGACTTACTCCTGGCCTGCAGCGGTGGGCGAGCTCGACCTGCACCTCATCAGCGAGGGCCGGCATGAACGGCTCTGGGAGGTGCTCGGCGCCCACGTGCGTACGTACGAAGGCCCCGACGGGCCCGTCGAGGGTACGTCGTTCGCGGTCTGGGCGCCCAACGCGCAGGCCGTGCAGGTTGCGGGCGACTTCAACTTCTGGGACAGCGGCAGTCATCCCATGCGGTCGCTCGGCGATGCCGGCGTGTGGGACCTGTTCGTCCCGGGCATCGGCATCGGTACGCACTACAAGTTCCGCGTCCTCGGCCCCGATGGGCAGTGGCACGAGAAGGCCGACCCCATGGCGTTCCGTGCCGAGGTGCCGCCTGCCACGGCGTCGGTCGTCACGACGCCTCAGCACACCTGGACCGACGATGCGTGGGTCGCCAAGCGCAACTCCACGACGTGGCTCGAGGCGCCGATGAGCATCTACGAGGTGCACCTGGGCTCGTGGCGGCCCGGACTCGACTATCGCGAGCTCGCCGACGAGCTGGCCGACTACCTCACCGAGACCGGATTCACTCACGTCGAGCTCATGCCGGTCGCCGAGCACCCGTTCGGCGGCTCGTGGGGCTATCAGGTCACCTCCTACTACGCTCCGACCTCGCGCTTCGGCTCGCCCGATGACTTCAGGTGGTTCGTCGATGAGCTGCACCAGCGCGGCTTCGGCGTCATCGTCGACTGGGTGCCGGCGCACTTCCCCCGCGACGAATGGGCCCTGGCGCGCTTCGACGGCACACCTCTTTATGAGCACCCTGACCCGCGGCGCGGCGAGCAGCCCGACTGGGGCACCTACGTCTTCGACTTCGGCCGCCCCGAGGTCCGCAACTTCCTTGTCGCCAATGCCCTGTTCTGGCTCGAGGAGTTCCACCTCGACGGGCTGCGCGTGGACGCCGTCGCCTCGATGCTCTATCTCGACTACTCCCGCAAGGACGGCGAGTGGGTCGCCAACGAGCACGGTGGCCGCGAGAACCTCGAAGCCGTCCAGCTGCTGCAGGAGCTCAACGCGACGGTCTACAAGCACCATCCCGGCGTCGTGATGGTCGCCGAGGAGTCCACGGCCTGGCCGGGCGTCAGCAGCCCGACCGACAGCGGCGGGCTCGGATTCGGGTTCAAGTGGAACATGGGATGGATGCACGACACGCTCGACTACCTCGGTCACGAGCCGGTGCACCGGTCGTACCACCACGGCGAGATGACGTTCTCGATCGACTACGCATGGACCGAGCACTTCATCCTGCCGCTGTCGCACGACGAGGTCGTCCACGGCAAGGGTTCGTTGTGGCAGCGCATGCCTGGCGACGACTGGAACAAGGCGGCCGGCGTACGTTCGTTGCTGGCCTTCATGTGGGCGCACCCCGGCAAGCAGATGCTGTTCATGGGCGGTGAGTTCGGCCAGGAAGGGGAGTGGGCGGAGTCCCGCTCGTTGGAGTGGCACGAGCTCGACCAGCCGCTGCACTCCGGCATCCTGCACCTGGTCAGCGACCTCAACGCGCACTACCGCTCGGCACCGGCGCTCTACTCCGCCGACAGCCGACCCGAGGGCTTCCAGTGGATCGACGCCAGCGATGCTGCCGGCAATGTCGTCTGCTTCCTGCGGATCGGTTCGGACGGCTCGACGCTTGCGTGTCTCGCCAACTTCTCCGGGGGACCGCATCACGACTACCGCGTCGGGCTGCCGTCGACCGGTACATGGCGCGAGGTCATCAACACCGACAGTGAGATCTACGGTGGCTCCGGGGTCGGCAACCTCGGTGCGGTCGAAGCCGAGGCCGTGCCATGGCATGGCCAACCCGCTTCCGCGCTCCTCCAGCTTCCGCCGGCTGGCGTCGTGTGGCTCGAACCGGCGTGACACCTATCCACAGCAGCTCATCCGCGAACATGACTTTCGGGCACTGATGATCGTTGATCCAGCCAAGACTCGATCGAGCCGCGATCCGGCGCGTCCGGCGCGATTCGCCGGGTCGCCTTAACCAATGTGACACACGGTACGGATGGGGCATACTGAGCACCGAAGTACCACCAGCGGTGTAGATGAAAGGGAGTCATGACCGACTCAGAGTCCAACCAGCCGGTCGAGCGTCGGCGCGCCGACCCGTTGCAGGTCGCGGCAGACATGCTCGCGAGCGATGAAGCGGACAGTGCTCCCACGCCACGCCGTGACTCCGGTGCGAGCAAGGCCGAATCCGCTCCGCGCCCCACGTCTGATGCTCTGTCGCAAGCCGCGGCGAGCATCGACGACGACTCGTCTGATGACGGCGACGACAGCCCTCGTGCTCGCAGGGCTGCCGCGCGGGCCGCGCGTCACGCTGCCGCCGAGCAGCGCAAGGCCGAGCGCGCCGCCGCCAAGTCGCTTCTCGCGTCCAAGCGCCACTCCGTACGCCACGAGGACGACTCGCCTGCTGAGGAAGCTCCGCAGGAGAGGACTCTCGCCGAGAAGCTCAGCGCTGCCCGCGAAGCCGTGTCGACTCCGCCTGACCGCGCCGAGGGCGAGTCCGACCGCACGCAGACGTTCGAGGCATTCCGGGACGCCCAGGAGGAGCAGCCTGCCGAGCAGCCCCAACAGGTACGTGCCGACGAGCCCGCCGAGACGACTACCGAGCGGCCCGTCATCGATGAGACGCCGCACGGTTCACCGTTCTCCCGTCTGAGCGGAGCGCAGACCGCGGGAGAGCTCTCGGGCGATGAAGCGCCGTCTGCTCCCCAGCCCGAGGCCGCCGAGGCCCAGCCGCAGGTTGTCGAGGAGCGTGTCGTCGAGACGATCGAGAACGAGGCGCCCGCGGCTGAAGCAGCGCCGGTCGAGGAGCCGCAACCTGCCCCGGTCGAGGTGCGTCAAGAGGCGCCGGCCCCCGAGCCCGTCGCCGAGCCCGCCGCGGCTGTCCCGGCGACGTTCGCCGAAAAGCTTGCCGCGGCGAGCGCCGCCGCACAGCAGCGCGTCGCCGCTGCCCGTGCCGAGGCTGCTCGCCTGATGGAGGAGGCCGCTCGCGAACGCGCAGAGGTTTCCGCACGCCTGCAGTCCGACGAGGCCGCCCAGCGTGAGATCGCGGCCCAGAAGCTCAAGGCCGCCGAGCAGGCTGCCGCCGAACGCGTGAGCGCGGCCCAGCAAGAGGCTGACCGGGTCACCGCCGAGATCGAGCGTGAGCGTGCGGCCGCCGCGGCCAAGATCGCCGAGCTGCAGAAAGCCGCCGACGAGCGCGTCGCAGCTGCCAAGGCCGAGGCCGAGCGGCAGGCTCAGCAGCGCATCCAGCAGGCCAACTCCGAAGCACTCCGCCTTGCCGACGAGGCAGAGACCGAGGCCAAGCGGGTCGCCGAGCGCCGCCTCGCCGAGTCCGAGAAGGCGGCCGAAGAGGCTGCGACCCGTCGACTTCAAGCCGCCGAGCAGGACGCCCAGCGTCGCATCGAGGCCGCGCGTGCCGAGGCCGAGAAGGTCGCCGCTCAGGCTGCCGCCGACCGTGAAGCCGCTCTGACGCAGCTCGCCAAGGAGCGCGAAGCTGCCGACGCCCGCCTCGTCGAGGTCAAGGGCGAGGCCGAGCGCATCGTCGCTGAGGCAGACCGTACGTCCGCCAGCCATGTCGCCGCAGCCCAGGCCGAGGCGGAGAAGGTCGCGCAGCAGGCCGCCGCCGACCGCGAGGCCGCCCTCGCCCAGCTCGCCAAGGAGCGCGAGGAGGCCGACGCCCGCCTCGCCGAGGTCAAGGCCGAGGCCGAGCGCACGGTCCGCGAGGCCGAGGAGTCCGCAGGCTCCCACGTCGCCGCAGCCAAGGCCGAGGCGGAGAAGTTCGCCCAGGAGACCGCTGCCGAGCGGGTCGCGATCGCCGTTCGCGTGTCGGATGCCGAACGCGCCGCCGAGGAGAAGCTCGTCGCCGCCAAGGTGCAGGCTGATCGCCTCGCCGCCGAGGCCGCACAGCGCCACGCTGAGGCGGCCGCGGAGCTCGCTCGTGAGCGCGACGAAGCCAAGGCCCTCGTCGAGCGCGCCAACGAAGAGGCCGACAAGCTTGCCAAGGAGGCCGAGGCAGAACGCGCCGAGGCCGCGGCCAAGCTGGTCGAGGCCGAGCGCATGGCGGCCGAGAAGATCCGTGCCGCCCAGGCCGAGGCCGAGCGGGTTGCGGCCGAGGCCAACGAAGCCGCACGGCTCGCCGGTGAAGCGCGCGAGAAGGCCGAGCGCAAGCTCGCCGAGGATGTCGAGGCGGCTCGGCTCGATGCCGAGCGCAAGATTGCCCAGGCCGAGAAGGACGCCGCCGAGCGCATCGCCCAGGCTCAAGCGGAGGCGCGCCGCCTCGCCGAGAAGTCCGAGCAGGACGCTCGCGAACGTGTCGCGGCTGCGCAGGCCGAGGCCGAGCGGGTCACGGTCCAGTCCAAGCGCGATGCGCAGGAACGGCTCAGCCAAGCCGTCGCCGCGGCTCGCTCCGCTGCCGAGGAGAAGCTGCAGGAGGCCGAGCGCACGGCGCTCGAGTGGGTCGCCGCAGCCGAGGCCGAGGCCGAGCGAGTTGCGCAGGAACACATCGTCATGGCCAACCACTCGTCAGCCTCAACACCGCTGACGACGCCTGAGCCACTGATCGACGAATACCTCGACGAGGCTCCTGACGACGCAGACGTCGATGAGCATTCGCCCGAGGAGGTGAATGACGACTCCGGGCAGGTCGCCCCCAAGATCAAAAAAAGGGTCGTCCGCCGCAAGTGAGTTCCTGACCGCAGGTTCGATCGTCGCCGATCTCGAGAGCGACGACGAACCGGAGACTGTCGCATTCGGTACGCCCGAGGCTTCGGCCAGCCAAGACGCCCAGCCGGTCGAGGGCGTCGTCGAGGAGATCGCTGACGCCCCGGCTCCCGAAGCCCCCGCGGCTGAGCCGGAGCCCAGTCGCCGTGAGCTCAAGGCTGCCCGTCGTCAGGAACGCCAGGAAGCCAAGGCCGCTGCCCGTCGTGAACGCGACGAGGCCGCTCAGGCCAAGCTCGACGCCAAGCAGCAGGAGCGCCAACAGCGTGAGGACGCCAAGCGGCAGGCTCGCGAGGATCGAGAGCTTGCGAAGCAGCAGGCCCGCGACGAGAAGGACCAGGCCAAGCAGCAGGCGGCGGCAGCGCGTGAGCAGGAGGCTGCTGACCAGGCGGCGGCACGTGAGCAGGAGGCTGCTGACCAGGCGGCGGCGCGTGAGCAGGAGGCTGCTGACCAGGCGGCGGCGCGTGAGCAGGAAGCCGCAGTCTGGCGTCGTCGCAGAGAGCAACGCTGCCGACGAGACTCCCGATGACGAGGCAAAAAGCACCCCGACCAAGCCGACCATCGAGCCCGAGCCCCAGCCGGTGGCTCCCGCTGCGGACACGGTTGGGCTGACCCAGCGGCTCGAGGCCGAACGCTTGAGGCTCGCTGCCGAGCGCGAACAACGCGAAGCAGACGAGAAGGCGCAGCTCGAGCGCGACAAGGCTCAGGCGGAAGCCGCCGAGGCCAAGATCGCGGCGCGTCGCGAACGCGACGAAGCCAAGTCCGCCTCACGTCAGGCCCGCATCGATGCCAAGCTCGAGCGCAAGCAGGCCAAGCAAGCGCGCATCGACGCCAAGCACGCGGCCCGCCAGCAGCGCAACGAGGACAAGGAGAAGGCGGCCGCCGCCAAGATCCAGGCTCGCGCCGATGCAGCTGCGGCCAAGGCCGCCGCGCGGGTCGACACGCGTACGGCCGAGATGGAGGCGCCGGAGCTGACATCGACTGCAGCAGCGCTGCAGGTCACCGGCATGGATTCCGTCGAGGCCGTGGTCGAACCGACAGCCGAGGCGCAGCCTGAGACCGGAGCCGCACCGGACACCGAGGCGCCAGCCGAGACCGCGCAGGTCGAGGACACACCCGACGCGGAGACCGACGTTCCGGTCGAGGCTGAACAGCAGCAGCTCCCCACGGCGAAGCAGCCCGAGGTGGACGCCAAGGAGGCCAAGCGCGCTGCGCGGCGCGAGCACAAGGAGGCCAGGCAGGCTGCTCGGCAGGCATGGGCTGACGACAAGCAGGCAGCTCGCCGTGAGCGTGACGAAGGCAAGCAGGCCGCACGGCAGGCCCGCGAAGAGGCCAAGGAAGCCGCGCGACGTGAGCGCGACGAGGCGAAGCAGGCCAAACGCCAGCTTCGGTCCGAGGCTGTGCAGGCCGCTGGGGCTGCGGAAGCCGTGCGCGAGGGCCAGCGAAGAGTCCGACGAGACGAAGGACCAGGAGGTCGAGTCGTCTAAGGAGGTCTCGGCCGTCGAGAGTCAGGCCGACGATCAGGCCCAGGAAGACGACGAAGCTCAGGCCGACGACGAAGCCCAGGCCGACGACGAAGCCGAGACAGACACCGAAGCCGATGCGGCCGACGCCGACTCAGCAGCGGACGAAACCCAGGTCGCAGCACGAGAAGCAAACGGCACGGCACGAGAAGCCCTGCGCCGTGAGCGCGAGGACGCCAAGGCCGGACGTCGCGATCGTGAGGAAGCCAAGGCGGCCGCACGCCGTGACCGCGACGAGGCCAAGGCAGCCGCGCGGCTCGAGCGCGAGGAGGCCAAGGCCGCTGCCCGCAGCGCCAAGGCCGAGCACAAGGCCGAGAAGAAGGCGGACCGCATCGTCGAGCCTCCGCGCGAGCCCAAGGTCTCGTTCCTCGACCGCCGGCGCCAGAAGGCCGCCGCGGGGGATCCGGGTGCCACCCCCAGAAGCCGAAATGCGCTCGCCGTGCTGGCCGTGACGATCGGCATCGTCGGACTGACGTGCTCACTCATCCTGGCGGTCGGCGCCTTCATGGCGGCACTCGGCACGACCAACAGCAACGGGGCGTACGACACGCTCTCGTCGGTCTGCGACGTGCTGGTCGGCCCACTGCGTAACGTCTTCTCGTTCTCCGGCACCAACGCAGAGATGAAGGAAGCCGTCGTGTCCTGGGGCGGTGGCTCGATGATCTACGTGCTCGTCGGGATGTTCGCGCAGTCCTATCTGCGTTCGCGCGCCGACGACGACTGAGCGTTCCGGGTGTGACCTAACCCATGCCCGTGACGTGTCGCCCCCATTGCTACCTCTAGGTAACATTCAGATGACGAAGGGCCGCCTTATTTCGGCGCCAAATGGCGTGGGATGGTGGCTCTCGCACAGTCCAGAGACTGCCGTGACGGCTGTTCGGTCGTCGCGCCCCAGATTCACAGGAGGGTCCTCGTGACCAAAATCGTTGTCGCTGTGAAGTACGTACCGGATGCCACGGCTGACCGGACCTTCAGCGCCGATAACACCGTCGACCGTGTTGGTGTCGATGGTCTGCTGTCCGAGCTCGATGAGTACGCGGTTGAGCAGGCGTTGCAGGTTGTTGAGGCCGGCGAGGGTGAGGTCACGGTCCTGACCGTGGGCCCCGAGCAGGCATCCGACGCCGTACGCAAGGCCCTGCAGATGGGCGCCGACGCCGGCGTGCACGTGCAGGATGACGCGATCCACGGGTCTGATGCGTTCGCGACGTCGCTGGTGCTGGCCGAGGCCATCAAGAAGCTCGACTACGACCTGGTGTTCTTCGGCATGGCTTCGACCGATGGCGGACTGGGTGTCGTCCCGACCCTCGTCGCCGAGCGCCTGGGCCTCCCGGCCGTCACGTATGCCTCGGAGGTCAGCGTTGACGGTGACACGGTCAAGATCCGCCGCGACGGCGACGTCGCCACGCAGGAGATCGAAGCTTCCGGCAAGGTCGTCGTCAGCGTGACCGACCAGTCCGGTGAGGCGCGCTACCCGTCGTTCAAGGGCATCATGGCGGCCAAGAAGAAGGACGTCCAGGAGTGGACGCTCGCTGACCTCGGCATCGATGCCGGCTCGGTGGGCCTCGACAACGCCTGGACCAAGGTCGAGTCGTTCGAGCCCCGCCCGCCGCGCACTGCCGGTGAGATCGTCACGGACGAGGGAGACGGCGGCGCCAAGCTCGTCGAGTTCCTCGCCGCCAAGAAGTTCGTCTGAGAAGGGCACTGACACATGACTGAAGTACTCGTTCTGATCGATGCGCCCGACGGCAAGGTCACCAAGCCTTCGCTCGAGCTGCTCACGATCGCCCGCCGCATCGGTGAGCCCTCCGCAGTGGTGTTCGGCAACGCCGACACCGACACGCTCAAGGAGTTCGGCGCCGAGAAGATCTACACGTACGACGACCCGGCGTTCGAGGAGTTCCTGGTCGGTCCCAAGGCTGAGGCGCTCGCGCAGCTCGTCGCCGACAAGTCCCCGGCCGCGGTGCTCGTCGGTGCCAGCACCGAGGGCAAGGAGATCAGTGCCCGGGTGGCACTCAAGACCGAGTCCGGCTGGATCAGCGACGCGGTCGACGTGCAGGCCGACGGCGGCACGCATCACCACGACCCAGTCGGTCTTCGCCGGCAACTTCACGGTCAAGGCCAACGTCACCAAGGGCGCGCCGGTCATCACGGTCAAGCCCAACTCGACCGCCCCGGAGGCCGCACCGGCCGCCGGTGCAGTCGAGGCCGTCACGGCTGAGATCTCCGATGCCGCCAAGACCGCCAAGATCACCTCTTCGGCGCCCAAGGCAGCCTCGGGTCGCCCCGAGCTGACCGAGGCCGCGATCGTGGTGTCGGGTGGACGTGGCACCGGTGGCGACTTCTCCGAGGTCGAGGCGTTCGCCGACAGCCTCGGCGCTGCCGTCGGCGCGTCCCGCGCGGCGGTCGACTCCGGCTGGTACCCGCACTCGTTCCAGGTGGGTCAGACCGGCAAGACCGTGTCGCCGCAGCTCTACGTCGCCAACGGCATCTCCGGTGCGATCCAGCACCGCGCCGGCATGCAGACGTCCAAGACGATCATCGCGGTCAACAAGGACGACGAGGCTCCGATCTTCGAGCTCGTCGACTTCGGCGTCGTCGGCGACCTCAAGGCCGTACTGCCCCAGGCGACCGACGAGATCAAGAAGCGCAAGGGCTGACCAACAGCTCCTCACGACGACCGGCTCGCGCCTTGCGGGCCGGTCGTCGTGGTTTGTCGGGTCATCGCGTGGGTGCCGCGTGGAGTGACTCGCGGGAGCCACGCCGGATCACCCCGGCGAACTATTGACTTCGCCCTGCGGGACAGGCCCGTACCTTTTGGTAACACTTTGATTAAGCAGCCCTCCAACGCTGTCCCGTGAGCGTGCTGTGGTGATAGTCATAGGGGGCGCGCGCCAGCGTGCACCAGACAATCACAGGAGGAATCCATGCGACTCTCTCGGCGTACCCGCCTTGCGGGTGTGGCGTTGATCGCGGCCGGCAGCCTTACCTTGGCAGCCTGCGGTGGCGGCAGCGACGACAAGGGCGGAAGCGGAAGCGACTCCGTCATCACCGTCTACGGCACCAACCCCCAGAACCCGCTGATCCCGACCGCCACCAACGAGGTCGGCGGCGGAGATCCGCTCGACAACCTCTTCTCCGGTCTGGTGGCCTACAACACCGACGGTTCCGTGACCAACGAGGTCGCCGAGTCGATCGAGCCCAACGAGGACAGCAAGGTCTGGACCGTCAAGATCAAGGACGGCCAGAAGTTCACCGATGGATCGGCTGTCACGGCTGATTCGTTCGTCAAGGCGTGGAACTACGGCGCCAACCCGGCCAACAAGCAGCTCAACAACTACTTCTTCTACCCGATCAAGGGCACCGACGACATCGGCAACACGGTCAAGGGTGCCAAGACGGTCTAGGGCCTCAAGGTCATCGACGACAAGTCGTTCACCATCACGCTGAAGGCCCGGAGTCGGACTTCCCGCTCCGCCTCGGCTACTCGGCCTACTTCCCGGTCCCCGATGCGGCTTACGACTCCGACGGCAAGATCACCAAGGCTTACGGCGAGCGCCCGATCGGCAACGGCCCCTACAAGCTGACGCAAGTCGGGCTGGGAGCGCAACAAGCAGATCGCGCTCGAGCCGAACCCGGACTACCAGGGGATCCACAAGCCGAAGAACGGCGGACTGATCTTCAAGTTCTACGCCGGTGGTGGCACGGACGCGGCTTACACCGACGTCGCAGTCGAAGCAACCTCGACGTGCTCGACCAGGTGCCGCCGAGCGCGCTGCCGACGTTCGAGAAGGACGGCTACGTCACGGCCTACAACGAGCCCGGCTCGAGCTTCTCGTCCTTCACGATCCCGGAGCGCCTCGCGCACTTCGACGGCGAGGAAGGCGAGCTGCGTCGCGCGGCGATCTCGATGGCGATCAACCGCCCGAGATCACCGAGAAGATCTTCAACAACGCTCGTACGCCTGCCAGCGACTTCACGTCGCCGGTGCTCGACGGCTGGACCGACAAGGTCGAGGGCAACGAGGTGCTGAAGTTCAACGCCGAGGAAGCCAAGGCCAAGTGGGCCGAGGCTGACAAGATCGAGCAAGTGGTAGCGGCAAGTTCGAGCTCGCCTACAACAACGACGGCGCTGGCAACAAGGAGTTCACCGAGGCGATGGCCAACCAGATCAAGAACACGCTGGGGATCGACGCCGAGCCGAAGGTCTACGCCGACGTTCGACGAGCTGCGCAAGGAGGTCACCGAGCGCACGATCAAGACCGCCGTTCCGTACGGGTTGGCAGGCCGACTACCCGTCGATGCTCAACTACCTCGGACCGATCTACGCCACTGGCGCCGGATCGAACGACGGTGACTACAGCAACAAGGAGTTCGACAAGCTGATCTCGGAGGCGTCCGCCGCCACTGGCGACGACCGCTACAAGCTGATCGGTGAGGCGCAGACCATCCTGCTGAAGGATCTGCCGGCGATCCCGCTGTGGTACCAGAACGCCACCGCGGTGACGTCGAAGGATCTCAAGGGCTTCGAGTTCAACTGGAAGCAGAAGCCGGACTACTACAAGCTCACCAAGTAGTAGCCAGGTCCCGAGCGCGGACGGGGGCAGCCACGACGGCTGCCCCCGTCCCGTCGGGTCCAAGACCTGCGCGGTGTGGGACACGGGAGTACCGTGGCGCCCAGCCGTGATCCGCCCTTCTCACGGACTCAAGGAGGCCAACCATGTGGTGGTATGTCGCCAAGCGGTTGTTGCAAACCATCCCGGTATTCCTCGGCGCCACGTTGATCCTGTTCCTCCTGCTTCAGCTCCGCCCGGGCGACCCGATCCTGAACCTGGCCGGCAACAAGCCGGTCTCGCAAGAAGTCCGCGACGCGCTCGCGGCGCAGTACCACCTCGACGACCCGTGGTACGTGCAGTACATCCTGTTCGTCAAGAACTCTGTGACGCTCGACTTCGGCGAGACCTTCGCCGGTCAGCCCGTCTTCGACCTGATCAAGCAGACCTTCCCGGTCACCGTCGTCGCTCGCCGTCATGGCGCTGGCGTTCGACGCGGTCCTCGGCATCGGCCTCGGCACGATTGCCGGGCTCAAGCCGCAACGGCTTCTTCGACTCCTCGATGCTCGTGGTCGTCGCTCGCACTGCTGTCTCGTCCCGATCTTCGTGGTCGGCTTCGTGATGCAGCTGGTGTTCGGGGTGAAGCTCGCACTGGACCGAGCCCACCGTGGGAGCGGACTGGACGATTCCCCGATTGATCTTGCCGGCGATCGTGCTGGCGATCGCCAATTTCGCCTACACGATCCGCCTCACGCGCACCTCGGTCGCCGAGAACCTCAGCGCCGACCACGTCCGAACCGCCCGAGCCAAGGGCTTGACCGGACGGCAGGTCGTGCTCGCAAGCACGTGTTGCGCAACTCGCTCGTGCCCGTTGTCACCTACATCGGCATCAACCTCGGCTCCCTCATGGCCGGGGCCATCATCACCGAGACCATCTTCAACATTCCCGGCATCGGCAACGCCGCCTACACCGCGATCCAGAAGGGCGAGACCTCCACCGTCGTGGCGATCGTGACCTTCATGGTCATCGTCTACGTGCTGATGAGCTTGCTGGTCGACTTGCTCTATGCCGTTCTCGACCCGAGGATCCGCTATGTCTGAGACACGTCCGGGGCAGGAGCGGTTCGTCGCTCCCATCGATGAGACCCCGCTGCGCGCGATCGACGCTGTCAATGTCGACGCCGTGCCGGAGAACCAGTGGAAGGAGGCGTGGAAGCGCCTCCGGACGTCAGTGCTGTTCTGGCTGGCTGTCCTGATCCTGGCGATCATCGGCCTGATGATCTTCTTCCCGACGCTGTTCACCGACGTCAACCCCAAGTCCGGCCGACCTCGAGAACAACTTCGCGCCGGCACGCGACGGGCACCCGTTCGGCTTCACCCAGCAGGGCCAGGATGTGTGGGCCCGCACCGTCTACGGCGCTCGTGCGTCCGTCGCAGTCGGACTGCTCACGACGATCTTCACGGCGATCCTGGGTATGATCACCGGCGCCATCGCCGGGTTCTACGGTGGCATCGTCGACACGCTGATCTCCCGGTTCAGCGACATCTTCTTCTCGATCCCACTGCTGCTGGCATCGCATCGTGGTCATCTCGGTGCTCAACAACACCTGGCCCAATCGCGGCTTCTGGGGATCGGTGATCGTGGTGGTCTTGGCGCTCGCCTTGTTCGCGTGGCCCCAGATCACCAGACAGATGCGTGGTGCGGTGCTGGAGATCAAGAATCTGGAGTTCGTCGACGCCGCCACTGCCATCGGTGCGTCGAAGATGAAGAACCTGCGGCGTCACATCGTCCCTAACGCGCTGGCCCCTGTCATCGTCGCCTCGACGATCTCGCTCGGCGTGTTCATCGTCGCCGAGACGTCCCTGTCGTTCCTCGGTCTTGGGCTGCCTCAGGGTGTCGTCTCGTGGGGCAACGACCTGTCCGACGCGCAGAGCCAGGTCAGCTCCGGCCAGCACCTCAACGTCATGTTCGTGCCGGCAATCGCGCTGGCCTTCACGGTCCTGGGCTTCATCTTGCTGGGTGAGGCCGTCCGTGAAGCCCTCGATCCGAAGGCGAGGAAGAAGTGAACGACACCCAGCCCCTGCTCCAGATCGAGAACCTCAGCGTCGGCTTCACAGCCGGCAAGCAGGTTCTCACGGCAGTCGACAAGGCAAACCTCACGATCTATCCGGGGCAGACGATCGCGATTGTCGGTGAGTCCGGCTCCGGAAAGTCCACGCTGGCGCACGCAGTCATCGGCCTGCTTCCTGGCACCGGCAAGGTCCTGGACGGTTCCATCACGTTCGATGGCGGCGACATCAGTCACGCATCCCGGGGCAAGATCCTTGCGCTTCGCGGATCTGACATCGGACTCGTGCCGCAGGACCCGATGTCCAACCTCAACCCGCTGTGGAAGGTCGGCTTCCAGATCAAGGAAGCGCTCGTCGCCAACGGCGTCGCCAGCGGTGCAGCGGCTGACAAGCGGGTGGTTGAGCTGCTCGAGGAGGCTGGCCTGCCCGACGCAGAGCGTCGAGCGCGTCAGTATCCGCACGAGTTCTCCGGCGGTATGCGTCAGCGCGCGCTGATCGCGATGGGACTCGCAGCGCGTCCCAAGCTGCTGATCGCGGACGAGCCCACCTCGGCGCTCGACGTGACGGTGCAGAAGCAGATCCTCGATCACCTCGACCAGCTCACGGACACTCTCGGCGTCGCGGTCATGCTGATCACGCACGACCTCGGCCTCGCGGCGGAGCGCGCCGATCACCTCGTCGTGATGTATCGCGGCCGCGTTGTCGAGTCGGGCCCTGCACGAGCGATCCTGCAGAATCCCGAGCACCCCTACACCAAGCGGCTCGTCTCCAAGGCGCCGTCGCTGGCATCGCAGCGCCTGTCGTCCGTACGTGCCCGTGCCGAAGTGCGCGAGCAGGCGGTCCAGACTGCAGCGGAGATCGCCGAGGAGGTCGCGCACAGCGACGCCGAGTTCGGCGAGGGTCGCACGGACATCATCGTCGTGGAGAACCTCACCAAGATCTTCACGCTGCGTGGCGCCAAGCCGTGGCAGAAGATCGACTTCGCCGCGGTTGACGACGTCTCGTTCCGGCTGCGTCGCGGCACGACCACGGCGATCGTGGGGGAGTCCGGCTCGGGCAAGTCGACCGTCGCCCGTATGGTGCTGGATCTGTTGCCGCCGACCTCGGGCAACGTGGTCTTCGACGGCCGGAACGTGCGCGAGCTCAAGTCCAAGGCTGGAGCGCCTGAAGCTGCGCCGGCAGATGCAGCCGGTGTTCCAGAACCCGTACGCCTCGCTCGATCCGCTCTACTCGATCTACCAGTCGATCGAGGAGCCGCTCCGCACCGCACGACGTCGGCACCAAGAAGGAGCGGGAGGCGCGCGTGCGCGACCTGCTCGACAAGGTCTCGCTGCCGACGACCGTGATGTCGCGCTACCCCGGCGAGCTGTCGGGTGGCCAGCGGCAGCGCGTGGCGATCGCCCGTGCGCTGGCCCTGGAGCCCGAGGTCGTCATCTGCGACGAGGCCGTCTCGGCGCTCGACGTGCTGGTGCAGGCGCAGATCCTCGAGCTGCTCAACGACCTGCAGGCCGAGCTCGGTCTGAGCTACCTGTTCATCACGCACGACCTCGCGGTGGTTCGCCAGATCGCCGACAACGTGCTGGTCATGCAGGACGGCAAGGTCGTCGAGGCCGCAGCTGTCGCGGAGGTGTTCGACAACCCGCAGCAGAGCTACACCCGCAAGCTGCTGGACGCCATCCCCGGTGCGTCGATCGAGCTGGGAGCCTGATTTCGCTGAATTGCAGCGGTTCCGCGCTGGCCGCCGTACTCTGACGTTGGGAGTAAGGCGCTAGCGAAGGATCGACATGACGCGCTGGGTTTGCTCCCTGGTCATTCTGTGCAGCCTGCTGCTGCCCACGGTTGCCGAGGCCGGCACCAAAGATGCAAAGCCTCCGCCGCCGGTGGGGACCCAGAAGGCGACCGGATCCCCTAGCGCGACCGGGATCATCGTCTCGACCAACGGCGCGCTCCCCGAGGGGGCGCTGGGCACCATCTCCTTGCTGCTGGGGCGAGACGTAGTCGGGCAGGCGCCCATGGGCGACTCCCTCGTGTCAGTTCGCCTCGACAAGAGGCTGCCGGCGTCGACCGTACGGTCGGTGGCCAAGCTCTTGAACGCCCTGCCCGACGTGGCTCAGGTCAGCCCCGACCTTGTCGTCACGACTGACGCCGCACCCAACGACACGTACTTCCCGCAGCAGACCAACCTGTGGTCGCCTGCTGCGACGGCGGACACCGGCGGGTCGACGCCCGACTACAGCATCGGCGCTCCGGCCATGTGGGAGGCCACGCAGGGCAGCAAGTCGGTTGTCGTGTCGGTCGTGGACAGTGGCATCGTGTCCCACCCGGACCTCGCGAAGCAGACCGTGCCGGGCTGGGACATGATCGCCGACAGTCACAACTCCGGTGACGGCGGCGGTCGCGACTCGAACGCCTCTGATCCGGGCAACGGCTCAAATGGGAAGTACTGCACGGCACACTCCAGCACGTGGCACGGCACGCACGTGACCGGCGTCATCGGTGCCTTGCGCAACAACAAGATCGGCATCTCGGGTATCGCGCCCGGAGTGACGCTCCAGCCCGTACGCGTCGCGGGTCAGTGCGGCGCCACGATGTCGGACGTCGTCGCCGGCATCCGTTGGGCGTCGGGCGGCGATGTCCCCGGCATACCGCGCAACAAGACGCCAGCCGACGTCATCAACCTCTCGCTCTCCAGCACTGTCACCGACAACCTGTGCCCCGCGGCCTACCAGGACGTGATCGACGAGGCACGAGCTCGCGGCGCGGTCGTCGTCGCCTCTGCGGGCAACCAGGGCAAGGTCGTCCTCTCGCGTACGCCGGCGAACTGCCAGGGCGTGCTGTCCGTCGGTGCGAGCACCGTCAACGGTGCACCCACGTCGTACACGAATGCCGGGTACACGATCGGGATGATGGCGCCGGGTGGCGAGGTCGGCGAGGGGCAAGGCATCTGGTCGACCGTCGATGCCGGCACAGCCGGTCCGAGCAGGTCGACGTACGGGCAGCTGGCCGGCACTTCGATGGCAGCGCCGGCGGTCTCGGCGGCCGCTGCACTGGTGCTGTCCCTGGGGGACTTCACGAACGACCAGGTCGTGCAGGTGCTGAAGGCATCGGCCACCAAGCCGCCGAAGCTCTCCGGCTACTACACGTGCATCTCGAATGACCCCAACACCGGTGCGGAGCGCAGCGTCTGCGGTGCGGGCATCCTCAACCTGGCACGAATCCCGGCACCAATTGGGCAGCCGGCTCTGACGGGTGTCTCGACGGTCGGCAGCACGCTGTCGGTCGTTCCCCGTTGGAACGGCAACCCGGACTCGGTGACGTACCAGTGGCTGCGCGCCGGACAGGCGATCGCGGGCGCGACCGCCGAGTCGTACGAGCTGACGGGGGACGATCTCGGTCAGACCCTGACGGTGCGGTCGACGGCACACACGCAGGGCTTTCCCGACTTCTCGGGGATGTCGGTGGCCAAGGTGGTGCCGAAGGCGGGAGCATCCGTGGCGCTGGTGCTGTCGTCGACCCGGGCCAAGGCCAAGTCGACGCGGTTGTCCGCAGATGTGACCGTGACCGCGGACCAGGGACAGACGCCGACCGGCAGCATCTATGTGTACATCGACGGCAAACGCATCTCGACCACTGCGCTCGTCCCGGGAACTCAGCGCATCACTCTGCCGGTCTTCAGGTCGACCGGGAAGCGCAAGGTCCAGATGCGTTACAGCGGTGACTCCCGCGTGTCCAGCGCGTCCTCAGCGACCATCACGGTGACGGTGTACTAGCCCTTTCGGCGGATTGACTCCTTCGAACACATGTTCGAAGATGGAGGAATGACCGTAGCCCCTGCCCCGACCCTGGACGAGCTGCGCGCGCGGGTCGACCAGATGCAGGGCCGCCCTGCCGCCCAGCCCGTGGCGACACACCCGGCCTTCGCAGGTTTGCTGCAATTGCAGACCGGATCGAGCTATGGCGTCGACTCGGCGAGCCTCGCGATGGCTCTCATGGCGGGGCCCTCGGCCGATGGTGCCTGGTGTGGGGTCGTGGGGTCGGCGGAGTTCGGTCTCGAGGCCGCTGCAGCCGCTGGAGTCGACCTGCGACGTACGATCCTGGTGCCCGATCCGGGCGAGGCCTGGCTCGAGGCCACCGCCGCGCTGATCGACGTGTTGGGCGTCGTCGTGGTCGCCGCGCCTTCACAGGTTTCGGGCAAGGACGTCAGCCGCATCAGCGCTCGGCTCCGCCAGCGTGGGGGCGTCCTCATCGCATACGGTGACTGGCCGCGTTGTGACGCCCGGTTGTCGCTGCGTGATGCCGAGTGGGTCGGGTTGGGCCGGGGGCACGGGCACCTGCAGGCCCGCCGGGTCACGATCGAGGTCCGCCGTGGCACGGCACCGGCCCGCACGGGACAGCTGTGGCTGCCCGACCAGGCTCAGGTCATCCGCCGGGTCGAGCAACAGCCCACCCAGCTGCGGAGCGTGAGCTAGGTGTCCGCCAGTGAACGCAGGGGGCAGGACCATGGTGCTGTGGGCGCCGGACTGGCCGATCGTCGCGGTCGAGAGCTCGGCCTCGACGCCAGCCGTGGTGCTCCACAAGGGCCAGGTGCTGGCCTGCTCGCAGGCAGCGCGGGCCGAGGGCGTACGCCGGGGCATGCGGCGTCGCGATGCCCAGTCGCGGTGTCCGGGCCTGGTCCTGCACGACTACAACCCCGATGCCGATGCGCGCGCCTTCGAGACGGTGCTGACCGCGATCGAGGAGCTCAGTCCCGGCGTGGCACCTCTGCGACCCGGACTCTGCGCGATCAACGTGCCGGCCCGGTTCTATGGCGGCGAGCCCGAGGCGGCGGCGATCATCGCCGAGCGGCTCGTACGCCTGGGGGTGTGGGACGTCCGTGCCGGCATCGCCGACGGGCTCTTCGCCGCCGAGCAGGCCGCCCGCCGGGCGCTGGCCCAGGACAGCCTCGTCGTACCTCCCGGCGGATCGGCCCAGTTCCTGCGGGACCTGCCGATCGATGCGCTCGACGACGAGTCAATGGTGGGGCTGCTACGCCGCATGGGGCTGCTGACCCTGGGCGACTTCGCTGCCCTCCCGCCGGCCGATGTGCACACCCGCTTCGGCACGCACGGCGAGCTCCTGCACCGCATGGCGCGGGGGCTCAACCCCCAGCCGATCAGCCGACGACAGGTGCCGCCGGAGTTCGAGGCGACGCTGATGCTGGAGCCGCCTCTCGACCTGGCCGAGCAGATCGCGTTCAGCGTGCGTACGACGGCCGAGAAGTTCGTCACCGACCTCGCCGGCCACGGGCTGGTGTGCACGACGGTCCTGATCGAGGTCGACACCGACGGCTCGCTGGCGACGTCCCGGCGCTGGATGCATCCGCGCTGGTTCGGTCCGACCGACCTGGTCGACCGGGTCCGCTGGCAGCTTTCGGTCGACGGTGCGATCCGGGCCCCGGTCGATGCCGTACGCCTGATCCCCGAGGTCACCGAGCCGCTGGGCGACCACGCCGACAGCCTCTTCGGGGGCGGTCCCGATGAGCGGGTCGAGCGCGGGGTCGCGCGGGTGCAGAGCATCGTCGGCCACGAGGCGGTCGTCTCGGTCTCGGTCCAGGGCGGTCGCGGGCCGGCCGAGCGGCAGCTGCTCGCCCCGTGGGGTGAACGTCCGGTCGCCGCCCGCGCCGTGGGGCTGCCGTGGCCGGGCAGCCTGCCGCCACCCGCGCCGGCGACGGTCTACACCGAACCCCAGCAAGCCATGGTCGTCGGCGCCGAGGGGCAGGCCATCGGGGTCACCGGTCGCGGCATGGTCACCGGCGAGCCAGCGCGGTTCCGCGCCGCGGCCGGTCAGGACTGGCAGCCCGTCGCGTCGTGGGCCGGACCGTGGCCGGTCGATGACCAGTGGTGGGACGAGGTCGCCGCACGCCGCATCGCCCGCTTCCAGGTCGTCGGCGTCGACGGCAGTGCCTATCTCATGATCGTCGAGGGCGGCCACTGGTGGACGGAGGCTCGCTATGACTAGGGACCTCATCTTTTGTCGCACCTCGGACGTCGTTGACGTTCGAGTCGTGGCGGCTTGCGTTCTGCCTGTGTCCTTCCTGCGTTGCACACGGTCATGGTTACGAGGACGGGGAGGTCCAGTAGCTATGGGGTGGAACAACCCGGACGTCTCGTGGCGTGAGCTCGAGCGGAGGCTGTCCGGCAGGCCCGAGCCGGACGGCGGGGATGCGCCGGGCTGGTCGCGCAAGCGGGCCAAGACCCAGCCCAAGGTGCTCACGCGCCCCCAAGGGCCAGTCGTGCCCTACGCCGAGCTGCACTGCCACAGCAACTTCAGCTTCCTCGACGGGGCCAGCGGTCCCGACGAGCTGGTCGAGGAGGCGATCAGCCTTGGCCTGCACGGGTTGGCGCTGACCGACCACGACGGGTTCTACGGCGCCCCGCGGTTCGCCGAGGAGGCGGTCAAGTACGAAGACGTCGGGCTCAAGACGATCTTCGGCGCCGAGCTGTCCCTCGGCCTCAGCAAGCCGCAGAACGGCACCGCCGATCCCGAGGGCAGCCACCTGCTGGTGCTCGCCCGCGGGCGTCGAGGGCTATCACCGGCTCGCCGCCGCCATGACCGACGCGCATTTTCGCGGTGACGAGAAGGGCCGGCCCGTCTACGACCTCGAGGAGCTCGCCGAGCGGGGCCGCGACCACTGGCTGATCCTCACCGGGTGCCGCAAGGGTCACGTTCGTCAAGGGCTCGCGAGCGGCGGACTCGACGAAGCCGCGAAAGCCCTGGACCGGCTCACCGCGCTGTTCGGCCTCGACAACGTCGTCGTCGAGCTGATCGACCACGGTTTCCCGGCTGACAGCGTGACCAACGATGCCCTCGCCGAGCTGGCCGCGATGCACGGCCTGCCGACCGTCGCGACCAACAACGTGCACTTCGCCAGGCCGGCGACCCGCCAGCTCGCCGCCGCGATGTCGGCGGTCCGAGCCCGCCGCAGCCTGACCGACATGGACGGCTGGCTGCCGGCCACGGGGGCGGCGCACCTGCGGTCCGGCGCCGAGATGATGGCTCTTTTTGCGAGGTTCCCGGGTTCCGTCCAACGTAGCGTCGACATCGCAAGTGAGTTGGCGTTCGACCTGCGTGCCGCGACGCCCAAGCTGCCCCACCGCGGCATACCCGAGGGGCACACCGCGATGAGCTATCTGCGGGAGCTGGCCGAGCAGGGCATCCGTGAACGCTATGCCCACAACCTCGACGAGGCGCGCGAACGCATCGACCGTGAGCTCAAGGTCATCGAGGAGAAGGACTTCCCGGGCTACTTCCTGATCGTCCGCGACATCGTCAAAGAGGCCAAGCGGCGCAAGATCCTGTGCCAGGGCCGGGGCTCGTCAGCCAACTCCGCGCTCTGCTACGCGCTCGGCATCACGGCGGTCGACTCGATCTTCTACAACCTGCCGTTCGAGCGCTTCCTCGCCACGACGCGCGAGGAGGAGCCCGACATCGACGTCGACTTCGACTCCGACCGGCGCGAAGAGGTCATCCAGTGGGTCTATGAGACCTACGGCCGGCACAACGCCGCACAGGTCGCCAACGTGATCAGCTATCGGCCACGCTCGGCCATTCGCGATGCGGCCAAGGCGCTGGGCTACTCGCCCGGCCAGCAGGACGCGTGGTCCAAACAGATCGATGCATGGAGCGCGATCTCCACCGACGAGACCTCGGACGTACCCGCCCAGGTCGTGTCCCTCGCACAGCAGCTGCTCGGCGGTCCCCGGCACCTCGGCATCCACTCCGGCGGCATGATCCTCACCGAACGGCCCATCGGCGAGGTCTGCCCCATCGAGCGCGGACGCATGGACAACCGCACGGTCCTGCAGTGGGACAAGGACGCGTGCGAGTGGATGGGGCTGGTCAAGTTCGACCTGCTGGGCCTCGGCATGCTCGGCGCGCTCGACCACACGATGCGGATCGTGGCCGAGCACCTGGGGGAGCAGTGGGACCTTGCCTCGATGCCCAAGGAGGAGGCAGCGGTCTACGACATGCTGTGCCGGGCCGACTCGATCGGCGTGTTCCAGGTCGAGAGCCGGGCCCAGATCGGCACGCTCCCGCGGCTGCAGCCCCGGTCCTACTACGACCTCGCGATCGAGATCGCGCTGATCCGGCCCGGCCCGATCCAGGGCGGCGCGGTGCACCCCTACATCCGGCGGGCCACGGGCCGGGAACCGGTCACGTACGCGCATCCGGTGCTTAAGGAGGTGCTCGAACGTACGCTCGGCGTTCCCCTGTTCCAGGAACAGCTCATGCAGATGGCGATCAAGCTGGGCGGGTGCACAGGTGACGAGGCCGACCTGCTGCGCCGGGCGATGGGTTCCAAGCGTGGCATCGAGCGCATCGAGTCGCTGCGGCTCAAGCTCTACGAAGGCATGGCCGGCCACGGCATCACGGGGGAGGAGGCCGATGCGATCTACCTCAAGATCCAGTCGTTCGCCAACTTCGGCTTCGCTGAGAGCCACGCGTTGAGCTTCGCGCTGCTGGTCTATGCCAGCTCGTGGCTCAAGCTGCACTATCCCGCGGCGTTCCTCGCGGCGCTGCTGCGCAACCAACCCATGGGTTTCTACTCTCCGCAGTCGCTGGTGACCGATGCCCGTCACCACGGCGTCAAGATCCTGCGACCCGACATCATGCACTCGCAGGCGCAGGCCGACCTGGAAGTTCATGAGGACGCCGAGGCCACGGGACTCGACAGCTGCCTCGCCCGCGAGCAGCCTCCGGTCGAGCGGTTCGTCCGCGGCACGCCTGACCCCACTCCCGAGCACCGTCGCGACGGTGGCTTCGCCGTACGCCTGGGGCTCGACGAGGTGCAGGGGGTCGGGCTCGAGGTCGCCCGGCGCATTGTGGCCGAGCGCGACCGGCAACCGTTCAAGGACATGGCTGACGTGTCGCGACGAGCCGGGTTGACCGTCGCCCAGATGGAGTCGCTGGCCACCGCGGGAGCGTTCGACGTGTTCGGGCTGTCGCGCCGTCAGGCGTTGTGGAATGCCGGCTATGTCGAGAACCCCGATCAGCTCGAGGGCACCTCGGTCCAGTTGCCACCGCCGATGCTGCCGGGCATGAGCGAGGTCGAGGAGACGATGGCCGATCTGTGGGCGACCCGCATCTCTCCCGAGAAGCATCCCGTCGAGTTCCTCCGCCCCTTGCTGGAGTCGGAGGGCATCCATTCGGTCGCCGGGCTCGCCGCGGCCGAGTCAGGACGTCGGGTCAAGGTTGCCGGTCTGATCACGCACCGGCAGCGCCCCGCGACGGCCGTGGGGGTGACGTTCCTCAACATCGAGGACGAGACCGGGATGCTCAACGTGGTGTGCTCCCAGGCGCTGTGGAACCGCTATCGCCGGGTCGGCCGCAACTCCGCGGGCATGATCATCCGCGGCAAGCTCGAGCGCTTCGACGGTGTCACCAACTTGGTCGCCGACAAGCTCGAACGCATCGAGAGCGTCTATCCCGAGGCCGCGGCTGCGATCCCCGCCAAGCACCAAGGCCGCAACTTCCGCTGACGGGTCACTTTTGTCCCGCTGACGGGTCAGTTTTCGCCCACCGAGGGGTCACAAGTGGGGCACTTGAGTGACGACCGCCGCCCGCCGTGAGTGTGGAAGTGACCCGTCACCGGGGCAGGAAGTGACCCGTCGCGGGGCAAAAAGTGACCCGTCAGCGGGGGTTTGGCAAGGGTCAGTCGGGGAGGAACGCGCGCACGGTGTCGATCGTGTCGGCGTCGGCCGGGGTCTTGTCGTCGCGGTAGCGGACGACACGGGCAAAGCGCAGCGCGACGCCTCCGGGGTAGCGGGTCGATCGCTGGACACCGTCGAACGCGATCTCGACGACCTGCTCGGGACGGACGGTGACGACATAGCCGTCGTCGCCCGTCTGCAGCTCGCGGAACCGCTCGGTCTGCCAGGCGAGGATCTCGTCGGTCATGCCCTTGAAGGTCTTGCCGAGCATCACAACGTCGTCCCCGTCGCGGGCTCCGAGATGGATGTTGGACAGCCACCCGCTGCGCCGGCCAGACCCACGCTCGACCGCCAGCACCACGAGGTCGAGGGTGTGCACGGGCTTGACCTTGACCCAGGTGGCGCCACGCCGACCCGCGGCGTATGGCGCCGTCAGGCTCTTGACGACCACACCCTCGTGCCCGAGTGCGAGCACCTGCGCTGCGAACTCCTCGGCCTCGCGTGCGTCGGCGGTGATGAGCCGGGGGACGCGGTGCTGCTCAGGGACGACGAGCTCGAGCGCGGCGAGGCGCTCCGCGGTGGGAGAGTCGACGAGGTCCCGACCGTCGAGGTGGAGGACGTCGAAGAACGCGGGGGTCAGTCGAACCGTGCCGCCCGCCGTCGCCGCCCGCGACGCGGTCTCCTGGAACGGTCGGGGCCGGCCGTCGGGGCCAAGGGCGAGAACCTCGCCGTCCAGCACGACATCGTGGCAGGGGAGCGCGCGGGCGATCGTGACGACCTCGGGGTGACGGTCGGTGACGTCGTCGAGCGACCGGGTGACGACGAGGACGTCGTCGCCGCGACGGTGCACCTGGATGCGGATGCCGTCGAGCTTGGTGTCGATCGCGACATCGCCGCCACCGGCCTTGGCCATCGCAGCCTCGACCGTTGGGGCGGTGGAGGCCAGCATCGGCAGCACCGGCCGACCGACCTCGAGCGTGAACGTCGCGAGCGCGTCCTCGCCGTCGATCAGCGCGGCGACGGCGACGTCGACCGTGGAGCCGGCCATCATGGCGGCTCGACGTACGGCGGTGACGGGGATGCCGCCCGCGACGGCGAGCCCCTCCTGCACCAGTGAGTCGAGCGCACCCTGGCGGACCTCGCCGGTGACGATGCCGCGCAACCACCGTTGCTCGTCGGCCGTCGCACGAGCAAACAGGGTCCTGGTGGCGTCAGCGCGCGCGACCTGTGAGCCCGCGCCGGCCAGCAACGCGATGCGCTCGAACGCCTCGTCGACCTGCCAGACCTCGAGGGTGGCGGTGGCCGCAGGCTCGGGCAGGTCCTGCAACGACCGCCAGCCGAGACCCGTGCGGCGCTGACGAAGAACCCCCGCGAGGTATGACGTCACGATCGGCACGACATCCGGCTCGGCGTCGGCAGCGCGCCGCAACAGGTCGGCGAACGCGGCGACCTTGGCCGTGCGGGACCGGGTGGCTGCGACGGCGGCGGAGGTGGCGACGACGTCAGCAAGGAGCATGCCCCCATCATCGGCGTCGGCACCGACAGTGCAAGGCGACTGGCACCCGACTTAGGGTTGACATGACTTTAAGGGGGCCGCTAGGGTGACCTTAGAGTCAAAGCAACCTTAAGTACGACTGAGAGCGGAAGGCAAGCGCGTGACGATGCAATCGGCGATCGACCAGCGGGTCTCCCTCGCAGTCTCGACCGTGATCTTCGCGCTCCGCCCGCACCCCGACAGCGGGCTCATGACGCTGTGGCTGCCGCTCGTACGCCGCATCCGTGAGCCGTACGAAGGCCAGTGGGCGCTGCCGGGTGGACCGCTCGAGGCCGACGAGGATCTCCCGGCGAGCGCCCGCCACACCCTCGAACGTACGACCGGGCTGACCCCCAACTATCTCGAGCAGCTCTACGCCTTCGGCAGCCTCGACCGCTCACCCGACGACCGCGTCGTCTCGATCGTCTACTGGGCGCTCGTGCAGCCCGACGAGGTGGCCCGCGCCGTCGACGGCGAGAACGTCGAGTGGTTCGTCGCCGACGAGCTGCCCCCGCTGGCGTTCGACCACACCGAGATCGTCGACTACGCCCTCGCCCGGCTGCGCGCCAAGATCACCTACACCCCGATCGCGCACGGCTTCCTGCCCCACGAGTTCACCCTCGCCGAGCTGCGCGCCGTGCACGAAGCCGTCCTGCGTACGCATCTCGACCCGGCCAACTTCCGCCGCCAGGCGCTGGCCAGCAAGACCCTCGTTCCCACGGGCACCTGCCTGCAGGGCACGAGCCACCGGCCTCCGGCCCTGTTCCGCTTCGAGGCAGGACCCCCGTCAAACGCCCCCGAGGAGCGCAGATGACCACCTCCATCAACGACACCATCGTCGCGGCACCCGAGACCAGCTGCGATGTCGAGCTCGCCAAGGGGCCGTGGGAGTTCGACACGTTCCCCGGCTACGGACCCGGCGCGTCGGAGTACGACGTCATCCCCGATCCGGTCGTACGCCCGGGGCAGCTCCCGGCGGAGTACCAACGCATGACGGACGACGAGCTGCACGCCCGCATCCGCGCCGCCAAGGAGACGCTCGGCAGCCGGCTCGTGATCCTCGGCCACTTCTACCAGCGCGACGAGGTCATCCAGTACGCCGACTTCGTGGGTGACTCGTTCCAGCTCGCCAACGCCGCGCTGACCAAGCCCGACGCCGACACGATCGTGTTCTGCGGCGTGCACTTCATGGCCGAGACCGCCGACATCCTGGCTCGCCCTGAGCAGCACGTGATCCTGCCCAACCTCGCCGCCGGCTGCTCGATGGCCGACATGGCCGACGAGGACTCGGTCGAGGCGTGCTGGGAGGAGCTCATGTCGGTGTACGGCGAGGAGTCGGTCGACGGCAAGCAGCCCGTGATCCCGGTGACCTACATGAACTCCTCGGCGGCGCTCAAGGCGTTCTGCGGCCGCCACGGCGGCATCGTCTGCACCTCGTCGAACGCCGCGACGGTCCTCGAGTGGGCCTTCGAGCGTGGCCAGCGGGTGCTGTTCTTCCCCGACCAGCACCTCGGCCGCAACACCGCCAAGGCGATGGGCATACCGCTCGAGCAGATGCCGATGTGGAACCCCCGCAAGGAGCTCGGCGGCAACACCGCCGAGGAGCTCAACGACGCCAAGGTCATCCTGTGGCACGGCTTCTGCTCGGTGCACAAGCGCTTCACGGTCGCCCAGATCGACAAGGCGCGCGCTGAGTTCCCCGGCGTCAAGGTCATCGTGCACCCCGAGAGCCCCATGCCGGTCGTCGACGCCGCCGATGCCGCCGGCTCGACCGACGCGATCCGCAAGTACGTCATCGCGTCCGAACCCGGCGACGTCATCGCGATCGGCACCGAGGTCAACATGGTCAACCGGCTCGCCGCGGAGTTCCCCGACCGCACGATCTTCTGCCTCGATCCGGTCGTGTGCCCCTGCTCGACGATGTATCGCATCCATCCCGGCTACCTCGCCTGGACGCTCGACGGCCTCGTCGCCGGAGAGCTCCGCAACGAGATCGTCGTCCCCGACGACATCGCCACCGAAGCCAAGGTCGCGCTCGAGCGCATGCTCGCAGCGCTCCCGAAGTAAGGACAACGCCATGCGCAACAGCATCATCGTGGTCGGCAGCGGCGTGGCCGGCATGACCGCCGCGCTCGAGGCCGCCGACGCGTACGACGTCACGCTCTTCTCCAAGGCCGACCTGGCTCAGAGCAACACCCGCTACGCGCAGGGCGGCGTCGCCGTCGTGATCGACGCGATGAGCGATCCCGGTGCGCCACACCTCGGCGACACGGTCGAGTCGCACGTCGGCGACACCCTGGTGGCAGGCGCCGGTCTGAGCGACGAGGACACCGTGCGCATCCTGTGCGCCGAGGGACCCGAGGCGATCGACGAGCTCATCGCCCGCGGGGTGCCGTTCGACCGCCACGACGGCGAGCTGTCGCACGGACTCGAGGCCGCTCACACGTATGCGCGCATCCTGCACGCCGGGGGAGACGCCACCGGAGCCGGCATCGCGTACGCGCTGATCGACCGGCTCCGCGAGAGCCCTGTGACGGTGCGCGAGCGTACGACCGTGGTCGACGTCCTCGTCGAGGACGGCCGGGCCGTCGGCGTACGCCTGCTCGATGGCGAAGAGGTGCGGGCTGACACCGTGATCCTGGCGACCGGGGGAGCCGGCCAGCTCTTCCCCTACACGACCAATCCCGAGGTGGCGACCGCCGACGGGCTCGGCATGGCGCTGCGAGCCGGCGCCGTCGCCGCGGACCTCGAGTTCTACCAGTTCCACCCGACGTCGCTCGACGCTCCTGGCAACTTCCTGGTGTCCGAGGCCGTACGCGGTGAGGGCGCCACGCTGATTGACGCAGAAGGCAAGCGCTTCATGCTCGACGTGCACCCTGACGCCGAGCTGGCGCCCCGCGATGTCGTCGCCCGTGGCATCGCGGCGCAAATGAAGGCAAAGAAGCATGGCCCAGTTCGTCTTGACGCCACTCATTTGGGTTCTGAGTTCCTCGCCAAGCGGTTCCCCAACATCGACGCCGCCTGCCGCGCTCAGGGCTTCGACTGGGGCGAGGTGCCGATCCCAGTGACCCCGGCGGCGCACTACTACATGGGCGGCATCCGCACCGACGAGTGGGGACGCACCTCGATCCCCGGCCTGTACGCCGTCGGCGAGGCCGCGTGCAACGGACTGCACGGTGCCAACCGGCTCGCCTCCAACTCGCTGCTCGAGGGTGCGGTCTACGGCACGCGGGTCATCGAGGGTCTGAGCGACCCGGCTCCGCCGACCGAGTTCGACGCCGACTGGCCCGCGCCGATTGCGGTCGACCTCGCCGACGATCCTGACGGTGACGACGTCAACCGGAGCGACCTGCAGCAGCTCATGTGGGACGCCGCCGGACTGTCGCGCAACGGTGAGGACCTCGAGCGGGCGCTCGTGCGACTGTCGCAGTGGCGGGCGCCGACTGCCACCGACGCCAAGTCCGCGGAGGACGCCAACCTGCTCGTCGTGGCACGCGCTGTCGTCGCGAGTGCGCTGGCTCGTCGTGAGTCACGCGGCGGGCACTACCGCACCGACTTCCCCGACAGCGACCCCACTCAGGCCACGCACTCATCGATCGCGCCGCAGCATGCTTGAGCGCCGTCAGATCCAGCGGGTCGTCGACATGGCGCTCGACGAGGATGCTCCCTTCGGCGACCTCACCTCGCAGACGCTCGTCCCCGCGACGGCTGTCGCCCGCGCCGACCTGGTGGCGCGCGAGCCCGGCGTGTTCGCCGGTGCCGAGGTGTTCGAGGTCGCGATGACGACGCTCGACCCGACGGTCAAGGTCACCCTCGAGGCAGCCGACGGCGAGCGGTTCGAGACCGGTGCCGTGCTCGCCCACGTCGAGGGGCCCGCACGCGCGGTGCTGCAGGCCGAGCGGGTCGCGCTCAACCTCGTTCAGCGCATGACCGGCATCGCGACGCTCACCGCGACGTACGTCGAGACGGTCGCCGGCACCCAGGCGCGCGTCGTCGACACCCGCAAGACGACGCCGGGCCTGCGCGCGCTCGAGCGCCACGCCGTACGCTGCGGCGGCGGGCACAACCACCGCTACTCGCTGTCCGATGCCGTGATGGCCAAGGACAACCACCTCGCGGTCATCCCCGACATCACCGCGGCGCTGCGTCAGGCCAAGGCCGACCTGCCTCACACGACACACATCGAGGTCGAGGTCGACCGGCTCGAGCAGCTCGACGCCGTGCTGGACTCGGCTGCGGCCGGCACGATCATGCTCGACAACTTCAGCCTCGACAACCTGCGTGCGGGCGTCGCCAAGATCGCCGGACGGGCGATCGTCGAAGCCAGCGGCGGCATCACCCTCGACACGATCGCCGACGTGGCCGGCACGGGCGTCGACGTCATCTCGGTCGGCGCTCTGACTCACAGCGTGCGGGCGCTCGACCTCGGGCTCGACATCACGGTTTCATGATCTATCTCGACGAAGCCGCCACCACCCCGGTCAAGCGGGAGGTGCTCGAGGCGATGTGGCCCTACTTCGGGCCTGACTTCGGCAACCCGTCGAGCCACCACGAGGTCGGCGAGTCGGCCAGCCGGGCGCTCGAGCAGGCGCGGGCAGACGTCGCGCAGGCACTTGGCGCGCGCGCTGCGGAGATCACGTTCACCTCGGGCGGCACCGAGTCCGACAACGCCGCGATCAAGGGCATCGCCCTGGCCGCTCCGCGTGGCAAGCACGTCATCGTCTCGTCGATCGAGCACCCCGCTGTGCTGGAGTCGGCGGAGTTCCTCGGCCGACTCGGCTACGAGGTCACGATTCTCGATGTCGACCACGACGGCATGGTGCAGCCGTCGGCATTGGCAGCGTCGCTCCGCGACGACACGACGCTCGTCAGCATCCAGTACGCCAACAACGAGGTCGGCACGATCCAGCAGATCGAGACGCTCTCGCGGCTCGCCGGCGACAAGGGCGTGCCGTTCCACACCGACGCTGTCCAGGCCGCTGGCTGGCTCGACCTCGACGTCAAGCGTCTGGGCGTCCAGGCGATGAGCATCTCGGGCCACAAGCTCGGCGCGCCCAAGGGCATCGGCATTCTCTACGTCGAGCGCGGCACCCGGTTCGAGCCGCTGATCCACGGCGGCGGGCAGGAGTCCGGTCGCCGCTCCGGCACCGAGAACGTCGCCGCCGCCGTCGGCATGGCCACGGCGCTACGGCTCGCGGGCGGCTCCAACGACGAGACCGTCACTCGCCGCGACGCGTTCATCGACCGGGTCCTCGCCGAGGTGCCCGGCTCGGAGCTCACGGGCCACCGCAACCACCGGCTGCCCGGCAGCGCGTCGTTCGTGTTCCCCGGCACCAACGGCGAGACGATCCTGCTCGAGCTCGAGGCGCGTGGCATCGTCTGCTCGAGCGGCTCGGCCTGCGCCGCCGGCAGCGACGAGCCGTCGCACGTCCTGACGGCGATGGGCTACGCCGGCCCGGTCGCCCAGACCGCGGTCCGCTTCACGTTCGGACGTACGACGACCGCAGAGCACCTCGACACCGCGGCAACCGAGCTCGTTCGCGCGGTTGCCGCAGTGTCGGCACTGGGTTAGGCCGGTTCAGACGACGGCGTCGCCGATCGAGAGCGCCTCGTCGATGATCGCGAGCCCACGGCGCGCGTCGTCGTCACTGATGACGCACGGCGGCACGACGTGGATGCGGTTGAAGTTGGCGAACGGCAGCATGCCGGCCTTCTTGCACGCCGCGATGATGTCGTTCATCGCCGGGCTGCTGGCACCGTACGGCGCGAGCGGCTCGCGGGTCTCGGGATCGGCGACCAGCTCGATGGCCCAGAACGCGCCGAGCCCGCGGACCTCGCCGACACACGGGTGCCGGTCGGCGATCTCGGCAAGACCGGGGCCGAAGATCTCGGTGCCGAGACGTGCGGCGTTCTCGACGATGCCCTCCTCGGCCATGGTGTTGATCGTGGCGACCGCGGCAGCGGCAGCGAGGGGATGGCCGGAGTAGGTCAGGCCACCGGGATAGGCGCGATGCGCGAACGTCTCGACGATCGCATCGCTGATGATCACGCCGCCGAGCGGCACGTATCCGGAGTTGACCCCCTTGGCGAACGTGATGAGGTCGGGCACGACGTCGAAGTGGTCGATCGCGAACCAGGCGCCCGTACGGCCGAAGCCGCTCATGACCTCGTCGGTGATCAGCATGATGCCGTGCTCGTCGCACAGCCGTCGCACGCCGGCGAGATAGCCAGGCGGCGGCACCATGATGCCGGCCGTGCCGGGGATCGTCTCGAGGATGATCGCGGCGATCGTCGCAGGTCCCTCGTTGTTGATCACGTGCTCGAGGTGCTGGAGCGCGCGCTCGCCCTCCTCGGCCTCGGTCGTCGCGTGGAACTCCGAGCGGTAGAGGAACGGCCCGAAGAAGTGCACCGTGCCGCTCGTCGCCGAGTCGTTGGCCCAGCGCCGCGGGTCGCCCGTCACGTTGATCGCGGTCTGCGTGCCACCGTGATAGGAGCGGTACGTCGACAAGACCTTGGGCCGCCCGGTGTGCAGGCGGGCCATGCGGATCGCGTGCTCGTTGGCGTCGGCGCCGCCGTTGGTGAAGAAGACCCGCTCGAGGCCGTCAGGCGCACGTTCCGCGATGAGCCGCGCGGCCTCGGAGCGTGCCTCGTTGGCGAACGGCGGGCCGATCGTGCACAGCTTGGCGGCCTGCTCCTGGATCGCGGCGACGACCTTGGGGTGCTGATGACCGATGTTGGTGAACACCAGCTGGCTCGAGAAGTCGAGGAAACGCGTGCCGTCCTCGTCCCACACCTCGCTGCCGGATGCGCCGGCGATGACCATCGGGGAGATCTCGGCCTGCGCGGACCAGGAGTGGAACACGTGGGCGCGGTCGAGGTCGTACGTCCTGCTCATGCAAGCTCCTACGTTTCGTTGTCAGCTAGTCATGGGTGGGGAAGGCGAGCTCCAGGCCGCCGGACGGTGACACCGCTGGATCCGCCCAACGGCTGGTGACGACCTTGCCACGCGTGAAGAAGTGGATGCCCTCGACCCCGTGCGCGTGCGTGTCGCCGAACAGCGAGTTCTTCCAGCCGCCGAACGAGTAGTAGGCCATCGGCACCGGGATCGGTACGTTGACGCCGATCATGCCGACCTCGACGTCGACCTCGAACTTGCGCGCCGCACCACCGTTCTTGGTGAAGATCGCGACACCGTTGCCGTACGGATTGGCGTTGATCAGCTCGACCGCCTCGTCGTACGTCTCAGCGCGGACGACGCTGAGCACGGGACCGAAGATCTCCTCGGTGTAGATGCTCATGTCGGGCGTGACGTGGTCGAACAGCGACGGGCCGAGCCAGAATCCGTTGTCCTCGCCGTCGACGGGCGACTCGCGGCCGTCGATCACGAGCTTGGCGCCGGCCTCGTCGCCGGCCTCGATGAAGGATGCGACGCGGTCGCGGTGGGCCAGCGTGACGAGCGGTCCCATGTCGGTGCCGCGGGTGCCGTCGCCGATGCGCAGGGTCTTGGTACGCGCGGCGATCCGGTCGACCAGGTCGTCGGCGACCGAGCCGACCGCGACGACGACGCTGATCGCCATGCAGCGCTCACCGGCGGAGCCGTAGCCGGCGTTGACTGCGGCATCGGCCGCGAGGTCGAGGTCGGCATCCGGAAGCACGAGCATGTGGTTCTTGGCGCCGCCGAGTGCCTGGACGCGCTTGCCGGCCTGGCTCGCGCGCTCGTAGACGTAGCGGGCGATCGGGGTCGAGCCGACGAAGCTGATCGACTTGACGTCGGGGGAGTCCAGGAGCGCGTCGACCGCGACCTTGTCGCCCTGCAGGATGTTGAAGACGCCGTCGGGAAGCCCGGCTTCCTTCCACAGCTCGGCGGTCCACACCACGGCGGACGGGTCCTTCTCGCTGGGCTTGACCACGACGGTGTTGCCCGCGCCGATCGCGATCGGGTAGAACCACATCGGCACCATGGCCGGGAAGTTGAACGGGCTGATGATGCCGACGACGCCCAACGCCTGCCGCTTGGAGTGCAGGTCGACGCCCGTCGAGACGCCTTCTGAGTGCGATCCCTTGAGCAGGTGCGGCATGCCGCACGCGAACTCGACGACCTCGAGCCCGCGGCTGACCTCGCCGAGAGCGTCCGAGAGCACCTTGCCGTGCTCGGCCGTGATGATCGCGGCGAGCTCTTCCTTGCGCTCGTTGAGCAGCTCGCGGAAGCGGAACAGGACCTTGGTGCGGGTCGTGATCGACGCCGCAGCCCAGCCCGGCGCCGCGGCCTTGGCGGCGGCGATGACGCGTGCGGCGTCGGCCTCGTCCGCGAAGGCGACCTGTGCGCTGACCTCGCCGGTGGCCGGGTTGGTCACGTCGCCGAACCGTCCGGAGTTGCCGATGTGGATGCTGTTGTCGAGCCAGTGCCCGATGACCGTCTTGTCACTCATGCCGTTGCCTCCCTGAAAAACCCACGATATGGAGCCAACGGCATGATCCCTGCCTCATGATTCGCTCGCTGGCGCTCGCTCATGCTCTTGATCCTGCGCCTCCGCGCCGCCGCGGGCAATGGGCAAGGTGTCGTCGAATGCGTCGGATGGCTTACACAGTGTCAACTAGACTCGGCCACGTGATCCCCACAGTCCGCTCGATCCTCGCGGGACCTGCCGTGCAGGCGGGTCAGCCGGAGGTGCTGAGCGGATCGGCTCGGTTGGACCGCCCGGTCCGGTGGGTCCACGTCAGCGAGGTGCGCGAGGTCGCCGATCTGCTCGAGGGCGACGAGCTGTTGCTGTCGACCGGGCTGGCGATGCAGGGTGCCGCCGACGAAGCGGCGGATTACGTGTCGGCCTTGATCGAGGCCGGTGCGGCCGGCCTCATCGTCGAGCTCGGCAAGCACCTGCGGGCGATCCCGCCTGCGGCGATCGAGTGTGCCCGGGCCGCTGACTTTCCCCTCATCGTGCTGCACCAGCAGGCCCGCTTCGTCGTGATCACCGAGGAGGTGCACCGCGGCATCGTGGCCGACCGCTTCGACTTCGTACGCTTCGCCCAGGACGTGCACGAGACGTTCACCGCGCTGAGCCTCGAGGGCGCCGGTGCCGAGGAGCTCGTACGAGCTGGAGCCGAGATGGCCGGGTCGTCGATCGTGCTGGAGGACCTCAACCGGCGGGTCGTCGCGTTCCATGCCATCGGCCGCCCGGCCGAGGGACTGCTCGCCGACTGGGAGCGCCGATCGAGGCTCTGCCCGCGGCGCGAGGGCACGGGGCTCGCCGGCCTCGAGGGCTGGTTGACCACGGCGGTCGGCACGCACGGTCATGAGTGGGGCCGGCTGGTCGTGCCCAATCCGGCGGCCGACCAGCAGCGGCTCGGCATGCTCGTGGAGCGGGTGGCCCAGGCGGTGGAGCTGTCCCGCATGATCGAGCGCGACCAGCAGTCCGTGCAGCTCCAGGCGCAGGGTGGCTTCCTCAGCGAGCTGCTCGAGGGGCGCCTGAGCGAGGAGTCGGCCGCCCTGACGCGCGCGCGGGCGCTCGGACTGGCGCCCGGCAGCTCGTACGTCGGCGCGGCGGTCCAGGCCGACATCGCCACGGGGGAGGCGGCAACGGTGCACCGGGCGCAGCGACGGCTGGGCGAGCGGGTGTCCAAGGCGTTGATCGCCTCGCGGCAGTCCGCGATCGCCGGCGTGCTCGGTGACGACCAGGTCGTCCTGCTGCTCTCGGTGCCGCCGCGATCGACCGAGGACGCCGTGCTGACGGCGTTCGCCGATGCCATGCGACTCGACGCCGGCCATGACGCGGTGACGATCGGTGCCGGCGCCGCAGAGCCGGACCTGCTCTCGACGAACCGGTCGCTGCGGACGGCGCAACACGTCGCGCGGGTCGCGCACGAGGCGCTTGCGCCCGGGCCCGCGTACTTCCGCCAGGCCGACATCCGGCTGCACGGCCTCATCGCGCAGCTCCACGACGATCCGCGGGTCCAGTCGTTCGTCGAGGCCGAGCTCGACCCCCTGCTGGCGTACGAGGCCCGGCACGGCGGGGGACTTCTGGACCTGTTGCGGCAATACCTCGCCGCCGGCGGCAACAAGTCGCGGCTGGCCCGGACGTCCCACCGCAGCCGGCCGGCGCTCTACGCCAAGCTCGCCCAGATCGAGAGCGTCCTCGGCGTACGCCTGGACGATCCGTCGTCGCAGCTCTCGCTCGGCGTCGCGATGATGGCCCACGACCACGCTCGTTGAGGGGCAGCGCGTTCATGCGACCGACACGCGAAGTCACTTTCGCGAAACGCAGGTCCCCTTAAATGTCTGGACGAGGTGACGCCACCTGCTTAGAGTGAGCGCCTTACGGGAGTTTGTGACCTGGACCACATCGAGAGGGAAGACACGTGACAGTCATCAGAGCCGCGATCACGCAGACAACGTGGACGGGCGACAAGGAGTCGATGCTCGACAAGCACGAGCAGTTCGCGCGCGACGCCAAGGCAGACGGTGCGCAGGTCATCTGCTTCCAGGAGCTGTTCTACGGTCCCTACTTCGGCATCACCGAGGACAAGAAGTACTACGCGTACGCCGAGCAGGCCGACGGCCCCATCGTGCAGCGCTTCGCGGCGCTCGCCAAGGAGCTGTCGATGGTCATGATCCTGCCGATCTACGAGGAGGACATCACCGGCGTCTACTACAACACCTCGGTGATCGTCGAGGCGGACGGCACGATCCTCGGCAAGTACCGCAAGCACCACCTCCCGCACCTCGACCGGTTCTGGGAGAAGTTCTACTTCCGTCCGGGCAACCTGGGCTATCCGGTGTTCGACACTTCTGTCGGCAAGATCGGCATGTACATCTGCTACGACCGGCACTTCCCGGAGGGCTGGCGCGAGCTCGGGCTGAACGGCGCCCACATGGTCTTCAACCCCAACGCGACCAAGCCCGGCCTGAGCAACCGCCTGTGGGAGGTCGAGGGGCCGGCCGCGGCCGTCGCCAACGGCTACTTCGTGCTCCAGCCCAACCGGGTCGGCAAGGAGGACAACGAGTACGGCGAGCTCGCCGTCGACTTCTACGGCACGAGCCAGGTCATCGACCCGCGCGGCAACTTCGTCGGCGAGCGCGGCTCGGGCACCGACGAGGAGATCGTGATCCGCGACCTCGACATGGACATGGTCAAGCAGATGCGCGACGACTGGCAGTTCTATCGCGACCGCCGGCCCGACTCCTACACGTCGATCCCCAAGCCGTAAGGAGAGCTCATGGCAACGACACTCATCACCGGCGGGACGGTCGTCACGGCGACCGGCCGTTCGGCAGCTGACGTCCTGGTCGACGGCGAGGTCATCGTGGGCGTGCTCGCACCCGGATCGACCCTGCTGGGCAGCGATCTCGCGAGCACGGTCGACACCGTGATCGACGCGACCGGCAAGTACGTCATCCCCGGCGGCATCGACGCGCACACGCACATGGAGCTGCCGTTCGGCGGCACCGCGGCCTCCGACACGTTCGAGACCGGCACCCGCGCCGCAGCATGGGGCGGCACGACGATGATCATCGACTTCGCCGTGCAGACGTACGGCCAGCAGGTCATGGACGGACTCGGGACGTGGCACGACAAGGCGCGGGGCAACTGCGCGATCGACTACGGCTTCCACCAGATCATCGGTGACGTCAACGCCGACTCGCTCAAGGCGATGGACGGCCTGGTCGACGAGGGCATCACGAGCTTCAAGCTCTTCATGGCATACCCGGGGGTGTTCTACTCCGACGACGCGCAGATCCTCCGCGCGATGCAGACCTCGGCCGAGACCGGCCTCATGACCATGATGCACGCCGAGAACGGGCCGGCGATCGACGTGCTCGTCGAGCAGCTGCTGGCGCAGGGCAAGACCGACCCGTACTACCACGGGATCGCCCGCGCCTGGCAGATGGAGGAGGAGGCGACGCACCGCGCGATCATGCTCGCCAACCTCACCGGAGCGCCGCTGTATGTCGTCCACGTCAGCGCCAAGCAAGCCGTCGAGCAGCTCGCCGCCGCACGCGATGCCGGCCAGAACGTGTTCGGCGAGACGTGCCCGCAGTACCTCTACCTGTCGCTCGAGGAGCAGCTCGGCGCCAAGGGCGACCAGTGGGGCGCGTTCGAGGGGGCCAAGTGGGTCTGCTCGACGCCGTTGCGCTCCCGTGCGGAGGGCCATCAGGACCACATGTGGCAGAGCCTGCGGACCAACGACATCCAGATGGTGTCGACCGACCACTGCCCGTTCTGCATGAAGGACCAGAAGGATCTCGGACTCGGCGACTTCTCCAAGATCCCCAACGGCATCGGCTCGGTGGAGCACCGCATGGACCTGATGTACCAAGGCGTCGTCAGCGGCCAGATCTCGCTCGAGCGGTGGGTCGAGATCACCTCGACGACGCCGGCGCGCATGTTCGGCCTGTACGGCAAGAAGGGCGTCATCGCGCCGGGCGCCGACGCCGACATCGTGGTCTACGACCCCAACGGTCATACGTCGATCGGCCTCGAGAAGACCCACCACATGAACATGGACTACTCCGCGTGGGAGGGCTTCGAGATCGACGGTCACGTCGACACCGTCCTGTCACGCGGCACGGTCATCGTCGACGACAACGCGTACGTCGGCACCAAGGGTCACGGTCAGTTCGTCAAGCGCGACCTCTCCCAGTACCTCATCTAGCAGAAGGCTGATCATGGATTTCGGTGTCGTCCTCCAGACCAACCCGCCCGCGTGGCGCACGGTGCAGCTCGCCAAGCTCTCCGAGGCGCATGGCTTCGACTACGTGTGGACGTTCGACAGCCATCTGCTGTGGCAGGAGCCGTACGTCATCTACAGCGCGATCCTCGCCGAGACCAAGCGGATCATCGTCGGCCCGATGGTCACCAACCCGGCGACCCGCGACTGGACCGTGACGGCCTCGGTGTTCGCGACGCTCAACGAGATGTACGGCAACCGCACGGTGTGCGGCATCGGCCGCGGTGACTCGGCCGTACGCGTGACGAACGGCAAGCCGTCGACCCTCAAGGAGGTCCGCGAGGCGACGCACGTGATCCGTGAGCTCGGCAACGGCCGCGCGGTCGACTACAAGGGCTCGACGCTGCGGTTCCCGTGGACGACCAACACGTCGCTCGAGGTGTGGATCGCGGCGTACGGCCCGCTGGCGCTCAAGGCGGCCGGCGAGGTCGGCGACGGGTTCATCCTCCAGCTTGCCGACGTCGACATCACGAAGTGGATGATCCAGACCGTCCGCGACGCGGCCGCCAACGTCGGGCGCGATCCGGACTCGCTGCAGTTCTGCATCGCCGCGCCGATGTACGTCGGCGACGACTGGGAGCACATGCGTGAGCAGTGCCGCTGGTTCGGCGGGATGGTCGGCAACCACGTCGCCGACATCGTGGCGAAGTACGGCGACGACGCCCAGGTCCCGCAGGCGCTGACCGACTACATCAAGGGCCGCGAGGGCTACGACTACAACGAGCACGGGCGCGCCGGCAACACGCACGCCGAGTTCGTGCCGGACGAGATCGTCGACCGGTTCTGCCTGCTCGGCACGGCGGCGGACCACATCGCGAAGCTCAAGGCACTCCAGGAGGTCGGCGTGACGCAGTTCGCCGGCTACCTCCAGCACGACAACAAGGAGGAGACCTTGCGGGTCTATGGCGAGTCGATCATCCCGGAGATCCGCGAGCACGTGACGGCCAAGGCGTGACGAGGACGTTCCGCGCCGCTGGGACGCCTGGCTCTCGGTGCCCTGGGCATCGCCGCGGTCGTGGCGGTCTGGGAGGCCTACAAGGCACTCGCACCCGACACCGGCGTCGTCATCGGCGGCACCACGGTGCTGCCGCGATCGAGCGACACCGCCATGCCGCACGTGTGGGACATGATCTCGCGGCTCTCCGATCCCGTCATCGGCACGGTGGGCGGCGACACGATGTGGCAGACGGTCCTCGACGCCGGGATGTTCACGCTGCGGATCTCCGCGCTCGGCTGGATCATCGGCGTCGTCGTCGGCTTCGGGCTGGCACTCGTGATGCAGCGGTTCACGATGGCCGAGGCAGCCGTGCTGCCGTGGGTCGTGCTGAGCCAGACCGTGCCGCTCATCGCGATCGCCCCGCTCGTACGCCGTTGGGGCTCGCAGATCACGATCGGCGGGTTCGAGTGGCAGAGCGAGCACTCGGTCGCGGTCATCGCGGCATACCTGGCGTTCTTCCCCGTCGCCGTCGGGGTGCTGCGCGGCCTCAAGGCGCCGGATGCGACCCATGTCGACCTCATGCACACGTACGGCATCGGCTGGTGGCGCACGCTGTTCAGCCTGCGGCTGCCGGCCAGCGTGCCGTTCCTCATCCCCGCGCTGCGCCTCGCGGCGGCCTCGGCGGTCATCGGCACGGTCGTCGCCGAGGTGTCGATCGGCCTGCGCGGTGGCGTGGGTCGCCTGATCATCGAGTACGCCCAGTCGGCCAGCAGCGACCCGGCCAAGCCCTGGGCGCCGATCTTTGCCGCGATCGCGGTCGGCCTGGTCGCCGCCGCCTTCGTCGGCCTGCTCGGCCTCGCCCTCAAGCCCTATCGACGTTCGGAGATCCCAGCGTGACAAGCAGCTCAGCAGTGGAAGTTCGCGGCGTCAGCCGTACGTTCGGGGGTCGCAAGGGCGCGTCCGTCACAGCTCTCGAGTCGGTCGACCTCAGCGTCGCGCCGGGGGAGTTCGTGTCGCTGATCGGGCCCAGCGGCTGCGGCAAGAGCACGCTGCTGCGCCTCATCGCCGATCTCGACACCCCGACCTCGGGCGAGCTCAGCGTGTTCGGCAAGCCTGCCCGCCAGGCGCGGATCGACCAGGACTACGGCATCGCGTTCCAGCAGGCCGGACTGCTGCCGTGGAAGACCGTGACCGGCAACATCGAGCTGCCGCTCGCGCTGCACGGCACCGGCCGCACCGAGCGCCGAGAGCGGGTCAAGGAGCTGCTCGAGCTGATCGGGCTGACCGACTTCGCCGGGCACTATCCCGACCAGCTGTCCGGCGGCATGCAGCAGCGCGTCGCGATCGCCCGGGCGCTGGCCGAGAGCCCCAAGCTGCTGTTGATGGACGAGCCGTTCGGCGCGCTCGACGAGATGACGCGCGAGCGCATGCAGAACGAGCTGGTCCGCATCTGCGCCGAGACGCAGGCCGCCGTCGTGTTCGTGACCCACTCGATCCCCGAAGCGGTGTTCCTGTCCGACCGGGTGGTCGTGATGTCACCACGCCCCGGCCGGATCACTGATGTCATCGACGTCAGCCTCGGCGGACCGGCGGAGCGCGACGACTCCCTCCGGGAGGACGACGCGTTCTTCCACGGCGTCGCCAAGGTGCGCGAGGCACTGCACGGCGTACCCGTCGCCGGGGCCCGAGGGGTCGACACCCGATGAGCACGACGACCGCCACGATTCCCGAGCGGGCACTGGCCCGCGGATCGGCCTACCGCACGGTGCTGGCGCCGATCGTCCTCGGCATCGCGCTGCTCGGGCTGTGGCAAGGCGTCGTCGACGGGTTCGGCGTCGAGCAGTACATCGTCCCCACGCCGAGCGACATCTTCCACGAGATCACGGGCAACCTCGGCTCGATCGTCGACGGCTCGGTGCGCACGGGTCTCAACGCCCTCGTCGGGCTCGTCGTCGGCGCACTGGTCGGCATCCTCGGGGCGATCGTCGCCGGAGTGTGGCGCATCTTCGACACGATCGTCGCGCCGCTGGTCGCGGCCCTCGCGGTCATGCCGATCGTCGCTCTCGCGCCCGTGCTCTACACGATGTACGGCGCCGACAAGGAGACCGCGCGCCAGATCGTGGCGGCCGTCGCGGTGATCGTGCCGGTCTACATCAATACCCTGCGCGGTCTGCGGCAGGTACGCCCTGTGCACCGCGACCTCATGCGCGTCTATGCGGCATCGGCCCGACAGCAGCAGCTCGCCGTGACCCTGCCAACCGCCGCCCCGTACGTCTTCACGGGCCTGCGCGTCGCATCGTCACTCGCGGTCATCTCCGCGCTGATCGCCGAATACTTCGGCGGCCCGATCGGCGGCCTCGGCAAGTCGATCACGTCGTCGGCCGCCAGCAGCAACTACGCGCTCGCCTGGGCCTACGTCTTCGGTGCGATCGTGCTCGGCCTGGTGTTCTACTGCGCGGCCCTCGCGGTCGAGATGTTCTTCACCCGGCACCGTTCGACCCCCTGATCTCCGCCCGTGTCCGACGGGCGGCCTGCAGCACCACCAACAAGGAGAATCGATGAAGCGCAACATGCGGAAGTGGGCCACGGTCGCCGCCACGGTGGCCGCAGCCTCGCTGGTCCTGAGCGCCTGCGGGGGCGGGAGCGACAGTGACTCAGGCGGCGGAGGCGAGACCAAGGTCAAGCTCCAGCTGCAATGGGTGCCCCAGGCACAGTTCGCCGGCTACTACGCCGCGGTGGACCAGGGCTACTACAAGGACGAAGGCCTCGACGTCGAGATCGTCGAGGGTGGCGCCGACATCGTGCCGCAGGACGTCCTGTCGGCCGGCGACGTCGACTACGCGATCTCGTGGGTCCCCAAGGTCCTCGGCTCGATCGAGAAGGGCGCCAAGATCACCGACGTCGCGCAGATCTTCGAGCGCAGCGCGACGACCCAGATCTCGTTCAAGGACAAGGGCATCACGAGCCCGGCCGACCTCAAGGGCAAGAAGGTCGGCAGCTGGGGCTTCGGCAACGAGTGGGAGCTGTTCGCCGGCATGCAGAAGGACGGCGTCGGGGTCAAGAACGTCAAGCTCGTGCAGCAGGCGTTCGACATGAACGGCTTCCTCGCCGGCGACATCGACGCGGCGCAGGCCATGACGTACAACGAGTACGCCCAGGTGCTGGAGACCAAGAACCCCAAGACGGGCAAGCTCTACACGCCCGAGGACCTCAACGTCATCGACTGGAACGACGTCGGCACGGCGATGTTGCAGGACGCGATCTGGGCCCAGACGGACAAGCTCGAGGACAAGGCGTACGCCGATCAGACGACCAAGTTCATCAAGGCCTCGATCAAGGGCTGGGTCTACGCACGGGACAACCCGGAAGAGGCCGCCAAGATCGTCACCGCTGCCGGTTCCCAGCTCGGGGAGAGCCACCAGCTGTGGATGACCAACGAGATCAACAAGCTGATCTGGCCCTCGACGGGCGGCATCGGCATGGTCGACGAGGCGGCGTGGAAGCAGACCGTCGACATCGCGCTCGGCACCAAGAACGAGACCGGCGCGACGATCATCTCCAAGGCGCCTCCGGCGTCGGCGTACTCCAACACGTACGTCGAGGCCGCGCTCAAGGAGCTCAAGGATGAAGGCGTGGACGTCGACGGCAAGGGCTACAAGCCGATCGATGTGACCCTCAAGGAGGGTGGCAACTGAGCCCGGGGTGAAACGGGGCCGGCGCGATCCCTCAGGGGTCGCGCCGGTTCGCCAGCCGACTGGCAGCCCTATGACGTGTGTCACCGGGCTACGCTAGTTGAGCGATGAACAACTCTGAGCAGGTCGCCTACCTCGACCATGCGGCGACGACGCCGATGGTCCCCGAGGCGATCGCGGTGATGGCCGAGGAGCTGGCCCGCACCGGCAACGCGTCGTCGCTGCACGCCTCGGGCCGCGCAGCCCGGCGCACGGTCGAGGAGGCCCGTGAGCTGATCGCCGAGCGATTCGGCGCGCGGCCCAGCGAGATCGTGTTCTGCTCCGGCGGCACCGAGGCCAACAACCTCGCGATCAAGGGCCTCTACTGGTCGCGGCTTGCGCAGGACCCGGCCCGCAACCGCATCGTGTTCAGCTCGATCGAGCATCACGCGCTGCTCGACCCGGTCACATGGCTCGCCAAGCACGAGGGTGCCGAGATCGACATGACGCCGGTCGACGCGACGGGGCGGATCCTGATCGACGAGCTGCGCGCCAGCGTGGAGCGCGACCCCTCGACGGTCTCGGCGGTCACGACGATGTGGGCCAACAACGAGATGGGCACGATCCAGCCGATCGCCGATGTCGTGCGGATCGCCCGTGCGTACGACATCCCGGTGCACAGCGATGCCGTGCAGGCCGCCGGCTACGTGCCGCTCGACTTCGCCGCGAGCCAGCTCGACGCGATGACGATCACGGCGCACAAGCTGGGCGGCCCGGTCGGCGTCGGTGCGCTGCTGTTCCGCCGTGAGCTCGAGGCCACCCCGCTGCTGCACGGCGGCGGCCAGGAGCGAGACCTGCGATCCGGCACGCTCAGCGTCCCGCTGATCGCCGCGTTCGCCGCCGCCGTCGACGTCACGGTCGGCCGGCAGGCTGAGACCGTCGAACGCATCGAGGGGCTGCGCCGCCGGCTCGTCGAGGGCATCGTGCGGGTCATCCCCGACGCGATCATCAACGGCGACCCCGAGCCCGGTGCCGACCACCGGCTCCCCAACATCGCGCACGTGACGTTCCCCGGCTGCGAGGGCGACGCGATGCTGATGCTGCTCGACGCCCAGGGCATCGAGTGCTCGACGGGTTCGGCGTGCGCCGCGGGCGTGCCGCAGCCGAGCCACGTCCTGCTGGCCATGGGCTACGACGATGTCGCCGCCCGCGGTTCGCTGCGGTTCAGCCTCGGGCACACCTCGACCGAGGCCGACGTCGACCGGCTGCTCCAGGCACTTCCCGCGGTGCACCAGCGCGCCCAGAAGGCCTCGTTGGTCAGGGGCTCGTCGTGAGGGTCATCGCGGCGATGTCCGGCGGTGTCGACTCGGCGGTTGCCGCCGCGCGAGCCGTCGACGCGGGTCACGACGTCACGGGCGTACACCTGGCTCTCAGCCGCAACCCCCGCTCATACCGGTCCGGCGCCCGCGGTTGCTGCTCGATCGAGGACGCCGGCGACGCCCGCCGCGCCGCTGACGAGCTCGGCATCCCGTTCTACGTGTGGGACATGAGCGAGGAGTTCGCCGACAACGTCGTCGACGACTTCATCGCCGAGTACACCGCCGGGCGTACGCCCAACCCGTGCCTGCGCTGCAACGAGAAGATCAAGTTCGCCGCGGTGCTCGACCGGGCGCTCGCGCTGGGCTTCGACGCGGTCGCGACGGGGCACTACGCGCAGCTCGAGACGGCCGCCGACGGCACGATCGAGATGCACCGGGCGATCGACATGGGCAAGGACCAGTCCTACGTGCTCGGCGTCCTCACGCAGGAGCAGCTGGCGCACTCGCTGTTCCCGCTCGGCGACACGACCAAGGACGTCGTACGTGCCGAGGCCGCGCGTCGGGGCATCCAGGTCGCGCAGAAGCCCGACAGCCACGACATCTGCTTCATCCCCGACGGCGACAACGCCGGCTGGCTCGGCGAGAAGCTCGGGCCCAAGCCCGGCACGATCGTCGACGAGGACGGCACGGTCCTGCGTGAGCACGATGGCGCGTACGCGTTCACGATCGGCCAGCGCCGCGGCCTGCGGCTCGGCATCCCGGCCGACGACGGCAAGCCGCGCTTCGTGCTCGACATCGAGCCGGTCAGCGGCACCGTCACGGTGGGCTCGCGCGATTCGCTCGTGGTCGACGCGCTCGAGTGCATCAAGCCGCTGTGGTGTGGCACAGCCCCGACCGGGTCGCTCGACTGCACGGTCCAGCTGCGCGCCCACGGCGACGAGCACCGCGCAACGGTGCAGGTGTCCGGTGACGACGTACGCGTCGAGCTGCACGATCCCGCGAGCGGCATCGCCCCTGGTCAGGCGTGCGTGATCTACGACGGCACCCGCGTCGTCGGCTCGGCCACCATCAGTCGTACCGCCCGCGTGGCGGTGGGTTAGCGTCAGGTCCCGAGTCACCGCTCCAACATCAGACGAAGGACATCACATGAGCATCGCCACCGGCATCGGCTCGATGCCGGGCACCGACTTCGCCGAGTCGCTCCGACTCGTGCATGGGTGAGGTCGGCGACTTCGTGTACGTCCCTGAGCTCCCGGCACGCGGGGTGCACGCAGGGATGATCGGCCGCACTCTCGCGGTGCTCGACGGGCTCGACGCCGACCTGCAGCCCGACGGCTGGCGCGTCGGCGTGGGGGAGGGCATCGACCAGCGCCGCGCGCGCTCGTTGCTCGCCCAGGACCTCGACGTCGCCGAGGAGCTCGCCGGTACGCACGAGGGTCCGCTCAAGCTCCAGGTCACCGGGCCGCTGACCCTCGCGGCATCCGTCGAACGTCCGCGTGGCGACAAGATGCTCGCCGACCACGGCGCCCGGCGCGAGCTCGCCGAGTCACTCGCGGAGGGCCTGCGTACGCATGTCGCCGACGCGCGGCGGCGTTTCCCCGGCGCGGATCTGGTCGTCCAGGTCGACGAGCCGTCGATCGTCCCTGTCCTCACCGGCGGCATCCCCACGGCGAGCGGGTTCTCCCGGCATCGCAGCGTCCACCCTCCGGAGGCCGATGCGCTGCTGCGCCTCGTCGTCGACGCGATCACAGGGGCAGGGGCTCGGCCCGCGGTGCACTCGTGCGCGCCGGACGTACCCGTCGAGCTGCTCGTCGGCGCCGGCTTCGCAGCGATCTCGTTCGACCTGTCGCTGGCCCGTCCCGACGACGTGTGGGCCGAGTCGTTCGAGAAGGGCATCGACCTGTGGCTCGGCGTCGTGCCGTCGACCGACACCACGAGCGTCACCGACAAGGCGCTGATGACGCGGGTCCAGACGTTCTTCGGCCGGTTCGGATTCGACGAGGAGGCGTACGCCAACGGCTCGTCGTCACGCCGACCTGTGGGCTGGCCGGTGCGTCGCCGGCGTGGGCCCGTCAGGCGTTGTCGCTGGCACAGCGCGTCGCCGCCGGCTGACGCGACTAGCGCGCCGAGTGTCGCCGCTCGGCGATAAAGTCGACGCATGGCGACCGATGACGACCTGAGGCAGCGGCACAAAGAGCTCGCCGAGACGATCGAGGAGCATCGGCAGCGCTATCACCGCGACGACGCACCGGTCATCTCCGACTACGACTACGACCAGCTGATCCGCGAGCTCGAGGGCCTCGAGGAGCAGCTGCCCGAGCTCCGCACGCCCGACTCGCCGACGCAGCAGGTCGGCGGCATGATCTCCTCGACCTTCGAGGCGTACGAGCACCGTGAGCGGCTCTACAGCCTCGACAACGCGTTCTCGATCGAGGAGCTCGAGAGCTGGCACGCCCGCATCCTCCGCGAGGGCGTCGACAATGCCGAGTTCCTCTGCGAGCTCAAGGTCGATGGCCTGGCGATCTCGCTGACGTACGAGGACGGCGTGCTGACCCGTGGTGTCACGCGTGGCGACGGGCGGGTCGGCGAGGACGTCACGGCCAACGTCCGCACGATCGGTGTCATCCCGCACCGGCTCGACCGGCACCAAGAAGTACCCGGTTCCCGCCTACGTCGAGGTGCGCGGTGAGGTGTTCTTCCCGACACAGGCGTTCGAGGAGTTCAACGCCGCGTGGGCCGAGTCCGGCAAGACCCCGTTCTCCAACCCTCGCAACGCCGCAGCCGGCACCCTGCGGATGAAGGACTCCTCGGTCACCGCGAGCCGGCCGCTGTCGATGGTGTGCCACGGGCTCGGCTTCCGCGAGGGGTTCACACCCAAGCGGCAGAGCGAGGCATACGACGCGCTCAAGGCGTGGGGGCTGCCGACCAGCGACCGCGCCAAGGTGCTGCCCGACCTCAAGGCGGTCGAGGAGTTCATCGACTACTACGGCGAGCACCGCCACGACGTCATCCACGACATCGACGGAGTCGTGGTCAAGGTCGACCAGGTCGACCTGCAGCGCCGACTCGGCTCGACCTCGCGGGCGCCCCGCTGGGCGATCGCCTGGAAGTACCCGCCCGAAGAGGTCAACACCCGGCTGCTCGACATCCGGGTCAACGTCGGACGCACAGGTCGGGTCACCCCCTTCGGCGTCATGGAGCCGATCCGGGTCGCCGGGTCCACCGTCGAGATGGCGACGCTGCACAACCAGCACGAGGTCAAGCGCAAGGGCGTGCTGATCGGCGACATGGTCGTGCTGCGCAAGGCCGGTGACGTGATCCCCGAGATCGTCGGCCCCGTGATCGCGCTGCGTGATGGCAGCGAGCGTGAGTTCGTCATGCCGACCGAGTGCCCCTCCTGCGGCACACCGCTGGCTCCGGCCCGCGAGGGCGACAAGGACATCCGGTGCCCCAACACCCGGTCGTGCCCCTCCCAGCTGCGCGAGCGTCTCACGCACGTCGGCGGTCGCGGCGCGTTCGACATCGAGGTGTTCGGCTGGGAGGGCGCCACGGCGCTGCTCGACGCGGGCGTGCTGGTCGACGAGGGCGGTCTGTTCGCGCTGACCGCCGACCAGCTGCTGCAGGTGCCGCTCTACACCCGCGTCGCCAAGAAGGCCGAGCTCGCCGATGGTGCGGGCGAACGCGTGCTCAGCGCCAACGGACTGGCCCTGCTCGACAACCTCGAGAAGGCCAAGACCCAGCCCCTGTGGCGGGTCCTCGTCGCGCTGTCGATACGCCACGTCGGCCCGACTGCGGCTCGCGCGTTGGCGACGCATTTCGCCTCGATGGAGGCGATCGAGGAGGTCGTGACCGCCGAGCATGCGGCCCAGACCCTCTCGGCGGTTGACGGCGTCGGCCCCACCATCGCGGAGGCCGTCGTCGAGTGGTTCGCCGTCGACTGGCACGCCAACATCGTCGAGTCAGTGGCGTGAGGCCGGCGTACGCATGGCGGACGAGCGCGACGAGTCGGTGCCCCGCACGCTCGAAGGCCTCACGATCGTCGTCACCGGATCGCTCGAGCGCTTCACCCGCGACTCGGTCAAGGAGGCGATCATCGCCCGCGGCGGCAAGGCTTCGGGGTCGGTGTCCAAGAAGACCGACTACGTCGTGGTGGGGGAGTCGGCCGGTTCCAAGGCCGACAAGGCCGAGCAGCTCGGCGTACCCACGCTCGACGAGGAGGCTTTCGAAGCGCTCCTTGCCAACGGGCCTGCCCAACAACCCGCGGACGACGGCGCCTGACGGTCATACTGATCGCATGCTGGAGATCCGACCCAACTGCGAGTGCTGCGACCGCGACCTCGATCCCACGTCGACCGATGTCCTGATCTGCACGTATGAGTGCACGTGGTGTCGCGACTGCGCCGACAACCTGCTGCGCGGCGTGTGCCCCAACTGCGGCGGCGAGCTCGTACGCCGGCCGGTCCCATCGGCTCTGCGCCTCGCGAGCGATCCGCCCTCGACGACGCGGGTGTTCAACCCCGACTGCCTCGCCGCCCACGCGCCCCACTGAGCGTGACGTTTTGCAGGCCCGCATCGGCGTGTCGCCGGCAAAACGTCACTCCCAGCGGGAGCATCGCGGGGTTAGTCCGGACGGATGTTGTGGTTGCCGGCGAACAGGTTGCCGGGGTCGTACTCGCGCTTGACCGCCGCGAGGCGCTCGTAGGTGTCCTTCGGAAGATCGCTGCGACGTCCGCATCGGTGGCCGACGCCAGGAAGTTGGCATAGGCGCCGTTGACGTGGGGCGCGAGCCGATCCCAGATGGCATCCAGACCCGGACGCGCGGCCTCGACGACGGGTTCGGGCCCTCCGATCGTCGTGATGAACATCAGCTCCGCCTGACGGTGCGCGTACGCCGTGGCGTCTGCGGGGATGCGGGACACCGCGCCACCGATGCTGCGGATCGCGATGAACGGCGAGCCGGGCGCTGAACCGACCTCGGCGAGGAGTCGAATGACGTCTGACACCGACTCCTTGTCGACGAAGGCGTTTCGGGTCACGAGCTTCATGCCAGGCGGCGGGACGGGGCCCTCGACAAGCATGCTCGCCGCCGGGATCCGCGCGACATCATCGGCGATCACCGTGCCGAGCCTGCGGATCGGGTCGATCGCCTCGGCGGCAAGATCAGGGTCGTCGCCGTCGAAGGCCACGCAGATCTCGACCGGAGCGTCGGGTCCGCCGGCAAAGGGGTTGGCGAACTCGACGCTGCAGGTGAGTGCGTCGGGGGCGTTGCGAAGGTGGTCGGCCCAGCCCTGGAGAACGGCCACCGCTTCGGAGGCGGGAAAGGCGATCCGGCCGAAGAACACGTCAGTCGTCGGATGCGCCGCGAACTCCAGCGCTGTCACGATCCCGAAGTTGCCACCGCCCCCTCGGATCGCCCAGAACATCTCGCGATGATCGTCGTCGCTCGCCCGCACGACCTCGCCGTCGGCGGTGACGACCTCGGCAGCGACCACGTTGTCGAGGGCCAGCCCGTACTTCCTGACCTTCCAGCCGATGCCACCGCTCAGCGTGAGCCCGCCGACCCCGACGCTGCGGGTGTCGCCCGACGAGATCGACAGGCCGTGGGGTGCCAGGAGGTCCGCGACGCGGCCCCAGGTCGCGCCGCCGCCGATGCGTACGAGATGGCGTTGCTCGTCGATGACCTCCACATCGGCGAGGCGGCTGAGATCGATGACGATCCCGTCGTCGTTGGTGCCGAAACCGGGGAAGCTGTGCCCGCCACCGCGCACCGACAGCGACAGCCCGGTCGCAGCGGCGAACCTGACCCCGACCTGTACGTCGCGAACGCTCGCCGGTCGTAGCACGTGGACCGGGCTGCCCGCCGCCAGAATCGTCCGGCTGGCGATCTCGAAGTCGGCGTCGCCCGCTTCGATGATGGTGCCGCCGAAGTCGCGGCGGAGAGTTTCAAGATCGGTGCTCATGGGATGGCCTTCCGCATAGGAATCTGGAGAGGAATGCACACATGACGAATCAAACCCGGCAGATGTGACATTCAGGTCCCAGCCGTCAGCCCGCGGCCTTCTTGACCAGTGCGGTGAGCTTCTTCTCGATCGCGGGGTTCATCGCCATCACGGCGAACGCGGTGGGCCACATGTCGCCGTCGTCGAGCTGTGCATGCTCGTTGAACCCGACCTCGGCGTACCGCACCTTGAACTTCGCAGCAGGCTTGAAGAACACGACGACCTTGCCGTCACGCGCATACGCCGGCATGCCGTACCAGGTCTTCGGCGCCAGGTCGGGAGCCGTCTCCTTGACGATGGCGTACAACTTCTCGGCGATGACCCGGTCGGCCTCGGGCATTGCGTCGATGGCGTCGCGCACAGCCTTGTCGTCGGCCTCGGCCTTCTTGGCGGCCGAACCACCGCGGGCGGCGCTTCTTGAGCTCCGCGGCGCGTTCCTTCATCGCGTCGCGCTCGTCCTCGGTGAATCCTTCGTACGACTGGTTCTTGGTCATGGTCTTGCCTCTCGTGTGGATGTCTGTGCGCCCGAGCCTAGGTTCGCCACGACGTCCAGTGCTTCTTGATTCCTGACCGGATCGGGCCGGCCCGTAGCATCGACTAGGTGCCTCCTCGCTCCCCGTTGCCACCCCGTCACGGCTTGGGCGCTGCATGGTTGCGTACGCCGGACCGCGACAAGCCGCGGCCCGACCCGTGGCCGACGATGGGCGCCTGGCTGCGGGACCGCCTGCCGGACCGGGTTGACGTCGGCCGGATGCTGGCGGACGAGCGTTTCGTCTACGACAGCGGTCGTGCAGTTGGCGAGGAGCATCCCTACACGCCGCACACGTTCGTCTGGTTCCACCGTGACCTGCCCGAGGAGGCCGACGTCCCGGGCACGATCCACGTCATCCATCAGGACGAGCGGCTCGTCGTGGTCGACAAGCCGGCGTTCCTCTCGTCGATCCCTCGCGGCCGGCACGTACGCCAGAGCGTCGTGGTCCGGCTGCGTGACGAGCTGGGGCTGCCGGAGCTCTCGCCGTTGCACCGGCTGGACCGCATCACCTCGGGGCTCCTTCTCCTCGCGACGGAGCGCCGCTGGCGAGGGCAGTACCAGCTGCTGTTCCAAGAAGGTGTGGTCCGCAAGACATACCGGGCCCTGGCGCCGGTGCGGCCGGATCTCGAGCTGCCCGTCGTCGTCCGTGACCACATCACGAAGCGCCGCGGTACGTGGCAGTCCGAGGTCGTTGCGGACGCGCCGGTCAATGCCGAGACGCTCATCGAGCTCGAGTCACGGCTCGGAGACGTCGGTGTCTACCGGCTGACCCCGCGCACCGGCCGTACGCACCAGCTGCGCCTGCACCTGAACGGGCTCGGCATCCCGATCGTCGATGATCCGCTCTATCCGACGGTGCACGACATCGCGGTCGACGACTTCAGTCGCCCGCTGCAGCTGCTGGCTGCCGAGCTCGAGCTGACCGACCCTTTCGACGGCGCGATCCGCCGATTCGAGAGCGTGCGTTCGCTGCCGCTGTGAGGCAGCGGATCAGTGGTCGGTGCGCGCGAGGGCACCGAACACGGCGATCGCTGTCGCGGCAAACGCGATGCCCCACCACGTCAGGCCCGCCGCTGCGGCATAGAGGCCGACGGTTGCGAACATCATCGCCTGCACGACGAACCGCGTCGGGTTCTCCAGCCGCTTGTCCGACGTCGGGGCCATCCACTGCGCCCAGATGCCGACCGCGACGAAGGCCAGGAACGCGCCGAGCGCCCAGCCCTGCCATCCGCTGGCGAGGCCGTGACCGGCGAAGATCAGCAGGATGACCATCGCGAGCTCGACGAAGAACGCGATCGCGTCGAGGATTCCGACGTCCTCGGGCTTGGCAGGAGGCATGGACGCAGCCTAGGTGCCGACTCGCCTGACAATGCTGGCGGCCAGCTCGGCGGGCCGTTCGTCGAGCAGCCAGTGACTCGCGCCCTCGAAGATCTCGAGCTCGTACGGCCCAGCCATCCACCGATGGTTGAGCTCCGCGCCCTTGCGGCCGAGCGCCACGTCGTCATCGCTCCACACGTACGTCGTGGGCACCGTGATCTTCTTGCCGATCTTGCCCGGAGAAGCGCGGAAGATCGAGCGGTAGTAGCCGAGCCCGCCCCGTAGCGCGCCGTATTCGACGATCTCGGTGTGGAATCGCTCGACCATCTCGTGGGTCATCCCGCCCTTGCGGAGGGAGGCGTCGGAACGGCCGCTCGCGAGCATGCGTTCAGGCAGGACGGGGAGCTGGAACAGCGCCATGTAGTACGACTTCAGCGCCTGGCTGCTGGTCAGCAACGACCGCAGGAACGCCGCCGGGTGAGCCACCGACGCCGCGGTCAACGTCGCGAGCCTGTCGGCGTGGTGGCCCGCCACGGACCAGGCAATCGCCGCACCCCAGTCGTGGCCGACGAGGTGCACGCGGGGTGCACCGATCGCGTCGATCAGGGCCACGACGTCCGACACCAGAGCGGCCATGCCGTACGCGAATCGTGACGCCGGCCGGGCTCCGGGGGAGTAGCCCCGTTGGTCTGGCGCATACGTACGCAGGCCCTGCTCGTGCAGGTGCCCCGCGACGGTGTCCCACGCCGACGCCCGCTGCGGGAATCCGTGCAGCAGCACCACGGGTGTCCCGTCGAGCGGGCCACTGTCGATCACGTCGAACGTGTGGGGGCCGTTGCGGAACTGGGTCAGGCGCGATTCGGGCATCCCCGCATCCTGCCAGAGAACGCGATTATCTGGATACGGCCCTCGCCGTCAGAAGGCCAGACCGTGGCGCTCCATGAGGGGACCGGTCGCCTCGAAGTCGACGTCACAGCCGTAGCCCGCCGCGAGGTTGGCCATCTCCTCCGGCTCGGGCTCGCGCGTCATGAGGCCGAGCACCTTGAAGAGCTCCTCGAGGCCTCCCGGGCAGATGATCTCCAGGACACGTGCGGGTGCGTCTCCCGCGTTCCAGAACGTGTGCCACTGCCCGCGAGGCTTGAAGACCAGGTCGCCGACGCCGGGAAACACCTCCTGCTCGCCGAGGAGGATCCCCGGCTGCCCCTCGAGGACGAACGTGTACTCGTCCTCGCGGCTGTGGCGGTGCACGGGTGCGGCAAGCGATCGGGGAGCCAACAGGTGCTCGACGAGCGAGAAGCCGCCGCCGGTGTCGGTGGCATCGATCATGAAGCGGTCCCGGACTCCCTCGGGTGAGCCAAGGGTCTGGCCGTCGTGGGGCCCGAGGACTTGGGCCTGTGCGCCGCTCTCGGTGTGTGTCGTCATGGTGTCTCCTCAACGTGTGGTCGGTCGCTTCGACGGTAGGGTCGCCAGCCGCGTCTGCCCATTCCAGAAAAGTGGTAAGTCCACAAAAGTGGTGAGTGCACAAAAGGTGTAGGTACTGGAGAGGGTGAGACCTAACCTGAAGGGGTGAACGGGTACGCCAAGCAGCGGGCCGTTGATCGACTCGCACAGCTCTCCGGCCAAGGCCTCGACCTGGTGACGTTCTGGCGCGCCGCATCGGAGGTGTTCAGCACCGCCGTTCCGCACTACATGGCGCCGTGCTGGTACACCATGGATCCCGCATCCCTGCTGGTCACCAGCCACTTCAGCGAGGACCTGCCCGAGGTGCCGCCGGAGTGGCTCGCCGCGGAGTACTACGAGGACGACGTCAACAAGCTCGCCGACGTGGCACGCTCCACGAGCGGGATCTCGACGCTCCTCGAGGCCACCGGCGGCAACCCGGCCAGCAGCCCTCGTTGGCACGAGAACATGCAGTACGGCGCCGACCAGGAGCTGATCGCGGCGCTTCGTACGGACCGGGGCGTGGTGTGGGGCGCCCTCGGGCTCTACCGGGAGCCGGGCCAGGCGTCGTTCGATGCCCAGGACTTCGCCTTCGTCGACACTGTCTCGCCGCTGCTGGCCGAAGGAGCGCGGCGTGCGCTGCTGGTCGGTCAGGCGACCGACCCCGAATCGCCGGACGGTCCTGGCCTGATCGTCCTCACCGACGACTGGCAGGTCGACTCGATGACCCCTGGCGTTGGGCGCTGGTTGTCCGAGCTCCCGGACGGGGACTGGGACGCCGGAGTCCTGCCGCCGGCGGTGCTGGCCGTCGCCGGGCAGGCGTTGCGACAGGCGGACCGGTTGGAGCCGCAAGCAGCAGTGTCACGCGTCCAGGCCAGCTCCGGCGTCTGGGTCGTCCTGCACGGAGCGGTTCTCGTGACCACGGGCCCTCGCCGAGTGGCCGTCATCGTCGAGCCGGCGCATCCCGCGCGCATCGCGTCGCTGCTGATGTCGGCGTACGGGCTCACCGATCGCGAGCAGGACGTCACCGGGCTCGTGCTCCAGGGCAACGCGACGACCGAGATCGCGACGGCTCTCCGTGTCTCGGCTCAAACGGTGCAGCAGCACCTCAAGAGCGTGTTCGACAAGACCGGGGTGCACAGCCGCCGCGACCTGGTCGGCAAGGTGTTCTTCTCGCACTACGAGCCGCGGGTCCGGGACAACGAGAGTCGCGCGCTGGCTGCCAGACCGTTGCGTGGCGAGCCGCTCGTCCGGGCCTGACCGCTCCCCGTCCTGAGCACTCCGCCGCGGTCACTAGGATGGATCGGTACCCCCGACTCCACCCGCAAGGATCCGTATGTCTGAGCCCGCCAAGGGTATTTCGCGCGCTGACGTCGGCCATCTGGCCGGCCTCGCCCGCATCGACCTCAGCGAGGCCGAGCTCGACCATCTCGCCGCCGAGCTGCCCGCCATCCTCGAGCACGTCGCGGTCGTCCAGCAGGCCGCCGGCGACGACGTCGAGGCGATGAGCCACCCGGTCCCGGTCAACAACGTGTTTCGCGAGGACGTCGTCGTCCCATGCCTGACGCCCGAGGAGGCGCTTGCGGGCGCTCCGGCGTCCGACCAGCAGCGCTACCTCGTCCCCAAGATCCTCGGGGAGGACTGACATGACCGAGCGCCAGCGAGGGAATCATCAGGCACTCATGCCGATGCTCCCTTACCGTTGCTTCTTCGAGGGAGCTTCGGCATGACGGATCTGACCCGCCTCAGCGCGGCCGAGCTCGCCGGCAAGCTGGCCAGCAAGGAGGTCTCGAGCGTCGAGGCCACCCAGGCCCAGCTCGACCGCATCGCCGCGGTCGACGGTGACGTCCACGCCTTCCTCCACGTCGACGGCGAGGGCGCCCTCGCGACGGCCGCCGACATCGACGCCCGCCGGGCCGCAGGCGAGGGCCTGCACGGCCTGGCCGGCGTACCCATCGCGGTCAAGGACATCGTCGCGACCAAGGGCATGCCCACGACGTGCGGCTCCAAGATCCTCGACGGCTGGATCCCGCCCTACGACGCCACGATCACGCAGCGCATCAAGGCTGCTGGTCTGCCGATCCTCGGCAAGACCAACATGGACGAGTTCGCGATGGGCTCGTCGACCGAGCACTCGGCGTACGGGCCGACGCGCAACCCATGGGACCGGACCCGGATCCCCGGCGGTTCCGGCGGCGGGTCGGCTGCTGCCGTCGCCGCGTTCGAGGCCGCTCTCGCGATCGGCACCGACACCGGCGGCTCGATCCGCCAGCCCGGAGCGCTGACCGGCACGGTCGGGGTCAAGCCGACATACGGTGGCATCAGCCGCTACGGCCTCGTCGCGCTCGCGAGCAGCCTCGACCAGGCCGGACCCGTCACGCGTACGGTCCTCGACGCCGCCCTGCTGCACGAGCTCATGGGCGGCCACGACCCGATGGACTCGACCAGCATCGACGCACCCGCGCCGCTGGTCGTCGCCGCTGCGCGCCGCGCCGACGTCAAGGGCCTCAAGATCGGCGTCGTCAAGGAGCTGGGCGGCGAGGGCTTCCAGGCCGGCGTCAGCGCTCGCTTCAACGAGGCCGTGGAGCTGCTCACCTCTGCCGGTGCCGAGGTCGTCGAGGTCTCGCTGCCGAGCCTCGAGTACGCCCTCGCGGCCTACTACCTCGTGATGCCGAGTGAGGCGTCCAGCAACCTCGCCCGCTTCGACGCGATGCGCTACGGCGTACGCGTCCCGCCCGCCGGCGCGGACGACCCCAGCGCCGAGCAGGTCATGGCCTCGAGCCGCGACGCGGGCTTCGGCGACGAGGTCAAGCGCCGCATCATCGTCGGCACCTACGCGCTCTCGAGCGGCTACTACGACGCCTACTACGGCTCGGCCCAGAAGGTCCGCACGCTGCTCGCGCGCGACTTCGCGTCGGCGTTCGAGCAGGTCGACCTGCTGGTGTCGCCGACCTCGCCGACCACGGCGTGGTCACTCGGCGCCAAGCTCGACGACCCGCTGTCGATGTACCTGCAGGACGTCGCCACGATCCCGGCCAACCTCGCCGGCATCCCCGGCCTGTCACTGCCGGTCGGGCTCGCCGAGGAGGACGGCCTGCCGGTCGGTCTGCAGTTCCTCGCACCGCAACAGGCCGACGACCGGCTCTACAACGCCGGCGCCGCACTCGAGAAGCTGCTCGAGGACAAGTGGGGCGGGCCCATGCTGGCCCAGGCACCCGATCTGGAGGTCGCCCGATGACCGAGACACTGGTTCCCGTCGACGAGGCGCTGACCCGCTACGACCCGGTCATGGGCCTCGAGATCCACATCGAGCTCAACACCGCGACCAAGATGTTCTGCGGCTGCCCGACCGAGTTCGGCGCCGAGCCCAACACCCAGGTGTGCCCCGTATGTCTCGCGCTGCCCGGTGCGTTGCCGGTCGTCAACGCCAAGGCGATCGAGTCGGCGATCCGCATCGGCCTCGCGCTCAACTGCGAGATCGCCGAGTGGTGCCGGTTCGCGCGCAAGAACTACTTCTACCCGGACATGCCCAAGAACTTCCAGACCTCGCAGTACGACGAGCCCATCGCGTTCGACGGCTACGTCGACGTCGAGGTTGACGGCGAGACGTACCGGATCGAGATCGAGCGCGCCCACATGGAGGAGGACACCGGCAAGTCGCTGCACGTGGGCGGCTCGACGGGTCGCATCCACGGCGCTGACTACTCGCTGGTCGACTACAACCGTGCCGGCATCCCGCTCATCGAGATCGTGACCCGCACGATCGAGGTGCCCGGCGACAAGGCTCCCGCGGTCGCCCGGGCGTACGTCTCGTATGTGCGCGACCTGATCGGTGGGCTCGGTGTGTCAGACGTACGCATGGACCAGGGGTCGCTGCGTGCCGACGTCAACCTCTCGCTCAAGCCCAAGGGCTCGACGACCCTGGGCACCCGCTCGGAGACCAAGAACGTCAACTCGTTCCGCTCCGTCGAGCGTGCCGTTCGCTACGAGATCTCGCGCCACGCGGGCATCCTCGACGCGGGTGGCTCGGTGCTGCAGGAGACGCGCCACTTCCACGAGGACACCGGCACCACGTCATCGGGTCGCGAGAAGTCTGACGCCGACGACTACCGCTACTTCCCGGAGCCGGATCTCGCGCCGGTCTCGCCGTCGCGTGAGTGGGTCGAGGACCTGCGAGCCACGCTGCCCGAGCCCCCCGCCGTACGCCGCGCGCGACTGCAGGCCGACTGGGGCTTCTCGGATCTCGAGATGCGGGACACGATCGGCGCCGGTGCGCTCCAGCTCGTCGCCGAGACGATCGAGGCGGGCGCCAGCCCTCAGGCCGCTCGCAAGTGGTGGCTCGGCGAAATGGCTCGTCGGGCCAACGAGCAGGGCGCCGATCTCGACTCGCTCGGCATCACGCCGCTGCAGGTCGCCCAGATCCAGGCGTTGATCGATGCGGGGCGGATCAACGACAAGCTCGCGCGGTCCGTGTTCGACGGCGTCATCGCCGGCGAGGGCACCCCCGAGGAGGTCATCGTCGGGCGCAAGCTCGAGGTCGTCTCCGACGACGGCGCCCTCGGCGAGGCCGTCGACCGGGCGATCGCTGGTGACCCTGATGCAGCGCAGAAGATTCGCGACGGCAAGCAGGCCGCCGCGGGCGCGCTGATCGGTGCCGTCATGAAGGAGATGCGGGGCCAGGCCGACGCCGGCCGCGTGCGCGAGCTGATCCTCGAAAAGCTGACCTGATCCCCCGCGACGTCGCGCCGCGGACGAGGTCAGGCGGTGCGGGCCATCAGGTGCTTGAGCTCCTCGAGCACGAGGTCGGGGTACTCGATCGGGATGAAGTGCGTCGCGTCGAGCTCGAGGAAGCGTGACCCCGCGAGGCGTTCCGAGGCCGAGAGCATGTCGCGGGCGCCCGTCAGCATGTCCCACTTGCCGGCGATGAACGTCACCGGCACGTCGATCTTCGACAGCGACACGCGCCGGTGCTCCGAAACCCCGAGAGCCAGCTTGGCGTACCACGAGGGGTGCGTCGTGCAGAACTCCTGCATCAGCGTCCGCAGCTCGGCGGGGTCGGCGGTGGGGTTGATCAGCCGCGTCATGCGGAGCATGTTCGCCGTCGCGTTGGTCCACGGGATCCGCCGCGTCAGCGGTGCCAGCGCACGCCCGGACACCCCGGCCGTACGAGCGAGGCCGACCATCAGCTGCTTCGAGACCACAGGCGGCAGGCGCAGGGGAGCCAGCATCGTGGCGAAGGTGTTGCCCGGGACACCGGCCACGGCGAGGATGCCCTTGACTCGCTCGGGGTGACGGCCAGCCAGCTCGAACGCGATCGTGACTCCGGCGGACCAGGCGGCGACGACCGCCGATTCGATGCCGGCGTCGTCCATGACGGCGAGGGCGTCCTCGACGAAGGCGTCGAGGTCGACCCGGTCATCGGCCGGCCGTTCGGAGCCGCCGACGCCACGGTGGTTCCACGACACGACGTGCACGCCGCAGTCGGGTCGCAACAGCGACGGCCACGCATGCGGATTGGTGCCCAGGCCGTTCGACAGGAAGACCGTCGGACCTTCGGCGTCGTTGGTCCAGGCCCGGAGGCGCGTGCCGTCGGCGCTCTCGACGTCGTAGTAGCGGACGAAGGCGGCCGTGGGTGGCTTCACAAGCGCTGATTGTCCATGGCCGCACGTACCGCCGCAATCGAAACGGTGGATCCTTCTACAAAGCGCCGACCACCTTCGAGATCGCCGACACCACGATCTCGGGTTGTTGGTGCGGGACGTCGTGCCCGCTTTGGTCTGCCATGACCTGAGTTCCGCCCGGGACGGATGTCGCGAGATCGTGCTGCTGCTCTGCACGCAGGTGTTCGAAGATCTTCGGATCCCACCCCGGAGGCCACCCCTCCGACCTCGTTGCTGTCACGACAACCAATGGAATGTCAGGGATTGCCCCGGCGCGTTGCGCTTCGTGAAGGCTGGCGAACACGTCGATGCCTTCGGAGTTCGCGTTCGCCATGTCGCGGTCCTCGGCAATCTGTTCCGGGGTGAGGTGCTTCTCGAACTGGTCCGCTTCGTCGGGATGGTTGGACTCGACCAGTACCAGGCCGGCGACCTCCTCCGGGTGTTTTGCAGCGTAGATCTGGGTGATCAGGCCACCGAATGAGAACCCCACCAAGACGTACGGGTCCGCCTCGCCCGAAGCCTTGAGCGCCTTGCGAAGATCGGCGACGCTGTCCGCGGCGGTGTGCTTGCCCTCTCGCGGGTCACTGGGTGGGACGTTGGCCCGGCTGTAGGTGCAGACGCGTGAGTCCGTCTTGACCTTGGGCACGACGTCACTCCACGTGGACTCCTCCCCGTCGAGCCCGTTCTCCAGGACGACGGTCGGCGCGCCTGACCCGACACAGGTCAGGTGCAAGGAGCGCCCGCCGACATCCACCATTCGGTCCTTGGGCGACTCGGGCGCCGGCTTCTTGGACGCCCCGCCGCCATCGCCGGAGCAACCGGCGAGGAGCACGGTGCAAGCCATCGCAACCGCCGCGAACGTCCGACGCCTCATGGGAGCCTCCTGTGCCCCCCGTCCCCTGAGCAGCAGTCTAGATCCGGGCCGCGATGGCGTCCACGAGTCGGCCTGCGCCATCGTCGGCGAGCACCAGGAAGAGGTACGGCTCGGTCAGCTCGATCTCGATGACCAGGGGAGATCCGTCGGCGCCGGTCACCAGGTCGACGCGGGCATAGAGGAGGTCTGTCGGGTGGCCGAGGGCCTTCTCGACCGCGGCCAGCGCGGCCGTTGCGACCTCGTGCTGGGCCGGGCTCGGTGTGCGCACCGCGTTCTCCCCGCGACCGTCGCGATCCTGGCGGATGCCCTCGCCGCGGACGAGGATCGGGCCCTTGCGGATCGCGTGCGAGAACTCGCCGCCGAAGAACAGCATCGCCGTCTCGCCCTCGTCGTCGACCGAGGCGATGTAGGGCTGGGTCATCGATGTACGTCCCTCCCCGACCAACGTGGAGCTGTGGGCGTAGACGTCTGCCGGTGACTCCCATCGCGCGGTGTCCAGCGACCCGGCTGACACCGTGGGCTTGACGACCCATTCGGCGTGCTCCCCGAGATCATCGCCATCGGCGACGTTCCAGCGGGTCTCGATGATCGGCACACCTGCGGTCTCGATCTGGCGCAGGTAGACCTTGTCGGTGTTCCAGGCCAGCACTTCGTGGCTGTTGTGGAGCCGGGGGACCGACGCCGCCCAGGCCAGGAACGCCTCGCGTTGGGTGATGTAGTCCCAGCACGAGCGGACGATCACTGCGTCGTACGAGGTCCAGTCGATGGTGGGGTCGTCCCAGACCGTGATCTCGGCGTCGATGCCACGCTGGCGGGCGGCTTCGACGAGAAGCGGGAGATCGTGGTCGAGCTCGACGGCGAAGGAGCAGCTGACGAACGTGATGGTCACGCACCCACCCTAGTTCCGTCCGCGAAGTGAAGTACATGACTTCACTCTTGCATTTTGAAGTAAATCACTTCAATATGAAGAAATGAACCAAAGTGCTTCACAACGCTACGCCGTGATCGGTGACCTGGTCGCTTCTCGGGAGCACCCGTCGCGAGCTCGAGCCCAGGAGCAGCTCCTGGCCGCGCTCGAGGTGGTCAACGCGTTGGTGCCGTCGCTGCAGCCATTGGAGCCGACGATCGGCGATGAGCTCCAAGGCGTCTACGAGGATCTGCACAGCGTGCTCTACGCCACGCTGCTGCTCCGGCTGGCACTGCCCGAGACGATGGACTGCCGGTTCGGCATCGGGGTCGGCGAGGTCGAGATCGTCGGTACGTCCAACTATGGTCTGACGCAGGACGGGCAAGCATGGTGGTCGGCACGCGAGGCCATCGACACCGCCAAGGCCAAGCGTCGGCGTCTTCCCGGACTGCGGACGTGGATCATGCGCGAGGGATCGGAGAGGGGCGACATCGTGAACTCCTACCTGCTGGTGCGCGACGAGCTCATCACCGGCTTCGATGGTCGTCAGCGACGCATCGCCCTCGGGGAGCTCCACGGCAAGTCCCTGTCGCAGATCGCCGAGGACGAGGGCATCTCGACGTCCGCGGTGTCGCAGCGTCACCGCGCGGGCATCAGCGTCCTGCTCGAGTCGATCAGTGAGGTACCCCGTTGATTCTCCTCGCCATCCTGCTCCTCGCGATCGGCCTGGCCGACTTCGCGCGTCCTCAAGACCGCCCGGCCGACCGGGCTGCGCTGGTTCGAGCAACCCTCGTCGGCGCGGTGGTCGTCGTGCTCGCCACCTGGGGCACGGGCATCGACTGGTGGTGGGCGCCGATCGGCATTGCGGCGGTCATCGCCTGGGTGGCCTCGACCCCGATCGACCGGGCCTACCCGTGGCCGATCGTCGGTCTGGGCGTCGCAGTGCTGGGCATCCTGGCCGGCAGCGCGCACCTTCCCGGCCCAGACGGGTGGCTCACCGAGTGGTACGACTCGCTCGAGATCCAGTCGCTGCACGGCGTCGCGTTCGAGCGTTTCGCCCTCACGATCGGCTGCCTGGTGTTCCTGGTCGAGTCGGCCAACATCATCGTGCGGATGGTCCTGGCCGGCACCGATGCGGGAGTCATGGCCAGCGAGCAGACGCTCAAGGGCGGGCGGGTGCTCGGCCCGATCGAGCGGGTCCTGATCTTCGCAATGGCGCTCTCGGGTCAGTACGCCGCTCTGACCGCGATCGTCGCTGCCAAGGGCATACTCCGATTCCCCGAGATCTCGCGGGACGTTGCGGGCCGCAAGGCCGAGTACGTCCTGGTGGGCAGCTTCGTGAGCTGGGCCGTCGCGCTGACGTTCGTGCCGTTGCTGTAGCTCAGGGCTGATATCAGCGGCAATCGAGCCAGTGGCTGATACCGATCCTGCTCAACGAGCCCGTCGGCCCGAGCCGTAATCTTGGGGCATGGCCTCCGAGAACCCGATCGACATCAAGCCCCGCAGCCGCACCGTCACCGATGGCCTCGAGGCCACCGCGTCGCGAGGCATGCTCCGCGCGGTTGGCATGGGCGACGACGACTGGGCGAAGCCCCAGATCGGCGTCGCTTCCAGCTGGAACGAGATCACCCCGTGCAACCTGTCCCTCGACCGGCTCGCCAAGGCCGTCAAGGTCGGCGTGCACGCAGGGGGCGGCTACCCGCTCGAGTTCGGGACGATCTCGGTCTCCGACGGCATCTCGATGGGCCATGAGGGCATGCACTTCTCGCTGGTGAGCCGTGAGGTCATCGCCGACTCGGTCGAGACCGTCATGATGGCCGAGCGCCTCGACGGATCGGTCCTGCTGGCCGGCTGCGACAAGAGCCTTCCGGGGATGCTGATGGCCGCCGCTCGCCTCGACCTGGCGAGCGTGTTCCTCTATGCCGGCTCGATCATGCCCGGCAACGTCGACGGCAAGGACGTCACGATCATCGACGCCTTCGAGGCCGTGGGCGCCTGTATCAAGGGCCTGATCACGCGCGAGGAAGTCGACAAGATCGAGCGGGCGATCTGCCCAGGCGAGGGCGCCTGCGGCGGCATGTTCACGGCCAACACGATGGCGACAGCGGCCGAGGCGCTGGGCATGAGCCTTCCCGGCTCGGCCGCCCCGCCCGCCATCGACAACCGTCGCGACGACTTCGCCCACAAGTCCGGTGAAGCAGTCGTCGAGATGCTCCGCCAGGGCATCACGACCCGTCAGATCATGACGAAGGAGGCGTTCGAGAACGCCATCACGGTCGTCATGGCCCTCGGCGGCTCGACCAACGCCGTCCTCCACCTGCTCGCGATCGCCCGCGAGGCCGAGGTTCCGCTCACCCTCGACGACTTCAACCGCATCGGCGACAAGGTCCCCCACCTCGGCGACCTCAAGCCGTTCGGCCGCTACGTCATGAACGACGTCGACAAGGCCGGCGGCACCGCCGTCATCATGAAGGCGCTCCTCGACGCCGGCCTCATGCACGGTGACGTCATGACGGTGACCGGCAAGACGATGGCCGAGAACCTCTCCGGCATCACCGAGAAGCTCGACGGCGACGTCATCCGCACGCTCGACAGGCCGATCCACAAGACCGGCGGCCTCACGATCCTCAAGGGCTCGCTCGCTCCCGACGGCGCCGTCGTCAAGAGCGCCGGCTTCGACTCCGACGTGTTCCGCGGCACCGCCCGGGTCTTCGACGGTGAGCGCAAGGCCATGGATGCGCTCGAGGACGGCACGATCGTCGCCAACGACGTCGTCGTGATCCGCTACGAGGGTCCCAAGGGTGGCCCCGGCATGCGGGAGATGCTGGCGATCACCGGCGCGATCAAGGGTGCTGGTCTCGGCAAGGACGTCCTGCTGCTGACTGACGGCCGGTTCTCCGGCGGCACGACAGGGCTGTGTGTCGGCCACGTCGCGCCCGAGGCCGTCGACGGCGGACCGATCGCGTTCGTCCGCGACGGCGACCCGATCGTGCTCGACATGGCCAACCGGACGCTAGAGCTCGAGGTCGACCCCGACGAGATCGAGGCCCGCAAGGTCGGCTGGGAGCCGCTGCCGCCCAAGTACACCAAGGGCGTTCTCGCCAAGTACCGCAAGCTCGTGAGCTCGGCGGCCGACGGCGCCGTCTGCAACTAGCTGCCGGCCGGCAGGGCGCGGTCGAAGAAGCCGACGACGCGGCGCTCGTACTCCTCGGGATGCGTCTGCAGCCCGCGGATGTGCTTGACGTCATCCATCGCCCACACGCTGGCGGACGGGCCGATCCGACGCGCATAGACCGGCGACATCGTCTCGCGGTTGCCACCGTTCGGTGCCCAGATGACGAGCGTCGGGCGTGGTCCGATGCGCGGGGCCAGGTCGACCAGGCTGGTGGGCGGCGCCGTGTTGGAGAACAACGCGGTCCCGGCATTCAGCGTGACCATCTGATGGAACCCGCGGACGAGGTCGAACCCGTCGTACTCCTGCATCTGCTCGCTCAGCGTCCGGGTGCCGGCGCCTTCTGACACGACTGCGGCGATGTCCTGGTTGCCGGCGGCAGCCTCGAGCATGAGCTCGCCGCCGACTGAGAAGCCGATGCCGCCGATACGGCCGGGGTCGACGTCGGAACGCAGCTTGAGGAAGTCCACGGCGGCGTCGATGTCGCGTTCGCCGCCCCAGCCGAGCAGGTTGCCGTCACCCTCGCTGGCGCCTTCGCCGCGACGGTCGAACAGGAGCACGCCGTAGCCGTTCTTCGCGAGCATGCGGGCGTGGGCCTGCGGGCCCTTGCGCCCCGGGAACGCGATGACCGCGGCGCCGTTGCGCGAGGGGATGTACCAGCCCTTCAGGTGGAGGCCGTCGCTGGTCGTCAGCGTCACGTTCTCGTGCGCAGTCCCGAGGTGAGGGGTCTGCAGCTCGGCGCGCGAGACGTGCGTGACGACGTAGCTGAAGCCGAAGATCGCAACGACCTCCGTCAGGACTACCGCGGTGATGAGGCCTTTGACGGACCGGCGGACGTACCGGCGGGTCCGGCTGTCGTCGAGTCGACGCGAGCGCCACAGGCCGACGGCGGACATACCCACGAGCAGGACACCCGCCACGGCCGCGGGGATGGCGGTGTAGTCGTCGTTGCGAAGACCGACGTTGCCGAGGTGGCTGACCGGTTCGACCAGCCCCACCACGACACCTGTGAGTCCGGTGGCGAAGGCGATGAGCGCTTGGGTGCCCGGCCTGACACGTGCGTACGCCCAGGCGCCGAGCCCGAGGAGGCCCAACGGGACGAGGCCGCTGACGAGGTGGTCAGACGGCGAGACGCCGGGGTTGGGCTGCAAGAAGTTGTCATCGGCGACGTGCAGCATGACTGCCGCTGCGGCGGCGAGGAACAGCCAGTGCCGACGCAGGATCGCCCGCGGGCGTACGTGGATCGGAGGGGTCAGGTCGCCGGTCTCGGGCGATGCGGTGTACGAGGTCGTGGTCATGATGTCGACGCTAGGAGCCGCGGGTCGGGTCGGGACATGGCGTTGGCCGCACAACGGGTGGGGCTTCCCGCCCACGTGAGGGGGCCAGCACGTCCAGTGCCCTGCGACCCGCCGACTACGATGGGTGGGTCATGAGCGCTGATTCGTCCCACCCCGTCGAGGCCCAGGACAACCTCATCGATCCCGACGAGCTCGCGGTCGCACTGAAGGTCCTCGCCGCGGCCGAGCGGCTCGCGGAGGACGACCCCGACTACGTCGCGCTGCGTCGTGCGTGCGGCACGTTCTACAAGAACGTCAAGAAGCATCGCCGGCTCGACAAGCGTGCCCAGGTCGCTGCCGCAGACCGTGCGGTCGTCGCGGCGACAGCGACGGGATCACCGAGGCGCATCGACGACGAGACCGAGGGTCTGCCGCTTGTTTCCAACGCGGCCGGCGCCACGGCGGGGACGCTGCTCGTGGCCAGGCCCTGCTACATCTGCAAGCAGAAGTACACCGCCGTCGACGCGTTCTATCACCAGCTCTGCCCGGACTGCGCTGCGCTCAACCGCTCCAAGCGTGACGCGCGCGCCGACCTCACCGGCAAGCGAGCGCTGCTGACAGGAGGCCGCGCCAAGATCGGTATGTACATCGCGTTGCGCCTGCTACGCGACGGCGCCCACACGACGATCACGACCCGCTTCCCGCACGACGCCGTGCGCCGCTTCACCGCGATGCCCGACAGCGCCGACTGGATCGACCGACTCCGCATCGTCGGCATCGACCTGCGTGATCCGGCCCAGGTCGTCGGCCTGGCCGACTCGGTCGCCGCACAGGGCCCGCTCGACATCCTCATCAACAACGCCGCCCAGACGGTTCGGCGAACCCCCGGGGCATACGCACCACTGGCTGAGGCGGAGTCCGCACCGCTGCCCGAGGGCCCGCTGCCCGAGCTCGTGACGTTCGGCCACACCAGCGACGCGCACCCTGCAGCCCTCGTCGGGTCGGTCTCCGCGCACCCCGTCCTGGCTGGCGACGCCCATACCGCCGAGGAGCTGACCTCGATGGCGCTGAGCGCCGGCTCGGCGGATCTCGCCCGGATCGATGCCGGTGGCCTGGTCCCCGACACGGTTGATGTCAACAGCTGGACGCAGCGGGTGCATGAGGTCGACGCCCTCGAGCTGCTCGAGGTCCAGCTCTGCAACACCACGGCACCATTCATCCTGGTGAGCCGGTTGCGGCCATCGATGGCGGCATCGGAGTCGCGGCGCACGTACGTCGTCAACGTCTCGGCGATGGAGGGCCAGTTCAGCCGTCGCTACAAGGGACCCGGCCACCCGCACACCAACATGGCCAAGGCGGCGCTCAACATGCTGACCCGCACCAGCGCGGCGGAGATGCTCGAGCAGGACGGCATCCTCATGACGGCTGTCGACACCGGCTGGATCACCGACGAGCGCCCGCATCCGACCAAGGTGCGGCTCGCCGAGGAGGGCTTCAAGGCGCCGCTCGACCTGGTCGACGGGGCGGCACGCGTCTATGACCCGATCATTCGTGGCGAAGCCGGCGAGGACATCCACGGCGTCTTCTTGAAGGACTACGAGCCTTCTCCGTGGTGACCAACGACGAGCTGCTGCGATCCCAGTGGTCAGCGCTCCGTGGCTGGATCGAGTCCTCGGGCCTGCTGCACCATGCACACGAGCAGAGCGTCCTCGAGGCGTGGAACGTCCACGAGCTCGTCACCCACATCGGCCGGTCATTCCTCGACATCCCGCTGCTCGGGCCCGCTCCCGGGGCCGACCCGCTGACGATCCGCCAGTGGATTGCGGACTACGGAGCCGCCGCGCGCGAGATCGCCGACGGCACCAAGCAGCTGGCGCGCTCGTTCTCCGGCGACGTCCTGGCGGGCATCGACAACTGTGCGCGGTTGGGTTTCCGGGCACTCGACTCGCTGCGCACGGATGTCGTACGCGGCCCGCGTGGCGCGATCACGCGCGACGACTTCATCCTCACCCGGGTGATCGAGCTCGTCGTGCACGGCGACGACCTCGCCCGCTCGGTGCCCGCCGTTGCTGCGCCGCCGCTGCTCGATGCACCCGTGGCGGCCGTTTCCGGAGCCCTTGCTGACGCGTACGCCGACGTTGCCGGGCGCGATCCGGAGATCGGCGATCACCTCGAGTGGATCAGGGCCGCGACCGGCCGAGCCCCCTCCGAGGACACGTCGCTTCCGCTGCTCTGACCCGTTCCCAGTCGCCGGCCGTCGTATGTCGTCCACATGCTGGTACTTCGTGTCTCACCACTTGACCACTGTCGCCCTGACGACGAGACTGAACGCGTGCATGCAGAGATTCTCGTAGTACACCGCTGACGCGATGGCCTGATCCGGCCCCGCGTCTCCCTCGAATGCCTCACGGCCGAGGGATTTTTTTATGCGAACAGCCGGGTCTCCGAACGACATACGATGGACCGAAACAGAAGGACGACATCATGACCGAGCAGCTCACGGGGGCCCAGAGCCTCGTGCGGGCGCTGGAGCACGCCGAGGTGGACACCATCTTCGGCATCCCGGGCGGCGCGATCCTGCCCGCATACGACCCTCTCTTCGACTCCGAGAAGATCCGTCACATCCTCGTGAGGCACGAACAAGGCGCGGGTCACGCGGCGCAGGGCTATGCGATGGTGACCGGCAAGGTCGGCGTCTGCATGGCAACCTCGGGCCCCGGCGCGACCAACCTCGTCACGGCGATCGCCGACGCCCACATGGACTCGGTCCCGATCGTCGCGATCACGGGCCAGGTGCCGAGTGGCTCCATCGGCTCCGACGCCTTCCAGGAGGCGGACATCCGCGGCATCACGATGCCGATCACCAAGCACAGCTTCCTTGTCACAGATCCCGCTGAGATCCCCTTGGTGATCGCCGAGGCGTTCCACATCGCCAGCACGGGGCGTCCCGGACCGGTGCTGGTCGACATCGCCAAGGACGCGCTGCAGGCCATGACCACGTTCACCTGGCCGACCGAACTCGCGCTGCCTGGCTACCGCCCCACGACCCGTCCCCACGGCAAGCAGGTCCGTGAGGCGGCACGGCTGATCGCCACGGCTGAGCGCCCCGTCCTCTACGTCGGCGGCGGTGTGATCAAGGCCGATGCCTCAGCCGAGCTCAAGGTGCTCGCCGAGATGACGCAGATCCCCGTCGTCACGACGTTGATGGCCCGTGGCGCCTTCCCCGACTCCCACGAGCTGCACCTCGGCATGCCCGGTATGCACGGCACGGTGGCGGCCGTCGCGGCACTGCAGAAGAGTGACCTCCTGATCTCTCTGGGTGCGCGTTTCGACGATCGCGTCACCGGTCAGCTGGCGTCGTTCGCGCCGCTCGCCAAGATCATCCACGCCGACATCGATCCTGCGGAGATCTCCAAGAACCGCTCGGCCGACGTCCCGATCGTGGGCGACTGCCGCGAGGTCATCGCCGATCTCATCTCGACGCTGCAGAAGCAGGCGTCCGAAGATGGCCTCGAGGGTGACTACACGGCCTGGAAGGCCCAGATGCTGGGCGTCAAGGAGCGCTACCCGGTCGGCTACGACAAGCCGGCCAAGGGGCTCGCTCCGCAGACCGTGATCGAGCGGATCAGCGCGATCGCCGGTCCCGATGCGACCTACACCGCCGGAGTCGGCCAGCACCAGATGTGGGCGGCTCACTACGTCGACTTCGAGCGCCCGCGCCAGTGGCTCAACTCCGGTGGCGCCGGCACGATGGGCTACGCCGTTCCGGCCGCGATGGGCGCCCAGGTCGGTCTCCCCGGCACGGTCGTGTGGGCGATCGACGGTGACGGCTGCTTCCAGATGACCAACCAGGAGCTCGCGACGTGCGCGATCGAGGGCATCCCGATCAAGGTCGCGGTCATCAACAACTCCTCGCTCGGCATGGTGCGCCAGTGGCAGACCCTGCTCTACGAGGGCCGCTACTCCAACACCGACCTCAACACCGGGCCGGAGTCGATCGGCGCCCTTCGCATCCCCGACTTCCTCAAGCTCGCCGAGGCGTACGGCTGTGTCGGCCTGCGCTGCGAGAGCGAGGAGGACCTCGACGCGACGATCGAGAAGGCCATGGCGATCACCGACCGCCCGGTCGTGATCGACTTCGTGGTCGAGCGCGACGCCATGGTGTGGCCGATGGTCCACGCCGGCACCAGCAACGACGCCATCCAGATCGCGCGCGACCTGGCCCCAGAGTGGGATGAGGAGGACCTCTGATGACTTCGCACACTTTGTCGGTGCTCGTGGAGAACACCCCGGGTGTTCTGGCTCGTGTCTCGAGCCTGTTCATGCGCCGTGGTTTCAACATCGACTCGCTCGCGGTGGGTCCGACCGAGATCCCCGAGATCTCGCGGATGACGATCGTGGTCAACGTCGACGAACTGCCGCTCGAGCAGGTCACCAAGCAGCTCAACAAGCTCGTCAACGTCCTCAAGATCGTGGAGCTCGACTCGCACAGCGCAGTGGAGCGTGAGCTCATGCTGATCAAGGTCAAGACCGATCCCCAGACCAGGGGGCAGGTGCTGGAGACCGTCCAGCTCTTCAGGGCTAAAGTGGTCGATGTTGCCACCGATGCCGTGACGATCGAGGCGACCGGAGACGCGGGCAAGCTCACCGCGATGTTGAACGTTCTCGAACCGTTCGGCATCCGCGAGATCGCCCAGTCGGGACGAGTGGCCATCGGCCGCGGATCCCGTTCCATCACCGACCGCACCCTTCGTGCCGTTCCCGGCACGCAAGCAGGCTGAACACTTCAAGGAGAAGTACCCCCGTGGCTGAACTGTTTTACGACGACGACGCAGATCTGAGCATCATCCAGGGCCGCCATGTTGCGGTCATCGGCTATGGAAGCCAGGGGCACGCGCATGCGCTCAACCTGCGCGACTCCGGCGTGGACGTCCGTGTCGGACTCCTCGAAGGATCCAAGAGCCGGGCCAAGGCCGAGGAGCAGGGCCTCCGGGTTCTCGGTGTGGCCGAGGCAGTCGAGGAGGCTGACGTCGTCGTCATCCTCACGCCTGACCAGGTCCAGCGCCATGTCTACGCCGAGTCCATCGAGCCCAACCTGGTCGACGGCGACGCCTTGGTCTTCGGCCACGGCTTCAACATCCGCTACGGCTACATCAAGCCGCCCGCCGGCGTCGATGTCACGCTGGTCGCCCCCAAGGCGCCGGGTCACACGGTCCGTCGTGAGTTTGTCGCCGGTCGCGGCATCCCCGACATCATCGGGGTCGAGCAGGACGCCACGGGCAAGGCCTGGGACCTCGCGCTCTCATACGCCAAGGCCATCGGCGGCACGCGCGCCGGCGTCATCAAGACGACGTTCACCGAAGAGACCGAGACCGACCTGTTCGGTGAGCAGGCCGTGCTGTGTGGCGGTGTCTCGCACCTCGTCCAGGCCGGGTTCGAGACGCTGACCGAAGCGGGCTACCAGCCTGAGATCGCCTACTTCGAGGTGCTGCACGAGCTCAAGCTGATCGTCGACCTGATGTGGGAGGGCGGCATCGCCAAGCAGCGCTGGTCGGTCTCCGACACCGCTGAGTACGGCGACTACGTCTCCGGTCCGCGCATCATCGACGCCTCGGTCAAGGAGCGCATGCAGGACGTGCTCAAGGAGATCCAGGACGGCACGTTCGCCACGCGATTCATCGCCGACCAGGACAACGGCGGCAAGGAGTTCCTCGAGCTGCGTGAGAAGGAGGCCGGTCACTCGATCGAGGCCACCGGCAAGGTCCTGCGCTCGCACTTCTCGTGGAAGCAGCAGGACGCCGACTACGTCGACGGCCAGGCCGCGCGCTAACCAGTTCACTCGAAGGGGCGTCACCGTATCTGCGGTGGCGCCCCTTCGTCGTTCCCGAATGCGGAGTTCAACCGAACCTTGCCGGGCGTTGGTCTGTCGGTTGCCCTGGGCGTGTTGCCTCGAGGCGTGAGCGGGGGAACCGCTCCACCCGGAGCCAGAGGAGCCGTTCATGGTCACATTCGTCCCGTCCCGCCGCCGCGTTGCGTGGAGCATTGCCGTCACGCTCGCGTGCGCGGTGTTCATCCCGGTCGCGGCATTTGGACAGGCGGCTCGTCAGCACGAGAACGGCAGCGAGCCTCGGTTGCTGGCCAGGGCGCTCCTGTCCGCCGACTACCAGGCGCCCGGGCCGCCGTCCGGCGCCAAGGCGACACCGGCCAATGGGCGCCAGGGTCCGTTCCCTGGACAGGTGATCCCTGGGTTCTCCGCAGCGATCGACAATGGCGATGGCACGTTCTGGGCGCAGCCCGACAACGGGTTCGGCGCCAAGGGCAACTCGGGTGACTTCCTGCTCCGGCTCTATCTCGTCAAGCCCCACTGGAAGACCGCCAAGGGTGGCGCGGCGAAGATCCAGGTGCTGCGCCACATCACGCTGTCCGACCCGCGCCACAAGATCGACTTTCCCATCGTCAACGAGACGACCAGCGACCGGCAGCTGACCGGCGATGACTTCGACATCGAGTCGGTGCAGCGCGGCCGCGACGGCTCGTTCTGGATCGGCGACGAGTTCGGTCCCTTCCTGCTGCACGCCGATTCCCGAGGCCGACTGCTCGCGGCGCCGGTGCCGTTCCCGCTCGGCAAGTCCCCGCAGAACCCGACCCTCGGAGCCGCGACGCCCAACACTCAGGCCAGCGGCGGCTTCGAGGCGATGGCTCAGTCCACGGACAAGCGCTATCTCTACCCGATCGTGGAGAAGGCCCTCGTCGACGATGCGGACAAGCGGCGGCGCATCATCTCGGAGTTCGACACCCGCACCAGGCCGCTACACCGGCAAGACGTGGAGCTACCAGGTCGACGCCAACGCCAACCTCGCCGCCGATGCGCAGATGATCGGTTCCGGCAGGCTCTTGGTCCTGGAGCGGGATGACTTCGACGGCCCGAAGGCCGTGACCAAGCGGGTGTACGACGTGCGTCTGAGCAAGCACGGCGCAGCCACTCCACTCGACAAGTCGCTCGTGGTGGACCTGCTCAAGATCGCCGATCCTCGGGGGATCAGCGACGGCGGCGGCTGGGGCACGGGCGAGCAGTTCGCATTCGGCTTCCAGTCGGTCGAGACGCTGGTGCCGCTGTCGCGTGGCCGTCTGCTGATCGCCAACGACAACAACTACCCGGGCAACTCAGCGCGCTTCCCGGGCACACCGGACGACACCGAGATGATCATCATCGACGTCGGCCGGGACTGACCGTCAGGCGATCAGCTCGAGCGTGTGCCGCGGAGTCGATGGGGGTGCCGTGAGTCTCTCGCATGCCGGTCACCTCGTCGTACGCCATCCGCAGGCGCTTCACGGCCTCGGTCAGGATGTCGGGTGCGGGCATGAAGGGCAGGCGCAGATGGCGCTCACTGACGGGCACCGGACTGGTGAAGAAGCGGGGTCCCGGGGTGAGGATGAGTCCGTGGCGCTCGGCGGCAGCAGTCAGCCTGGACGACATGCGATCCGGCAACGTCACCCACAGGCTTGAGCCGCCGCCCGGGCAGGGGGCCGCGATGTCCGGCAACGAGCTGGCGAGCTCGCTCAGCAGGTGGTCGCGCCCGGCGCGCAGCTTCGCCCTGTCCGGCTGCGGCGGTCTGGCCGCCGTCGGTCAGGAGCTCGGCGACGACCAGCTGCTCGAAGCCCGGAGTGCCGAGGTCCTGATTCATGCGGGCCTGGATGAGGGGCATCACCAGGTCGAGCGGGACGCGGGTCCACCCGATCCGAAGACCGCCCCAGTAGGACTTTGACATCGAGTCGACGATGATCGCGCGTGGATCGTAGGAGGCGAAGGAGGGCGGAAGCTCGACACCGTCCAGGTTGACCTCCCGGAGTGACTCGTCAACGATCGGCACGATGCCATGGCGGCTGAGCTCGCGCGCCCACGTTCCGCGCTCGCTCGTCGGTCATGACGGCGCCGGTCGGGTTGTGGAAGTCCGGGATGATGTATGCCGCAGCGTGCGTGGCGCTCCGGGTGATTTCAGCGAGCGCCGTGGTGTCCCACGGCGTGTCGCCAACCGGCATGGAGGTGAGCCGGGCGCCGATCGAGCTGAACGACTCCGGGGCGTGCGGCCAGCTCGTGCCCTCGACGATGATCCGCTGACCTGGGCGGAGCATGGCGCGGCCGAGCAGGGAGATGGCTCCCTGCGCTCCGCTGGTCACGACGATCTGTCCTGGTTCGGTCGGCAGACCGCGGTCGGTGTACCGCTGCGCGATGATCTCGCGCAGGGCGGGCAGTCCGTCCGGCAGGTATCCGGTCGTCGCGAGGAGGCCCGGGAGCTTGTTCGCGGCGGCCTCGAACGCCCGGGCCAGCCCTGGTGGGGCCAGGGGCGCGGAGAAGGTCATGGCGATCGTGTCGGTGTCGTGCGGCGCGACGATCAGGCTGCTCGCATGCGACGCTGAGAGTGGCAGCCGCACGATGCTGCCCGAGCCCTGCCGGGAGTGCAGCAGCCCGGTGTCGCGAAGCTCGGCATACACGCGTGTCGTCGTCGTTCGGCTGACGCCGAGGGCGTCCGCGAGCGCGCGCTCGGACGGCAGGCGGCTTCCGTCGGGCACCCGCCCGTCGACGACGAGGAGCCGAATCCTCTCGGCCAGATCCTTGTAGGCGGGGCCGACGGAGTCGCTTCCTCCGAGCAGAGAGGCAAGACGGGCGGCGGAGAGGTTCAGGGTCACAAGGCCACCTTTTCATAATTGGCTATGGATTTCCAGACCAATCGGGAGCAATCTGGATACATGAACCAGATCATTCTCCTCAGTGTCCTGACCATCGCGTTCGTTGCGATGGCCGTCCAGCTCGTCCGTACGCTTCGCGGCGACGGCTACGGAGTGCGGCCTCCGCCGCGCAGTCATCGGGAGGAGGTCGACCTCAAGAGCCCCTACCGGAGCCTGATTGGATGACCAGCATGGTCAACCGTCTTGCTCGACTCCTCTTCGGCCTGTTCCTCTACGGGTTCACGATGGCGATGATGGTCGAGTCGACCCTGGGACTGGACCCGTGGGACGTCTTCCACGAAGGGCTGGCGCGGCAGCTGCCGCTGACCTTCGGGCAGGTCGTCATCCTGGTGGGGGCCCTCGTGCTCCTGCTGTGGATCCCGCTGCGGCAGATGCCAGGTGTCGGCACGATCTTCAACGTCATCGTGATCGGGCTGGCTGCCGATGCGGGCATCTCGATGATCAGCCAGCCCGACAGCCTCTGGTTGCGTGGCGTGCTGCTCGTCGGCGGCGTCGTCGGCAACGGCCTCGCCGGGGCGATCTACATCGGTGCCCAGCTGGGACCGGGACCACGTGACGGCCTGTGGCTGGGCCTCGTTCGGCGTACGGGCCGCAGCGTGCGGTTCTGGCGGACCGTCATCGAGGTCGGCGTGCTGGTTGTCGGGTTCCTGCTCGGCGGCACGGTGGGCGTCGGCACGGTGCTCTACGCCCTCACGATCGGGCCGATCGTGCAGTTCTTCCTCCCGCACACGCAAGCCCCGTCAAACGGTTCGGGGCGACCTCACTGGTCAGGTACGACTCGCAGGCGCGGCCCTCTTGCCGATGGGTGGGTGAAGACCGGACCGGAAGTCGGGTCCGGCGAGGCCGAGTAGAAGCCTTGCGCCGAGTCGCACTCGAGCATCCTCAGGTCGGTCAGCTGCGCGATGTCCTCGACGCCCTCGACCACGACGAGGAGACCGGACCCGTGGGCGGCATTGACCAGGAGCGCCAAGAGATCCCGGGCCCCTGGCTCCTCGGAGTTGACGAACGTCGAGTGGATCTTGATGGCATCCGCGGGCAGGTGCTGGATCTGCCCGATGGGCGTCCGACCCGTGCCGAAGTCATCGATGCAGACGAACACCCCGGCATGCCGCAGCGCACTCAGCGGCAGCATGGCGTTGGGCACGTCGACCAGGGTCATCTCGGTGACCCCGATCGTGAGCCGGTGTGGCGCGAGATCGACGCTCTGCAGCACGTCCTCGACATCCCGAATGAGCGTGGGGGAGGCGAGCGTTCGCCCCGAGATGCCGACCGTGACGGTGAGGTCGCTGAAGCGGCTTGGGTCGGACGCGGTCAGCTCCGCAAGCTCTTCCGTCGCCGCGCGAAGTGTCCAGAGGTCGATCTCACAGATGAGGTCGGTCATCGCCGCGATGGGCATGAACGTCTCGGGCGACTGCCACCCGTGGTCGGGATGATGCCAGCGGAGCTGCGCTTCGTAGCCCTCGACGATCTCGGTGTGGACTGCCACGACGGGTTGGTAGTTGATCGTGACCTGCCCGGCAGCAAGCCCGGCACGCAGCTCCGTCTCGATCGTGGTGCGTTCGAGGACCTCCGATCGCAGCCGGTTGTCGAACACCTCGATCCGCCCGCTGCCGGAGGCCTTGGCCCGGCGGATCGCAACATTGGCCTCGTGCAGCAGGTGATCGGCGTCCGTGCCGCCGTCCATGCTGGTCGTCGCCCCGATGCTGGCGCTGATCGGAATAGTCTGTCCGGCCACCTCGACCGGGCGGTTAATGGTCGGCAACAGGTGCGCGGCCATGATCATGGCGTCGTGGTCCGACGCCACCGCGTCGATCAGGATGACGAACTGGTCGCCACCCAGTCGGCCCACGGTGTCCACGTCGCGCATGAGGCTCTGCAACCGCTGAGCCACGCCTCGCAGGACGAGATCACCGGTGCCGTGCCCGAACCGATCGTTGATCTCGTCGAAGTCATCGAGGTCGACCACAAGGAGCCCGACCGATGTGCCCTCTCGCCGGCCGCGTCGGAGCGCGGCGCCGATCTGCTGTCGTATGTAGGGACCGTTGGCAATGCCGGTGAGAGAGTCGTGCGACGCCTCGTGGAACAGGTCTGAGCGCAGCTGGTCGCGCTGCCGGGCCGTCGAGCGGATCTCCTCGATGTTGTACGCCATGCGCGCCACAACGAGCATCGACAGGATGCTCGAGCCCAGCACCAGGGTCCAGGTGTCGATGTGCAGACCCTGCGTCAGGTTGGTGAACAGCAAGCGCCGGAGCGATCAGCACCACTGCCGCCAGCGCTACCAGGCGTCGGGCGGTGAACGGAGCGGTCCGCACCCCCTCGGGCGTGGAGAGCCGCGCCATCGTCGGGTGCAGCGCAGAAGCACCCCACAAGACGTAGGAGATGAGCCAGAACGCGTCGAGCACGGGTGCGTACGTCGTGTTGATCTGCATCGCGAACACCGTGTCGGCGGCGATCAAGGCGGCCAGGGCGGCGACCAACATCCGGAACGCCGTCGACCGTGCACCCGGCGCCGCCACGAGGCGTACGACGAGCGCCAGCAGCAGGATGTCGCCAGCGGGGTATGCCGCCGCGATCGCACGCTCGACGAAAGGTGCGCTGCTGCGATGCACGAGCGGGTCCGCGATGAGCACCCATGACAGCAGGCCGCCACCGAGGGTGACGATGGCGCTGTCGATGACTCCGGCGGTGTCGCGTCCCGGTCGCCGGCTGTTGACGAGCAGGGCCACACCGATGATGAGCAGGGGGTATGCCGAGAGGTAGGCCAGGTCGGAGGCGGGGGGATCGGTGTGGACCAGGTCCGGCAGGTCGTAGAAGAGGTCGCCGGCGACCCACGCCGCCTGACCCGCAGCCATGAGGTACCACGGCAGGGTCTTGACGGGCTTGTTGACGCGGATGCCGATGAGGATCGCGGCCACGCATGACAAGCCGATCGCGCTGTAGAGCGGCGTGGTCGGAAGAAGGAGATAGATCGCCGTCGCGATCACGCCGGCGACGAGGTAGATCCTGGTCCTGGTCACGGCTCTCCTTCCGGGGTCGTTCTCGACAGCGGGGAGTCGGGATGTCGAGGCCTCCATCTTGGCCCACATCCGGCGTGATGGCAGAACGTCCAGCATAGTGATTGCCGGGCTCGCAGGCTATTTCGGGTCCTGTGAGGCTTGGCACGGCTGACAGGGCTCGCCCGCACGGGTACGTTTCTCGCAACGCGTCGCCCGTCGGGCGGTGGTTCAGAGCGAGGGGGTGCACGGCATGGCCGACATTCCGATCGGCAGGGCGCGGCGTCTTCCGCCCGAGCTTGCGATGCTGCGCATCACCAATGCCCGCCACCGTCTCCCGGCCGTTTTCGGCACCGGTTTGCTCATCGTGCTCGCGATCGGCGTCATGGTCGGCGGCGGCATCTTCTCACTGGCGGGCGAGCAGGCGGCGGAGATGGCGGGCCCGGCCGTGATCATCTCGTTCCTGGTCGCGTCCGTGGTGTGCCTGCTGGCTGCATTGTCGTACGCGGAGCTGTCCTCGACGATTCCGACGGCGGGCAGTGTCTACACGTTCGCGTACGTCGCGTTCGGTGAGCTCTGGGCGTGGATCGTGGGCTGGGCGCTCGTGCTGGAGCTGGTCGTGGCTGCGGCCGTGGTGTCGCGCATCTGGGCGTCCTACTTCACTGCGACGCTCGACGGTTTCGACATCGGCATACCGACGTTCCTGGCCGAGCACTCGCAGGTCGGCGAGGGGACGGGATGGATCGCGGCCGCGTTCGTGGTCGTCCTGATGCTCCTCGTGATGACGGGCGCCAAGCTCACGGGTCGTGTACTGGCCCTGATCGTCGCGGCCAAGCTCGTGGCCGTGGTCCTGGTCATCGGGGTCGGCGCGACGCACGTCAAGTCGGCCAACTACACACCGTTCGTCCCGGATGTGGACTCCGGCGCCGGCGCCAAGGGCACCGTGCTGCAGAGCATCCTCGGTGGTTCCGGGGATGCCTTCGGGATCATGGGCATCTTCACCGCCGCCGGAGTCATCGTCTTCTCGTTCATCGGCTTCGACCTCATCGCGACAGCAGCCGAGGACGCCAAGGACCCTCGCCGCTCGATTCCGCGGGCGATGCTCGCCTCGATCGGGATCGTCACGATCCTCTACGTCGGCATGGCGACTGTGCTCGTCGGCCTCCGTCCATACGGTGAGCTCAAGACCGCTGCTCCGGTGTCGGACGCACTGCGTGCCGCGGGATCACCGGGGTGGAGCGCCAACGTCATCAACATCGGTGCGTTGTTCGGCCTCACGACCGTCGTCCTGGTGGTGCTCATCGCCCAGAGCCGTGTGCTGTTCGCCATGGGCCGCGACGGACTGCTGCCCCGCGGTCTTGCTCGCGTGGGCACTGGCTCCTCGCCGTCGCGTGCGGCCGTGGTGGCCGGACTCGCGGCCGCGGCGTTAGCGCTGGATCCGGGCACGGTCAAGCGTGCCGACCTGCTGGTCCTCGGCACCCTGTTCGCGTTCGCGTTCTGCGCCGTCGGGGTCGTCCGCCTGCGCAAGTCGCAGCCGGACCTCGAGCGAGGCTTCCGTGTGCCACTCGTACCGTTCGTGCCGATCCTGTCACTGCTCGCAACGATCTGGCTGTCGCTCAACCTCAGCTGGGGCACGTGGCGGGACTTCGCGATCTGGATGGTCTTCGGGCTCCTGCTCTACCTGATGTACGGCTTCAGGCACAGCGCGCTCGGCAATCGCGAGGAGCCGCCGGCGGCCCCGCCTGCACCGGAGCCCGGGTCCCCGAGCGCACGTCCCCCGGGCGCGCACCGGGCGGGCTATCGCTAGCGACGCGTGGCGATGACGAGCGAGGCGTCGACGTCGATCAACATCTCGACGGCGGCGAACCGCTCATCGGTGAGCCATTGCTCCCGAACGGTGTCGACGCGACCCTCGACGATCGGCGGCCAGAACGCCGAAGGCACGAAGTCGTCGAGCACCGCGATGCCTCCGGGCTCCAACAGATCGGCAATGACGTCGATGTCCTGCATGACCTCCCGGACGTCGACGAACAGCAGCGAGAACGGGGCGTACTGCTCGAGGGTCGACCAGTCGCCGGCGATGACATCGACGTTGTCGGTGTCCGCGAAGATCTTCTGCACGTCGCCGGCCAGGGCCGGGTCGAGCTCTGCGCTGACGACTCGGGCGCTCTTGGGCGCTCCGCTGGAGAGCCAGGCCGACCCGACCCCGCATCCGGTGCCGAGCTCGGCCAGCGTGCCGGTTCGTGAGGCGGCCAGTGACGCCAGCAAGCGGCCCGTCTCGTTGCGGATCGACGTGATGAACCCGCGCTGGCGGGACAGGTCGAGAGTGCTCGAGACGAGCGCGGGGACTTCAGCGGGTGCACTCACGTGGCCAGTCTGTCACGATCCGATGACGCAGCACGCCCGTCTCATCTCGCGCGCTGAGACGCGCCCCACGTTTGCCGGACAATGCTGCTGCGCACCTCTACACTGGCGAAACTATGCGGAAGCAGCTCGTAGTAATCGCTTGCCGCGGCAGGGCCTCTTAGGGCTACACCCTGCCGCGGAGTTTCGGCGTTGGCCCGCCGTTCCGCCGCAGGGTTGCTGATCATGATCTGATCGCACACTTTCGTACTCTCCTCGGATGATCTCCGGACACGTGTCTGGTGGAACGGCGGACCCCCGCCGGGACCCGCTCCCGTCCACACCGAAGGAGATCGCCATGGAACCGCAATTGATGGAGTGGGGCCCCGCGCACTTGCGCGACGAGGCCTCGAACCTCGACGTCGAGTCGTCCGAACGACCCGACGACAACTGACCACATACCAAGATGCAGGTTTCATATCCTGAGACCTGCCTGCCTAGAATGACGCTCATGACTCGCTCGTTTTCCCTTGCAGTGGTGCCCGGAGACGGCATCGGCCCCGAAGTGACCGCCCAGGCGCTCCAGGTCCTCAACCTCGTCGCCGCGGATCACGACGCCGCGTTCACCAGCACCGAGTACGACCTCGGCGCCAAGCGCTGGCACGCCACGGGGGAGACCCTGCCCGACTCGGTGCTCGAGGAGATCCGCGGTCACGACGCGATCCTGCTCGGCGCCGTCGGCGACCCGAGCGTCCCGTCGGGTGTCCTCGAGCGCGGCCTGCTGCTCAAGCTGCGATTCGCCCTCGACCACTACGTCAACCTGCGCCCGTCCAAGCTCTACCCGGGCGTCCCGACCCCGCTTGCCGATCCCGGCGCGATCGACTTCGTCGTCGTGCGCGAGGGCACCGAAGGTCCCTACGTCGGCAACGGCGGCGCGATCCGCGTCGGCACGCCCCACGAGCTCGCGACCGAGGTCAGCATCAACACGGCGTACGGCGTCGAGCGCGTCGTGCGCGACGCCTTCGCCCGCGCGCAGGCTCGTCCGCGCAAGAAGCTGACACTGGTCCACAAGAACAACGTCCTCGTCCACGCCGGCCACCTCTGGACCCGCACGGTCGACGCCGTCGCGTCTGAGTTCCCCGACGTCGCGGTGGACTACCTGCACGTCGACGCCGCGACGATCTTCCTCGTCACCGATCCCGCGCGGTTCGACGTCATCGTGACCGACAACCTGTTCGGCGACATCCTCACCGACCTCGCCGCGGCGATCACCGGCGGCATCGGGCTGGCCGCCAGCGGCAACGTCAACCCCGATCGCACGGCACCCAGCATGTTCGAGCCCGTCCACGGCTCAGCTCCCGACATCGCCGGCCAGCACAAGGCCGACCCGACGGCGGCGATCCTCTCCGGCGCACTGCTGCTGGAACACCTCGGCCTGCCCGAGGCGGCCGCCCGGATCAGCACTGCCGTCGAGGCCGACATCGCCGGCCGCGGCACCTCTACCCGCAGCACCGAGGAGGTGGGAGAGGCCATAGCTTCACGTGTGGCCGAGGGCGTAGCGGTCGGTTAACGGCCGCTTACCTTTGACCCGAGAAAGTACTAACGTGATTACTATGACTTCCAACCATTTCGCCAGCAGGTTCGAGCCCAACCCTGCCGCGAAGTCCCACGAGATGCGCGAGGTCATCCTCGCCAATCCCGGATTCGGCAACCACTTCACCGACCACATGTTCCTGGCCGAGTGGACGCCCGAGATCGGCTGGACCAACGCCCGGGTCGTGCCCTACGGCCCCCTGCTGCTGGATCCGGCGACCGCGGTCCTGCACTACGCGCAGGAGATCTTCGAGGGCCTCAAGGCATACGTCCACGAGGACGGCTCGATCTGGACGTTCAGGCCCGAGGCCAACGCGCAGCGTATGCAGCGCTCGGCTCGCCGCTTGGCACTGCCGGAGCTGCCGGTCGAGTGGTTCCTCGGCTCGATCCGCGACCTCGTCACCGCCGACCGGGCCTGGGCGCCTTCGGGCGGCGAGAAGAGCCTCTACCTGCGGCCATTCATGTATCGCGTCGGAGGTCTTCCTCGGCGTGCGCCCGAGCCAGCACGTGACCTACTCGGTCATCGCTTCGCCGGCGGGTGCCTACTTCCCGGGTGGTGTCGAGGCCGTGTCGATCTGGCTGTCCTCGGAGTACTCGCGGGCCGGTGCTGGTGGCACCGGAGCGGCCAAGTGCGGCGGCAACTACGCCGCGAGCCTGCTCCCGCAGCAGGAAGCCACGCAGCACGGCTGCGCCCAGGTGGCATTCCTCGACTCGAACGAGCACAAGTGGGTCGAGGAGCTCGGCGGGATGAACCTGTTCTTCGTGCACTCGGACGGCTCGATCGTCACGCCGGAGCTGTCCGGCTCGATCCTCGAGGGCGTCACGCGTGACTCGATCATGCAGATCGCCCGCGACCTGGGCTACGACGTGGTCGAACGGCGCGTGAGCATCGACGAGTGGCGTGACGGCACGGCCGACGGCTCGATCACCGAGGTCTTCGCGTGTGGCACTGCCGCGGTCGTGACCCCGATCAGCGTCGCTCAAGTGGGACGGCGGCGAAGCCGTTAGCGGCGATGGCGAGTCCGGCAAGGTGACGACTGACATCCGCTCGGCGCTCGTCGACATCCAGTACGGCCGGGCCGACGACCGGCACAACTGGCTCACGCAACTGGTGCCCGCCTAGGCGCTCAGCGCACCGGTTTGCTGACCATGGCCGAGCGAAGCGAGGCGGGCGCCCGGGCGAAGCCCGGCAGCGACGGAGCCGCTGGGCGGAGCGAACTGGGGTCGAGCGCAGCGATGCGCCGTGCGGCCGTACAGTCATCCCCTTCCGCACATGAGCGCCGGATTGCTCTATGGTCGCCATGTGGGGCTCAACGTCGCGCCCCTTAACTGGAGGCTGCACATGACCATTGCCACGCGTTCCGAGCACGATCTGATCGGCGACCGTGACGTCCCTCTCGAGGCCTACTGGGGAGTGCACACGCTCCGCGCCCTCGAGAACTTCCCCATCACCGGCATCCCGATCGGGACGAGTCCGTTCCTCGTCGAGGCGCTCGCTGCGGTCAAGGAGGCCGCGGCGACCGCCAACCATGATCTCGGCCTGCTCGATGACGAGCGATTCGCCGCGATCCGCGATGCCTGCGAAGAGATCCGCAGCGGAGAGCTGCACGACGAGTTCATCGTCGACGTGATCCAGGGCGGCGCCGGCACGTCGACCAACATGAATGCCAATGAGGTCATCGCCAACCGGGCGCTCGAGCTCATGGGGCACAAGAAGGGTGACTATCACGTCATCCACCCCAACGAGCACATCAACCTGAGCCAGTCGACCAACGACGTCTATCCGACCGCGGTCAAGATCGCGATCATCCTGGCGACGCACGCGTTGCTCGATGCCATGGCGTTGCTGGAGGCTTCGTTCGCCGCCAAGGCCGACGAGTTCCACGACGTCCTCAAGATGGGTCGCACGCAGCTGCAGGACGCCGTGCCGATGACGTTGGGGCAGGAGTTCCGGACGTACTCGTTGATGATCTCGGAGGACCGCAGCCGGCTCTCCGAGGCGGTGCTCCTGCTGCACGAGATCAACCTCGGTGCGACCGCGATCGGCACCCAGCTCAACGCGCCCGAAGGCTACGTGCCGGCCGCATGCGCCCACCTGTCGAGGATCACCGGGCTACCGCTCGAGAGCGCGATCGACCTGATCGAGGCGACGCAGGACTGTGGCGCGTTCGTGCAGCTGTCCGGCACGCTCAAGCGGGTCGCGGTCAAGCTGTCGAAGATCTGCAACGACCTGCGCCTGTTGTCGTCGGGTCCGCGCGCGGGCTTCAACGAGATCAACCTGCCCGCCGTCCAGGCCGGTTCGAGCATCATGCCCGGCAAGGTCAACCCGGTGATCCCCGAGGTCGTCAACCAGGTCGCGTTCCAGGTCATCGGCCACGACATGACGGTCACGATGGCGGCCGAGGCCGGTCAGCTGCAGCTCAATGCGTTCGAGCCCGTCATCTGCTACTCACTCTCGGCTGGCATCTCGCGGCTGCGCGAGGCGATCCTCGTGCTGGCGTCGCGCTGCGTCGACGGCATCACCGCCAACGTGGAGCTGTTGCGCAGCGAGGTCGAGAACTCGATCGGCCTGGTCACGGCGCTCAACCCCTACATTGGCTATGCCGCAGCGACCGACGTCGCGCAAGAGGCGTTGGCGACCGGCCGCGGCGTGGCCGAGATCGTGCTCGAGCGCAAGCTCCTCCCGCCCGAGAAGCTCGAGGCGATCCTGCGACCCGAGACGCTTGCGCACCTCGCGCCCAAGAGGTCGACGCACGAGGACAAGCCGGCTCGCTGAGGTCAGGGAGCGAAGAGGGCCTCGGCGGGGTCGCCGTCGAGCGTGACGATGAGCAGGTGGTCGTCGGCGTCGTACGTGATCTCGACGTCGATCGACCGTCCCTTGGGGGTCGCCGCGGCCTCGGAGTCGCCGAGGCCGTACGCGATGTCCCTCAGTGTCACGGTGGCCCGGCCGACCGGGTCGTTGGCCGGCCACTCCGCGAGGAGTCGGTGGACGAGCCCGGCGAGGACCGCGCTGTACATCGCATGCGCGGCCTCGTCGACGCGTTCGACGACGATCTCGGGCAGGCCGAACGAGCTCAGGCCGACGGTGCGGAAATGTCCGTCGGACAGCTCCTGGTAGTCGATCGTGTACCACTGTGTCGCATGCGCGAGGGACACCTCTTCGGAGCGCAGCTCCACGACGCGGGGAATGCTCAGGTCGATCACGATGCCGTCGTGCTCCTCGGCGAGCAGCAGCGCGTCGATGCGGGCGTCGCGGATCACGAAGGCTGCGTCGTCGAGGTTCGACTGTCGCAGGATGAGCCGCTGATGCGGCCGCGACCGCAGTCGGCGCATCGCGACCTCCGACGAGCCGTAGTGACGCAGCAGCTCGGGGGAGGGCGGCGGGATCAAGTCCTCGGACTCGAGCGGCTTCGCGGTCATGACGGCGTACATGACGCTCGGCTCCCGATCGAGTGGGACGGGTCTGGCGGTCATAGGTCGATCAGTCTAGACTGAGCCGCATGCAGAGCATCTCGATCATTATCGACAGGCGCGCCGGGCACTGACACCAAGCCCCCGACGCGCTGCCTCCCATTTCCTGGGGGGCATTTTTTGTGTAGGCGCAGGTGTCGCCAGACCGAGATGCCGACCGGACCGAAGGACACAGCAGTGAACGCAGGACACCAGAGCGTGAGCGACTTCCACGTCTACGACACGACGATGCGCGACGGCGCCCAGCAGGAGGGTCTCAACCTCTCCGTGCAGGACAAGATGCACATCGCCCGCCACCTCGATGATCTCGGCGTCGGCTACATCGAGGGCGGCTGGCCTGGCTCCAACCCCAAGGACACCGAGTTCTTCGCTCTCGCGGCCAAGGAGCTCGACCTCAAGCACGCGACGCTGGCGGCGTTCGGCGCGACCCGGCGTGCCGGCGTGCCGGCCGCGGAGGACCCGCTGATCCAGGCGCTGCGCGACTCCGGAGCGTCCGTCGTGACGTTGGTGGCCAAGAGCCATGACCGCCACGTGACCGAGGCGCTCCGCACGACGCTCGAGGAGAACCTCGCGATGGTGCGCGACACCGTGACCTACCTGCGGGAGGAGGGCCAGCGGGTGTTCGTCGACCTCGAGCACTTCTTCGACGGCTACCGCGCCAATCGCGACTACGCCCTCGACGTCGTACGCGCCGCCGGCGACGCCGGGGCCGAGGTCGTCGTGCTGTGCGACACCAACGGTGGGATGTTGCCGCACTGGGTCACCGAGATCGTCACGGACGTCGCCACGACGGGCGTACGCCTCGGCATCCACGCCCACAACGACACCGGCTGCGCGGTCGCCAACTCGATGGCGGCGGTCCAGGCCGGAGCGACGCACGTCCAGGGCTGCGTCAACGGCTATGGCGAGCGCACCGGCAACGCCGACCTGGTGACGTGCGTGGCCAACCTCGAGCTGAAGCTCGGTGTCCAGGGTCTCCCGGAGGGGCGCTTGGCCGAGGCGACTCGCATCTCGCACGCGATCGCTGAGATCACGAACTACCCGCCGTCAGCGCGCCAGCCCTACACCGGCGTCTCGGCGTTCGCCCACAAGGCCGGACTGCACGCGAGTGCGATCCGCGTCGACCCCAACCTCTACCAGCACATCGACCCTGCGCTGGTCGGCAACGACATGCGGCTCCTGGTCTCGGAGATGGCCGGACGGGCCACGATCGAGCTCAAGGGCAAGGAGCTGGGGTTCGACCTAGCGAACGACGCCGTCCGACTGGCGCGGGTCACTGATCGGGTCAAGGCGATGGAACAGGCCGGCTACACGTTCGAAGCCGCCGACGCCTCGTTCGAGCTGCTGCTCGCCGAGGAGATGGACGGCGTACGACCGTCCTACTTCGACGTCGAGTCGTGGCGGGTGCTGGCCGAGTCAGCTCGTGGTGACGACGCCGTCGCCGAAGCCACGGTCAAGCTCGTGGCCGGCGGAGTGCGGCTCGCCGTGATCGGCGAGGGCAATGGCCCGGTCAACGCGCTGGATCACGCCCTGCGGCAGGCCATCGAGCAGGTCTATCCAGATGTGGCGCGCTTCCACCTGATCGACTTCCGCGTCCGCATCCTCGATCAGGGGCACGGCACTGACGCGGTCACGCGCGTGCTGATCGAGACCTCCGACGGCAAGGACTCGTGGGTCACGGTCGGCGTCGGCGCCAACATCATCGAAGCGTCGTGGGAGGCCCTCGTCGACGCTCTGACCTACGGCTTGCGGCGGCACGGGGTCGCGTCGCGCATCAACGGCTGACGGAGGATTGACCCGGTTTCCTCGCGCTGGGAACGTGTGGGGGTGAACGCCCCGACGCGCAGAGTCGTGATCGCCCTCCCGGTGATCTTGACGGTTGTCATCGCGGTGGTCATCGGCGCGCTGGTCACCGTGCAGAACCAGCGTCAGTCCAACCAGGTCGACGATGCCGAGGCGGTCGCGCAGGACTACCTCGCCCAGGTGGAGACGTTTCGCTCATCGGTCATCGCCAAGGTCGAGGCGGCTGACCCCTCGGATCCGGTGACTGTGAGCAAGGCGATCGACCAAGCCATCGCCGAGCCACCAAAACTGGCCGATGCACCGAAGTACGGTCGCGAGCACTCTGCGTCATACGCCGAGGCGCTGCAGACCGAGGCGACCGTGCTTCGTCCGTTCGAGCGGCTCAGTGCCACCATGCGCGAGGCCGACGTCGCGCTGGAGTTCATCGTCGCCGCGCGCCACGTGCTCGAGCTGCGAGCGACCGACTACGTCGGCTACGGGTTCATCACCACGAGCGAGCGCGTGCGCTCTGAGCTCATTCCGGCCTTCGTCCGAGCCCGCGACGGGTTCGACCGGGTCCGGGTGCCCAAGGGACAGGAGAAGCTGGCGCAGCAGGTGCATGACGCTGCGCAGTACGTCATCGACCAGGCGACGGTGCTCGCCGACCGGATCGAGACCCGGCAGACCTTCTCGTTCAGCTATCGCGAGGAGTTCGAGGCGGCAGCCGACGCGGTCAGCGACTACGCCACGCAGGTCAAGGGTGATGTCGCCGAGGCGATCGGCGAGGTGACTGCTGAGCCCTAGTCGAGTGCCACAGGACAACCCGTCTCCGATAGCGTTGGCGCATGGATGCCAGGAAGAAGCGCCGCGTCATCATCGCGAGCATCGTCGCCGCAAGCATGCTGCTGGTGGCGGCCATCGGCACGACGGCGTTCCTCCTGATCCGCAAGCAGCAACGCACCGACGACATTGCCGAGGCGGCGCGCGTCGCGACGACGTTCAACAAGAAGGTCTCGGCCTACCGCTCGTCGGTTCAGTCGGCCCTCACGAGCGCTGACTCGGACGACGCCAAGAAGATCCGGGCGGCGTTCGAGGCAGCCGTCGTCAAGACCCCCAAGCTCGGCGGCGCACCTGAGTGGGGCGAGACGCACTCCCCGTCGTACCTCAAGGCGAAGAATTCCGAGAAGACCCTCACGAAGCCGTACGCGGACGTCTCGAAGGTGCTCGACGAGGCGGTGGTCGGCCAGCCGTTCGTCGAGGCTGCCGAGCAGGCGCTGAAGACCGACATCGACGACTACATCGGCACGGGCACGTACTTCTACAGCGGCGCGCCGTTCCGCGACAAGCTGATCCCCGGATTCAAGAAGATCCTCGCGACGTTCGACAAAGTTGAGGTCCCCGAGGGGCGAGAGCCGGTGGCGAACAAGGTCCGTGCCGCGCTCAAGGGCGTCATCAAGGACGCGGAGCACGCGGCCGGTGAGCTCGACGCCGGACGTAGCACGTCGATCAACGCGCGGTCGGAATATGTCTTGGCCGGCTCCGCCGTCGTCAGCTACGAGCGCTCGCTGAAGTCACGCCTCGAGTCGGCGATCCAGAAGGCCGCGGGAGAGGTCGGCGGGCAGCGGAGCGAGTCCACGACTTAGTCCTCGATCGATCACGAAGCGCCAGACAGGACAAGCAGTCTCAGTTAGCGTTCGCAGCATGGCTTCTCGGAGACGCAACGTCGTCATCGCGGCACTGGCCGGCACCATGGTGCTCGTGACGGCGATCGGGGCGACCGCGTTCGTGGTGATCCGCAACCAACAGCGCCAGGACGACGTCGCGTCGGCAACCACGGTGGCCGAGACGTACACGGACAAGCTCAAGACCTATCGAGAAGCCGTCTGGACGGCGGCGGTGGAGCCGGGCGCTCACCACCCACGGGCCACGAGAGCTGCGTTGGTCAAGGCACGAGAGGTCGACCCGCCCCGTCTCGGGGACGCCCCCGCCTGGGGCAGGACGCACTCCAAGGCGTATGTCGCCGCAGTGGCGACCGAGAAGGGTGTGCAGGAGCCGTACGAGCGGCTCGACCGGTTGCTCGAGGATTCCTTGGCCAGCGAAACCTTCATCAAGGCCGCCTATGCCGCCCAGGAGTTCGACCCCGGTGACGTCGTCAAGAGCGGGGTGGAGATCGGCGGGGCGCAGTTCCGGTCAAGGATGGTTCCGGCGATCGAGAGAGTCTTGAAGAAGTTCAACAGCGTGGAGGTCCCGGCGGGCGGGAAGAAGGCCGCCGAGGCAGTTCGGGCGGCCCTGGCCGACGCCATCAAGCAGGCACGGGCGGTCGCCGCCAACCTTGATGCGGGACGCGATGGTTCGATGGAGCCGGGCGACCCTTCCTCGGACGCCGACTTTGCGATCGCCGACTTCGAGGGCACGCTCGTCAAGAAGGTCGGCGAAGGGCTCGAGACGATCGCCGTCCACCACTAGGCATCGGGTGGCCGGGACATAGGCGTGTGCAGGATGCCGGCCTCGTAGTAGTCGTCGCCGGAGCGGACGTAGCCGAACGACTCGTACCAACGCTCGAGGTAGGACTGGGCGTTGAGCTGCAGCTCGCCATCGCCCCAGAGCCGTGACACCTCGACCATCAGGCGCCCGGACAGCCCTTGGCCGCGTTGATCCTTGCGCGTGCACACCCGGCCGATGTGGCGCACGCCGTCGCCGCCGAGGTAGACCCGCAGGTAGCTCGTCGGACCGTCGGCGTCCTCGAGCCAGAAGTGCGTCGTGGTGGGCAGCAGGTCGCGGCCGTCGACGTCCTCCTCGTCGACCTGCTGCTCGACGGCGAACACCGCGTCGCGGATCTTCCAGATGTCGTAGACGTCCTGCGCGGTCAGCGCATCACCATTCACACATCGCAGGTCCATGACCCCAGCCTAGGAGTACGTTTTGAGGATGGACACGGCTGTGGCCGGGGCGATGCGCGCGGTGCCGCGCGAGCACTTCCTGCCTCGGGCACAACGTCGATCAGCGGACCTCGACCAGGCGCTGGAGGTGGGCCACGGGCAGACCTGCTCGCAGCCATCGACCGTGGCCGACATGTTGCAGCTTCTCGACGTGCGATCGGACCTGCGCGTGCTCGACGTCGGGTCGGGCACGGGCTGGACCACGGCCCTGTTGGGTCACCTCGTCGGGTCCGGCGGCTGTGTCATCGGGTGCGAGATCGTGCCGGAGCTCGTCGAGTGGGGACGGGAGAACCTGGCGGGGGAGGGCATGCGCTGGACGCGCATCGAACCCGCTGCGCAGGGCGAGCTCGGCCGTCCCCAGAACGCGCCGTACGACCGGATCCTCGTGTCGGCGATGAGCGACAGTCTCCCGTACGAGCTCGTCGAGCAGCTCGCGCCCGAGGGGATCCTCGTCATACCGGTGTCGGGTTCGATGACGCGGGTCGTCGTCGATGCCAGTGGCACGCCGACGATCAGCCGGCACGGGATCTACCGGTTCGTTCCGTTGATCCGTTGAGGTCATCTTCCGGTCAGGGCCGGCGCCTGCTGTCATCATGAACGACGAAGGAGCCGCATGGTGGAAATGACAAACAGAGTGAGCCTGAACCGCTGGACGTGGGACCAGGCACGAGCCTCTGTCGCGGGCGCACTCGGGCGTGCGCGATTCGTGACGTGGTCGACCGCGGCAGTGACGAGTGCGGCATGTGCCGGGGCTGGCTGGGTGCTGACCACGGGAATCCTGCGCGAGTCCGCGATCATCTACGGCATCCTCGCCGGTGTCCTTGTGGGCTATGTCGCGCGCGGCGCGTACATCGCCACCGCCGTACGTCGAGCAGTCGCGCCGATCAGATCAGCGATCGTGCCAGCCCTGGTACCGGCGGCCCGGTCGGCACAGGCAGCGGCGCTGGTCATGCATGGCGGTTCGCTGTTCCGGTACGACCTGCTGAGGGTGGTCCGCCAGGACGATGCGGTGGTGGAGATCGCCAAGTCAGACCTGACCACGCAGAGTTTTCCGCGCCCGGGCTTCTTTCAGCTGCTCATGACCGGTGCCGATGGCATGTATTACGACGACGGCAACGGCACGATGGATCAGGCCAGCCGTGACGCGGACGATGACGACATCCGCGCCGACGACGGTGTGAGCAGCAGCTAGCGCGCGCTGACGCAGGTGTTGCACGTGCCGAAGATCTCCAGGGTGTGTGCGACGTCCTGGAAGCCGTTCTCCTCGGCGATCTTGTCGGCCCAGCGCTCGACCGTCGGGCCCTCGACCTCGACCGTACGTCCGCAGGACCGGCACACGAGGTGGTGGTGGTGGCCCGCGCTGCACTGCCGGTAGAGGACCTCGCCGTCGTCGTTGCGCAGGGCGTCGACCTCGGCGGCATCCGCGAGCACCTGAAGGCTGCGATAGACCGTCGACAAGCCGACGGACTCACCGCGCTGCTTGAGGATGTCGTGGATCTCCTGCGCACTGGCGAAGCCGTCGAGGTCCTCGAGGATCGCGACGACGGCGCGGCGCTGGCGGGTGTTGCGGGGGGCTTCGACCATCAGGTGTCTCCTCGTGCGAAATCTACTGGGTGGCGGTGGGTTCGCAAGCGTCTTGTCGCCGCTCCGAACAGTGCTGCCACGGCGAACACCGCGAGGGCGAGCAGCGCAATCGTCGGACCGGGCTGCGTGTCGATCTCGTAGCTCGCGACGACGCCGCCGAGGGCCGCGAACAGGCCGATCGCCATGGCTGCGGCGTGTGTCGCCCGGAAGCTGCGGGTCAGTTGCTGCGACGCGGCGACCGGCACGACCATCAGCGCCGAGACCAACAGCAGCCCGACGGTGCGCATCGCGACCGTGATCGTCACGGCGGCGAGCACCGAGATCAGGATGCTGTAGAGGCGTACGGGCACGCCGCTGACCCGGGCATGTTCCTCGTCCTGGCACACCGCGAACAGCTGCGGCGACAGTCCGACCGCCAGGCCGATCACGATCACGGCGAGGGTCGCGACGACCTTGAGGTCCCCGTCGGACACCGTCGTGATCGAGCCGAACAGGTAGTTGTTGAGCGCGGACGCGCTTTCCCCGGCAAGGTCGGTGAGCAGCACGCCGCCGGCGAGCCCGCCGTAGAACAGGATCGCGAGGGCGACGTCGCCGCTCGTGCGGCCGAACATGCGCAGCAGCTCGATGACGATGGCGCCGATCAACGCGACACGACTGCGGTCAGGATCGGAGCGATGTTGGTGAGCAGGCCGAGCGCGACACCAGTCAGCGCTACGTGCCCGATGCCGTCGCCGAGCAGCGCGAGCCGGCGCTGGACGAGGAACGTGCCGATCGCGGGTGCCGCGAGGCCGGTGAACACCGCGGCGATCAGCGCACGCTGCATGAATTCGTAGTCCAACAGCTCGATCATGGTGTCACTCCAGACTCCTTCGCCGGTCAAGCCTTCGGGGGTCGGTGGCACGCCGTGCGTGTGGACGTGGCGAGGTCCTCGCCGACGAGTCCTTCACACGGTCCCTCGTAGGCAACCTCGCCGGTGTGCAGGACGATCGCGCGATTGATCAGCGGGCGCAGCGGGCCGAGCTCGTGGGCGACCAAGAGACTGATGTGCCCTCGTGCACGAGGCCGCCGAGCAGCTCGGCGAGCACTCCTGGTTGTCGTGGTCGACTCCCGCGGTGGGCTCGTCCATGACGAGCAGCTCGGCCTCGGAGGCCAGGGCCCGGGCGATGAGCACGCGCTGCTGCTGGCCGCCGGAGAGCTCGCTCAGCGACGACCGCGTACGGTCAGGCAGCCCGACGCGCTCGATGGCGGCGTCGACCGCGGTGGCGTCGGCCTTGGTGCTCCACCCGAAGAACCGGCGGCGGGCGAGGCGTCCGCTCATCACGACCTCGTGCATCGTCGAGGGCACGCCGGCGACAGCCGAGGAGCTCTGCGGGACGTAGCCGATGCGGTGGCGGTCGCGGAAGATCCAGCGGCGTGCCGAACAGCTCGACCGTGCCGCCGCTGATCGGGATCAGCCCGATAGCTGCGCGCATGAGCGTCACTTGCCCGAGCCGTTGCCGCCCAGCAGCGCGACGAACTCACCCGCCGACACGTCGAGGTCGACCTGTCGCAGGACAGGCCGACCAGCGAGTGCCACGCTCACGCCGCGAGCTTCAGCGGCTGGGGGATTGCTCATGACAGCTGTTGGCTTTCTGGATCGCGAGGTTCTTGCGCATCAGCGTGAGGTACGTGTCGTGCTTGGTCTTGTCGGTCAGACCCTCGATGGGCTGAGCGTAGCGGTCGTCGCGCCGGTCTCCTTGGCGATCGTATCGGCGATCTTGGGGCTCACCAGGTCCTCGGTGAAGACCGTGGTGATCTTGTCCTTGCGGACCAGCTTGATGATGTCGGCGAGCTGTGACGCGAGGGCTCGTTGGCGGGGTCGATCCCGGCGATCGAGACCTGCTTCAGTCCGTAGCTGGGCGAGGTAGGCGAACGCCGCGTGGCTCGTCACGATCTGCTGGCGCTGGCAGGTCTTGAGACCGGCCGAAAGACGGTGCCGAGGGCGTCCAGCTCCGACTCGATCAGCTTGGCGCCGTTGGCGGCGTACGCGTCGGCGTGGTCGGGTCGGCTGCGTCAGCTTGCGACCACGGCCTGGTGATCTTGAGCATGTTGACGGGGTCGAGCCAGATGTGCGGGTCCTCGTCACCGTGGTCGTGCCCTCGTCGCCGTGGTCGTGCCCTTCCTCGCGCGCTCGGCGGCGGTCTTCTTGAGCTTGACGACCGGGAGACGTCGACCGTCTTCGTCGGCCGGTCGGCCTGCTTGACCGCCTGGTCGACGGCCGCCTGGAAGTGGGTCTCGAAGATCACCAGGTCGGCATCCTGGACCGCGCCGACCTGCTTGGGCTTGAGCTCGAGGTCGTGCGGCTCGACACCGGGGGAGGTGAGGTTCTGGACGTCGACGAAGGACCCGCCGACCTGCTCGGCGACGTACGCGAACGGATAGAACGACGCCACGACGTGGGTCTTGCCGTCGTTCGCGTTCGACGGCTCCGCCGCACGCGGCAAGGAGGACTACGAGCGGCAGCACGGCGAGCAGGGCGATCGGCTTCTTCATGACAATGATTCTCAACTAGTTGAGAACCATTGTCAACTGACGCGGGCACGCCCTACGTGATCCTGGTCACGATATGCTGACCGGGCAACACCGCACCAGACACCCATCACTCGGATCGTCCGGCACGTACCTGCCGGTGAAGGGAAATACCAGCATGTCATCAGTAACGTTCGACAAGACCACCCGAATCTTCGCGGGTCAGGATCGCCCAGCCGTCGACAAGCTCGAGCTCTTCGTCGAGGACGGTGAGTTCCTCGTCCTCGTCGGCCCCTCCGGCTGCGGCAAGTCCACCTCGTTGCGCATGCTCGCCGGCCTCGAAGAGGTTGACGAGGGCCGCCTGCTGATCGGCGACCAGGACGTCACCGACCTCCCGCCCAAGTCCCGCGACATCGCGATGGTGTTCCAGAACTACGCGCTCTATCCGCACATGACGGTCGCCGAGAACATGGGCTTCGCGCTCAAGATCGCCGGCGCCAACAAGTCCGACATCAGCACCCGGGTCAACGAAGCGGCCAAGATGCTCGACATCGTCGAGTACCTCGACCGCAAGCCCAAGGCGCTCTCCGGCGGCCAGCGTCAGCGCGTCGCCATGGGCCGCGCGATCGTCCGCTCGCCGCGGGTGTTCCTGATGGATGAGCCGCTGTCGAACCTCGACGCCAAGCTGCGCGTGCAGACCCGCACCCAGATCGCCCAGCTGCAGCGCCGGCTCGGCACCACCACCGTCTACGTGACGCACGACCAGGTCGAGGCCATGACGATGGGCGATCGTGTCGCCGTCCTCAAGGACGGCGTGCTGCAGCAGTGCGACGCTCCGCGCGAGATGTATGACCACCCGGCCAATGTGTTCGTCGCCGGCTTCCTCGGGTCGCCCAGCATGAACCTCATGGAGCTGCCGGTCACCGACGGCGGCGTGCGGTTCGGTGACACCGTCGTGCCCGTCGCGCGCGACACCCTCGCCAGCGCCGATGCCAAGACCGTGACGTTGGGCGTACGCCCGGAGAACCTCGGTGTCGGACAACGGGCTGAAGCTCGAGGTCGATGTCGTCGAGGAGCTGGCGCCGACGCGTACGTCTACGGACGGGTTGACGTCGGTGGCACCGAGACGCAGACCATCGTGGCGCGCGTCGACTGGCGTCAGCCGCCGGCCAAGGGTGAGCAGGTGTTCCTCGCGCCGGTTGACCCGAAGGGCATCCACCTGTTCTCGACGGACACCGGCCTGCGCCTCGGCTGACCTACCCCGAGATTTGGGACTTCTCCGTACGAGGCGCGCCCAAACTCGGGTGCGGGTCAGAATCCTTGCCAGGCGGGCTTGTGGGCCGCCGCGTAGCGGTAGTAGTCGGCACGCAGCAGGCCGGCCGCCGCCGCGTCGTCGACCACGAGGGTCGCGCGGGGGTGCAGCTGCAGGATCGACGCCGGGCAGGATGCGCTCAACGGCCCTCCGCCGCGGCGGCAACTGCCTCGGCCTTCGCACGCCCGGTCGCGATCAGCACCAGATGCCCGGCGTCGAGGATCGTGCCGAGACCTTGGGTGAGTACGTGATGCGGCACCTCGTCGACCGAGTCGAAGAATCTCGCGTTGTCGTCGCGGGTCTGCTGGGTCAGCGTCTTGACCCGGGTGCGTGAGGCCAGTGACGATCCGGGCTCGTTGAAGCCGACGTGGCCGTCGGTGCCGATGCCGAGCAGCTGCACGTCGACCCCGCCGGCTTCGGCGATCGCGGCTTCGTAGCGTGCCGCCTCGGCCGGTATGTCGGCGGCGCTGCCGTCCGGGCCGTCGACCCGATCGATGTCGACAAGGTTGGCGAACTCGCGCCGGATCACCGAGTGATAGGACTCCGGGTGCGCGCGGGGGAGTCCGACGTACTCATCGAGCAGGAAGGCGCGGCAGCCGGCGAAGCTCGAGTCCTTCGTCGCGGTGGCGCCGGATCAGCTCGCGATAGACCGGCAACGGCGACGAGCCGGTGGCCAGCCCGAGAACGGCACCGGCGCACGTGCGAGGCGATGACATCGGCGACGAGCGCGCCTGCGGCGTCCTCGTCCGGGACGATCACGATTTCCACGGACGAGCCCCCTCATCTCCCGCGCCGAGCAGCGCGGCACCCAATGCGCGGGCGGGATGTCCGGCCGGCAACCACCGTACGCGGTCGG
>CAWFOH010000022.1:0-71931 GCA_963817425.1 uncultured Actinomycetota bacterium
GTGAAGTGAGGCCCATGATGCGCGCCCCCCTCTATTCGGCTCAGCCTCCTGCTCAAGGTCTGTACGACCCGCAGAACGAGCACGACGCCTGCGGCGTCGCCTTCGTCGCGACGCTGACCGGCGTGCCGAGCCACGAGATCGTCCTCCAGGGCCTCACCGCCCTGCGCAACCTCGACCACCGCGGAGCCGTCGGTGGCGACCCGGACACCGGCGACGGCGCCGGCATCATGATCCAGGTCCCCGACGCCTTCCTGCGTGGAGTCAGCGGCGTCGAGCTGCCCGACGCCGGCACGTACGCCGCTGGCATGGCGTTCCTGCCGACGGATGAGGCCGAGGCGGCCGAGGCGCGCGCCCGGTTCGAGGAGATCGCGACCGAAGAGGGCCTCACGGTCCTGGGATGGCGCGACGTGCCGATCGAGCCCGAGGTCCTCGGCCACGGCATGTCCCGCGCCGCGATGCCGGCATTCGTCCAGGTCTTCGTCGCCGCGTCAGGTGAGCCGCAGAGAGGCATCGAGCTCGACCGCACGGCGTACTGCCTGCGCAAGCGCGCCGAGCACGAGCTCGCGGTCTACTTCCCGTCGCTGTCGAGCCGCACGCTGGTCTACAAGGGCATGCTGACGCCCGAGCAGCTCGAGGGCTTCTTCCCCGACCTCGCCGACCCGCGCATGGAGTCGGCGATGGCGATCGTCCACAGCCGCTTCTCGACCAACACGTTCCCGAGCTGGCCGCTGGCTCACCCGTTCCGCTTCATCGCGCACAACGGCGAGATCAACACCGCGCGGGGCAACCGCAACTGGATGCGTGCCCGCGAGGCGCTCCTCGAGAGCGACCTGATCCCCGGCGACATGAACCGGCTCTTCCCGGTCTGCGACCCGCTCGGCAGCGACACCGCGTCGTTCGACGAGGTGCTCGAGCTGCTGCACCTCGGCGGTCGCAGCCTGCCGCACGCCGTCATGATGATGATCCCCGAGGCGTGGGAGAACGACGACGACATGGACCCGGCCCGCCGGGCGTTCTACGAGTTCCACTCCTCCGTCATGGAGCCGTGGGACGGCCCCGCCGCGATCGCGTTCACCGACGGCAACCAGATCGGCGCGGTCCTCGACCGCAACGGCCTGCGCCCGGGACGCTACTGGGTCACCGAGGACGGCCTCGTCGTGCTGGCCTCCGAGGCCGGCGTGCTCGACCTCGACCAGAAGACCATCACCCGCAAGGGCCGGCTCGAGCCCGGCAAGATGTTCCTGCTCGACCTCGACCAGCACCGCATCATCGAGGACCACGAGATCAAGAACACGCTCGCCTCGGAGAACCCGTACGACGAGTGGCTCTACTCCGGCCTCGTGCGCTTCGAGGACCTGCCCGACCTCGAGCACATCGTGCACACGCACGCCTCGGTCACCCGCCGCCAGCAGGTGTTCGGCTACACCGAGGAGGAGCTGCGGCTGCTCATCGCGCCGATCGCCCGTGCCCGGCGCCGAGGCGATCGGGTCGATGGGCACGGACACGCCCATTGCCGCGATCTCCGACCGCCCGCGCCAGCTGTTCGACTACTTCTCGCAGCTGTTCGCCCAGGTCACGAACCCGCCCCTCGACGCGATCCGTGAAGAGGTCGTCACCTCACTCGCCGGCACGATCGGTCCCGAGCGCAACCTGCTCGCGCCCAGCCCGGCGTCCTGCCGCATGCTGCAGCTGCCGTTCCCGGTGCTCGACAACGACGAGCTCGCCAAGATCCGGCACATGAACAAGGACGGCGACATGCCGGGCTTCTCGGTGCACGTCGTCCGCGGCCTGTACGACGTGCACGGTGGAGGCACGGCGCTCAAGGCAAAGCTCGACGAGATCTGCGCCGAGGTGTCGCAGGCGATCTCGGAGGGGGCCCGCATCATCGTGCTGTCGGACCGCCACTCCAACGCCGACCTCGCCCCGATCCCGTCCCTCCTGCTGACCGGCGCGGTGCACCACCACATGGTGCGCGAGAAGCTGCGCACGCAGGCGGGTCTCATCATCGAGGCCGGTGACGTCCGCGAGGTGCACCATGTCGCGCTGCTGATCGGCTATGGCGCGACCGCGGTCAACCCCTACCTGGTGCTCGAGTCGGCCGAGGACCTGGCCCGCGAGAAGGTCTTCGTCGAGGGCGTCGAGCCCAGCCAAGGCGCTGCGCAACGTCGCGTACGGCCTCGGCAAGGGCGTGCTCAAGGTCATGAGCAAGATGGGTGTCTCGACCGTCGCGTCCTACACCGGCGCCCAGATCTTCGAAGCCGTCGGGCTGTCGCCGGAGCTCATCGAGGCGTACTTCACCGGTACGTCCTCCAAGCTCGGCGGCGTCGGGCTGGACGTGCTGGCCGAAGAGGTCCGCTCGCGGCACCTCAAGGCATACCCGACGAGCGGCATCGCCGCGTCGCGTCGCCACCTCGAGGTCGGCGGCGAGTACCAGTGGCGCCGTGAGGGACCTGAGCACCTGTTCGACCCCGAGACGGTGTTCCGCCTGCAGCACTCCACGCGCACGGGCAGCTACGAGATCTTCAAGCAGTACACGTCGCGCATCGACGACCAGTCCGAGCGGCTCATGACGTTGCGCGGACTGTTCAGCTTCCGCGACGGCGAGCGTCAGCCCGTGCCGATCGACGAGGTCGAGCCGGTCTCGGAGATCGTCAAGCGCTTCTCGACCGGCGCGATGTCGTACGGCTCGATCAGCCAGGAGGCGCACGAGACCCTCGCGATCGCGATGAACCGTCTCGGCGGCAAGTCCAACACCGGCGAGGGTGGCGAGGACCCCGAGCGCCTGTACGACCCGGAGCGCCGCTCTGCGATCAAGCAGGTCGCGTCGGGTCGCTTCGGTGTCACGTCGGAGTACCTCACGAACGCCGACGACATCCAGATCAAGATGGCGCAGGGCGCGAAGCCCGGTGAAGGCGGCCAGCTGCCCGGCCCCAAGGTCTATCCGTGGGTCGCCAGGACGCGGCACTCCACGCCCGGCGTCGGCCTCATCTCGCCGCCGCCGCACCACGACATCTACTCGATCGAGGATCTCAAGCAGCTGATCCACGACCTCAAGAACGCCAACCCCGCGGCGCGCGTGCACGTCAAGCTCGTGTCCGAGATCGGCGTGGGCACGGTTGCGGCCGGCGTCTCGAAGGCCAAGGCCGACGTCGTGCTGATCTCCGGCCACGACGGCGGCACCGGTGCGTCGCCGCTGACGTCGCTCAAGCATGCCGGTGGTCCGTGGGAGCTCGGCCTCGCCGAGACCCAGCAGACCCTGCTGCTCAACGGGTTGCGCGACCGCATCGTCGTGCAGGCGGACGGCCAGCTCAAGACCGGCCGTGACGTCATCATCGCCGCGCTGCTCGGTGCCGAGGAGTTCGGCTTCGCGACCGCGCCGCTCGTCGTGAGCGGCTGCATCATGATGCGCGTGTGCCACCTCGACACGTGCCCCGTCGGCGTCGCGACGCAGAACAAGGCGCTGCGCGAGAAGTACGCCGGCAAGGCCGAGTACGTCGTCAACTTCTTCGAGTTCATCGCCGAAGAGGTCAGGGAGCTCCTTGCTCAGCTCGGCTTCCGGACGCTGGAAGAAGCCGTGGGGCATGCCGAGATGCTCGACGTCCGCAACGCCGTCGACCACTGGAAGGCGGACGGGCTCGACCTGACGCCGATCCTCTACGTGCCGGAGCTGCCCGAGGGCGCGGCGCTGCACAACACGACGGGCCAGGACCACAGCCTCGACAAGGCTCTCGACAACGAGCTCATCGCGCTCAGTGCCGATGCGCTCGAGAGCGGCGAGCCGGTTCGGGCGCAGGTCGACATCCGCAACGTCAACCGTACGGTCGGCACGATGCTCGGCCACGAGGTCACCAAGCGCTACCGCGGCGAGGGCCTGCCGGAGAACACGATCGACATCACGTTCCTCGGCTCGGCCGGCCAGTCGTTCGGTGCCTTCGTGCCCAAGGGCGTCACGCTGCGGCTCGAGGGTGACGGCAACGACTACGTCGGCAAGGGCCTCTCCGGTGGCCGGATCGTCGTGCGCCCGCCGCGCGAGGTCCAGTTCACCGCCGAGGCGCAGATCGTCGCCGGCAACGTCATCGGGTTCGGCGCCACCAGCGGCGAGATCTTCCTGCGCGGCAAGGTCGGCGAGCGCTTCTGCGTCCGCAACTCCGGTGTCAGCGCAGTCGTCGAAGGCGTCGGCGACCACGCCTGCGAGTACATGACAGGTGGCCGCGTGGTGATCCTCGGCCAGACCGGGCGCAACGTCGCTGCCGGCATGAGTGGCGGTGCGGCGTACGTCCTGGATCTCGACGAGACCAAGGTCAACATGGACATGGTAGAGCCGCGCGCCCTAGGGGGCGCGGATGCCGGCGGCTCCGCCGCCCATGATCAGGACGAGCTGAAGACCCTGGTCCAGAAGCACATGGAAGAAACCGGCTCGGTCGTTGCCGAGCAGCTGCTCAACAACTGGGAGCAGTCGCTGGCCCGCTTCACCGAGATCATGCCGGTCAACTACCGGCTGGTGCTCGAGGCGCGCAACGCCGCCGAGTCCGAAGGACTGTCCGAAGAAGACACGACCGCACGCATGATGGAGGTGGCCGCACGTGGCTGATCCCAGAGGATTCATCACCACGCCCCGCCAGGTCGCCGAACGGCGCCCGGTCGAGGAGCGCATCAACGACTGGAACGAGGTCTACCCCGGTGGTCCCGGCCGCGCCCTGCTGCCGATCATCACCGAGCAGGCCGGCCGCTGCATGGACTGCGGCATCCCGTTCTGCCACTCGGGCTGCCCCCTGGGCAACCTGATCCCGGAGTGGAACGACCTCGTGTGGCGCGAGGACTGGGACGAGGCGCTCGACCGTCTGCACGCGACCAACAACTTCCCGGAGTTCACCGGGCGGCTGTGCCCCGCGCCCTGCGAGACCGCGTGCGTCGTCGGCATCAACCGCGACGCCGTCACGATCAAGAACGTCGAGGTCTCGATCATCGACAAGGCCTGGGACGACCGCCAGGTGAAGCCCGAGCCGCCCGAGTGGCTGACCGGCAAGACCGTCGCGGTCGTCGGCTCCGGCCCGGCCGGGCTCGCGGTTGCCCAGCAGCTGACCCGCGCCGGCCACACCGTCGCGGTCTACGAGCGTGACGACAAGCCCGGCGGACTGCTCCGCTACGGCATCCCCGAGTTCAAGATGGAGAAGCTCCAGGTCGACCGCCGCATCGACCAGATGCAGCGTGAGGGCACGGTGTTCCGCACGGGCGTGCAGGTCGGCGACACGCTGACCGGCCACCAGCTGCGCGACCGCTACGACGCCGTCGTGCTGGCGATCGGTGCGACCGTACGCCGTGACCTTCCGGTGCCGGGCCGCGAGCTTGGCGGCATCCACCAGGCGATGGAGTTCCTCCCGCAGGCCAACCGTGTCGCGCTCGGTGAGGAGGTCGCGGACCAGATCGTCGCGACCGACAAGGACGTCATCATCATCGGTGGCGGCGACACCGGCGCGGACTGCCTCGGTACGTCCGTACGCCAGGGCGCCCGGTCGATCACGCAGCTGGAGATCCTGCCCAACCCCGGCACGGATCGTCCCGATTCGCAGCCGTGGCCGACCTACCCGATGATCTACCGCGTCTCGTCGGCACACGAGGAGGCAGGGGACCGGGTCTACTCGGTCTCGACCAAGGAGTTCCTCGGCGAGGACGGCCAGGTCAGTGGACTGCGTCTCGTCGAGGTCGCGATGGTCGACGGGAAGTTCGAGGAGGTCGACGGCTCGGAGCGGGTCATCCCGGCCCAGCTCGTGCTGTTCGCGATGGGCTTCACGGGTCCTGAGAAGGAAGGCCTGGTCGACCAGCTCGGCGTGGAGCTGGACGAGCGCGGCAACGTCAAGCGCGACAAGAGCTACATGTCGAGCGTTGACGGCGTGTTCGTCGCCGGTGACGCCGGACGTGGGCAGTCGCTCATCGTCTGGGCCATCGCCGAGGGCCGTTCCGCGGCCGCTGGCGTCGACGCATACCTCTCGGGATCGACCAATCTGCCGGCCCCGATTCCGCCCAACGCGCGCCCTCTGACGGTGTGACTTGATGTCTCATCCGATTTGTTGCGCCAGACCACTTAAGTGACTCGCCGGTAGGCGCAGCACTGGATAGGCTCGTTCAAGTGAGAAGAGCGAAGATCGTCTGCACCCTCGGCCCTGCTGTCGGGAATGCCCACAAGATCCTGCAGCTGACCGAGGCCGGAATGGACGTCGCGCGACTCAACATGAGTCACGGCGAACAGTCCGACCACGAGCAGAACTACGCCTGGGTCCGCGAGGCCGGCAACAAGGTCGGCAAGGCGATCGCCGTGCTGGCCGACCTCCAGGGCCCCAAGATCCGGCTCGGCCGGTTCGCCGATGGCCCCGTGCAGCTCGAGGTCGGCGCGACGTTCACGATCACGACCGACGACATCCTCGGTGACGTCGAGCGCTGCTCCACGACCTACAAGGGCCTGCCCGGCGACGTCTCGGTCGGCGACGAGATCCTGATCGACGACGGCCGTATGCGCCTGCGCGCGACCGCTGTCACCGACACCGACGTCACCTGCCTCGTCGAGACGAGCGGTCCGGTCAGCAACAACAAGGGCATCAACCTGCCCGGCGTCATGGTCAGCGTCCCCGCGATGAGCGAGAAGGACATCGACGACCTGCGGTTCGCGCTGCGTCTCGGCGTCGACTTCATCGCGCTGTCGTTCGTACGCTCGGCCGACGACTACTTCGACGTCAAGAAGATCATGGTCGAAGAGGGCATCATGCGCCCCGTCATCGCCAAGATCGAGAAGCCGCAGGCCGTCGACAACCTCGACGGCATCATGGATGCCTTCGACGGCGTCATGGTGGCGCGTGGTGACCTGGGCGTCGAGCTGCCGCTCGAGGATGTCCCGATCGTCCAGAAGCTCATCGTCGAGAAGGCCCGCCGCAACGCCAAGCCGGTCATCGTCGCGACCCAGATGCTCGAATCGATGATCTCGGCCCCGCGACCGACCCGCGCCGAGGCGTCCGACGTCGCCAACGCGGTGCTCGACGGCGCCGACGCCGTGATGCTGTCCGGCGAGACCAGCGTGGGGGAGTACCCCATCCACACGGTCACCACGATGGCCCGCATCATCGAGTCGACCGAGGAGCACGGCCTGCCCCGCATGGCGGCATTCACGTGGAAGGCCAAGACCAAGAGCGGCATCATCTGCCGCGCGGCCGCGGAGGTCGCTGAAGCCGTCAACGCCCGCTATGTCGTCGCGTTCACGACCAGCGGCGACTCGGCTCGACGGATGACCCGCTACCGCTCCAAGGTCCCGGTCATCGCGTTCACGCCCAACCCGCTCGTACGCTCGCAGCTCGCCCTGAGCTGGGGCATCGAGACGTTCCTCGTCCCCGAGGTCACCCACACCGACGAGATGGTGCTGCAGGTCGACAAGGCGCTGCTCGAGATCGGTCGCTGCGCCGACGGCCAGCAGGTCGTCATCGTGGCCGGGAGCCCTCCAGGCATCCCCGGCTCGACCAACGCGCTGCGCATCCACAACATGGGCGATGCGATCAACGGCGTCGTGCCGGCCTACAAGGACCCCGAGGAGTAGGACTCCTCGAGGGTCACCCGCGCGCTCTCCTGCAAGGTTGGGGGGCGGAGTGGGCTTGACGGATCAACCGCATCGCAACGCGCTGACGGTCGGCAGGGAGTTGCACGCCGGTTGCAGCCCGAGAGGGAGTTCCCGGTGTTGCGGAGCCCAACTCCGCCCACCCCATCCTTAGCCGGATTCCCTGCAATTGCAAGAAATTGCGCGGACGGCAATCGCGAGATGGTGTCATCTCGGCGCTATGGCTTCTGCGACAGGCGGTCGAGACGTACTGTCCCGCCTCAGCGTATCGTGGCCTGGGGGTTCCAGCGCTCGGCCGAGTTGCGTCGTCGTCTCACCAGGTGCCGGCAAGCCGGCACCGCGGCCTTCGGCCGTTGCTTCCGGCACTGGGACTGAGCCCGCGCGAAGCGAGGGCTGAGCCACCGTGCCGGGTGCGGGACTCGAACCCGCACGCCCTTGCGGACAACGGTTTTTGAGACCGTCGCGTCTACCATTCCGCCAACCCGGCGTGTACGCACTGACCGAGTGCGCGCAAGCCCGCGGTCGACCGAACCTGTCGATTGCGTTCTCGTGCGGGATAACCTTCTCATGTGACTGATCAACCGTCGGAATCGGGACGGCCCGCACCACGTGTCGTGATCGCCGAGGACGAGGCGCTGATCCGGCTCGACCTCGCCGAGATGCTCGCCGAGGAGGGCTATCTCGTCGTCGGCCAGGCCGGTGACGGCGAGGAGGCGATCGAGCTCGCGATGGAGCACCGCCCGGACCTCGTCGTGATGGACGTCAAGATGCCCAAGCTCGACGGCATCGCGGCGGCGTCCCAGATCGCCCAGGCCCGCATCGCTCCCGTCGTGATGCTCACGGCCTTCAGCCAGCGCGAGCTCGTCGAACGAGCACGTGACTCCGGCGCGATGGCCTACCTGGTCAAGCCGTTCACCAAGTCCGACCTCGTGCCGGCCATCGAGATGGCGATGAGCCGCTTCGCCGAGATCAGGGCCCTCGAGACCGAGGTCGGAGACCTCTCCGACCAGCTGGCAACGCGCAAGGCGATCGAGCGCGCCAAGGGGTTGCTCCAGGAGGCACTGAGCATCAGCGAACCTGAGGCGTTCCGCTGGATCCAGCGCACCGCGATGGATCTGCGGCTGACGATGCAGCAGGTCGCACAAGGCGTCATCGACCACGGTCCCGAGCTGGGCTCGTCGGTCGATCAGCAGGGCTGACCGCCGGCTGGTTACAAATTGGCTACGTTGCCTGTCGTAATCGGCTCGTTGACCCAATTGACCCCTGAAAAGACTAAGTTCGAGGGGTACGTACACGCTCCCTGGCACGGGCCATGGGCTTTCTACAAATCCGGAGGATTGATGAAACGCAGTACCCAGACGATCCGCCTCGCGGCCGTCGTGGCCGCGAGCGCGCTTGTTCTCGCTGCATGTGGCGGCGGCGAGACGAAGGCGACAAGGACAAGGAAGACCGACGCCCCCGCAGCCAAGGGCGACGGCGTCCTGACGCGTCGGCTCGCTTCTGCCGGCGACCGGCAACCTTGCGTTCCTCGGCCCCCCGGAGTTCGCAGGCGTCGACCTCGCCATCAAGGACATCAACGCCGCCGGCGGCGTGCTCGGCAAGGATGTTGCCTACAGTCCAAGGGCAGACTCCGGTGGCAACGGTGAGGGCGAGAGATCGCCCCGGAACGAGTCCGCCAAGCTGCTCAAGGCCAAGTCCGACGTCATCGTCGGTGCTGCTTCCTCGGGCGTCTCGCTGAGCGTCATCGAGAAGATCATGAGGCGGGCGTCGTCGATGTTCTCGCCGGCCAACACGTCGACCGCGTTCGACACTTGTCGCGACGTACAACAAGCCCGACCTCTACTTCCGCACCGCGCCGTCCGACATCCTCCAGGGTGCCGTGTCGCCAACCTCGCTACGCAGGACGGTGCCAAGAACGTCGCGATCCTCGTCGCGCCAGGACCCGTACGGCGAGGCGACTCTGCCGACGAGATCGCGAAGAACATCGAGGACCGCCGGTGGCAAGGTCGCCGCCAAGGTGCTCTACAGCGCGAGGCCGCGGACGTTCGACACGCAGAGATCACAGGATGATGGCTGACGCCAAGCCCGACGCGGTCGTCGTCATCGCCTTCGACGAGACCACCAAGATCATCCCGGCGCTCGAGGCAGCGGGCTCGGCCCGCAAGGACGTCCAGACGTACTTCGTCGACGGCAACACGGCCGACTACGCAAGGGCACGGACAACCGCTGCCCAACGGCACGCTGAAGGGCACCAAGGGCACCATTCCCGGCGCCAAGGCTCCTGAGGACTTCCAGAAGCGCTTGCTCGAGGTCGACCCGAAGCTGAAGGACTACTCGTACTCGGCGGAGTCCTACGACGCGGTCGTCACCTCGGCGCTCGCTGCCGAGGTTGCGAAGGACGACTCGGGTGCCTCGATCGCCAAGGAAATGCCGGGCGTCACCAAGGGCGGCGAGAAGTGCGACTGCATTCGAGGCGTGCATCGCGCTGGTCAAGGACGGCAAGGACATCGACTACGACGGTGTCTCCGGCCCGATCGAGCTCGGCTCGACCGGTAGCCCGACCGCCGCATCGATCGGCATCTATCAGTACGGCGCTGACAACACCTACAAGGCTGTTGACTTCATCGCCGGTGAGGTCCCGGATCCGTCCGACGGCTGATCCACGCAACACTCTCGACGCCCCCGGTCTCCTGTCACAGGAGACCGGGGGCGTCAGCCGTTGGGGCCGGCATCTTCCCCGGTTCCGCATGGCGAAGGGCCCCGAGCACTGAACTGCTCCCCGGGAGTTGGACTGAGAAATTCAGTTCCGACTCCTGGGGAGCAGTTTTATGCGTGCTAGTAGTTCGTTGTCGCAGGCGCAGCGTGAGCAGGCGTTAGCGTTGTTCGAGGCCGATTGGGGTCCGGGTTCTGTCGCGAGGCGTCTGGGCGTGAGCCAGTGGGCGGCCAAGGCGATCTACAACCGATGGCGGGTGCGGGGAAGTGCAGCGTTGATGACCAAGCCGACGAAGCGTTCGTTCTCGTTTGAGTTCAAACGAGACGTGGTGCGTCGTTTCCTGGCGGGCGAGACGAAGATGGATCTGGCCCGAGAGTTCGATTTGTCCTCGCCGAAGCTGATCGAGACGTGGGCGCGGAAGTACCGCAATGAGGGCGAGGACGGGCTACGACCGAAGTCGCGGGGGCGTCCTGCGGGGTCGGCGGTTGTGCCTGGGGAGGCTGGCGAGCTGGAGCAGCTGCGGCGCGAGAACGAGCGGCTGAGAGCTGAGGTCGCCTACTTGGGAAAATTGCGGGCCTTGAGGGCGCAAGAACGACGGTGAAGGTCCACGCCGTCGTCTCCCTCAAGGATGAGCACCGCTTGGATGTGCTGCTGCAGGTCGCCGGGTTGGCCCGGTCGACGTTCTTCTATCACCAGGCCCGCCTGGACGACCCAGACCCGCACGCGGATCTGAAAGCCGCGATCGCCGAGGTGTTCAGCAAGAATCACGGCCGATACGGGCACCGTCGGGTTCACCGGGAACTGGTCAAGGCCGGGTGGCAGGTCGCGAAGAAGACCGTGCTGAAGCTGATGCGTCAGCTCGGCCTGGCCTGCCAAGTGCGGCGCAAACGCAAATATGTGTCTTACCAGGGCCAGACCGGCAAGGTCGCCCCGAACGTCCTGGACCGCGATTTCGCCGCCGCCGAGCCGAACCAGAAGTGGGTCACCGATGTGACCGAGTTCCGTGTCGGTGACGACAAGGTCTATCTGTCACCGGTGATGGACTTGTTCGATCGGCAGATCATCGCCTACTCGATCAGCCGCTCACCGAACCTGCAGATGACCAACAGCTCGCTGCGCGCCGCGCTCGCGACCCTCGATGGGCAACACCCGTTGGTGCATTCGGATCAAGGGTTTCAGTATCAGCACACGTCGTGGCGGCGCCTGCTGCACGACGCTGGTGCGACCCAGTCGATGTCTCGCAAGGGCAACTGCTTCGACAATGCGGTGATCGAGAACTTCTTCGGCCACCTCAAGGAAGAGTGCTTCCACCACGTCCGCTACCTCAGCATCGAAGCCCTCACGTGGCACTGCACGAATACATCGACTGGTACAACAACGACCGCATCTCGACAAAGCTCGAGGGCCTGAGCCCAGTGCAATACCGGAACGAGGTCCTCGCGGCTGAGGCTTTGATTAAGTCAGTTTGACTTTCGAGACCCAGTTCACATCAGCTCGCGGCCCTTCGCCATGCGGTTGGTGGGACGGGTCAGTGTAAGTCGTGTTCTGTCCGAGCGTGCCCAGGTAGAGCTCGATGACCTTGGGGTCGTTGATGAGGTCACGCCGGTGCCGGTGTGGGCGTTGCGGCCCTGGTCGAGGACGTACGCGCGGTCACAGATCTGCAGGCACCGGCTGGCGTTCTGCTCGACCATGACGACGGAGACGCCCGCGCTGTTGATGCGCTTGGTCTGGACGAAGACCTCGTCCTGGAGGGCGGGGGACAGGCCGGCAGAGGGCTCGTCGAGCAGCAGCACCGACGGCGACATCATGAGCGCGCGGCCCATCGCCACCATCTGGCGCTCACCGCCCGACAGCGAGCCCGCGCGCTGGTCTTGGCGCTCGAAGAGCCGCGGGAAGATGTCGGTGACGTAGCCGAACCGCTCCTTGAACTTCTTGGGGTCGAGGTACATCCCCATCTCGAGGTTCTCCGAGACCGTCAGCGACGGGAACACGTTGTTGGTCTGCGGCACGAACCCGACGCCCGACGCGACGAGCTGGTCGGCGCGCAGGTTGGTGATGTCCTTGCCGTTGAGCAGCACCGTGCCCTCGTGGATCTTGACCAGGCCGAACATCGCCTTGAGCAGCGTCGACTTGCCGGCGCCGTTGGGGCCGATGATGCCGACGAGCTCGCCCGTGGCAGTGCAGGCTGGCGTCGTTGAGGATGTTGACGCCGGGCAGGTAGCCGGCGATCAGGTTGTCGGCGCGCAGGATCGCGCCCTCGGGGCGAGGCGTTGTCGGCTCGATCAGTTGTCCTCGGTCATGGCTGCTTCTGCTTCGGCTCGGCGTCGAGCGCGGCCTCGGCGTCCTGTTCGACTCGGTGTCGTCGGTCTCCGTGATCTCGGCGTCGTGGTGGGCGCCCAGGTAGGCGTCGATGACACGCTGGTTGGCCATCACGGTGTCGGGCGGCCCTCGGCGACGATCTTGCCCTGGGCCATGACGACGACCCAGTCGGAGATGTCGCGGACCATGTCCATGTCGTGCTCGACGAACAGGACCGTACGGCCCTCGTCGCGCAGCGACTTCACGTGACCCAGGAGCGACTGCTTGAGCGCAGGGTTGACGCCGGCCATCGGCTCGTCGAGCATGATGAGCTCGGGGTCGACCATCAGCGCGCGGGCCATCTCGAGCAGCTTGCGCTGACCGCCGGACAGCGAGCCGGCGAAGTCGTCGGCCTTGGCGTCGAGCTTGAACCGCGCGAGCAGGTCCATCGCCCGTTCGGTGTTGGCGTCTCCTGCGACTCCACAGCGACCTTGAAGAGGCCGGGAAGAACTTCTCGCCCCGCTGGCCGGTGGCGCCGAGGCGCATGTTCTCGATGACCTTGAGGCGCGACAGCACCTTGGTCAGCTGGAACGTGCGCACCATGCCCTTGCGGGCGACCTTGTAGGCGGGCACCGTGCAGGCTCTGGCCGTTGAACGTCCACTCACCGCTGTCGGGCTCGTCGAACCCGGTGAGCAGGTTGAAGAACGTCGTCTTGCCGGCGCCGTTGGGACCGATCAGGGCGGTGATCTTGCCGCGCTGGATCTCGAAGTGCTCGACGTCGACCGCCGTGAGGCCGCCGAACGTCCGGGTGACCCCGTCGCCGACGAGGATCGGGTCCGGCTTCTTGGCCGGGCTGGGCTCGGGTCGGCCAGGGCGCCTGGGCTGCGTCGATGTCAGTGGGCATCGATCGCCAGCTCCCTTCTGTCTCCGAAGATCCCTTGTGGCCGGTAGATCATGATCAGCATCAGTGTCAGCCCGAGGAAGATGAGTCGCATCAGGCTGGACCTGGTCGTCTGTCATGATCGACGCCGGGATGGTCGGGTCGGCGCCCGAGGTCATCTGGTCGAAGAACAGGTCGAGGCCGCTGATGAAGAACCAGAAGATCAGCGCGCCGGCGACCGGGCCGAAGACCCGCGCCGCGCCACCGATCAGCAGGACCGTGTAGGTGAAGAACGTCGTGTCGGTCGCGAAGTCCGGCGACGCGAACGACTTGCTGGTCGCCAGGCCCGACATGATGCCGGCCAGGGCGCCGATGACACCACCGAGCACCAGCGCCTGCATCTTGTAGGAGTAGACGTTCTTGCCGAGGCTGCGCACGGCGTCCTCGTCCTCGCGGATGCTCTTGAGGACGCGTCCCCAGGGGCTGCGCATCAGCAGGCACACGAACCCGCAGCCGAGCGCGCGAGGGTCCAGCCGACGATCATGATGAAGAAGTCGTACGACCGGAAGTCCAGGCCCAGGAAGTCACACCGCCGAGCGGGATGAAGTTGAGCGTCGCATGCCGTCGACGAAGCCGTAGCGGCCGTCCTGGCCGCCGAACTCGTCGTTGAGTCGACCGAGGAGATCACGAGGCGGATCGATCTCGGCCGCGGCGATCGTCGCGATGGCGAGGTAGTCGGCGCGCAGGCGCAGCGTCGGGCACACCCAGGACGAGGGCCAGCACGACCGCCGTCAGGAGCCCGACGATGAGGCTGGGGAAGAGCGAGCCATACGTCGAGAGCTGACAGCGAGCCGAGGGCATAGCCGCCGACCATCATGAACGCGGCCTGACCGAAGTTCAGCAGGCCGGTGTAGCCGAAGTGGATGTTGAGGCCGATCGCGGCGAGGCAGTAGATGATCGCGCTCGGGCCCGATTCCCTGCTCGATCGCACCGGTGAGGACACTTGACCGAAGTCCATGGTTCTTCTCCCTTCCTAACCGACGCGCTCTGCTCGACCGAGCAGAGCCTTGGGGGCGGACCAGCAGGATCAGCACGAGCACGACCAGTGCGGTGACGTACTTGAGACTCGGACGGCAGGATGATCGACGGACATCTCCACGAGAAGACGCCGATGATGATCGAGCCCACCATCGTGCCCCAGATCGTGCCGAGGCCACCGAGGGTGACGGCGGCGAACACGAGCAGCAGGATCTTGTTGCCGACCTGGTAGTCGAAGCCGTTCGTGCAGGCCCCACATGATGCCGGAGAGGCCGGCGAGTGCGCCGCCGACGATCCAGATCGTGGTGATGACGCGGTCGACGTCGATGCCGGACGATGCCGCGAGGGCCGGGTTGTCCGACACGGCGCGGGTCGCCTTGCCGAGCCGGGTGCGCATGACGGCGAGTGAGACGACGACGAGGATCACGACGACACACGACGGCGATGTAGAACGCCTTGGGCGAGATGCCGATCGAGCCGATGTTCCACAGCTTGCCGGCAGGAGACGTACCGGTAGTACTGAGTGGTTGTCGGCGCCGAAGAAGTACTGGAAGACGTTTCGCAGGAAGATCGACAGACCGATGCTGACGATCATCATGGCGATCAGGCCGGTGCCCTGTGCCGCGCAGCGGCTTCCAGAGCAGCCGGTCGTTGGCCAGGCCGAAAGGCCGCCGGACGAACATGACGGCGACGATGGCCGCCGGGAAGAACGCCCAGCCCCATTGATCCTGGAACAGGAACGCCGCCAGCGCGCCGAACGTGATGAGCTCGCCGTGGGCGAAGTTGGTGAGGCCGGTCGTGCCGAAGACCAGCGACAGGCCGAGGGCGGCAAGCGCGAGCAGCAGGCCGAGGAAGATGCCGTTGACGCCGCTCTGCCCGATCTCGGTGAACAGGCCGACCGAGTTGTCGGTCGCCGGGCCGATCGCAGTAGCCGATGCGGATGTCGGCGTCGGTCTGGATCAGTGATCTTGTACGGAGGTCTTCTTGGGGTCACGCGAGCTCGGCGCCCTCGGGCAGCGTGTCGGTGTCGATCTTGACCGTGATCTGCTCGCCGCGCAGATCGATCGGGGCGCCGGGAAGGGCGATCGAGAACGAGCCGTCGGGCCGCTGGTGCCTGCGCGATCTCGGCCCCGTCCTTCTCGAACGCTGATCTTGACACCAGGCACCGGTTCGGGCTGGATCGGTGGCCTTGGAGTGTCGATGAGAGTGACGCCGATGTAGGAACGCTCGGTAGGTCGACGTTGGCGGTGGGGTGCTGACGTCGGTTGGGCGTCGTGTGGCCGGCGATGCCAGGGCTGATCAGGACCCATAGCATGAGGGCCCCAACCACGATCGAGAGCAGTGCCGCTGTTCGCAGTCGCACGCATGACTCCTGTCCGCTGATGCACGGGTTGGTTCAGATGATGATCCTCGGACTATAGCCATATGCGAGAGTCAGGCACGTCACACCGGGGCCCTGCAGGTAACAGTTGGGTTTCGAGACGGTGTGTCAGTGCACCACAACGGCCAATTGGCACAGCAACGGCGCGATCACGAGTGCGGGCAGCAGGTCCGCGACATGGATCGACTTGAGGTCGAGCAACCGGAACGCGACGCCGATCAGGATGAGGCCGCCGGTGGCAGTGAGCGCGGCGAGGTGGGCATCCGGGAGGAACGAACCGAGCAGCGCGCCGAGCACGGTCAGCGAGCCCTGGATCACGGCGACGGAGACCGCGGAGGCCATGACGCCGATGCCGAACGACGCCGCGAACGCCAGCGCGGCGAACCCGTCCAGGGTCGCCTTGAGCAGCAGCTGGTCGGCGCCGTTGCCCAATCCCTCGTTGATCGACCCGAGGATCGTCAGGGGCCCGATGCAGAAGACCAGCGAGCTGATGACGAAGCCCTCGATGAACCGCTGCCGGCCCTCGGGCGCGTCGCCACGCGACAGCCGGCCCTGCAACCAGCCGCCGAACTCCTCGAGCCGATCCTCCAGCCGCAGCCAAGAACCGATGGCCCCGCCGATGACCAGCGAGCCCAGCACGATCAGCATCGGCGCGCTCGTGCCGACGGCGTCGCTGAGCTTGGGGTCGCTGACGACCATGGCGGCTTGGGCCGCGATCAACAGGGTCACGAGACCCAGCGCCGAGGTGACGGTCGAGCGTACGCGCAGGCTCAGCCGGTGACCGATCAGGAGACCCAGGCCGGAGCCGGCCACCACGGTCGCAACATTGGTGGCTGTGCCGATCCCGACGAACATGTAAGGTCTCCTTCGACTATTGAGGTTTCAACCGGGCAAGCCCCAACACCCCGCGCGTAGTGTGTCATTTCGGTGCCAGCGCCCGGTGCAGAGGAGTGCCCGACTCGAGACAGGGACGTTCATGTCGGTCCGACCGCACATCGTTCTCAGGGACGCCGATCGCGAGGATGCGCACGCCCTGATCACGCTCTGGGCCGAGTGCGCAGATGCGAGTCAGGACGAGGGATCCGAAGCCTTCACGCAACAGTCGCTTGTGGCGTGAGCCCGGCGTCGCCGAGGCCGCCGCCGCCTTGGACTTCAACCTCGGACACCCCGACAAGCGCATCATCCTCGCCCTGATCGATGGCGAGATCGTCGGTGCGACGGTGTGCACGATCGGCACGTTGACACCCATCAACCTGACCCGCGTCCTGATCGTCACCGAGATCCAGGTGTCGCCGCGCTTCCGGCGCAAGTCGGTCGCTTCGACGCTCCTGTCGGCTGCTGCGAGCTACGGCGAGGAGTGCAACTGCGAAATCGTCGTTGCGGCCATCCCGGTGCACTCGCGCGAGCCGCACCGCTACCTCACCAAGATCGGGTTCAACCAGATCGCCGTCGTCCGCGCGATCCAGGCCAGCAAGCTGCGTTCGCGGCTCTCGATGAAGGCCACCAACTCGCGTGACACCGGCAAGCTGATTGCCGTACGCCGCACCCTGCGTCGCCGCACCGACGCACGCGGCGTCTCGAGCAACTGACCCCTCGCGGACCGTCAGACCCGACGACTAGAGTCGACCGGGTGGACCGCCTCCTGCTGATCGACGGCCATTCCGTCGCCTACCGTGCCTTCTTCGCCCTCCCCGTCGAGAACTTCTCGACCACGACGGGCCAAAGCACCAATGCGGTGTTCGGGTTCACGTCGATGCTGATCAACGTGCTGCGCGACGAGAAGCCGACCCACGTCGCCGTCGCATTCGACGTCTCACGCAAGACGTTCCGGCTGGAGCAGTACGCCGAGTACAAGGGCAACCGCTCCAAGTCGCCGCCGGAGTTCACCGGCCAGATCCCCTTGATCAAGGAGATCCTCGACGCGCTGCACATCACGACGTTCGAGAAGGAAGGCTTCGAGGCCGACGACATCATCGGCACGCTGACGACTCGCGCAGAATCCGCCGGCATGGACGTGCTGATCTGCACCGGCGACCGCGACGCCCTCCAGCTGGTCACCGACAAGACGACGGTGCTCTATCCCCGCAAGGGCGTCTCCGACCTGGCCCGCATGACACCGGCAGCGGTCGAGGAGAAGTACGCCGTCACGCCCGATCACTACCCCGACATCGCGGCACTCGTCGGCGAGACCAGCGACAACCTGCCCGGCGTGCCCGGCGTCGGCCCCAAGACCGCCGCCAAGTGGATCAACCAGTACGGCACGCTCGAGGCGCTCGTCAATGACGTCGAGAACGTGCCCGGCAAGGCCGGCGAGTCCCTGCGTGAGCATCTCGACAGCGTCCTGCGCAACCGCAGCATCAACGCGCTGATCCTCGACCTCGACCTGCCGGCCGGCCCCGCCGATCTGGCGTTCGACACGGTGTGGGACCGCGAGGCGATCCACACGGTGTTCGACGCGCTCGAGTTCAACGCCCTGCGGGTCCGCCTGTTCGAGGCGTTCGGCGAGGTCGAGCCGCAAGCTGACGAGGGCTTCGACCTCGAGGGCACGACGCTGGCACCGGGTGAGGTTTCGGCCTGGCTCGACACCCAGTCCAAGTCGGGCGCGCGGCTCGGCCTTCACGTGCAGGGCTCGTGGGGCCGCGGCACGGGCGATGTCGTCGGCCTGGCGATCGCATCGGACGAGTCCGCAGCCTGGATCACCACCGACGACATCACCGCCGACGACGATGCGGCGATCGCCGCCTGGCTGGCCGACCCCGAGCGCCCCAAGGTCCTGCACGACGCCAAGGGTCCGTCGCTGGCGCTCGAGGCCAAGGGATGGCCGCTCGAGGGCGTCGCCGCAGACACGGCTCTGTCGGCATACGTCGTGCGGCCGGATCAACGGTCATACGACCTCGGTGACCTGTCGCTGCGCTACCTCAAGCGCGAGCTTCGCGACGAGTCGGACAACTCCGGCCAGCTGACGCTCGACACCGACAACATCGGCGCCGAGTCCGGCATGCTTCGGGCCCGAGCCACGCTCGACCTCGCCGCGGTGCTCGACCAAGAGGTCGAGCAGGCCAGCGGCACGGCGCTGATCCACGACGTCGAGCTGCCGCTCGTGGCGACGCTGGCGCGCATGGAGCGCACGGGCATCGCGATCGACGACGACCACCTGATCGAGCTCGAGTCCGAGTTCGCGGCGCGGGCGCAGAACGCCGCGTCCGAGGCGTTCGCGGCGATCGGCGGCAAGGAGATCAACCTCGGATCGCCCAAGCAGCTGCAGGTCGTCCTGTTCGACGAGCTCGGCATGCCCAAGACCAAGAAGACCAAGACCGGCTACACGACCGACGCCGAGGCGCTGCAGCAGCTCTACGACAAGACCGAGCACCCGTTCCTGCAGCACCTGCTCGACCACCGCGACGTCACGCGCCTGCGCCAGACCGTCGAGGGGCTCCGCAAGTCGATCTCCGACGACGGCCGGATCCACACGACGTACGCCCAGACGATCGCCGCGACCGGCCGACTGAGCTCCAACGACCCCAACCTGCAGAACATCCCGATCCGCACGGCGTCGGGTCGGCGCATCCGTGAGGCGTTCTGTGTCGGCGAGGGCTTCGAGACGCTCGTGACGGCGGACTACAGCCAGATCGAGATGCGGATCATGGCGCACCTGTCCGAGGACGCCGACCTGATCGCGGCATTCAACTCCGGCGAGGACTTCCACACCGTCATGGCGGCCAAGGTGTTCTGCCAAGGAGCCCGAGCGAGATCGACGGCGGCCTGCGGGCGCGCATCAAGGCGATGAACTACGGGCTGGCCTACGGCCTGTCGTCATACGGGCTCAGCCAGCAGCTCGCGCATCTCGACGGGCGAGGCGCAGGCGCTGATGGACGACTACTTCGAGCGCTTCGGTGGGGTGCGCGACTATCTGCGTGGGCTCGTCGACGAGGCGCGGCAGACCGGCTTCACCGAGACGATCATGGGCCGCCGGCGCTACCTGCCGGACCTGCAGAGCGACAACCGCCAGCGCCGCGAGATGGCCGAGCGCATGGCGCTCAACGCGCCGATCCAGGGATCGGCGGCCGACATCATCAAGGTCGCGATGCTGGGCGTCGAGCGGGCACTCGACGACGCCGGTCTGGCCTCCCGCATGCTCCTGCAGGTGCACGACGAGCTGGTGCTCGAGGTCGCCGCGGGGGAGCGGGAGCAGGTCGAGCAGCTGGTCCGCGCGCAGATGGCGTCGGCGGCCGACCTCTCGGTGCCGCTCGACGTGTCAGTCGGCGTCGGCCGCACCTGGCACGAAGCCGGTCACTGACCCTCGACGTCGACCCGGGGATGACTCGGGGCGAACACGAACACCACGGCGGCGAGCGAGGCGGCGACGAGCGCGACCGTGAGCACCAGGCCCGTGATGCCGACGCCCAGTCCGTACGCCGCAGCGATCACCGCGACGACGGCGCCCCAGATCATCACGACGATGCCGTGGGCGTGCCGGGCGAGGGCGTCGAACACCAGCAGGTGCACGACCGCGAGGCACGAGCCGGCGACCGCGAACAGCCACAACCGGCCGGTGATCTCGTCGTACTGGTGGCCGCCGACCAGGATCAGGGCGACGCGGGGGAGCGCCGCGGTCGCGAGCACCGCCAGCGCGCCGAACCCCGCGACGAGCGAGACGGCACGCAACCGGGCGTGGTGCGTCGTGGCGCGCGCGAGGTCGGGGAACAGCACGACGCTGACGAACTGGGGAAAGAACAGCGCCGCCTTGGCGAGGATCAACCCCGAGGCGTACAAGCCGCTCTCGTGCTCGTCGAAACGGTTGCGGGCGATCAGTGAGTCGAGGTTGCTGAGCACGAAGTACGCAAGGAGGGCGTGCGTCGAGAACAGCGCCTCCTTCAACAGCGGTCGCCGGCTGATCAGCGCGCCCTTGCCGTGGCCGATCATGAGCCGCGCCCCGGCGAGCGCCGGCAGCCACGAGCCGATCGCGATGCCGATCATGGCGGCGTTGACGCTCTGGGAGATGGCGAGCGCGGCGGCTCCGCCGATCAGGCGACCGACGCCGTTGCCGACGTAGATCGCGGTGAGCGCGCCCCAGCGAGCCGTGCCCTGGGCGATGCCGGACTCGGCTCCCATGACGGTGAGCGGTATGAGGGTCGCGCCGCAGAGGATCACCGCCCAATAGCTGTCGAGCTTGAGGACCGGGGTCAGGACGACCGTGGAGGCCGCGACGAGCAGGCCCACGGCGGACGCGACGATGACCGTGACCCGGACCGTCGCTCCGATGATCGCGTCACGACTGCTCGGGATCGATCGCGAGGCGGCGTGCGGTGACGGCTTGGAGCCCGAGCGAGGCGACAGTGCCGACGAGCAGGATGCCGAGCAACGCCGTGAGGGCGCCGAACTCCTTGGGCAGCAGGGCCCGCGCCGCGATGACGTTGAAGCCGTAGACGGCGATGTTCATCGTCATCATTCCGGCCGCCACGAGGGTTCCACCCGTCATCGTCGCGCGCGCGGTCCTCACCACGGCACAATAGCCGTGGCCGGGGTCGGACAAGAGCAGGGGCGAGCATGAGGCGATGGCAGCAGCTCGACTTCCAACGAGCGGCCGTGCCGGCCTGGTCCGCGCTCCTGGCGTTGGTGATCTGCCTGCCGCTCCTGGGCCGCGGGTACGTCTTGTCGTACGACATGGTGTGGGTGCCGCACCTGGATCTCGACCGCCCGGAGATCTGGGGCCTCGGCACGGGGCTGCCGCGTGCCGTGCCGTCGGACGCGATCGCTGCGCTGCTCGGTGCGGTGATCCCTGCGGCGATCGTGCAGACGACTCGTGCTGTTCGCAGCGTTGTTCCTGCTGGCGACCGGCACCGCCCGCCTGCTGCGTGAGCGTCCGCTCCTGGCCCAGCTGGCGGCGGCGACCCTCGCGGTGTGGAACCCGTACGTCGCCGAGCGTCTGGTGCTCGGGCAGTGGCCGCTGCTGCTGGCGTGCGCCGCGTTCCCATGGCTGATCGATGCGCTGGGTGGCAAGGGCCGACCGCGCTGGTCCGTCGCCGCGCTGGCCCTCGCGGCCACTGCCCTGACGCCGGCGACGGGCGTCATGGGCGTGGTGCTCGGCGTGATCGCGGCATGGCGCCGCGGGATCGTCGGCGTCGTGCTGCTCGCGGCGCTCGTCAACGCCCCATGGATCGTGGCGGGGCTCCTGCACTCCTCGATCTCGCGAAGCGACCCGGCCGCGGTCGGCCTGTTCGACCTCCAGTCCGAAGGCCATTTCGGGCGCCTCGGCTCGGCTCTGACGCTCGGGGGCATCTGGAACACCGAGGTCGTCCCGACGTCCCGTACGTTGCTGCTCACCGTCCTCATCGCCGTCGTGGTCGGTGCCGTGATGATCGTCGGCGGGGTCACGATGTGGCGCGACGACGGACGGTTGCTCGCCGTGCTGTGCGTTGCCGGCGCCATCGGACTCGCGATCGCCCTCGCCGGTTGGCTCGCGCCTGACCTCGTCGCCCGGGTTGTGGCGGACGTCCCCGCCGGTGGCCTCATCCGTGACGGGACGCGGTGGCTGGCGCTGCTCGTGCCGCTCGAGGCGGTGGCGTTCGGTGCCGGCGTGCACACGATCCTCTATCGGGCCGAGTTCACCGCGTGGGAGGTGCCGGTCATCGTGTTCGCGCTGGTCCTGCCGCTCGCAGCGATGCCTGACCTGGCGTGGGGTGTGGGCGGCCGGCTCGAGCCGGCGACGTACCCCGCGGCGTGGACGGACGCCCGACGAGTCATCGAGACCACCGACGTACGCGGGGACATCCTCGTGCTGCCGTTCAGCTCGTATCGCCGGCCGTCGTGGAACCACGACACCTCGGTGCTCGATCCGGCTGGCCGGTTCTTCGATCGTACGACCGTGACGAACGACGACCTCGTGGTCTCTGGCCGGACGATCAAGGGCGAGGATCCCCGTGCTGCCCGAATTCAGCGCGAGCTGGATGGCAAAGACGTGACCCGCGGGCTGGCCCGGCAGGGGATCGGGCTCGTCGTGGTGGAGACCGACGCACCCGGCGCGCGTGCCGCACTGCGCAAGGTCAGAGGTGCTCGCGAGCTCGACGTCAAGGGCGACTCGCTCAGGGTGTTCGCGATCTCGGGTGCGCGGGCTCAGGAGGTCGACGAGGACGACCGACAGATCATGATCGCCACCTGGATCGATCGCCGGGCTCACACTGGCGTTCGCGCTGGTGGGAACCCTTCGCGGGGCGGCCGAACGCAGACGACGGAAGCCCGTGCCCCGGAGCTCGACGAGTCGGGTGTGACCCTCTGCTGGCTGGTAATCTTGCGAGGTCTCGAGGGAGGACAACAACGTGGGAACACTTACAGGCGGCATCATCGCCTTCATCGCTGGTCTCGGTCTGGCCGGAGCAACTGTCGTGGGCGTCGTCCAGACGCAGCAGAGCGCCGGCGAGAAGCCGATCTCATCGACGAGCGTGAGCTACGGCTCCAACAACTGATTCACGCGTCCAGACGCGACGAAGGGCGGGCTCCTCGGAGTCCGCCCTTCGTGCGTCCGGGCCTGCTCCTACCGCCCGAACGTCTCGACGATCGCTGCGAACTCCCTCTGCGAGCTCGCCCACGTGAACGTGCGGGACTTCTCGAGGGCGCCACGGCCCAGGAACTCGCGCCATTCGTGGTCCTCGATCAGTCCTCGAAGCGCCGCGACGAACTCATCCGGCGTGTCGACGAGGACTCCTGAGTCCTTGTGGTCGATCGACTCGGTCGTGCCGCCGGCGGTGCTGTAGGCGACGGTCGGCGTGCCGTGAGCTCCGGCCTCGCCGATGACGAGGCCCCAGCCCTCCTTGAGCGACGGCAGCGCCATGATCCATGACTGCGCGAGCAGCTCGTGCTTCGCGCGGTCGTCGACGTAGCCGTGGAACACGACGCGGTCGGACACGCCGCTGCGCTCGGCGTACGCCCGCAGCTCGGCGTCCCACCAGCCGGCGCCGACGATGTCGAGCACGACTTCGGGATGGTCGCCGCGCATCGCGGCAACTGCGTCGATGGCGTGCTCGACCTGCTTGTGCGGGACCAGCCGGCCCATGACGCTGATGCGCGGGGTGACAGAGCGCGCCGTCCTGACGACCGGTGCGGGTTCGTTGCCGTTGTGGACGATCGCGATGCGGTCGCGGTCGACCCCGAGGTCCACGAGCTCGAGGCGAGTCGCCTGCGACACCGCGACGTACTGGCTGCGGCGGTAGAGGCGCGGCGCCACGCGGCTCTCGATCCACCAGCCGATGCGGCCGACGAGGCCGGGATAGACGACCGGCCACTGCTCGCGGTGCACGTGGTGCACCAGGACGACGACCGGCTTGCGGGTCGCGAGGCGGGTGAAGAATGGCAGCCCGTTCTGCACGTCCACGACGAGGTCGACCTTGCCGTAGCGGCCGAGCAGCAGCGCGAGGAACGTACGGACGTAGATGTCCAGCTTGGTGCCGCGCCGGACGAACCGGACGCCGTCGATGGTCTCCTCGCGTGGGGCGTTGTCGTGGGCAGCGCAGGCGATCGTGACGCGTGTGGCCCTCGTCCGACCAGGCCGCGAGCCATGTTCTCGACATAGCGTTCGGAGCCGCCGCCTTCGGGGTTCTTGGTGTCGCGCCAGTTGCAGAAGAGGATGTGCATGGTCGGCCGGCGGTTGCCGGCTCCTCCTTCGATGCCGGCGCGATGCCGGCTGCTCCCTCGCGACGTCCCTCAACGCTGCGACGTCATGTCCCTCAACATGACGGCAAAATCCTAACATCGGGGTGGTCCACCCCTCCCGTATCCTTTCGACGTGCCTGACCTGCCATTTCGCTCGGATCTTGGGCGTTCGTGGCGGTTGTTCCGGGCCTTTCGGGTCGAGCAGACCGACCCCGCACACTTCTACGGCACGCTCGCTCAAGACTCCGTCGACCAGATCGATACGTATGCCGAGCTGGACGGCCGGTGGGTGCTCGACGTCGGGGGAGGACCGGGCTACTTCGCCGACGCGTTCCGCAGCGCGGGCGCGACCTACACCCCGCTCGACGCCGACCTCGGCGAGCTGTCGGGGCTCGGTGATCCCGAGCCGGGCACGGTCCTCGGCAGCGGTATGCAGCTGCCGTTCGCCGACGACAGCTTCGGCGTGACCTACTCCTCCAACGTCCTCGAGCACGTCAGCGAGCCGTGGGCGATGGCGGACGAGATGGTGCGGGTGACCAGGCCCGGTGGGCTGGTGTTCCTGTCCTACACGCTTTGGTACGGACCCTGGGGCGGGCACGAGACGTCGCCGTGGCACTTCCTCGGCGGCCACCGTGCGGCGCGGCGCTACGAGAAGAAGCACGGCCACCCGCCCAAGAACGTGTTCGGGACGTCACTCTTCCCGGTCACCGCGGCCGCAGGGTTGCGCTGGGCGCGTCGGCAGTCCACCGCCGAGGTGATCGCGGTGATCCCGCGATACCTGCCGCGCTGGTCGTGGTGGGTCCTGCGGGTGCCGGTCCTGCGCGAGCTGGCGACATGGAACCTCGCGATCGTGCTGAGGAAGACGTGAGCGACGAGCCGGTCGAGTTCGAGCCCGCTGCGCCGACCTTGACCGCTGTCTGGAGGTTCCGGCTCGCCGCCTGCTGCCTGGCCTCGTGGCGCTCGCGTTCGCGCAGGCACCCGGCAACGTGGTGACCGACACGAAGCTCGACCTGACCGTCGACCCGGTGGGGTTCCTTGGTCGCGCCCTGTCGCTGTGGGACTCCCAGGGTGCCTTCGGGCAGGTGCAGAACCAGGCGTACGGCTACCTGTTCCCGATGGGCCCGTTCTTCGCCTTGGGGCACCTCGCGGACGTGTCTCCGTGGGTCACCCAACGACTGTGGTGGTCCCTGCTGCTCGTCGTCGCGTTCCTCGGCACCGTCGTGCTGCTGGGCGCGATGGGAATCGGCAACCGCTGGACCCGGATCCTGGCCGGCTTCGCGTTCGCCCTGTCGCCGCGCATGCTCTCGGTCCTCGGCGCCTCGTCCGTCGAGATGTGGCCGTCGGCGCTGGCTCCGTGGGTGCTGGTGCCGCTCGTGGTGGGCCTGGTCCGCGGAGACCCGCGACGGCAGGCCGCACTGAGTGCGCTGGCCGTCGCCGTGGTCGGAGGGGTCAACGCTGCGGCGACGTTCGCGGTCGTTCCGCTCGCAGCGTGGTGGATCTGGTGCGCGCCGCGCAGCCGTCGGCGCCGCACGATGATGCTCTGGTGGCCGCCGTTGGTCCTGGTCGGCACGCTGTGGTGGCTCCTGCCCTTGCTGCTGCTGGGGCGCTACAGCCCGCCATTCCTCGACTACATCGAGGCGGCATCGAACACCACCGTCGCGGCGACCGTGCTCGATGCGCTGCGCGGCACGACCAACTGGGTGGCGTACGTCGACATCAACGCCGACGCGGGCCACCTGCTCATCGCCGAGCCCTTGCTGATCCTCAACGGCGGGCTCGTCGTGGTGCTGGGGATCGTCGGCCTGTCGCGACGTGACCTGCCGGCGCGCGGCTTCCTGGTCGCGGGCCTCCTGACGGGGCTGGTGCTGGTGACGCTGGGACACGTCGGTTCCACGTCTGGGCTTCGGATCCCACGCCATCCGTGACCTGTTGGACGGACCGTTGGCGCCGCTGCGCAACACGCACAAGTTCGATGTCGTCGTGCGGTTGCCGCTGGTCATCGGGCTGTGCCACGCCGTGACGAAGCTGACCCAAGGACGGGTCGTCGACGACACCGGACGACGCCGACCTGATCCGCTGGCCATCGGCGTCGGGATGCTGGCCTGCGCCGCGGTTCTCGGTGCGACGGTCCCCGGTTGGACGGGCCATGTGGCGCCTCGCGGGAGCTACCAGTCGGTCCCGCACTACTGGGACGAGACCGGCGAGTGGATCGGCGAGCATGCCAAGGGCACCACCTTGGTCGCGCCGGCGACATCGTTCGGCACGTATGCCTGGGGGCGGACCGGAGACGAGCCGCTTCAGCCGTTGTCGACGGGCCCGTGGGCGGTCCGCAACGTCATTCCGCTGGCCCCCGGCGGCAACATCGAGATGCTCGACACGATCTCGCAGGCGCTCTCGACCGGGCTTGGGACACGGGGGCTCGCAGACTTCCTGCGGCGCGCCAACATCGGCACGGTGGTCGTACGCAACGACCTTGATCGCGGCGTGGGCGTCGTGTCGCCCGAACAGGTACGCGCAACGCTTGCCTCGACCCCCGGCATGCGACGGGTGGCGACGTTCGGTCCGACGATCGGCGGCGGGCCGATCGTACTGAACCCTGAGGGCGGACGCGTCTTCGTCGACGAGGGCTGGCGCGCCGACCGGCCCGCCGTCGAGGTGTTCTCGTTCGACGGGCCGTGGAACGACCGGCATATCACGGTCGACAGCCAGCTGGACGCCTTGATCGGGGGTTCCGGATCACTGCTGACCCTCGACGAGCTGGGGGTCACCAACGGCGGCTCGACGGTCATGGCCAAGGACATCACGGGGGAGACCCCGACCGGCACGATCCTGACGGATGGCAACCGGCGGCAGGAGGCGGCGTTCGGCGCGGTGCAGCGCAACCGATCGGCGTCTTTGACCCCGCAGGAGCCGTACCGGGCAGATCGGCGGGTGCACCGCTATGACCAGGAGGCACTCAAGCGGTGGACGACGACCCCAGAGCTGCGGGGCGCCCGCTCGCTGACGGCATCGTCGTCGCAGTCCGACATCGGAGCCGTTCCGCGGACGGACCCGTCGGCTCAGCCCTGGGCGGCGTTCGACGGTGACCCTGGCACGGCCTGGCGGCCGGACCTGGCTCGGTCCGGCGAGCGCTCGTGGCTGCACCTGCGTCTGGATCGCGCCACGTCGATCGGAAGCGCCACGATTGCCCTGGACCTTCCGGCCAGCGAGACCCGGCAGCTCGTTGTCTTCACCGAGTCCGGCAACCGCACCGTGACAGTGCGCGGGAGTGCGCCGGTCTCCGTCCCGATCGGTCGCGTCGACCACATCGAGATCTCGGCCCGCTCGACCCTGCTGCGACCCGTGGCGGTCAGTGAGGTCGAGCTCCCCGGTCTCGCCCTGTCGCGGCCACTCGTCATGCCGACGATTCCCCGTGGGTGGGCCGCACCCCACAGGATCCTCATGCAGGGGGCCGACGGCCGCTTCGCGGGGTGTCTGGACGTCGGTGGCGCTCCTCGGTGCTCCGATTCGCATGCCGAGCGGGTCGAGGACGACCGGGTTCTCGATCGCGAGCTGACCCTGCCGGCCCGCCAGGCCTACGACGTTCGTATGCGGGTCGCGCCGCGAGGTGGTGCGGCGATCGACGCGGAGCTGCAGAAGGGGCAGCTGGTCACGGTCGCGGCGAGCTCGCAACAGACCGAGTCCCCGGCGGCCGGCGCGCTGGCCGCGGCCGATGGCGAGCTGCAGACAGGCTGGGTCGCCGCCGCCGACGACACAGATCCGACCATCACGGTGCGATGGGTGGGTCCCCGGACGGTGGACACCTTGAGGCTCGAGTCGGCGCCGTCGCTCGCAGCATCGCCTGCGTCGTCGGCGGTCCTGGTGTTCTCCGACGGCTCGCAGCAACGAGTTCCGGTCAACAAGGACGGCATCGCGTTGTTCCGCCCGGTCCGGACGACCTCGGTCGAAGCCCACCTTGTGCCGGAGGTCAAACGTGCCTCGTTGGGATTCGACGGGGGGATCACGCAGCTGCCGGTCGGTGTGAGCGAGGTGCGGGTCGGCAAGGTCGGCGGGCTGCCGATCGCCCTGAGCGAGTCCGTCCGCACGTATGCGTGTGGGAGCGGCCCGTCGCTCGAGGTCGACGGCACCGCCGTACGTTCGCGGCTCGTGGCCTCGCCTGGTGGGCTCTTCCGTGGCGAGCTTGCGGCCGTGAAGTGGTGCGGGTCCGGCACGGTCGACCTGACGGCCGGGAAGCATCGCCTCACGACGACCGGCACCTCGACGATCCGGCCGGTCGACGTGCTGATGAGCGCGCCGGACGAACGACCGCTGGGTGCCGGCGGCGTCGTGGTGTCGACCGGCCACAACGAGAACTCCGGGTGGACCGCGACCACACGGTCAGGTGATGCGACTCCGGTCGTGCTCGACGGGTGGCAGCAGGGCTGGCGGACCAGCACCGCGGATGCGGCCGGCCTCTCGGAGTCATACCGACCGGGCACGTTGTACCGAGTCCTGCTGATCATCGGCGGTCTGTTGCTGGCCGCGCTCGCGGGGTTCTGCCTCGTGCCGGGGCGTGATGAGCGGCGTTGGGCCGCGGCTGGTGTCCATCGTGTCGCACGGGCTTGGCCGCTGACGGCGGCAGCCGTCGGCGCTGCGGTGCTGCTGGCGGGCTGGCCGGGACTCGGCGCGTCCGTGGCCGCGGTCGTCCTGGTCACGGTGTTGCGACGGCGACGCGTCGCGGCCGCCGGCGTCGGTGCGGTGGCCGTGGGTGCCGCCGTGACTGTTCGCCGTGGCCAAGCCCTGGGCAGGCCTCGACAGCTGGAGCGGCTCGCTCGCGACGCCTCAGCTGCTGGCGCTGGCAGGCGTCTCGGCGATGGCTGCCGTGGGCTTGCGGCGGCCGACATTCTTGAGGCGCATGAAAGGCAGCTCGACCACCCGATAGAGCACCTCCGAAACCGCCAGGCTCACGACGAGCACCGCGCCGAGCACGAGCCACATGTTCTCCGAGAACTGGGTCAGGTCGAGCCGGTCGAACATGACGGCGATGACGATGACGTGGCAGCAGAAGAGGCTGTAGGAGATGTGACCCAAGTGGCGCAGGAAGCGGTGCGCCATGATCCGGGCGTACACGGTTGACGGCTTGCCGAAGATGCCCGGCAGCACCACGAGCGCCGCGACCACGCCGAACAGGATCGCCCGGCACACGAGCTGAGTGGGGGTGCGTTCCACCAGCAGCACGGGACCCAGGATCGGCGTGCCGGCGACGAACAGCGCTGCACCGGCGACGACCCAGCAGGTCCAGGGGGCCGAGGCGGCGGTGCGGCACCACCGGGTCACCGCGAGCTCGTGGCCGGGGGCCGCGTGCCGGCGATCCACGTCGATGACGGCGAAGCCGATGCCGGTCGCGAACCACCCCAGGTAGCCCGGGAGCGCCTGGTTGACCCAACCGCCCCACGAGGTGAGCGATCCGGCTGCGACGGCGACCCAGACCAATGACCCGAGAGCGACGACGGCCAGGGCGACGAGCATACGAGCGGGTCGCCATTGCCTGCGGGCGACCAGCGTGACGAGCAGCGCCATCAGCGACGGGCAGGCTGACGTAGAACGCGACCTCCGTCGCCAGGCTCCACATCTGGGTCATGCCCTCGAGCAGCAGGCCCTCCTTGTACATGTCGATCATGAGGAGCGCGTCGATCGTGCGGGGCAGCGAGGTGCCGTCGTTCTGGGGAACCAGCAGCACGGCGGCCACGACCGCGACCCAGTAGACCGGCATGATCCGCAGGACCCGCTTGAGCGCGTAGCGGCCGATCGAGTCACGCCGTGCGCCAGTGCGCAGCTGGCGCAGCCACGGGTAGGACAGCAGGAAGCCTGACAGGACGAAGAAGACCGCCACCCCTGCCTCGAGGCGCTGCGACAGTGCCCCGAGCAGCCCGTGGCCGTAGAAGCCCGTCCAGAAGCCCACATGCGTGACGACGACCCAGATCGCCGCCACCGCGCGGATCGTGTCGAGTCCCGGGAACGAAGGGGCGGTCCGGGGCACGGCGGTGGCCGTCTGGGTGCTCATGCGATCGCCCTGATGGGTCCTGCGCGGACGATGTCGACGCAGAGCTCGGTGCCGGGGGTCTTGGAACGCAGCGTCAATGTGCCGTAGGCGCCGCCCGTGAGGAAGAAGTAGGTATGTGGCCCGGCCGCGACCTCGAGATCGGGGACCTCGCGCCCGTCGGCCGTCACCTCGATCAGCCCATCACCCGACGCGACGTAGTTGACGCTGGTCCACGGGAACGCGTCCATCTGGTCCCGGTCGAGCGAGATGATCGCGTCGGTCGAGCCGACCCGGAGGCCACATCCCGGGATCAGCGTCGAGGTCGGTCTCGGCGCCGCCGCCGACGATCGCCTGCTGGCTCCGGCCGAACTCGTCGAGGATGCGCAGGTCGTTGCCCGACCTGCGTCGTCTGCACCAGGTCACCGTATGGCGCCAGCAGGTGCGATGGCAGGTTGCTCGGGTAGTGCAACGGGAGCTGCACGAGGTCAGGCACCTCGACGTCGGCGATCGGCGTCGGGTCGGCCCGCAACGTGGACACGGCGTTGTCGATGTATGCGCGAGCGACGAAGTCGTCGTGCCACGGTGCGGCATAGCGAGCCGTGGTGAGCACGCTGCCGGCCACGACGACTGCGACGGCGGTGCCCAGCAGGCGCCGGCGCCAGGCCTCCCAACGTCGCGGGGTCGGGCAGCGTACGCCGGAAGGCCGGCGCGCCCTCGACCAGCAGCGGCATCAATGCCAGCCCGATGACAAGCGTCGTGACCGGTAGGGCGTCGGCGAGGTAGCGCGAGATGAGACCGGCGAGTGCGCCGATCTGCAGGCCGCGCCCGAACACGAGGGCGAGGTACGTGACCGTGAGCTGGGCGAGGAGGATCGCGAGCGCACCCGTGGCCGGGCCAGGATTGCGGCGCACGAGCCACGCTGCGCCTGCGACGACGACGATCGTGGCGACGATCTCCAGTGCCGCGGGGGCCGCTGCGACGGCGACCGGGTCAGCGACGACGCTCCACCGCCACGGTCCGCCGAGGAGCGAGGGCGCCCACGAACCCATGAGCAGGTTGTGCAGCAGCGCCACCTGCCGGAGCATCGCCGCTGGACTCGACGGGAGCGGGCGTCGTACGGGCATACAGGACGATGTAGCCGACCGCGATGACGATCGGCGGGACCGCCAGCAGCAGGTGCTGACGCACGACGTCGTACGGTCGTCGCCACCACGGCCCTCGGGTCAGGAACAGGGCGATCAGGAGAGTCACGGGGACCGCCATCGCCAGGCCGCGCGGTCCGCTGAGAGCCGCCAGCGCGATCGCACCACCTGCGCCAAGGACCCAGATCGGACGACGCTCGCGCGCCCACAGCACGACGCACGTCACGAGCAGGAAGAACGCGATCTGCATCGGCAGCGCGTTGAGCGATGCGGACCACCAGATCCCCGCCTCCAGGCCCATCGGCGAGACCAGGAACAGGCCGAGCGGGACGAGAATGCCCCAGCGGTCACCGAACAGCGTGCGCAGCATCAGCAGGCAGGTCAGCGCCGAAATAGCCTGCAATGCCAGGGTGATCGTGGCGGCGGTGAGCCACGAGTAGCCGTCCGCCTGGGCGACGAGCCACGAGATCGCGACGCCGATCGGCATGAGCTGGCTGTCGTGCGGCGTGAACAGGAAGTCGATCGACAGCCCGTGTGTGTGCGCGTCCTCGATGAAGCGGAAGTCGTCGCTGTAGAACCACGCCGGCAGCACGACCCACGCCTTGAGCCCCAGGCTCGCGACGATCATCGCGTACGCCGTCAGGCGTACCCGCTGCGCCACCGACAGGTGCGCGGGGACGAGTGCCCGGACGGGCGACACAGCAGGGGCGCTCACAACGTTCGATCCTGCCATCCGTGGGGGTCATCGAGCCCACGGGAGCGGGAGGCAAACGTACGCAAACGTCGTGATCCGGTGCCATCGGGGATGACCCTCTCCGGTGTTACGGTCAAGCGTTCATACCGTGGAGGGAGCCCACAGTGAGTAAGAAATTGGGAACAGTCGCGCTGTTCCTGGGTGCGTTTTTGCTGGCATTGGCCGCATTGTCCAAGTTCTACATGTACGACCAGCTGGCCGTCGTGCCACTCAACCACGAGGCGACGAGCGTGGCGACCACAGCGCCGGGAGACGATGCCGAGTACCTCGACGTCGCTGCCGGGCTGAAGCTCGACGACCGGACCCTTGAAGAACACCAAGGCCGTCGTCGGCAACGTCAAGGCGAGCAAGCAGGCGAGCAAGGATCTCGACCGCGACGTGACGGTCTGGGACATCTATGACTGCACCGACAAGCCGTCGTTCGACTGTGGCTCGGGCGAGACCGCCCTGAGCGCGACGGACGATCGGGTCGCGTTCGACCGCAACACCGGCGAGGCCGTCGACTGGAAGGGCGCCCGCTCGGACGTCGACGGAGAGGTCATCCAGCCCGGAAAGTTCAAGGGCCTCTACTTCAAGTTCCCGTTCGACGCGCAGAAGAAGACGTACCAGTTCTGGGACGGCACGCTGCGTAAGGCCACACCTGCCAAGTACGTCGGCGAGGCCAAGGTCAAGGGCATGAAGGCCTACGAGTACGAGCAGACGATCGATCCGATCAAGACCGGCACGATCGACGTGCCGGGTTCACTCGTCGGCTCTGACGAGGCGACCGTGACGGCTGACCGGATCTACTCCAGCGTCAGCACCTACCAGGTCGATCCGGTGACGGGTGTCGTCCTGGTCGGCCAGACGGCTCAGGACAGCTACCTCGAGCTCGATGGCGAGCGGGTGCTGACGACGACCAAGGCGACGCTCAAGTACACCGACGCGAATGTTGCCGACACCGTCAACGAGTTCAAGACCAAGGCGTTGCTGCTGACGGCCGTCAAGACGTACGTGCCGTTCGGCGGAGGCGCGCTCGGCCTCGTGCTGATCGCGATCGGCCTGTTCACTCGCCGCGACAGCGGTCAGCGAGCCACGGCAGCACACAAGGATGAGCTGGTCTCGCACTGACCTGACTCCACCACGACGTGGCGCCGCGATCTCCAAGGGAGTCGCGGCGTCGCGCCGTTCGGGTGGCGGCGGTGTTCTAGGGTGAGTTTCCTATGACCATCGCCTCCGCTGCCGCGCTCTGCACCTTCGTCGACCGCTCACCGACCCCGTTCCATGTGTGCGAGACGGCCGCCGCAGAGCTCGAGGCGGCGGGGTACGTCCGTGTGCAGGAGCCGGACGCCTGGCCGACCGCCCCGGGCCGCCACTACGTCGTCCGCGGCGGCTCGCTCGTCGCCTGGTCGACCGAGGCGAGCCAGTCGCCCAGTGACCCGTTCCGGGTCGTCGGCGGCCACACCGACAGCCCCAACCTGCGACTCAAGCAGCACCACGACATCGCGCCCGAGGGGCTGGGCGTCGTGGCGATGGAGCCGTACGGCGGCGCATGGCTCAACTCCTGGCTCGACCGCGACCTCGGCGTGGCGGGTCGGCTCGCGTTGCGCGACGGCACCGAGACGCTGGTCCACGTCGACGAGCCCGTGCTGCGGGTGCCTCAGCTCGCGATCCACCTGTCGGCCGAACGCAAGGGCGTCGAGCTCGATCCGCAACGCCACCTCAACGCGATCTGGTCGACCGCACCGGGGGAGTTCCTCGAGTTCGTGGCGGACCGCGCCGGCGTCGCGCGCGGCGACATCCTGGGCTTCGAGCTCATGGCACACGACGCGACCCCGAGCGCATTGACCGGCGCACGCACCGAGCTGGTCTCGGCGCCGCGGCTCGACAACCAGGTCACCTGCTTCGCGGGCCTGCGGGCCCTGCTCGATGCATCGTCGGTCCCGGGCGTGCGGCCGGTGCTCGCGCTGTTCGACCACGAAGAGGTCGGCAGCACGTCCGAGCGCGGCGCCCAGTCCGACCTGCTCACGACGGTGCTCGAGCGCATCGTGCTGGCCGCCGGCGGCACGCGCGACGACTACCACCGCGCGATCGCGGCGTCGGTCTGCGCCTCCGGCGACATGGCCCATGCGACGCATCCCAACTACGCCGAGCGGCACGAGGCGCTCCATCACATCTCGATCGGCGGGGGACCGGTCCTCAAGGTCAACGTCAACCTCCGCTACGCGACTGACGCGCCCGGCGCAGCCGTGTTCGCCCTCGCGTGCGAGCAGGCGGGCGTGCCGCTGCAGCGCTACGAGCACCGCGCGGACCTGCCGTGCGGCTCGACGATCGGACCACTGAGCGCCGCTCGCACGGGCATTCTGACGGTCGACGTCGGCGCCCCCCAGCTGGCGATGCACTCGGCCCGCGAGCTCATGGGCGCTGCGGACGTCGACACGTACGCCCGCGCGCTTTCAGCGTTCTTGTCGCCCGTGTGACCCGCCTTCCCGTGCGAGACGCCTGTCGCGTACGATTGGACCTGCGCTGATGGCCTGTACGTACCTCGGACAGAGCAGGCCCGTGCTCGTGCGCCGTGTCGGGCGAACCTCCTCGACTCATCACGATCCAAGGGCTGTCAGACGTGCCCGACAATTCCACCCATCCATCGGAGCAACTCCTCTATGTCAAGCAGTCTCGCCACACCCCACGTAGCACCACAGGTCGCCGTCAACGACATCGGCTCTGAGGAAGACTTCCTCGCCGCAATTGACCTCACCATCAAGTACTTCAACGACGGCGACATCGTCGAAGGTGTCATCGTCAAGGTGGACCGTGACGAGGTTCTCCTCGACATCGGCTACAAGACCGAGGGCGTCATCCCCTCCCGCGAACTTTCCATCAAGCACGATGTCGACCCCAACGAGGTCGTCTCGGTCGGCGACAACGTCGAAGCCCTCGTCCTCCAGAAGGAGGACAAGGAAGGCCGCCTCATCCTGTCCAAGAAGCGTGCGCAGTACGAGCGCGCGTGGGGCGACATCGAGAAGATCAAGGCCGAGGACGGCGTCGTCGAGGGCACCGTCATCGAGGTCGTCAAGGGCGGCCTGATCATGGACATCGGTCTGCGCGGCTTCCTGCCGGCGTCGCTGGTCGAGATGCGCCGCGTGCGCGACCTCGATCCCTACATCGGTCAGAAGATCGAAGCCAAGATCATCGAGCTCGACAAGAACCGCAACAACGTGGTCCTGTCGCGCCGTGCCTGGCTCGAGCAGACCCAGTCGGCCGTTCGCCAGAACTTCCTCACCGAGCTCCAGAAGGGGCAGGTCCGCAAGGGCGTCATCTCCTCGATCGTCAACTTCGGTGCGTTCGTGGACCTCGGCGGCGTCGACGGACTCGTCCACGTGTCCGAGCTGTCGTGGAAGCACATCGACCACCCCAACGAGGTCGTCCAGGTCGGCGACGAGGTCACCGTCGAGGTGCTCGACGTCGACATGGACCGCGAGCGCGTCTCGCTGTCGCTCAAGGCCACGCAGGAAGACCCCTGGCAGCACTTCGCCCGTACGCACCAGATCGGCCAGATCGTGCCGGGCAAGGCGACCAAGCTGGTCCCGTTCGGTGCGTTCGTTCGCGTCGAGGAGGGCATCGAGGGCCTGGTGCACATCTCCGAGCTCGCCGAGCGTCACGTCGAGATCCCCGAGCAGGTCGTGCAGATCGGCGACAGCGTCATGGTCAAGATCATCGACATCGACCTCGAGCGTCGCCGCATCTCGCTGTCGCTCAAGCAGGCCAACGAGACCGAGGCCGCAGTCAGCGATGACTTCGACCCGACGCTCTACGGCATGACGTCGTCCTACGACGCCGATGGCAACTACATCTACCCCGACGGTTTCGACCCCGAGACCGGCGAGTGGCAGGAAGGCTTCGACGAGGCCCGCGCCACGTGGGAGAAGCAGTACGCCGAGGCGCACGAGCGCTGGGAGGCGCACAAGAAGCAGATCGAGGAGGCCGAGAAGGCCGGCATCGAGGCTTCCGAAGCTGCCAACTACTCCTCGGACACCGCAGGCGGCGAGGACGCTCCGCAGCAGGAGGGCTCGCTCGCCTCGGACGAGGCGCTCCAGGCGCTCCGCGAGAAGCTCACGGGCGGCGAGTAACCACTCCGCTCAACGCAAGAACCCCCGGTCCACTCGGACCGGGGGTTCTTGCGTTCCTAGGGCTTCGTGCGGCGCTTCACACGAAGCTGTTGGGCGGGAAGGAGTCGTAGTGGCTCCGCGGGGCGGGACGGGTGCCATACCCGTCTTTGGGGAGCAGCACGGCGAGTGCTGCTCCGGTGGCGATGACCAGGAGGGCGATCAGGAAGATGAACATGGCAGTAATTCTTGTCCTGTTCATATCCTGCCACCAGTGGCAGTAATGCCACTCTGCATTGATTTACTGCCATCTGTCTGGCATGCTCGAACGATGAAGACCGTTGCAGTCGTGGTGCAGGACGGAGCCGAGCCATTCGGCCTGGGATCGATCTGCGAGGTGTGGGCGGAGCCCTATCACCCCGAGGATGACAATCCGGTGTTCGACTTCCGGGTGTGCACGCCACGGCCCGGTCGGGTCCGGGGCCGGGCGGGCTTCGACCTGCATGTCGAGCACGGTCTCGAGGCGCTCGAGGACGCCGACCTGGTCTGCTTCTCGCCCAAGCACGAGTACCTCGACTTCGATCCGCTCGTGCTCGAGGCGGCCCGGACGACGTACGAGCGTGGGGCCTTGGTCTACGCCCACTGCTCGGCAGCGTTCATGCTCGCGGAGGCGGGGCTGCTCGATGGCCGCGAGTGCACGACCCACTGGCGCTACACCGATCGCATGGCGCGGATGTACCCGAAGGCGATAGTCCGCCCGGATGTGCTCTACGTCCAGGAGGACAACATCATGACCGGCGCGGGGTCCGCAGCCGGCATCGATGCCTCGTTGCACCTGATGCGGCAGATGTACGGCGCGAAGGTCGCGACGACAACGGCTCGACGCATCGTCGTCCCGCCGCATCGCGACGGCGGCCAGGCCCAGTTCATCCGCACGCCGATGGGTCAGACCGAGGCCGACACGCTCGCGCCGCTGCTGGCCTGGGCCAGCGACCACCTCGACGAACAGCTCTCGGTGGAGAAGCTCGCCGCCCAGGCGCACATGTCACCGCGTACGTTCGCCCGCCGGTTCCGTGACGAGACCGGGACGACGCCGCTCCAGTGGCTCACGAGCCAGCGGCTCGCCAACGCCGAGGAGCTGCTCGAGAACTCGTCGCTGTCGGTCGAGCAGATCGCCACCCGGGTGGGGTTCGGCAATGCCGCGACCCTGCGTCACCATTTCGCCACGGCACGGGGCACCACACCGCAGCAATATCGCAAGACGTTCACGTGCGTCGACGAGGCTGTCTAGCCGCCTGAATCCGACGCTGACTCGCAGCGGACGATACAGTCTGACAGTGCGCAGATCCGGTCTGGAGTTCAGCTCCGCGCTTGCCGTGGTGACCCTCATCGCTGCCTTGGTGATGGCGCAGTCCCTCGGCCTGGGCTTCCATGACCCCGACGGATCGATCGGTCCGACGTTCGTGCTGCTGCCCTTGATCGTGTTGCTGGCGCTCTTCCTCGACGTGATCCCGCGTGCCGCGATGCGCGCGAATTCCTGGCGGTCGGCCCGGGCGACCGTGGCTGAGGTCTGGCGCGAACGGTGGTCAACAGCCAACCTGCGCTTCATGTTCGTCGGGCTCGTCGGCTGGTACGTGACCTACGCATCCGTGCGCAACCTCAAGGGGTTCGTGCCGCTCGCCAACCACGAGCTCTACGACCGCGACCTCACCCGCATCGATTTCGCGATGTTCGCCGGCCACTCGCCGGCGGTGGTGCTGCACGACCTGTTGGGCACCACGGTCGCCGCGCAGGTGCTGTCGTTCTTCTACATCGTGTGGATCGTCGCGCTCCCCGCCTCGCTCGCGGTCGCGCTGGTCTGGGCACGGCGCGATCGCATCAGCTCCTGGTGGGTCACCGCGGTCTCGGTCGACTGGGTCATCGGGGTTGCCCTCAACTACGCCCTGCCGACACTCGGCCCGATCTACGACCGTCCAGGTGACTTCGCCGGGCTCACCCACACCTCGACGACGGCGTTGCAGCAGTCGATGTGGACCGAGCGCATCCAGGTCCTGGCAGATCCGGCCCACACCAACACGGTCCAGAACATCGCCGCTTTTGCGTCGCTCCACGTCGCGATCGCGACGACCGCCTGCCTGGTCGCGCAACGGGCTGGGCTCCACCGGGCGTTCGTGTGGGCGTTGCGAGCATTCCTCGCGATCACGATGATCGCCACGGTCTACTTCGGCTGGCACTACGTCTCCGACGTGATCGCCGGGTTGCTGCTGGGCTTCGTCGGAGCCTGGGTCGGCGAGAAGTTCGCCGCTCCCGATCAGGTTCCCGAGGTCGAGGTGTCACAGGTCGGTGCGGCGGACTTTGCCGGTCGCCGTGCGGGGCAGTGACGCGAGCCTTTCGTACGTCTTGGGCCGCTTCGGCGGCGTGAGTCGTTCGGCCGCCAGGCCGCGCAGGGTTTCCTCGTCGACCTCCCCGACGTACGCCGCGCACACCCGCTGCCCCCATTCCGCGTCATCGCGACCGAACACCGCCAGGTCGACGAGCCCCTCGGCGTCCTCGAGGGCGGCTTCGACCTCGGCCGGGTAGACGTTGACGCCTCCCGTGATGATCAGGTCCTCGCGTCGTGAGTCGAGGTAGACATAGCCGGCCTCGACCCGGCCGAGGTCACCGACGGTGAAGGCCGGGCCATGCGGGGTCTCGGTCCACACCGCACGTGTCTTGTCGGGCGCATTCCAGTAGGTGAACCGTGCCCATTCGGGCACGGCGCACCACAGCTGCCCGTCCTCATCGGCGGTCACGACGCGGCCCGGCCTCGCCCGGCCCACGGTTCCCGGGTGGGCAGTCCACTCGGGCGCGGGGCATGCCGTGAACTGGCCCTCGGTCGAGCCGTAGAACTCCCACACCGCTTCCATCCCGAACGTCTCGTGAGCGCGCCGGCGTACGAGCTCCGGGCACGGGGCACCCGCGTGGGCGACGAGCCGGAACGACGACGCGTCGAGGGTCGAGTCGTGCTCGTCCAGCCACGCGAACAACCGCTGAAGGTGGGCCGGCACGCAGAACATCGACGTCGGCCGCAGATCGGTCACCGCCGTGACGAAGTCGCGCGGGTCGAACTTCTGCAGCACCGAGATGGCGCCTCCGGCGAGCAGGGTGCCCATCGCGAAGCGCAACGGTGCTGAGTGGTAGATCGGCGACACGACCAGGTCGAGGTCGTCCGCCTGGAAGCCCCACAGCACTCGCTCCTCCTCGACCAGCGCCGCGGCGTTCGCCGGTGTCAGCAACCCCGACCACACACCCTTGGGGCTCCCGGTGGTGCCGGACGTGAAGTGCATCGGACGGCAGCGGGGCCAGGCGTCGAGCGGCATCGGTTCGCCCTGCAGTAGTGACTCGAGCACGTCCGCATCGTCGACGACCAGGGCGGGCTCGACGTCACGGATGATCGCGTCTCGCTCGTACGCCGTGAGACGGGGATCCAACGGCACCGGGACGATGCCGCTGCGGGACGGCCCCGAGGACCACGCTGACGTAGTCGGCCGAGCCGGGCAGGCACAGCACGACGCGGTCACCTGCACGAAGCCCTGCGGCGTACAGCGCTCCGGCGACGCGACCCTGGGCGATCTCGCTGTCGCGGGCGGTGAGGACCTGGGGCACCGGAACCCTCCACATCGTGAGACATCGGTCACGTCGGCCAGCGGGGATGGGGGCATGCAATGTGAACCGACGCACAAAGTATGCTTCACTCGAACGCTGAGTCAGACTTTCGTCTACGCACTAGGTGGTCCATCCGTGGCAGATTCTCGCCACAGGCGTGCGCACAAAGCGCCCCGCCGGCTGCACATCTCGCGATCGATCCTCCCCACCGCCGGCTTGTTGAGCATTGCCGCCGCCGGCGCCTTCGTTGTCTCGCAGGATCCGGCGCCCCCTGCCGAAGCGACCGCTCAGCCCCGTCAGGACCTCTTCGCGGTCTCGTCGACGGAGAAGTCGCCCGAAGTCAGCCGCAGCGCCGAGCGCGTCCCGCTGACCAACGAGGCGGCCGCCGAGAACAAGGTCAAGGGCACGCGCTTCGCCGTCACGGCCGTCCAGGTCCACGCCGCTGCCAACGCCTCGTCACCCGTCCTCGCCACGGTCGCCTCGGGCGAGACCGTGGACATCACCGGCGTCAACGAGGGCGACTGGGCCCAGATCGTCCACAAGGGCCTGCCGCGCTGGGTCGAGGCCAAGAGCCTGGCCAAGGAGATGCCGCTGGGCACGTCGCCGTGCGCGTCGGGCTCCAGCTCGGAGCGCGGCCTGCAGCCGGACACCATCAAGGTTCACCGCGCCGTGTGCGCGAAGTTCCCGTCCGTGGTCCGCTATGGCGGGGTCGCTGGTCGTGGTGAGCACGCCACCGGCCAGGCTCTCGACATCATGGTCGGCACGGGCAACCCCCTCGGCTACGAGATCGCGGAGTTCCTCCAGCAGCACCGGGCCGAGCTCGGCATCGAGTACATCATCTGGCACCAGCGCATCTGGCGACCTTCGACGTCGGGCGCGTGGCGCGGCATGTCGGACCGAGGTGGCGCGACCGCCAACCACCTGGACCACGTGCACGTCACCACCTACGGCCACGCCGCAGGCTAGGGCGTACGTGCTGCGGGTCGGGCTCACCGGCGGGATCGGCTCGGGCAAGAGCGCCGTCAGTGAGCTTCTGGCGGCCCATGGCGCCGTCGTGATCGACTACGACGTGCTGGCCCGTGAGGCCGTCGCGCCCGGGAGCCCCGGCCTCGAGGCGATAGCGGAGCGATTCGGCTCCGGGGTGATCGCCACCGACGGAACGCTCGATCGCCCGGCGCTGGCCGCGATCGTGTTCGCCGATCCTGAGGCGCTGACCGCTCTCAACGCGATCACGCACCCGGCGATCTGGCGGCTCGCTGCCGAGCGCGAGGCCGAGGCGGGACCCGACGCGATCGTCGTGCACGACAATCCGCTGCTGGTCGAGATGGGCGCTGCCGCGCACTGCGACGTCGTCGTGGTGGTCGATGTGCCCGAGGACGTCCAGGTCGACCGTCTGGTGAGCAGTCGCGGCATGCCCGAGAGCGACGCACGCGCCCGAATCGCGACCCAGGCGTCCAGGCAACAAAGAACCGGTGCTGCCGATCTGGTGATCGACAACACCGGTTCGTTGGACGAGCTCGCCGTCATCGTCGGGGGAACATGGGACGAGCTCGTGTCCAGGGCGGCCTCCGCCTAGGCGGCGAGGTCCGGATCCGCGATGCGACGGAGCGTTGCAAGCGCCTCACGCTCGAGCTGGCGCACACGCTCGGCCGAGATGCCGTGCCGCTTGCCGATGTCGGCGAGCTTCTGCTGGCGTCCGTCGAGCAGGCCGTAGCGCGCTCGAACGATGTCCGCCTCGCGCTCGCCGAGGTGATCGACCAGGGTCGAGATCAGGTGCCGTGACTCGTCGTCGAGCACCGCGAAGTCGGGTCCGGGCTGCGTCTCGCGAGCAATCAGATCGCCCAGCGACGTGTCGCCGTCCTCGTCGACGGGTGAGTCGAGGCTGACGTGGTCACGACCCCACGACATCAGGTCGATGACGCGGTCGACGTCCATGCCGAGCTCCAGGGCGATCTCCTGCGGCTCCGGGTCGTAGCCGAGCTGGCGCTCCAGGTTGCGGCGTGCTGCCGTCACCTGGTTGAGCTCCTCGACGACGTGCACCGGGAGGCGTACGACACGAGCCTGCTGCGCGATGCCGCGGGTGATCGCCTGGCGTACCCACCACGTGGCGTACGTCGAGAACTTGAACCCCTTGGCGTAGTCGAACTTCTCGACCGCGCGGATCAGGCCGGTGTTGCCCTCCTGGACCAGGTCGAGCATCGGCATCGCCGAGCGCCCGTACTTGCGGGCGATCGAGACGACGAGTCGCAGGTTGGCCTGGATGAACTCCTGTACGGCCCGGTCGCCCTCGTCGGCCAGCCACTGCAGCTCTTCCTCGGTCGCGTACTTGGGCGCGCCACCCTTGCGGCGTCCCACGCGGCCCTCTTCGAGGAGATGACGGGCGAACAGCCCGGCCTCCACGGTCTTGCTCAGCTCGACCTCTCGCTGGGCATCGAGCAGGGGAGTGCGAGCAATCTCGGCCAGGTACATGCCGACGCTGTCCTTGCCCTCAATGTTGGTGCTGCCATTTCGTGCGCTCACCGTGCGCCTCCCATCAGTGTCTGTACTGATCAGAACGCATTCGGTACCCCAAGGATTCCGCTCTCAGACGCTTCTTAGGAGTTGCGTGCTACGGGCCACACCGGGCGAATCCCCAAGATGTGGCGGCTGATCAACCTTCGCGAGGGTGGAACCCGCCGAAAACGGTTGCTGGTCGGCCAGATCTTGGGATCGAGTCAGGATCGAGAAGCCCGGTCGATGATCCAGGCGAGCTCCCAGGCCCGTTCCTTCCACGACGCGTAGCGGCCGCTCACGCCGCCGTGCCCCGCGTGCATCTCGGTCTTGAGCAGGATCGGGGCCTCGCCGGTCGCCGTCGCCCGTAGCCGGGCGACCCACTTGGCCGGCTCGACGTACATGACTCGGGTGTCGTGGAGGCTCGTGACGGCCAGAATGGCCGGGTATGGGTGGGCGCCCACGTTCTCGTAGGGCGTGTAGGACTTCATGTAGGCGTAGACGTCGGGGTCCTCCAGCGGATTGCCCCACTCGTCCCACTCGATGACCGTGAGCGGCAGACTCGGGTCGAGGATCGTGGTGAGCGCGTCGACGAACGGCACGCTCGCGACGATGCCGGCGAATGCGTCTGGCGCCAGGTTGGCGACGGCGCCCATCAGCAGGCCACCCGCGCTGCCACCCTCGGCGATCAGGCGGTCTGCGGACGTCCAGCCCTCGCTGACGAGGTGCCGGGCGCTCGCGACGAAGTCGGTGAAGGTGTTGCGCTTGTGCAGCATCTTGCCGTCGTCGTACCAGTGCCGGCCCAGCTCGCCGCCGCCGCGCACGTGGGCGATCGCGAAGACGAATCCGCGATCGAGCAGCGACAGGCGCATGACCGAGAAGCCCGGATCCATGCTCGCCTCGTAGGCGCCGTAGCCGTAGATCAGCGCCGGAGCGGTGCCGTCGCGCGGCGTGTCCTTGCGGCAGACGACCGAGACGGGCACGCGGACGCCATCGTCGGCGATCGCCCAGCTGCGGTGCTGCTCGTACTCGTCCGGGTCGTAGCCCCCGAGCACGGGCGCCTGCTTGCGCAGGATCAGCTCGCCGGTCTCGACGACGTAGTCGTAGATCGATGCCGGTGTGATGAACGAGCCGACACCGACGCGGATGAGCGGCTGGTCCCACTCGGCATTGGCGCCGACGCCGCTCGTGAACAGCTCCTCGCCGAAGTCGATCTCCGTGAGCTCGCCGAGCCCGTCGGAGCCCAGGGGGATGATGCCGATGCGGGAGAGGGCGTCGCGCCGGTATGACACGACGAGCTGCTTGGCGAACACGTCGACGTCCTCGAGCCGGGTCGACTCGCTGCCCGGAATCACGACCGTACGAACGCTCGGGTCGTCGACCCGCACCGCGGCGAGCTCGAAGTTGAGCGCGCCGTCGTTGTGCAGGACGAGGAAGAAGTCCTCGTCGCGGATGACGGCGTGCTCGAGGGAGTACTCGACACCGTCACGACGGGGGAGCACGACTCGGAACTCGCCCTCGGGATCCTCGGCCTCGAGGACTCGCACCTCGCTGGTCACCTTGGACGAGAGTCCGATGACGAGGAAGCGCTCGGACTGCGTGCGCCCGACACCGATGAAGTAGCGCTCGTCCGGCTCCTCGAGCACCAGGACGTCCTCGGCGGTGGTGCCGAGCCGGTGCCGCCACACGCGGTGAGGGCGCCAGGCCTCGTCGACCGTTGTGTAGAACAGGTGCGTCCCACCGGCCGACCAGGTCGCACCGCCGCTCGTTGCTGGGATCTCGTCGGGGAGCACTTCGCCGGTGCGCAGGTCCTTGACGCGGATCGTGTAGCGCTCGTCGCCCTGCGTGTCGACCGACCAGGCCAGCAGGTTCTCGTCGTCGCTGACGCTGAACGCTCCGAGCGAGAAGAACTCGTGCCCCTCTGCCTCGACGTTGGAGTCGAGCAGGACCTCCTCGCCGGCGATCTCGGCGTCGGCCTCGAGCACCGGTGGGTTCCAGTCGTCGGCATCGTCGATCGGGCAGCGGCATCGGATCGCGTACTGCTGGCCCTCGACGGTGCGGGCGTAGTACCACCACTTGCCGCGCCGGACCGGGACCGAGAGGTCGGTCTCGAGCGTCCGCGCCTTGATCTCGTCGAAGATCTGCTGACGCAGAGGCTCGAGGTGAGCTGTGGCGGCATCGGTGTAGGCGTTCTCGGCCTCGAGGTAGGCGAGCGTCGCCGGGTCCTCCTTGTCGCGCAGCCACTCGTAGTCGTCGACGAAGTCGTCTCCGTGATGGCTGCGGACAATCGGCCGGCGCTCGGCCGAGGGAGGGGGCACGTTCATACGTTGAACGTACCGGTGTGGCCCGCGCCGAGTGCGGGGTCGTCGGCCCTGAACGTGTGGACGGGTCCTGGTGGCGTCCAGCGGGTCTCGAAGCGGACCGTGACACGACCCAGGCCGGCGCCCCACACCCAGCCGTCGCCGTGGTCCTGATGGTGCACGTCCATGCCGGGATACCACCGCGTGGGGCGTGCGACGACCTCCTCGACGGGCTCCTCGTCGGGATCGTCGTCCTCGTCGGAGGCGAACAGGTCGTCCTGGACCCAGTCGGCGAGGCCGCTGACCCCGACTCCGAGCAGGCGCAGCCCGTTGCTGATGTCCTCGCCGGCCAGCAGCCCGCGCGCGGTCGTGGCCAGGATCCTTGCGTTGTCGGTCGGGTTGGGCAGGGTCGACGACCGGGTGTGTGTCTCGAAGTCGTGGTGGCGCATCTTGAGCGTGACGGTGCGACCCGACAGCCCGTTCTTGCGGAGCCGGCCCGAGACCGATCGAGCCATGCGCTCGATGATCGCCTCGAGCTGGAGCCGGTCGGAGATGTCCTGCTCGAAGGTGTCCTCGACGCTGACCGACTTGGTCTCACGGGACGCCATGACGGGACGGTCGTCATCGGCGCGGGCCATCCGGTGCAGCGAGCGCCCGGACGACTGGCCGAGCAGGCGTACGAGCTCGACCTCGGTGGGGGAGCGCAGGTCCTCGACGGTCAGGATGCCGACCCGGCGGAGGCGTTCGGCAGTGGCCGGACCGACGCCGGGGATCGCGGTCGCCTGCATCGGGCCGAGCACGTCGGACTCGGTGCCGGGCTCGACGATGAACACGCCATCGGGCTTGTTGATCTCGCTGGCGATCTTGGCCATGAGCTTGGAGGACGCGACACCGACCGACGCGGTCAGGCCGCCGGTCAGCTCGGCGATGTCGGCGCGGATGCCGGCAACGATCTCCTCGACCCGTGCGGGATCGAAGCCAGGGCCCGCGGCCAGGTCGACGAACGCCTCGTCGAGCGACAGCGGCTCGATGACCTCGGACTCTTCGCGAAGCCGCTCCATGACGAGTCGGCTGGCCTCTCGGTAGGCATCGAACCTGCCGCCGAGGAAGGCCGCGTGAGGGCACCTGGCCCGTGCCTCGGCCGTACGCATGGCGGAGCGCACGCCATGGACGCGTGCCTCGTAGGACGCCGTCGCCACGACGCCGCGGGGGCCGATGCCACCGACGATGACCGGACGGCCGCGCAAGGAAGGCTTGTCGCGCTGCTCGACCGACGCGAAGAATGCGTCCAGGTCGAGATGCATGATCGACGCCGTGGACCGCATGTCCACAGTCTTCCGTGCGGCGCAGACACATCTCCACAGGCATGCTGCGACGTGGTGTCGCGAGACCGATCAGACCGCGAGCGTGAACGTATGACGCAGACACCCTCGGTCTACACGGCCCACGACATCCCCGACCTCCTCAACACGCTTCCCACGCTTTTCGGCTTCCGGCCCGAGGAGTCGCTGGTCGCGGTCTCGACCCGTGGGCCCCGCTGCCGGTTCGGCTTCCGGCTGCGAGTCGACATGCCGAAGCCCGAGGATGTCGAGGAGCTCGCCGAGATCGTGGTGGGCCACTTGGGTCGCCAGGGCGCAGAGGGCGCGATCTTCCTGGCGGTGACGCAGCAGCAGCGGGTCGCGCGGGACCTGCTCGCTGCGCTCGAGCGGCAGCTCCCTCCGATCGCGTTGATCGTCGCGGTCCGCGCCGACGGCGAGCGCTACTGGTCGGACGAGCCGGGATTCCCGGTGGACGGCATTCCCTACGAGACGTCCGACCATCACCTCGCTGTGGTCCAGGCCATCGCTGCCGGGCAGCAGATCCTGCCGGACCGGCAGGCGCTGATCGACCGCTTCGCCGCGGTGGCGCAGCCGCGACGTGCCTGGATGGAGCGCGCTGCAGACGAGGTGCTCCGCCAGGTCGTCCCGCTGATCGCGCGTACGCCCGACAGTGAGCTCGCCGCCGTGGGGATGCAGCAGGTGCAGCCGATCCTCGACCGTGGTCTGGCGGGGGAGCGGCTCAACGATGACGACATCGCCCGGTTCTCGGTCTGGATGAACGGTATCCCGGTGCGCGACGAGGTGTGGGGCAAGATCACGGCCGAGACCGCCGACGACATGCTGCGGCTGCTGACCCTGGTCTCGCGCAGCGTCGTGCCCCCGTTCGAGCCTGCAGTCCTGAGCCTCGCAGCGTTCGCGGCCTGGCTGACCGGCGACGGCGCCCAGTCGCTGATCGCGGTCGAGCGTGCGCTGGAGGCGGACCGCACGTACTCGATGGCGCAATTGATGCTCCAGATGCTGGAAGGCGGGGTCTCACCGTCTCATTGGCTCGCTATCCAAGCCGCCGACGCGCCATCGCCCTAGGCTGTCTGCATGGGACAGGACGTCGACGCACGGGAGTTCAGTCGCGAGGACCGCACTCGCTACCGCGCCAAGGTGCGCCGATGCCTCGACGTCTTCGCGCGGATGCTGAGCGAGTACGACCTGTCGTTCGAGCACACCCACGTCGGCATCGAGATCGAGTTCAACCTCGTCGACGATCAGGGCGATCCGGCACTCAAGAACGCCGAGGCGCTCGAGGCCATCGCCGACGAGGACTTCCAGACCGAGCTCGGACTGTTCAACATCGAGATCAACGTGCCGCCCGCGCGGATCGAGGGCGCGGGCCTCGACCGGCTCCAGGCCACGTTGCGCGACGACCTCAACTTCGCCCAGTCCAAGGCCGCCGAGGTGGGCGCGCACCTACTCATGATCGGCATTCTCCCCACCCTGCAGGAGGGCCACTTCAGCCGTGAGTCGATCTCGGCCAACCCGCGCTATCACCTGCTGTCCGAGCAGATCCTGAACGCCCGCGGTGAGGACATCGAGATCGTGATCGACGGGGTCGATCGCCTCGACACGACAGCCGACACGATCATTCCCGAGGCCGCCTGCACCAGCACGCAGCTGCATCTGCAGGTCGAGCCGGACGAGTTCGCGCCGATGTGGAACGCGGCCCAGGCGATCGCGGCCGTGCAGGTTGCGGTCGGCGCCAACTCGCCCTTCCTGCTGGGCCAGCAGCTCTGGCACGAGACCCGCATCGCGCTTTTCGAGCAGGCGACCGACACACGCAGCGAGGAGCTCAAGGCCCAAGGCGTACGCCCGCGGGTGTTCTTCGGCGAGCGATGGATCACCTCGGTCTTCGACCTGTTCGAGGAGAACGTCCGCTACTTCCCGGCGCTGCTGCCCATCGTCGACGACGAGGATCCGTTGGTCGAGCTCGAGGCGGGTCGGGTCCCCAACCTGCCCGAGCTGCGGCTTCACAACGGCACGATCTATCGGTGGAACCGGCCGATCTACGACGTCGCCGACGGCCGGCCGCATCTGCGCATCGAGAATCGCCTGCTCCCGGCCGGTCCGACCGTCGCGGACACGATGGCCAACGCCGCCCTGTTCTACGGACTCGTCAAGGTCCTCGGGAGCAGCGACCGGCCGGTCTGGTCGCAGCTGTCGTTCCGTGCGGCCGAGGACAACTTCCACCAGGCCGCCCGCGCCGGCATCGACACCGAGATCTACTGGCCGGCGGTCGGCACGGTCCCGGCGCGCGAGCTCGTCCTGCGCCAGCTGTTGCCGCTGGCCCATGCCGGGCTCGAGGAGATGAACGTCGATGTGGCCGTCCGCGACCGGCTGCTGGGGATCATCGAGCAGCGCTGCATCACCGGGCGCAACGGTGCGACCTGGCTGATCGACGAGTTCGGCCATCACGTGGGGTCTTCGACCGATCGCCTGGCCGCGATGCGAGCCACGACCCAGGCATACGAGGAACACATGCACCGCGGTGATCCGGTTCACACCTGGCCGACACGCGCCTGAGAGGACCCTGAGATGCCAGGGGTTGGCTCTGCATGGCACACTGGAGCCAGAGGTTGACCACAGGCCTCATTGTTGCGCCCATCTACCGCTTGTGAGGTTGACGTGCCGGTGAATCCCGCAGCAGGGTCGCCGATCCGCGCCGTCAAGAAGCTGCTGGGTGGGGCCAAGGAAGAGCCTGTGGACAACAGCAAGAAGGCCCCGGCCAACAAGACCGCCGCCAAGAAGGCGCCCAGCAAGACCACAACATCACACAGCAAGACGGCGGCCAAGAAGTCCGCCACCGCCAAGACCCCGGCCAAGAAGGCCACCACACCGTCCCGTTCCCCGGCCAAGACAGAAGTGACAGTGACCAAGACCGCATCGAGCACGACCGCCAAGAAGACCGCTGCGAAGAAGGCCCCGGCCAAGAAGGCCGCGCCCAAGAAGGGCGCGGAGCCCCAGGAGGAGTCCAAGATTCCCGTGGGCATCGATCTGGCCGACGCCCTCGAGGTGCCGCCTGTCGCTGACGGCACCGTGATGGTCGACGCGCAGGGCAAGAAGATCCTCCCGGACATTCCTGATGAGGAGTTCGAGAAGGACCTCGCGACGGATCCGACGCTCAAGGAGGACGAGCAGTCGTCCTTCACGATCTCGGCGGCCGACGAGAGCGACGAGCCGGTCCAGCAGGTCATGGTCGCCGGCGCCACTGCTGACCCGGTCAAGGACTACCTCAAGCAGATCGGCAAGGTCTCCCTGCTCACCGCCGGCCAGGAGGTCGAGCTCGCCAAGCGCATCGAGGCCGGGCTCTTCGCCGAGGAGAAGCTCGCCAAGGGCGGCCGCATCTCGGCCAAGATGCTCGAAGAGCTCGAGTGGATCACGATCGACGGCCGTCGCGCCAAGAACCACCTGCTCGAGGCCAACCTGCGCCTTGTCGTGTCGCTGGCCAAGCGCTACACGGGCCGCGGCATGCTGTTCCTCGACCTGATCCAGGAAGGCAACCTGGGCCTGATCCGTGCGGTCGAGAAGTTCGACTACACCAAGGGCTTCAAGTTCTCGACCTACGCGACGTGGTGGATCCGCCAGGCGATCACCCGCGCGATGGCCGACCAGGCCCGTACGATCCGCATCCCGGTCCACATGGTCGAGGTCATCAACAAGCTCGCCCGTGTGCAGCGCCAGATGCTCCAGGACCTCGGTCGCGAGCCCACCCCCGAGGAGCTCGCGATCGAGCTCGACATGACACCCGAGAAGGTCGTCGAGGTCCAGAAGTACGGCCGCGAGCCGATCAGCCTCCACACGCCTCTCGGCGAGGACGGCGATTCGGAGTTCGGCGACCTGATCGAGGACTCCGAGGCGATCGTCCCGGCCGACGCGGTGTCGTTCACGCTCCTCCAGGAGCAGCTGCACGCCGTGCTCGACACGCTCTCGGAGCGTGAGTCAGGCGTCGTCTCGATGCGTTTCGGACTCACCGACGGGCAGCCCAAGACGCTCGACGAGATCGGCAAGGTCTACGGCGTCACCCGCGAGCGGATTCGCCAGATCGAGTCCAAGACCATGAGCAAGCTGCGGCACCCGTCGCGCTCGCAGGTCCTGCGCGACTACCTGGACTGAGTCGCACCGACAGACACGACACATGCCTCCGCCCCACGGAATCCGTGGGGCGGAGGCATGTGTGCTGAAGGCTCTTGATCGATCAGCGCCCTGTTGACGATGCCCGTGGCCGTTGCGCCGGAACCCCAACACTTCCAATTGTGTGGCGCGCGTCGCAGACTGAAGCATCATGGGTGCCCGTACAGGCAGCGCATTTCGTCAGGCGGTGCTCGCGACGGTGTTCACGGCGTCCGTCGTGGCTTGTTCGAGCGGCGATCCTCAGGAAACCACCAGTCCTTCGCCATCAGTCGACCCGGCCCAGAAACCCTCCATCGACGAATCGTTTGCGGTCGCCCCCGACGGGAGGAAGGACGCATTGGTCTGCTGGGGCAAGGGACAACCCACCGTGCTCCTCGAGACCGGTGCGACGAACATCGAGGAATGGACCGGCTCGAACTTCGTCAGCGAGCTCGCCCAGATCACGCGGGTGTGCACCTACGACCGCGCGGGGACCGGACGGAGCGATCCCGCACCGAACAAGAAGCGGAACGCAGACGATGTCGTCCGCGAGGCCGACGCATTGCTCAAGGCAGCCGGGCTCGATGGCCCGCTGGTGCTGCTCGGGCGCTCGTTCGGAGGAATGATCGTGACCCACTATGCCGAGGTGCTGCCGACGATGTCGTCGGTGTCGTCATCCTCGACACTCCTGCTCCGTCGGCGGAGTTCACCGAGGAGAACGAACCCGAGCTTGTCTGGGACAACCCCGGCAACACCGAGCATCTGGATGTCGTGGGGGGCTTTGAGAACCGGTTTGCGAAGGATCCGCCGCACTTCGACGTGCCACTTCTTCTGATCACTCCAGTCGGGGGCGAGGGCAGTGTCGAGAACGAGAGTTTCTGGCTTCAGACGAGCCCCGACTCCAGACAGGTCGACTTGAGCTGCGGCGACGACGGGACCGATGGCCCATGCGCGGCCGAGCTCGTCAAGTTCGTGAAGAAGGTCGACACGGACTGACACGACAACGCCTCCGCCCCACGGAAATCCGTGGGGCGGAGGCGTTTGTGCTGAGTCCTGGTGGTCTCAGACCTCGTCGTCGACCAACGTCTGGGACGGAGCGAGTCGCTCGCTCTCGTCATGAATGTCGGCGGACAGCTCGCGGAGCTTGTCCTCGTGCTGTCGCGCGTGGTGAGCGCAGAACAGAAGCTCACCACCGCCGCCGAGCGTCACACGTACGTATGCCTGAGCGCCACAACGGTCGCAGCGGTCGAGGGAGCTCAGCATGGGGGCTGTCAGTGTTGTCACGATGACCTTCTCTCTGAGCGTTCGGCGGTTATGACTTGGTCAACATCCAATCACGGGGCGGTATTCCTCGTGGCCGTTCGTGACCTACGACATACATACTCCCCGGGCGGGACAAATCGACGCAGGCGCGCGGATGAGCAGCGTGTCCAAAGCCGCGACGCAAGATGACGCAGATAGTCTTGGAGGAGCTCGACCAGCTCGAAAGGCAACCGATCATCGACAGCACCTATGACGCGCGCAACCTCCTCGTCCTCGAGGGGTTGGAGGCCGTCCGCAAACGCCCCGGCATGTACGTCGGTTCGACCGACACCCGCGGTCTCATGCACTGCCTGTGGGAGATCATCGACAACTCCGTCGACGAGGCACTGACGGGCCACGGCTCCCACATCCGGGTCGCCCTGAACGACGACGGATCCGTCGAGGTCCAGGACGACGGTCGCGGCGTACCCGTCGACATCGAGAAGAAGACCGGCCTGACTGGTGTCGAGGTCGTCTACACCAAGCTGCACGCCGGCGGAAAGTTCGGCGGCGGCTCCTACGTCGCGACCGGCGGCCTCCACGGGGTCGGCGCCTCGGTGGTCAACGCACTGTCGTCGCGGCTCGACGTCGAGGTCGACAAGGGCAGCGCCACCTGGGCGATGTCATTCCGTCGCGGCGTCCCGGGTGTGTTCGCCGGCGAAGGTCCCGACGCCGACTTCACGCCGACCAACGAGCTGCGCAAGATCGGCAAGGTGGCCAAGGCCAAGACCGGTACGCGGGTGCGTTACTGGGCCGATCCGCAGATCTTCATCAAGGGCGCCAAGTTCGCCTACGAGGAGCTCGTCGCGCGAGCTCGCCAGACCTCGTTCCTCGTGCCCGGTCTCGAGATCGTCATCAGCGACCGGCGCGGTGACGAGCCGCACGAGGAGAAGTTCCGCCACGACGGCGGCATCGCCGAGTTCTGCGAGTTCCTGGCTGCCGACGAGCCGGTCACCGATGTGTTGCGCCTGCAGGGTGAGGACGTGTTCACCGAGACCGTCCCTCTGCTCGACGACAAGGGGCACATGACGCCCCAGGACATCGAGCGGACCCTCGGAGTCGACATCGCGGTGCGCTGGGGCACTGACTACGCCACACACGTGCAGTCATTCGTCAACATCATCGCCACGCCCAAGGGCGGCACGCACCTCAACGGCTTCGAGCGCGGCATCACCAAGACGTTCAACGACGTGCTCAAGACGACGCGCCTGCTCAAGTCCGGCGACGCCGACGTCATCAAGGACGACGTGCTCGAGGGCATGACGGCAGTCGTGACCGTACGCCTGGCCGAGCCGCAGTTCGAGGGCCAGACCAAGGAGGTGCTCGGCACCCCCGCGGTGACCAAGATCGTCAACCAGGTCGTGTCCCGCGAGCTCAAGGCATTCCTGACGTCCACCAAGACCGCCCACAAGGCCAAGGCACGCCGGGTCATGGAGAAGGTCGTCGACGCGTCCAAGACGCGTCTGGCCGCCCGCCAGCACCGCGACACGCAGCGCCGCAAGAATGCGCTGGAGTCCAGCGCTCTGCCGGCCAAGCTCGCCGACTGCCGCAGCAACGACGTCGAGCGCTCCGAGCTGTTCATCGTCGAGGGCGACTCGGCGCTCGGCACCGCGAAGTCTGCGCGCGACTCGGAGTTCCAGGCGCTGCTGCCGATCCGCGGCAAGATCCTCAACGTCCAGAAGGCCAGCATCGGCGACATGCTCAAGAACGTCGAGTGCTCGTCGATCATCCAGGTCGTCGGCGCTGGGTCTGGCCGTACGTTCGATGTCGACGCGGCGCGCTACGGCCGAATCATCTTCATGGCCGACGCGGACTCCGACGGCGCGCACATCCGTTGCCTGCTCGCGACGCTGTTCTTCCGCTACATGCGCGAGCTGGTCGACGCCGGCCGGGTCTACACGGCCGTGCCGCCGCTGCACCGCATCGAGCTGTCCAACCCCAAGAAGGGGCAGGAGAAGTACGTCTACACCTATTCCGACGCGGAGCTGCAGCGCAAGCTTGCCGAGCTGCAGCGCAAGAACGTCAAGTGGAAGGACCCGGTCCAGCGCTACAAGGGTCTCGGCGAGATGGACGCTTCGCAGCTGGCCGAGACCACGATGGACCCGCGCCACCGCACGTTGCGCCGCCTCACGGTCGACGACGGCGAGGAAGCCTCGTCGGTCTTCGAGCTGCTGATGGGCAACGAGGTGCCGCCCCGCAAGGAGTTCATCGTGCAGGGCGCCTACGAGATCGACGCCGACCGGATCGACGCCTGACGGTCAGGGCTTTGCGTGACCGCGGGTCACGAGGACGTACCGGCCCACCAGGTCACCGATGAATGCGCTGGCGGCGATGTCGCTCGGCGCGGCCTGCCCACGCAGGAGCTGGCTGGTGTCGACCTGCGCCTCGAACCACAGGTACTCGCCGCGTCGGTGCGTCGACAGATCACCGAGGTAGCGTCGGGCCGCTGCGCTTCTCGCGACGATCTGGGATGGATAGCTGCATGGGCAGCTGACGGTCGACTTGGCCGCCTTCTGGTTGTCCCGCAATGCCGCGTTCGCGACATAGGGCGCCGGCACGCTCACCTTCTGGGCGCCCAGCTTGGCGACGCGCGTCGCCAGGTCGACTGCAGTCCGCAGCTCCGCCGCAGCAGGCGCGTCATCACCGGCAGCATGCAACGCAGCCTGCTGTTTGCGCATCAGCTCCCAGCCGGCCGCATCGGCGTGGCGATCCAGCCAGCGGGCGGCCTTCAGATCCGCAGCGGAGCGGGAGCTGACGGTGGTCGCCAGCTCGGAGAGCTCCTGGCTCCTGGTGAATCTCGTGGGAGGCGCAGGGATCTGCTGAGCCGCCCAGGTCACGAACGCGTCGTCATCGATGTCGGTGCCGTGCGTGCTCCACCAGGTCTTGAGCAGCGTGGCCGCCTGGTCCTGCTGATCGGAGACCAGCGTGGCGACGGGGTCGATGTCGGAGCGGTCGAGCAGAGGCGGGGCAGGTTCGGTCGTGGGCAGCGGATCCGCAGCGGCTGTGACCTTGGGCGATGGCGTCGGCGTGGCATTGGAGGTGGGTGCTGCCTTGGGCGCCGGCGTCGTCGGCAGGTAGTGCGAGCCCGTGAGCCCGACGATGATGGCGGCGATACCGAGGACCGTGGCCAGAAGGAACCGGGCCGGAATTGCAGACGTCACGACGCCGCCGGCCGGTCGTGGAGCACGTTGCCGCGCAACACGCGGAAGTCGTTGTCCGCCACGTTGGTGTGCATGATCGATGCGGCTGCGACGTACTTGCTGAACGAGCGCGGCCTCGAACCGAGGCTGTTGAGAACCCGGTCGGCATCGGACGCGGTGGACGGCCCCTTGGTCTCGACGAGTGCGTAGCCGGGATCGAGCCACACGTCCCCGGGCTCGAGACGGCAGTGCAGGTTCCAGTCGATCGTCACGCGGGTGCCTGCTTCGAGGTTGGCGAGCGTGGCACGCGTGTAGGAGATCTCGGCAGACGGGACGAGCGTCGAGACGTCCAGCTCAGGGTGCTGCGCGGCCAGGTGCGAGATCACGAAGTCGCGTTCGTCACCGATCAGCAGGCCGTAGCGGTCGGGGTGGCTGGGCGCCATGACCTTGTCGGTCCCGCCGCGGTTGTCCTTGGTCTTGACCTCGATGCGGCACAGCTGGTCCTCGACGTAGAGCCGGCTCCGTGCCTTCCAGCGACGTCGGCGACGCTGAACGTGCGCGCGGCAGGCCTGCAGGTCCGGCGTGTCGAAGTAGAGCGTGCGGTACGTGGTCGACCGGCGACCATCGATCTCCAGCACCTGTTGCGTCTCGGAAAGCCGTTCGATGAGGGTGCGCACCTTTGCGAGGTCCACGATGTACTTGCGGTCGGTCCGGTGCATGAGCGCCGCGTACTCGACCAGCTCGCGCAGTCCGACCGGTGCCACGTCGTCGAGTCCCAGGGCGGATGCCGTCAGCAACGGCTGCGGGACGACGGTGGCGACGTAGTCGCGGGCGTCGTCCTCGCCGGAGTCGGCAGTCTGGAGGAGGGCGGTCATCAGTCGTCCGCATCCGACATCTGCTTGGCGCCGGCGACCTCGGCATCGCCGGTGGCTGCGTAGCACAGGACCGTCACCGACGTCGTCTCGCGGACAAAGTCGATCTCGTCGATGACGACGTTCTTGATCTCGACCCCGAGACGATCATCGAGCACCCGGCGGGCTTCGGCGGGATCCACGTATGCGTGCTCGAGGATCAGCTGCATCAGCCTGGTCGGCCGGTCCCTGCGGGTGTTGTCGGTGGCGAACACCACGAGCAGCAACGTGACGTTGATGATGGCGGTCATCTCGTAGGGACGGTCCGGCAGGCCGTTGACCAGCGCGAAGATCAGCGACATGAACGTGTAGGCGACGTCCTTGATCGTGAACGCGGCGCTGCGCAGACGCAGCAGGGACAACAGACCGAAGAGGCCGAAGCCGATCCCGGCGGCGAACTCACCAGTGCTGATCGCGGCGAGCGCGGCGAAGAGCCCGCCGTTGAGCGCCGCAAGCACCAGCGGCATGGACGGCACAGATTGTTGCGGGCGATACAGCACCCCGACGAGCAGGAGCATGCTCAAGATGTTGAAGCCCGTGCGGGTCAACAGGTCGAGTGTGTCGGGTGAAAATTGCACTGTCGTCCTCGGTGCCCCTCACAGCAGGTCGTTGCCCCCGTGAGACGCGTGGTGTGGGAGTGATGAGACTCCAAGAACGTACTTCGATCTCGATCATCGTGTGAGGTAAACGGCGGGAAAACTTGGGGTGAACTGCGCACGAGCGGTGCGCGTGACATGCCGGGGGTCACTCGGGAGCGTTGTCGGCATCGCCACCGACGACATAGGGCGTGCTGACACCCTCGTACATCAGGTGGGCGACCAGCCCGTCTGCCGCGTGGGTCAGGTTGTGGCAGTGGTCCATCCAAACGCCTGGGTTGTCGGCGAGGAACGCGATGTCGTAGCTCTCGCCACGCCTGACGTCGAGGGAGTCGGTCCACCACGGGCTGCCCGTCGACGGCTTGCCGTCACGGCTCAGGACCAAGGCGTGATGGCCGTGCAGGTGCATCGGGTGGACCTCGCCCGAATGGTTCTCGATGTGCATCACGACGACGTCACCCTCGCCCACCATGAACATCGGGACGTCGGGGAACAGGTGGCCGTTGATCGACCACCACATGCCCGGCACCCCGTCGACGAATCCGGGCTTGCGGTCGACGGAGTAGGTGAACTCCCGATCCGGGTTCGAGGCGTCGAGCCCGGGCGCGGCGGGTGCGCCGTAGGTCAGCAGGTCCACCTCGTTCGCGGGTGGCGGAGGTCTCGGGGGAGCCGCCGTGCCCTGGGGGCCGATCAACAGTGCTGTGGCCCCGCCGATCTGCACACGCGCAGGGGAGGTCACGACGAGGTCGATACGGCCGCCGGCGGTCACGGTCACGTCCTTGCCGGAGACCGCGGGTCGGCCGATTGACCTCCGTGCCGTCCACAGCGACGATCCGGTAGTCGGAGTCGGCCCAGACCCGCATCGGCGCGTTGTCGGTGTTGATCGCCCGCACGCGTACGGACTCGCCGTCGGCCGCCGACACCGGGACATTGCCGCGGACGGCGTTGAGCGTACGAACGCCGCGATACGTGTGGGCCACAGCTGCGACGTCGTGGTCCTGGTCGATCCCGGCGGGCGGCAGGACGATGAGCGGCCCGAGCAGGCCACGGATCACCTGCACATGCGACACCTGGTGGGAGTGGTACCAATAGCTCCCCACGCGATCGACGACGAACCGGTACGTGTGGCTCTCGCCCGGACCGATGGCGTCCTGCGTCACGCCGGCGACGCCGTCCGCGGCGTTCGGGACGTCGATGCCGTGCCAGTGCAGCGCGATGCCGTCGGGCACGTTGTCATTGAGGACGTGCACCTCGACGAGCTGCCCCACTCTGGCGATGATGGTGGGCCCGGGGGACCGGCCGTTGAGCGTGTAGCCATCGACCGAGTAACCCGACGAGAGATTGATCTTGCCGCGCTTCGCGGTCAGCTCGACCACGACGTCGGGCACCCGTTCAGGATCCTCGACGAGGTCGGTGACGCTCGTCGTGTGGGCACCGTGATGCCCGCCGTGGTGCTCCGGTGCGCCGCCGGTGTCGACGTAGCCCATGTCCATGACGGAGTACGTCGACGGGACCAGACTGGCGTGCCACAGCCACGCAAGAGGCGCCACGACGACCAGCGTGGCCAGCGACGCGATCAGGAGCCGGCGGCGCCTCAACGCTCTAGAGCGCGGTCGACGGTGTCGTCACCGCATCGGGTTTGGCCACCCTCGCGCTCCTGGCGGCCATCAGCGCGGCACCGAACAGGATGAACGCGTTGAGCCCATGGACCAGGCCGAGGTAGGGCGACTCGCCGGAGAACTGACCGGCGAGCACCTGGACCACGATCGACACCGCGATGATGACCGCCCACTTGACGGCCCCCTCTACAGCGGCGAAGAACGAGACGATCAACAGGATGATGCCGAGCAGCGGGATGAGGAACGTGCCGTTCATGACGTGGATGAAGTGGCCGATGGAGCCCGTCCAGGTGGGAGGGTCGTCCTCCCACGACTCGATGACGGACTTGTCGAGCGTGGCTCCGTCATCGATCCACTTGAACAGTCCGGCGATCGCGAACACCATGGCCATGGCCTGGATCACGACATCGATCGCAATGATGTCGGCGACGATTCGGTATGTCTTTCTCATGTCGACCCCTTGAGGATGTCCCCCAAAGCCCATGATGTGCCTGATCGGGCGTTTTGTCTTCCCGAACGAGCAACTAGACGACGGGGTTGAGCAGTCCCGTGTCGACGTCGTAGATGAAGCCACCGACCAGGATGTCGTCACCGATGAGTGGGTGGCTCCGCACCCGCATGACATCGGCGCGCACGGTGTGTTCCTGGTCGACGATCGCGCCGAGGGTCATCCACGACGCGTCGGCGCCCGCGGACTTGCCGACGCGCGCCTTGAGCTCGTCCTCGCTCGCCGACGCCATCGCGCAGCGGGTGTGCTCGACGACGAGGATCCGCCGGACCTGCAGCAACGTCACGCCCATGACAAGAGCGACGAGCGCCGCGTCGGTGACGCGACCTCCGGGATTGCGGAGGATCTTGGCGTCACCCGGCTCGAGACCGATCATGCGCAGCGGGTCGATGCGGGAGTCCATGCAGGTCACCATGGCAATGCCGGCGTGCGCGATGCCGTCGAAGCCGGAGAGTCCGAAGTCCTCGGCATACTCGCGATTGGCCTTCAGCAAGTCGTCGAAGTCAGGCATGGGCACAGGTTATCGGGTGACTGTTTCGGGCTCGTCACGCAACACCACCACCGCCAGGACGGCTGCTGTGAGGGCGCATATGGCAGCACCGACGAAGACCGCGTGGAGCTGCGTGATGCCGGCGTCGCGGACCGCGTCCTTGTACGCCTGACAGAGCGTCGCCTTGCCGTTGCACAGCTCGGCGGCCGGCGGGATCTTCTCGGATGCGTGATAGAACGCCCGCAGACCGATCGTGGTGAGCGCCGAGATGCCGAGCAGCATGCCGACCATGCGCGCGACGATCAGCAGGGCCGACGCGACACCGTGCACGGCATCGGCGGTGTGGGCGAGCAGCACGGCGTTGACCGGGGCAATGGCAAGTCCGAAGCCCAGACCGCCGAGGACGAGGGACAGCGTCTCGACCTGGTGGTCGAGCGAGTGGGCATCCCAGGTCGACATGTGCCAGAACGCAACGGCGCTCATCAGCATCGCCACACAGGTCAGCACCGACGCTGACACCCGGCGCAGCAGCCAGCCGCCGACGACGGCGCCGATCGGCAGGGCGACCAGGAAGCGTACGAGGACCAGCGCGGCGTCGAGCTGTGAGTCGCGGTGGACCGTGAGCCGGGCGAAGAACGGGATGTCGACGAGCGCCGCGATCAGGGCCGCGCCGACGAAGAACGAGACGACGAGGGCACCCCAGGCGGGCCGAGCCCCGAGCGCGCCGCGGGGGACCAGCGGACGAGCGGCTCGGCGTTGACGCATCGCGAATCCCGCGAACGCGACGACGGCGACAGGGATCAGCCACGGTGCCTGGTCGGAGATGGCGGCGCTCTCTGGCTCGGCCGAGGCGAAGGTGAGGATCACCGCGCCGAGCCCGGTCGTGAGCAGCAAGGCGCCCGAGATGTCGGTGTCGCGGGCGAGAGCCGGCCACTGACGCCAGCCGATGAGGGGCGTACGCGCCAGAGCCTGCCGCAGTAGGAAGAGGACCAGCAGACCGTACGTCGTGAGGGCCAACGGCGTGAGCCAGCGCGAATCGCCGGTGACCGGCAGGAACGCCCTCCCGATCGTGACGCCCTGGGTCAGCCGGTCCGGCTCGAGCATCACGAAGGCGACGCCGGTCAGGGTGAGCACCGCCAATGCGGCGCCGATGAGGTCGAGCCGACGCACGCCGACCGGCTGGTCCGTGACCACGGCGTCCCGCTGCGCGAGCATCGCTGCGGCCAGCACGAGGCCGATGGCGCAGTTGAGCCAGAAGATCAGCCGCCAGTCGCCGAAGGCCAGGACAACAGCGCCGTAGAGCGGGCCGAGGACACTGCCGAGCTCCTGGACGGCGCCGACGATGCCCAGGGGAAGGCCGCGACGCTGCGGCGGCCAGAGGTCGGCGATGAGTGCGAGGGTCGGTGGAATCAGGCCACCGCCTCCGATGCCCTGGATCAACCGGCCGAGGACGACGCTCTCCAGGTTGTACGCCGCCGCGGTGACCAGTGAGCCGACCGCGAACACCACGAGCGAGCCCAGCAGGACGGGGACGCGCCCGCGGAGGTCGGAGATGCGCCCGATGAGGGGCAGCACGCCGACATAGCCCAGCAGGAAGCCCGACACGATCGGCGCGGCGCGCTGCAGCTCGTCGAGGTCGAGCCCGGTCGAGGTCATCATGTCGGGCAGCGCGAGCACCACGACGTACGTGTCCGCGGCCGCGAACGAGATCGCGACGGCCGCCAGCCCCAGGAGGACTCTCGAGGCGGGACTGATCGCCTCCCGTGAGGTCATCGACCGGCGCGGGTCGGCGGCTCGATGGTCACGGCGGTTTCAGAGGTCGTGAGCTTGACGGTGTAGGTGACGTCGCCGCCGTTGGGGTAGAACGGCCCCTTGAGGGTCGCATCACGCAGGACGTTCTTGTCGTCGAGCCGGTAGGTCACGGCGAACGACTTCCCCTTCGCTGCCGACGGGATGATGTCCTTGACCAGGCTGCCCGGCAGCGTGCCCTTGATCGTCGTCAGCACGTCCTCGCCGTCACGGGACTTCCCGCCCTCGGTGAGCTTGTTGGTCTTGACGAGGATCTGCGTGATCCCCGTGTCGGAGTCCAGGAGCGATGCGGGGTCTGGCGCCTTGAGGCTCGCCGGGTCGATCGTGAGGAAGACCGGGGCGAAACTCGTCTTGGCGTAGACCTTGCCCTCGACCGCGATGACATCGGCGTCGAGGCTCGAGCCGCCCGTGACGACCTTGACCTTGCCGTCGAACGCAGGGGAGTGGTTGCCCTTGCCCTTGGCCGACAACAGCCCGGTCACGCCGGACGGCAGCTTTGCTGTGGCCAGCGAGATCGTGATCGTCTCGGCATCGTCGAGTGAAGCCTTGGCCTCGGTCAGGCGGGTCTGGAGCTTGGCCGGATCGCCCTTGTCACCGTCGGACGAACCCGTGCATCCGGCGAGGACCAGGGTCGACGCAGCGAGCGTGAGGATCAGGTGTCTGGTGCGCACGGCTCAGTCTTGCACGCCACGCAGCTCAAACAGCGAGGGAACCGGCTGGGCCCGAGACCGCCAGGATCGGCTGGGCAGCAGGCACGCCGGAGCCGTCGCGACGGTCGGTCGGCTCGGGCAGGTCGACTGGCGATCCGCTCGTGGCGCACGCCATCGGCCGGCCGTCTCCGACCCAGGCCAGCAGCAGTCCGTCCTCGCCCTTGAGCAGGCGCTGGCAGCGGACGCCGCCGGTGGCCCGGCCCTTGGCGGGATAGATCGCCATCGGGCTGACCTTGACGGCACCGTTCTGGGTGCCGGGCAGCGCGTCGCCGGATCCGGCGATCGTCACGACGTGCGCCGAGTCGATGTCGCGAACCGCGCCGAACGACACGGCGCGCGATCCCGGCGTGAGCTTGATGCCTGCGACGCCGCCTCCGGCGCGGCCCTGCGGCCGTACGAGCGAGGCCGAGAAGTGCAGCAGCTGGGCGTCAGACGTGACGAAGACGAGCTCCTCGTCGCCGGTCGCCAGCTCCACCGCGCCGACCACGACATCGCCGTCGTCGAGGGAGATGACGTCCCACGAGTCGCGCGAGAGCTGCTCAGGCTTGACCCGTTTGACGACACCGCCGCGCGTGCCGAGCGCGAGGCCGGCGCCGGAGTCACCCAGCCGGGTCAGTGCGAGCACGGTGCCCTCGAGGCCCGGGATCTCGCGCAGCGGCATGCCGCCCTGCAGGTTGGGGGACTGGGCGGTCGGCGGCAGTGCCGGCAGCTCGAGCACGGAGATCCGTTGGACGCGGCCGTCGGACATGACGACGCCGATCTCGCCGCGTGCTGTCGTGCGTACGGCCGAGACGATCGTGTCGTGCTTGACCCGGCGGTCGACGTCGCCGAGCAGCGAGTCGTCGGACGTACGGGCGAGCAGCCCGGTCGCGGACAGCAGCGCCCAGCACGGGTCATCGGCCACCTCGAGCGGTGATGCGGCCGTGGCGGTCTGGCCCGACGACTCGAGCAGCACGGTGCGACGTGGGTTGCCGAACGTGTGGGCCATCTCGTTGAGCTCGTCGCCGACCACTGTGCGGAGCAGCTGCTCGTCGGCGAGGATCGCGTCGAGCTCGTCGATGATCTTGCGGAGCTCGGCGATCTCGCGCTCGACCTCGATGCGGTCGTACTTGGTCAGCCGGCCGAGGGTCAGGTCGAGGATGTAGGTGGCCTGGATGTCGGACAGGTCGAAGACCGTCATGAGGCGATCCTTGGCCGCGGTGCGGTTCTCGCTCGCGCGGATCAGCTGGATGACCTCGTCGATGTCGACCAGCGCGAGCATCAGCCCGTCGAGCAGGTGCAGGCGGTCGGCGGCCTTGCCGCGGCGGAACTGGGTGCGGCGGCGCACGACGTCGATGCGATGGCCGAGGTAGACCTCGAGCATCTCCTTGAGCCCCAGCGTGCGGGGCTGGCCGTCGACGAGCGCGACGGCGTTGATGCCGAACGAGCTCTCCATCGGGGTGCTCTTGTAGAGCTGCTCGAGGATCGTCTCGGGGATGAACCCGTTCTTGATCTCGACGACGAGGTTGAGCCCCTTGTGGCGGTCGGTGAGGTTCTTGATGTCCGAGATGCCCTGGAGCTTCTTGGCCTGGACGAGCTTCTTGATCGCCTCGATGACCTTTTCGGGCCCGACGTTGTAGGGCAGCTCGGTGATCACGATGCCCTTGCGGCGCGGCGTGACGCTCTCGATGCGAGCCGAGGCGCGCATGCGGAACGAGCCGTTGCCCGTGGCGTACGCGTCGCGGATGCCCTCGAGCCCGACGATCTTGCCGCCGGTCGGCAGGTCGGGACCGGGGATGAATCGCATGAGGTCGTCGAGATCGGCCGACGGGTGCTTGATGAGGTGCCGGAGCGCCTGGACGACCTCGATCAGGTTGTGGGGCGCGATGTTGGTCGCCATGCCGACGGCGATGCCGCTGGCGCCGTTGACGAGCAGGTTGGGCAGTGCGGCGGGCAGCACGACGGGTTCGGTCTCGCGGCCGTCGTAGTTGGCCTTGAAGTCGACCGTGTCCTCGTTGATCGACGCCGTCATCGCTTCGGCCGCACCGTGCATACGGACCTCGGTGTAACGCATCGCGGCGGGTGGGTCGTCCTGGGAGCCGAAGTTGCCGTGGCCGTCGGCGAGGGGAAGGCGCAGTGACCACGGCTGGATCAGCCGGACCAGGGCGTCGTAGATCGAGCTGTCGCCGTGCGGGTGCAGGCGACCCATGACCTCACCGACGACGCGGGCGCTCTTGACGTGGCCGCGGTCGCTCCGGAGGTTGAGGTCGTCCATCGTGTAGAGGATGCGCCGCTGGACGGGCTTGAGGCCGTCACGCGCATCGGGCAGGGCGCGGGCGTAGATCACCGAGTAGGCGTACTCGAGGAAGCTCGATCGCATCTCGTCGCTCACGTCGGTGTCGACGATGTGCTCCTCGAAGTCCTCCTCGGGAGCTTGCTTGCTGCTGCGGGCCATGCCTTCTCTCCTGTGGTGCCTGTCGTGCACTGCTCAGTGGTCCATTTTCGCCGGTCTGACCTGCGGACTTCCCGCGCCACGCCGTGGGCCACCCGATAGGTTGGGGACGTGACCAGCGAGGTGCAACCCGTCGAGCATTGGGAAGCCGATGTCCTGCTCAAGGACGGCCGGGTGGCCCAGCTCAGGCCGATTCTGGCGGCCGATGCCGAGCGGCTCGTGGAGTTCTATTCACGAGTGTCCGAGCAGTCCAAGTACTTCCGGTTCTTTGCGCCCTATCCGACGCTTTCCGACAAGGATGTCACGCGCTTCACCACGGTCGACAACGACCGCCGCGTCGCGTTCGTCGTGACGCTGCACTCCACGATCATCGGCGTCGGCCGCTACGACGCGGTGGGCGACGACGAGGCCGAGGTGGCGTTCCTCGTCGAGGACGCTCACCAGGGCCGTGGCGTCGGACAGCTGCTCCTGGAGCACCTGGCCCAGGCCGGGCGCGAGCGCGGCATCCGTACGTTCGTCGCCGACGTCCTGCCGTCCAACTCGCGGATGCAGCAGATCTTCCGTGAGATGGGCTACCAGGTCGAGGGCATGGTCGACGGTGGCGTCACCCGACTGACGTTCCGCATCGAGCCGACCGATCTGGCGGTTGGCGTGATGCGAGCCCGCGAGCAGCGGGCCGAGGCCGCGTCGATCGAGCGCATCTTCCGCGCCCGCAGCATCGCGGTCATCGGCGCCAGTCGCCGGCAGGACTCGATCGGTCAGGCGATGGTGCGCAACCTCGTGCTGGGTGACTTCAGCGGCAGCGTCTATGCCGTCAACTCCCAGGCCGAGGCGGTGTCCGGGCTTCCGGCCTACAAGACCGTGCAGGACATCCCCGGCGAGGTCGACGTCGCGATCGTCGCGGTGCCGGCCGACTCGGTCAACGACGTCGTGCTCGACTGTGCCGCCAAGGGCATCCACGGCCTCGTCGTGATCTCGGCCGGGTTCGCCGAGGAGGGCCCAGAGGGTCGTCAGCGGCAGCGCACCCTGCTCGGGCTCAGCCGGTCGTACGGTCTGCGGCTCATCGGCCCCAACTGCCTGGGCTTCATCAACACCGCCCCTGACCTGCAGCTCAACGCCTCGCTGTCGCCCTCGATGCCGCCGCAGGGCCGGGTCGGGTTCTTCTGCCAGTCCGGCGCGCTCGGCACCGCGATCCTCGAGTCGGTGTCGCGTCGTGGACTCGGCCTGTCGACGTTCGTGTCGGCCGGCAACCGTGCCGACGTGTCGGGCAACGACCTGCTCCAGTACTGGCAGGAGGACGACTCGACCGAGGTCATCCTGCTCTACCTCGAGTCGATCGGTAACCCGCGCAAGTTCTCCCGCATCGCCCGCCGAGTCTCGCGGACCAAGCCGATCGTGGCGGTCAAGTCCGGACGCTCGACGCAGGGCGTGCCTGTCGGTCATACCGTCAAGCGCACGTCGGCGCCGCAGTCCGCGGTCGATGCGATGTTCCGCCAGGCCGGCGTGATCCAGGTCGACACGCTTGACGAGATGTTCGACGTCGCGCAGCTGCTGGCCCACCAGCCGCTGCCACGGGGCAACCGGGTGTCGATCGTCGGCAACTCCGACGCTGTTGCACTGATCGTCGCGGACGCCGCGTCGGCCGCCGGTCTGCAGGTCACCGACCCGGTCTCGCTCGGCGCTGACGCCAACGCCGACGACTTCGAGGCGGCGATCGAGCAGGCGATCGCGAGCCCCGACACCGATGCGCTCGTCGCGGTCTACGTCCCGCCGCTCAACACCAGCGGCGAGGAGGTCGCCAACGTGCTGGCGGCCGTCGGCGAGCAGTCCGACAAGCCGATCGTGTCGACGTTCCTCGGCAGCGAGGGCGTACCCGTGCTGCTCCGTGTGCCCGACCTGCTCGGCGGCTCCGCAGGTCGCGGATCCGTGCCGTCGTACGCGGCGCCGGAGTCCGCCGTCCGCGCTCTGGCGCGCGTCGTCAACTACGCCGAATGGGCCGCCAAGGACCACGGCGAGTTCCACATCGCGCTCGACCATCGCACGGGTGACGCTCGGGCGCTCGTACGCCAGGTGCTCGCGGCCGCCCCGCGAGGTGCGATCCTCTCCACCGACCAGGTCCACGCGTTGCTCGCCTGTTACGGCATCGACCTGTGGACCTGGATCAACGTGCACTCCCGTGAGGAGGCGATCGATGCGGGCGAGAAGCTCGGCTGGGACGTCGTCCTCAAGGCCGGCAGCGAGCACCTCCGCACGCGTCCCGATCTGGCGCACGTGTGGCACAACATCCGCAGCGCCACCGAGATGGGTGAGGCGTGGGACGAGCTCACGACCTGGAAGGGCATGCGCAAGGACACCAAGTTCTTCGTGCAGCGCGCCGCCGCCGACGGCATCCAGGTCTCCTTCAGCGTCACCGAAGATCCGCTGTTCGGCCCGCTGGTCTCGTTCGGGCTCGCCGGAGCGCCGAGCGAGCTGCTGGGTGACCGGTCCTACGGCATCCCGCCGCTGACCGACCTCGACGCCGAGGCGATGATCCGCGACCTGCGCTCCGCGCCCCTGCTCTACGGCTACCGCGGCTCCGACGCGGTCGACGTCGACGTGCTGCAGGACATCATCGTGAGGCTCGCGGCGATGAAGGACGACCTGCCCGAGATCGCGGAGCTCGACCTCGAGCCGGTGCTGGTGCACGGCAAGGGCTACACCGCGCTGAGCGCCCGCGCCAAGGTCGTACCGTCCGCGGATCGCCGCGGTGAGTGGTACGTCCGGCGGCTGAGTCAGCCCGCCTCGCTGGGAGATACGCTGGCGTGATGACCACCGACAACGCGTTGTCCCTGTTCGACGAGGTCTCCACGAGCGGTTACTACCCCGAGATCGTCGCGGACGGACTGCGCGACGCCCTGGCCGGCGAACCCGTCGCCGCGTACGTCCTGCACCACGAGCCGACGTTCGATCACGACGAGATCCGCCGCCACATGACGGTGCTCGCGCTGACACCCAGCCGACTCGTGCTGGTGCACACCGACGAGCACCCCGGCGACGACCTGCTGCCCAAGCCCTACACGTCGACGACGTCGGAAGCGGTCGCCCTCCGTCAGGTCCGTTCGGTCGTGGTGACCCGCATGGTGACGTCGAAGTCCAAGGAGCTCGAAGAAGCCGTGCTGACGGTCGGCTGGGGCGCGGTGTCTCGGGTCGAGCTCGAGCCGGCTCGCTGCTCTGACCCTGAGTGCGAGGCCGATCACGGCTACACCGGCAGCCTCACCGGCGACGACTTCTCGCTGCGCCTCGCGGCGGCGGCCGACGGCGGATCCGCCGTCGAGCGCCTGCTCGGCTTCGCACGTACGCTGTCGGCCGCGACCGCCGGCCGCACCGCATGACGCTGCCCGGACTCGGTGGTCGCGCGACGATCGATCAGGTCATGCCATCGGTGGCTGCCGCGCTGGGTGCGCCGGGCTTCACCAACACGTTGGCACTGCCTGAGGCGCCGCGCTACGTCGTCTTCCTCGTCGACGGCCTTGGCCTCGACCTCCTGCGTGAGCACGCCGATGCCGCGCCGTTCCTGAGCTCGCTCAAGAACGTCGAGGACGTCGTGTGCGGTGTGCCGTCGACGACCTCGACGAGCCTGACGTCGCTCGGCACGGGCCTGCAGGCCGGCATGCACGGCATGGTCGGATACACCTCCCGCGTGCCCGGCAGCGGCCAGCGCCTCAACTCGCTCAAGTGGGACCAGCCCGTCGACCCGCTGATCTGGCAGCCCCATCGCACGGTGCTCGAGCGCGTGCAGGACGCCGGCATCGCGGCCTCCTCGGTCAACGACGCCAAGTTCGCCGACTCCGGACTGACGCTCTGCAGCCAGCGTGGCGTGCCGTTCCACGGCATCGACTCGATCTGGGAACGTCTCGACGTCGTCATCGAGGTCGTCGAGTCCGCACCGCGTGCCATGACCTACGCCTACGAGTCGCGGCTCGACCACACCGGCCACGCCAAGGGCTGTCAGTCTGAGGACTGGCGCACGATGCTCAGCACGATCGATGCGGAACTCGCTGACCTGCGCGAGGAGCTGCCCCGCGACACCGTGCTGCTCGTGACCGCCGATCACGGCATGATCGACCTGCCGCCGAACGATCGATTCGACATCGACTCCTCGCCGACGCTGCTTGACGACGTCACGCTGCTGGCCGGCGAGGCGCGGTTCCGCCACGTCTACACGCGCTCCGGCGCAGCCCCCGATGTCGCCGCGCGCTGGCAGGCCGAGCTGGGCGAGCGTGCCCTCGTACGTACACAGGACGGCATCGAGGACTGGTTCGGCCCGATCGCCGACGACGTACGCGGCCGCATCGGCGATGTCGTGGTCGCGGCGCTCGGCGACTTCGCGATGTTCTCCTCGCGCGACTTCGCCATCGAGTTCAAGATGACGGGTTTTCACGGCTCGATCAGCGAGGCCGAGCTGCGCATACCGGTCCTCGTCGCGCCATGAGCCGGCTGGCAGGATGTTCCCTGTGGCGGAGCTGAACTTCTACTCAGGAACGATGGACTGCGGCAAGAGCACCCTCGCGTTGCAGATGGACCACAACCATCGGGCTCGTGGCCGCGTCGGGCGGGTGTTCACGTCCCACGACCGGGCCGGCGCCGCAACCCTCTCTAGCCGACTGGGTCTCGCTGTCCCGGCGATCGAGGTCGACGACGAGTTCCACTTCTGGCACTACACCGTCGACGAGCTGACCCAAGGCGGTCGCATCGACTACTTCGTGTGCGACGAGGCGCAGTTCTACACGTCCGACCAGATCGATCAGCTCGCCAAGATCACCGACGAGTTGTCGATCGACGTCTTCGCGTTCGGGATCCTGACCGACTTCCGTACGCAGCTGTTCTCGGGCTCGGCGCGGCTCATCGAGCTCGCGGACCACGTGCACACGCTGCAGGTCGAGGCGCTGTGCTGGTGCGGTGAGCGGGCGACGCACAATGCCCGCACCGAGGACGGGATCATGGTGACCGAGGGCGACGTCATCGTCGTGGGCGATGTCGACCACGAGCTGACGCCGGATGACGACGGGCTGGCCGATCACGAGCCGGTCGTGGGCTATGAGGTCTTGTGCCGGCGACACCATCGCCGCAGGATGACGGCCGCCAGCGCCAAGGCATCAGCGATGTCGCCTGACGTCCTGCCGTTTGGGTGACGTCACCGGACGCTCAGTCGCTTTTGTCGCCGAACATGATCTCGTCCCAGCTCGGGACGCGGCGGCGTTCGTGGCGCTTCTTGCGGGGGCCCAACGTGTCGGGCACCGCGACATCGTGCTCGAGCGAGTCCTCGAAGTCGTCGACCTCGTGCTCAAGGGCAGCTGAGGTGTCGGCATCGGCGGACTCCTCGGCCTCACCGATCGCCAGCTGTTCCAGCGCTCGGCGATCACGGGCCTCCTTGAGCGACGCGACGCCGACCTGAGGCCCTTCCTCGACCTCGGGGAGGGTCGCGACATCGAGCACAGCCTCAACCTCGTCGACGACCTCGACCCGAACCTCGGCCGGACGAGCCGGCGCACGTACGGCATCGGCGATCGCCATGTCGGTCGAGTCCGGCAAGGCAACGTCACCGACCAGGTCGTGGGCGAACTCGTCGGCCGGCACGACGTAGCGGCTCTTGACGTCGAACAGGAAGCTTGCCGGGTGAGCCGCGCCGTCGGGGGTGACCTGGACGGTCCAACGGCCGTCCTCGCGACGCCACGAGTCCCAGCTGGCGGACTCGGGCACGCCTCCGCCGGCGGCGATGTTCTCGGTGACGAGGGTGCCGAGCAGCACACCGGCACCACCGACATGCTTGCGGCGGATCGAGGTCTTGCGGGCCTGTTCGCACATGTACTCGCGCTCGGCGAGCACGGGGCCGGCGAAACCGAGGATCTGCTCGACCGGCACACCTGCCGAGTCGGCGACCGCCTGAGGGCTTTCACCGCGGCGGATGCGGGTCTGGATGTCGCGCGGGCTGAGAGAGCTTTCCATGCGGATCTCCAACTGGCCGGAGGTGTTCCCAGAGTGGGACGGCTTGCCGATCAGGGAAGCGAGGCGGTGATCAGCGGGGATGCGGAACTTCTCATCAGTGGACGGGTCACGCGCAATGAGGAACCGTCTGTCCTCGCTCAGTCCGTCGAGACCGAGATCACGCATGCCATCGCCTCCAATGTGACGCCGGCTCCGGGTGGGCGTTCACTCGAAGCGTGTTCTCATCCTAGGCGCGCAGAATGCGAACCTGCGGTGACGCGCCGAGACCAGATAGCGTCGTCGCCGTGTCCGACACCTTGCTCCTGGTCCTCGATCTGGCCGGAATCGCGGTCTTCGCCTCGACCGGCGCCCTGGTCGGCGTACGCAAGGAGCTCGACGTGTTCGGCGTCGTGGTCCTCGCGCTCATCACAGGCCTCGGCGGTGGAGTGCTCCGGGACGTCCTGATCGGCTCGGTGCCGCCGGCGGCTCTCGACGACTGGCGCTACCTCGTGGTGCCGGTCGTCACGGCCCTCGTGGTGTTCGTGTTCCACCCGGCGTTCGGCCGTATGGAGCGCCAGATCATGGTGCTCGACGCGGTCGGCCTCGCGCTGTTCTGCGTCACTGGTGCGGTCAAGGCGGACGAGGCCGGACTCGGCGTGCTCGCTGCCTCGGCGCTCGGCATGCTCACCGGCATCGGTGGCGGCATGATGCGCGACGTGGCGGCCGGCCGCGTACCGGTGATCTTCCGCGGTGAGATCTACGCAACGCCGGCATTCGTCGGTGCCCTCATCGCGACGCTCGTGCACGACCAGGGCTACACCGAGTGGTGGTATGGCCTGGCGTTCGCGGTGTGCCTGGGTGGCGGCTCATCGCCCTCAAGCGCGGCTGGACCGCGCCGCTGCCGCCCGGCGTCGACCACGCCTGACCCAGAGTGGGTCAGGGCTTGCGGGGGAGGACGAGCTCGAACTCGGGATCGTGGTTGCCGAACCGGTGGTTGGTGATCGTGACCGACTGCTCCTGGAGGAACGGCAGAGCCTCGACCCGGCCCGACTGGGTGACCGGTCCGCTGTAGATCGCGACGTCGGGGTCGCCGTCGACCGCGATCGCGACCTCCTTGGCGCCGGAACCGACGAGTCGTATGCGAGGCGGCCGGGTCGCCGCGATGTGCGCGAGCCAGTCGTCGTGCGACTCGATCCGCGCCTTGGGAGCAAGCCCCGCGGGCAGCGGCGTGCGGGAGCTGACCGCGATCGGGGCGCCCGTACGCGCGGCGGCCAGCAGGACCCTGATGAGCTCCGGCAGGAAGTTCCCGTCGAAGCGGATCGCCACCGGAACGGGCACGTAACGAAACACGTTGCGCTCGACGCCGAGCTTGGAGATGTCCTTGAGGACGCCGTACTCGCGCGTCCACGCGACGTGGTCCGACCCTGCGGCGGCGAACAGGTTGCGGTGCTCGACGCCGCTGACGTGCGGCCGTGCGGCATCGAGGAGCCGAGAGACCGCCTCGGACAGCTCAGGCGCCTCGGCGGCGCGCAATGGGCGCGGACGCCACGTGCCGAGGTGCGTCAGGTAGTTGGGGCCACCGGCCTTGGCGGTCGTGCCCACCGAGGACCGCTTCCAGCCGCCGAACGGCTGACGCTGCACGATGGCACCCGTGATCCCGCGGTTGACGTAGAGGTTGCCCGCCTGGACCGAGTCGATCCAGGTGATGACCTCTTTGGCGTCAAGTGAGTGGATGCCGGCGGTCAGCCCATAGTCCGTGGCGTTCTGCCACTCGATGGCCTGGCGCAGCGACTTGGCCTTCATGATGCCCAGGATCGGGCCGAAGAACTCGGTCGAGTGGAACCGGCTTCCGGGCCGTATGCCCGTCCGGATGCCCGGCGACCACACGCGGGGATCGGAGCCCAGCTGTCGCGGCGCGACGAGCCACTCCTCGCCGTCGCCGAGCGTCGTCAGGCCGTCGGCGAGCTTGCCGAGCGGCGGCT
>CAWFOH010000023.1:0-516667 GCA_963817425.1 uncultured Actinomycetota bacterium
AGAACACTATCGAATTCCATCAGGTTACCAGGGATTAATCAATTACTTACAGGAACGAGCCGCAGGTGACGGTTGCAAGGTCTTGCTAAATAAGGTGGCTACAAGAATAACATGGGAACAGAATAACGTCAGTGTTTCGACCATCGATGGAGAAAAATACCAGGCGAATAAACTGCTGGTAACAGTACCCGTTAGTTTCCTACAAAATATAAATGAGTCAATGTTGACCTTTAAGCCCGAGATCGAAGAGCATAAAAAAGCGGCGCAAAATATCGGAATCGGACAAGTGATAAAAATATCCTTAAAATTCGAACAGCCATTCTGGCCGCCTGACACCGGTTTTATCTTCAGCGATGAAAAGTATTTTCCAACCTGGTGGACACAATTACCAATTAAATCATCTGTTTTAACGGGCTGGGCAGGAGGAATTTCAGTAAAACTTCTTTCCGGCAATACAGAAGAACAATTGTTGGAAAAGGCAATATTATCGCTGGCAGCAATTTTTGATCTAACTAAAAAGGAACTTTTGAGTAGGCTCACCGATTTTAAAATTCATGACTGGCAATCGGAGTTTTCATCGGGCGGATATAGCTATGACACCATTAATTCTGCGACTGCAAAAATAATATTGAATACTCCGCTGTTAGATACAGTATTCTTTGCCGGCGAAGGGTTATACTCCGGCCCGTATACGGGAACAGTTGAAGCAGCACTTGTGAGCGGCAAACAAGTGGGAGACCGGATCAAACAAGTTTTGTAACAAAACCTGCCTACCCGAAAAGCGCAATACTTTCGATCAAATATCATGGTAATGACACAAAGGAGCACGTCTCACATCCAATCGTGGGAATAATTTTCCACCCTGTTTTAGAGCAACTATAAAGTTTGTACCAACAGAGGTTTTCGCAGGTATGTCGCTTGCTACATCTTCGAGGTCTTTAGACAAACTGTCTTTAACCTTATTGGTAAACTTTTTTACAACTCCGGGTTCATCCTTTCCATTGGTAACGCTGTTTTTTTTCTTATACAGGTAGTAAACCAAGGCTCCCACGCCTGCGTACAATAACCATTTCTTGAGTTTTCATAATATGATTGTTAATTGTCGTGAAATGATATTTCAATAAATATCGTACCAGACACAACCATATTGTCCGTAACGCAATAAAAATATACACCTTCATCGCAAGCGTAATATGTTGGTTTAAATTTTTAATATATTCGTGATAATTATTAATGTCAAAACAATTGTATTATGAGGCTGATCATTATTTCTTTACTTATGCTGGTATGTAAGACCTCCTATCAACAGGTAGCATTTGATTACCAGCGTGATTTTAGAATGATACTGGAGAAGACACAGGATAAAGGTGGAGCACTTTATTATCAGAAATTATTGATCCGGTTCCTCGATAATGATTCAACCCTGACCCGTGCGGAAACCCTTGCCTTGCTGATCGGTTATACCGACAACAAAGACTACAAGCCATACAAGGATATGGGCACTGAAAAAGAGATCTTTGACCTGAACGAAGCAGGGGAATACCAGGAAGCCCTGAATGCCTCTAAAGAATACCTTCAAAAACATCCGTTGAGCCTTCGCATCTTAAAAGAACGCTCTTACTCGTATCACCAAATAAAAAGAAGACAGTGCAAAATATTATATGGATCTCGTGGATAAAGTAATGGGGGCAATGATCTACAGCGGCAAAGGAAGAAAAATGGAAACAGCTATTTTCTCTTTGGGCCTATCAGATGGTGAATATTTTGTAGCAAATATTGGGATGACTGCGGCGAACAAGAATACCGGCTGGGATGCACATAAGAATTTCATTTTTATTGTAGATGCCCTGGCAGATGATGGAGAGCATTCTAATTTTTTTTTTAACATTCATCACGCAAAAATGAAAATAGAAGATGAAGTTGATGAAGACACAGCAGATCCAAAATCAAAAAAGAAAGGAAAGAAAAAGGGTAAAGATGTAAAAGGTGTAAAACCAGTTACTGATTCTATTCCTCCTACTCCCATGGAAAAAAATTAACGCCCACAAAAAAAGCCGCTTAAAAAGCAGCTTGAATATATCATTAATATTACCGTTAGATCCTGAAGTGAGCAAAAGCTTTATTGGCTTCAGCCATACGGTGCGTATCTTCTTTCTTTTTGAAAGCGCCGCCTTCACCTTTGCTTGCTGCAACAATTTCATTGGCAAGTTTATCGGCCATGCTGCGGCCATTTCTGTCGCGGCTGTAACGGATCAGCCATTTCATGCTCAGAGAGATCTTTACTGTCAGCACGAACTTCAGCAGGGATCTGGAAAGTAGCACCACCAATACGGCGGCTGCGAACTTCAACAGCCGGAGTAACATTGGTCAATGCTTTTTTCCAAATTTCATATCCATTTTCACCGGTTTGTTTGGCTAACTTTATCCAAAGCATCATAAAAAATATTGAATGCACCACTTTTCTTTACCCTGCCACATCAGGTTATTTACAAAACGGGTAACCAGTTTATCGTTGAACTTTGGATCCGGAGCTAGAGGGAATTTTTTTGGCTTGTGCTTTCCTCATTGTTATTTAATTTATTATTGACTATAATGCTTAATGTATTAATTGAATTATTTTTTTGCTTTTTCTTTCTTGGTTCCGTATTTAGAACGGCTTTTCTTACGGTCTTTTACACCTGCAGTATCCAAGGCTACCACGAACAATATGATAACGAACACCCGGAAGATCCTTTACACGACCACCGCGGATCAGTACGATCGAGTGCTCCTGAAGGTTATGACCTTCACCCGGAATATAGGCGATAACCTCAATTTTATTGGTAAAACGAACTTTAGCTACTTTACGAAGAGCAGAGTTTGGTTTTTTAGGAGTAGTGGTATACACACGGGTACAAACACCACGGCGTTGCGGACAGCATCCAGAGCCCTGGATTTACTTTTCGCCTTGATGATCTCTCTTCCTTTTCTTACTAATTGTTGAATAGTAGGCATTCTGAACCTTTTATTTTTGGACGGCAAAGGTAAGTGGCTAATTGTATAAAATGAAAAATAATAATTAAAAAATAATCTTGACATTCTTGATTAACTGAAGACTAAGCTCCTATGCAACGGCCAGAAATTCGACATGATTCCTAGCAGATCTATCTGTCCAGATTCATTAGATTAACATCTTAAACCTTATACATCCAGCCATAAGTATCCGCCGCTCTTTCCTTCCCTGATATCGTTCAGCCTGCTTTTTAATTCGGGGCTGTTTTCCATTTATCTACATCAAATTCATCACATAATCTTTATACCTCAGTTCTTTGATCATGGAAATAGTAGCTGCGGTACCGGTTCCAAATACTTCGTATAAGACTGCCTGCTTTATACGCTTCCATAATTTCATCGATGCTTAACTGGTCTTTCTTCTACCTTAAATCCCATTTCTTTCAACATCGTCATAGCGCTGTCGCGGGTAACACCATCCAGAATAGTTCCTGTTTCCAGATCCGGAGTAATGGCTGTATTTCCAATGATAAAAAATACATTCATGGTGCCGCATTCCTGCACATATTTATGCTCAAATGCATCTGTCCACAATACCTGGTCGTAACCCTTCTTTTTTGCTTCCGCCGTAGCATAGCATGCTGCCCCATAATTGCCTGCAGCTTTCGCATAACCTACCCCACCCGGACTGCACGTGTATATTTTTCTTCCACATAAATACGCATCGGCGCAGTATAATAAGGACCAGTAGGACTAAGAATAATCATGAATTTATATTTCTCGCAAGGCTTTACTCCGATCATTTCATCGCTGCTGAACATAAACGGCCTGATATACAAAGAATGATCTTCCTTTGCAGGGATCCAGTTCTTGTCAAGCTCAATCAGCTGCCGCATGCCTTCCATAAAAATTTCTTCCGGAACCAGCGGCATTTGCATCCTTTCTGCAGAAATATTAAACCGTCTGAAATTATCATATGGCCTGAAAATATAGGCTTCGCCTGTCTGCATCTTTATATGCTTTAATGCCTTCAAAAATAGCCTGTCCATAATGCAGGGCAGCCAGTGAAGGATCCAATCAGTAAAGGCTGATAAGGTTTGATTTCGACATGTTTTCCATTCGCCATTTTCATAATCCGCTTCCAGCATATGATCGGTAAAATATTTACCAAAAGGAATATTTTCAAGAGTGATATCATTCAGTTTACTTCTTTCTGACTTTCGTAATATTAAAATCCGCTGCTGCAATCATATTCATTAATTTTACTCAAAGAAACAAAAAAAACAGCAGAGTAAACGAGCGTTTTATGAGTTTAAATAATATTCAACTTCCCCCTTTTTTAGTACAGGAATTATACAAGATTCTCTGGTACTCAGGCTGCAACCCCAGATAAATACCCCAATAAAAGCATGAACCAAAAAATTTTTTATCCTGGGAAATAATCGCAGGAATATCCTTATGTTGGTGAAAAAGATGAAACAGTCTATTTAAAGGATGAACCTTTAATTTCCTTATTGGGATCTTATCTGCCTGCGAGATTTAACTATGCAGGATATTGCACCTATATAAACAAAAATAAACCCGGACATCAATTATAAATGTCAGGGGCCGCCGAATTTAAAATCTGTAATATTCTTTTATTTGGTGTAAAGCCTGTCGAAATAGAATTACCATTGGATTTTCCGCCTTACCAGGTGCAGCATATAATAATCAGACCTATTTAAGCTGCCCCGGCTTTATCAGCTGATTTCAGGATAACATGGCTGAAAAGACGAAATTCTGGAATTGCCTGAAAAAATTTTTACTATATAATTTTATTGATGCGATCTACATTTTTGCGACAAATAATCAAAATAAAGTTGAAGAGATCCGGTGCATCTTAGAAGGACTGTTTTGAGTATCATCACGTTTAAAAGAAGCCGGCATCAACATCGACATTCCCTGAGCCATACGATACATTGGAAGCGAATGCTATCAGAAAAATCATGACCGTTTATGCATATATACCGGAAAAAATCGTTTTAGTGAAGATACAGGGTTGGTAAGTAATAGCGCTGAACAATGAGCCTGAAGTAAAAAGCGCACGATATGCTGCTGATGACCCTGGCTTCAAAAGCAATACTGCAACTATGCCGCGGGGAGCACTCGACATACTTTTCGTTGCCGCGCAGAACCTGCGCATGCTGCGCGAGATCGCGACACTCTATGGCGGCAGGCCATCGGTGCTCGCGACGTTCCGCCTCGCTCGCATGGTGATCGGCCACCTCGCCGTCACCGGCGGCCTCGCCCTTTCCGACAGCGTGATCCAGCATATCGTCGGCAAGGGCCTGATCGGGCGGCTCTCGGCACGTTTTGGCGAAGGCGCAGTCAATGGTATCCTGACCGCGCGCATCGGACTTGCCGCGCGCGACGTCTGCCGTCCCATCCCGCAGGAGGCTGAAGCTAAGGAAACACTGACGAGCCTGACGCGCGAACTGTTGAATTTTACCCGCGAGGGCGATCAGAAAATGCCGCCACCCCGTCTTGATCTCGCCCTTCGCCGCAGCCACGATGTGCGCAACGCTCTGCATACGGCGATCCTGATCGGCGGCTCTGCCTTGCTTCTTGCTGCTATCGCCTGGACTGTGCTCGGCTGGACCGGCCTGGTCTGGGCCGCGTGTCTCGGCGCGTTCGGTCTGTGGACGATGGGTCGCGTGTCCCGAAAATGGTTCTCGGTCTTGACAAGGCGCGTCCGCTGCGCTTCGATGAACTGCCGGATGTCCACAATGTTGTACGCGACCTTGGCAAGTCGCGCCGAACTACCCGCGGTTCCCCAGCTCTATTACGTGCCGAGCAAGATCTTGAATGCCTTCGCGGTCGGCGCGCCGCAGGATTTGGCAATTGCGGTGACCGACGGTTTGCTGCGTGCCATGACTATGCGTCAGCTCACCGGTATTCTCGCTCACGAGATGGCGCATGTGAGGTCGGGCGATCTGAAAGTGATGGCGCTCGCTGACGTGCTCACGCGCGTGACTAGCACCATGGCCATGCTCGGGCTGATTGGGATACCTGCGCTATTCGGTGCCGGCATCGACATTCCTTGGCTCGGCATCCTGCTCCTGATCTTCGCGCCGACGCTGGGCGGCCTATTGCAGCTCGGTTTGTCGCGCACTCGCGAATATGATGCCGATCTCGACGGCGCTGCTCTGACCGGTGATCCTGCCGGCCTCGCCTCGGCTCTTGAGACGCTTGAGCGCCGGCAAGGTCATATTTGGGAAGGACTGTTTCCAGCCGGACGCGTGCCCAGTCCGTCCCTCTTGCGCACCCATCCCGCAACCGGTGACCGGGTCGCACGGCTCATGGCGCTTGCCGGCGAGGCTGCACCGCAGATCGTCGTCAGCGACTACAGGGCCCGAGCCCGGTCCATCCATCGTTCCGCCGATTTGCAATCCGCGCATCCACTGGCAGCGCTTGGGCATTTGGTATTAAAGAGTGTCGTCATGTCCATGGCTTCCTCGCCCAGTCACGTCGCTGTTCTCGTTCCATCGGTTCTCAAAGCTGCCGATTACTTTCAGCAGCTCGATTTTGAGATCGGAGAAGAAGAAATCTTCGAGGAAACTCGGGAAATCTATGTTCAGGGCAGCGAACGAAATTCGCTTCTCTTGATGGAAGCAAGGGACACTGGCTCCTACCGGAGAGCCTTGAAAAAGCGGGGTCCTGGAGTTCACCATCTGGCTATCGACGTTTTGGACATCGACAAATTTCTGAGCTCGATTTCCGGATCGGGTTGGCTTTTACATCTCAACAGTCTGAAAAGCATAAGGGACTATCGAACCGCATATCTCGCCAGACCCGGCTTGCCGGCTTTAGTTGAAGTGCAGGAAAGGCAGAAGTTGATGGACGGTCCACTTTTCGTCGATGGAGTGCTGTTAAAATTCGATGCCGGTCTTGCAGGTCTGGCGAAATCGACAGGTCTTGACCAGATTTTGAAGCCAGCACAAGGGAATCCGTCTCTACCATTCGAGGCAGGCATATCGAATTGAAGGAGCTGTATTAGTCACCACCCATGTTCCTGTCGTTCTTCCATGAACTCAAGGTCTCCGGGATTCCGGTCACTCTCAAGGAATATCTGACGCTGATGGAGGCGATGGAGGCCGGATCTCGCCGATAAGCGCGTCGAGGATTTCTATTATCTCTCGCGCACCGCGCTGGTGAAGGACGAGCGCAACCTCGACAAGTTCGACCGCGTCTTCGGCTCCGTCTTCAAGGGCATGGAGCTGATGCGCGAGACCTGCTCGGCCGACATCCCCGAAGAATGGCTGCGCAAGCTCGCCGAGCGGTTTCTACCGAGGAGGAAAAGGCCCAGATCGAGGCGCTGGGCGGCTGGGAAAAGATCATGGAAGAGCTGAGGAAGCGCCTCGCAGGAGCAAAAGGGGCGCCATCAGGGCGGCTACAAATGGATCGGCACGGGCGGCACCTCGCCCTATGGCGCCTATGGCTACAATCCGGAAGGCATCCGCATCGGCCAGGACGGCAACCGCAATTTCCGCGCGATCAAGGTGTGGGACAGGCGCGAGTTCCGGGATCTCGACGACACCGTCGAACTCGGCACGCGCAACATCAAGGTGGCGCTCAGGCGGCTTGCGGCAGTTCGCGCGCGAAGGCGCGGCGGAGGAACTCGACCTCGACGCGACCATCAAGTCCACGGCGCAACAAGGGCTATCTCGATCTCGCCTTCCGCCCGGAACGCCGCAATACGGTGAAAGTGCTGCTGTTCTTCGATGTCGGCGGCTCGATGGACTGGCACATCCGATTTCCGAGGAATTGTTCTCGGCCGCGCGCTCCGAATTCAAGCATATGGAATATTTCTACTTCCATAACTGCCTGTATGAGACGGTCTGGCGCGACAACCGCCGGCGCAATGCCGAGCGCATCCAGACCTGGGACGTGCTGCATACCTATCCGGCCGACTATAAGGTCATCTTTATCGGCGACGCTGCCATGAGCCCTTACGAGATCGCCATGCCGGGCGGCTCGGTGGAACATTGCAATGAGGAGCCCGGCGGCTCTGGATCGAGCGCATGACCGAGATCTATCAAGCGCGGTCTGGCTCAACCCGTCGCCGCGAGACCATTGGGGCTACACGCCATCGATCGAGCTGGTGCGCCGACTGCATGGCGGCCGCATGTTCCCGCTGACGCTGGAAGGCATCGACGGCGCGATGAGGGAGTTGGCGCGTTGATCACGAGCTGGTGACGAGCGACGGAAATGGGACCTCCGGATCGTCTCACAGCTGAACCACAATCACGGAGTTCCGGATGCATAACTAAAACCAAGCTCGCTTTCGCTGCAGCCGCCCTGTCCACCATGGGCTTGGGTGCACTCGCAAGCCAAGCCATGGCCGAACGCGAGGGCTGGGGTGGTCACCATGGCGGCTTCTTGCGTCACCTCTTGGAGCGTTACGACGCCGACAAGGACGGCAAGGTAAGTCAGCAGGAAATCGACACAAACCGCACCGAATGGCATGCCAGGTTCGATGCCGACAAGAATGGCAGTTTGAGCCTCAAGGAATTCGAGTCGCTGTGGCTGGAAGCGAAACGGGAGGAGATGATTCGCGAATTCCAGCATCTCGATCCCAACGGGGATGCCGCCTTGTCGATCGATGAATACACGGAGCCGATGGCGCGTGTTGTCGCAAATCGGGACCGCAATGGCGACAGCTTGCTGAGCCGGGACGACCGGCAACGCGACGGCAAGCGGCGCTGGCATCGCGATCGCAATCGTGACGGCGAAGGCCGCCGCGAGGACAGTCGGGAAGACGACGGCGACGGTCCGAACCAGCAATAGGTCCAGATAGACAGCCCGGGGAATCCGGTCCTTGGGCTCTCGGGCGGTTCATTTACGTTCGCATTAACTGTTCCGCCATGCTGGCAATCAAGTTGCAGTGATCATCCGCTATGTGCCTCCTCGGTACAGGTCGGGATTACAATGCAACCACAGCACGAAAATTCGCTTGCGAGCCTTTATTGGAGAAGGCTGTCGAGCCATTCGGCCCTGCAAACGGGCAGTCTCGCTATTCCGCAATGCGGTCCTCTGTCTCTGGTAACCAGTCTGCCCGCCCTCGAGCAGTTGCTCGACGATTGGCGCAACCTGCATTCAGCTTCGGCTCACCCGCACGGCGTTTTCCAAAGAGCGCCGATTGGTGCATGGCCTGGGCGCGCATCTATGCGCGGAGCGATCTTGGTGCCGTTGTTTGCCGTGGTCGGATCGTGCATCTACAGGTCGTCCAGTCGAAACGCGTACCTCTACTGTTACGTCGGGTTCGCGATCCTCAGCAGCTTCCTAGCGACTGCAGAACATTTTCTCGGCCGGTCGCTCTTCGGTCGGACTGAGTACTTCAACCGCGTGACGCGTGACGGCCAGTTCCGTGGCCTGGCCGGAGCGGAGCATGTACTGGTGCTCGGAACACTCATCTGCATAGCAATACCCCTCGCCCTGTCCCAGATCAACAAGTACAGGTTGCTCGTTGCTGTCGTCCTGATCGTCGGCTGTTGGTCGACGGGCAGTCTCGGACCGACTGCTACGGGCATCCTTGTGTCCGTCTGCTGGTCTGGTACCTGGCATTCGCGCCTGGCTGAGAAACCATCAGACGTCGACGCTCTGGGGGCTGGCCGTCGCCCTGCTTACGCTGGCCTACCTATCGACCAACGTGTGGTCGACGACGATCAACGATATATCGGGGCGTGACTACAGCGATGGCTACCGGTTTGCCTTGTACGCGACTCTTCCTTCCATCTTGGCAGCCAATCCCCTCGGGATTGGAATTGGCGATCTGCCAGTTGGAGTATGGGAATTTGCCAAGTCGAATTTCGAAGTGGTCGACCTCTCCCGGACAGGGGCCCATTTCGTAGCTGGTCCACCTTGGCATCATGTTCGGCTACTTGGGACTGGCGCTCTTCGCCGCGCTACTCGTTCTCGCTGTCAGGGTCTTGCGATCAGACTTCCAACTCGGAGTCCTTCTCAGCACGACTCTTCTGATCGGGCTCATTCTGTCGCTGCATTCTGGGGACACCTTGGGCCCCGTTTGGTACGCAATTGTCGGGGCAGCGGTGTCCGCGTGGCTTCAGGACCGAACGCCCGCGAAACGTGTGCGGATCCACAATCCTCGCGTCCTCAGGCGATCGGGATAGTGGCCCTACCCGCCTACGCCTAGAGCCCCCGTCAACCAGTTGCGGCTGAACGAGTTCGCGCGGGCCCATTCGGGGCTGTAGTCAGGCGCAGAGCTGAGCTCGGCCATAGCTCGTTCCGCCGAAAGGTGCCGCAGGATGGAGTTCTCCACGCCGATCTCCGAGAGCGTCGGAGTGACCTTGCCGCAGTACGGAACTGAGAGGACTGGGGTTCCCAAAGCAGTGGAGATGAGCGCGGGATGCATGCGTACGCTCACGCCAGCGGAGGCCGCAGCGAGGCCCGAAACCAATTGCTCAACAGTCGTCGGAGCGACTAACGCCAGGCTCTTGAACTGTCGAAGGAACTTGTAGTCTCCGTCACCGATGATCAGGCCAACCGCCTGGTCTCCGAGGAGACGAACCAGGTCTTCGACGAAGGGGACAAATCCGTCGAGATCCAGTTCGAACTCACCACGATCTGGACGTTTGGTGATGTCGAGAAGGTTGAGAAGGACCTTGCCCTTCAGCTCCGGCACTGGCTTGAGGTACGGTCTAGGTAGGGATAAAGCAACGAAATGGCGTCTGGAACGACCGAAGCCCCATCAGCACCCAGAGCTCCCATTTCGCGTTGCGACTCGAGATCCCGGACTGAAGACTTCGAATCAGCGAATAGTCGCGAGACCTTGGACGCGGCCGTGGGCTCCCGGCCAGCCCCCGCACCTCGACAGCGTGAACGACAAAGTTTTCACAACGGTGTCGGTCCTTTTGGAGGCGTCGAAGTTTCCAAAGGATCTCCGGGATCCAGCTACCGTTGAGATAACCTCCGCCGCACAGAATTCCTGCATCTACGCGAACACTTGACGTGGATCCTTCCTGCGAGATCCGCCAAGCCTTGCGCTGCGCCTGCAGTGTGCGTTGTGGATCAACTGAAGTGACGTGCAGATCGGTAACGTCAGACAAGGTTTCGAGATAGCCCGCCAAGATGGCCTCGTCACCGAGGTTGTTGTATCCCCATCCGCCAAGCAACTTAATTTGCGCCATGGCCGGCCTCCCCAGTCGCCGTCACTGGATAGTGAATTGCGAAACCACTTCCGCCGGTAGAAATGCGCACGTCGCCGATCGACGAGTGTGCGCGCAAGATCGAGTTCGGGGAGACGTGAATGTGCGCCAGTCCATGGAACGCGACGTTGTCGCCGACAACCGAGTCACTGCCCAGCACAACGTTGTCGGCTTCAAGCTCTATGTTCGAGCCCACCCGAACTCGCTCACCAATTGAGATGCCCCCGGGACGCAACGCTCGTACACGGAGCCAGTTGCCCACCTTCCTCGCCGAACCCAACCGACGCAGGAGGGGATAAACAACCCCCGACCTCACAATTCGAAGTACCCATCGAACCAAACCCTTGCCAATCCCGACCCAGGTCATCACGGCAATGCTCCCCCGACCCGATTCCCAGACCCCAATGGCAAATACACCCACGCCAACACAACCGACTGCTATCAAAGACGAGACAAGAGCGATCCTCAGTTGCTTAAGGATAATGGCCAACGCAACGCCCGGGAAGCAGGTCCAATGCAACCGCAGGGCCGAGGACGAGCCCGATCGACAGGTGACCAAATGCCGCGACAGCGACGACCACGATGGGCATCGCGAGATTGGCCGTGGTGGATATCCAAGCGACTCTTGGAGGAAGTTCCCGCACAGCCACACGTTTCACGGTGGCACATTGAGCGATATCGCAGCGAACCAACCCGGAATGACCATCAAGGCGAGCGACCCTGGGATGAGATCCGAGACGCCCACTGTCAGCAAGATCAAGGCTAACGCCAAAGTCGCACCGGACGAGACTCGGAGATAGCGATATACCGCCGACGAGTTCACAGACCGCGAGTGGACGAGCCTGGGGAAGAATCGCATTGGTGGTGAGAGCGCTCAGACCGGCAAGGACGCGCGTGAAGACACCCAACGTCGAGAGGGCCGTCGATGGTAACGCCGCCGTCTGAGTTTGGATGGTGAGGATTGATCCGTAGCCTGCCGAGGCCTGAACCAGATACCAATAGTTGGCGCGGTCCGACCCAGTAGGGATGGCGTCGCCTGGCGAACTATTGGCTGACCAAATTTTCTGGTAAACGCCGCGATTCCGCGCCGTAAGAACCGTGATGCCGACGACCCAGCCCGCTACCTGGCCTGCAAGTAGCGCGCTAACTCGCCCACCGGAAGTGCTCGGATTGAACACAACCAGGCACACGCAAGCCAATAGGTTCGCGGCCAGTGTTACCGAAGCAAGCCAGCCAGGCTTGCCCTCAGAGGAAAGCTTTATCGCACCCGCCCAGGCGATGGTCGAAAGCAAGCCGATGACCCCGAAAAGGAATGCATGGACGGTCAGCATCGGGTAGTCGCCAGATAGTCCATAGAAAAACAGAGCAGCAATCAGCGCTGCGACAGCTGACATCAAGGGAGTTGCGACGATCCAACCCCGGGATTGCTTCCTCGCGAGCCCGACCCCTCTGAGCCATACCGGGTACATGAGGCCAAGGAGGATCACTTGTACGGGAAGCTGAGTCCAGGTTGCCATAAGAAAATAGGCGTTGGATGCTTGGCTGGCACCAGTTGGCCAGAGCATGAGCGCAATCTGCCCCAACCCCAGCAGTTGCGTGATGCCGGCAAGGAAAGTCGCGCTACCCAATGGACCGAGGCGGCGCACTACTGCATCGGCACGTGCTTCCACCGTCCGAGACAAATTGGAATCCAAATCCACTAGGGCATTCTGCGGGAAGTCGCTGGAGTTGATCGGAGTGCTCGGTGGGCGATTCCACCCCGACTAACCAGTGCGTCCGTTGCAGCCCAATCTGGCACCCCGCAACGGACGCCATGGATCGCGCTGGTCCAAGCCCACCGCTCAATGCTAGTCGCGCTAGTGCATGGGAACATGCACGTTGGGCGATTGGGCTTTCGCAGCCCATCCTTTGTGCCGAACAGGCCGCGCGAGGTGGACCCGTGCAGGAGATGACTGGTGATGCCCATGACACGAGCGTTCTCAAACTACCGACGCGCTGGGCACCGGTTTGTCGAAGGCTGGATGCATCCCGAAGTACTCGACATCTTGAAGGTCCTGGACGCTGCGCAGCGGCAGCAAGAAATTCGCGGGTCAGTTGCTGAGATCGGCGTGCACCACGGGAAGCTCTTTATCGGTCTTCACCTACTTCGCCAAGACGCCGAGACTTCGCTCGCAATTGACTTGTTCGAGGACCAGGACCTGAACATCGACAAATCCGGTCGAGGCAACTTCAGAAAGTTCGAGTCCAACCTCAGCCGCTGGGCCGACAACACTCGGGTTGTCACTCACCAAGGTGACTCGACTGATCTTTCAGGCGACCAAGTGAAAGCTCTGGCTGGCTCACCAATTCGTCTGTTCAGCGTTGACGGGGGTCACACTGAAGAGATTGTCCGCAAAGACATGCAGACCGCCGAGGGGTCGTTGGCAGAGGGCGGCATCGTGATCGCCGACGATGTCTTCAACTCGCAATGGCCTGGGGTGGCAGTTGGCACGATCCGATACTTGGATGCGGGCGGCGTACTGGAGCCATTTGCAGTTGGGCTGAACAAGGTCTTCTTTGCTACTGCGCCGTACGCAACCACCTATCGATCGGCCATTCGAAGCACCTTCGGGAACCGAGTAAGACTCGCTCACAAGACGTCGGAAATGATGGGCCACGACGTGGAAATCCTTTACAGAGTTCGAGCGTCTCCTCGCCGCTTCCTACGTCGCAGCGATCGTCTCCGTGCGCTGCGCGATTCCATTCGCGACCGCAGCGAGCACTACTCGGCTTTAAGCGCGTCAGACACGATCACTCAAGAAGCAACAGTCGCCATCCGATCGAGGTCCTCGGCCCAACGATCCGTCACACCCGCCGATCACATCCCCGTGCGACACATTCCCGAGGCCAGAGATCAGTGGCCGGAGCAGCGACAAACCATCGGCCGGAGGGACCTGCGCCGTGACTACGTGACCGTCAGGGTCCGGTGGGTTCTCATCAGCTTGCACGCTCGGGATGATCGCGCTGGCGGCGCTGTTCACCTGGAACTCAACCCCGCAGTATGCGTCGTCGTCGCGCCTGTTCGTCTCGACTTCAGGAGCCTCCGATGACGCGCAGGCGAACCAAGGCGGGCAGTTCTCCCTCCAGCGCGTGAAGTCATACGCCGATCTGCTGACCGGTCAGCAGATCGCCCAGCGGGTCGTCGATGATCTCAAGCTGGACGAGTCGCCGAAGGATCTGGCGAGCCAGATTTCGGCGAGCTCCAAGCTCGACACGGTCATCCTGACGGTCACCGTCACCGATCCTTCTCCCGAACGAGCCAAGATGCTGGTCGACGCGGTCGCCGACCAGTTCGTGTCCTTCGTCGCTGAGCTGGAGACGCCGCCCGGCAAGGACGAGGCGACCATCAAGGCGACGGTCGTTGATCCGGGCTCGGAGCCGACCAGCCCGGTCTCGCCCACGGCCGAAGCGAAACATCGCCCTCGGACTCATCCTGGGCGTTCTGCTCGGGGTGGGGATCGCGGTCCTGCGCGAGACCCTCGACACCAGCGTGAAGTCGATGACCCAGCTCGAGAGCTTGATCGACGCCCCGATCCTCGGATCCATCGCGTACGACAAGTCCGCCGCCCGCGACCCTCTGATCGACGATCTCGGCTCGTATGCCCCCCGAGTCGAGGGCTTCCGCGTGCTTGCGCACCAACCTGCAATTCATCGACCCCGACCAGGAACGCAAGGTCTTCGTCATCACCAGCTCGTTGCCCGAGGAGGGCAAGACCACCACCGCGACCAATCTCGCGATGGTGCTGGCCGAAGGCGGCGAGCGCGTCGCGTTGATCGAGGCCGACCTTCGACGGCCCAAGATCAGCCAGTACCTCAACCTCGAGGGCGCCGTCGGACTCACCACGGTGCTCGTCGGGCGGGTGTCACTGCACGACGCCATGCAGCCGTCGTCAAAGCACATCGGGCTCGACGTGCTGAGCAGCGGACGCACCCCGCCCAACCCGGCGGAGCTGCTCAAGTCTCACGTCGATGACGACGATCCTCAAGGAGCTGCGCGAAGACTACGACATCGTGCTCATCGACGCCCCGCCGCTCCTGCCGGTCACCGACGCCGCCCTGCTGGCCAGTCAGGCCGACGGCGCGATCCTGGTGGTGCGTCACGGCAAGACGACCGCGGACCAGGTGCGAGCGGCCGCTGACCGCCTGACCTCGGTCGGCGCGGAGCCTGCGGGGGTCATCTTCAACATGACGCCGGCCAAGGGTTCAGGCGAGTACGGCTACGGATACGGGTACGGCTACGAGCCCGAAAACGTCACTCATTCCAACGCCTGCACGCGGACGCCAGAGCAAGCGGTCCGGCCGCGGAACGCGCCGCGGCACCTGATCAACAGCGTGTTAATACCGTGGGTCATTCGCGACATGGTGTATGCGTGAGGCAGAAATGCTGTAGCGTTCACATAGCAACTCTGAGATCACCGCCGACCGTCAGAGCCTTCTATAGACCCTGGAGAATCGCCCATGTTCAAGTCCCGCGTGGCTTTTGCCGCCCTTGCCGCCGCGCTGCTGAGCATTTTCGCTGCTCCGGCCGCCAACGCTGCCTATGCACCTCCGCCCTTCTCGGCCGACGTCCCCAGCGGTGTCGCACCCGGTGAAGAGTTCACCGTGACCTTCGACTCCGGCAGCGTCAACTGCGACTGGTCCCTTGATGATTTCGAGGGCCAGTCCGCTCCCGGCGGATCCGGTACGACATACACCGTCACGCTGACGGCGCCCGACGAAGATGGCACCTTCACCATCACCGCCCATTGCACGTGGGATCCCGAGGTCGTCAACGAGTCGAGCGCTCCGGCATCAAGTTCCACTGCCGTCACGCCTGCCGTGTTCAGCCCGACTGCCGACGACAGCTCGGACACGCTGCTCGCGGTCCCGCAGACCGACTCCTACAGCGTCCAGATCGTGGTGGGCGACGGCGGCGATCGATGACGACACCGACGAGTCGGGCCCCCTGCCCAACACCGGCGGCAGCAACTTCACGCTGCTGGCGCTCGGCGCGGGACTCGTCGTGGCCGGCGCGGGCGTCACCTTCGCGGCTCGCCGCCGCAAGACCGCCTGATCGCAACCAAGTCGTACTCATCCGCCACCGGCTCGAAGCTCTTCGGAGCAACGGGTCGGTGGCGGATCCATGTCCGGCCGGTGAGCGCTGCCACCCGCACGTCCTCGTGAACTTCTCCTCCCTAGGATGATCCGCATGCCCCCAGGTCGTCGCTCGAGGCGCACGCCCATCAAGCCGAAGCGACGTCTCAGGTCTCGTCCGCTCGTGTGGGTGCTCGGCTTCTCGACCCTCATCGTGCTGATTCTGGGCGTCGTGCTCGCTCGGGAGGCGTCAACCGCCAAGACAGCGCTGGACGACGCTGCGGAGCAGGCCAAGACGCTGCAGGAGCAGATCACCGACGGCGACACCAAGGCCGCCGAGACCACCCTCGCTGCCCTCCAACAGTCGACGAGTACGGCCCGCGCCAACACCGACGGACCGCTCTGGACCGGGTTGTCCAAGGTGCCGTTCATCGGCGAGAGCGTCGACGCCGTCCAGGTGATCTCGACCAGTCTCGACGACGTCGCTCAGCGCGGCATTCCCCCGGTGGTCAAGGTCTCTTCGTCGTTGGACGCCGACGTGTTCAAGCCCAAGAACGGCCGCTTCAACCTCGCGAAGCTGCAAGAGCTCGCACCCTCCGTCACGACGGCCAGTCAGGTGCTGACGGCCAACCGCAACAAGATCCTCGACATCAACACCGATGACCTGATCGGGCCCCTCAAGTCGCCGACCGCCGATCTCACCGACAAGATCACCAGCGCCCAGTCCGCCGCCTCGTCGGCCGCCCAGGCCATGCGGCTCGCGCCCGAGATGCTCGGCATCGACAAGAAGCGCACGTATCTGCTGATCTTCCAGAACAACGCCGAAGTGCGCTCCACCGGCGGGCTCCCCGGCGCGTTCGCGATTCTCAAGGCCGACAAGGGCAAGCTCTCGTTCACCAAGCAGGGTTCAGCGGGCACCGACATCCCGCAGTACGCAGATCCGTTCGTCAAGCTCACCCGGGAAGAGCGCAGCGTGTATGGCCAGCTGATGGCCAAGGACTTCCGCGACATCAACTTCACCCCCGACTTCCCACGGACCGCCGGGATCGCCCGCGCGATGATCAACGACAAGTACGGCGTCAAGGTCGACGGAGTGTTGTCGATCGACCCGGTCGCGCTGAGCTTCCTGCTCAAGGGCACGGGCCCGATCAAGGCCGCCGCTGGCACCACCTTGACCAGCGACAACGCCGTCGACATCCTGCTCAACGACGTCTACGCCCGCTATCCGAACCCACTGCTGCAGGACGCGTTCTTCGCCGACTCGGCCAAGCGGATCTTCGACGCCGTGACGCAGGGCAAGGGCGACTCCCGCACGGTCCTGGAGCAGCTCGCCAAGTCCGCCGACGAGCACCGGGTGCTGCTGTGGTCGGCCCACAAGGCCGAGCAGGCCGAGCTCGCGCCGACCAAGATCTCCGGGGCGTTCCCCGCCGGCAAGACCGCCAACCCACAGGTCGGGGTCTACATGAACGACTCCACGGCGTCCAAGATGCAGTACTACCTCGACGTCGACGCCTCGGCGCGATCGGTGCGGTGCTCGGCCGCCGGTGTGCAGACGATCCAGCTGACCACGACCTACACCTCGACGGCACCGGCGGACGCCAGCGAGCTTCCCGACTACATCACCGGCGATGGCTTCAGCGGCCCGCAGGGGACCATGGTGCTCGACACCCGGACGTTCGCGCCCACCGGCGGACGGTTCGTGGCGTTCACCCTCAACGGCAAGTTCCGGCCCAACAACGGCCTCACCTTCATGAGCCGGCCGGTCAACTTCGCATCGTTCTCGCTCAAGCCCGGGGCCAAGGTCACGGTCGAGGCCACGATCGTCACCGCAAAGGACCAACGCGGCGACGTCGTGCTGTCCCGCACTCCGGGCATCCGGTCGACCCCCAACGGCGTGACAGTCCGCAGCTCCTGTCGCTGACCCGCTCAGGGCTGCGCCCAGCGCTTGCCGCCGTTGTCGCTGGCATAGAGCTGGGACTTGACGATCGCGAGCAGACCGGTGTCATTCGCACCGATCGCCTGAGCGGGCTCGCCGCTGATGCAGCCTCCGGGGGCCCAGGTGCGCCCGCCGTCGCGCGTCGTGAACTCCTGGGCTGCGCAGCCTTGATAGACCGCAAGCGCATACCCGGCGTTGAAGGTCGTGAACGAGGCGACGCGCACGTTGTCGAGGCGACCCAGCTTGAGCCACTTCTTGCCGTCGCCGGTCCCGCGAATCGTCCCATCACTGCAGGTGACGCGGGCAAAGTCGTCGGTGACCTGACTGAGGCTCGTCACCGTGCACCCGGCCTTGCTGGTGCCCCTGGGGGAGACGATCGACTGATCGTTGTCGAGCGACGGATACCAGATGTCGTCCTCCAGATCGGTGTTCCACGTGTCGCCGCCGTCAGAAGAAGTCAGCCGCTTCACAACGCAGTCTGCGCCGGCACCCACGACGCGGAGCTCGCTACGTGACACCGCGCGAACAGCGAGGATCTCCTTGAGCCCGGTGTCCGCGTTGGAGGTCGACGCCCCGCCGTTGCCAGACACCACGAGCTTGGCACTCGCGTCACCGTCACACTGCCCTCGAGAGGCATACATGAGCGTCTCGTCATTGGCCAGCGAGATCACTGACGAACGCTCCGGTCTGAACCTGTACTTCTCTTGGCCCCCGGCGGGCTTGGCCGTCTTGGATGGGGTCGCTGTGACCTTGGGGAGATCGGCCGAGGCGGGCGGCGTTCGGTTGACATGCTGCATCACGCCGACGACCAACGCCACGTCGAGCAGGACGAACGCCCCCACGAGCACCCGAGCGACCGATCTGTTCACGCACCGATCCTAGGCGTACGGCCGGGCCACCGGTGTCGTTGTGTGATCTGCGACGCTGACCGCACGACGGCCGCCAAGGCGCAACTACCCTTGACGGATGCCCCGTCACCCACGCAAGACGCTGCTCTGGGTGGGGCTCTATGGGTTGGCTCTCCTGCTGATCGGGTTGTGGCCGACCCATGTCGACCAGAACTTCGATGTGGTCAAGTGGGCGCCGGTGCAGTGGTTGACCCGCCATTTCGACCTCACGTGGATCGAGACCTATCGCCTCGTGGAGTTCACGGCCAACGTGGCCCTGTTCGTGCCGCTGGGCGTGATCGCCATGACCTGGTCGTCGCGGTCGCGATGGATCCACGCCGTGCTCCTGGGTGTCGCAGTGTCAGGTGCCATCGAGATCATGCAGGATGTCGCACGACCGGGACGCACCGCTACGTGGAATGACATCGTGGCCAACACTGCCGGTGCAGCTTTGGGAGCCGCTTTGGTCCTGCTGTGGCGCAGCGGCGTCCCAAGGGCACTGGCGGGCACGAGAGAGCGATACTGAGGGCCTGAGGTCTGTCTTTCGGATCACTTGCGGAGCGAGGTCCTGGCGAGCCTGTTGGCTTGCGGCCTTTCCCGGGTCTGTCTTTCGGCTCACTTGCGGAGCGAGCTCCTGGCGAGCCTGTTGGCTTGCGGCCTTCCCCGGGTCTGTCTTTCGGCTCACTTGCGGAGCGAGCTCCTGGCGAGCCTGTTGGCTTGCGGCCTTCCCCGGGTCTGTCTTTCGGCTCACTTGCGGAGCGAGCTCCTCTGTTCTCACCACGCAAAATGACCAGCCGCGCTAGCGACTGGTCATTTTGGTGCTGCTTGTTGCGTGGCAGCGGAGGTGGCGAGATTTGAACTCGCGAGAGGTTTAAACCTCAACCCGCTTAGCAGGCGGGCGCACTAGGCCACTATGCGACACCTCCCCGCCGCCGATCGAAACCGGCAACCGGAACAGGATACCGACCGCCCCTCCAGTCCGACGAATCGGGCAGAACCTCGTCAGCTCGGGTTGAAGCGGCGGTAGCCGTTGGCGGCGTTGAGCCGGTCGTAGATGTCGCGCAGCAGCTGCGGCGCACGCCGGCCGACATACACCAATGGGAAGCCGAGGACCTCGTCGTTGCCACGGTCGACGAACAGCCGGCCGCCTTCGGTCGTGACGTCCTCGATGTCGAGCCAGGGCACCCGGATCGGCTTGACCGTGAGCGGACCGCCGACCCGCAGCCCGCCCGGGTCCGTACGCGCCACGACAGGCGGGAAGACGAACACCCGCACGGCATTGAGCAGCGCCACAACGGTCAGAATGCCGAAGATCCACGCCAGCGCCGCCACGGATGACAGGAAGAAGCCGAGGGCAACAGCCACGCCCGCCACCATCACGTTGGTGCCGACGGCGAGCAGCACGAATCTGCGGTCAAGTCGATAGTTCGTCAAGCAGAGGGGGCGGGATTCGAACCCGCGGCTGACATTGCTGCCAGCGAGCGCTTTCAAGGCGCTTCCGATCGGCCGCTCCGGCACCCCTCCTGGGTGGCAGCACCAAGGCGCTGCGCCGCGAATGATTATCGCACTACTTGAGCGCGGCGAAGCGGGGAGGTTCGACGCGTACGACCGGCGCGATGGCTCGGGCTGCCCGCGAGGAGGGTTCCTTCATGAACTGACGCCGCAGCACGAGGCCCACGATCAGCCCGAACACACTGGAGTAGAGCGTGGAGAGACCGATGTATTTCGGGTACGCGCCGGGCGAGACGAGGGACGTCGTCAACACCGCCGTGCCGATCACCGCGAACACCAGGATCCACCAGCCCTCGCGCCGCTTGGAGCGCAGCGAGACACCGACGATGAGCGCCGGGAACCCGATCAACACCTCGATGGGTCGTGGGGCACCGTGGAACGTACGGCGGGTCCAGATGACGAGCTCACTGAACCCCTGCACCAGCGACTGAGAGCCATGTGTACGCACGAAGCTGCTGTAGGCGATGACCAGCATCACGAGGCCGGCGACGCCCAGCAGGATCGCGAGGTTCTGCCGGCCCAGGCCGTGGAGGCCGGCGCCCAGGTTCCACACCAGCGTGATGGCCAGGGCGAGCGAGGCCGTGAGGACGATGAGGTTGAAGCGCTGGTAGTCGACCGGCGCGTTCCACGCGGCGACGCCGACCGTGCCACTCAGCGCCACCAGCAACGCAAGGGCGAACTCACGGGTCGCGCCGATGGCTGTGGTCACCGGGCGCGTGACGAGCACCGCCCAAACCGACGACAGCACGGCAGTGACCGCCGCCGCGGAGGTGAGCAGAATGTTGGTCTCGACCGTCACGGCAGCGACACCCAGCGCTGCCGTCATCGGCAGCCAGATGCGCATGTGGCCGCCACCGCGATGAGTCAGGCCGATCGCGAAGACGACCATCAGCAGGGCGGCGGACGGCCGCACGATCGACGCGGGCGTGTCGACGGCGGCGATCGATGTGGCCGCACCAGCCGTGCCGGCGAGCCAGCCGAGGAACACCAGCACCATGACGAACTGTGCGGCCCGCGGCGAGTCGAGGCGTGGCTCACGGGTCGGGAGGTCGTACTCCGGGGGTACGGATGCGTCGAGGCGACGACGTCCACCCTTGGGGGCACGGCTCATGACTGTGTACGGATCCTTCGATTGGCCAGCGACGGGTTGACCTCCCGTGCGCGCGCCACAACCTCGGGGTCGAGGGTGGCGCGGATGGTCTCGGGGGCCAGATCCGCCTCGCCCACGATAGAGCCCCACGGATCGACAACCAAGGAGTGGCCGGTGTATCGGTCACCACCTTGTGCAGCAGCCACGACGTACACGGTGTTCTCGATCGCTCGCGCCGACAGCAGCGTGCGCCAGTGGTCGAGCTTGAGGTCGCCGGCGACCCACGCGGCGGGGATCACGATCGCCTCGGCGCCCGCATCGACGAGCGCCCTCGCCTGCTCGGGGAAGCGGAGGTCGTAACAGGTCATGAGACCGGTTGGCGTACCCGCGATGTCGAGCACGACAGGGGTGATGTCGCCGGCGCGGAGCCGGTCGGACTCCTTGTAGCCGAACGAGTCGTAGAGGTGGATCTTCCGGTACGTCTGACGCAGCGCGCCATCCGGACCGACGGCCACGAGGGTGTTGAACGGCAGGCCGTCGGTACGTTCGAACATCCCGGCCACGATCGTCGCCCCGAGTCGTTGCGCCTCCTGGCCGAGGAACTGCACGAACGGCCCGTCGAGCGGCTCGGCAACGGCGGCGAGATCGTGGTCGGCCGACCCGAAGTCGTGCATCGCCGCCTCGGGCAGGACCACGAGGTCGAGCTCGTCAGCGCTGCTCAGCGCTGCAATTCGAGACCGGATGTCTTCACGATTGGTGGCCGAGTCGGTCGCCGAGACGAGCTGGACCACTGCGACACGCATAGCTTCCATCCTCGCAGGTGGGCCCTGAGAGCGGGGCGAGATGGTGCACGAGGCCCACCTGCCCACGATGTGTGACGATGTGCACGCGTACGCGCGTCCGAACGGTGCGTACCGTCACAAGTCGCGCAGGAACTCGATCTGGTCGGTGACCACCTCGTCGAACCAGGGCTCGAGGTAGAGGTCGAAGTGGCCCGTGCGGTAGCGCTTGATCCGGCCCTTGCGAGCCTTGCGGACGTGCCAGATCGTCGATCGCGAAGGGGCGACGCTGTCCTTCATCGCGACACAGAACAGCGCCGGACATTCCAGCGTCGCGGCGGCCCGACCCGGGTAGTAGAACGGGATCCGCAGGCCGACCCGCGCCGCGACCTTGTTGGGGTGGACATATCCCTCGGGGAGCAGCGCCATGTAGCCGTCGTACGCGTCCGGGGTCGTCATCAGGGCGGCCTCACCGCGCCGACCGACCAAAGCCACCCATACAGGAGGCCGTCCGCGCAGCCCCCGCAACGCATCGCGCACGCCAAGGACCGTCATCCGGATCAGGCTGAAAGGTCCCACCGTCCGCAGCGACGCGAACCCGTCGGTGAACGGCCCTTGCGAGATGACTCCGGCAACATCGCCGTCACGGCTGGCGGCCTCGATGACATGGCCGCCGCCGAACGACGTGCCCCACAGGACAATCCGCCGGCGATCGACCTGGGGCAGCGACCGTACGTGGTGCATCGCGGCGGCCCAGTCGTCGAGCTGGCGCTGGATGTCGAGCAGGCCGCGGGGCTCCCCATCGCTCCCGCCGAAGTGGCGGTAGTCGAACACCAGGACGCGATAGCCCTCCGCGGCGAACCGCTCGGCGTACGCATCGAGGCGCATCTCCTTCACAGCCCCCAGGCCGTGCGCCATGATCACGACCGGACCTGGGATCGCGGCGGACGGGGGTTCGTACCACCAGCCGGCGCACCATCCCGGCCCCGAAGCGAAGCGCACGTCGACCCGGCTCATGAGGCAAATGCTAGGACGTGGGGAGCAAACGTGGGGGAGGGCCGCTAGCCTGCGGAGATGCGCGCCGTCATCGCTCCCAACCCGGGAGGCGTCGAAGCCCTCGAGGTCGTCGACCTTCCGCAGCCCGAGCCCGGTCCCGGTGAGGTCCTGATCCGCGTTGCCGCGGCCGGCCTCAACCGCTCAGACCTGCTGCAACGCCAGGGCTTCTACCCGCCACCGCCAGGCGTCACCGACGTCCTGGGACTCGAGTGCTCCGGTGACATCGTCGCCGTCGGCGAGGGGGTCACCGACCTGCCGCCGGGCACGCACGTGTGCGCCCTGCTGGCCGGTGGCGGCTATGCCGAGTACGTCGTGGTGCCGGCCGGCCAGGTCGCCACGGTGCCACTGGGCATCTCCTTGGTCGACGCCGGCGGACTCATGGAGGTCGCCGCGACCGTGTGGTCGAACGTCTTCATGATGGGCAAGCTGCAGCCTGGCGAGACGCTGCTCGTCCACGGCGGTGGCAGCGGCATCGGCACGATGGCGATCCAGCTGGGCAAGGCGTTCGACGCCCGCGTGATCGTCACGGTCGGCTCGCCGGAGAAGGCCGAGTTCTGCCGTGAGCTGGGCGCCGACGTGGCGATCGACTACAAGCAGCAGGACTTCGCGGCCGAGATGAAGGCGGCGGGGGTGACTGCCGACGTGATCCTCGACATCATCGGCGCGAAGTACCTCGACGCCAACGTCTCGGTGCTCTCCACCGCCGGGCGCCTCGTCGTGATCGGACTGCAGGGCGGCGTCAAGGCCGAGCTCAACCTCGGCGCGCTGATGTCCAAGCGCGCCGCCGTCATGGCGACGACCCTTCGGGCGCGGCCGTCGACCGAGAAGGCGGCGATCGTCCGTGCCATGGTCGCGCAGGTCTGGCCGCTGATCTCCGACGGCACCGTGCGGCCCATCACCCACGCGACCTACGCACTCGAGGACGTACGCCAGGCGCACCAGGTGCTCGAGGAGTCGAGCCACATCGGCAAGGTCCTGCTCACCCTCTGACCTTGCTGGCTAGGCTGGTCGAATGACTGAGCAACCGCCGGAGATCATCGGCCCCGATGGCAACGCCGTCGCTCCACCCTCGCCCGGCACGTCGCTGGGCGACCTGGTCGAGCAACCCGCCAAGGTGATGCGCATCGGCGGGATGATTCGCCAGCTCCTCGAAGAGGTCAAGGCGGCCCCACTCGACGAGGCCAGCCGCGTACGGCTGCGCGACATCCACCTCCAGTCGATCAAGGAGCTCGAGGACGGCCTCGCGCCTGAGCTGATCGAGGAGCTCGAGCGCTTGAGCCTGCCGTTCGACGGCGAGACGCCCAGCGAGGGCGAGCTCCGCATCGCCCAGGCCCAGCTCGTCGGCTGGCTCGAAGGCCTCTTCCACGGCATCCAGGCCGCGCTGTATGCCCAGCAGGTGCAGGCTCAGGCGCAGTTCCAAAACATGAGACTGGCTCTACCGGGTCCAAACGACACCAAAGGTGAAGATTCGGAAACGTCGTCAGAAAACGACGGCTCAGGGGGCTTGTACCTCTAAGGTTGACCACGATGTGAACTGAGTACGGCGCAGGAGTGTCGCCGCCTCGGCTCGCATGGGAAGAGGGAGCCCATGACCATCGTGGATGACACGACGACACCTCCGTGCGCATTCGAGCCGGAGGTCTATCTGGACGACCTGTTGGACTCACCACCGTCGCGGACCGACATCACCGCCGCCGAGTGGCAGACCCTGACAGTCAAACGAGCGACCGCGCACCGTCAGTGCGCTGGCTGCCCCCTGATGGTCGACTGTCTCTATCGGGCGGTCGTCGAGATGGATGTCTCGGGCTACGTCGCCTGTACGACCGAGAGGGATCGGCTGGCGATCCGTCGCCGGCTCGGCATCGAGATCCACCAGCCCGCGACTGTGGTCTACGGTGCTGCCCGCGTCGGCAGCGGACCGGTGAGCCACGAGGCAGTCATGACGGCGCGTCAGGCATACCCCAAGGACACCTGCCACCAGCTCGCGGAGCGGCTCGGGTGCTCGACCTCGACGATCAAGCGACACCTGCGTCGCGCGCGTGAGCAGAAGCGCGAAGCCGCACTGGCCCCTGCTTCGGTGCGGCGCCTGCCCACGGTCGACGCCGTCCTCGACGTCTTCGACGAGCTGGAGACCAGCAAGTCCGCCTGACCTCGCGGCGGTTGAGGTGCATGCAACGATCGTCGTATGCGTAGTGAGGTGTTCTCGGTTCGTACGGGTGGGCGCTCCGTCGTCCACGACCTGACCTCGATGTGCGACGAGTTCGTCCGCGATGAGCAGGGCGGTCTGCTGCACGTGTTCGTCCCGCATGCGACAGCGGGCGTCGCGATCATCGAGACCGGCGCCGGGAGCGATGGCGACCTGCTGACGGCGCTCGACGACCTGCTGCCCCGCGACGACCGGTGGGTCCACCAGCACGGGACACCGGGGCACGGCCGCGACCACGTCGTCCCCGCGTTCGTCGCGCCATCGATGACGGTGCCGGTGCTGGGCGGTCGACTCCAGCTCGGCACGTGGCAGTCGGTGTGCCTCGTCGACACGAATGTCGACAACCCCGACCGCGAAGTCCGGCTCAGCTTCGTGAAGGGCTGACGCAGACACTGGCTCCGCCAAGATGTCGGCACTTGTGTATGGCGATCGACGTCGAACGCGTACACAAGTGCCGACATCTTGCGGCGTCCCCAGGCTTTCTGGGCCAGCACGTGTGTCCACACGGGAGATGGTTCGCAGCCCCGAGGTCCGGTGTCCACTCCACGATCGAGGCATGCCTCTTGCCCAGCCGTTCACCCGTGCCAGTGCCAGAGATTCCGGCATCAGCGATGCCATGCTGCGTCATCCGCGATTTCGCCGGTTGTTCCGAGGCGTCTATGCACTCGCCTCGGTCGAGCTGAACCTGTCGATCTGGTGCCGAGCAGTGCTGTTGGTGTCGCCCTCGGACGCGGTCTTGAGTCACCTCACTGCGCTGCGCGTCTACGGCCTGGAGATCGGCGATCCCTGGCCGTTGCATGTCTCGACCCGCACCGCAACGCATACTCGGCACCAAGGCGTCCGGCCGCACCAACGCAAGCGACACATCGAGTGCGCGCGCGTCGACGGCCTCCCGGTGACCAGCCCCGAGCGCACACTCGTCGACATCGCCACCAAGGTCAGCCTCGTCCAGCTGGTCCAGGCCTGTGACTGGATGATCCATCGGGGACACACAACGGTCGAGCGACTGGCGGCATACGCCGTCTCGTCGCACCTCGACGGTGTGCGCCGGGTCCGTCGCGTCCTCGGATACGTACGTGCGGGCGCCGAGTCACCGATGGAGACACTCATCCGCCTGATGGTGGTCTTCGCCAGGCTCCCCGAACCGGGATGCAACGTCGTGATCGTCAATTCTGCGGGGCGATTCCTGGCACGAGGCGACCTCGTCTACGCCCATCAGATGGTGCTTGTCGAGTACGACGGCTGGCACCACGAGCGCGACGCATGGCAGCGGCAACGCGACCTCGTCAGACGCGAGGCCCTCGAGGCGGCGGGATGGCGGATCATCGTCATCACGGTGGCCGACCTGGCCGACAAGCGCGCCGTCATCTGCCGCATCCACCGTGCCCTCGTTGACCGAGGCTACGCCGGACGTGCACCCCAGTTCTCCGTGATGTGGGACCGCTGGTTCGCCTGATTTCGAAGACGACCCGCCAAGATGTCGGCGCTTGTGTATGCCGATCGACGTCGATCACGTACACAAGTGCCGACATCTTGCGGCACGGGCTGGTCAGACGTACTTGGTGAGCTCGGCGACCAGGCCGTCCTCGTCGATCGTGCCAACGATGGCATCGGCGGCGTCCAGGACCTCGACGGGCGCCTGTCCCATCGCCACCCCACGGCCCGCCCACTGGATCATCTCCAGGTCGTTGTTGCCGTCACCAACCGCCAGCACCTCGGACCGGTCGATGCCGAGCTTGGCGCACAGGAACTCCAGGCCGGACGCCTTCGACACCCCCTCGGGTGCGAGGTCGAGCCACGCCGAGTAGCCGATGTAGTAGTTGGTGCCGCTCAGGCCAAGGTCCTTGACGATCGCGGTGAACTCGTCACGCGTGTGCTCTGCCGACCGGATCACGACGCGGGCGACCGGCTCGGCGATCAGCGACTCGACGTCCTCGACGACGAACTGGCCAGAGATCTCGTTGTCAGGGAACGGCTTGTTGAGCCGAAAGCCCACGCCGACCTCCTCGACCGCGACGAGGGCCTCGGGCATGTGCTCGAGCACCCGGCGAACCGCCTCGCTGGCATCGAACGTCACGACGTCCAACAGCTCGACCTCGGGGTCGTAGCGGAACGTCACCGCGCCGTTGCTCGCGACGCCATAGCCCTCGGTGAACCGCAGGTTGTCGACGGCGTCCAAGACTCCGGGCACGCCGCGGCCGGTGGCGATGACGGTCTCGATGCCGGCGTTCCGCACGGCGTGGACCGCCGAGCGTACGGCCTCGGTCATGACGTTGTCGCCATCGACGATGGTGCCGTCAACGTCCAGCGCGATCAGCCGAGGCCGCCACCTCACGCGATCGGCCTCAGGACCTCGCCCAGCAGCGGGTGCAGGGCGGCAGGAAGGCGTACGGAGCCGTCCTCCTGCTGACCGTTCTCAAGCAGGGCGATGATCGTGCGGGTCATGGCGCACAGCGTGCCGTTGAGCGTCGCCGCCGGCACGATGCGTTCTTCGCCGCGCACCCGGATGTCGAGCCGACGGCTCTGGAACTCGGTGCAGTTGGACGCCGACGAGACCTCGCGGTACTTGCCCTGCGTCGGGATCCACGCCTCACAGTCGAACTTGCGGATCGCTGAGAGGCCCAGGTCGCCCGAGGCGACGTCGATGACGCGGTAGGGCAGCTCGAGCGCATCGAGCCACGCGCGCTCCCAGCCGAGTATGCGCTCGTGCTCCGCGTAGGACTCCTCGAGCGTCGTGTAGACGAACATCTCGACCTTGTCGAACCAGTGCACGCGGAAGATCCCGCGGGTGTCCTTGCCGTACGACCCCGCCTCGCGGCGGAAGCAGGGACTGAACGCGGCATAGCGGCGCGGCAGCGAGCCGGCGTCGAGGATCTCGTCGGAGTGGTAGGCCGCCATCGGCACCTCGGACGTACCGACGAGATAGAGGCCGTCCTTCTCGAGGTGGTAGACGTCGTCGGCCGCCTGCCCGAGGAACCCGGTGCCCTCCATCGCGCGCTCGTTGACCAGGGCCGGCGGGATCATCGGCGTGAAGCCCCACTCGGCGGCCTTGCTCATCGCGAGCTGTGTCAGCGCGAGCTCGAGCTGGGCGCCGACGCCGGTGAGGAAGTAGAAGCGGGCGCCGCTGACCTTGGCGCCGCGCTCGGTGTCGATCGCGCCGAGCAGCTGGCCGAGCTCGAGGTGGTCGCGGGGCTCGAAGCCTTCGGCCGCGAAGTCGCGGGGCGTCCCGACGGTGTCGAGCACGACGAAGTCGTCCTCACCACCCTCGGGCGCGTCCGGGGAGGCGAGGTTGGGCAGCATCTTGATGAGCCGGTCGTATGACTCAGCGGCATCGACCTGCGCGGCCTCGGCGTCCTTGACCTGCTGGCTCAGCTCCTTGGCACGCACCAGGAGCTCCTGCTTCTCGTCGCCCTGGGCCTTGGGGATGAGCTTGCCGAGGTTCTTCTGCTCGCCCCGGACGGCCTCGTACGCCGAGATCGTCGACCGCCGCTGCTCGTCCGCTACGACCAGCTCGTCGACGAGCTCGGTGGACTCACCTCGACGCCGCTGTGCAGCGCGTACGGCATCGGGGTCTTCTCGCAGGATTCGGGCGTCGATCACTGCCTCAGCCTATCGCCCGACTCGCGACCCTTTTTCAGTCCATTAGGCTGGGTCGACCCCTGAGGAGGAAGCTTGTCGTTCGATCTGCGTCGCGCTGCGCCTGCGCGCCGGTCCATCCTCCTGTGGGCTCTCGCGGTCCCGACGGTCCTGTTCGCGATCCTGGCGATCTGCATCGGTGCCGGGGCAGACGCGATCGTCGACCTCGATCACGACGTCGCCCAGGAGGCCTACGACTTCTCGTCCCGTCACGGCAGCTTCGTGGACGTCCTCGACGTCGTCGCGATCGTGTTCAGCAACCTCGGTGCCGCCATCGTGCTGGCCCTCCTCGTCGCGTACGCCCTCTGGCGCCACGAGCGTCGAGTCGCGATCTGGATCGTCGCCAGCGGGGTCGTCGCGATCGGCGGCAACGCGCTGCTCAAGCTCGCCTTCCAGCGCGACCGGCCGATCTGGGACAAGCCACTGCACGAGATCGGCGGCCACTCGTTCCCCAGCGGCCATGCCGCGGGCTCGGGGATGCTGTTCACCGTCGCGATCCTCATGACGATCGTGCTGACGGGCCGCGGCTGGAAGCGTCGCATCATCATCGCGGTGCTCGCCCTCATGGGCCTGGGTGTCGGCGCGGACCGCATCTTCCTCGGCGTGCACTACCTCAGCGACGTCGTCGCCGGCCTCAGCTTCGGCACCGCGATCGCCCTCGGTCTGTGGATCCTGCTGGTCACCGACGCAGCGCGGGTGCCGCACGAGCTCGCAGCGCTGACCGGCACCGGCCGCAAGCGCGCCGCGGTCGTGCTCAACCCCGCCAAGGTCGGAGACGTCGAGGCGTTCAAGGAGCGCGTACGCCTGGTGGCGCTCCGCGACGGGTGGAAGGAACCGATCTGGTTCGAGACGACGATCGAGGACCCGGGCCACGGCCAGGCCAGTGCCGCGCTGCGCGCCGATGTCGACCTGATCGTCGCGGCCGGCGGTGACGGCACGGTCCGCGCGGTCTGCGAGGAGGTCGCCCGCACCGGCGTGGCCGTCGGCATCCTCCCGCACGGCACCGGCAACCTGCTGGCCCGCAACCTGTCGATCCCGCTCAACACCCGCGACGCGCTCGATGTCGTGTTCGGCGGGCAGGACCGCGCGATCGACCTGTCGACCCTCAAGACCGACTCCGGCACCAACACGACGTTCCTCGTCATGGCCGGCCTCGGCATGGACGCCGCGATCATGACCGGCGTCAACGACCAGCTCAAGGCCAAGGTCGGCTGGCTGGCCTACTTCGTCAGCGGCGTCAAGGCGGCCCGGTTCCCCGCGATGAAGGTGCAGATCTCGGTCGACGACGGCGAGTTCAAGAAGTTCCGCGCCCGTACGGTCGTCGTCGGCAACGTCGGCTTCCTCCAGGGCGGCATCCCGCTGCTGCCCGACGCGCAGATCGACGACGGCCAGCTCGATGTCGTGGTGCTCGCGCCCAAGCGGTTCATCGGCTGGCTCGCGATCATCGTGCGCGTGATCGGCCGCCAGAAGCGTACGAACGAGCGGCTCGACCGGCTCACCGGCCACAAGGTGCACATCAAGGCCGAGAAGACGATGCCGATGCAGCTCGACGGCGATCCCGTGGGGGAGGGCAAGGAGATCACCGCGGAGGTCCAGCCCGGCGTCCTGCTCGTACGCGTGCCGCTGGCCCCGGCCCCCGCAACCGCGATCTAGGGTCAGGCCACCCGGTACGTCAGGTGCGTCGCGTGCTGCGTCGTCACGGTGGACATCGAGATGTCGATGACCACACTCACAACGACTCCAGGACCTCGTCGAGGCGCTCGTAGCCCTCGATGACGCCGGACTCCATGCTGGTGGCCATGCCGTCCCGGTCCTCCTGCGACGTGAACACCGAGACGTTGTAGGCGCGGGTCCGCCCGTCGCCGAGGTCCTCGAGGCGCAGCGTCTCGAACGAGACGTGACCCGGCATGCCGAGCCACTCGAACGTACGCATCGACAGCTCCGGGGTCTGCTCCCCGTGGAAGACGCCACGGAACGCGTACTCGTTGCCGTCGGGATCGCGCTGGACCAGCGTCCACGTGCCGCCATGGTGGGCATCGTTGGTGGCCTCGACGTTCGTCAGGTACTTCGGGCCCATCCAGCGCGCGATGAGCTCGGGCTCGGTCATGGCCCGGAAGACCTTGTCGACCGGGGCGTCGAACTCGCGCGAGATCGTGATCGCGTGGGCGCCCGGGGTCTCGATGGCCAGGGTGTCGGTGACATTCATGATGTTCTCCTTGGGTGTGGGGTCAGTCGAGCGAGTCGAGCAGCTCGTCGAGTCGCGCATAGCTCTCGGACCAGTACTCCCGGTAGTCGGCCAGCCATCCGGTGGCTTCCTTGAGGGGAGCGGCCTCGAGGTGGCTGAGGCGCATCGTCCCCTGCCGGTTGCGCGAGATCAGTCCGGCCTGCTCGAGCACCTTGAGGTGCTTGGAGATGGCCGGCTGCGACATCGTGAAGAGCGCCGTGAGGTCACCCACGTTGGCGTCCTCCCGCGCGAGCCGGGCCAGGATGGCGCGGCGCGTACGGTCGGCGAGTGCACCGAACACGAGGTCGAGCTGATCGTCACTCATTCGATAACCATTCCTTTATGTAACGTGATGGTTATAGATAACCACGAGGTGATGCACCCGTCAACCCCTACGTTCTGGGGACGGGTCAGGCGGTTGCGGCGTAGGCGTCGATCTCGGCGATGATCGCGGCCTTGGTCGCGTCGTCGGCGAACGACGAACGCACCGACGCCCGAGCGAGCTCGGCGATCCCCTGGTCGTCGAGGCCGAGCAGCTCGGCGGCGACCTCGTACTCCTGGTTGAGCGTCGTCGAGAACATCGGCGGATCGTCGGAGTTGATCGTGACCGGCACGCCAGCGGCGACCAGCGTCGGCAACGGGTGCTCGGCCAGCGACGGGACGGACCGCGTGCGTACGTTCGAGGTCGGGCACACCTCGAGCGCGATGCCGTGCTCGGCGAGGTGCGCCATGAGCGCCGGGTCCTGCGCCGCGGCGATACCGTGCCCGATGCGCTCGGCGCCGAGGTGGTTGATCGAGTCCCAGATCGTCTCCGGACCCGTCGACTCGCCGGCATGCGGGACGCTGTGCAGTCCGGCAGCGATGGCTTGCTGGAAGTGCGGCGCGAACTGCTCGCGCGGCACGCCGATCTCGGGGCCGCCGAGGCCGAAGCTCACGAGTCCGGCGGGCTGCAGGCGCAGTGCGGTGTCGAGCGTGATGTCCGCCGACGGGACACCGGACTCGCCGGGGATGTCGAAGCACCAGCGCATCGCGAGCCCGAAGTCGGACTCGGCCCGGCGACGCGCATCCTCGAGCGCCTCGCAGTAGGCCTCGGCGCTGATCCCGACCTCGATCGACGTGAAGGGCGTGCAGGTCAGCTCGACGTAGCGAACGTTCTGCTCGGCGAGGTCACGTGCGACGTCGTAGGTCAGGGTCCACAGGTCCTCAGGCGTACGCAGCAGGTCGACGACCGAGAGATAGACCTCGATGAAGTGGGCGAAGTCGGTGAACGTGAAAAAATCATCCAACAGTTGTGGGTCGGTTGGCACATTCGTCGAACCCTCGTGACGCTCGGCGAGCTCGGCGACTGTGCGCATCGAGGCCGAACCGACGTGGTGGACGTGGAGCTCTGCCTTGGGCAGGCCTGAGACGAACGACATGCAGCGACCCTACCGAGCCGCGGCGAAGCGGATCGAGCGTGTCAGGCTCCGCCGGACTGCTGTCGCTCGACGACGGTGCCGCGCTGCTCGAACTCGACGTCGATCGTCACGAGCACTTCGTCGTTGATCGAGAACTCGACGCGGTTCTCCTCGGCTGTCAGGTTGCCGGCGGTGCCCTCGTCGAGCCAGGTGATCGACCCGATGACGCTGACGAGCGCGACCTTCGCGCCGTTGTCGATCTGGCCGCGGAACACGACCGGGCCGGGCCCGGCGTCGCGGATCACGAGAGCCGTACGGCTGACGGCGGGGTTGTCGACGGCCACGGTCAGGTCCTCGACCCCACCAGCGCGTCCGAACGTCCATTTGGCATCGCCGTCCAGCACGACCTCACCGGCCTCGCCCTCGGCGGTCTTCCACATGACGGTGATCACTGCTTTGCCTCTCGGTACGCCTCGCCTCCCAGATTCAGGGTAGGTCTTTCGCACGTAAGAGACGTTCGAACCGTGAATATATGACTCGAAAGAACCAGAGAGCATGTCTGGCTCTGGGACGCATCATGAAGTAACCACGGTTTACATATGAGAAAGGGGTTCGCGACTTGTGAATCTGCGTGGGTGAGCGTGCACATGCCGGAAACGTGCGAATTTCCAGAGCTCATCACCGAAGATGGCGTCATGACGGGGCGCGTATTCCGTCTCTATTGGTGTACTACGTGGTACAGGTCGGCGCAGAGTTCGACCCAGACTTACCAGGGGGATGGGAGGGGTAGGCACGCCTACTGGAAAGGGAGAGATATGCACATTCATCACATCGCGCGCTCCGACGTCGGCTGCGCGAAGGACAGGCGCATCAGGGTGTGAGGAGCGCCGACAGATGGAGTCGATCAGTCGAGCCGATGCCCTCGCCTCGATAGCCGCGCTTCCGCGATCAGCGGATGAAAGCGCCCTGCTGCTGATGGGCGAACACGGCATCGGCAAGAGCCACCTGCTCGAGCGGGTCCATGCCACACCATCGATCCCGTCAGTCCTGGTCCACATCCACGCAGCCGAGCGGCGGTTCCCGCTGGCCGGATTCGCGTCGCTGTTCGCGGCGCTCCGCCGCGAGCCAGCGTCAGAGTTCCACCGCCACTTCTCGCTCCGGTCGGACGAACCGGACGGCCTCTTCTCCGCCGCCCATGATCTGTTGGGCCTGATCAGGGGTTTGGAGCTGCCGCCCACCGTCGCACTCATCGACGACCTGGACCGGATGGACAGCGCAAGCCGCGTCGGTCCTCGGCACGATCGCATCTCATCTGACCGGCACCTCACTGTGGCTGGTCGCCACGGCGACCGATCCGGAACCACTGGAATCTGTGTGGGGCTTCTCCGCGGCTCAGCTCCCCCCGCTCACCACGGACGAGCTCGTCGACATGACCGGCAGCGACACCGACGACAACCAGACCTTGTGCATCCTCGCCGACTACACCGGGGGAAACCCTCGAATCCTGCTCGAGCAGATCGCCCAGCAGCAGGATGACCAGCTGCGCGGCACGGCTCCGCTCCTGCTGCCGCCGCGAGCGACCCCCACCGTTGAGCAGGTGACAGTCGGCTACTTGGCGACCATGAGCGCCGCGGCGCGCCGCGTCCTGGAGCTGGTCGCCCTTGTGCCGATGGCACACCTTTCCGCGATCGGCACGGTCCTTCCTGAGGCGGCCGACGACGTGGAGGACCTGATCAATACCGGCATCCTCAGGCGGCGGGGTCAGTACATCTCGTTCAGCGACCTGCGGCTGCGAAGCCGACTCTATTGGGACCAGGGCTCGAAGCTCGCGCAGGGAGCATCATGGCGAGCTCGCCGAGGCGTGCGAACCGCACGACGAGCGCCTCGCGACCTGGCATCGCTGTTCGACGGCCAAAGGCCCCCAAGCTGTCGAACGAATTGCTGAGCGCGGCGATCTCACTCGTGGACGACGGGCACGTCGGCGCTGCGGTCGAGTTCACCGAGCGTGCCCTCAACCGCGCAGAGCACATCGAAGACCATGTCACGCAGCTCATCAACCTCTGCAACCTCCTGGTTCGGGATGGTGAGCTCGGGCTCGCCGACCGCTACAGCGGCCATGCCCGTTCCCATTCGGCGCTGCCCGAGCAGACGATGGACCTCCTCAACATCAGGCTCCTGGCCCAGCTGCTCCATCGGCGGCACGTCGTGGACGACGAGCTGATCACCCTCGCTGATCTGCACGCGGGCGCGAACCTGGTGGGAGCGTGCGACATGCTCTGCCTCGGCGCTGCATACCGATCCGAACGCTGGGAGATCGACGAGGCGCGTCATCTGGCGGACCGCGGCCTGGAGATCGCGGGCAAGGTGCCCAAGCCCACCCGGCTCAAGCTGGAGGCGATGCGCGACATCATCGACGGTCTCGATGGCCGGTCGACCGATGCCCTCAACCCGCAGCTGGACGCGGACTCCATGGCAGATCCGGATCTGCTGCTGCTGCGGGCCCGCGCGCTGAGCGTTCGCGAGGCCTACCAGGACGCACGGCAGTTCTTGACCGTGGTGCTCAATCATCCGGTCGGCCGAGCCGGTCTCCGTCGGGATCTCGCGACCTACGCGACGATCCGCAACGAGATCAACGCAGGCGAGTTCCGGATGGCCCGCGCCGCGATCGACTCATGGAGGGCCGGGGCGCCGTCGCTCACTCGCGGGACGTCTGCCTTTGCCTACATCCGGGCTTGGCATGCCTACTCCCTCGGAAACTTCGATGAGGCGCAGGAGTTCATCGACAAATGCCTCGACCTCGCCTCCCAGGAGGCAACCCAGGCATTGCGGGCGCGAGCCCTGGCGCTGGGCGGCACGATGCAGCTCCTCAATGGCGACGCGGAGTCAACCGTCCTCAGCCTGCGGCAGGTCAGCGCAGCGTCGACCAGGTTCCGCAGCCCGACGCTGCTCCGTCATTGGGCCGACTACGCGGAAGCGTGCGTGCTCACGGGTCGCGTCCAGGAGGCCGCAGCCACTGTGGCCGCTCTTGAGCGTCGTTTGTCGACCCATCACTCCAGGTGGGGCGAACTCGCCCTGATGCGCTGCCGGGCGCTCGTGGAGACCGGGAGTCCGTCGCTCGAGTTGTTCGACGCCACGGTGAAGGAGTTCGGCCGCGACGAGCTGCCGTACGAGCTCGGCAGGACCTTGAGGTGTCTCGCCATCCGTCAGGAGGAGCTGGGGATGAACGCCGAAAGCCGCCGGACGCGGATGGCCGCCGTTGCGGCATTCCAGATGTCGGGTGCCGATGCCTGGGCCGAGAGCACGGATCGATTCCTCCACGTCGAAGCATCGACGCCGACCGGGGCGGAGGGTCTGCTCAAGCAGCTCAGCTCCGAGGAGCAGGAGGTCGCCCGCCGGGTCCTGCACGGGATGCGCAACCGCGAGATCGCCCAGGAGATGTTCGTGTCGGTGCGCACGGTCGAGCTGCGCCTGACTCACATCTACCGCTCGCTCGGTGTCCACTCGCGGGCGCAGCTCGTGGCGATCCTCACCGGAGCGGCCATCGCCGACGACGCGACGACCTCCAACGGGACGTAACGCCGCATCGGGTGGCGGGCTCCCGCAGAACGTTGCGGACTTCCGCACGGTCGTGCCCGGCGCTTGCGGGCCTCCGTAGCAGTTGGCCATTCGCGTGACGGCGGGTTCTGTACGCCTGCACAGTTTCCTCAGCCTTTGTTGTGTATCGCGTGCGAAGCAAGCGGCAGGCGACTCAGCCGACACGAATTCAAGCAGCACAGGGAGATCTTCATGGCCATCAGCGACATGCCCACGTCACCGTGGCGTACGTCGGAGTTCGAGTACGACGTCGCCATCATCGGGTTGGGACACGTCGGCCTGCCCACCGCCCTCGCCTTCTACGCCGGGGGCCGAACCGTCGTTGGCATCGACATCTCGACCGACCGGTTGATCTCGGTCGCAGCTGGGCTCGCCGACCTGGTCGACTCGGATCGCCAACGTCTCACAGCAGCCCTGCTCGACGACCGGTTCCAGATGACCGCTGATCTGAGGACTCTGGCCCGAGCCCGATCCGTCGTGATCTGCGTGCCGACACCGGTCGACGAGTTCTTCACACCGGACCTGACCGCACTCAAGGGAGCGTGCGCAGCAGTTGCCGACAACGCCCAGCCCGGGCAACTGCTGATGCTCACCTCCACGACGTACATCGGCTGCACTGAAGACCTGCTCGTGCGACCCGTGACCGCTCGCGGCATGACGGTCGGCGAAGACGTGTTCGTCGCGTTCAGCGCCGAGCGCATCGATCCAGGCAGCACCCCCGCCGACCTTGAGGCGGTGCCGCGGGTCGTCGGCGGCGCGACCGCAGCCTGTGCCGAGCGGGCCGTAGAGACACTCCGTGGCTACGCGACGACCGTGCACGAGGTCCCTTCACTCGCCATCGCTGAGATGGCCAAGCTCTTGGAGAACACGTTTCGTGCTGTCTCCATCGCCATCGCCAACGAGTTCGACGACGTCTCTCGATCCTTGAAGCTCGACATTCCCGACGAGATCAATGACCGCAATCTCCCCCTTGGCTGGCATGGGCTCCGCGCGTCCTAGAGCGCTTGCCTGTGTCGCCGCCGTCCTCCAGTCCAACTCCTACTCCCGTGGGCTGGGGGACGCGCGGCACCCCGTACGTGACGGAGTGGCTCGGCGGTGAACCTCAGGTGCCCGGGACGATCGCCGCGATGATCGTGCCGTCAGCGCGCCGCCGACCGGGTACGGGCGACGGGTCGCCCTCGATCCGGGGGCCTTGGCCGTCGATCGGCATCGACACGGGATCGCCCGGAAGCACCGTGACCTCTTGGCCCCGGACCACGAGGGTCGCTTCCTTGCCCTCCTCGACACTGAGCTCGACGCTGTCGGGGAGCACCGTCACGCGTACGCGAGTGCCTCGCAGGGTCACCCGGAACGTCAGCGATTCCCACGACTCGGGGAGCCGGGGGTCGAGCGTGAAGACACCCTGGTAATCGCGGAAGCCGCCGAACCCGTTGACCAGCGCACCCCAGACGCCTCCCGTCGAAGCCACGTGGACGCCGTCGGAGGTGTTGTGGTGGCGGTCGGCGAGGTCGACGAACAACGCCGACAGGAAGTAGCGCAGCGCGAGGTCGTGATAGCCCACCTCGGCGGCGATGATCGACTGCACGACCGCCGACAGCGTCGAGTCGCCTGTCGTGATCGGGTCGTAGTACTCGAAGTCGGCGCGCTTCTCCTCGGGCGCGAACTGGTCGCCCTGGAGGAACAGCGCCAGCACGACGTCGGCCTGCTTGAGCACCTGGAACCGGTAGATCACCAGCGGGTGGTAGTGCAGCAGCAGCGGCCGCTTGTCCAAGGGCGTGTTGGCCAGGTCCCACACCTCGCGCTCGAGGAAGTGCTGGTCCTGCGGGTGCACGCCGAGGTGCTCGTCGTAGGGGATCGCCATGTCGTTGGCGGCCCGCTCCCACGACTCGACCTCACGATCGTCGAGGTCGAGGCGGGCAACGACCCGGTCGTACTGGACGCCGTCACGGATCGCCAGGTCGCGTACGGCCTCGGCGGCCCGGCGCAGGTTGAAGCGCGCCATGACGTTGGTGAAGAGGTTGTCGTTGACGACGGTCGTGTACTCGTCGGGGCCGGTCACGCCGTGGATGTGGAACGTGCCGTCGTCCTCGTTGCGCCAGAAGCCGAGGTCGACCCACATCCGAGCGGTCTCGACCAGCACGTCGATGCCCTCGCGGGTCAGGAAGTCGTTGTCGCCGGTGGCCGCGAGGTACTGGCTCAACGCATACGAGATGTCGGCGTCGATGTGGTACTGCGCGGTGCCGGCCGCGTAGTAGGCCGAGGCCTCCTCGCCGTTGATCGTGCGCCACGGGAAGAGGGCGCCGTGCTGCGCGAGCTGCTTGGCCCGGTTGCGGGCGGCGTCGAGCAGCGTGTAGCGGAAGCGCAGCGCGTTGCGGGCCGCACGCGGCGTCGTGTAGGTCAGGAACGGCAGGACGTAGACCTCGGTGTCCCAGAAGTAGTGGCCGCCGTAGCCCGAGCCGGTGACCCCCTTGGCGGGGATGCCGGTGCCCTCCGCGCGGGCCGAGGCCTGGGCCAGCTGGAAGAGGTTCCAGCGGACCGCCTGCTGCACCTCGGGCTGGCCGGGGACCTCGACGTCCGAGCGTTCCCAGAAGTCGTCGAGCCACTGGCGCTGGTCGGCCAGCTGCTGGTCGAGGCCCTCGTCCTGCGAGCGGTCGAGCGTACGCGTGCAACGGTCGAGCAGCTCGCGCGACGGCACGCCACGCGACGTGTGATAGCTGACCATCTTGGTCAACGTGATCGGCTGACCCGGCTCGGCGTCGATGCGATAGGTCATCTTGGCCAGGTCGTCATCGGTCACGATGCGCTTGGTGTAGTTGTTGGCCGTCTCGAGCCGATGGTCGGCCGCGACCGCGATCGTCATGCCGCTCTCGGTGCACTGGTAGCCCAGGCCGACCCGGCCATCGGCGACATTGCCGGAGTTGCTCTGCGGGATCAGGACGCGGTGCCGCATGCTGCTGGCCTTGCGCGGGTCGACGCCTTCACCCATCGCCTTGGATCGGACGTGATACTCGTCTTCGCCGTCCTGGCGGTTGAGGATCTGCGACGAGATCGCCACGGGGGCGTAGTCGTCGAGCATCGTGACCTCGAACGTCATGATCGCGAGGTGCCGCTGCGTGAACGAGACCATGCGGCGCGAGCGGATCTGCACCCGCTTGCCGCCGGGCGTACGCCACAGGATCTCGCGGGACATCACGCCGGAGCGGAAGTCGAGGCGACGCTCGTACTCCATGAGGTCCGCGATCTGCAGCAGCAACGGCTCGTCGTCGACGTAGAGGCGGATGACCTTGGCGTCGGGGGCGTTGACGATCGTCTGGCCCACCCGCGCGAAGCCGAAGGCCTCCTCCGCGTGCTGGATCGGCCAGGTCTCGTGGAAGCCGTTGATGTAGGTGCCGTGTGAGAACGAGTCGCGGCCCTCGTCGACGTTGCCGCGCAGGCCGAGGTAGCCGTTGCCGACCGAGAACAGCGTCTCGGTCGTGCCGAGGTCCTGGGCGTCGATGTGGGTCTCGACCAGCGACCACTCGTCGACCGGGTAGCGGGAGCGATCAAGGAAATCATGGACCTGGGGCGCGATGTGCGAAGGCCCGCTCACAGAAGCTCCTCCGAGGTCCTGGATGACGACGTCGGCGCCGTTCTCCAGCAGCTTGTCGGGGCCGACGCCACGGTCGACACCCACCACCAGGCCGAAGTCACCCGCATGACCGGCGGCCACGCCCGACAGCGCGTCCTCGAACACCACGGCTCGCTCCTTGGGCACACCGAGCTGCTCGGCGGCATCCAGGAACGTGTCGGGCTGCGGCTTGCCGGCGAGGCCACGCTCGGCGGCCACCTTGCCGTCGACGATGACGGGGAAGAAGTCGATCATCTTCGCCGCACGGAGCACCGCCGGCGCGTTGCGCGAGCTCGACACGATCGCCATCTTGGTGCCGCGCTCGACCAACGCGTTGACGAGCTTGACCGAACCGGGATAGGGCTCGACGCCGTCGGTCTCCAGGATCTGCTCGAAGTCGGCGTTCTTGCGGTTGCCGAGGCCGGCGACCGAAGTCGACGACGGCGGGTCGCCCGGATCACCGTCGGGCAGCTCGATCCCGCGGCTCGTGAGGAACGATCGGACGCCCTCGTAGCGGGGCTTGCCGTCGACGTACGTGTAGTAGTCGTCGTCGGTGTAGGGCTCCTCGATCCCGCGCTCACGCAGGAAGTCGCCGAACATCTGAGCCCAGGCGCGCATGTGCACTTCAGCCGTCGGCGTGATCACGCCATCGAGGTCGAAGAGTGCAGCGTCATAGTCGGTCCAATCCACACGTATGAGCGTATGCCCGAGAGGGCCTCGACCGTTAAACAATCGGGTGCGTCGCTCGACACAGAATGGGCCGATCCGATGTCATCTAGGGTGACTCCCATGGGTCTCGGAGCGGACAGCGAAGTCGGTCGCCTGCGTACGGTCATGTTGCACCGGCCTGGCCCGGAGCTCGGCCGGCTGACGCCTCGCAACAACGACCAGCTGCTGTTCGACGGCATCCCGTGGCTCGGCCGGGCCCAGGACGAGCACGATGCGTTCGCCCAGGCACTCCGTGACCGCGACGTCGAGGTGCTCTACCTCGTCGAGCTCCTGGTCGAGGCGCTGGCGGTCGAGGAGGCCCGCGCCACGATCATCGAGAGCACCACGGCGAGCCTCCAGCTCGGTGACGGTCTCCGCCGGCACATCGCACGGGTCATGACCGACCTCGCGCCTGATGAGCTGGCCCTGACGCTGACGGCCGGCCTGCGCAACGACGAGGTCACGAGCTTTCGCAGCATCGTCACGAGCCTGCTGCCGCCCGAGGACTTCCTCATCGAGCCGCTGCCCAACCTGCTGTTCACCCGCGACTCGTCCGTATGGCTCCCGGGCCACGTCGCCGTGACGAGCCTGGCGATGCCGGCGCGGATCCGCGAGACGCAGCTCACCGGGCTGATCTACGAGCACCACCCGCGCTTCGCCGACGTGCCCCGCGTCCACGGCCCGCACCTCGAGCATGTCGAGGGCGGCGACGTCCTGCTGCTCGCACCCGGCGTGATGGCGGTCGGAGTCGGCGAGCGTACGACCCCGGCGGGCTTCGAGCGCTTCGCCCGCCAGGTGCTGACCGGCGGGCTCGCCCACACCGTGCTCGCCGTGCCGATCGCGCAGGAGCGCGCCACGATGCACCTCGACACGATCGTCACGATGGTCGACGTCGACACCGTCGTGATCTACCCCAACATGGCCGACAACCTCCGAGCCCACGCCGTGAGCTTCACGGGTGACGAGCTCGTGGTGGCCGACGAGCAGTCGTTCTTCACCGCGGCGGCCAAGGCCATGGGCATCGACACGCTGCACCAGATCGACACCGGCCTCGACCCCGTCACCGCCGAGCGCGAGCAGTGGGACGACGGCAACAACACGCTCGCGATCGGCCCGCGGCTCGCCGTGGCCTACGAACGCAACGAGCAGACCAACGCCCGCCTCGAGGAGCACGGCATCGAGGTGGTGGCGATCAGCGGGTCCGAGCTCGGCTCCGGTCGCGGCGGCCCGCGCTGCATGTCCTGCCCGATCGACCGCGACTGACCCATGACGCTGGTCGACACGTTCGAGGCCGAGCGCCCGCGCCTGCTCAACGTCGCCTACCGGCTGACCGGCAGCGTCGCCGATGCCGAGGACGCCGTGCAGGAGGCCTGGCTGCGGCTCGACCGGACCGACGCCAGCATCAACAACCTGCAGGCCTGGCTCACGACCGTCGTCAGCCGCCTGTGCCTCGACCGGCTGACCTCGGCCGCCGCGCGGCGCGAGACGTACGTCGGACAGTGGCTGCCCGAGCCGATCGTCACGCCGATGGACGGGTCCGACGATCCGCTCGCCACGGTCGTCCAGCAGGAGGACAACCGTTTCGCGGCCCTCGTCGTGCTCGACGTGCTGCCACCCGACCAGCGGGTCGCCTTCGTGCTGCACGACGCCTTCGGCGTGCCGTTCGGCGCGATCGCCGAGGTGCTGGGCATCGAGCCGGCCAACGCCCGCCAGCTCGCGTCGCGTGCCCGCAAGGCCGTCGCCGATCCACCACCCCCGGTCGACGACGCGGAGCACAACCTCGCTGTCGGCCGGTTCCTCGAGGCGATGGCGACCGGTGACCTCGACGCGGTGCTCGCGACCCTGCACCCCGACGCCCTCGTCATGGGCGACGCCAACGGCACCACCAACACGGCCGTCAACGTGATCCACGGCGCCGAGAAGTTCGCCCGGTTCTACCTCGGGCTGCTCCGCCGCTACGGCACCGACGCCCTGTCGACCATCCAGCCCGTCCTGGTCAACGGTCAGCTCGGTCTCGCGACGTACGGCTGGACCGGCGACACGAGCCGCACCAGCTCGCCGCCGCGCATCGGAGGTTTCGCGGTGCGCGACGGCCTGGTCTACGCGACGTACGACGTGGCCAACCCGGAGAAGTGGGCCGGCGTCAGACTGCCTGACTGGCCGACTCAGGCTCGCTGAGCCAAGGCACGCGGCACTGATCGCCGGAGCTGAAGCCCTGCTCGGTGATGCCGAGCGCGTGGTTCATCCGGGCCCGCTGGTTCTCGTGCGAGATCTGGTAGGTCAGCTCGAGCACGCCGTCGTTGCCGTACTTCTCGACGAGCGACGCGACCTGCTCGTCGGTCACGGTCATCGGCGTCTGCGTCATCGCGTCGGCGTAGCGGATGACCTCACGCTCAGCCTCCGTGAACCGGCCTGACGTCTCGAACTCGCCGATCTCCTTGAGCCGGTCGATGTCGAGGCCGTCGAGGCGCTGCAGCATCGCGCCGAAGTCGACGCACCATGAGCAGCCGACGGTCCACGCCGTGCGATAGACGGCGAGCTCGACGAGTGCCGGCGGCACCACGTGCATGGCCTTCTGCAGCGCCAGCTCATGCCGCGCAGCGAGCACGAACAGCTTGCGGTGGTGCGCCATGACCGCGAACGGCTCGGGCACCTCCCCGACCTGCTTGCGGGCCATCCGGTAGCCGATCTTGACGATCGTTCCGGCGTCCTGGGGGGCGAGTGCGGGGATGCGAGGCATGACGTTCTCCTGTCCTGCGGCGCCCCTTGCGCCGCTCACCCCTCAGACGACGCAGCCCCCAGAGGTGTGACAGTCACAGGTTGATCATGTGGCCGGCGAGGCCGTGGAAGCCCTCCTGCAGGGCTTCGCTGAGCGTCGGGTGCGTGTGCACGTTGCGGGCCAGCTCGAGCGCGCCGAGGTCCCACTTCTGCGCGAGCGTCAGCTCCGGCAAGAGCTCGGCAACGTCGGCGCCGATCAGGTGGCCGCCCAGCAGCTCGAGGTGCTCGCCATCGGCAATGAGCTTGATGAACCCACCCGGCTCGCCGAGCCCCTGTGCCTTGCCGTTGGCGGTGAACGGGAACTTCGCGACCTTGACGTCATAGCCCTCGTCGCGGGCCTGCTGCTCGGTCAGCCCGAAGCTCGCCACCTGCGGCTGGCTGAATGTCGCCCGCGGCATCATCCGGTAGTCGCCGAGCTCCTGCGTCTCCGCGTTGCCGATCGTCTCGGCCGCGACGACGCCCTGCGCCTCGGCCACATGGGCCAGCTGCAGCTTGGCCGTGACATCGCCGATCGCGTAGATGTGCGGCACGTTGGTGCGCATCCGCTCGTCGATCGCGATGGCGCCGCGGTCGGTCAGCTCGACGCCGGTGGTCTCGAGGCCGAAGCCCTCCACTCGCGGCGCGAAGCCCACCGAGACGAGCACGCGGTCGGTCTCGATCGTGCTGCTCGTGCCGTCCTTGCCGGTGTACGTCACGGTGACGCCGTCGCGGTGGTCGGACACGTACTCGACCTTGGTCGACGTCAGGATCGGGATGCCGAGCTTGCGGTACGCCTTGGTGATCTCCTTGGACACCTCGACGTCCTCGTTGGGCAACGCCCGGTCGAGGAACTCCACGATCGTCACGTCGACGCCGTAGCTCTTGAGGACGTATGCGAACTCCATGCCGATCGCACCGGCGCCGACGACCAGCATCGTGCGCGGCAGGTCGCGGTCGAGGATCTGCTCCTCGTACGTCACGACGTTGGCGCTCGGCTTCACTCCGGGCAGCATGCGTACGGTCGAGCCGGTCGCGATGATCGCGTTGGCGAACTCGACGGTCTCGGTGCCGCCCGCTGTCAGTGCGACCTCGAGGGAGTTGGGGCCGGTGAACGTGCCGCGGCCGTCGAGCTCGGTGATGCCGTTCTTCTTCATGAGGAAGTGCACGCCCTTGACCCGACCGTCGGCGACCTCACGGCTGCGGTCGAACGCGACGCCGTAGTCGAAGCTGACGTCCCCGCGGATGCCGAACGTCTCGGCGTGGTGCGTGAAGATCTGCGCGAGCTCGGCGTTGCGGAGCAGCGCCTTGGACGGGATGCACCCGACGTTGAGGCACACGCCGCCCCAATACTTCTCCTCCACCACGGCCACGCTCAGGCCGAGCTGCGCGGCGCGGACTGCGGCAACGTAGCCGCCCGGTCCGGCTCCGAGCACCACCACGTCATACGAACTGGTCATGCCTCATTCAACCGCGCGCCGGGTCACCGGATTCCCGCGGGACCGGAATGAATTCCGCTAGCGGATCGAGACCTGGCCGCTGACCAGGGCGTTGCGGGCGGACCGCTGCTCCGAAGTCAGCGGGGTGCTCGTCGGCCAGAGCCTTGTCGAGGCGAGCACGGAACTCCTGAGCCGGCTTCTCGAGGTCGGCGGCGTCTGCCTCGAACTCCCACACCGGGACGAGCCGGCCGTGCACCCGGAAGTGACCGATCAGCTTGGTGCCCTCGCCCAGCGTCTCCTCGCCACGGGCCCGCAAGCGGGCAAGCGCGTCGAGCAGCGGCGTCTCGTCGTCCGTCATGACCCAGCGGAGGAACCGCTGGGGCCCCATCTCGGTCCAGTACGCCGAGTCGACCGAATCGAGCTTGACCGTCGGGGCGATCGTCTGGTTGGCCTCGGCGAGCAGCTCAGCAGTCTCGGGGCTGTCGTCGGTGCCCTGGACCCAGTAGTCGAAGCCCTGGTGCACCTCGACGTCGAAGCTGCTCGAGGGGTCGATCAAGTCCTGCAGCCGCGGGCCAACACCGGGCTCGGCCATCGTCACGGGCTGGCCGGGCTCCATCTCGAGCGCGGACTCCACGACGTACGCGAGGTCGCGGCTCATGTCGCCGAAGTTGTGGGCGACCTGCAGGCCGACCCAGATCTCGCCGTCGGGACGTACGATGCCGGCGCCGTTGCCGGGCAGCAGCGAGCACACCTTGACCGTCTGACCAGAGGCGAGCGTGATCGTCGCGGTCGCCGAGGGGACGAACTCCCGCAAGGCGATCCAGTCGGCCTCGTTGGGGAGTCCTTCGAAGGTGCGCGCCACGAACGGCATGCGTTCCTTCTTGGCGGCCTTGTTCTTGAGTCGCGACTTCTTGCCCATGACGGGCGAGTCTATGCGGCCGGTGGGAACGGGTCAGTGGGGGCTGAGGCCGAGCTCGGCGTTGACCCGCGTGCCCTTGGACATGTCGACCCACCAGCGGTCGGCGACGCGGTTGATGATCGACAGGCCGCGACCGCTGAGCGAGTCCTCGTCGAAGTCGATCGGCTTGAGCGACGCGCCCTTGCCGGCGTCATAGACGCTGAGCTCGAGCAGGGTGCCGTTGATGGCCCAGGAGATCTCGATCGTGCCGTCGGAGGTCGGGACGCCATGGCTGACCGCGTTGGCGATCATCTCGCTGATGACGATCAGGGCGTCGTCGATGACCTCGTTGGACGCCCGGTTGACGGTCAGGAATGCGGCGAGACGGGTGCGGGCGATGCCCGGCGTCGAGAACGCGAAGGGCAGGCGGATCGCGTCATGAGCCTTCATGACACCACCAATCTGCCGAGCAATGAGGAGGTGCCGCTGGTTCCGCTGGAGCGAAATAGCGACACGCGTATAGCCCAAAGTAACTACTTTTGGGGGTTCATCGCTACTCCTGGGCCCAGAAAGACCCCGTTCGTGTCGCAACACACGTGCGAGAGACCATGGATGCATGAGTGATTCCGCCATCCCGACCATCGACATCAACGGCATTCCCGCAGAGCTCCCGGCCGATCTCGTCGTGCTCGACGTGCGCGAACCCCACGAATGGGCGGCCGGTCACATCGCCGGTGCCGTCCACATCCCGATGGGCGAGCTGCCGGCTCGCGTCGGGGAGCTCGACCCCTCGGCCCGAACGCTGGTCGTGTGCCACGTGGGCGGACGATCGGCCCGAGTGACGGCATGGCTGCACGCGCAGGGTCACGACGTCGTCAACCTCGAGGGCGGCATGGACGCCTGGGAGCAGGCCGGGCGACCGATCGCCGGCTAGCGAGGCGGCGCACTCCAGCCCGGCGGCAGCTCACCTGGATAGTCCGGCGTGTTCGGATGCAGTGCCGGGGCGGTGGGTGCGGGCGGCAGCGGTAAGGATGCCGGTGGCGCAGGTACGGGGGCCGGAGGCGGCGGCCAGGCCTGCTGCGGCGGGACGGGAACCGGAGGGGCTGCGGGATACCACTGCGGCGGTGGAGCCTGTTGCACCGGCGGCCACCAATAGGCGTACGGGGGCGGCGGCCACATCGGTGCGGGCGGTGGCGGCGGTGTCGGGATCGGCGGACGCGTCCGCTGCAGGCCCTGCCGGCTGGCCATCCACTCGACCAGCACCAGGAACACGATGCTCGAGATGATCGTCGGGATGAGGTCCACCGGGCCGTAGTCGCCGTCACCGGTCGCGGAGAACATTCCCAGGGCGTCGAGCACGAACAGCACGACGTTGTTGGCTGTGTGCGCCGCGATGGCGGCCTCCAGCCCGCCGGTGCGGATCGTCAGCACCGCGGCGGTGAGGCCGAAGATGCCGACGTCGACCAGCCCCCAGAACTCGTAGACGTGGCCGGACACGAACAGCGGGACCGAGACGATGATCGGGATGATCGAGAAGCGGGTCCATGAGCCCACGAGCTGCAGGACGTAGCCGCGGAAGACGTACTCCTCGGCGGCCGCCTGGAACGGCGTGATCAGCAGGATGAGCACGATCGCCACGACGGCTCTGGTGCTGAACTCGGGCGAGCCGATCTCAGCCGGCTCCGTCATCTCGCTGATCGCGACCGATCCACCGATCGTCACGATGAACACCACGAACGCGATCACCGTGGTGCGGGCCAGCCACCGCCAGCGGAGACGCCCGGTGACCGACGAGAGGTAGCCGATGGGGCGTGGGCCGGTGACGAGGACCGCGACCAGCACCGCCGGGATCATGATCACGATCGCGAGCATGTCCAGCACGAAGAAGTCGAGGTGCTGCAGGTCCAGATCGCCCGCCGCGTTCAACCACGCGTCGAACTCGTCGAGGCCCGACCCCGCCGCGATGACGATCAGGGCCACGAGCACCAGGACCATTCCGCCGCCGAGCCACAGTGCGATCGCGAGGAGACCAGCGACCGGCAGCTTCCACCACGCGTAGGCCGGCGTCTCCCGCGCGAGGCGGTGATAGCGCGTGGACATGGCGGTCATCTTCACACAGAAACGGAACAGCGCCACCGGGAAGTCCCGATGGCGCTGCGCGATTCGTGCGGTTCTACTTGGCGGCGGCCTTGAGGCGCGAGCCGACGCTCACCTTGACGCCGAAACCGGCGGGGATGTCGATCGTCTCGCCGGTCGAGGGGTTGCGGCCCGTACGTGCGGCACGCTTGACGCGCTCGACGGACAGGATGCCGGGGATCGAGACCTTCTCGCCATTGCTGACGGAGTCGAGCAGGATCTCGCTGAAGGACGAGAGGACGGCGTCGGCCTCGGCCTTGCTGGTGCCGGCCTTCGAAGCGAGGGCAGCGACGAGGTCGTTGCGTGAGATAGCCACAAAAGCTCCTTGTGAGTGATGGGTGTGCTTCGACAGTCTATGAACTCGCGGCGACGATTCAATCGCGCCCCCACACGTGTCCCGTTCGATGACCTGCTATCAGAGCCAGATTGCGGGCGGTTCGGCGTCGACGAGCGGCGCGATCGCCTGCAGATAGCGCTCCCGCGGCCACTCCGAGATGCCCAGCGATGCCAGGTGCTCGGTGCTCCATTGGGTGTCGATCAGCGCCTCGTTGCCGACCACCTCGACGAGTCCCAGGAGCGCGACCTTCGAGGCATCCGTCGCCCGGTGGAACATCGACTCCCCGGCGAACAGCCGCCCGAGGCTGAGCCCGTACAGGCCGCCGACGAGGCTCCCATCGGCGTCACGCGTCTCGATCGAGTGCGCCCAGCCCAGCCGGTGCATCCGCACGTACGCCTCACGGATCGACGAGTCGATCCAGGCGCCGGGCCGGGCCGGGTCGGCGCATGCGTCGATGACCTCCTCGAACGACTCGTCGATCGTCACGTCGTACCGTCGCCGCGACCGGGCCAGCGACCGGCTGACGTGCATGTCGCTCGGCACCAGCACGCCGCGCTGCATCGGCGACCACCACAGCAGCATTCCGTCGTGCGGCATCGGGAAGGCGCCGCGCCGGTATGCCTCGAGCAACGTGCCGGGCTCGAGGTCGGCACCGGCGGCAACGCAGTCATCAGGTGGCCACTCGCCGGGGTCGAACACCCACGGCGTCGGCGGCAACGGCTGCCGTGTCATGTCATGGGATCGAGCACGCGGGACAGGTGGCGGACCGGGCCGTCGCCCCAGTCCTTCCACTCCGCCGCGGTCGCCTCGTCGAGGAACGTGGACCAGCTGGCCGCCCGGTTGACGGCCTGGGTCAGCTCGGCCGTCGCGAGCAGGTCTCGCACATCGCCCGGTGCGAGCTGCCACACGTCGGCGTACGCCTCGAGCACGGGCTCCCATGGGATCGAGGTCAGGGAGGTGATCCAGCCGTACGGGACACACAGCGCCTCGGCCGCATGGGCCCACTGGCCGTCGCCGAAGTCGAACACCCGCAGCGACCCGTCGTCGAGCGCGAACACGTTGTTGGGGTGCACGTCGCCGTGCTGCCAGGTCGTCGGCAACGGGCTGTGCATCAGGACCTCGACGGCATCCGCCATGGCGGGGCGAGTGTCCGTCAACCGGCGCCTGAGGTCCGCGTCGACATGAGCTGGGTGATCCGCCGGATGGGCCGAGAAGATCTCGACGACCCGGTCGAAGCGGTCCAGCACCGTCCCCGGCGAGTAGTCGGGCAGGCCGGCCGCCAGCAGGCGGTCACGATGGGTCGCTGCGACCTGCTGGATCCTCGCGACCTCGACGACGATCCGTTGCCAGTCCTCAACCGTCGGCTCGCGTGACTCGCGGAGCGTGACGCCACGGTCGCGAGTCAGCATCCATCCGCGGCCGGCGTCGATCGCATAGGGCGCGTCGACGGCGTCGGGCGCCAGCCGGGCGAGCTCGGCCTGCAGGGCCGGTTCGAACGCCAGTGCTGCGGCGTTGGCCTTGAACCACAGCAGCCCGGCCGCGGTCGGGACCGTGAGCTGCGTCGACCACGGGCGTACGCGCGGCTGCTCGATCCGGCCGTTCAACGTGTCGTCGTGGTGGTCCAGCTGCTCGGCGATCCAGGCCTCGGCCTCGTGACGCCAGTCGTCGCCCGTCACACGTGCGGAGAAGGGCCGGCCCATGCGCTCAGCGTAGGGGCAGGCCTCTCGCAGCCCACCTATGCTGGACGGATGGGAGTTCGCCGCAGTGTCGCCGTCACCGCAGGCGCCAAGCTCGCCCCCGCGCTCGCATCCGGGTATGTCCGCACGGTCCTCGATCACGCGATCGACGGCATCGGGCCGCTGCGCTCGGCTGCCGCGTCGGCTGACACCAAGCTGGTCGACCACGACGGGGACGTCGAGAAGGCGGTGCGGGGCCTGGTGCGGATGCACTCGAGCCTGGCCGGCGTGCAGGGATTCGTCACGAACCTCGGCGGCTTCTCGACCCTCGCGGTGTCGGTGCCGGCCAACGTCGTCGGCGTGACGCTCGTGCAGTGCCACCTCGTCGCGGGCATCGCGCACCTGCGTGGCTACGACCTCGAGGACCCGCGCGTCCGCAACGCGATCCTCGCCTGCATGCTCGGCGAGGACGCCGTCAAGGGGCTCGTCAAGCGGCACCGGCTGCCGTCCTCACCGATGGCTCTGGCGACGTCGCCGGTGCACGATCCCGTGCTCGACGAGACGCTGTCGCGCGAGGTGACCGCCGAGCTCGTGGCGCGTACGGCGGGGCGCCGGGCCATCACCCTCATCGGGCGGCGCGTGCCGCTGCTCGGCGGTGCCGTCGGCGGGTCGAGCGACGCCCTTGCGACCTGGCACGTCGGCCAGTACGCCGCCGACGAGCTCCGCGACCGCCGCCTGGCGACCTGACCGGACTGTCAGACCTCGCACCTACCGTCGTACGCATGACGCTCGAAGCCGTGATCCTCGCGCTGCGCGAGTCCTGGGGACCCGACACCTGCGCGCCCGAGGACGTCGCCGACTGGTCGCCGGACAACCCGGCTCGCGGTCAGTGCGCCACGACGGCGCTGGTCCTGCACGACTTCTTCGGCGGCTCGCTCGTCACCGGCGAGGTCTTCGTCGGTGGTGAGCGTACCGATTTCCACTGGTGGAACCGGCTCCCCGACGGCGAGCAGATCGACATCACGCTCGAGCAGTTCGGTCCGCACGAGCACGTCGTGGGCAGCATCGATGTCGTACGCCCGACCGGCCCGACGCGGCTCGACGAGCAGTACGCCCTGCTGTCGACCCGGGTCGCTGCGCGACTCGCCCTGTCGGCCTAGCGTCGCGTTCAGCCCAGCGCGCGCACGACGGCGCTGGCGGGTTCCTTGCCGAGCACGCCCGACATCCAGACACTCGTGCGCACCAACGACTCGAGGTCGACGCCGTGCTCGATGCCGAGGCCCGTCAGCATCCACACCAGGTCCTCGGTCGCCAGGTTGCCGGTGGCGCTCTCGGCGTACGGGCAACCACCGAGGCCGCCCGCTGACGCGTCGAATGTCGTGATGCCGTGGCGCAGGGCGGCGTACGCATTGGCGAGCGCCTGCCCATAGGTGTCGTGGAAGTGCATCGCGAGCCGGTCGACACCGACTCCGGCTGACCCGAACGCGTCGATCAACGCCCCGACATGCGCGGCGGTGCCGACGCCGATCGTGTCACCGATCGACAGCTGGGTCGCCCCGAGGTCGAGCAGCCGCTTGCCGGTCGTCACGACCTGGTCGATCGGGACCGCGCCCTCCCAAGGGTCGCCGAAGCACATCGAGACGTACGCCCTGACGTCGACGCCCGCGTCCCGCGCCCGGCTCACGACAGGCTCGAACATCGCGAACTGCGAGTCGAGCGTCGAGTTGAGGTTCTTCTGCGCGAACGTCTCGGTCGCGCTGCCGAAGATCGCGACGTGGCTGCACCCGGCATCGAGCGCCCGGTCCAGCCCGCGCTCGTTGGGCACCAGCACCGGCAGCGGGGTCGGCCCGTCGAGCGGCAACCGGGCGACGAGCTCGGCAGCGTCGGCGAGCTGCGGCACCCATTTCGGGTGGACGAAGCTCGTCGCCTCGACGATCGGCAGCCCGGCCGCGATGAGCCGGGTGATGAACTCCGCCTTGTCGTCCAGCGACACGATTCCCGACTCGTTCTGCAGCCCGTCCCGCGGCCCGACCTCGTAGATCGTGACCGCCGGCGGCAGCCCGGGTCGCCGCACGCATGGAACGCTGGGGCCGAACCGCGACTCATGCGCGGGTCCACCGTGAACAGGAGGTGCTTGATCGGCACCTGGTCGCCGGCCGTCGCGCCGACGTGGGAGACCACGCCGTCGTAGGGCGCCAGCAGTGCGAGCTCCATCTTCATCGCCTCGACGACACCGAGCTGCTGGCCGAGCGTCACCGAGTCACCCTCGGCGACATCGACCCGCAGGACGGTGCCTGGCATGGGCGACACGAGGTCGGCCTCGGTCGCCGCGCCCGTCTGATGGCCACCGCGCATGGGGTCAGGTGTCTCGAGCCGCCAGTTCTGTCCCTGCCATGCGATCGTCAGGCCGTCGGCATCGGCGATCGCCAGCATCCCGTCCGGCACCGTGTCGTCGTCGGTGAAGCCGAACTCCCACGACGTGCCTGACTCGTCCACCAGCACAATGCGGGTCGGCGCCGGGTCGGCGCCAGAGCGCCAGCCGTCGCCGACCGACCATGGCGACTCACCCTCCGTCACGGCAAAGCTGGCCCACAGGAGCGCGGCAGCCCGGGCCGCCTCGGTCGAGAGACTCGGCGGCGTCAGCAACTCGATCGATGCGTCGCTGTCGAGCCACGCGGTGTGCACCTCGCCAGCCTGCGAACTCCTCGCTCGCGACCAGTCGGCGTACGAATCCGAGGTTGGTCGTCACCCCGAAGATTCCGGTGTCGTCGAGCGCGTCGAGCATGTGGCGGCGGGCCTCCTCACGATCCACGCCCCCGACGACGATCTTGCCGAGCATGGGGTCGTACGCGGTCGACACCTCCTGGTCGGCTCCGAGATCGGTCTCGACGCGGGCGCGGTCCGGCCAGGCCGCGTCGAGCACATGTCCGGCCTGCGGCAGGAATCCCGCGTACGGGTCCTCGGCGTAGACGCGGATCTCCATCGCGTGGCCCGTCGCCGTGATCTCGTCCTGCGTCAGTGGGAGCCAATGGCCACCGGCGACGAGGAACTGCCACTGCACGAGGTCCACTCCGGTGATCGTCTCGGTGACCGGGTGCTCGACCTGCAGCCGCGTGTTCATCTCCAGGAAGTACGCGTGCCCGTCGGCGACCAGGAACTCGACCGTGCCCGCGCCGGTGTAGCCGACCTCGCGGCACAGCGCGACCGAGGAGTCGTGGAGCGTTCGGCGGAGCTCGTCGGTGAGCCCATAGGCCGGAGCCTCCTCGACGACCTTCTGGTGGCGGCGTTGCACCGAGCAGTCACGTTCGAAGAGATGCACCACGTTGCCCGAGGTGTCGCCGAAGACCTGCACCTCGACGTGCCGGCCGGCCTCGATGTACTTCTCGACGAGCAAGGTGTCGTCGCCGAATGCTGCGGCCGCCTCACGACGGGCCGCGTCGATCGCCGCGGCCAGTCCGCCGGCCTCCCGGACGATGCGCATGCCCTTGCCGCCGCCACCGGCAGCAGCCTTGACCAGCACCGGGTAGGCGTCAACGGGCACGCGTTCGGGGTCGAACTGCGGTGTGACCGGCACGCCGGCCCGCTCGGCGATGGCTCGCGCGCGATCCTTGCGGCCCATCGCCTCCATGACCTCGGCGGTCGGGCCGATGAACACGAGGCCCGCATCGACGACAGCCCTGGCGAACTCAGCTCGCTCGGACAGGAAGCCATACCCGGGATGGATCGCCTCGGCTCCGGACTCCTTCGCCGCCGCGATGATCCGCTCGATCGAGAGGTACGACTCGGTCGCCGGCGTCGGACCGAGGTGCACGGCATCATCGGCGAGACGTACGTACGGGGCGTCCGCATCGGCATCGGAGTAGACCGCGATGCTGCGCAGGCCCGCCTCCTCGCAGGCGAGGATCACGCGGCGGGCGATCTCGCCGCGGTTGGCGACGAGCACACTGTGGAACTTGTTCATCGCCGTGACCCCTTTCGTAAACCTAACTGGACAACATGCTCGGTGCGGCAGAAACAACGCGGCACAACCATGGGCTCGCTACATTCTGAAGACGCCGAATTGCGGCGCCGGGGTCGGAGTGGCTGCGGCGATCTGGAGTCCCATGCCGAGCACGCGACGGGTGTCGACCGGATCGATGATCCCGTCGTCCCACAATCGGGCGCTGGAGTAGTAGGCCGAGCCCTGGTGGTCGTACTGCTCGCGGATCGGCGCGCGGAACGCCTCGTCATCCTCGGCCGACCACTCGCCGCCCTTGGCCTCGATGCCGTCGCGGCGCACCGTCGCCAGCACCGCCGAAGCCTGCTCGCCGCCCATCACCGAGATGCGCGCGTTGGGCCACATCCAGAGGAACCGCGGGTCGTACGCCCGGCCGCACATGCCGTAGTTGCCGGCGCCGAACGACCCTCCGATCACGACGGTGAACTTGGGTACGACCGACGACGCGACCGCGGTCACGAGCTTGGCGCCATCCTTGGCGATGCCCTTGTTCTCGTACTCCTGGCCGACCATGAAGCCCGTGATGTTCTGGAGGAAGACCAGCGGGATGCCGCGCTGGTTGGCGAGCTCGATGAAGTGCGCGCCCTTGAGCGCCGACTCACTGAACAGGATGCCGTTGTTGGCGATGATCGCGACGGGATAGCCCCAGATGCGGGCGAACCCACACACCAGCGTCTCGCCATAGAGCGGCTTGAACTCGTGCAGTCGCGAGTCGTCGACGACGCGGCGGATGACCTCCCGCACGTCGTACGGGGTGCGGCCGTCGACCGGGACGACGTCATAGAGGCCGTCGGGGTCCTCCGCGGGCTCGATCGGTTCGTGCGGAGGCTCTGCGCTGGTCGGCCGCTCGAGCGTGCCGATGATCGACCGGACGATCTGCAACGCGTGCTCGTCATCGTCGGCGAGGTGGTCGACGACTCCGGAGAGCCGGGCGTGCACGTCGCCGCCGCCCAGGTCCTCGGCCGTCACGACCTCACCCGTCGCGGCCTTCACGAGAGGCGGTCCGCCGAGGAAGATCGTGCCCTGTTCCTTGACGATGACGGTCTCGTCGCTCATCGCCGGGACGTACGCCCCACCGGCCGTGCAGGAGCCCATGACGGCCGCGACCTGGGGGATCTGCTGCGCTGACATCTGGGCCTGGTTGAAGAAGATGCGCCCGAAGTGCTCACGATCGGGGAAGACCTCGTCCTGCATCGGCAGGAACGCGCCGCCGGAGTCGACGAGGTAGATGCACGGGAGGTTGTTCTGCTGCGCGATGGTCTGGGCGCGGAGATGCTTCTTGACCGTGAGGGGGTAGTAGGTGCCGCCCTTGACCGTCGCATCGTTGGCGACGATGACGCAGTCGCGTCCGTTGACTCGCCCGATGCCGGTGACGATTCCAGCGCTCGGCACCTCGCCCGCATACATCTCGTACGCCGCGAGGGGCGCGATCTCCAGGAACGGCGAGCCGGGGTCGAGCAGGTGGTCGACCCGGTCCCGGGGAAGCAGCTTGCCCCGGGCGACGTGTCGCTGACGGGAGGCTTCCCCGCCGCCTTCGCGGACGGTGGCAAGCCTGGTCCGCAGCTCCTCGACAAGTTCACGCATGCCCAAAGGTTAACAGCCGTTAACCACAATCGGCTACACTGGACCCGTGATCACGCCTCGCCGTCAGCAGATCCTCGACACGGCCGCAGAGCTCTTCGCCGAGCGCGGCTTCCACGGTGTCTCGGTTCACGACATCGGCGGCGCCTGCGGCATCTCCGGGCCGGCTCTCTACAAGCACTTCGCCGGCAAGGACGACATCCTCGCGCAGTCACTCACGGCGATCAGTGAGCGGCTCCTCGCCGAGGGCCGGGCTCGGAGCCTCGCGGCGGTGGATGCCGGGCAGGCCCTCGACGCGCTCATCGCCTGGCACATCGACTTCGCCCTCGGGCATCCTGCGCTCATCGTGATCCAGGAGCGGGAGTGGACCAACCTCGACGCGACCGGCCGCAAGGAGGTGCGCTCGCTGCAGCTGGCCTACATCGACATCTGGGTCGATGTCGTACGCCGGCTGCGTGGCGATCTCGACGCCGCTGAGGCCCGCGCCGTCGTTCAGGCGACGTTCGGCCTGCTCAACTCGACGCCGCACAGCGCTCGCATCAGCGAGTCGGCAATGCGGACTCGGCTGGCGCGGATGGCTCGAGCCGCTCTGCTGGCATAGCGTCCACGCGCCGCCTGCTGATGGTCGCCGCCGCGACCCCGCTGAGCATGACGGCACCGCCGACCAGCTCGAGCACGCTCGGCACCTCGTCCTGCACGATCCACGCGGTGGCGATCCCGACGATCGGAACCAGCAGCACGAACGGGACGACGGCGCTGGCGGGATAGCGGGCGAGCAGTGAGTTGAAGATGCCGTAGCCCAGCAGCGAGGCGCCGATCGCCGTGAAGGCCGTGCTGGCGATCGCCGTGCCCGACAGGTGGGTCAACGCGCGGCCGACCTCGTCAGCGCCGTCGACCAGCAACGACAACCCGAGCGCCGGTAGCGGCACGACGAGCGCGGACCACACGACGAGCGAGAGGCCCGAGGCCACCCCGGCCCGGCGCGCGATGACATTGCCGATGGCCCATGACGTCGCCGCGCCCAACATCACGAGGACCGGGACGACCGGCGCCGAGACGCCGTGGGCGATCACCACGAGGGCCAAGCCAGCGGTCCCGATCGTCGCGCCCAAGACCTGGCGCCGGGTCGGCCGCTCCTTGATGACGATCGCGGCGATCACGATCGTGAAGATCACCTGCGCCTGCAGCACGAGCGAGGCGAGACCGGCGGGCATACCGAGGTTCAGCGCCAGGTAGAGCAGGCTGAACTGGCCGAGGCTCATGAACGTGCCGACCGCCACGACGTTGCGCCAGCCCGCGCGCGGCAGCGGTACGAAGAACACGAGCGGGAAAGGCCACCAGCACGAAACGCATGGCGAGGAACAGCAGCGGCGGGACGTCGGCGAGACCCTCGTCGATCACCACGAAGTTGGCGCCCCAGATCAGCATCACGAGGACGGCGAGCATGCTGTGCTTGAGCGACATGGATCCAGTCTCTCCCGCTCAACGATGAAGCACCAGCAATGGTTTTTGAACGTAACAACGTACGATTGCTTCATGATCGACCTGGGAGCGCTGCGCTCGCTGATCGCCGTTCGCGATCACGGCAGCATCGTGGCGGCAGCCGCCGCGCTCGACTTCACCCCGTCCGCGGTCTCGCAGCAGATCAAGAAGCTGGAGCGGCAGTCCCGGTCGCCGATGCTCGAGCGGGTCGGCCGCAGCGTCATCCTGACCGAGCGTGGCCGACTGCTGGCCCAGCGAGGTGCGCTCCTGCTCGCCGACCTCGAGAAGGTCGAGAACCTCGCGGTCGGCGGGGCCGAGGAGCTGCGCGGCACGTTCCGCATCGCGTCGTTCTCGACGGCATCGCGTGGCATCGTGGCGCCCCTCCTGGCGCGGCTGCGATCCACCGCGCCCGAGCTCGACGTCACGGTGCTCGAGGTCGACCCGCGTGAGGCGGTGACGCTGGTCGAGCGAGGCGGCACCGACCTCTCGGTCGTGCACGACTGGAGCACGATGCCGCTCGAAGTGCCGTCGACGCTCGAGCAGCACGAGGTGCACATCGACCGAGCCGACGTGCTGCTGCCGTGGGACCACCGCCTGAGCCTGCAGGACTCGGTCACGCCGATGGACCTCGTGAACGAGCGGTGGGTCACGACGCCGGCCGGCACGATCTGCCACGACTGGCTCCTGCACATGTTCGCGATGCACGGGGCCCGTCCCGACATGCGCTACTTCGACGGCTCGTACTCGACGCACGCGGCGATGGTCGAGCAAGGCGTGGCGGTGGCGCTCGTCCCGCGTCTCGGCCGCGAGTCCCTTTCGCCCCGCATCCGGGCGGTCCCGGTCGTCGACCCCACACCCGACTCGCCGGGTCACCACGGTGTGGCGCGCCTCCAGCCACGAGAACCCGGCCCGTATGCACGTGCACCGCGAGCTCGAGGACCTCTTCCCGTCCGTGCCCTAGGGTGCTGTGCACCGGAACGACAGGAGCGCACGATGGTCAACCTCGGCAAGCTGCTCGGCGGCAACCTCGACATCAAGAAGGTGCAGCAGGTCGTCGACCTGGTCTGGGACAACAAGGACGACCTGGCCAACAGCGCCAAGTTCGCCAAGGAGATCCCCGACTTCATTCGTACGCTCGCCAGTGGCCTCTCCGAGGCCGGCGACCAGGCGCGCGCCGCAGGCCTTGCGCTGGTCGGCGCTGACGGCAAGTCCGGAGCCACGACGCGTCTCGGCAGCAGCGCGACAACGCTCGGATCGATCGCGGACAACCTCACGAGTGTCGCCAAGTTCGTCGCCGACGCTGCCGACGATGTCGAGAAGGTGCCGATGATGGGTGGTCCCGCGAAGCAGCTCGGGGGAGCGGCCAAGACCATCCGCGAAACGACCTCTGGACTCGGCGGTCTCGCTGACGACCTGGTGAGCCTCGCCGAGATCCTCGGCAATGTCGGTGCGGCCCTCAGCAAGCTCGGCGACAGCCTCGACTCGTCCGGCAGCAAGGCGCAGGGCTTCGTCGCCCCGGCCTAGGGCGCGTTGAGCGGATCCTGCTCGACGCCAAAACCGCAGTGCTGCGCGACGAAGTCGAAGATCTGCTTCTTCTGCGGCTCCGTGAAGCGCAGGAAGAACGACGCCTTGCCGGACTGCGCGCTGTCGACGTGCAGCGGCATCGTCGCGCCCGTCCGGTCCTCGGCGACCACGTGCACGTCGCACCGGTTGGGGATGATCGGCAGGACTGCCTCGTACGCTCCGCTGCCCGCCACGAGCTCGTGGTCGATGTTCGACCCGGGGGCGGGCTTCAAGAGGGTCGTGCCGTCGACGGGCCCGATCCGGACGGGGCCACCCTTGGCCCGGGCCGTGAACGTGATGCCGATCTCGAGCACCGAGTCCCGGCCCTTGCCCTTCACGGCGAACGTCGGATCGACCCGCAGGTCGCCGATCGTGCTCTCGGCGCAGTCACGCTTCATGAACAGCCCGACGCTGCCGTAGTGATCCTTCGGCCTGACGACTGACGTCCGCTCCTTGCCGTCGCCGACGCGGTAGGTCACGCGCGCCGTCGCATCGATGCCCTTGCCCGACTTCGCCGTGGGGCAGCTCGCGGGCGCCATGTCCATCGTCAGGTTGACCGTCGCGCCGGGCGGCGATCGTGGCCGGACCCTCGTAGTGCGACGCCTTGGCGAGCCGGCCCGACGTCACCTTGGCCGACGACACCGTGAGTGGCTTGTCGCCCTTGTTGACGACCTGGAGCTGGAAGTGCCGGTTCTGCAGGTCCTGGCGGGCCTGCTCCATGCGGAACGTCACGCCCTTCGGCACGTCCGTGGTGCCGTCATCCCCGCTGCCGCATCCCACCAACGGGAGCAGGAGCAGCAGGGCGACAGCACGACGCATACGCCCGATCGTATGCCGGTCAGTTCGGGTCAGGCACCCTTGAGCGTCCGCCACGACACCAGTGCCGCAGCGAGCGCCACGAGGATCGCCGTCGCCGACGTGAGCTGCACGCCGAGGTCGAACGCCTCATGCGCCGACCGCAGCATCGCCTCGCCCACACCGTTGGGATAGAACTTGGCGTACTCGACGGTCCCGCCCAACGTCTCGAACGTCGAGTCGTTCTCGCCCCACTGCGCAACCGCCGGGACCGTGAGGTGCGAGCGGTACGTCGAGGTGAGGATGCTGCCGAGCACCGCAGTGCCCAGCACGGCTCCGACCTCGTACGCCGTCTCGGAGATCGCCGACGCAGCCCCGGCCTTGTAGGGCGGAACGCTCGACAGCATGAGGTCGTTGGTCAACGTCTCGGCCAGGCCGATCCCGAGTCCCAGCACGGAGAACGCGATCATGATCGACAGCGTCGACGGCGTGCCGAGGAACGCAGCGATCGCGTAGCCGGCCGCGGACAGGCCGAAGCTGCCGGCCACGAGCGCCCGCGCCGGGAAGAACCGCACGAGGCGCACGGCGGCGAACCCGGCGATCACCGTGACCAGCAGTCCCGGCAGCAGCACGGTCGCCGCCGACAAGGGGGAGAGGCCGACCACGAGCTGCAGGAACTGCGCTGCGAAGTAGACGAAGCCCGCGTACCCCATGAGGCTCAGCAGGTTCGCGACGATCGCGCCGCTGAAGACCCGGTCCGAGAACAGCGTCATGTCGATCAGCGGGTCGACGAGGCGGTGCTGCCGGCGTACGAACAGCACACCGCTCGCGATGCCGACGCCGAAGCCGAGCAGCGCGGGGTCGCTGAAGCCGTGCTCCGCGGCCTGCTTGATGCCGAACACGAACGGCAGCATCGCGGTCATCGACAAGACGATGCTGAGGATGTCGATGCGGCCCGGCCGCGGGTCACGCGACTCCGGCAGCAGGAGGACCGCGGCGACCAGGAAGATCGCGATGATCGGGACGTTGATGAAGAACACCGAGCCCCACCAGTAGTGCTCGAGCAGCCAGCCGCCGACGACCGGGCCGAGCGCCGCACCACCGGCGAACATCGCGGCCCATGTGGCGATCGCGAGTCGGCGGTCGTCGCCGTTCGTGAAGATGTTGCGGATCAGCGACAGCGTCGAGGGCATCAGAGTCGCGCCGAACACACCGAGCAGGGCGCGCGAGGCGAACAGCGCCTCGGCGTTCGGGCTGAACGCCGCGCACACCGATGCGATGCCGAAGCCGACGGCGCCGATCAGCAGCAGTCGGCGACGGCCGATGCGGTCGCCGAGGCTGCCCATCGCGACGAGCAGGCCGGCCAGCATCAAGGGGTAGATGTCGACGAGCCAGAGCATCTGCTCGCCGGTCGGGTGCAGCGCGACGCTGACCTGCGGCAGCGCGAAGCTGAGCACGGTGTTGTCGATCGAGGTCAGCAGAACGGGCAGCATGAGGACGCCCAGCGCCAGCCATTCGCGCAGTCCAGCGCGTGGCGAGTCCAGCTGTTCGGCGCGGTAGCGCGAGTCGATCGTGGTCATGGGTGCCTCCTCCCGTTCAAGACGGCCAACTATACCGTCCAGACGGTACAGTCAACGACCTGCAGCCTGGTGATATTCCTCTCTGTAAGGTGAGGGCATGCCAGGTGCCGAACGTTCGACGCGAGATCGTCTGATCGACGCCTTCGAGACGCTGCTGGTCACCGCCGGCAGCCGGGCCGCGACCCTCGATGCCGTCGCTGCCGAGGCCGAGGTGTCCAAGGGCGGCCTGCTCTACCACTTCCACAGCAAGGACGAGCTCGTCGAGGGCATGCTGACCCGGCTGCGCGAGCAGGGGGAGGCCGACGTCGCCAAGATGCGTACGGCCAAGAAGGGGCCGGTCGAGTTCTACCTCGCCACCTCGGTCAACACCGGCAGCAACTTCGACCGCGCGCTCGTCGCTGCCGGTCGCATCGCGCAGGAGAACGACTCGCGCGCCTCCGCGGCCCTCGCCGACCTCCGGGAGGGTTGGTTCGGGGTCCTGCGCGAGCACCTCGGCGACGAGTCACTGGCCCGCACGATCCAGCTGATCGGCGACGGCCTCTACTTCGACGACACCACCGGGCTGACGGAGAAGAATGCGCTCAAGCACGTACGCGCGGTGCTGAAACGCCTCGACGTCCTCTAGGTGTTCATGCCGGCGTGCGGGTGACATGCACGCGTACGTCATCCGGCGCCCTTGGACTCGAGGCATGACACTCCTTCATCCGTACATCCGCCGCGCGGCTCGCGCCCTGGGCGTCGCCGCCATCGCCATCGGGGCCGTCGCCGCACCCGCGGCCGCCACCGACAAGGCACCCGCCAAGACCCATCACCAGGCCATCACGGTGTTCGCGCACCGCGGCGCCTCGGGCTATCGGCCCGAGCACACCCTCGCCGCGTACGCGCTGGCGATCAAGCTGGGCGCCGACTACATCGAGCCGGATCTCGTCAGCACCAAGGACGGTGTCCTGGTCGCCCGTCACGAGAACGAGATCAGCGGCACGACCGACGTTGCCAACCACCCCGAGTTCGCGCAGCGCAAGACCACCAAGACCATCGACGGCAAGCCGATCACCGGCTGGTTCACCGAGGACTTCACGCTGCGTGAGCTCAAGACGCTGCGGGCCAAGGAGCGGCTGCCGGACGTACGCCCCGGCAACACACGCTACGACGGGCGCTACGAGATCCCGACGTTCGACGAGGTCCTCGCTCTCGCCAAGTCCGAGGGCCGCAAGCACCACCGGACGATCGGCGTCGCGCCCGAGACCAAGCACCCGACGTACTTCCAGTCGATCGGGCTGCCCCTCGAGAAGCCGCTCCTGCGTTCACTGAGCCGCGCAGGGCTCAACACCACGGCACGCCAAGGTCGTCATCCAGTCATTCGAGACCTCGAACCTGCGCAGCCTCGCCCGGCAGACCCGCGTCCCGCTCGTCCAGCTGACCTCAGCATCGGGCGCGCCGTACGACCTGGTGGCTGCCGGCGACTCCCGGACGTACGCCGACATCATGACGCCGGCCGGGCTGCGGGACGTCGCGACGTACGCCGACTGGCTCGGGCCGGACAAGAACAGCGTCATCCCGCGCGACGCCCAGGGATTCCTGACGAAGCCGACCGCCGCTGGTCAAGGATGCTCACCGAGCCCGGCTCAAGGTCGTCGCCTACACGTTCCGTGAAGAGAACCAGTTCCTGCCGGCGGACTTCCGCGACGGGACCGACCCCAACGCCAAGGGCGACATCGCCGGCGAGCTCAAGGCCTTCTTCGCGACCGGGCTCGACGGCTTCTTCGCGGACTACACCGACAGCGCCGTCGCCGCGCGCGACCGGTGGGAGAAGCGCTAGAAGCCCTGTCGCAGGCGGGCTCGGAGTTCTAGGGTTGAGGCATGTGCCGCAACATTCGTACCCTCCACAACTTCGAGCCCGCCGCGACCAACGACGAGGTCCAGGCCGCCGCCTTGCAGTACGTACGCAAGATCAGCGGGTCGGCCAAGCCGTCGAAGGCCAATGAAGAGGCGTTCAATCACGCCGTCGCGGAGATCGCCCACATCACCGGTCATCTCCTCGAGGACCTGGTGACGACGGCGCCGCCCAAGGACCGCGAGATCGAGGCCGCCAAGGCCAAGGAGAGGTCGGCCAAGCGCTTCGCGTCGGCCTGAGTGCCGAGCGTCAGGACTTGCGCAGCTTGAGGAAGATGCTCGGTCCGAAGTTGCTGCGCGCCAGCCGGCGCTGAGTGAGACGCTCCGCGGCCAGCATCGCGCTGGTCGGCAGCGCCCGCTTGAGGGTCTGGCTGCGCAGGTTGGACACCGAGAGCTTGTTCTCGAGCTTGAGGCCGGCCGCGCCGGCCTGACCGACAACCGTGTCGATGTTGTGGTTGACGAAGGCGATCGCGTCGGGCTCGTCGGCCTTGGTCTTGCGGATGTTGACCGGCTCGGTCGGCAGCGGGGTGCCTTCCTTCTTGTGCCGGCGACGGTTCTTGTAGTGGCCGTAGTTGGCGACCTCGATGATCGCGGTGCCGCCGGGAGCGAGCACGCGAGAGATCTCCGCGAACTCCGCCGTCGGGTCAGGCAGGTGGTGCATGACCCGGATCATCGTGATGAGGTCGAGCTCGCCATCCTCGAACTTGAGGTCGTCGGCCTGCATCTGGACCTGCTTGATGTCGGTGCCTTCGAGCACCTTCTTGGCCGCCTCGAGCTGAGACGCGGCCGGCTCGGCCAGCGTGACCTCGTCGGAGAACGTACGCAGCAGGATGCACAGGCGTCCGAAGCCGCCGCCGATGTCGGCAGCCTTGCGGTAGTGGTTGCCCTTCAGCAGCCGCCGGATCGCGATGTGCTCGGCGGCGTTCTCGTAGTCGCGGTTGTCCCAGTACTTGGTGTAGTCGTAGTCGCGCTCGTACTGGTTGGCGACCTTCTTGGAGGGCTGTTTTTCAGTCACGCCAACCACAGTAACAACCGCAGGCGCACACGTATTAATCGTCCTTCGGTCGCTGAGCTCGCTCCCCCTACTCGCAGAGCTCGTGGGGGGACCCCCACCGCTTCCGTCGCTAGGAACCGTAAGTGCGCGGACCGAAGACCGGGGTCTCCTTGGCCATGCCGGCCTTGCGGGCGATCGTGGTGTTCTTCGACTTGAACATCGCCGCCTGGAGCCTGCGCTCGAGCCGGTACGCCCCGCGGAGGCTGCGGTGACGGTTGCCGTAGATCAGCTTCTTGGTCGCCGCGACCGAGTCGGGCGAACGCTCGATGATCTGGTCGACGAGCGCCAACGCCGCCTTCAACGGGTCCTCGCTGACCTCGGTCGCGAGACCCAGCTCCGCTGCCCGCTCACCCGTGAACGACTCACCTGTCATCGACAGCCGCATCACGACATCGGCCGGCAGCAGCTCGTTGAACGGCACGGTGCCGGCCATGTCGGGGACGAGGCCCCACTTGGCCTCGAGGATCGACCACGTCGCGTCGGGCGTCGTGAACCGGAAGTCCGCGCCGACAGCGAGCTGCAGCCCCGCCCCGTAGCAATGGCCCTGCACGACGGCGATGACCGGCACCGGCAGGCTGCGCCAGATCGCGGTGACCTTCTGGAACTGGTTGACGGTCCGCGGCCCGGCGAAGAAGAACCTGGCGACCCGCTTCTTGTCCTTGAACGCGGCGGCGAAGTCGAGACCCGCGCAGAACGAGCGACCCTTGCCCTGCAGCACCACGGCGCGGATGTCGCGGTTGCCCTTGAGCGCCTCGGCGGCAGCGATCAGCTCACTGATGAGCTCGAGGTCGACACCGTTGAGCTTGTCGGGGCGGTTGAGCCACACGTACGCGATCGGGCCGTCGATCTCAGTGAGGACACGGGGTTCAGTCATGCCCGTCAGGCTATCCGCCCGGCATTCCCGGCAGCCTCCTGACCAGCGAAGAAACTACCGATCCACAGATGTTTGAAAACGCAACCCGGGGGCAATACCCCCGCATGGTCAACGTCAAGAGACTCCCTCTCCCACTCATGGAGACGTACGAATGGCAGTACCAGGGTGCGTGCATGGGCGCCGACAGCGAGGTGTTCTTCTCGCCCGAGGCGGAGCGGGGCGCCAAGCGCGAGCGTCGGGAGCAGAACGCCAAGAGGGTCTGCTTCACGTGTCCCGTCATCGACCGCTGCCGCGAGCACGCCTTGGCCGTGCAGGAGCCATACGGCGTCTGGGGTGGCCTGACCGAGGGCGAACGCGCCGCGCTGACGCACCACAAGGTCGCCAGCTGACGCTTCGTGCGGACGCGCCGAGTTGCCAGGTCCGGTGTACAAAGGAATGACATGACCACTCCGGCATCCCGCCACGTCGTCGCGAAGGCCTGATTCGTATGCCTGCTGCCCGCCAGCCCAGCACGTCAGCCAAGGTCCTCTATCGCCCTGTCGGCATCGTCAGCTCGATCGCCGGCGGTCTGATCGCCTCGATGCTCTTCAAGCAGATCTGGAAGCGCGTCAGTCGGGGCGAGAACGCCGATCCGCCGACCCCGCTGCAGTCGGAGTATCCGTTCAAGGAGATCCTCCTCGCCGCTCTGCTGCAGGGCGCGATCTTCTCGGTGGTCAAGGCGATCATCCAGCGTCAGGGCGCCAAGGGATTCCAGCGCGTCACCGGCGAATGGCCGGGATCATGACCTCGGGCGCGGACCTGTTGGTCGACGCTTTCGGTCGCATCAACGAGGGCAGCGCGATGGTCGTCGACGGCCTCTCGCCCGCCGACCTGAGCCACCGCGTGGCACCCGGCGCCAACACGATCGGCTGGCTCGTCTGGCACCTCATGCGCGTGCAGGACAACCACGTCGCCGACGCGGCCGGCGCCGACGAGGTCTGGGCGTCGGCCGGTTGGCACAAGCGGTTCGGCCTGCCGTTCAGCGAGAAGGCCACGGGCTACGGCCACAGCCGCGACGACGTCGACACCGTCCACGTCACGGCCGAGCTGTTGGTCGGCTACGCCCAGGCCGTCAGCGACGTGACGCTCCGGTATGTCAAAGGGCTCTCCGACGCCGACCTCGACCGCGTGGTCGACAACTCGTGGGACCCGCCGGTGACTCTCGCCGTACGCCTCATCAGCGTGATCGGCGACGACCTCAAACACCTCGGCCAGGCCGAGTACGTTCGCGGCCTGCTCTGACCCTCGATTCAGGCCAGCACCACCGGCCGAATTTGCAGTCCGCAAAGACAAATTGCGAGACATATGCCACGTGTGAAATTGACCCGTGCGTTCTGCCACTGGAGAGGGCATGATCGAGCGATGGTTGATGTCGACGCAGCACTGGACGAAGCAGGACTCAAGAACCCACACGTGCGGGAGTACGTGAATTACTGGGCCGATCTGACCGGAGCCGAGAGGGTCGAGGTGGTCAGCGCCGCCGACGACGCACGGCTCATCGCCGAGGCGCTCGAGGCCGGTGAGCTCGAGCCGGCGGGCGAAGGGCTCTACTACTCACGCAGCTACGTGAAGGACACCGCGCGCTCCGAGGAGCGCACGATCGTGGCCACCAACGATCCCGCGGACAAGGGCGTCTACAACAACTGGCGGCCCGCCTCGGAGATGAAGCCCCTGCTCGAGAGCCGCATGCGTGGCGCGTCGGCGGGCAAGACGATGTACGTCATCCCCTACCTGATGTCGCCTCCCGGCAACGCGCTCGCGCCCTGGGCGGCCGGCGTGCAGGTGACCGACACCCGCACCGTCGTGCTGCACATGATCCGCATGGCACGTGTCGGCGCAGAATTTCTCGAGGCCCTGGAGGACCCCGAGCAGTTCGTCCGCGCCGTGCACGTGACCGGCGACCTGGAGCACCTCGGCCAGGGCACGCCCGACGACCAGCGCTACTTCGTCACGGTCGCCGACGAGCGTACGATCCTGCACTTCGGTTCGTCCTACGGCGGCAACGCGCTGCTCGGCAAGATCGCCCACGGCCTGCGCCAGGCCGCGTACGACGGCTGGGCCTCGCGCAAGTTCCTCGCCGAGCAGTACATGCTGATCGGCATCAAGGACAAGCAGACCGACAAGACGTACCACATCTGCGGCGGCTTCCCGAGCGCCTCGGGCAAGACCAACCTCGCCATGATGCTGGCTCCCGACGTGCTCGGCGATCGCTATCACGTGTCGTTCTACGGCGACGACATCGCGTGGCTGTGGGTCGACGAGGCCAGCGGCAAGCTCTACGGCATGAACCCCGAGTACGGCGTCTTCGGCGTGGCCAAGGACACCAACGAGGGCACCAACCCGACGGCGCTCGCGTCGATCGCCGAGGGCACGCAGGCGATCTTCACCAACATCGCCTACAACCCCGAGACGCGCGAGGTCTGGTGGGAGGGCCGTACGCCCAAGCCGCCGGCCAACCCGCACGGCTGGCTCGACTGGACGGGTTCCCCGATCGCCGATCGCGAGAACGGCGACGACAGCCCGTGGGCACACCCCAACAGCCGCTTCACGACGCAGCTCGACAACGTCCCCAACATCGCCGACGACTACAACGCCTCATCCGGCGTGCCGATCGACGCGATCATCTTCGGCGGCCGCACCCGCGACCGCGAGCCGCTGATCCGGGCCATCACGGACCTGGCCGAGGGCGTCTACGACGGCCTGACGCTCGGTGCCGAAGCCACGTCCGCGGCCGAGGGCGTCGAGGGCATGCTCCGCTACGACCCGATGTCCAACCGCCCGTTCATGGCGTACGGCGAGGGTGACTACGCGCAGCACTACCTCAACATCGTCGGGGCGGCCAAGGACCTGCCGATCTTCGCGCACGTCAACTGGTTCCAGAAGGATCCTGCAGGACGGTCACTACCTGTGGCCCGGCTACCGCGACAACCTGCGGCCGCTGCTGTGGCTCCTGCAGCTCAAGGCCGGCGAGGTCACCGGACGCCAGACTCCGGTCGGCATCATCCCGACCGCCGAGGAGCTCAACCTCGACGGTGTCGACATCACGCCCGAGGACCTCGAGACGATCCTGTCGATCGACAACGCCCGTTGGCGTCAGGAGATGGGGTTCCGCGAGGAGCACCTCAAGCAGTTCGACAACATGCCCGAAGAGATCTGGGAGGCGCACCGTCGCGTGTCAGCCGCCCTGGACGCCGAACAGGCGTAGCCACGAGGAACGAAGAAGCTCCCGGTCAGATTCCTGACCGGGAGCTTCTTGTTCTGTGCGCGAGGGGGGACCCCGTCAGGCGCTGAGCGCCTTCCTCCTCAAATCCCCTACTTGCAACAGTTGCCCAGATCCTGAGGGACCCGGGCAACGTGCGCTTCATATTCACTTCTGTGCGCGAGGGGGGATTTGAACCCCCACGCCCTTGCGGACACTGGCACCTGAAGCCAGCGCGTCTACCATTCCGCCACCCGCGCGTGGTCCCGTAGGACCGGTTCGCAAGTCTAACAGGCTGATTCTGGTGCGATTCCTCACGCCCGCCCCTGCTGGCGAAGTAGCGAGGATGGGCACTCCCGATACGATCGCAGGGTAGAACCACGACAACCGGAAAGGCGGAGGCTGATGGCGGGGGTGCTGCAGCGATTCGAACAACGCCTCGAGGGCGCGGTGAGCAGCGCGTTCGCTCGGGCGTTCCGCAGTGCTGTGCAGCCCGTCGAGATCGCCGCCGCCCTGCAGCGCGAGGTCGACAACTCGGCCCACATCCTGTCGCGCGAGCGGATGCTCGTGCCCAACGTCTTCACCGTCGAGCTGTCGCCGCCCGACTTCGAACGGCTCAACCCGTTCAGCACGACACTGGCCGACGAGCTCTCGACGCTCGTCAAGGAACACGTCGACGAGCAGCGCTACACGATGGCCGGACCGCTGGAGATCTCGTTCACCAAGACCGGCGAGCTCAGCACGGGCCGCTTCCGCGTACGCAGCAAGACCAACGCCTCCGTGACACCGGTCGCCGGTCAGCGTATGACCGAGACCGCGATCCGCAGCTCCAACGTGCTGCTCGAGGTCAACGGCATGAAGCACCCGGTCGACCCTCCGGGCGTCGTCATCGGCCGGGGCAACGAGGCCGACCTCAAGATCGACGATCCAGGCATCTCGCGGCGCCACGCCGAGATCAAGGTCCACCAGAGCGGCGCCGAGACCACCGTCACGGTCGTCGACCTCAACTCGACCAACGGCGTCGTCCTCAACGGTCACAAGGTCGCCACCGGTGTCGTCACCGACGGATCCGAGATCCGCCTCGGCAACACCGTGATCGTGATCCGCATGACCGAGGCCGGCCGCTAGATGTCAGAGCTCACTCTCACGCTGATCAAGCTCGGCTTCCTGGCCGTGCTGTGGCTGTTCGTGCTGTCCGCCGTCTCGGTCATCCGTTCGGACATCTTCGGCACCAAGGCGCCCTCGGCGCCACGGCCGGCCAAGAGCAAGCAGAAGGCGCCGGCCAAGGCCAAGAGCCGCAAGGCACCGCGCGGCGTGCCGACCAAGCTCCAGGTCGTCTCGGGCCCCAACGCCGGCCAGAGCGTGCCGCTCGGCGACAAGCCGATCCTGCTGGGCCGCGGCACCGACGCCGCGATCCGCCTCGACGACGACTACGTCTCGACCCGTCACGCCCGGTTCGCGACCAACGGGGAGCAGTGGTTCGTGGAGGACCTCGGCTCGACCAACGGCACCTACCTCGGCAGCCAGCGCATCACCTCGCCCGTACCGATCGGCCTCGGCATCGCCGTCCGACTCGGCAAGACCATCGTCGAGCTGCAGAAGTAGCCCATGACCGCCTTGACCTTTCGCTATGTCGCGCACACCGACACCGGTCTGCGCCGATCCGCCAACCAGGACTCCGGCTACGCGAGTCCGCGCCTGCTGGTCATCGCCGACGGCATGGGCGGCGCCGCGGCCGGCGATCTCGCCTCGTCCGAGGTCATGCACATCATCCGCGAGCTCGACAGCGACAACGTCACCGACGCGATGGCCGCGCTCGAGCAGGCCGTCACCAGGGCCAACGCCCGGCTGGGCGACCTCATCGCCGACGACCCTGCGGTCGAGGGCATGGGCACGACGCTCGACGCACTGGTCTGGGACGGCGAGAAGTTCGCCTTCGCCCACATCGGCGACTCCCGCGTCTACCGCCTGCGCGGCGGCGAGCTCGCGCAGATCAGCAAGGACCACACGTTCGTCCAGAGCCTCATCGACGAGGGCCGCATCTCGCCGGCCGAGGCGCGCGTCCACCCCCATCGCTCGCTGATCCTGCGGGCGATGCTCGGCCGCGACGACAACGGCGCCGACCTCAGCTGGGTCCAGCCGATGCTCGGCGATCGCTACCTGCTGTGCAGCGACGGACTCACCGACATGGTGACCGACGAGGTGATCCGCGGCGCGCTGCTGTCGGAGACGATCGACATGGCGGCGACCGAGCTCGTACGCCTCGCGCTCGAGGCCGGCGGCTACGACAACGTCACGGTCGTCATCGGCGAGTTCGTCGAGGCCGGCACCGAGCCCGACGACCGCCTGTCCTCGGCCGACGGTCAGCCGCAGCTCGTCGGCGCCGCCGCCGGCCAGGCCCGCCCCCGCACGGGCGAGGGCACGAGCGGCAGCGACTCCGCGACGACCGACTCCTCCTCGTACGACCCCGAGGAGCTCCGCTACGCGCCGCGACCGCCGAGCCGCTTGCGCTGGCTCCGCTGGGCAGCCGCGCTCGTGCTCGTCGCACTGATCGTCGGCGCTGGCAGCGCCTGGGCCTACAACTGGTCGCAGAAGCAGTACTTCGTGGCCGCCCACGACGGCAAGGTCACGATCTTCAAGGGCGTGCAGGCCGACATCCCCGGCATCACGCTCCAGCACGTCGAGCAGGTCACCGAGGTCGACGCTCGAGAGCGCTGCCTGAGTTCCGCCGCCAGCAGGTCGAGGCCGGCATCGAGGCATCGAGCAAGGCCGATGCCGAGAAGACCGTCGCCGAGCTCGACGAGCTCGCCGTTCAGCCGACCTCGACTCCGACTCCGAAGCCGACCAAGACCACGAAGTCGACGGCGTCCAACACGTCATGGCAGCGATGACCACACCCGCACTGGTTCCTCGCAAACGGCGGGGAGCCGAGTTCTTCCTGACCGTGCTCGCGGTGTTCATCGGCATCGCGGCCTACGCCGCGGTGGGCCTCGGCGTCGAGGGCACGATCCCGGCTGACACCTACAAGCTCGGCGGCGCGTTGATCGTCGTCGCCATCGCGACCCACCTGATCGTCCGACGCGTCGCGCCCTACGCCGATCCCGTGCTGCTGCCGCTCGTCATCGCGCTCAACGGCCTGGGCCTGGCGATGATCTACCGGCTCGACCTCGGGCGCCAGCAGATCGACCCTGAGCGCGCGGCCTTCGCCAACTCCCAGCTCGTATGGACCGCGATCGGCATCGCCGCGTTCGCCGGGATCCTCATGCTGGTCCGCGACCACCGCCGGCTGCAGACCCTGACCTACACGTTCGGTCTGGTCGCGATCGGCCTGCTGATCCTCCCGCTGCTGCCGCACTTCGGACGTACGATCAACGGCGCCCGCATCTGGGTCAACTTCGGCCCCTTCAGCTTCCAGCCCGGCGAGATGGCCAAGGTGTGCCTCGCGATCTTCTTCGCGGGCTACCTCGTCGTCAAGCGTGACGCCCTCGCGCTCGCCGGTCGGCGCGTCATGGGCATCGACCTGCCGCGCGGTCGCGACCTCGGTCCGATCCTCGGCGGCTGGCTGATCAGCGTCGGCATCCTCGTCCTCCAGCGCGACCTCGGCTCGTCGCTGCTGTTCTTCGGCCTGTTCGTCGTGATGCTCTACGTCGCGACCGAGCGCCCGGGCTGGCTCGTCGTCGGCGCCCTGCTGTTCGGTGCCGGCGCCTACTTCGGCTACCTCGCATTCGGGCACGTGCGCGTACGTTTCGACGCCTGGCTCGACCCGTTCTCCGACCCCGACCGCAACGGCCAGATCATCAACGGGCTGTTCGGCCTCGCGCACGGCGGAATCCTCGGGCAGGGGCTCGGCCAGGGCAGTCCGCAGCTGACGCCCTACTCGTTCTCCGACTTCATCGCCGCCTCGATGGGCGAGGAGCTCGGACTGACCGGGCTGATGGCGATCATCCTGATCTACGGACTCATCGTGGAGCGCGGCCTGCGCATCTCGCTGACCTGCCGCGACGCGTTCGGCAAGCTGCTCGCCGCCGGGCTCGCGTTCTCGTTCGCGCTCCAGGTGTTCGTCGTCATCGGCGGCGTCACCCGGCTCATCCCGCTGACCGGCCTGACCACGCCGTTCATGGCGCAAGGCGGTTCGTCGGTCGTCATGAACTGGGCGATCATCGGCCTGCTCCTGCGCATCAGCGACCAGACCCGCCGCCCGGCTCCCGAGATCTCCACGTTCGCGAGTGACGAGGAGACCCAGGTGGTGAAGCTGTCGTGAACCGGCCCATCCGCAACATCGCCATCGCGTGCCTCGTGCTGTTCGCCGCCTTGCTGCTCAACATCAACTACGTGCAGTTCGTCGAGGCCGACAGCCTCAACGCCAAGAACGGCAACCGGCGCGTCATCGACGAGGAGTTCTCCCGCGACCGTGGCGCGATCCTGGTCGACGGCGAACCGATCGCCGAGAGCGTCAAGGCCAAGGACGAGTACAAGTTCCAGCGCCGCTACCCCGACGCCAGCCTGTACGCGTCGCTGACCGGCTCGTTCTCGTACATCTACGGTCCGAGCGCGCTCGAGAAGTCGCAGAACCGGGTCCTGTCCGGCAGCGACAACCGGCTGTTCGTCAACCGTGTCGTCGACCTCGTGTCCAACAAGCAGCCCAAGGGCGGCAGCGTCGAGCTCACGATCGACCCGCTCGCCCAGAAGGCCGCGGCCGAAGGCCTGGCGCGGCTCGGCAAGAACACCAAGGGCGCCGTCGTCGCTCTCGACCCGCAGACCGGCGCCGTGCTGGCGATGGTCAGCCAGCCGTCGTACGACCCCAACCGGCTCGCCAGCCACAACTTCACCGACGTCGTCAAGGCATACAAGGACTACAGCGCCGACAAGGACCAGCCGCTGATCAACCGGGTGACCCAGCAGACGCTGCCGCCCGGCTCGACGTTCAAGCTCGTCACCGCCGCCGCGGCCCTCGAGGACGGTGTCGTCGACAACATCGACGACAAGATCAAGGCCGGCTCCAGGCTGACGTTCCCCGGCATCCAGTACTCCCTGCCCAACGAGAACGGCGGCAACTGCGGCGGCAACTCGATCACGTTCGAGCGGGCGCTCAACGTCTCGTGCAACGTCGCCTTCGGAGCCCTCGCCGGCAAGATCGGCCAGGAGAAGCTCGCCGCGCAGGCCGCGAAGTTCGGCTTCGGCACCGACCCGCTCGACGGCCTGGCCGGCAACGCCAGCCGCTTCACGGTCGGCGACAACAACCTCGAGGCACCACAGCTTGCGCAGTCCGGCATCGGCCAGTACGAAGTCGCGGCGACGCCGCTGCAGATGGCGATGGTCGCTGCCGGCGTCGCCAACGGCGGCGACGTCATGAAGCCCTACGTCGTCAAGACCGTGCGCTCGCCCAACCTCCGGGTGCTCGAGCAGGCGCAGCCCGAGCGACTCAGCCAGGCCATGAGCAGCTCCAACGCCCGCAAGCTGAGCGAGATGATGGTCAGCACCGTCCAGGTCGGCACCGCCACCTCGGCGCGGATCTCCGGCGTCGACGTCGGCGCCAAGACCGGCACCGCGCAGTCCACGCCTGACCGCCCGCCCGTACGCCTGGTTCGTGTCGTTCGCGCCCGCTGACGACCCCAAGGTCGCGGTCGCGGTGCTGGTCGAGTCGAGCGACACCGCCCGCAACGAGATCGCCGGTGGACGCCTCGCGGGTCCCATCGCTCGCTCCGTCATGGAAGCAGTGCTCGGCAAGTGACGACGAATTTCACGAGTGCACGCGCGAGCTGGGCGACCGAATGCCTATGCGTAGGTACTGCAACGACCGCAACGATGAGTCTGGGAGACTGACATCATGACCGAATCCGGCGACGAGACCACACGCCTGGGCGAGCGCTATGAACTCGGCGGCCTGCTCGGGCGCGGCGGCATGGCCGACGTACGCGTTGGCCGCGATCTCCGCCTCGGCCGCACCGTCGCGGTCAAGCAGCTTCGCGGCGACCTGGCGGCGGACGACACGTTCCAGGCCCGCTTCCGCCGCGAGGCCCAGTCCTCGGCAGCGCTCAACCACCCCTCGATCGTCGCGGTCTACGACACCGGTGAGTCGATCGACAAGCACGGCAGCCACGTGCCCTACATCGTCATGGAGTACGTCGAGGGCCAGACGCTGCGCGACATCCTGCGCGGCGCCGAGAACGGTCGCAAGATCCTGCCCGAGCGTGCGCTGTCGATCACGGCCGACGTGCTGAGCGCGCTCGACTACAGCCACCGCTCCGGCATCATCCACCGCGACATCAAGCCGGCCAACGTCATGCTGACGCCCTCGGGCCAGGTCAAGGTCATGGACTTCGGCATCGCCCGGGCGATCGCCGACACCTCGTCGGCGATGACGCAGACCGCAGCGGTCATCGGCACGGCTCAGTACCTCTCGCCGGAGCAGGCGCGCGGCGAGACCGTCGACGCCCGCAGCGACATCTACTCCACGGGCTGCCTGCTCTACGAGCTCCTCACGGGTCGCCCGCCGTTCATCGGCGACAGCCCGGTGTCGGTGGCCTACCAGCACGTACGCGAGGAGGCCCGGCCGCCGTCGCAGCTCAACCCCGACGTCAGCGCCGCGATCGACAACATCGTCGCGAAGTCGCTCGCCAAGCGCGTGGAGGACCGCTACCAGAGTGCGGGCGACATGCGGAAAGACATCGAGCGCGTGCTCGCCGGCCACGCCGTCGAGGCTCCAGCCGCTGCCACGGCAATCGTCGGAGGTACGGCGGTCGCTCCTGCAGCGCCCGTGCTGCCGGTCGCCGGTGGTGCACGCCGTGCCGAGCCCGACCCGGACGAAGAGGACGACGAGCCCGAGAGCCGCGCCAAGTGGTGGATCATCGGCGCGATCGCCGTGCTGCTGCTCGCCGGCATCGCGTTCGCGATCTACAAGGCCACCGAGTCACCGGCTCCACCCGCGCAGGTCACGGTCCCCGACGTCAGCGGCAAGACCGTCGAAGCCGCGACCCGGGCGCTCGAGAGTGAGAAGTTCGTCGTCGCCTCCCAGAACGAGGAGCGGGCCAGCACCGACGTCGACGAGGGCAACGTCATCGAGACCGACCCCCCGGCGGGCGACAGCGCGGACAAGGGCAGCACCATCACCCTGATCGTCAGCGCCGGTCCCAAGCAGGTGGCCATGCCTGATGTCCGTCAGCTCGACTTCGACGTCGCCAAGAGCCAGCTCGAGAACGGCGAGGGCAAGTTCCAGGTCGAGCGCAAGTGGGTCGACAACTCCGCAGACCGCGGGGTCGTCATCAACAGCACGCCGCTCGTCGGCGAGCAGGTCGACGTCGGTTCCAAGGTCACGCTGTTCGTGTCCAAGGGCCAGGTCACCGTGCCCAACGTCGTCGGCCAGAACATCGACGATGCCAAGCAGGCCTTGGAGGACCTCGGCCTCAAGGTGACGACCAAGGAGGACACGTCCGGTGCGGCGCCCGAGGACACCGTGACAGCGCAGTCGATAGCGCCGAACGAGAAGGTCTCACCCGGCACGACGATCGAGCTGACCGTCTCGGCCGCACCCGACGAGGGCACGGACCCCACTGACACCGACGGTGCCGGCGCACTCACCGACGGCGGCTAGTTCGTCGCTTTGGCATAGCGCAGGCTCACGGGGCCCGCGTAGGCGTCGGCCTTGACCTCGGCGACGTTCTCGATGTCGAGGCCGAGCTGGTAGTCCGGGTCGCGGGCGTACTGCGCATACGTGATGGTTGCGGACGATGTGTTGATCGCGGTGTTCATCGCCGCGGCGTCGCCGATCGCCTCGATGACGTAAGGCGGCGAGTAGGGCACACCGTCGAGCACCACCGTCGCGCCGACGCACTTGATGCCGGTCGTCGAGATGAGTCGCTGGCCCTGCAGGGTCACGGCCTCGGCCCCGCCGGCCCACAGCGCGTTGACGTACGCCTGGATGTCCTGCTGGTGCACCAGAAGGCTGGGGTCGACATCATCGGAGGAGCTGAGCGTCGATGGGGCATCCGTCGAGCGTCACCCGGATGCCCGGGCCCTCGAGCGCGGTGAGTCCGGTCGGCTCCTCGAGCGCCTTGCCGCGGGAGCGAAGCTTCTGGAGCGCGGGGTTCTTGACCTTCGCCGACAGCTGGTCGATGTCGTTGCGCAGATGACTCGCGTCCTCGCGGCGATCCTCGATGCGGTCGCGGCGCTCCTGGGCCAGGGAGGCCGGGTCACCGCCGGTCGGTCGGAGGTCGTCGCCGGCCGCGCTGACCGAAGCGGCGACGAAGAGAAACCCGGTGATCGCGAAGATCGCCAGCACGGCGAGAGGCCAGCTTCTGGCGTACGTGCGTCCCCACCTTTGCCATGCCGAAAGTCCTCCTCGCTCCATGGCCTAGGCTATCCGAGAGCACCTATCGATGCGGCCCAGCCCGCAGCAACCATCCGGAGACGTCGTGGCGAAAGACAAGGCCCCCAAGGCACCCAAGCCCCAGAAGATCGGCAACCGCTGGGCAGGTCCCGCGATGGTCACGTCGGGCGTCATCGGGCTGATCTGGATCGTCGTGTTCTACACGCTGAGCAACCAGACGATCGACTACCCGTCGTTCCTCCAGTGGTACGCCGACCTCGGCAGCTGGAACCTCGTCATCGGCATGGGCTTCATCGTGGCGGCCTTCGGCTTCGCCATGAAGTGGGAGTGAGTTACACCGGTGTAGTTATCCACACCTGTGTGCACAGCTGTTGATAATCACACGCGTGTAACTCCGCCTGTGGACTACGTCAGCTGACCGGTACGCACGACGATCGCCGCGACGATGCCGATCCACATCGCAGCGAACACCGCGACCTGGACGATCTGCCTGCGCTCTCGCGGGGCGTACGCGAATGCCAGCGCCGAGCAGGCAGCCGACGATGAACCCGCCGAGGTGACCCTGCCAGCTGATGTTGCCCTGCGTGCTGAGGAAGGCGTTGATCGCCAGCAGCACGAGCAGGGTCGAGACGTCCTGCTTGGCCTTGAGCAGGAAGATCAGCGCCATGCCGAACAGCCCGAAGACCGCGCCGGAGGCGCCGATCGTGAGCGGCGCGCGGCTCGGACAGCCAGTAGACGAACACCGACGCGCCGATCGACATCGTCAGGTAGGCCGCGATGAACCTGGCCCGGCCCAGCGCCCGCTCGACGAACGGGCCGAACAGGTAGAGCGCGTACATGTTGAACGCGATGTGCAGGATGTTCTCGTGCAGGAAGGCCGAGGTCAGCAGCCGCCAGTACGCCCGCCATCCACACCGGTCAGGACGTCGCCGGAGTCGTTGACGACGGTGGTCGCCAGCATCGCGCCGTGCTGGAAGATCGCACCGTCGTTGCCGCCGGTCGCGAGGGTCAGCAGGAACGCCACGACGTTGATGCCGATCAGGATCATCGACACGACGCCGTCGTCGGCCCGAGACCGCGCCGCCGGCGATCGTGCGCGGTGCCCGGACCGACTTGGCGCCCTCGGCGATGCACGACGGGCACTGGAAGCCCACCGACGCGTCGTTCATGCACTCCGGACAGATCAGCCGCTCACAGCGCTGGCACGAGATGTAGGCCTCGCGGTCAGGATGCCGGTAGCAACGGTAGTCCGAAGCGGGGAGGTTCACGCCTCGCGTCGCTCGATCGTCAGCTTCTGGATGACGACCGGCTCGACCGGGCGGTCGAAGCCGTCGGTCGCCGTCGCGCCGATGGCGTCCACGACTGCCTTGCTGTCAGCGTCGACGACCTCACCGAAGATCGTGTGCTTGCGGTTGAGCCAGTCGGTCGGCACGAGCGTGATGAAGAACTGCGAGCCGTTGGTGCCGGGTCCGGCGTTGGCCATCGCGAGCAGGTAGGGCTTGTTGAACTGCAGGTCCGGGTGGAACTCGTCCTCGAACTCGTAGCCGGGGCCGCCGGTGCCGGTGCCGAGCGGGTCGCCGCCCTGCAGCATGAAGTTGGGGATGATGCGATGGAACCCGAGACCGTCGTAGAACGGCTTGTTCGAGATCTGGCCGGTGGCCGGGTCGATCCAGTCCTTGGTGCCCTCGGCAAGGCCGACGAAGTTGTCGACGGTCTTGGGAGCGTGGTTGGGGAAGAGCTCCACGACGATGGCGCCGTGGTTGGTCGTGAAGGTCGCGATGAGCTGCGAAGGCACAGGGGATTCCTTTCGGGTTGCTGCGCCCATCTTTTCACGAGATGCCAAGACGACCGTGACCCCGGTCGGGTGGGAACGCAGCCTGTCCGACGGCTATCGTGACCGGCATGTCGAAGTCGGAAAAGAGACATCCCGTCCGGAAGTTCTTCCTGTTCGCGATGATCGCCGGAGCCGTCGTCGCGGTCCGCAACGCGGTCGCCGACAAGGGGGGTTCGTACGACCCCAACGAGGCAGACCAGCGCTGATGCCGGTCACGGTCGAACGTACCGACGGCGACATCGCCGTCCTCACGTTCAGCGCACCGCCGGTCAACCTCTACTCGCTGGAGCTGCACGACGACTTCGACCGCGCGCTCGACGAGGTCGAGGCATCGCCGCCCCGCGCGCTCCTGATCCGCGCCGACGGCAAGATCGTCTCGGGCGGGGTCGACGTGTCGCAGTTCCACGCCCGCAAGACCAAGGCCGACACCAAGCAGCTGTACGACCGGATGATCGAGCTGCCGAACCGCATCGACGCGCTGCCGTTCCCGACGATCTTCGCCGCGCACGCGCTGACCCTGACGTGGGCGTTCGAGGTCGCCGTCGCGTGCGACCTCATCCTGGCCTCCGACAAGGCGAAGTTCGGCCTGGTCGAGCGCGTCATCGGCCTGACCCCGACGATGGGCGGCACGCAACGGCTCGCCGCCCGCGCTGGGGTGGGCCGGGCCAAGGAGTTCGTGTTCACCGGCGACCTCTACGACGCCGCCACGATGGAGCGGTGGAACGTCGTCAACCGGGTGCTGCCGGTCGAGGGCTTCGACGACGCCGTGCTGGCGTTCGTCGAGCACATCGCGACCGGCCCGACCAAGGCATTCGGCGCCGCCAAGGATGTGCTGCGGCACTTCGAGGCCGGGGGAGTGCCCGAGGCGAATGCCCACGTCACGGCGATCGCCGCCGAGCTGTTCGACACGCAGGACCTGCAGGACGGGATGGAGTCATTCCTCCGCGACGGCCCCGGCAAGGCCACCTTCACCGGCCGGTAGTCAGACCTGTCGGCGGACTCCGCGGCGCGTACGGCCTTGGTCGCGCGGTGCTCGGCCCAGAAGCTCACGAACGGGATCGTGGCGAACAGCATCGTGGTGATGATGAACGCCGGCTGCCAGCGGTGCCGGCGGGCGAGCACCGCGATGAGCACGAGCAGCGCCATGAACAGGTAGCCGTGGACCATGTCCACGATGCCGATGCCGTCAGAGTTGCGGTTCCACCACGACGAGTCATCCGTGCTCATCTGGGCGATCCACGCACCGATGACGAAGATCAGGTTGATGCCGACGACGTAGGCGATGACTCGGTATGCCTTGGCTACTCCATTCACCGCGTCAGGCTACCTTCGGCCTCGAAGCGGCCACGCTCTCGGTCGACATCCGCCACCACATGAACAGCGCGAACGCCCCGAAGACCCACCACTGCAGGGCGTACGCCAGGTTGCGCAGGCCGACGGTCCACGACACGTCGCCCGGCACCGGCGGTGGCACGAGGTCGAGCCCGCCGGACGCCGACGCGCTCGTGCTGACCGCGAACCCGGAGTAGAGGTCGTACGGCAGCTCGTTGGTCAGCGCCGGAATGCGGACCGACCCGATCTCGCGACGGTCAGGGTCGTACGCCGCGCCGCCGGCCTCGCCCTGCTCGAGCACGGCGTCGATCGAGACCTCACCAGCCGGCACGGCCGGGAAGTCGGTCACCGACGGCGCCCACCCGCGTACGACCAGCAGTGCGTGGTCATCGCCATCGACGAGCAGCGGAGCGACCAGCCACGCGCCCGTGCGTCCGCCCTGCTCCTTGCCGGTCACCCACACCTGCTGCGACGCCGGCGCGAACGTGCCGTTCGCCGTCACCGGGCGATGGTTGAGCCGGCCCTCGAAGGGCTGGTCCGCACCCCACACCTTGGCCAAGGCGACGCGCGGGACATGCTGCTTGTCGGCGCGCTCGTGCTCCTGCCGCGAGTCGTAGACGCCGAGCTGCCACAGCCCCATGAACACGCAGAACGCCACGGCCGCGACGGCGAAGACGTGCAGACCGACGAGGCCCGGCCGCAGCCAGAGCCTCGCCGTGCCGGAATTCACTCGCTCACGCCATGAAGGGCGTGACGTCCGGGTAGAGCGGGAAGCGCTCGGCCAGCACGGTCACCCGCTTGCGCAGACCTTCGATGTCGACATCGCCGGGCAGCAGTGCGGCGGCGATGATGTCGGCCACCTCGGTGAACTCGTCGGCGCCGAAGCCACGCGTGGCGAGCGCCGGCGTGCCGATGCGCAGGCCAGAGGTCACCATCGGCGGACGCGGGTCGTTGGGCACGGCGTTGCGGTTGACCGTGATGCCGACCTCGTGGAGCCGGTCCTCGGCCTGCTGGCCGTCGAGCTCGGACTCGCGGAGGTCGACCAGCACGAGGTGCACGTCGGTGCCACCCGTGAGGACGTTGACCCCGGCGGCGCGCGTGTCAGGCGCCATGAGCCGATCGGCGAGGATCTTGGCGCCCTCGATCGTACGCTCCTGACGTTCCTTGAACGCCGGCTCGAGGGCCATCTTGAACGCGACCGCCTTGGCGGCGATGACGTGCTCGAGCGGGCCGCCCTGCTGGCCGGGGAACACCGCGGAGCGCATCTTCTTGGCGATCTCCTCGTCGTTCGTCAGGATCGCTCCACCGCGCGGGCCGCCCAGCGTCTTGTGGGTCGTCGTCGTGACGATGTGCGCGTGCGGCAGCGGGCTGGGGTGCAGGCCGACGGCAACCAGACCGGCGAAGTGCGCCATGTCGACCCACAGCTTGGCGCCGACCTCGTCGGCGATCTCGCGGAACAGCGCGAAGTCGAGCTGGCGCGGGTATGCCGACCAGCCCGCGATGATGACGGTGGGCTGGTGCTCGTGGGCCAGTGCGCGGACCTCGTCCATGTCGACCAGGCCGGTCTCCGGCACGACGTGATAGGCGACCGGCTTGTAGAGCTTGCCGGAGAAGTTGAGCTTCATGCCGTGGGTCAGGTGCCCGCCGTTGGCGAGGTCGAGGCCCAGGATCGTGTCGCCGGCCGTGGCGATCGCGTGCAGCGCGGCGGCGTTGGCGGTCGCGCCCGAGTGCGGCTGGACGTTGGCGTAGTCGGCGTCGAACAGCTGCTTGAGCCGATCGATCGCGATGGTCTCGACCTGGTCGACGAACTCGCAGCCGCCGTAGTAGCGCTTGCCGGGATAGCCCTCGGCGTACTTGTTGGTCAGGACGCTGCCCTGGGCCTCGAGCGAGGCGACGGGGGCGAAGTTCTCGGACGCGATCATCTCGAGCGTCGACTGCTGACGGTGCAGCTCGGCGTCGAGAAGCGCAGCGATGTCAGGGTCGAACTCGGAGAGATGCTGGTTGTGGCTCATGACCCAAGACTATCCGGCCGCTTCGGCCTTTTACCCTCCCCCGTGCGATGACGGGCGGCGAGCACAGCGGCCTGGGTTCTGCGCTGGAGGCCGAGCTTGGCGAGCAGTTGCGAGACGTAGTTCTTGACGGTCTTCTCGGCCAGGAACATCTCGGCGGCGATCTGCCGATTCGTCATCCCCTCGGCGATGAGCTCGAGGAGGCGGTTCTCCTGTGCCGTGAGCTCATCAAGGGGGTCCACCTGAGGATCGCCCTCGCGAATGCGCGTCAGGACACGCTGCGTCACGACCGGATCCAGCAGGGAATGCCCCGTGGCGACCCGCCGTATCGCTTCGACGAGGTCGTGGCCTCGCACCTGCTTGAGCACGTAGCCCGCCGCACCGGCCATGATCGCCGCGAACAAGGCGTCGTCATCGTCGTACGACGTCAGGATGATCACCGCGATCGACGAGTGCGTCGCGCGAATGCTCCGGCACACCTCGATGCCGGACTCGTCGGGCAGTCGCGCATCGAGCACCGCGACATCCGGCTCGACGGCGGGTATGCGGACACGGGCTTCGGACGCCGAGCCCGCCTCCCCGACGACCGTGATGTCGTCCTCCTGCTCAAGGAGGTCGCGCAGCCCTCGCCGTACGATCTCGTGGTCGTCGACGAGGAAGACGCGGATCACGACTGCCCCCTCGGCACTGCCCAGCGTCAGCTCCATACCACCGGCACTGTGGTCACGGACCGTGAAGTGCCCGCCCAACAGCTCGGCCCGCGCCCGCATGTTGGTCAGCCCTCGGCCGGGCTCCTCGCCGTTCAGACCAGGCCCGTCGTCGCGGACGCGCAACCGGATGTCGTCCGTGAGATCGAGCGTCACCTCGACACTGCTTGCGGAGGCATGGCGGACGATGTTGGAGAGCGCCTCGTTGAGGACCGCGAGCAGGTGCTCGCGCACCGCGTCGGGGATCGCGCCGTCGGTCGGGCCGTTCGCCTCGAGAATCGGGGAGAACCCCAAGGTCTGCTCGGCATGATCCAGGACTTCCTCGACGCTGGCTCGCAGATCGGTGGCCACGGCATCGGTGCCCAGCGCGAAGATCGTTCGGCGGATGTCCTTGATCGTGGCATCGATTTCGTCGATCGCCGCTGACAGCCGCGTCGTCGCGTCGGGTGACTGGATCAACCGCACGGTGTTGTCGAGCATCAGGCCGATCGCAAAGAGCCGTTGGATCACGAGGTCGTGCAGGTCGCGGCCGATCCGATCGCGATCCTCGAACACCGCCAGCCGCGCCTGGTCCTCCTGCGCCTCTGCGACCTGGAGCACGAGTGCGAGCTGCTCGGCGAAGCGCTGGGGAAGCTCTGGGTCGAGCTCCCAGCGGTCAGTCTTCAACACTTCGTGCCAGCCCACCGTCAGGGCACCCGTCACCTCGCCGCTGCGCAACGGGAAGATCAGCACCGAGCCCAGGTCCGGCCACAACGGCGTCGATGGCGGTGTGTATCGCGGCTCCAGGGCGGTGTCGGGCACGACGACCGTGACCTGCGTACGGGCGACCTCCCCGGCCAGGCTCTCGACGGTGCCGACCGTCTCGCCGATCAGCTCGTGGACCGCGGTCCCGGAGACTGCGAGGATCTCGAGATCGTCGGCGTCGGCCGGCATGAGCAGAGCGACGAAGTCGGCGTCAGCGACGTCGCGGGCCCGGTCGGTGACGAGCTGGAGTGCTGCGTCGCGCGAGATCGGTCCCAGCAACGCGGTCGTGATCTCGGCGGCCGCCTCGAGCCAGCGGCGCTGGCGTTCGGCCTCGTCATACAGTCGCGCGTTCTCGATCACCACGCCGACGGCCGAGGCGAGGGCCACGGCCACCTCTTCGTCCTCGCTGGTGAAGCCACCCGGCGACTGCTTCTCAGTCAGGTAGAGGTTGCCGAAGACCCGGTCCTGGATGCGGATGGGGACGCCAAGGAACGTGTTCATGGCCGGATGGTCGCCCGGGAACCCGAACGCCGCCTGGTGCTGACCGAGGTTGTCGAGCCGCAGCGGTTGCGGGTGATCGATGATGTGACCGAGGATCCCGTGGCCCCGCGGCAGCTCACCGACGGCGGCGATCTCGTCCTCGGTGAACCCGTGGGTCACGAATCGGGTGAGTCGGCGATCACCGCGCAGGCCGAGCACGCCGAGAGCGCCATACTTCGCATCGACCAGGAGGCACGCCTGCCGCACGATGCGCTCGAGGAGGTTCTCCAGCGAGAGGTCGGACGACAGCGCCACGACGGCGTCGAGGAGCCCCTCGAGGCGTTCGGTGGTGACAGAGATCCTGGCGGCGCTCATGGGTTTCCCTCCCGATCGGGATGCTACCCGCGGCGTCACCGGGGTAGCCAGAAAAAGGCCCGCAAAACCGCGCAATTCGTACCGCATCCCGCAAGGTTTGTCGGAATCAGTCGAAAGAACCATGCAGGCCTAGTCACTTTGAGCGAGATGTCGTCACCTTCGCCGAGACCGTTAGTGACTTAGGTCCCTCACGCCCGGGTCCCGCGTCCGGAAGCGTGAGGAGCCAGAGCCGGACCCCGGCGCTCGCAGGCTCTCCCTCCCGGGAGCTGAGGCGGAGGAACTCCCTGTTCTCTCCCGAACCCTCCTCCGCCAGCGGCGCTTCGGCTGCCCCGCGGAGTTACCCGGGCAGCCGGGGTCCCGCTCTGATCACCTGCCGGCTCGACGGCGCCGCTTCCCTGGCGCCTCGTCGTCAGTAACCAAAATGCAATCTCGCAGGACGGCACAGCCCCATGGGCGCGTGTAGCGTGCGGAAAGGCTCAGTCCCATCATGTGGACAATCCCGCCGCGGCCAGGTGGTTGCGGCTCGACTCGTAGGAGAGCAATGAAGAACTTCCGTCGGGGAACCGCGATCATCGCGGTCTCTGCGCTCGCCGGCCTCGCGCTGGCCGCGTGTGGACAAAGCAAGGACGAGGGCAACAAGGATGCCGGCTCAGGTCTCGTCGTCGGCACGACCGACAAGGTCGTCTCGATCGACCCGGCCGGCTCGTACGACAACGGTTCGCTGACGGTTCAGACGCAGGTCTACCAGTACCTCCTGAACTTCCCGGCCGGCAGCACGACGCTGACTCCGGATGCCGCGTCGAAGTGTGACTTCGAGCAGCCGACCGAGTACGTCTGCACGATCAAGGACGGACTCAAGTTCGCCAACGGTCACGCCCTGACGGCGTCCGACGTCGCGTTCTCGTTCAAGCGCATCGTCAAGATCAATGACCCCAACGGCCCGGCCTCGCTGCTCGGCAACATGAAGTCGGTCGAGGCCAAGGACGACAAGACCGTCGTCTTCACCCTCAACTCGCCCAACGACCAGACGTTCGGCCAGGTGCTCGTCACCTCCGCCGGACCGATCGTCGATGAGGAGACCTACCCGGCCGACAAGGTTCTCGACGACGATGCCGCGGTCAAGGCGCAGGGCTTCTCCGGTCCCTACACGATCGGCAAGTACACCAAGGCGCAGATCGCGGAGTTCAAGGCCAACCCCGACTACGACGGGGCCTACAACAAGCCGAAGACCAAGACGATCACGCTCAAGACGTACGCCGACTCCAACAACATGAAGCTCGACGTGCAGAACGACAAGATCGACGTCGCGTGGCGCTCGCTCACCCCGACCGACATCGACAGCCTCGGCAAGGCCGACGGCGTCAAGGTCCACAAGGGCGCTGGTGGCGAGCTCCGCTACATCGTGTTCAACATGAAGACGATGCCCGGCGACGGCAACGACCAGAAGCTGGCGATCCGCAAGGCGATGGCGTCCTCGATCGACCGCGACGAGCTGTCGACCCAGGTCTACAAGGGCACCTACACGCCCGCGTACTCGGCCGTCCCGCAGGGCCAGGTCGGCGCAACCGAGCCGTTCAAGGACGCGTACGGCGCCAAGCCCGACAAGGCTGCGGCCAAGAAGTTCCTCGACGACGCCGGCGTCAAGACCCCGGTCACGCTCAAGCTGCAGTACAACACCGACCACTACGGCTCCTCGTCGACCGAGGAGTACAACATGGTCAAGCGACAGCTCGAGGACTCCGGCCTGTTCAAGGTCGACCTGCAGTCGACGGAGTACGTCACGTACTCCGAGGAGCGCGTCAAGGATGCCTACCCGATGTTCCAGCTCGGCTGGTTCCCGGACTTCCCGGACGCTGACAACTATGTGACGCCGTTCTTCGCGCCGAACAACTTCCTGCAGTCGCACTACAACTTCTCGGACAAGGACAACCCCGTCCCCGAGATGACGAAGCTGCTCAAGAGCGAAGCCACCGACGCCGACAAGACCTCGCGTGTCGCCACGCTGGGGAAGATCCAGGATCTGGTCGCCGACCAGGTCCCGATCCTTCCGCTGCTCACGGGTGCGCAGGTCGCAGTCTCGGGTGATGACGTGAAGGGCGTCGAGGAGACCCTCGACCCCGCGTTCAAGTTCCGTTTCACGTCACTGTCGAAGTAGTACGTCAGGAGGGGCGGGTCCACTGGACCCGCCCCTTCCGTATGTTGTTCTGCAACAAATGAGAGGAACTCATGGCCGCCGAAGTCCTCGCGCCGCTCGAGCCGACCCCCGTTGAACCCCCGTCCAAGAGACGGCGAGGTCCACTCAGTCCGCTCGCCCGCTACATGCTCGTCCGCGTCGCCCTGATCATCCCGATGCTGTGGGTGCTCGTGACGATGGTCTTCCTCCTGATGCGCGTCATCGGAGATCCGGTGACCGCGGCCCAGGGCGGGCGGCTCAACGCCGAGCAGATCGCCGAGCGCAAGGCCGCCGCCGGTCTCGACCGGCCCATCCTGACCCAGTACTGGGAGTACATCACCGGACTCGCTGCGCGGCGACTTCGGCACGACCCTGACCGACCACCGCCCGATCTCCGGCATCCTGACCGAGTACGGCGCGGCGACCCTCGAGCTGTCGTTCTGGGCGCTCCTCGTGGCGTTCGCGGTCGGCATCCCGCTCGGCCGGCTCGCCGCGCGCTACCGCGACCGGCTGCCCGACGTGATCCTGCGCCTGTTCGCGATCCTGATCTACGCCGCGCCGGTGTTCTTCGTCGGCCTGCTGCTCAAGCTCGCGTTCACCCCGTTCGGCTGGCCCTCATCCGGTCGCTCCTCGACGCAGACCGAGCTGATCCTCGACAACGTCAAGCCGCACACCAACATCATGATCATCGACGCGCTCCTGTGGGGCGACCCCAAGATCATCCTCGAGGTCCTGCAGTACGCCGTGCTGCCCGCCGTCGCGCTGGGCCTGCTCACCGGCGGCGTGTTCCTGCGACTCGTACGCATCAACCTTCTGCAGACGCTGCGCATGGACTACGTCACCGCGGCCAGAGCCCGCGGAGTGTCCGAGCGGAGAGTCGTACGCAAGCACGCCTTCCGCAACGCGCTCGTCCCGGTCGTCACGGTCATGGGCATGCAGATCGCCCTGCTCCTGGCCGGCGCGGTGCTCACCGAGACCACCTTCGAGTGGAAGGGCATCGGCTACGAGCTGACCCAGTACCTCAAGGCTCGTGACTTCCTCGCCGTCCAGGGCATCGTCACGGCGATCGCCGTGATCGTGTGCGTCGCCAGCCTCCTGATCGATGCGATCGTCGCCCTCGTCGACCCCCGAGTGAGGTTCTGATGAAGCGTTTCGTCCCCGCCGTCGTCCGGCAGTCCCACGGCCTCCAGCGCTTCATGCTGCTGCTGGGCTTCGCGATCATCCTGGCGTTCGTGTTCATCGCGATCTTCGCGCCGTTGCTCGCCCCATACGGCTTCAACGACGACCGTGCCGACGGCGTCCTCTTCGGCACCCAGCAGGCACCGTCCGCCGCCCACTGGTTCGGTACGACCGTCGGTGGCACCGACGTGCTGTCCCGCGTCATCTTCGGCACCCGGACCGCGCTCGAGGTCATCATCCTCGCGGTCGTGCTGTCGAGCCTGGTCGGCGTACCCCTCGGCCTGCTGTCCGGATTCCTCGGCGGCTGGCTCGACCGCGTCCTCGTGCTGATCATGGATGCCCTGTATGCCTTCCCGTCCCTGCTGCTGGCGATCGTCGTGTCGATCGTCCTCACGGGCGGCGCCAGCGGCGCACTCGGCGGCATCCTCGCTGCAGCGATATCCATCACGGTCGTGTTCGTGCCGCAGTACTACCGCGTGATCCGCAGCGCGACGCTCGCGGTCAAGGTCGAGCCGTACGTCGACTCGGCCCGGGTCGTCGGCGTACGCACGCCGCGCATCCTCGGCCGCCACATCTTCTCCAACGTCGCGCAGAACCTGCCGGTCATCGGCACGCTCAACGCGTCCGAGGCGATCCTGACGCTGGCCGGCCTGGGCTTCCTCGGCTTCGGCATCGAGCCGTCGGCCGCCGCCGAGTGGGGCTTCGACCTCAACAAGGCGCTGCCCGATGCCTCCAACGGCATCTGGTGGACCAGCGTGTTCCCCGGCACCGCGATCGTCCTGATCGTGCTCGGCGTGACGCTGGTCGGTGAGAGCCTCAACGACATCCTCAACCCGCTGCTGCGCACGCGCGGCGCCGAGACCACGTCCGCCGACGAGGCCGAGATCACCCACGAGTTCGAGGAGCTCACGGGCGACATCGAGCCCTCCGTCGAGATCCGCGCCGAGGACGCGGCTGCCAAACGCGTGGCCGCGCTGTCGCTCACGGACCTCGCGGTGACGTTCCGCACCGACGCGGGGCAGATCCACGCCGTCAACGGCATCAGCTTCGACGTCGCCCCCGGCGAGGTCGTCGCCGTGGTCGGCGAGTCCGGCTCCGGCAAGTCGGTCAGCTCTCGTGCCGTGCTCGGCCTGCTGCCGTCGACCGCGGCGGTCACCGGATCGGCACGCCTCGGCGACCGCGAGCTGCTCGGCATGTCCAACCAGGACATCCGGCCGATCCGCGGCGACCAGGTCTCCATGGTGTTCCAGGAGCCGTCGACCGCGCTCAACCCGGTCTACACCGTCGGCTGGCAGATCATCGAGGGCATCCAGGCGCACAAGGATGTCTCCAAGAAGGACGCCCGCAAGCGCGCCATCGAGCTGCTCGAGATGGTCGGCATGCCCGATCCGGAGCACCGCGTCGACTACTACCCGCACCAGCTGTCCGGCGGGCAGAAGCAGCGCGTCGTCATCGCGATGGCGATCGCGTGCGACCCCGACGTCATCATCGCCGACGAGCCCACGACAGCCCTCGACGTCACGGTCCAGGCCGCGATCCTCGAGCTGCTGTTGTCACTGCGCGACCGGCTCGGCACGGCGATCGTCCTGATCACGCACAACATGGGCGTCGTCGCCGACATGGCCGACCGCGTCGTCGTGATGTATCGCGGCAACATCGTCGAGCAGGCCCCCGCCGGCCAGCTCTTCGCCGAGCCGAAGCATCCCTACACCCGCGCACTCCTCGATGCCGTCCCGCACCTCGGCCGCGAGAACGGCCCGGGACTGGTCGACGAGAACGACCTCGTGCTCAAGGTCGACGACCTCGTCGTCGAGTTCCCCGGCGGGCTCGGCCAACCGGCCTTCCGTGCCGTCGACCACGTGTCGCTCGAGATCCGCAAGGGCGAGGTGCTCGGCCTGGTCGGCGAGTCCGGCTCCGGCAAGTCGACCATCGGGCGTACGACCGTGGGTCTCCAGCAGCCGACGAGCGGCACGATCCACGTCTCGGGCAACCAGGTGTCGGGACTCTCCGACCGCCAGCTGCGGCCGCTGCGCTCGCGCTTCGGCTTCGTCTTCCAGGACCCGGCGTCGTCGCTCAACCCGAGGATGTCGATCGGGCAGTGCGTCGCGGAGCCGCTGCACGTCCAGACCGAGATGAAGCAGTCCGAGATCGACGCCAAGGTGCGGTCGCTGCTCGACAGCGTCGAGCTCGGCGGCTCGTACGTCGGGTCGCTATCCGCACGAGCTGTCGGGCGGTCAGCGCCAGCGCGTCAGCCTGGCCCGTGCACTCGCGCTCGACCCTGACCTGCTGATCGCGGACGAGCCGACCTCGGCGCTCGACGTGTCGGTGCAGGCGCGCGTCCTCGAGCTGTTCACCGAGCTCCAGCAGCGGCTGCAGTTCGCGTGCCTGTTCATCAGCCACGACCTGGCCGTGGTGGACACCCTCGCCAACCGCGTCGCAGTGATGCAGAACGGCAAGCTCGTCGAGATCGGGCCGCGCGAGCAGGTGCTCGGCAATCCGCAGGAGGACTACACCAAGCGGCTCATCGCCGCGGTGCCCGTGCCGGATCCCGAGGAGCAGCGCCGCCGCCGCGAGGAACGTGGCCACCTGCTGACCGACATCTCCTGACGGGCCGCCTCACGCCGCCGGGCGTACGGTCGAGCCATGAACCCGCTCGAGCTCGTACGCCGGCGCGTAGGCGAGACGATCTTCTCGCGCGTCGCCGGTGACGAGGGTCCGACGCGACGCGATCGGATCCACTTCACCGAAGGGCCTCGGCGCTTCGACCGTGACGCAGCGATCTGCCGCGTGCATGCCGACGCGTCGATGTTCGTCGGCGGGATCCGGGCGCTCCTGCTGCAGTCGATGCATCCGCTCGCCATGGCCGCCGTCGATGCGCACTCCGGCTTTCGGGGCGATCCGTGGGGACGGCTGCAGCGCACCAGCACATTCCTCGCCGAGACCACGTTCGGAACGATCGACGACGCCGATCGGGCGGTGGCCGTCGTGCGCGCGGTGCACGAGCGGGTGCACGGGACGGCGCCCGACGGTCGGGCATACGCGGCATCCGATCCGCACCTGATCCGCTGGGTGCACGTCGCCGAGATCGACAGCTTCTTGCGGGCGCATGACCGCTATGGCGCGCATCCGCTCGACGCATCGGGTCGTGACGCGTACGTCGCTCAGACCGCGCACATCGCCCGAGCGCTCGGTGCGGTCGACGTGCCTGAGTCGGTCGCCGAGCTCGAGCAGGTGCTCGCCGACTACCGCCCCGAGCTCGAGGGGACCGCGGCCGCGCGGCGGGCGGCGCGCTTCATCCTGATCCACCCGCCGGTGCCGCTCACGCTGCGCGCGCCGTACGGACTGCTGTCGGCGGCGGCGGTCGGCATGATGCCGCGCTGGACCCGGTGGCCGCTGCGCCTGCCCTACCTGCCGCTCGTCGAGGCGACTGCCGTGCGTACGAGCGGCGTGGTGATCACCGAAGCGATCCGCTGGGCGATGGGATCCGGCCCGCCGGCGCGCAGCGCCGACGTGTGACCCCTGCCCAACGGGGTAAGCCCGCCCTGAAGGAGTGGTTCAACGTGAAGAAGCTGACCGTGCTCATGATCGGTGCCGCCGGGTACGTCCTGGGCGCTCGCGCCGGACGCGAGCGTTATGAACAGATCAAGCGCCAGGCCGACAAGGCCTGGCACAACCCGAAGGTGCAGAGCGCCGTCGACGACGTCCAGGCGCAGGCCAAGCACGCCGGCTCCGAGGTCGGCAGCAAGGTCGGCGCGAAGGTGGCCGATGTGGCGGGTGAGGCCAAGTCCAAGATCGCGCACACGGTCAAGGGCCACGACACCGATCCCGGCTCCGACACCTACCGCCCCGGCGACGAGGTCATCGGACCGCCGCCCGTCCCGGGTGATTCGCCGATCGCGGATGCCTACCGGCAGGGGATGTCATGACCGGTCGGGTCCCGACGTCGGAGGCCTCGACCGGTGAGCTGATCTCCCAGGCGACCGCCGACATCTCGACGCTCATCCGCGACGAGATCCAGCTGGCGAAGCAGGACCTCGCCACGAGCGGCAAGCGGCTCGGCATCGGCGCCGGCCTGTTCGGGGTCGCCGGCACGCTGGCCCTGTACGGCCTGGGTGCTCTCGTTGCTGCCGGCATCCTCGGCATCGCCGAGGCCCTCGACGCGTGGCTCGCCGCGCTGATCGTCGGTGGTGGGCTGTTCGTCCTCGCCGGGCTCGCCGGACTGGTCGGCAAGATGCGAGTGGGTCGGGTCGCCGAGGCGCCGCGTGAGCGGGTCGAGAGCGTCAAGGCCGACGTCGCGGCGGCTCGTCATCACGGAGTCACCTCATGAGCACGATCGAGCGCGACATCGAGGAGACGCGGGCCCATCTCGGCGACACCGTCGATGCGCTCACCGCCAAGGCTGATGCCGGCAAGCGGCGCGCCGGCATCGTGGCTCTCGTCGGAGTGGCAGCGATCGCTGCGCTCGTGCTGTGGCGTCGGCTGGGCTGATCCGTTCGCGCGGTGTCAGTCGGGCTTGATGTTCTGGTTGAGCCTGAAGAGGTTCGTTGGGTCGTACGTACGCTTGAGCGCCTTGAGTCGGTCGTACTTCTCGGCGCCGTACGCCTTGCGGACCCGCTCCTCGCCCTCCTCCATCAGGAAGTTGACATAGACACTCGTGTGGAACGGCTCGAGCGCCGACCAGTAGTCGCGCGCCCATTCGCGCTCGGCGTCGAAGCCCTCGGCGGTCATGCTGTTGCCGTTGATGTTGAACGTGAAGCCGGCCTGCCGCCCGTTGAACGCGGTCGCGTCGTCACCGACCCGTGCCACCGCCCCACCCATCTGCCAGAGCGCGATGCTCGAGATCGGTGAGGTGATGCGCCGGCCGTGCTCGACCATGACGTCGATGACGTCGTCGCTGAGCTCGGCCACGTCACAGGACCTGACGTAGTACGACCATCCGTGCTTGAAGGACGGGTCGAACATCTGCTGGTGCGCCAGGTAGGGCTTGGGCATGCAGAGGTCGAGCACGGGCGACCCGAACTCCTTGAGCGGGCGCACGACCCTCTCGCCGTCCTCGATCGGCCCGGCGTAGCACGCCGTGATGCCCACGATGAGCTTCCCGACGAGCTCCGGCGGCACCGTCGGCAGCGCTGGAGCTCGGCGTTGCACGACGATCGTCATGAGCTCATCAGGGCAGTCCGCCACCCAGTCGCGATGGAATCGCAGCACCTCGCCGGCGTCCTCCATCGCCCAGAAGACCGGACCGGCCACGACGTACGGTCCCACCTCGTTGAGCCGAAACTCGAACTCGGTGACGATGCCGAAGTTGCCCCCACCGCCCCTCACGCCCCAGAACAGGTCGGCGTTCTGGTCCTCGCTGGCCGTCAGCACCTCGCCGTCGGCGGTGACGACGTCGACGGACAGTAGATGATCGATCGTGAGGCCGTACTTGCGCATGATCCAGCCGATCCCACCGCCCAGCGTCAGGCCGGCCATGCCGGTGTGGGTGACGATCCCGGACGTCATCGCGAGTCCGAATCCCTGCGTCTCGCGATCGACCTCGCCGAGCAGCACGCCGGCTTGCGCCCGAACGGTTCGCTTGTCGGGGTCGACCCGCATACCTTTCATGGCGCCCAGGTCGATCAGCAACCCGTCATCGCACACCGACAGCCCGGGGAAGCTGTGCCCGCCGCCCCGCACGGCGACCAGCAGCCCTCGCTCCTTGGCGAGGCCTACAGCGGCGCGGACGTCGGCGACCCCGGTGCATCGAGCGATGAGCCCCGGGTGCCGGTCGATCGAGCCGTTCCACACCTTGCGGTGCTCGTCATATCCCGCATCGCCTGGGCGGATGAGCTCGCCACGGAACATGGCTTGCAACTCCTCGACGGCCGTGTCGTCGAGCAATCGCCCCCGGAGCCAATGGACCCATGAGATCGCCTCCACCTCGCAGGTTGGCACAGGGGTGGGGTGGGCGGCAAGGGTCCTATCGGGCTATTCGCCGTCGCGAGCCGCGCCGTCGGGTCACTCGGAGCTGGGGTCTTTTACTGATCGACGAATGGCGCCTCCGGCGCTGAAGAGGCAGTCGCGTCGGGAGGGCCGACTCGGTCGCTCAATTCTGAGTGGAGCCGAGGGGATCCCTTGTCGGGCGCCTCCGGCGGGACGCCTTCGGCGTGATGACGGAGGCGCGTTGATGGGGCCCGACTCGAGTCACTCGCTTGTTTCACTGAAAGAGGAAGGCCCTCCCACCCAGACAAAGAACGAAGGCCCCGCCACCAGCTACTCGGGTGGGAGGGCCTTCCTCTTTCAGTGGAGCCGAGGGGACTCGAACCCCTAACCCCCTGCTTGCAAAGCAGGTGCGCTACCAATTGCGCCACGGCCCCGTGATCGTGCTGGTCCCGGGTCAGACCTTGTCGGTGGCAGCCGCCCACGTGTCGGTGGGCTTGTCCTGCTTGGACTTCGACAGTGCCCAGAAGACACCGGCCGCAGCGAGCCCGAGGGCGATGATCTTCTTCATGGAACCTCCTGTGCGAGTGGGCGTACGAGGACTTGAACCTCGGACCTCATCCTTATCAGGGATGCGCTCTAACCAAGCTGAGCTATACGCCCGCAACAGCGGTGAACTTTACCTCAACCACTTCGCCAACCACCAATCGGGGGACCCGACCATAGAGGCCGAGCGCCAGCGAGGCCAGGCGCCCGGGCGCAGCCCGGCAGCGGGAGGGAGATCGCTGGAGCGGCGAGGAACGAGCCGCGCGCCCCTTAGTTCTCCTCGGCGAAGGTGACCTCGACACCGCCGAGCAATTGGGCCGCGAGGTTGTAGAGATGAGCCCCGATGGTGGCCAGTGCCGTCGTCAGGATGACGTTGATCGCCGACAGGACGAGGGTCAGTCCGACCATGCGTCCGAAGCCGAGATAGTCGGTGATGTTGAAGCTCGTGGAGTCATCGCTCAGCACCGAGGTGACACTGCCGTTGATCTGGTCCCAGACCCCGGTCGCATCCATGACGACCCAGAAGATCGTCACGGCGACCACCGAGACGATCATCATGGCGACCGAAATGGCGAACGCGAGGCGGGTGACGGACCACGGCTCGACGTGGGTCAACCGGAGGCTGGCTCGGCGCTCCTGCTTGGAGCTCGAGTCCTGTGACGGTGTGAGCGTCGCGCCGGACTTGGTCTTGGCGCTGCCCCGGTCAGGAGCCTTGTCGATCTTGTCCTTGACCGCCGGGATCACCGCGGTGGTCGACGGCGACGGCTTGGTCGTACGCGCGTAGTCGGCCGCCGTCATGGGGCGGCTGTCAGACGCCGTGCCCTTGCCGTTCGAGGAGGCGTCGTCGGACGACTCAGCCTCCTTGGCCTCCTTGGCGGGAGCCACCGTGGGGCGAGGACGGCCCTTGTCGGTCTGCGTCCCGTCAGGGCCTGAGCTCTTGGCGGTGGTGTTCTTCTTGGCTGGACGGCCAACCGGCTTGGGGACGCGAGGAACCTGCTGGGTCGGCGCCCCGTCTGCCGCGCTGGAGCCCGGCGCGGAGGTCGGGTCCTGCTTGTCGTCTTCGGTCACTGGTCCTGATCCTCGTCGGTCGACGTCTCTTCGGCCTGCGCCTCGTCCTGGGGAAGCTCGGTGTTGCGCGCGATGGTCACGACCCGGTCATCCCCCTTGAACTTCACGAAGCTCACCCCCATCGTGCCACGGCCTGTCGGATTGACCCCGGACACGAGGCTGCGAGTGACCTGACCGCCGGCCGTCACGGAGATGACATCGTCGGTGTCGACCAGCACCAGGCCGCCGACGAGCTCGCCGCGGTTCTCGGTGATCTGCATGGCCTTGATGCCGAGTCCGCCCCGGCCTTGCAGGCGATACTGCTCAACCGGCGTCTTCTTGGCAAAGCCGCCGTCGGTGACCGTGAAGACGAACAGCTGGTCCTCCTCGGGCACATCCTCGGACTCCACGGCGCCGGCGGACCGGCGGATGACCGACATCGAGAGCATCGCGTCGGCCTCACGGAACTTCATGCCCGTGACACCCGAGGTCGCGCGCCCCATCGGACGCAGCTGCTCGTCATCGGCACGGAACCGGATCGCCTGTGCCTTGCGCGAGATGAGGATCAGGTCGTCCTCGGGCGTGACCAGCTCGGCGCCGATCAGCTCGTCGTCCTCGTCGCGGAAGTTGATCGCGATGACGCCGGCCTGGCGGGGGCTGTTGTAGTCGCCGAGCCGGGTCTTCTTGACCAGGCCCTTCTTGGTCGCGAGGACCAGGTAGGGCGCCTGCTCGTAGTCACGGATCGCCAGGACCTGCGCGATCTCCTCGTCGGGCTGGAACGACAACAGTCCGGCGACGTGTCCGCCCTTGGCGTCACGTCCCGCCTCGGGCAGCTGGTAGGCCTTGGCGCGATAGACGCGGCCGGCCGTCGTGAAGAACAAGATCCAGTGGTGGCTCGTCGTCGCGAACATGTGCTCGACGAGGTCATCGCCGCGCAGCGCCGCACCGCGTACGCCCTTGCCGCCGCGGTTCTGCACGCGGTAGAGGTCGGTCTTGGTGCGCTTGGCGTAGCCACCCTTGGTGATCGTGACCACGACCTCCTCGTCGGGGATGAGGTCCTCGTCGGACAGGTCACCGTCGGCCGGGATGATGTTGGAGCGACGGTCCTCGCCGTACTTGCCGACGATCTCGGTGAGCTCGTCGGACACGATCTGCCGCTGGCGCTCCGGCTTGGCCAGAATGTCCTTGAAGTCGGCGATCTTGAGCTCTAGCTCGGCGAGGTTGTCGATGATCTTCTGCCGCTCGAGGGCAGCCAGTCGACGCAGCTGCATGTCGAGGATGGCCCTGGCCTGGAGCTCATCGATGTCGAGCAGGCTGATGAGGCCGTCACGAGCTTCCTCCACCGTTGGGCTGCGGCGGATCAGCGCGATGACCTCGTCGAGCGCGTCGAGCGCCTTGGCCAGTCCACGCAAGATGTGCGCGGACGCCTCGGCCTCGTCGAGGAGGTACTGGGTGCGCCTCTGGATGACCTCGATCTGGTGGTTGATCCAGTTGCTGACGAAGCCGTCGAGGGTCAGTGTGCGCGGGACCTCGTCGACGAGCGCGAGCATGTTGGCGCTGAAGTTGGTCTGCAGCTCGGTGTGCTTGTAGAGGTTGTTGAGCACGACCCGGGCGATCGCGTCCTTGCGGACCTCGATCACGATGCGGCGGCCGACGCGCGACGACGACTCGTCACGCAGGTCGGAGATGCCCTGGATGCGGCCGGTGTTGACCAGGTCGGCGATCTTGCGCATCAGGTTGTCGGGGTTGACCTGGTAGGGCAGGCCCGTGACGACGAGCTGGATGCGGCCCTTGGTGTCCTCCTCGATCGACACGATCGCGCGCATCATGATCGAGCCGCGACCCGAGCGGTACATGTCCTCGATGCCCTTGGTGCCGACGATCAGCGCGTCGGACGGGAAGTCGGGGCCCTTGATCCGTTCGATCAGCGCCTCGAGCAGCTCTTCCTTGCTGGCATCGGGGTTCGCCAGCGCCCACTGCGCGCCCTCGGCGACCTCGCGCAGGTTGTGCGGCGGGATGTTCGTCGCCATGCCGACCGCGATGCCGGCCGAGCCGTTGACCAGCAGGTTGGGGATGCGCGCCGGCAGGACGGTCGGCTCCTGCGAGCGACCGTCGTAGTTGGGCCGGAAGTCGACGGTGTTCTTGTCGATGTCACGCACCATCTCCATCGCGATGGGCGCGAGCCGGCACTCGGTGTATCGCATGGCGGCGGCGCCGTCGTCGCCCGGGGAGCCAAAGTTGCCCTGCCCGTCGATCATCGGGGCGCGCATGACCCACGGCTGCGCCAGGCGTACGAGGGTGTCGTAGATCGCGGTGTCGCCGTGGGGGTGGTACTGACCCATGACGTCACCCACGATGCGCGAGCACTTGGAGAAGCCGCGGTCAGGCCGGTAGCCGCCGTCGAACATCGCGTAGAGCACGCGTCGGTGCACGGGCTTGAGCCCATCGCGTACGTCCGGCAGCGCGCGGGACACGATGACGCTCATGGCGTAGTCGATGTAGGAGCGCTGCATCTCGTCCTGCAGCTCGACCGCTTCGATCCGGTCGTGCTCGGGAGGTGTCGTGTCAGTCATCGTTCAGTCCTGTCGGTGAAGTCGGAGCGCCTCGAGGTGCGTGCCATGGCAAGGCGGAGGAGCGAAGCTGGGCCGGTTTTGCCCTGCGAGCGACGAGAACGCCGCCAGGGTGCGTGCATCGTGGTGCTCCGATCAGATGTCGAGGAAGCGGACGTCCTTGGCGTTGCGCTGGATGAACGAGCGCCGCTGCTCGACGTCCTCGCCCATCAAGATGGTGAACATCTCGTCGGCCATCGCGGCGTCCTCGAGCGTCACCTGACGGAGGATGCGGTTGGCCGGATCCATCGTGGTGTCCCACAGCTCGCTGTCGTTCATCTCGCCGAGACCCTTGTAGCGCTGGATCTGCTGGCCGACCTCCTTGGGCAGGCGCTTGCCGTCAGCCGCACCGGCCTTGAGCATCGCGTCGCGCTCGGCGTCGGAGTAGGCGAGCTCGTCGGGTGAGTTGCTCCACTTGATCTTGTAGAGCGGCGGCTGCGCGAGGTAGACGTGACCGCCGTCGATCAGCGGCTTCATGAACCGGAACAGCAGGGTCAGCAGCAGCGTCGAGATGTGCTGGCCGTCGACGTCGGCGTCGGCCATCAGCACGATCTTGTGATAGCGCAGCTTGTCGATGTCGAAGTCGTCATGCACGCCCGTGCCCAGCGCCGAGATGATCGCCTGGACCTCGGCGTTCTGGAGGATCTTGTCGATGCGGGCCTTCTCGACGTTGAGGATCTTGCCGCGCAGCGGGAGGATCGCCTGCGTACGCGGGTCGCGGCCACCCTTGGCCGAGCCGCCGGCCGAGTTGCCCTCGACGATGAAGACCTCGCACTCCTCAGGGTTGCGCGAGGAGCAGTCGGCGAGCTTGCCCGGCAGGCCGCCGCCACCCAGGAATCCCTTGCGGTTGCGGGCCAGGTCGCGGGCCTTGCGTGCGGCCATGCGAGCCGTCGCGGCATCGATCGACTTGCGGACGATCGTCTTGCCCTCGGTCGGGTGCTGCTCGAACCAGGCGCCCAGCTCGTCGTAGAGGACGGTCTGGACGTAGGACTTGGCCTCGCTGTTGCCGAGCTTGGTCTTGGTCTGGCCCTCGAACTGCGGCTCCTCGAGCTTGATCGAGACGATCGCCGTCAGGCCTTCGCGGATGTCCTCACCCGAGAGGTTGTCGGCCGCCTTCTTGATGAGGCCCTGCGCCGTCGCGAACTTGTTGACCGTCGAGGTCAGCGCGGCGCGGAAGCCTTCTTCGTGCGTGCCGCCCTCGTGGGTGTTGATCGTGTTGGCGAACGTGTGCACCGACTCGATGAAGCTGTCGTTCCACTGCATCGCGATCTCGAGCGACAGGCCCTTGGCCTCGTCCTCGGAGTCGATCGAGATCACGTCGCGATGGATCGGTGACTTGCTGCCGACGTTGATGTGCTCGACGTAGTCGACCAGGCCCTTGTCGAAGCGGAACCGGGCGTCGCGCTCGATCGCGTCGACGGGGGTGTCGCCCTCGGTGGCCTCCTGGGCCTCCTCGCGGTCGTCACGAAGCACGAGCTCGAGGCCCTTGTTGAGGAACGCCATCTCGCGGAATCGCGACTTGAGCGTCTCGTAGCTGTAGACGACGGTCTCGAAGATGTCCTCGCTGGCGTAGAACGTCGTCGTGGTGCCGGTCTCCTTGGTCTTCTCGTGGCGCTCGAGCGGAGCATCGGGCTCGCCGTACGTGAAGGACTGCGTCCAGCGATAGCCGTCGCGCTTGATCTCGACGTGGAGCTTGGTGGACAGCGCGTTGACGACCGAGACGCCGACGCCGTGCAGACCACCGGAGACCTTGTAGCCGCCTCCGCCGAACTTGCCGCCGGCGTGCAGCGAGGTGAGGACCAGCGTGACCGCCGGCATCTTCTCGGTCGGGTGCTCGTCGACCGGGATGCCACGGCCGTCGTCGACGACCCGGACGCCGCCGTCGGCCTGCAGGGTCACCGCGATGTGGGAGGCGTAACCCGCGAGCGCCTCGTCGACGGAGTTGTCGACGACCTCGTAGACGAGGTGGTGGAGCCCGCGTTCACCGGTCGAGCCGATGTACATGCCCGGGCGCTTGCGAACCGCCTCCAATCCTTCGAGGATCTGAATGTTGCTGGCGTCGTACGAGGCATCCGGATCTGGAGTTTGGCTCACCTATCCAGTATACGGGCCGTTCTGTGCGTCTCAGCGCTTACCCACAGTTCCCGGGTGGCGCGTCGCGACCGCCACTTGCCCTTGAGAGCCACAAAACGGCGGCTGTGACGACGGCGCAGACCCTCCACCATCCTCCGGTATGTATGCGGGCCCGCCAAGTCGCCCATTCGGCACCGCTCCGCGCAGGCGCCGTGACGGCCTTGGGGGGCATCCGGCATCGTAGAGGGATGAGCACGACAGCCACTCGTCGCGACACCGCGTTGCCGGCATTCGGTGCTGCGATGGCAGCGGTCCTGGCTCTCGTCGTTCTGATCCGGGTCGCGCTGCAGTCGACGCAGGGCCAGCAATGGGACGACGAGGCGATGCGGACCGTCATCGCCGGACGCGACACCAAGCTCGCGTTGTTGAGTGGTCTCGGCTACGTCTCGATCGGCGCGATCGTCATCGTGGCCGTCGCTTGTGGCGGTGTCGCCCTGCTGCGTGGCAAGACGCGCCTGGCGATCGGCGCCGCCATCATCATCGGCGGCGCCGACGTCACGACGCAGGTGCTCAAGCATTCGTTCCTCGACCGGCCCGACTTCGGGCTCGGGGTGCTCAACAGTCTGCCCAGCGGTCACACGACTGTCGTGGCAAGTGCGGTGGGTGCCGCCCTGCTCGTCGCTCCCGGCGGCGTACGTCCGCTCGTCGCCGCCGGCGGTGGGTTCGCCACGACGTTGACCGGCGCCTCGACGATCGTCGCCGGCTGGCACCGGCCCGCCGACGTCGTCGCGGCGCTCGCGGTCAGCCTGATCTGGACCGCAGTCGTGGCGCTCCTGATGCACGGTCCGCGCCACCCGGTCGCCGGTACGTTCATCAGTGCGGTCCTGGGCTGCGGCGCCGCGCTGGCATTCCTCGTCGTGGTCGGCGTACGTCCGGCGTACGGGTGGGTCGGCTTCACGCAGGCGTCACTCGTGCTCGGCGCGGTCACCGCCATCACTGCCCTGTTCGTCGTCGCAGCAGCTGCCGTGTCCCCAGCCGAGTGACCTAGCCGTAGGTGTCCCTCGGGCCCCGGGCACCGCGGATCGAGCGGGGACCCTTTTTCCACGACGGCGCCTGGGGACCACGGACGACGATCCGCAGCACCGACCCGTCGCCGAGCAGCTCGTTGAGCTTGGCGACGATGCGTGGCGCCAGCATCCGCAGCTGGGTCGCCCATGCGGTCGAGTCCGTGCGTACCTCGACCTCTCCGTCGTCGAACGCGATGACTTCGGAATGTTGCGCGACCTCAGGCCCGACGATGCCGGCCCAGTCGGTGAACACCCGCTGCGCGGCAAGCCGCTCGTCCCAGCCTTGGTCGTTGACGACCTCTCCGAGCAGGTCAGCCAAGGAGCTCGGTTCGTCGCGCGCGCCCCGCGCCGGTTTTGCAGGGCGAACTCTGCGCTTGCCCGGTGGTGGAACCGGTGAGCCCTTGCCCCGGTAGGACTTGGCGATGTCGCGCGCGAGGTCGAGGCCGTCGTCGGGTCGGGGCTCGTCCGAGTCAGTCACGGACGACCTCCCCTCTGGCGACGTTGAAGCGGTGACCCTTGAGCGCCTCGGGAACGTCGTCGGCAACCGCGGCGGTGACCAGCACCTGCTCCGCATCGCCGACGAGCTCGGCGAGCTGCTGGCGGCGGCCCTGGTCGAGCTCGGCGAAGACGTCATCGAGGATCAGCACGGGATCGTCCTCATCTTCGCGCAGCAGCTCGAAGGATGCGAGCCTCAGCGCGAGGGCCAGTGACCAGGCCTCGCCGTGGCTCGCGTATCCCTTGGCGGGCAGGTCGCCGATCATCAAGGTCACGTCATCGCGATGTGGGCCGACGAGACTGATGCCGCGATCCATCTCGTCGTTGCGGCGCCGGGCGATCTCGTCGAGCAACGCCTGCTGGATCGTCGCCTGGTCGCGTACGTCCGGGTCGAGGTCGAGCGACGGCTTGTAGGTCGCGGTGACGATCCGGCGGTCGGGTTCTGCGGCTGCGGCGACACGTACGTACGCCTCGGCGAGATGTGGCGCGAGCGCGTCGAGCAGCAGCAGCCGGGTGGACACGAGCTCGGCGCCGGTACGCGCGAGGTTGTCGTCCCAGATGTCGAGGGTCGCGATCTCGACGTTGCGGCGGCCGCGAGCCGACTTCAGCAGGGTGTTGCGTTGCTTGAGCACGCGGTCGTAGTCGGCGCGGACGCCGGCCAGTCGCGGCGTGCGCAGCACGAGGAGCGAGTCGAGGAATCTGCGCCGGTCCGACGGATCACCCTTGACCAGCGCGAGGTCCTCGGGCGAGAACATCACGGTGCGGAGCACCCCGATCAGGTCGCGCGTGCGCGGCAGTGCACCGCGGTTGATGCGCGCGCGGTTGGACTTGCCCGGCGTGATCTCGAGCTCGAGCAGCGCGGTGCGGTCGCCACGGACGACATCGGCGCGTACGACCGCGCTTTCGGCGCCGGAACGCACCAGCGGGGCGTCGCCCGACACGCGATGGGAGTCCAGCCGCGAGAGGTAGTCGATCGCCTCGACCAGGTTGGTCTTGCCCTGGCCGTTCGACCCGATGAACGCGGTCGCGCCAGGCTCGAGGTCGATCTCGATGGAGTCGTACGACCGGAAGTCGTGCAGGGTCAGGCGACTGACGTGCACGAGCTAGACGGGATCCGCATGGTCGGGTGCCGCGGGCGTGATGCCCTTCTCCTCGGCAGCCTTGACCGCGTGGCCGCCGAACTGCTGGCGCATCGCGGCGACTGCCTGCATCGCCGGCGACTCGTCCTGGCGGGAGGTGAACCGTGCGAACAGCGACGCGGCGATCGTGTGCATCGGCACGGCATTGTCGATCGCCGCCTCGACGGTCCAGCGGCCCTCGCCGGAATCCTCGGCATAACCGCGCACCTTGGACAGGCCCGGGTCCTCCTCGAGCGCCTTGACCAGGAGGTCGAGCAGCCACGAACGTACGACGGTGCCTTCGCGCCACGAGTCGAAGACCTCGGTGACGTTGTCGACGATGTCGACCTTTTCGAGCAGCTCGAAGCCCTCGGCGTAGGCCTGCATCATGGCGTACTCGATGCCGTTGTGGACCATCTTGGAGAAGTGACCGGCACCCACGCGCCCGGCGTGGACGAAGCCGGACTCGCTCTCGGGACGCAGCGCGTCGAACGCCGGCTGGACCTTGGCGATGTCGTCGGTGGTGCCGCCGGCCATGAGCGCGTAGCCGTTGTCGAGCCCCCAGACTCCGCCGCTGACACCACAGTCGACGTAGCCGATGCCCTTTTCGGCGGCGAGCGCAGCGTGCTTCTCGTCGTCGGTCCAACGGGAGTTGCCGCCGTCGACGATGACATCGCCCTCGCCGAGCAGGCCGATGAGCTCCTCAACCGTCGAGCGGGTGATGTCGCCGGCGGGCACCATGACCCAGACGACCTTGGGCGACGGCAGCTTGTCGACGAGATCCGCCAGGGACGCCACGTCGGAGACATCGGGGTTGCGGTCGTAGCCGACGACGGTGACGCCGCCGTTGCGCATGCGGGTGCGCATGTTGCCACCCATCTTGCCGAGTCCGACGAGTCCGATGTCCATGTGCGAGTCCCTCCGAGGGTCAGTTCTGCAGGCGAACGGGCATGATCAGGTAGCGGAACGCGACATCGGGGTCGGCTCCGATCTCCTGGACGCCGGAGATCGCCGCGGGCTTGGTGTGCTGCGTGAACGACAGGTGCACGACGGGGTCGGACATGACCGCGAGCCCTTCGAGCAGGTAGGTCGGGTTGAACCCGATCGAGATGTCGGCGCCGTCGATCGATCGCTTCGATCGACTCCGAGGCCTGGGCCTCGTCGCCGCTGCCGGCTTCGAGCAGCAGCTGGCCGTCGGAGAACGTCAGGCGTACGGGGGTGTTGCGCTCGGCGACCAGCGCGACACGCTTGACCGAGTCGACGAATGCCTGCGTCTCGACGTAGGCGACGGTCTCGGCCTGCGCCTGGAACAGCTGGCGTACGCGGGGGAAGTCGCCCTCGAGCAGACGGGTCGTGGTGCGGCGCGTGCCGTTGCCGACGACGCCCTCGAAGCCGATCAGCCCGTCGCCGGACTCACCGGACGACACCGCGATCGTGACGTCACCGCCTGAGGTGAGCGAACGTGCGGTCTCGTTGAGGACCCGGGCCGGCACGAGTGCCTGCGCCGAGAGGTCGCTGGCCTCGGGATACCACTCGAGGTCGCGCAGGCTCGCGCGGAATCGGTCGGTTGCCATGAGCGAGATCGTCGAGCCCTCGAGCTCGAGGCGTACGCCGGTCAGCAGCGGCAGCATCTCGTCGCGCCCTGCGGCGGCGCTGGCCTGGGAAACCGCGGTGGCGAAGTCATCGGCCTTGATCGTGCCTGAAGCGGTGGGCATCTCGGGCAGCTGCGGGTATTCCTCGACCGGCATCGTCTGGAGGCTGAACCGGGCATTGCCGCAGTTGACCTGGACCTTGGTGCCGTCGAGCGCGACATCGACGGGCTTGGCCGGCAGCGCCTTGACGATCTCGGCGAGCAGGCGACCGGAGACGAGGGCACGACCGTCGGCGCTGACCTCGGCAGGGAGCGTGGCCCGGGTCGAGGTCTCGTAGTCGAATCCGGACAGGGTGAGGCCGTCCGCGGCGGTCTCGATCAGAAGTCCGGCGAGCACGGGAACGCTCGGGCGGTTGGGCAGGCTGCGGGCTGTCCAGGCGACGGCGTCGGCGAGCGTGTCGCGGTCGATGCGGAATTTCACGTGATGGGGCCTTTCCGAGGACGGGAGCCGTCGGGATGAATCCTGCCACGGTATCCGTGACGGGAGGTATGCAGGGGAAGTGCGGAAGATGTCATCCACAGACGGCTCGTGACGTGACTTCCGCGGGGTTTGCCGAGATACAGAAGAGTAGTAGTCGTAGTAGCCTCTGTGGATTCGGTGGACAACCCCGATTTGTGCTGCGGATCCGGTGTTTTGACCGGTGGACAACCTGTGTCCGGCCGGGCGGTGAAACTACACGTTCTTGTGGATGTCGGTTCTGTGTTCACACGGTGTTCACACAGCGACCGATGATGTCCACGTGACTCATGGGTTTTCCCACAGTGCCATCCCCAGCTGTGTATGTCCCACGTGTGAATGGTCCCGACGGGCCATTCACACGTCATGACTGGCGGGCTTGCTGCTTGATGCGCGCCGTGAGCTCCGTGACCTGGTTGTAGACCGCGTGCTTCTCGGCCATGAGCTTGCGGATCTTGCGGTCCGCGTGCATGACCGTGGTGTGGTCACGGTTGCCGAACTCCTGGCCGATCTTGGGCAGCGACATCTCGGTGAGCTCGCGGCACAGATACATCGCGATCTGGCGGGCCAGCACCAGGTTGCGGCTGCGATTGGTGCTGCAGAGATCGTCGATCGAGAACTCCGAGTACGCGGCGGTCTGCGCCATGATCATGCCGACCGTGATGTCGGGCTCCTCACCCTCGGCGATGAGGTCCTTGAGCACGATCTGTGCCAGCTGCAGGTCGACCGTCGTGCCATTGAGGTTGGCGAACGCCGTGGCACGGATGAGTGCACCCTCGAGCTCACGGATGTTGGTCTGGACCTTGCTGGCGATGAACTCCAGCACATCGGCCGGCGCGGTGAGCTTCTCGTTGGCAGCCTTCTTGCGAAGGATCGCGATGCGGGTCTCGAGGTCGGGCGGCTGGACGTCGGTGGTGAGACCCCACTCGAACCGGTTGCGCAACCGGTCCTCCAACGTCGTGAGGTTCTTGGGCGGCCGGTCGGACGTCATGACGATCTGCTTGTTCTCGTTGTGCAGTGCGTTGAACGTGTGGAAGAACTCGGTCTGGGTGGACTCCTTGCCCTCCAAGAACTGGATGTCATCGACCAGGAGGACATCGATCTCGCGGTACTTGCGCTTGAGGGCGGCGGTCCGGTTCTCACGAATCGCGTTGATGACGTCGTTCGTGAACTCCTCGCTGTTGACGTAGCGCACCCGCGAGGAGGGGTAGAGGTTGAGGACGTAGTGCCCGATCGCGTGCAGGAGGTGCGTCTTGCCGAGTCCGGACTCGCCGTGGATCACGAGCGGGTTGTATGCCTTGCCGGGTGCCTCTGCGACCGCCACGGCAGCGGCGTGCGCGAAGCGGTTGGACGAACCGATGACGAAGTTCTCGAACAGGTAGCGGGGGTTGAGCCTGGCCTCGGCAACACTGCCGATGCGGGGCGGCGTGGTGGTGCGCTCTGCCCAGGTCGGGACGAACTCGTCCTGGTCGTCATCGTCCTCGTCGTCGAGGTCGTTGTCCTGCCCGTAGCTGTTGATCGAGTTTGTCGACAAATCGTCTTGTCGACTCTGGTGTGTCTCGATCAGTGACGGCTCGATCGTGACGACAAGCCGTGTCTCCTGCTGGAGCGTCGAGCTGATCGCGTGCTCGAGGGCCGGCCGGACCCGCGACTCGAGCTGAGCGCGGGTGAGGTCGTCCTGCACCGCGACGATCAGGATGTTGTTGTGGAGCGTCAGCGGCTTGGCCGAGTAGACCCACACCTTGGCGCCAGGGGAAAGGGTGTCGACGGCTCCCTGCCAGACCCGGTTGAGATGCTCTTCCGCGCTGGTTTCCTGGCCGTCGTTCATCCGTTGCCTCCCGACACGTCCACATGGTTTTCCACATGGTGTGAATGCGAACTCGAGAGTTGAGGCGGCCTTGTGGAAAACTCGATACCGCGGTGACGCTAGCAGCGTTGGGGGGTGCATACAAGCGGAATTCCCCAGCTCGTCCCCACCGTTCGGCGTGTCGTGTGGACGAGCGAGCGTTCAAAGCGTATGGGGATCAGTTTGACCGGGGTCCGGGGCGCCCGTACCGTTGTCTAGTCGTCCTAGAACGACTTCCGCCGCATGCCCACGACAACCGCATTTTCTCGGTCGTGGGCGAGCGGTGGCCGTCGACCGGCCCAGACTGAGATCCGTGAGGAACACATCGTGAGCAAGCGTACTTTCCAGCCGAACAACCGTCGTCGTGCCAAGAAGCACGGCTTCCGCCTCCGCATGCGCACCCGCGCCGGCCGCGCGATCCTCGCGGACCGTCGCCGCAAGGGCCGCGCCAAGCTGTCTGCCTGAGCCGTTGCTCGCGCGCGTCCAACGCATGCGCAGCGGGGATGACTTCCGGCACACGATCCGTCGTGGAGCCAAAGGCGTACAACCAACCCTCGTCGCCCACGTCTTGATGGGAACCAGCGTTCCGGGAACCGGCGGACCCACGTCCGTCGGTTTCGTCGTGAGCAAGGCCGTGGGTTCGGCGGTCGACCGCAATCGGGTGAAGCGCCAGCTGCGCCACCTGATGCGTGACCGTGTTGATGCGCTGCCTGAGGGCAGCCGCGTCGTGGTGCGCGCTCTTCCCGCAGCACATGGTGCCCGCTCGGTGACGCTCGCCGAGCACCTGGACACCGCGCTCACGCGCGCCGGTGCCCGATGAAGTACCCCTTGATCTGGTTGCTGAAGGCATACCGCTTCGCGATCAGCCCGCTCTACGGTCAGGTCTGCCGCTACCACCCCACCTGCTCGGCCTACGCTTTGCAGGCCGTGGAGACTCACGGTGCGGTTCGCGGAACCTGGCTGGCCGGACGTCGTGTCCTGCGCTGCCACCCCTGGAGCGCCGGAGGCTACGACCCGGTGCCACAGTCACATAGAGGAGAACAATGTTCGGCTTCCTAGGCGACATCGGATCGGCGATCATGACGCCGCTCTACTACGCGGTGTCCGGGATCCTGCTGGTCTGGCACAAGATCTTTTCGTCGATCGGCCTGGACCCGACACAGTGGGTGGACGTGGGCGCTTTCGATCATCGGCCTGACGATCACGATTCGTACGCTCCTGATCCCGCTGTTCGTCAAGCAGATCAAGTCGAGCCGCAACATGCAGCTCCTCCAGCCGCAGATCAAGGCGCTTCAGCAGAAGTACAAGCACGATCGTGAGCGGCTGACGCAGGAGCAGATGAAGCTGTGGAAGGACACGGGCACCAACCCGTTCGCCTCCTGCCTCCCCCTGATCCTGCAGATGCCGATCTTCTTCGCGCTGTTCCGCGTGCTCGACCACGCGTCCAAGTACAAGCCTTCCGACGGTGCGTTCCACAAGGGCTTCATGGACTCGTCCGACGCACTGTCGCTGTCGAACGCCAAGCTGCTCGGCGCGCGGATCGCGGACACGTTCGTCAACACCGATCTGACCGAGACGCGCATCCTCACGATGTCGCTCGTCGTCATCATGTGCATCACGCAGTTCACGACGCAGCGCCAGCTGATGTCCAAGAACATGCCGGCCGACGCCATGACGGGTCAGTACGCCCAGCAGCAGAAGCTGCTCCTTTACATCCTCCCGATCGTGTTCGCGGTCGGCGGTGTGGCGTTCCCCCTCGGTGTCCTCTTCTACTGGACCACATCGAACTTCTGGACCATGGGTCAGCAGTTCTACGTGATCCGCAACAACCCCGCGCCTGGCACGCCCGCATTCAAGGCCAAGCAGGAGCGCGACGCAAAGCACGGCAAGACCGTTGCCGAGGACCCGCTGAAGCCCGTGGAGGAAGAGGCGCCGAAGCCGGCTCCGCGTCAGCAGCCCAAGAACCAGGCGCGCAGCCAGCGGAAGAAGAAGCCCGCGGGCCCGCCCAAGCGAAAGCCCGACATCACGAGCAAGAACGACGACGAGAACAAGGACGGCACCAAGTGAGCGACCTGGCGAAGAAGTTGGAGAAGGAAGGCGACATCGCCGCGGACTTCCTCGAGGGTCTGCTGGACATCGCCGACCTCGACGGTGACATCGACATGGACGTCGACGGCGACCGTGCCGCGGTGGAGATCGTCGGCGGAAACCTCGATCACCTCGTTGGCCGCGACGGTGAGGTTCTCGACGCGCTTCAGGAGCTGACGCGCCTTGCCGTCTACCGCGAGACCGGTGAGCGCAGCCGCCTCATGCTGGACGTTGCGGGCTTCCGCGCCGCTCGACGCACGGAGCTCGTCGCGATCGCCGGGAGCGCCATCGAGAAGGTCAAGGCCGGCGAACCGTCCGTTGCGCTCGACCCGATGACCCCGTTCGAGCGCAAGGTGGTTCACGACGCGGTCGCCGACAACGGGCTCACGAGCTCGTCCGAGGGCACCGAGCCGCACCGCTACGTCGTCGTCCACGCGGCGGCCGAGTAAGTGCATCGATGACAGGGTCCACACCTGATCCTGGTGGTGCTGACCGCCAGGATGTTTCACGTGAAACACCCCCGTCGCACGCGGCGGGGGTGTTCGCTTCCCGGCTCCCGTTGGCTGAGCAGTACGCGCACATCCTCGCGACCGACGGCGTCGTGAAGGGCCTCATCGGCCCTCGTGAGGTTCCCCGCATCTGGGACCGGCACATCATGAACTCGGCCGTGGTCGTGCCACGCGTCCCCCACGGAGCTTCCGTCGCTGACATCGGAACCGGTGCGGGTCTGCCCGGCCTGGTCTGGGCCATCGCTCGGCCGGACCTGACGGTCACCCTGGTGGAGCCGTTGCTGCGCCGCACCCGATTCCTCGACGACACTGTCGCGGCGCTTGGCCTCGAGAATGTGATCGTGCTTCGCGCCCGTGCCGAGGACGTCCATGAGACGTATGACGTGGTGACGGCGCGCGCGGTTGCCGCCCTCGACAAGCTGGGTCGTTGGTGTCTGCCCCTGGTCAACAAGGGTGGCGTGCTGCTGGCGCTCAAGGGACGTACCGCTCAAGAAGAGGTGACTGCGGCAACAGCTACTCTTCACCGACTCGGCGGGACGACTATCGTGGTGGCGACGTACGCGAATGGCGACGTGCCGACGACTGTCGTGGAGGTCAGCAAGTGAGCATCCCGCTGCCCCACCATCTGCATGTTTCACGTGAAACCAACGAGGGGAACCCATGAGCGAGCGCGATTCGAGGGCGAGCGTATGAGCGGCGCATCCCATACCCCAGGCCCCACGACGGCATCCAACTTCCGCGTGCCCGTCCCGTCGCACGATGACTCGACGCCGTTGGCCTCCGAGGTCGAGGAACACATCGCTCTCGTCCAGCGGGCGTCGGCGACACCGCGGTTCGATCCGCCGGGAGAAACCCGCGTCTTCGTGGTGGCCAACCAGAAGGGTGGCGTCGGCAAGACGACGACCACGGTCAACATCGCGGCGGCGCTGGCGATCAAGGGGCTGCGCGTCCTGGTGATCGATCTTGATCCGCAGGGCAACGCCTCGACAGCTCTCAACGTCCCGCACTCTGAAGGCACGCCCGGTGTCTACGAAGCGATCGTGGATGGCACCGACCTCGACGAGCTGATCAAGCCGTGCCCCGACATCGATGGGCTGACCGTGCTGCCGGCGTCGATCGACCTGGCCGGCGCCGAGATCGAGCTGGTCTCGCTCGTGGCACGTGAGTCACGCCTCGACCGCGCGCTGCAGACCTACCTGGCCGACTGCGCGGACGCCGGGGATCGCATCGACTACGTGCTGATCGACTGCCCACCGTCGCTCGGCCTGTTGACGGTCAACGCGATGGTTGCCGGCCGTGAGGTGCTGATCCCGATCCAGTGCGAGTACTACGCCCTGGAGGGCCTCGGCCAACTGGTCCGCAACATCGAGCTGATCCGCTCACACCTCAATCCGAAGCTCGAGATCTCCACGATCCTGCTGACGATGTACGACGCGCGCACCCGACTGTCGGCAGGTGTCGCCGACGAGGTGCGCACGTACTTCGACGAGAAGGTGCTCAGGACCGCGATCCCTCGTTCGGTGCGCATCTCTGAGGCGCCGAGCTATCAGCAGTCCGTCATCACGTACGACGGCTCGTCCTCTGGCGCGCTGTCCTATCTCGAGGCCGCGCGAGAGATCGCGGTCGCCGGCAACAACGATCAGGTTCGGGAGACACCACGATGAGTCAGCGACGTGGACTGGGACGTGGGCTCGAGTCGCTCATCCCGTCGAGTCCGGCCGAGGCCAAAGCCTCAGGGCTTCAGGAGATCGACGGCGCGCGGTTCGCCGAGATCCCTCTGGACCAGATCGTTGCCAACCCCAGGCAACCCCGTCATGTGTTCGACGAGGACCACATGGCCGAGCTGGTCCACTCCATCAAGGAGGTCGGACTGCTCCAGCCCATCGTGGTTCGTGAGGTCGGCAAGGACCGCTACGAGCTCATCATGGGGGAGCGGCGCTGGCGAGCCAGTGGCAAGGCGGGACTCGAGACGATCGGTGCGATCGTCCGGGACACCTCCGACGAGGACCTGCTCCGCGACGCCCTTCTGGAGAACCTTCACCGGTCCAACCTCAACCCGCTGGAAGAGGCCTCGGCCTACCAACAGCTGTTGGAGGATTTCGGGTGCACGCACGAGGAGCTGGCGGATCGGATCGGCCGGTCCCGTCCCCAGATCAGCAACACGCTGCGCCTCCTCAAGCTGTCGCCCGCTGTCCAGCGCCGGGTGGCTGCCGGAGTGCTGTCGGCGGGCCACGCCCGTGCCCTCGTCAGCGTCGCCAACCCGGAGATCCAGGATCGGCTGGCAACCCGTGTCGTGGCCGAGGGGCTGTCGGTGCGTGCCCTCGAGGAGATCGTGACCGTCGGCCCTGAGTCGACCAAGCGTCCGGCCGTACGGCAGTCACCCAAGCTCTCGGCGCCGCGACTCGCGGACCTGGCAGCTCGGCTGTCAGAGCGGTATGACACCCGGGTGAAGGTCGACCTCGGACGGTCCAAGGGCAAGGTCACGGTGGAGTTCGCGACGCTCGAAGACCTCGAGCGGATCGTCGAACTGATGGATCCCAAAGAAGCGCTAAAGCGATAAGTCGACAAATAGACAAAGCAATAAGAAGCCCCGATGAGCAATCATCGGGGCTTCTTGCCTTCTGCTGTGCTGACTAGCTGGCGTGCTCCTCGAGCTCGCTGAGGATGGCGCTCTTGGGGCGAACGCCGACGATGGATCGGACGACCTCGCCCTTGTAGTAGAGGTTCATCGTCGGCAGTCCGGTGACGCGATACTGCGCCGGGGTGACCGGGTTGGCGTCGGCGTCCATCTTGACGATCGTGAGCTTCTCGCCCTTCTCCTTGGCGATCTCCTCGAGGATCGGAGCGAGCTGACGGCACGGTCCGCACCAGCTGGCCCAGAAGTCGACGAGCACGGGGCCGTCGGCCTTGAGCACCTTCTCGTCGAAGTCGGCGTCGGTGACGGCGGTGATGTCTGCCATGGGTTCTCCTTCAGGTCTGTGTTGGGTTCAACGTCGGGGAGCGGTGGTTATTCCACCAGGGCGGCCGCCGGAGCGGGGGCGCCGGCGTGCTCGAGATCGGCGAGGTAGCGCTCGGCATCCAGCGAGGCGGCGCAGCCGGTGCCGGCCGCGGTGATGGCCTGGCGGTAGGTGTGGTCGACGAGGTCGCCGGCGGCGAAGACGCCGGGCAGGTTGGTCGCCGTCGAGCCGGGCTGGACCAGGACGTAGCCCTCGTCGTCGAGCTCGACCTGGCCCTTGAGCAGCTCGGAACGGGGGTCGTGACCGATCGCGATGAACAGCCCGGTGGCGTCGATGCGTCGGAGCTCGCCGGTGACGGTGTCGCGCAGGGTGATGCCCTCGAGCTTGTCCTCACCGTGCAGCTCGGCGACCTCGGCGTTCCACTCGAACGCGATCTTGTCGTTGGCGAAGGCGCGGTCCTGCATGATCTTGGATCCACGCAGCTGGTCGCGACGGTGCACCATCGTGACCTTGGAGGCGAACCGGGTCAGGAAGGTGGCCTCCTCGAGGGCGGAGTCTCCACCACCCACGACCACGATGTTCTGTTCGCGGAAGAAGAAGCCGTCGCACGTCGCACACCAGGAGACGCCGTGACCCGACAGCCGGTCCTCGCCCTCGACCTCGAGCTTGCGGTAGCCCGAGCCCATCGCGAGCACGACGGAGAGCGCGCGGTAGGTCGTACCGTCGGCCAGCGAGACCGTCTTGATGTCGCCTGTCAGGTCCACGGCCGTGACGTCATCGCTGATCAGCTCAGCGCCGAAACGCTCGGCCTGGGCACGCAGCTTGTCCATCAGGTCCGGGCCCATGATGCCGTCAGGGAAGCCGGGGAAGTTCTCGACGTCGGTCGTGTTCATCAACGCGCCGCCGGCGGTCACCGAGCCCTCGAAGACCAGGGGCTCGAGGTTGGCGCGCGCGGCGTAGACGGCTGCGGTGTAGCCGGAGGGGCCCGACCCGATGATGATGACGTTGCGGACTGAGTCGCTCATGAAATGCCTTCTGATCGTGGTACGGGTATCAACGAATACTAGGTGTTGGGCATTCCCGCCCTGGACACCGTCCCGGCGAGTCAGGAGCGGCCGCGAATGTCGACCTCGCGGATCTCTCCACGGAACTGGCCCTCTTGCACCTCCGGCACGGATCGCAGCCACACAACGACGTAACGAGTGAGGATGCCGGAGTCCAGGGACACCGTCGCGTCGGTGCCGGCGTCGTTGAGGACTGCGACGCGACGCAGGCCGCGCAGCGTGCCGGGGACCTTGGTCGTGTCTGACGGCGAGACATAGATCGAGAAGCTCGTCGGCGTGCCGGCCAGGCGTACGCGCACCGAGTCGACCTCACGTGGGCCGCCGAGGTCGAGCACCAGGCCGACACCGTCCTTGAGCCCTCCCAGCTTGGCCTGGCCGAGGTAGGTCGAGGTCGGCCAGCCGGTCGTGAGCTTGTCGTCGATCGCCAGCCGCGCCTGATCGGAGTTCTCACTGTTGTCGTCGCCTTGGGGATCGAAGTCGCCGGCTCGCTGGATCGGGAGGATACGAAGCGGGCTGCTGCGTTCGATCGGGTCGGCGGTGCTGTCGTTGGTCGACCGGCCGACGAGGAACGCCAGCACCGTGGCGATGACGAGAGCTCCGACGATGCCGAGCAGGACCAGGCCGCGGTCGCCCCTGGCGGCACGTCGTGCGCGTTCCTTGCCGCGCTCGAGTGTCGTGGGCGGCGCCGGCTCGTACGCCATGGGTCGGCGCCGCGGGGGCTCGAGACCCGGCGGGGGCCCTTCAGGCACGATCACCGGGTCGAGGCGCAGGAGATCGGGGGACGACATGCTCGCGAGACTCGGTTGGTCGTCGAGGAGGTCGTCGTCCTCGCCGGACATCCGGAGCGTGCGGGCGATGTCGGCCGCCTTGCGCAAGGGAGTCGCGTGGTTGCGCGGCGGCGTGCCGAGGATGCGGTCGCAGGTGGTGTCGACGTTGCGCGAGACGCCGGCGCGGACCTGGCGTGGCCGCAGCAGCCGGCCGTGCTCGGTCGGCGCCGCATTCAGGCCGTCGACGTGCGCACCGGGCCAGCGACTCGTCAGAGCACGCGTAGAGCAGCTTGCCGAGCGCCTGGACGTCGAGCTGCTCGTAGCCCTGGAGGTCGGCCAACGAGTCCTGTCGCCCGACGGGTGACAGCGCGGTGGTGACACCGAGACCGACGACGCGGACCGCCCCGGACTGCTTGAGCAGCACCTGGTGCGGCGTCAGCCGGCGGTGATAGATCCCGTGCTCGTGCGCGTGGGACAGCGCTTCGGCGACCTCGGCGACGACTGTCGCTGCACGGCGGTTGGGCAGCGGCGACTGGGCCAGCAGCTGGTCGAGCGGGAAGGCCCGCGCCCACTCGCGGATGACGAGGTGGTGCTGCTGCTCGTCCTCGATCAGGTCGAGGACCCGCAGGAACCGGGGATCGGTGACGGAGGTCGACTCGCGGGCGGCCTGCAGGAAGTGGTCGGCGCGAGCGTCCGTGCTCGACAGCATCTCGATGCCGACGTTGCGGTTGAGGACCTGGTCGTGCGCGCGCCACGTCGTGGATCCGAGCTTCTCGTCGACGAGGTCCTGGAGTTCGTAGCGGTGTGCGAGCACATCACCGGAGGCCAGCAGCCGCCTCTCGCTCATCAACACCCTTTCCAAGACCTGCATTCATGCTAGTCCGCGGGTGGATGAGAGACAGCGTGATTCAGCCGCGGCGACGCAGGGTGTCGACGACGTACGTCAGCTGGTCCATGCCGAGCACGCGCGCCGAGATGACGTAGGTGATGGCGCCCGCGAGGCCGGCGACCGCGGTCGTGATCGCACCGCCGACAGCGCGGGCCGGCTCGATCCCTGCGGTGTCGAGCCCGTGGGCGAAGCCGAGGGCGACAAACGCTGCAAGGCCGCACGCCACGACGAGCCTGACGGTGAACACGAGCATCTCCCAGTCGAAGACGTTGCCCACCGCGAACGCCAGCAGGGTCGCGGACAGGATCGCCCCGACGAGGTAGGCGATGCCGAAGGCCAGCGCGAGCATCATCGCGACCCGATCCGGCTCGACGCTGATCGCCAGCTTGTAGGCGAGGGCGATGTTGACCGCGGCGATGACGACCTGGATGAAGAACGGCGTGCGGTTGTCCTCGTTGGCGTAGAAGCCGCGCAGCATCAGGTAGTGCACCGTGAACGTCACCATGGCGAGCGAGAACGCCTGGATCGTATGGCCGATCGGGACCGTCTGGCCGCCGAGCGAGCCGATGCCGCCCGCGATCGCGGTGGCCGGCTGACCGAGGCACAACAGCGCGACGGCGACGGGGGCGACGATCGACAGCGCGATGCGCACCGTGCGACCGAGCTCGACGCGGAACCGCCGGTAGTGATGGTCTGCCGCGAGTGCGGCGAGCGTCGGGATCACGGCCGTGGCGAGAGACACCGTGATGACGCCATGCGGGAACTGGCTGATGAGGAAGCCGAGCCCGTAGACGGTGGACCCCGCAGCGGACTTGCCCTCGGTGGCGCCCTCGAGCGTGCCCTTCGTCGCGATTCGGTTGATCGTGATGAAGGCGATCTGGTTGGCGATGATGAACGCGAGCGTCCAGGCACCGAGCTTGAGCGTGTGCCCGAGGCCGACGCCGCGGAAGTCGAACCGCGGCCTGAAGCGGAACCCGGCCTTGCGCAGGTAGGGGATCAGCACGAGCGCCTGGAGGGCGATCGCCGTGGTGGAGCCCAGCCCCAGCAGGAGTCCCTCGGAGGTCGAGAACCCGTCGACGCCGCTGCTCGCGCCGAACACGAAGACGTACGCGACGATCACGGTGCAGGCGACGACGTTGTTGACGATCGGCGCCCACATCATCGGGCCGAACCGGCCACGGGCGTTGAGCACCTGCCCGGTGAGCACGAACGCGCCGTAGAAGAACACCTGCGGCAGGCACAGCAGCATCAGCAGGCGTGCCGACTCGAGCTTGGGACCGGAGCCGGGCGCGAACAGGCTCGAGTCGTAGACGAGGTGCAACAGATAGGGCACCAGCGCCAGGAGCACGAGCGTGCCGATACCGAGCACGAGGAGGCCGAGCGTGATGACCCGGTTGGCGTATGCGGTGCCGCCGTCCTCGTCGTGCTTCATGGCCCGGACGAGCTGCGGGACCAGCACGACATTGAACACGCCGCCAGCGAGCAGGATGTAGAGCGAGTTGGGGATCGTGTTGGCGATGTCGAAGAGGTCGGCGTTGGCCTGGGTGCCGATGGCGGCGGCCAGCAGCACGGCCCGCAGGAGCCCGGTGACCCGGGAGACGATCGTGCCGAGCGCCATCCAGGCGCTGGCGCGTGCGATCGTCTGGTCAGTCATCGTCGTCAGCCAGCCGCTCGGACGCGACGCGGGTGCGCGTACGGCGTCGGCTGAAGCGGCGGACCAGGGCAGCGAGGACCAGCAGACCCGCGAGCCCCATCGCGGCCCACAGCACGACGCCGATCTTGCTGGAGCGCACGTTGAACGGCTCGAGAGGGCTGGCCGATCGTCTTGCCGTCGGTCGACGTCAGCCGGGCCGTGAGCGACGTGGTGTTCTGGCGCCCGAGGTCGATGTCGACCGTGAGCGTACGTCGCTCGCCGGCTGCGATGTCGAGGGGCTTGACGTCGGGGACCCTCAGCGCCGGGTTGCTCGAGTCGAAGCGAGACGCCCGACGCGGATCGCCTCGTCGGTGCCGTTGAGGATCGTGATCGGGAAGCCACCCTTGGAGCTGGACAGGGTGACGGATGGAGGGGCGTTGATCGTGATCTTGCGGAGCTCGGCGCCGGCATCCTGGGCGAGCTTGTCGGCGATCGCGGTGCCGGTCGCCTGAGCTCGTACGCCAGCGGATCCCGAGCACACTCGCCACGTCCTGGGCAAGGGCGTCGTCGACGGCTTCACTCTGCGGGATCACCGAGCTCAGTGCGTTGCCCCTGGCCACGATGCCGGCCGCTGCCTCGAGCTGGGCCCGGCTGATGGGGCGATCCTTGGCGGCCGCGACCTTGCCGCTGTAGGTCGTGAGCGGACGGGTCAGGGTCGATTCGAGACTCGTGCCGGTCGTGAACGGCGCCTCGAACGCCGAGGAGAGTCGGCCATCGGCCCATTCCGTGCCGGGGTTCCAGCGCGGATCGACCATCGTGACGGCGTCGGCGCGGGACTTGGGGTCGATCTCGCGTTGCAGGGTCGCCAGGGCGGCTTCGCTGAGGATGCGCTGGCGCAGCGTGACGACGGAGTCCTGTCCGGGCACTCCGGCGTCGAGCGCGTCGGTGACGAGCAGCGGCATGGGGCCGTTGGGGGTCGTGTACTGCACGACAGAGCCCTGGCGACGATCCCAGCCCGGAAGCGCGTCGGAGGCGACGATCACCGGGCTGTCGCCCGAGCCGCGCTGGTCACGGAGCAGCCGCCCGGTGACGCCGCGTGCGCTGGGCCACGAGGCCTTGCGGCCGAAGAGCTGGAACGTGGTGAGGGTTGAGTCCGTGGCGCGGTTGATCGCCGCCTTGAGCGGACCCGCCAGGTCAGGCGTTCTGGGACAGCGCGAGGACGTCGGGGCGATCGAATCCCAGCACCCAGCAGCCCTGGGTGCGCGCGAACGCGAGCAGGTCGTCGAGGAACTGCCGAGCCTCGGCCTTCTGCTGGGCGGTGAGGTCGACGCCGTCGGGGAGGTGGCGACCGGTCGCGAGGTCGTTGACGCCGACCAGCAGCGCCGGATCGATCAGTGGGGTCGATGCGGTGCCGTCGGTGTCCGGCGGCCAGGTCGAGCAGGTTGCGCAGCTGTCCGCCGGCCGAGACAGATGCCAACAGCTTGGGTGCGTCCGCGTAGTTGCCGGCAAAGTCGCGACGGTCCGGCATCAGGAACGGCCACACGATCGACGCCGGAACCCGCTTGTGCCCCGAGGAGACCAGCGGGAGGAACGTGGTGGCCCGGGCGATCGCGTCGTTGCTGCGCTGGCCGCCGGTGTCCGTACCGAGAATCTGCACGCCGACCGGGTAGACGCCCTCGGCGCCGCTGACGCCCAGCCGCTCGTACGGAACCTTGATCGAGAACCGGCGGCTCTCGTTGGGCGCGAGGTCGCCCATGTCGTCGAACGTGCCCGGCTCGATCACCCGAGCGCCGGTGTAGGCGTTGCCGTTGTCGATCGCATCCTCGACCTGCGCGCGCGTCGTGAACGGGACGGTGGGGATCACGAGATAGGCCTGCACCTTGGCCCAGGCGTGGTCGTCGTGGTTGGTCACGACGCCGGTCATCGTGACGTCGCTGCCGGGACGGAGCCGGGTCGGGCTGAGCGACTGGATGCTGACCGTGAGCTCGGGGTCCTTGTCGACGGCGTGGGCCGGCGCTCCCGGCGCCATGAGCGTGCCGAAGATGGTCGCGAGCAGCGCGACGAGGACGGGACGACGACGGCTGCTCACCCGAACATGCTAGGGCGTGCGGCCCGAAGATCCGGTGCGCAGGCGTCGCGGCGGCGGATCACGAGGCGCGTCGAGGTCGATAGAGTATGTCCTCGTGCCCACGTCCACGCTGAACCCGGATCGCCGGGCCAGGATCGACGCGTCGCTCGACGCCAACCCGTTCCTGGCCGAGCTCGGCGCGCTGTTCGAGGCTGCCGGCCACGAGCTGGCCATCGTGGGTGGCCCCGTACGCGACGCGGTCCTCGGCCGGCCCGGCAACGACTGGGACTTCTCGACCTCGGCGCGACCCGCTGACATCGAGCGCATCGCCGGCTCCTGGGCCGATGGCATGTGGGACGTCGGCCGCGAGTTCGGCACGATCGGCCTGCGCAAGGGTCAGCACGACCTCGAGATCACGACGTACCGCAGCGATGCGTACGACGCCGCGTCGCGCAAGCCTGAGGTGCAGTTCGGCGACACGCTCGAGGGCGACCTGTCCCGGCGCGACTTCGCCGTCAACGCGATGGCGATCCGGTTGCCGTCCGCGGAGTTCGTCGACCTGTTCGGCGGCCAGGACGATCTCGACGACCGGCTCCTGCGCACCCCGGTCACGCCTGAGCAGTCGTTCAGCGACGACCCGCTCCGGATGATGCGCGCGGCGCGGTTCGTCTCCCAGCTGGGGTTCAACGCCGCGCCCGACGTGGTCGCGGCGATGACCGACATGGCGAACCGGCTCGAGATCGTCTCGGCCGAGCGCATTCGCGACGAGCTCAACAAGCTGCTGCTCGGCTCGCACCCGGTCGCCGGCCTGCGGGTGCTGGTCGAGACCGGCCTGGCCCAGCAGATGCTGCCCGAGCTGCCGGCGCTGATCCTGGAGCGCGACGAGCACCATCGCCACAAGGACGTCTACGAGCACTCGCTGACCGTGCTCGAGCAGGCGATCGCGCTCGAGGGCCGGCTCGAGACGCAGCCCGACCTGGTGATCCGGCTGGCCGCGCTGCTGCACGACATCGGCAAGCCCAAGACCCGCAGGTTCGTCGAGGGCGGCATCGTCACGTTCCACCACCACGATGTCGTCGGCGCCAAGCTCGTGCGCAAGCGCATGAAGGCGCTGCGCTACAGCAACGACCTCACCGACCAGGTCGCCAAGCTCGTCGAGCTGCACCTGCGGTTCCACGGCTACGGCTCGGGTGAGTGGACCGACTCGGCCGTACGCCGCTATGTCCGGGACGCCGGTGACCAGCTCGAACGCCTGCACATCCTGACCCGCGCGGACTCCACGACCCGCAACCAGAAGAAGGCCCTGCGCCTCCAGCGGACATACGACGAGCTCGAGGAGCGCATCGCGGTGCTGGCCGAGCAGGAGGAGCTCGGCTCGATCCGTCCCGACCTCGACGGCGCGCAGATCATGGCGGTCCTCGGCATCCCGCCCGGGCCCGAGGTCGGTGAGGCGTACCGGTTCCTGCTCGACCTGCGCATGGATCGCGGCCCGCTCAGCGAAGCCGACGCGATCGAAGCCCTCAAGGCGTTCTGGAACGCCCGCAGCTGATGCCGCCGGACGACACGGAAAGCGTGGCTGGGGACGAGGTGCAGCGCCACAGCGACGGCCGGATCGCGCGCGGTGAGCGTACGCGTGAGGCGATCGTCGAGGCGCACGCCGGGCTCTTGCGCGAGGGCGTGCTGAAGCCGACGGCCAAGGTCATCGCCGAGCGTGCGGGTGTCTCGGTGCGCACGTTGTGGCTCAACTTCAAGGATCTCGAGACGTTGCTCGAGGCGACGACGGCGTACTGGCTCGACGCCGACGCCGCCCTGCGGCAGGGGATCGACGCGTCGCTGCCGCTGGACGAGCGGATCGACGCGTTCTGCCGGCAACGCGCTCTCCGGCTGGAGCACCTTGCGCCGGCGGCCCGGTCGGCGGTGCTGGGTGAGCCCTTCTCGGCGGCCCTTGGCTGCGGCTCGCCGTGAGCTCATCGAGCGGCTCCGTCGCGACCTGCTCGAGACCTTCCCGGCCGAGCTGGCGTCCGACGGCGGCGCGGACGGTGCGCTCTGTCTCGCTCTCATGGCGGCGGCGAGCGGTATGACCTGGTCGTTCGCCCGCGACGATCTCGGTCGTGAGGTCGACGACGCCGCCGCGGTCATGCGCGACACCTTCACCCGGCTGCTCGGGGCATGACGAAGGGCCGGCCCCAACGGGAACCGGCCCTCCGACGTACAGCTGGTGCTTAGCGCTCTACTTCTCCCGCTATGTACTTCTCGAGCATCTCGCGACCGAGGTCGTCGGGACGCTGCTCCGGCGGTGACTTCATCAGGTAGGACGAGGCCGACAGCAGGGCGCCGCCGATGCCACGGTCCTTGGCGATCTTCGCCGCACGGATGGCGTCGATGATGATGCCGGCGGAGTTGGGCGAGTCCCAGACCTCGAGCTTGTACTCGAGGTTGAGGGGGACGTCACCGAACGCGCGACCCTCGAGGCGTACGTAGGCCCACTTGCGGTCGTCGAGCCACTGGACGTAGTCGCTCGGGCCGATGTGCACGTTCTTGGCACCGAGGTCGTGGTCGATGTTGGACGTCACGGCCTGGGTCTTCGAGATCTTCTTGGACTCGAGGCGGTCACGCTCGAGCATGTTCTTGAAGTCCATGTTGCCGCCGACGTTGAGCTGGTACGTCCGGTCGAGCACGACGCCACGGTCCTGGAACAGCTTGGCCATGACGCGGTGCGTGATGGTCGCGCCGACCTGGCTCTTGATGTCGTCGCCGATGATCGGGACGCCGGCGTCCTCGAACTTCTTGGCCCACTCGGGGTCCGAGGCGATGAACACCGGAAGCGCGTTGACGAAGGCGACGTTGGCGTCGATCGCGCACTGCGCGTAGAACTTGTCGGCCTCCTCGGAGCCCACCGGGAGGTAGGAGACGAGGACGTCGGCCTTGGCGTCCTTGAGGACCTGCACGACGTCGACCGCCGGAGCGTCCGACTCCTCGATCGTCTCGCGGTAGTACTTGCCCAGACCGTCGAGCGTGTTGCCCTTCTGGACGATGATGCCGGTCGGCGGCACGTCGGCGATCTTGATCGTGTTGTTCTCGCTGGCCTGCGTCGCCTCGGAGAGGTCGAAGCCGACCTTCTTGGCGTCGACGTCGAACGCGGCGACGAACTCGATGTCCTTGACGTGGTACTCACCGAACTCGACGTGCATGAGCCCGGGAACGTTGCCCGCGGGGTCAGCGTCCTTGTAGTACTCAACGCCCTGGATCAGGGACGTGGCGCAGTTGCCCACACCCACAATTGCTACGCGTACCGAACCCATGGGTTCTCCTTCATTGATGTGTTACTTCTCGGTCGTGTTGAGGTCTGTGCTGGTGCTGTCATCTGGATAGCCGCCGGAGCGCTCCCGGTCGATCAGCTCGGTCAACCACTTGACCTCGCGTTCGACCGACTCCAGGCCGTGCCGCTGCAGCTCCAACGTGTAGGAGTCGGCCCGATCCCGCTTCCGCTGTCCTGCCTTGCGGACGTTGTCGAGGCGCTCCTCCAGCCGGCTTCGTCGTCCCTCGAGGATGCGAACCCTCGAGGCGGCATCGGTGCGCGCGAAGAACGCGAACCGTACGCCGAACGTCTCGTCGTCCCACGTCGAAGGACCGGAGTCCTCGAGCGCCTGGGCGAAGTACTCCTTGCCCTCGGCCGTGAGCTTGTAGACGATCTTGGCCCGCCGGCCCCGTGCTTCGGGCGTGACGGCTTCGTCGGCCACGATGTAGCCGTCCCTGCCGAGCGCCTTCAGTGCGGGATAGAGCGTGCCGTAGGACAGGATGCGACCCCAGCCGAGCAGGGCGTTGACCTGCTTGCGCAGCTCGTAGCCATGCATCGGGGCATCGTGGAGCAGTCCAAGGACCGCCACCTCGAGTGCCGCGCCGCGTCGTGTCATGTGCCCGTCCTGACAAAGTCAGCCATTTGTATGTATATCGGAACGATACATCTAACTGGTGTATCGGCAACACCCCGGTGTTCGTGACCCAGCCCACGCGCACGATGCCCGATTAACCAATCCTCAGGTAGGTTCGGCACACTTGGTCGTTGACGGATCCGATTCCGGATCCCCACGGAGGTAGACGGACCCTTGGCAGCACAGCGGAGAAGAGCGTCACGCCCCAACCAGGGCGGTGGGCGGCTCAAAGCGATCGCGCGAAAGATCGGCGGCCAAGGGCCCTGGTGGCTGGCAACGATTCGGTGGGTGGCCCTGCTGGGCACGCTCGGCGTGTTGTTCGCCGCCGCGACGTTCTTCATCCTCTATCAGACGATCAGCATCCCGAGCGCGAACGCTGCTTTCCAGACGCAGACCACCAAGGTCTACTTCTCCGACGGCAAGCACGAGCTGGGCACGTTCGCGACGCAGGACCGCGAGAGCATCGCGATCGACAAGATCCCGGCTTCGATGCAGGCCGCCGCGATCGCGGCTGAGGATCGCTCGTTCTACTCCAACCGCGGCATCGACATCAAGGGCATCATCCGCGCGGCACGCAACAACGCCACGAGCGGAGAGATCCAGGGCGGCGGCTCCACGATCACGCAGCAGTACGTCAAGATCCTCTACCTGACGCAGGAGCAGTCCTACAAGCGCAAGGTCAAGGAAGCGATCTTGTCGATCAAGATCCACAACCAGCTGAGCAAGAAGAAGATCCTCGAGGGCTACCTCAACACGATCTACTTCGGCAACGGCGCCTACGGCGTCGAGGTCGCCTCGCAGACGTACTTCAACAAGCCGGCGTCGAAGCTCGACTACGCACAGTCGGCCCTGCTCGCGACGATCATCAACAGCCCGACGTTCTACGACCCGTACGCCGAGGGCGCTGCAGACCGGATCGGTCCGCGCTTCCGCTATGTGCTCGACGGCATGGCCAAGGACGGCGCCATCACGACTGCGCAGGCTGCAAAATACAGCGACAACCTCCCCAAGATCGAGCCGAAGCGGGACGTCAACAGCTTCAGTGGCACGAAGGGCTACCTGCTCCAGCTCGTGCAGGACCAGATGGAAGGCGACCTGGGGTTCTCCGACCAGGACGTCAAGGGCGGCGGCCTGCGGATCGTCACGACGTTCAACTACGAGAAGCAGAAGGACGCCGTCAAGGCGATCGAGACCTACCGTCCGTCGGGCCACAACCAGCTCAACCAGTCCCTGGTCTCCATCCGGCCGGGGACCGGCGCGGTCCAGGCGATGTACGGCGGCCGTGACTACCTCAAGAACAGCCGCAACTGGGCGCTCAGCGGCACCCAGCCCGGATCGACGTTCAAGGTGTTCTCCGTCATTGCCGCGCTCGAGAACGGCTACAGCCTCAAGACCAAGCTCAACGGTTCGTCGCCGCTTCGGATCGACGGCAAGATCGTCACCGAGAACCAGGGCGACAGCGGCGGGCAGTCATTCGGCAGCGTGCCGCTCGAGTTCGCCACCCAGAAGTCCGTCAACACGGCGTTCGTCGACCTGATGGACCAGATGAAGGACGGGCCGGTCAAGACCCTCGATGCCGCCGAGCAGGCCGGCATCCCGACGTCGATCCTCGACAAGGTCCGCGAGGGCACCCCGCCGTTGGTGACCCCCCTTGGCTTCTTCCCGGTGGCCCCGGTCGACATGGCCAACGCCTACGCGACGATCGCCGCAGACGGCAAGCGAGCCGACTGGTACGTCATCGAGTCGGTCGACGTCCCTCGCGGCAAGTCCTACAAGCACAAGGTCGAGACCGAGCAGGCGATCCCCAAGGACGTCGCGGCCGACACGATCGCGGCGATGCGCAAGGTCGTCAACTCCGGCAGTGCGGGCACCGGCTACAACGCCCGGACGGTCTGCCCGACGGCCGGCAAGACCGGTACTGCGACGTTCGGAGCCGACAACGACCAGCACGTCTCGTCGTCGTGGTTCGCCGGCTACACACCCAAGCTCGCCACGGCGGTGATGTACAACCGAGGCAACAACGGCAACGGCGACCTCGAGGGCTACATGGTGCCGGCGTTCTACGGTGGTCAGATCCCGGCACTGACGTTCAAGGCATACATGAACGCTGCACTCGAGGGCACCACCTGCGGGACGTTCCCGCCGCCGGCGAACATCAAGGGGACCAAGGGCACGACCTACCAGAAGCCGCCGCCCAAGTGCGCCAGCGACCAGCACCTCAACGGCGACAAGACCAAGTGCATCGACGATCCCAAGCCGACGACCGAGCCGACGCCGACGGAGCCGACGCCGACGGATCCGGGCGTCGACGCCAACGGCAACGATCAGAGCGGCAACGACGCCGACGGGACGCAGACGGACGGCAACGGCAACAACGGCGCCGGCACCGATGGCAACGGGTTCCTCGGCCTCGTCGTCGCAGCACCGCTCGCCGGGCTCGGCATTCGAAGGCGCAAGCAGCGCGAGTAGTCAGCGCAGGTTGATGGCGTCGAACGTGGCGGTGGTGAACCTCACCGCCACGTCGACGCTGTCGCCGACCTGAGGCGCAACAGCGCCGGCCGGCAGGAACACCATGCTCGCCTGCATGTGGGGCGGCTCGGCGAACCAGCGCTGCTTGCCGTCGATCGTGAACGGCGACAGCGAGAAGCCCGCGGCCTCGAGCCCTCCCTTGGCGAGCGACTTGCCGCGCTGCACGACGCCGGCCGAAGCCTTGGGCGCCTCGAGGCCGATGCCATTGCTGGTGCCGCCGGAGATGATCAGCAGGTAGCCGTCGCGGGGCATGGGCCGCTGCCGATAGCCGACCCGCTCGCCACGAGCGACGAGGTGGCTGTCGAGGACCGTCGCGCGTACGGTCAGGGCGCCGAGGTCGCCGAGCCACAGTGACGTGCCGATGCGGGGCCGGATGTCGAGCTGCTGACGGCGGTCGCGCAGGATCGTCAGCTCGGCCGGGGTCAGGTGCGAGGCGTAGAACGTCGTGGTCTCGACCTGCGACGCTTCGAGCGCGGCGGCCCAGTTCTCGGCCTCGCCGAGGTTGCCGCCGGCCATCGGCAGGTGGATCGCGAAGCCCTCGACACGCAGCTCGCCCAGAGCGGCCACTGCCGCCGCGAGCTCGTGCCGGTCGAGCCCGTGCCGCGCCATCGACGTCTCGCCCTCGAGCAGCACGCGGGCGGTGGCGTCGGGCCCGGCGGCGAGTGACGCGATGTCCTCGACCCGGCCGACCGTGTGGATGACCCGCTCGTCATGGATGACGTCGGTGAAGAACGGACGCCACGGAGTCAGCACCATGACATCCCCGTCGAAGGCTGCCAGCGCGCCGGGCACCTCGGCGTACGTGCCGACGGCGATCATCCCGAGGCCGAGGTCCTTGGCCTCGGTGGCGAGCAGGTCGCGGCCGAGGCCGTAGCCGTTGCCCTTGATGACCGGGACGATGCCGGGAGTGCTGTCGACCACGGCTCGCACGCCGCGTCGCCACCGCTCGGCGTCGATGTCCAGCTCGAACGTCACCGTCATCGCCTCTTCATGTATTGCGTGAAACCGAGGTGGAGCGCGCGGTTGAGCGGCAGGTCCCACTCGCCGAGATACTCGACGGCTTCGCCGCCGGTGCCGACCTTGAACTGGATCAGGCCGACGTGCGAGTCGTCGGGGTCGAGCGTCTCGGTGATGCCGCGCATGTCGTACGTCGCTGGCGCCGGCCGCCATCGCGTCGCGGATCATCTGCCACTGGATCGCGTTGGAGCCGCGGACGTCGCGCTTGGCGGTGGTCGAGGCGCCGTAGGAGTACCAGGCGTGCTCGCCGACGCGCACCATCGTCGTCGAGGCGACGAGGTCGCCTTCGTGGCGGGCGAGGTAGAGCACGAGCCGGTCGGGCTCCTCGGCGGTCAGCGCGTCCCACATCCGCTCGAAGTACGACAGCGGTCGCGGGGTGAAGTGATCACGCTCGGCGGTCTCGGCATAGACCCGGTGGAATTCTGGCAGGTCGCCGCGCTCACCGCGTACGACCTCGACGCCGGCCTTGGTCGCCTTCTTGATGTTGCGGCGCCACAGCTGGTTCATGCCGGCGAGGACGTCGGCCTCGGAGCGGTCCGCGAGCGGGATCTGGAAGTTGAACTTCGGCTGCCCGGCGGAGAACCCGTTCTCGGTCGGGATCTCCTTCCAGCCCAGATGGGTCAGCCGCTTGGCGACATCGAGGGCATCGTCATCGCGTACGTCGGCGGGTACGTCGGACAGCGTCGTGAGCACCGGGTCGGCGATGGCCTGCTTGATCGTCGCGGCGTGCCAGCGACGGGTGACGACGGGCGGGCCCATGCGGATGCCGAACGCGCCCTGGCCCTTGAGGTGTGCGGCAAGCGGGGTCAGCCAGCGGCCGAGGTCGGTGTCGGACCAGTCGATGTCGGGGCCCTCGGGGAGATAGGCGAGGTAGCGCTTGACCCGCGGGAGCTGGCGGTAGAGCACGAGCGCCGCGCCGACCAGCGTGCTGCCGTCGAACCAGCCGATCGACTCGCCGCGCCATTCGTTCTTGACCGTCGCCCACGCGGGGGTCTGCAGGAAGCTGACCGAGGGTCGACTGCGTACGAAGTCGAGGTGCTCCGGTGTGCTGATGGGCTTGACACGGAGTGGCCCGGGAAGGGGAGCTGACGTCACCGGGCCACGCTACCAACCGGGCGTAAGTTAGGCTGACCTAAGTAGATCGCCGATCGAGGGGAACACGCACAGTGAAGACGTACGCCGCCACGGTGCTGGGCCGCCGCCGGCTCTCCGCCCATCTGGTCACCGTGACGCTCGGGGGTCTGGACGGGTTCGCCTCGACCGGCATCCCCGACGAGTACGTACGCGTGCTGATCCCGCCGGCCGGGGCCGAGCTCGCGATCCCGGAGATCGACGACGAGTGGAAGATCACCCTTCCCGACGGTGCCGTCGAGCCGGAGTCGCGGGTCTACACCGTGTCCGACCACCGCGTCGTCGACGGCGACACCCGCATCGACCTCGACATCGCGCTGCACGACGAGGGCATCGGCTCGGACTGGGCCCGCACGTGCGAGCCCGGTGACCGCGTCGGGCTGATCGAGCCGCACGGGTTGTACGCCGCACCGGCCGGCGTCGGCTGGCAGCTCCTGGTCGCCGACATCACCGGCGTGCCGGCCGTCGCCCGGATCCTGCGCGAGCTCGAGCCGGGCCAGAAGGTCGAGGTCGTCATCGTGCTGACCGACGCCGGCGACGAGATCGCGCTGCCGAGCCCGGCCGACGTCGAGGTCACGTGGCAGGTCGTCGCCAAGGACACCGACATCTGCGATGCACTGGCGGAGGCCGTGACCTCTCGCGAGCTGCCCGAATCGGATCGCTACGTATGGCTCGCCGGTGAGGCTCGGGCGAGCCGGGCCGTTCGGCGTCACCTGCGCCGCGAGCTCGGCTGGCCGCAGTCGGACTTCTACACGTGCGGCTACTGGCAGATCGAGGCCGAGAAGTGGAACGCCCGCTACGAGGAGGTCGCCGACGAGGTGCTGGCCAAGGCGGAAGCGGTGCAGCAGAAGGTCGGCGACGACCAAGGCGCCTACCTCGACGCCCTGGACGACATCTACGAATCGGTGGGGTTGTAGGCCTACTACCTGACGGGCATGCCCTCGAGCGTCGCCGTGCGCGCTTCGCCCTGACGGGTCGGGTCTCGTCCGCGGTCGACTTCGGCGATGCCCTGCTTCGTCAGGCGACGACGATGAAGTGGGGTTGTTTGGGGGTCACCAGCAGGGTCATGCCGGCTTCGGCCGGCGTGCGGTCGGCCTTGCGGTGGTTGCACCGTATGCACGCGGCGACGGCGTTGTCCCAGGTGAGCGTCCCGCCGCGGCTGCGCGGCACGATGTGGTCGACCGTCTCGGCGCGGCCGCCGCAGTAGGCGCACATCTTGTCGCGGGCCTTGATCGCGCTCTTGGTGCACAGGTTGGAGCGCCGGTGCATCCAGCGCGTCACGACGTAGCGGACGAGCCGCAGCACCTTGGGCACCGGGAACGGGCCGAACGAGCCGCCGGCCTCCTCCTCGATGACGGCGACCTCGCGCACGAGCATCTTGATCGCGTGCCGCATCGAGACACGCTGCAGGGGCTCGTAGCTCGCGTTGAGCACCAGGACGTATGATATCCGCCATCGGCCGGCCCCTTTCTGAGCGAAAGCGTATCCGGTCGGCACAGGCAAATGCCCCAAAAGAAGTCGAATCTCAACCAGTGTCGCTTCTCGGAATATGTGCGGCGCCGCACTGGTTGGCCGAAGATGTACGTCGGTCAAAAAATGTCTGACCCGAATGTCGAAATGGTCACTACCCATTCGTCGTATGGATGAAGGTGGTCGACCGGCCCCCAGCACACCGAACCAAAGGATCAGCCATGACCGCGCACACCGAAGGCGCTCCCGAAGCGTCGACAGGCCCTGAGGTCGACGAGTTCGAGGCCGAATTCAGCCCTGACGACAGCGTCGACAGCTACAAGACGCCGCTCGTCATCAAGCTCCTGGTCGCCGCGACGTTCGTCGTGATCCTCAACGAGACGATCATGCTCAACGCGATTCCGCACCTCATGGCCGACTTCGATGTGAAGGCGCGCGACGCGCAGTGGATCTCGTCGATCTTCATGTTGACGATGGCCGCAGTCATTCCGATCACGGGATGGTTCCTGCAGCGCGTGACCACGCGCACCGCCTACACGATCGCGATGACGACGTTCGGTATCGGCACGATCATCTGCGGCACAGCACCGATCTTCGAGATGCTGCTCGTCGGGCGGGCGGTCCAGGCCGCGGGCACCGCGGTGATGATGCCGCTCCTGATGACCACGGTCATGACGGTCGTCCCCGAACAGGCCAGAGGACGCGTCATGGGCAACATGATGCTCGCGATCTCGGTCGCACCGGCGATGGGTCCGGCTGTCTCCGGACTCATCCTCAATCTTGGTTCATGGAGATTGATCTTCGCCTTCATGCTGCCCGTGGCCGTCATCGTCTCGGTCCTCAGCCTGCGACACCTCAAGAGCGTTGGCGAGACAAACACCGCGCCAGTCAGCTGGTTCAGCGTCGCCATTGCTGCGCTCGGCTTCAGTACGTTGGTCTACGGTCTCAGCGAGGTCGGCGCTCGCAGTTCCGGCCAGCTGACGCTGTTGATCGGCGGCGGAGCCGCTCTGGTCGCACTGTTCACCTTCTGGCAGCTGCGCCTCCAGCGCGTCGGCAGCCCGCTGCTCGACCTGCGGGCATTCAAGCACCGCACGTTCACCGTGACCCTCGTGCTGATGTCGATGGCGTTCATGGCGTTCCTTGGTTCGATGATCCTGTTGCCGCTCTATCTGCAGCAGCTGAGAGGGCTGTCGGCCATGCAGACCGGCCTGCTCGTCATGCCCGGTGGACTGGCCATGGGACTGCTCGGCCCTCGCGTCGGCGCCCTCTACGACAAGGTCGGCGCCCGGCCGCTGGTGATCCCCGGTTCCGTCCTCATGGTCGTGGCGTTGTTCACGATGAGCCGGGTGATCGACGAGAACACCCCGTACGCGCTGATCCTCGGGCTGCACATCCTGCTGATGCTCAGCCTTGCGGCGATCTTCACGCCGGTGTTCACCCTCGGACTGGGCGCGTTGCCGCCTGAGCTCTACTCGCACGGCAGCTCGATCCTCGGCACGCTGCAGCAGGTTGCCGGTGCGATCGGGACTGCGGCCCTCGTCGTGATCCTCGAGAACCGTTCGGAGAGCCTCGTGTCCGGCGGATCATCTGCAGACGAAGCGTTCGTTGGTGGCCTGCAGTGGGCGTTCGTCGCCGGATCGGTGTTCGGGGCGGTCGTCATCGCGCTCTCCTTGCTCCTGCCGGCCAAGGCGGATCAGCCTGCAGGTGCGGCGCACTAGGACGAGGCGCCGCTGGCGCGTTTGGACCGGAAACACGCCGTTAGCAAATCTGTCCTACGGTGGACGCACGTGGACATCCCTGAGCTCTTCGACGGCTACGGACCTGTCGCGGGCTTCGACGAAATGTTCGCGGACGCGGAGGTCCGGTCCAACTACGCGCAGGTCCACGAATCGTTCGAGAAGATGGGTGCCGAGGAGATCCGGCTGCGGGCCGACTCGCTCGCCTCGTCCTACCTCGAGCAGGGCGTCACGTTCGGCGTCGCCGGTGAGGAACGCCCCTTCCCGCTCGACATCGTCCCCCGCCTGATCGAGGCCGCCGACTGGGATCACGTGGAGCGCGGCGTACGCCAGCGGGTGCTCGCGCTCGAGGCATTCCTCGCCGACGCCTACGGATCCGGCGAGCTGTTCGCCGACGGCGTCGTGCCCCGCGCCACGGTCATGACCTCGCCGCACTTCCATCGCGTCGTCGCCGGGCTCGAGCCGGCCAACGGCGTACGCGTGCATGTCGCCGGAGTCGACCTGATCCGCGACGGCAACGGCGACTTCCGGGTGCTCGAGGACAACGTGCGCGTGCCGTCCGGCGTCTCGTACGTCATGACCAACCGCCGGGCACTGTCCGCGGCGCTGCCGGAGGTGTTCGCCGACCACCGCATCCGCCCGGTGTCGCAGTACTCCCAGCAGCTGCTCGCCGCGCTGCGCAAGGCGGCGCCGGCCGGCGTCAACGACCCGACCGTCGTCGTGCTGACCCCCGGCGTCTACAACTCCGCCTACTTCGAGCACACCCTGCTGGCCCGCACGATGGGCGTCGAGCTCGTCGAGGGCCGCGACCTCGTGTGCCGGTCCGGCCGCGTCATGATGCGTACGACCAACGGCCTCGAGCCGGTCGACGTGATCTATCGCCGCATCGACGACGACTTCCTCGACCCCGTGCAGTTCCGCGCCGACTCGGCTCTCGGCGTGCCGGGCATCATCAACGCCGCCCGCGCCGGGCACGTGACGATCGCCAACGCGGTCGGCAACGGCGTGGCCGACGACAAGCTGCTCTACACGTACGTGCCCGACCTCATCCGCTACTACCTGTCGGAGGAGCCGATCCTGCGCAACGTCGACACCTGGCGAATGGGCGAGCCGGAGCAGCGCGAGGAAGTGCTGGACCGCCTCGACGAGCTCGTCCTCAAGCCCGTCGACGGGTCGGGCGGCAAGGGCATCGTGATCGGGCCGGCCGCCTCCCGCGAGGAGCTCGACGAGCTGCGCGGCAAGATCCTGCTCGACCCCCGTGCCTGGATCGCCCAGCCGGTCGTCTCGCTGTCGACCGTGCCGACGCTGGTCGAGGACGGCATCCGTCCGCGCCACGTCGACCTGCGGCCGTTCGCGGTGCACGACGGCGACGACGTGTTCGTGCTGCCCGGCGGGCTGACCCGCGTCGCGCTGCCGGAGGGCGAGCTGATCGTCAACTCGAGCCGTGGCGGAGGGTCCAAGGACACGTGGGTCCTGGCCAGCCCGACCGATCCTGAGGACGAGGGCGAAGGCGCGCCGGCGGCGAGCCGGGTCGCCGGCACACCGCAGTCGGCCGGCCCTGCGATCGACGGCGAGAGCCGCGACGTCCATGTGCAGGAGCAGGAGCAGCAGCAGGGTCGGGTGACGCCCATGCTGAGCCGCATCGCGCAGTCGCTGTTCTGGATCGGCCGCTACCTCGAGCGCGCCGACGACACGGCCCGCATCCTCGACGTCCAGATGCAGGTCCTGATCGAGGACCCCGGCATGGACGAGCGCACGTCGTGCGAGCAGCTCCTGTCGGTCATGGGCGTCGAGGACTACGTCGGCAACCCCAACCGCTGGATGATCCTCGACCTGCTCGCGCACAACGCCGACTCACCGGTCTCGATCGCCGCGGCGATCGGCGCCTCGCGCGAGAGTGCCCGCCGCGCCCGCGAAACCCTCTCGACCGACATCTGGGCCGCGATCAACACGACGTGGCGCGGGCTGCCGACGGCGCGGGCGATGCGGTCGCCCGACATGTTCGCCTGGGTACGCAACCGCACCGCCATGATCTCCGGCATCGCCGACTCGACCATGACCCGCGACGAGGGCTGGCAGTTCTACATGCTGGGCCGCAGCATCGAGCGCGTCGACATGACCGCCCGGCTGCTGTCGACCGCGGCGCTGGCGTCCGGGCCGCAGGTCGCCTGGCCCACGACGCTGCGAGCCTGCGGAGCGTACGAGTCCTTCATCCGCGCCTATCGCGGGATCGAGGCCGATCGTCAGGCCGCCGAGTTCCTGCTGCTCGACCGCTGGTTCCCCCGCTCGATCGTGTCGTCGCTGGCGCAGGCCGAGAAGGCACTCACCAAGCTCGAGCGCAGCGGCCAACGTACGGGCTTCAGCGACGAGGCCCAGCGACTGCTCGGCCGGGCGCGCACCGAGCTCGAGTACCGCCCGCTCGCCGACATCGTGTTCGACCTGCCGGTCGAGATGGAGCGCCTGCAGCGCAGCTGCGCGGCCGCGAGCGATGCCGTCACGGCGCGCTACTTCGCCGAGTACGAGGAGCACACCTGGAGCGGAGGCGTACTGCTGTGAACATGCAGATGCGGATCCGGCACACGACCGGCTACCACTACGAGCGGGGTGCGGCGGCGTCGTTCAACGAGGCGCGGATGACCCCGATGACGACGTCGGAGCAGTACGTCCTGAGGTCGCGGCTCGAGATCACGCCGACGCCGTGGAGCTATGAGTACCGCGACTACTGGGGCACGACCGTGACGTCGTTCGAGGTGCACGACCCGCACACCGACCTGACGGTCGTGGCGACCGCGACGGTCGAGACGCAGGACGTCCCGGCCCGGCCGCACACTGCTTCGTGGGACGACGCTGCTGACCGTGCAGGACGAGTACTGCGAGTTCCTCGAGCTCTCCTCGTGGGTCGCACCGGCACCGTCATTGCTCGCCGAGCTGTCGAGCATCCGCGCGGACGCCACAACGCCGGGCGAGTACGCCCTCGCGGCGGCCGGCTTCCTGCACGACCGGGTCAAGTACCTGCCCGGCAGCACCGAGGTCACGACGACCGCCGCCGACGCCTGGGACAGCAAGAACGGGGTGTGCCAGGACTTCGCGCACCTGACGCTCGGCGTGCTGCGCGAGGCGCGCATACCGGCAAGGTATGTCTCCGGCTACCTCCACCCGTCGCCGGATCCGGTGATCGGCGAGGCGATCGAGGGCGAGTCGCACGCGTGGATCGAGTGGTGGGACGGCGAATGGGTCGGCTGGGACCCGACCAACGGGATCGCCCCCGGCCCGCGTCACGTGGTGGTGGCCAAGGGTCGCGACTACGGCGACAGCCCACCGCTGCGCGGGATCTTCTCGACCTCGGGCGGCTCCGAGCTGTTCGTCGCCGTCGAGATCACTCGCCTGCGCTGAGCAGGCGGATCGGCGTCCCGCCGCGCCACGCCGCGATGTCCTCGACCGCCTCGCGGAAGAACACGTCGTAGCCGTCGCCCGTGACATAGCCGAGGTGCGGCGTCAGCACGGTGCGCGGCGCCGTACGCAATGGGTCGTCAGGTGGCAGCGGCTCGGTGTCGTAGACGTCGATCGCCGCACCGGCGATGCGTCCCGCGTGCAGGGCCTCGACCAGCGCCGCGGTGTCGACGAGTGGCCCGCGCGAGGTGTTGACCAGGTACGCCGTGGGCCGCATCGCGGCGATCTCGTCGGCGCCGATGATGTGGTGCGTGCGGGCGCTCGAGACGAGGTGGATCGTCACGACATCGGACTCGGCCATCAGCTCGGCCCTTCGACACCGGGCGTACGCCGAGGGATCGGGCATGCTCGGGATCGAGGTTCTGCGACCAGGCCACCACGTCCATGCCGAACGCCTGGCCGATCGCCGCGACCTGTGAGCCGAGGCGGCCGAGTCCCATGACGCCCAGAGTGCCGCCGGCAAGCCCCGTGCCGACGGTCGTCTGCCAGCCGCCGTCGCGCATCGACCGGTCCTCGGCGGGGATGTGCCGCACCGCCGCGAGGATCAGCGCCCACGTATGTTCGACCGTCGAGGAGGCGAGGCCGGCCGTGCCGCACACCGGTACGCCTCGGGCGTTGGCCGCCGCGACGTCGATCGACGCGTTGCGCCGGCCGGTCGTCACGATCAGGCGTAGCTCCGGCAGCTGGGCGAGGAGCTCGGCACCGATCGGCGTACGCTCGCGCATCGCGACGATGACCTGTGCCTGCTGGAGTGCGGCGACCAGCTCGGCACCCTCGAGGTGCCGGTCGAGGAACGTCACGTCCTCCTCGAGGGAGTCCCAGTCGGCATGCTGGGCCGCGACCTGTTGGTAGTCATCGAGCACCACGATCTTCATGTCGTCATCGTGTCAGGCGGCCGCGATAGATTCGAGGCATGGCGATCCTGCATGGCGATGCCGACATCACCCCGACCAAGCCCGAGCTGCTCGCGACGTGGCTGCCGACGCAGCCGTGGTTCACCGGCGACGCCTCGGCCCTTGGAGCATGTCGGCTCCTATCGCTTCGACGACCCCGACGGCCAGGTCGGCATGGAGACCCACCTCGTACGCGCCGGGGACGGGCCGCTCTTCCAGGTGCCGTGGACCTATCGCGGTGCGCCTCTCGACGGGGCGGATTCGTTCCTGGTCGGCACGATGGACCACACGTTGCTGGGGCCGCGGTGGATCTATCACGCGATCGGCGACCCGGTCTATCAGTCGGTGCTCGCGGCCACGATCCTCACCGGTGGCACCCAGGCCGAGCTCGTGCGCGAGTTCGCCGACGGCCGCACCGAGATCGCCGAGCCGAGCGTACGCGTCAAGGGCAGCGGCACCCGGGCTGACGTCCCGCCGGTCGACCTCGAGGTGGTTCAGGTGCTCGACGGCACCGAAGCCCGAGGGTGATGAGGTGCTGACCGGCACGTGGGCCGGCGCCGCCGAGCCGGTCGTGCTGGCGGTCGCGCGCCTGCGCTGACCCGACGGCAGCCATTCGACAAACATCGAATGGTTTCGCTGCGCCACCGGCCGATTGCGCGGCATACTCGACAGGTGGTCTCACTTCGGGTGATATTGGTCGACGACGCCACCCTCGTCCGGGAAGCATTCGCGCGCCTGCTGCGCGACGAGGGCATCGACGTGGTCGCCCAGCATGCCGATGCCCTCGGCATCGTCGCTGCGGTCGAGCAGACCCACCCGGACGTCGTGATCCTGGACGTACGGATGCCGCCGAGCCACACGACCGAAGGCCTGGACGCCGCCGTGGAGCTCAAGGCACGACACCCGGATGTCGGCGTCCTGGTGCTGTCCCAATACGTCGAGACGCATCACGCCATCGACCTGCTCAGGGGTGCGCACAGCGGCTTCGGCTACCTGCTCAAGGAGCGCATCATGGCGCACGCCGACCTGGTCGACGCCATAGGCCGCATCGCCAGCGGCGGCATCGTGATCGACCCCGAGGTGGTGCGAAAGGTTCTCGAGACGCCGCGGCAGTCCGACCCGCTCGATCGGTTGACCGCCCGCGAGCAGGAGGTCCTCGCGCTGGTGGCAGAGGGCCACTCCAACGCCGCCATCGCGGACCTGTTGGCGACCAGCGGGCGGACGATCGAGACCCACACGAGCCGGATCTTCACCAAGCTGGACCTCGAGGCGACCTCGACGACCCACCGCCGGGTGCTGGCCGTGCTCGCGCACCTGCGAGTGAGCGCCAGTTGAGGATCTGCGCGGCAGGTGTCCGTGGCAGCACGGACGACACCGGGTCGACGCAGTGGTTGGCTCCACGGCAAGGGGGCCGACCCGAGGAGACCATCGTGACCGTGCAGCCGACACCGGACCTGATCATGCAGACCGGCATGGGATTCATGGCGAGCAAGACGTTGCTGTCCGCCGTGGAGCTCGAGCTGTTCACGGTTCTCGGAGACAGATCGATGATGGCGCCGGAGATCGGCGACCGCCTCGGCCTGCACCCGCGCAGCCTGGAGGACTTCCTTGACGCCCTGGTCGCCCTCGGGCTGCTCCGCCGCGACGGTGACGGCCAGGACGCCGAGTACCGCAACACCATCGACTCCGCGTTCTTCCTCGACAAGGCTCAGCCCGCCTACCTCGGCGGCATCCTCGAGATGGCGAACGCCCGCCTCTACCCGTTCTGGGCCGACCTGACCGAGGGACTGCGGACCGGCCAGCCGCAGAACGAGACGAAGACCGGCGGCGACTTCTTCGGAGTCCTGTATGGCGAGCCGGCGCGTCTCGAGCAGTTCCTCGCCGGTATGCAGGGCATCCAGATGGGCAGCTTCATGGCCCTGCTCGACAAGGTCGACCTGACCTCGGCCACGACCTTGTGCGACGTCGGTGGCGCCAACGGCACGTTCTGCGCACTTGCCGCGCAACGCCACCCGCACCTGCAGGCCACGACGTTCGACCTGCCGGTCGTGGTCCCGGTCGCCCAGCGTCACCTCGAGGCGATGGGCGTCGCCGACCAGGTGCAGGCCGTAGGTGGGGACTTCTTCGCCGACGACCTGCCCAACGCTGACGTCATCGTGATGGGCAACATCCTTCACGACTGGGACGAGGACCAGAAAAAGACGCTCGTCGCGAAAGCCCATCGCGCGCTCAACCCCGGCGGCCGGTTGATCACCGTCGAGCAGGTCATCGATGACGCCCGCCGCGTGAACGCCTCCGGCCTGCTGATGTCGCTCAACATGCTCATCGAGCTGCCAGGTGGCTTCGACTACACCGGCGCCCAGTTCGACGCCTGGGCCAAGGGTGCCGGTTTCGCCCGCACAGAAGTGGTGCCGCTCGCCGGTCCGACGAGCGCCGCGATCGCCTACAAGGACTGACGATGCCGTGACCGAGATCGCCACTGGAGCCGAGGAGCTGGGCAACCGCCAGCGGATCATGCGCGTGCTGCGCAATCCGCGCGTCCGCCGGCTGCAGCTCGCCTTCCTGGGCTCGACCCTTGGTGACTGGGCGTACGCCACGGCCATCGTGGTCTGGGCGTACGGGGAGGGCGGCGCCAAGGCAGTCGGCGCCTACCAGGCAGTGCGGTTCATCACGATGTCGGTGGTCGCCCCTATCGGCGGCGTTGTGGCCGATCGGATGTCCCGGCGTACGTTCATGATCGTCTCCGATCTCCTCCGCGCGATCCTGGTCACCGGTGCGGGGCTGATCGTGGTGGCGGACGGACCGGCGCTGGCTGTCTACGTGCTGGCGATCCTCGCCGCGATCGTCGGCTCACCCTTCCGCGCGGCCGAAGCCGGTCTGCTGACCGAGCTGGTCGACTCGCCCTCGGAGCTGACCACTGCGAACGCGCTGTCGGCGAACATCGAGAGCGTGATGATCTTCGTCGGGCCCGCGTTGGCCGGTGTGATCATCGGGGTGTCCGGGGTCGAGGAGGTGTTCTGGCTCAACGCGGCGACGTTCGTCTGGTCGACCGCGCTGCTTCTCGGCATACGGGCGAAGCCGGGGCAGAGTGACGCCGAGCCGGAGAGCGCGGCCGCACCTGAGAGCGAGGCCGAGGCGCCGAGCTTCTGGGCCGAGCTCACCTCCGGCTTCGGACTCATCGGCCGCGACCGGGACCTGCGCAGCGTGGGGCTGCTCGCCGGATCCATCGGCTTCGCCTGGGGTGCGATGAACGTGTTCCTGGTGCTGCTCGCGATCGACGTGCTCGACTCGGGCCCGAAGGGACTCGGCTACCTCAACTCAGTGCTGGGCGTCGCCACCGTGGCCGGCAGCCTGCTGATCCTCGGCCGTCTCAGCAGCTCACGGCTCGGCCAGGACTTGGTGCTCGGAGTCGTCATCGGCTGGGGACTGCCGCTGCTCGCGGTGGCGGCGTTCCCGACGCCGGTCACCGCCATCGCGGCGATTGTGGTGATCGGGCTCTGTGAACCATTGGGATCCCTCGGGATTGACACCATCCCGCAGCGGCTGACCCCGTCGGCCATGGTCTCCCGCGTGTACTCCGCGATCGACACCTGCCTCGTCGGCCCGATGGCCCTCGGCGCGCTGCTCGCGCCGGCGCTGGTCGACTGGGTCGGTCTGCGCGGCGCGGTGGCCATCACGGGCGCGCTCCCCCTGTTGGTCGGCCTCTCACACCTGCCCCGGATGCGCGCCCTCGACCGGCGACTGACCCCGCCGGCGGACCTGGAGGTGCTGCGCGGAGTACCAGCCTTCGTCGACCTGCCGGCCCCCGCACTCGAGCTGCTCGTGCATGCAGCGGAGCGCGTCCAGGTGCCCGACCGCCACGACCGTCGTGAAGGAGGGCGATCCCTCGGACCGCTTCTACGTCATCGTCTCGGGCGAGGTGAAGGTCACCCAGGAAGGGCGGATGCTCCGCATCGAGGGGCCGGGCGACTTCTTCGGCGAGATCGGGCTGCTGCGCAACGTCCCGCGCACCGCCACCGTCATGACGACCGACAACTGCGAGTTCCTGGTCGTCGAACGGGCCGACTTCCTCGCGGCGCTCACCTACACGGTCGACTCGATCAGAGCCTTCGACGACGTCATTGCGCTAAGGCTGTACGCATGAAGCGGAGGCCCTGTTGAGGACATGTGGAGCGTGCGGCATGGCCGGCCAGGCCGACGGGGCCGGCTTCTGCTTCGCCTGCGGCACCGCACTGACCGCACCGAGCTGCGCGGCCTGCGGCGTCGATCTCCCGCCTGGCGCTCGGTTCTGCCCGACCTGCGGCACGCCCAGGGACGCATCCGCCGCGACTCCCACTGCTGCGCGCGAACCGGCTCAGCCCCAGGGGACGGCTCGGAAGATCGCGAGTGTCCTGTTCGGTGACCTGGTCGGGTTCACCACCCTGTCGGAGAGCCGGGACCCTGAAGAGGTCCGCGAGCTGCTGACGGCGTACTTCGAAGAGTGCCGCGCGGTCGTCAACCAGTACGGCGGTGAGCTCGAGAAGTTCATCGGCGACGCCGTGATGGCCGTGTGGGGGCTGCCGGTGACCCGCGAGGACGATGCCGAGCGTGCCGTCCGCGCGGGCCTGGAGCTGGTCGAGCGGGTCGCCGCACTGGGCGACCGGATCAACGTGCCTGAGCTGGCCATGCGCGTCGGCATCACCACCGCCGAGGTGGCGGTCACCCTCGGCGCGAGTGGCCAGGGCATGGTGGCCGGCGACCCGGTCAACACGGCGGCCCGGATCCAGGCGGCCGCCGAGCCGGGCCAGGTGTGGATCGACGAAACCACTCGCACGTTCACGTCCTCAGCGATCGCCTACGACGATGTCGGCGCGCACGCGATGAAGGGCAAGGCCGAGCCGGTACCCCTCTGGGCCGTGCGCGCCGTGGTCGCGAACCTGGGCGGCGATCGTCGTGACGACGGGCTCGAGGCCCCGCTGATCGGACGCGAGCGTGAGCTCCGGCTGGTCAAGGAGGTCTTCCACGGCATCCAGGAGTCGCTGCGCCCCGGCATGCTGGTGATCGACGGGGAAGCGGGCATCGGCAAGTCGCGGCTCGGCTGGGAGTTCGAGAAGTACGTCGACGGCCTCGACGCCACCGTGCTCTGGCACCGCGGGCGCTGCCTCTCGTACGGCGAGGGTGTCGCCTACTACGCACTGGCAGAAGCCGTCCGCAGCCGGATCAGCGTGCTGGCCGGTGACGTCGGCGATGACCTGGAGGGACGCCCGCTGCTGCAGGCGGCACTCGCGGCCTGCGTGCACGACGAGTCCGATCGGGAGTGGCTCGAACCACGCCTCGCCGCCCTGCTCGGGCACGAGTCCGGCACGGCGTTCACGCGGGATGATCTCTTCCTGGCCTGGACGACGTTCTTCAAGTACGTCGGTCAGACGGCGAGCGCTCCGGTCGTGTTGGTCGTCGATGATGCCCAGCACGCCGACGAGGCGCTGGTGGCATTCCTCGAGCACCTGCTCGCGGCCGCGGACTACCCGGTGTTCGTCCTGGTCCTCGCCCGGCCTGAGCTGCTCGCCGGGCACGCTGACCTGGCCGGCAACCGTCGCGTCACCGTGGTGCACCTGGAGGCGCTGTCTGAGGGTGAGATGGCAGAGCTGCTCGACGAGCTCGTCGCAGGCGTCCCGGAGGGTGTCCGATCCGAGCTTGTCTCGCGCGCCGAGGGCGTGCCACTCTTCGCGATCGAGACCGTCCGTTCGCTGCTCGATCAGGACGTCGTGGTCGTACGCGACGGCCGGCACGCGCTGGCAGACCCGGGTGCTGTCGACCTGGCCACCCTGGCGGCGCCCAAGACGCTGCAGGCCCTGATCGCGGCCCGGCTGGACACCCTGCCCGAGGATGAACGCCGGGTCGTGGACCGAGCCAGTGTGCTCGGTCTGGTGTTCACCGATCAGGGGATCAGTGCGCTCTGCGAGGACGTGCCGGACCTCGAGCGGGCGCTCGCCAACCTGTTCCGGCGTGAGGTGCTCCGCCGGGAGACGGACCGGTTGAACACCGAGTTCGGCAGCTACCGGTTCGTCCAGGGTGTCGTCCGCCAGGTGGCCTACGGCATGCTCGCGCGTCGTGACCGCAAGGCGAGTCACCTGACCGTCGCGATGAAGCTTGGCGCCGAGCTGGCGGAGCGTAGCGAGGCCTACGAGCTGGCGCCGATCATCGCCCAGCACTACCTCGACGCGATAGACGCGGTCCCCGGCGACCCCGACGTGGCCGAGCTCACCAAGGCGGCCTCCCACCACCTCGAGCTGGCCGCCGATCGGGCCGCTGGTCTCGGGGCGCCCCGCGAGGCGGCGGCATACCTGGCTCGGGCACTGGAGCGGTGCGCGCCGGAACGCCGACTCTCCGTGCAGAGCCGACTGGCCCGTCAGCTGCGTTTGAGCGGGCAGCACGGCGCAGCGATCGAGCACGCCGGTCAGGCGGTCAAGGGGTTCGACGCGGATGGGGACCTCCTCGGTATGGCGACCGCGACCGAGGATCTCGCCCGCGCGCTCGTCTACGACGAGGGAGACCTGAGTCGGGCCGAGCAGCTGGTCCGGGACATGCTCGGTCGTCTGCCCGACGTGCCTGAGGACCCGACGGTCCTCGCGGCCCGATTCGACCTCGTCGGGGCGCTGGTGACGGTACTCCTGAGCACCGGTGGCACAGGTTTCGCGGCGGTGGCGCAGGAAGCCTTGGTTCTGGGCGAGCTCACCGGTGACCCGCGACGGATCGCGGACAGCTGGTCGGTCCAGGCGCTCAGCTGCAGCGACTCGCTTCCGCACCTGGCCGCACTGCTGTTCGAGCAGGCCGCCGAGCTGGCCGGCGAGCACCGAGCGGTCCGGGAGCGCGCCGCCGCCCTGCTCAACTTGACCGCCCTCAAGACGTACGAGGACGTGCCGGCCGCCATCCACATCGGCCGCGAGGCGATCGACAGCGGACGGGAGATCGGCGAGGAGATCGTGCTCGCGTTCGCGACGAGCAATCTCTCCGTGGCTCTGTTGCTCGACGGCGAGTGGGGAGAGGCCACGGTCCTGGCCGAGCTCGAGGACGTGCAGAACTTCCTCGCGTTCACGTCCGACATCACTCTGCGGTTCCAGGCCGTGGCACGCGGCACAGAGCAACCACCTGTCGCCGAGACCGTTGACCAGGCACCTGAAGACATCGAGGACCCCACGGTCCTGGCGGAGTACTACGTCGACCGGGCGCTCGAGTCGCTCGCCGTCGGTCGTACGGATGCCGTCGAGCTGGCCCTGGAAGGTGCGCGTCGCATTGTCGAGTCGGCGTCCACCTCGATCGACATCTGGTCGATCTGGATCTTCGCGGCCGAAGTCGTCAGGGAGCAGGAAGATCGCGAGTCCGTCGCCGAATTGCTGGATCTGGCCACCGCCCGTGGCGGTCCGCTGCCGCAGGGTGTCCAGACTCAGTTCGCCCGGCTCCGCGCCTTCGCCGGTGAGGACGGGTCGCTGACCGCCGAGGCCGTCGAGGAGGCCTACCGGGACGCGCTCACCAGCGCGCGCGCCTGGGGAGCGGCGCTGTTCGAAGCGCACGTCTGTGCAGACCTGGGGGCGTGGCTGTTGCGCGACGGCCGTGAAGACGAGGCCAGCGACCTGCTGCGCCAGGCCCGCGAGGTCTACCAGCGAATCGGAGCGAGCCGCTGGCTGGACGCGCTCGACGGGCGCCGTTGAACGCGGATGTCCGTGCCAGCACGGACGACAGTTGCGCCGGCACGGGCCTAGAACTGAACGACAGGCACAGCAACCTCCCACCCCGAGGAGCGCATCATGGCCGTCTCGAGCCTTGGCGCCATTCCGCGCGTGGTCGACTGGGCACTCCTCGCGTCGCTGCCCGAAGTCGAGCGGGAACAGCTGCTCGCCCGAACCCGCCGGCGTACGTATGCACGCAACGAGGTGCTGGTCCGCGAGGGCGACCCGTCCGACAGCATCCACCTGGTGGAGGAGGGTCGGCTGGCAGTTCGGGTGGACACCGCGGCTGGGGACATCGCGTTGCTGAACGTGATCGGCCCTACTGACTGGTTCGGCGAGCTGTCACTGCTCGGCAGCGGAGCCCACGTTCGAACGGCGACCGTCGTCGCGCTCGAGCCCGCGACGACCCGATCGCTGACGACCGCCGCGTTCGCCGAGCTCCGCCAGCGGCATCCCGCCACTGGAGAGCTGCTGCTCACGCTCCTGGCCCGGCGGGTCGAGGAACTGAGCAGCCGGCTGGTCGAGGTGATGTACGAGAGCCTCGACCGGCGTGTCCATCGCCGGCTGTTGGACCTGGTCCGGGTCTACGGCGACGCGAAGGCGACCCCGCCCATCCGGTGACCGTACCGCTGACCCAGGAGCAGCTGGCCGGGCTCGTCGGAGCCAGCCGTCCGAGCGTCAACGAGGTCCTCCAGAAGCTGGCTCGCCAGGGTGTGGTTGGGCTCGGGCGCGGCCGCATCGTCGTCCACCAGCCCGGCCTGCTGGTCCGCAGAGCGTCATGAAGTCGACGGATCATGTGTCGGCTTCCGGACGGAACCGCGCAAGGAATTCGGGGAAGGTAACAACTACCCGGGAGAGCCCCCCGATCTCCCACAACCCCCAGGAGAAGATCATGGTCAACCCACAGCGACCCGATGAGAGCCCCGAGAGCCAGGGGCAGGACGTCGAGGGCCACCGCGTCCTCCGTGCCGACCACGACGAAGAGCTCGATGTCGACGGCCACCGCGTCCTGCGCGTCGACCCCGACGAAGAGCCGGACATCGAGGGCCACCGCGTCCTCCGCGCCGCCCCCGACGAGAACGACGAGGACACCGAAGGCCACGGCCGCGTCCTCCGATGACTGCTCTTCGGCGAGGCCCCGACCCGGGCGGGGTCTCGCCGGGATCCACCGATGACGGGAGATATCGAACGTGAGCACTGATGACCTGACCCGCTCGGTCGCTGCAGTACGAGAGCTGTTCGACGCAGCTGCGTGCTCCTGCGCGCTGGCGAATCCCGACGGTGCGGGGCTGACCTTCGCTGCCGCCGACGGCGTCGGTGCTGCCGAGGTGATCGGGGTCGAGGTGCCCGTCGGTCGCGGGCTCGTGGGCTGGACGGCGATGTCAGGCCAGCCGGTTGCCGTACGCGACGTCCGCACCGACGCCCGGTTCGCCCGCGACATCGCCGAGAGCACCGGGTACGTACCGACGACCATCCTGGCCGCACCGTTCTTCGACGCGACCGGCGAGGTCGTCGGGGTCATGGAGGTCCTCGACCCGGGCATCGACACGTCCGGCGACTGGCCCTTGGCGGTGCTGGGGACCCTCGCCTCCCAGCTCTCTGCGATCGTCGCGGGCGTCGGCCCATCTGACTCCGACCAGCGATATTCCGCGCTCGGACGGCGGGTTGCGCAGCTCGTCGAGACGCACCGGGGATGAGCGAGCGTAGCGAGCGAATCAACAAGGCAGGGATCATGTCGGCTTCTCACTATCTGTGCCTTCTCAGTGAGGTGCCGACATGAGCCGACTTCCGGCCTGGTCCGAGGCGTTTGCCTCGGACCGCCTGCCCGACCTTCCCGCGCTCCCGCTCGAGGACGTGCGCGAGTGGGCCTTTGGCGGCTCGACCGGTGCCGGTGTCTCGCTGGCCATCGTCGACAGCGGCATCGACGCCGACCACCCGGACGTCGGGGGTGTGGCCTCCGCGGTCGCGATGGAGCCGGACGACAGTCGGGACGAGGGCTATCGGGCGGTCGAAGGTCCGCATGAGGACCTGTTCGGCCACGGGACGGCGTGCGCGGCGATCGTGCGCTCAATCGCGCCTGACGTCGACCTGCACAGCATTCGAGTGCTCGGCTCGAACCTGAAGGGCCGCGGGCTGTTGTTCCACGCCGGACTCCTGTGGGCGGTCGACCACGGATTCGAGGTCGCAAACCTGTCGCTGTCGAGCAAGAGCGAGTCGATGTATGCGCCGCTGCACGAGGTCGCCGACCTCGCCTACTTCGCCCGCACGTTGCTGGTCTGCGCGGCGAACAACCAGCCCGGTCCGACGTACCCGTCGGAGTTCGCGTCGGTCGTCTCGGTCGCCTGCCGCCCCAGCGACGACCCGTGGACCCTGTCAGCGAATCCCAAGCCACCGGTCGAGTTCGGTGCCCGCGGGATCGACGTCGACGTGGCCTGGCTCGACGGCGGCAGCACCGTCGCGACCGGCAACAGCTTCGCCGCTCCCCACGTCGCCGCGATGGCGGCGCTGATCCTCGCCAAGCACCCCGGCCTGGCGCCGTACCAGGTGAAGGCCGTGCTGCAGGCGGCCAGCGACAACGCCACCACCCAGGCCGAAAGCATCCGTGGCAGCACGGACGACGCGGCCACTCGTGATTTCTAGCATCGACACCATCCCTCTGAACGGAGCACATCCATGAGCACAGCCAAGACCATCGCCGTCATCGGAGCGACCGGCGCCCAAGGCGGATCGCTGGCCCGCGCCGCACTCGCCGACACGTCGGGCGAGTGGGCCGTTCGCGCGATCACGCGCAACACCGACGGGGACGCCGCTCGTGAGCTCGCGGCCGCAGGGGCCGAGGTCGTTCAGGCGGATCTCGACGACGTCGAGAGCCTCAAGGCGGCGTTCGACGGCGCGTACGGCGCCTTCTGCGTGACCAACTTCTGGGAGCACTTCTCCGGCGCGAAGGAGATCGAGCAGGCGCAGAACCTGGCCGAGGCGGCCCGTGCCTCTGGCGTACGACACGTCGTATGGAGCACGCTCGAGGACACCCGCGACTACCTGCCCACCGGCGACACCCGGATGCCCCGGCTTCAGGGCGCCTATGCCGTGCCGCACTTCGACGCCAAGGCCGAGGCCGATCCGCTGTTCGCCGATCTCCCAACGACGTATCTGCGTTCGTCGTTCTTCTGGGACAACCTCTACGCGTTCGGTCTCGGCCCCACGAAGGGCGACGACGGTTCGTACGGCGTGACCTTCCCGATGGGGAACAGCCCGATGGCGGGCATCGCCGCCGAGGACGTCGGCAAGGCAGCATTCGGTGTGTTCAGGGCCGGTGACAGGTTCGTCGGCGAGACCGTCGGCATCGCCTCGGAGTTCCTGACGATCCGGGAGATGGCCGACGGGCTGGAGGCCGTGCTGCCGACCGGCCCGATCGCCTACAACGATCCCGAGCCCGACGTCTACCGCACGTTCGGGTTCCCCGGCGCCGACGAGCTGGGCAACATGTTCCAGATCTACCGCGACTTCCCCGACGAGTTCGCGGCGAAGCGCGACGCGGACCTGACCCGGGAGCTCAACCCGGAGACATTGTCCTACGAGCAGTTCCTCGGCAAGCACAAGGACAAGATCAAGCTGTAGTCCGATGTGCGAACAATGAAGGGTCGGTCAGGCAGAGGGCGAGAACCCGTGCGGGAGGACGGGCGCGGCGACGGCGTTGAAGCGCCGGCGTCGCAGCCCTGCATCGGCCGCGACGATCGCGCGCAGCTCGTCGAACTCCTCGCGCGCGATCCCCAGCTCAGCGGCTGAACGCTCCAGACGGTCGAACTCGTCGGAGGTCAGCGGCCCGTCGCTGGAGCACATCCGTATGGCGTCGTAGAGCTGACCGCGCGCGATCTCGGGAAGCCCTGGAACGTGCATCAAGTCGGCGAGCGTGTCGGAGTCGTCATAGGTCGCGAGCGCCTCGATGACCCAGTCCGCGTCGCGGGCGGCGGTGAGATAACCGATCAACCATTCACGTTCACGTTGGGTGATCCGTGCGTTCCCTCCGGCGACCAGCAGTATGGCCTTGCCGGCCACGAGGTTGTCCTCGTCGGTGATCTGGTCGACGACCTCGCCGGGCATCTCCCAGTTCTCGTGCACGAACCACCGCAGGGCGATCATTCGCCGCTGCTCGGCATCGGTGAGGACGGTCTGGGTGAGCGGGATGTCGGCGGTCACCGTGGTGCCAGATGAGGGCGGACTGTCGATCTCGAATCCACCTCCGAGTGCGCCGATCCGGTCGGCCATCCCCTGCAGGCCGGTTCCGGGCGATTGCTCGGCTCCGCCGGTCCCGTCGTCGCTCACGGTCACGTGGAGGACTCCGTCCAGCACGCGTGCCTGCACCGTCACGCGTGTTGCGTTCGCATGCTTGTTGGCGTTGGTCACCGCTTCCGCAACCAGGTAGTAGGCGGCGACCTCGACGACGTCGGGAAGCCGATCGGGCAGGTCGACCTGCAGATCGACCGGTACGCCCGGGCGCTCGGCGAGCGCTTCGAGCGCGCCGCGAAGTCCGGCGTCGTCGACGATGGCGGGGTGGATGCCACGGGTCAGCTCACGCAGCTCGGTGATCGCGTCGCTGAGCTCGCGGGCGGCGTCGTCGAGCAGGGCTGTGAGCTCGGCGTCGCCGGCGGCCCGCCGGCTCGCCAGCCGGAACATCAGCGCGAGCCCCACCAACCGTTGCTGCGCGCCGTCGTGCAGGTTGCGCTCCACCCGCTGGAGCTCGCGATCGCCGGCGTCGATGATGCGGGAGCGCGACGCATGCGCCTCCAGGAGCTCGGCCCGGAGCCGGGCCTTGAGGCGTTCGTTGTCGAGGGCCAGGGAAGCCACGTCGATGGCGGCCTGCAGGCGCCGTGGATGCCGCAGTAGGCCACGGTCGTGGACGAGACCTGCGACCGGCTTCCCGCCGCGATCGATGGCGGTGAACGCCCGCCGTGCGCCCGGGTCCGGCCTGGCCGTCTGCTCGCCGAGCCCGGTGATCCAGCCGCCACTCCCGACTTGGGTGTAGACGATCTCGAGGTCCGGGTCCGCAAGCGCGCGGCGGAGCGCGTCGCGGACGGTGTCTTCCGGTCCACCGGTGCCGAGGCCGGCGAGCGCGAGCGCGAGTCGGTCGTCGGCGGTCCGGGCGAGAACGAACCAGGCCGCCAGGGTGAGCGGGGCCGCACCGACGACGAGCTGCAACCAGAGATCGTACGGATGGTCGAGGTCGAACACGAGAAGTACGGTGGCGGCGAGCAGCGCCACGCCGATCACGCCGATCCGCAGTGCCCGGCCCATCAGGCCAGCAGCTCGGTGATCGCGGCGAGCGAGAGCTCATCCTTCTGGATGTAGCCGGCCGCCAGGCCCTCGGCCAACAGGCGTCCGTGATCCACGTCGAGAGTCGAGATCAGGATCACCACGGTCGTACCGACCTTCCCCCGGAGTCGCCGAGCGACCTCCACGCCGTCGATCCCGGACATCCGGATATCGACAAGGACGGCGTCAGGATAGCAATCTTCGACCGCCGCGAGGGCGTCCTCGCCAGATGCGACCTCGGCCAAAACCACGACCCCTTCCGCCTCGAGCGCTCGACGGGCCGTCGCGCGGAACCGTTGGTCGTCATCGACAAGTACGACCCGCAGTGCCATGGGTCCAGCCTGTCATCGACCGATCTGGGCGGGATCCGTGCTGGCACGGACGACACACGCTCACGTGATCCCTAGCGTCGATCTCATCCCTCCCGAATGGACACTCCCATGCGCTCTCCCAGGTCCTCCTTGTCGGCGCGCAAGCACGTCGCGCTCAACCTCGCTCGACTGCTCGTGCTCGGCAGCGCGGTGTCCGCGCTCGTGCTGGCGAATCCCGGGGTCGCCAGCGCCAGCACCTCGAGCTTCGCTCACTGGGTCAACTACGACGCCGGAACCCTTCCGCGCGACGTTGCGGTCGGCGACTTCAACGCGGACTCCGACCCCGATGTCGCGGTCGTCAGCGAGGCCGGCGACGCCTCCGTGGTGCTCGGCGGCGCTGGCGGAACCTTCGGTGCGCCGACCGACTACCCGGTCGGGATCTCTCCCCAATCGATCGAGATCGGCGACTTCAACGGCGACGGCGACCCTGACCTGGTCGTTCCCAACGGTGACGACAACAACGTTTCCGTGCTGCTCGGCGGCCCTGGCGGGACGTTCGGGGCAATGACCAACTTCGCAGCCGGCCTCCTCTTCCCCGCCTCGGTCGCTGTCGGCGACTTCAACGACGACGGTGACCCCGACCTCGCGGTCACCAGCGAACACAGTACAAACATCGGGATCCTGCTCGGTGGACCTGGCGGAACCTTCGGCACGCCAACGATCATCCCCACTGCTGGCGGCAACCCCTCCTTGGTCGTGGTCAGCGACTTCAACGCCGACGGCGACCCCGACCTCGCGTTCAGCAACAACGTAGGCGGCGTGGCGGTGCTGCTGGGCGGACCGGGCGCATCATTCGGCCCGCAGGCCGACTACCCCGCAGGGATCACCAACGGCCCCTTAACCTCGATCGCGGTCGGCGACTTCAACGCCGACTCCGACCCCGATATCGTCATCGTCGACGAGGACTACGATCTCTCAAGCTCGAACGTACGAGTCTTCACCGGCGACAGCGGCGGAACCTTCGCCGCACCGATCACCTATCCCCTCGCCCACGGCTACGCCGTCGCGGTCGCCGACTTCAACGACGACGGCGACCCGGACCTCGCTGTGGGTGACGGTCGGGGTGACGTCCTGATCCTCCACGGTGGCGATGGTGCGACCTTCGGAACCCCCAAGGCATTCAAGTCCGGCGGTGCCGCCCTGTCTGTCGCCGTCGGGGACTTCAACGCCGACTCGCTGCCCGACCTCGTGGCGGGCGACTACGAGTCGTACGACAACGCGCCCTTGGGCGGCATCGGGGTGCTGCTGAACACCCTCGACACCACTCCGCCGGACACCACCATCACGGCAGGACCGAGTGGCCCGACGAACGACAGCACGCCGAAGTTCATCTTCACATCGTCGGAAGACGGATCGACGTTCGAGTGCCGTGTCGACAGCGGTGCGTTCGCCGCCTGCACGGCACCGCGCACGACGGCACTGTTGAGCGACGGGACCCACACGTTCGAGGTGCGCGCCACCGACCCCTCCGGAAACCTCGACCCGACTCCCGCGAGCCGCACGTTCAAGGTCGACACGGTCGCACCGGACACCACGATCACCGGCGGCCCGGACGGGCAGACGAACGACAACACGCCCACCTTCACGTTCACGTCGTCCGAGGACGGCGGGACCTTCCAGTGCCGGATCGACTCCGGCCCCTACCAGCCGTGCACCTCGCCGTACACCAGCGGCGAGCTCGGCGACGGCGACCACACGTTCTCCGTGGTGGCGATCGACGTCGTGGGCCGGGCCGACGCGACCCCGGCCAGTCGGTCGTTCACGATCGACCGAAGCCCGCCGACCACCTCGATCACCTCGGGTCCCAGCGGCGTGACCGGCGACAGCACGCCGACGTTCACCTTCGCTTCGCCCGAGCCGAACGCGACGTTCGAATGCCGCGTCGACGATGCAGCGTTCGAGGCGTGCACGAATCCGCACACGACGGCTGACCTCGACGACGGCGACCACGTCTTCTACGTACGCGCGGTCGACGCTGTCGGCAACGTCGACCCGATTCCTGCCGCCGGGGCATTCACGGTCGACACGGTCGCTCCGGACACCACGATCGGCTCCGGCCCGACCGGAACCATCAGCGACAACACGCCCACGTTCAACTGGGACTTCGCCGACGGCGCGGTGGCCTATGAGTGCCGCGTCGACGACAAGCCGTTCGCAGCGTGCGAGTCGCCGGAGACGACCGCACCCTTGAGCGACGGTCAGCACACGTTCGAGCTCCGGGCGGTCGACGGCGGGGGCAACGTCGACCCGACGCCGGCCAGTCGCACCTTCACGGTCGACACCGAGGCGCTCGTCACCGGGATCACCGCGGGCCCCAGCGGCCTGACCAACGACGCCACGCCGACGTTCGGCTTCGCGACCTCGGATCCGGACAGCACCTTCGAGTGCAAGGTGTCCGGAGGCTTCGAGCCCTGCACGTCGCCGTACACCTCTGCAGCGCTGACCGATGGCGAGCACACCTTCCAGGTACGTTCGACCGACGCGGCCGGCAACGTCGAAACCCCGCCGGTCGGCCGTACGTTCACGGTCGACACGAACGCACCGGACACCGCCATCACCAGCGGGCCTACCGGCACGATCGACGACCAGACGCCGACGTTCGGCTTCAGCTCGCCTGAGGCGGGGGCAACGCTCGAGTGCCGCGTCGACGATGCCGACTTCGGACCGTGCGCGTCGCCGTACACGACGGCGTTGCTCGCCAACGGTGACCACACCTTCGAGGCACGCGCCACCGACGCGGCGGGCAACACCGACCCGACACCGGCCAGCCGGACGTTCACGGTCAAGCTCGACACCACCGCGCCGAAGACCCATATCGACTCCGGCCCGGCGGATCTCACCAACGAGGTGAAGCCGAAGTTCACCTTCTCGGCGGATGAACCGGCGACGTTCGAGTGCAAGCTCGATGCGGGCTCCTACGCTCCGTGTCACTCGGGCGACGCGTTCGGCCCGCTCGGCGAGGGCAGCCACACGTTCGCCGTACGAGCGACTGACCTCGCCGGCAACGTCGACCCGACCCCCGCCACCAGGGACTGGATCGTCGACACCACACCGCCTCAGACGACGATCACGAGCACGCCGCCGTGGTTGAGCCTGTCGAGCATTGCGACGTTCGCGTTCACCTCGTCAGAGGGCGGATCGAGCTTCCAGTGCCGCCTCGACGGTGCCGCCTGGCAGGCGTGCACCAGCTCCAAGACCTACACCGGCGTGGGTGGCGGCAACCACACCTTCGCGGTGCGCGCGATCGATCCAGCCGGCAACACCGACCCGACGCCTGCGGAGGGAACCTGGCTCACGCTCGGGCTACTGCCGTTCTGAGCTGCACCTGAACCTCAACGCAATGCGGAGCGCGCCGTTGGCGCGAGCCGCAGATGCTGGATGTGGCCGTCGGGCAGGTTGTCGCCGCCGAGCGCGACGATCACCTGGTCGTCGCGCACCGGCAGCCGGAAGGTGTTGGGGCCCGGGTGACTCAGCAGCACGTCGCCGCCGGCTGCGTCGATGGCGGCTTCGAGGGACGACTCCTCGGCGTCGGAGCTGATCGCCCACAACCGGATGGCCAGCTCGCCGTACGCGGACACCGGCATGCCCGGCTTGCCCGGGCGCGGCCGCAGCATCAGCACGTCGTCGGAGTCGATCAGGTCGGCGTTGGTCTCGTCGCCCCAGGCGGCCCACACCGGCCCGCCGTAGAACGCCGCCAGCGATGCAGCTCGCTCGTCGAGCGACGCGAAGCCGCGGAACCAGACGAACCGGTCGGGATCGTCGAGGTCGAGGAACGTGCCGAGCACGTGGATGTCGACGGCCTCCTGGGTGTCGAGGAACTCTCGCTCGAACCGCTCGACGAAGCCGTCCCGGGTGCCGGGCTTGAGGGTGTACTGGCGGAGCTCGAGGATCTGGTCGACCATGCGCCGAACGTACGACCTGGTGGCGACATTTCCCAGCGGACTAGCGTGGGGTGTATGACCGACAGCTCCTCGTTCGCCGACCCCGTTCCCGAGATCCACCGCCCGTACGTCGCCGCGGAGGATCGCTACGCGCACTGGGACTATCGCCGGGTCGGCCGCTCGGGGCTGTTCCTGCCGCCGCTGTCGCTGGGGCTGTGGTGGAACTTCGGCGACAACTTCCCGTTCGACAACCAGCGCGCCGTGCTGCGCCACGCGTTCGACAACGGCATCACGCACTTCGACCTCGCCAACAACTACGGCCCGCCCTACGGCTCGGCCGAGGAGAACTTCGGTCGCATGATGCGCACGGACTTCAAGGCGTACCGCAACGAGCTGATCCTCTCGACCAAGGCCGGCTACGACATGTGGCCCGGCCCCTACGGCAACTTCGGCTCGCGCAAGTACCTGTTCGCGAGCCTCGACGAGTCGCTCGCCCGCATGTCGGTCGATCACGTCGACATCTTCTACTCGCACCGCGCCGACCCGGGCACGCCGCTGGAGGAGACGATCGGCGCGCTCGACGCGATCGTCCGCCAGGGCAAGGCGCCGCTATGCCGGCATCTCGTCGTACTCGCCGGAGCGCACGTCCGAAGCCGTCGCGATCGCCAACAGCCTCGGCACGCCGATCGTGATCCACCAGCCGTCGTACTCGATGATCAACCGCTGGATCGAGCAGGGACTCACGACGGTGCTCGACGAGCACGGCGTCGGCTCGATCGGCTTCGGCTCACTGGCCCAGGGGCTGCTGTCCGACCGGTATGTCGAGAGTGCCGACCCGGAACGGTCGCAGAAGCGCGGCTCGTTCAACCAGGCGATGGCCAACGAGGACAACCGCAAGCGCCTCAAGGGTCTCGCCGCGATCGCGAAGAAGCGCGGTCAGACACTCGCGCAGATGGCGATCTCGTGGACCCTGCGTCCCGGCGGTGTCACGTCGGCGCTGATCGGCGTCTCGTCGGTCGAGCAGCTCGACGAGAACCTCAAGGCCGCGCAACGCCTCGACTTCACCGACGAGGAGCTCGCCGAGATCGACTCGTACGCGGGAGAGGCCGGCATCAACATCTGGGCGGCGAGCTCGGACGTCTAGCTGGTCGGCCGCTAGCTGGTTGGGGCGGCCTTGATGCGGCGGGTCAGCTCCTCGGGCGGGATCGGCGCGATGTCGGCGATCGTTGCCGGTCCGACCGACAGCTCGCCGTCGTCGAGCGGCTCGCACCGGATGCCGGCGTGGCCCCGCATCGCCTGGTGCGCTCCGGGCGCGTAGACCGTGTTGAGCCATGCGCACGGGTTGGCCGGCGTCATCGAGCGGAACCGGATCGGCCCGTGTCCGGCGTCGAGCGTGAAGGTCGTACGCGCGAGGGCGTCGACGTCGAGGCCCCGCGTCACGATGTTGCGCCGGGCCAGGACGGGATCGAACGGCCCCGTGCCGAGCTCGCCCTCGAGCTGCTGGATGCTCTCCGCCGCGATCAGCGTCATCGCGGCGAACGCGAACCGTGACCCGAAGTAGCGATCGCCGACGAGCCCCTTGTGCGCCCGTACGCGTACGGAGTCGACCAGCTCGTCGCGTATGTCGTACGGCTCGGGACCGTCCGCGGGCCGGCCGTCGTAGCGGCGCACCGGCGACACCAGCAGCGACACGATCTCGAGGTCCACCCCCACGACGGTACTGGCCCCGCCACCCGACGCGGATACGTTTGACCCAGCACCCACCGACCAGGAGATCCCATGACCGAGGCACCCACCCGCACGGTCGCTGCCAGGACGACCGACCTCACCAAGGTCTACGGCAAGGACGACGCGGAGGTCCGTGCGCTCGACGGCGTCAGCGTCGAGATCTATGCCGGCGAGTTCACCGCCGTCATGGGACCGTCCGGCTCCGGCAAGTCGACCCTGATGCACTGCATGGCCGCGCTCGACAACCCGACCAACGGGATCGTGGAGATCGGCGACGTCGAGCTGTCGACGCTCAAGGACAAGGCGCTGACCGAGCTGCGCCGCGACCGGATCGGGTTCGTGTTCCAGGCGTTCAATCTCGTGCCGACGCTGACGGCCGAGGAGAACATCCTGCTGCCGCTGTCGATCGCGGGGCAGAAGCCCGAGCCGGGTTGGTACGACACCGTGATCGACACCGTCGGGCTGCGCGACCGCCTGCGCCACCGACCGCACGAGATGTCGGGCGGTCAGCAGCAGCGCGTCGCGTGCGCCCGCGCGCTGGTCAGCCGGCCGTCGATCGTGTTCGCCGACGAGCCGACCGGCAACCTCGACTCGACGTCAGGTGCGGAGGTGCTGGGGTTCCTGCGCCGGAGCGCGACCGAGTTCGGCCAGACCATCGTGATGGTGACGCACGATCCGATCGCGGCTTCCTACACCGATCGGGTGATCTTCCTGGCCGACGGCCTGGTCGTCGACGAGATGCGATCGCCGACGGCCGACTCGGTGCTCGAGCACATGACGGCTCTGCAGACCCGTGCCATGGAGTCCTGATGCTGCGGGTCACGCTGCGCAACCTCCTCGCCCGCAAGCTGCGGCTGCTGCTCAGCGCGTTCGCGATCGTGCTCGGTGTCGCGTTCCTGTCCGGGTCGCTGATCTTCACCGACACGATGGGCAAGAGCTTCGACAACATCGTCAACGGCACCGTCAGTGACGCGTCCATACGCCTGACCGGCCTCGACACCGGTGGCGGCGGGTTCACCGACGCGATCAACATCGACAGCCGCACGATCCCCGCATCGCTCGTGCCCAAGCTCGCGGACGCGCCGGGAGTGGCCCGCGCCGACGGATCGGTCGACGGGCAGGGACTGTTCGTCGTCAAGAAGAACGGCAAGCTGCTCGGCGGCACCGGCGCACCGACGCTGTCGTTCAACTTCAGCGACGCGCCCAACGCCAACGGCGACGAGACCGTACGGATCGCGAAGGGCCGGGCACCCCGCAGCGGCGAGGTCGCGCTCGACGAGAAGTCAGCCACGTCCTCCGGCTACGCCATCGGCGACACGGTCAACATGGTGACGGCCGGTGACCAGCCGCGAGTCCGGGCCAGGCTCGTCGGCTACGCGGAGTTCACCGGTGGCGGGCTGGCCGGCGCGAGCCTGGTCTTCTTCGACACGCGTACAGCGCAAGACCTGTTCCTCGGTGGCAAGGACGCCTACACCAGCGTCGGCCTGACCGCCGAGGACGGCGTCAGCCAGCAGCAGGTCGTCGACGCCGTCAAGCCCCTGCTGCCCGAGAATGCCGAGGCGGTCACGGGCAAGAAGGCCGCTGATGAGATCAAGAGCATCGTCAACACGGTCCTCGGGTTCCTCAACACGTTCCTCCTGATCTTCGCCGCGATCGCCCTGGTCGTCGGCACCTTCCTGATCATCAACACGTTCTCGATCCTCGTCGCGCAGCGCAGCCGCGAGCTCGCCCTGCTGCGCGCACTGGGCGCGTCACGGCCACAGGTCACCCGATCGGTGCTGGTCGAGGCCGCGACAGTGGGGTTGATCGGCTCGACCCTCGGACTCGGCGTCGGCTTCGGCCTGGCGGCTGCGCTCCGGGCACTGTTCGCCAACTTCGGGCTCGACCTCACCGGGAGCCCCCTCGTGTTCGAGGCCGAGACCGCCGTCATCTCCTACGTCGTGGGTGTCCTCGTCACGATGTTCGCGGCCTACCTCCCGGCCCGCCGGGCAGCTCGCATCGCGCCCGTCGCGGCGATGCGCGACGACATCGCCCTTCCTGAGGGGTCGATCCGACGCAGGCTCGTGGTCGGCGTCGTCCTCGCGGTCCTCGGCGCGATCCTCATGACCACGGGACTGATCGGCGAGGGCGGGTCGGGTGCCTCGCAGGTCGGCCTCGGCATCTTCTCGATCCTCATCGCGATCGCCCTGATGAGCCCGGTACTCGCGATCCCGGTCCTCGTCGCGATGGGCCGCGTCTACCGCCGGCTGTTCGGCACGGTCGGCCAGCTGGCGACGCAGAACTCACGCCGCAACCCCAGGCGTACGGCGGCGACCGCCTCGGCGCTGATGATCGGCCTGGCTCTGGTCACGACGATGTCGGTGCTCGGCGCGTCGATCAACAAGTCGATCGACGTCGGGGTCAAGAAGGAGTTCACGAGCGACTACCTCGTCTCCAATGCGATCGGCCAGCCCTTCTCGCCGAAGATCGCCGAGGACATCAAGGCCGTCGATGGCGTCAAGACCGTGGCGCCGACCCAGACCGCGTCAGCCAAGATCAACGGCGACCGCACCAACATCACGGCCGGCGACTCCCACGCGCTCGGCGAGATCTTCGACATCGACTATCTCAAGGGTGGACCGGCGCTCGAGGACGGCCAGATCGCGCTCAACGAGGACCAAGCCGAGTCGCTGGGGGCCAAGGTCGGTGACACCGTCAAGCTCGGCTTCGCATCCGGCAAGGTGCCGCTCGAGGTCGTCGGCATCTACAAGTCGACGTACGTCGTCACCAACGCGATCACTCCGTTCTCGACGATCACGGCGGGGCAGGTGCAGCGCGCCGACTCAGCGATCGCGGTCAACGCCGAGGCCGGTGCCGATCAGGCCGCGCTGGGCAAGCGTCTCGAGGCTGCGACCAAGGCGTTCCCCACCGTCACGGTGCAGAACCAGGACGACTTCGCGGACGCCCAGCGCTCGCAGGTCGACCAGCTGCTCTATCTCATCTATGCGTTGCTGGGGCTGGCGATCATCATCGCGGTGCTGGGCATCGTCAACACCCTGGCGCTGAGCGTCATCGAACGTACGCGCGAGGTCGGGCTGCTGCGTGCCGTCGGCCTCAGCCGTGGTCAGCTCCGACGCATGGTGCGGCTCGAAGCCATCGCGATCGCGGTGCTCGGAGCGCTGCTGGGCATCGCCGCCGGGCTGCTGTTCGGCATCGTGCTGCAGAAGGCGGTCGCCGACCAGGGCATCACGGATCTCGCGATCCCATGGCTGCGGCTCTCGGTGTTCGTCGTCGTGGCCGGACTCGTCGGCGTACTGGCCGCAGTCCTCCCCGCCAGGCGCGCCGCCAAGCTCAACGTGCTGCGAGCCATCACGACCGAATAGTCCCCACTCGCGGTGGAGCGTCCGCCGTAGGCTCGGCCCGTGACCGACCCGATCCTCGACATTGCCTTTCACGGAGACGCGGCCGAGATCGCCGCCGTCAGCGCTGAGGCAGAAGCCCGCGGGGTCGGTGGACTCTTCGTCGCCGAGGCCGCCCACGACCCCTACATCGCGCTGGCCCTGGCCGGCACAGCGACGAGCCGGATCCAGCTCGGCAGCTCGGTCGCGATCGCCTTCGCCCGGACCCCGATGTCGACGGCCTACTCGGCGTGGGATGTGCACCGGCTCAGCGGTGGCCGACTCATCCTCGGTCTCGGCACCCAGATCAAGCCGCACATCACCCGCCGGTTCGGTATGCCGTGGTCGAGCCCAGCGCCCCGGATGTCTGAGTACGTCGAAGGGCTGCGGGCCATCTGGGACAGCTGGCAGAACGGCTCGAAGCTCGACTTCCGAGGGGACTTCTACGAGCACACGCTGATGCCGCCGCTGTTCAACCCCGGCCCGATCGATGGCGGACCTCCGCCGATCTGGTTGGCAGCAGTGGGGCCGCGGATGCTGGCCGCCGCAGGCTCGGTCGCCGACGGGCTCATCTGTCATCCGCTGCTGTCGAGGAGCTATCTCGACGAGGTGGTGGTGCCGGCGGTGGCCGCTGGTCGCGCGGCCGGGGAGCATGCCGACGAGCCATTCACCACGTCGGTGCTGTGCATGGTCGCGACCGGTCGTACCGAAGAAGGGCTGGCAGCAGCCATCGCGGGCACCAAGCGCCAGATCGGCTTCTACTCATCCACCCCGGCCTACCTGCCGGTGCTCGAGCACCATGGCTGGGGTGATCTGCACGCCGAGGCGCACGCGCTGACCAAGAGCAACCGGTGGGACGAGCTCGGCGACCTGGTCGACGACGAGGTGCTGGCCGCATTCGCCGTGGTTGGCGACCTGCCGTCCGCGCGTGCGGAGTTCCGTTCTCGGTTCGCCGGGTCGGCCGAGCGCATCATCACGTCCATCCCCTACGACGCCGACAACCTGCTCGCGCTGGACCTCGTCAGCGAGTAGCGGCGATCCGGCGCTCCAGATGGCGCTGGTCCGCGGCTGGTGGATCGCACGCGAGGGCGGATGCGAAGGCCGCCGCGGCCTCGCTCGTACGGTCGAGGCGCACGAGCAGCTCGGCGCGGCACGCATGCCAGAGATGAAACCGGCCGAGCCCTTCGAGCTCGTCGAGCGCGGCCAGCCCTGCGGCGGGACCGTCCCGTTCGCCGACGGCGACGGCCCGGTTGAGCCGGACGACGTCTGTCGGCGTCAGCTCGAGCAGTCGATCGTAAAGGGCGATGATGTCGCTCCAGTCCGTCTCGGCGTACGCCCGCGCCGTCGCGTGGCATGCCGCGATCGCCGCCTCGAGCTCGAACCGCCCGGCCTGATGGCGGGATCGCCGCAGCGCGCCCTCGACCAGCGCCACGCCCTCGGCGATGAGGACGGTGTCCCACTGCGAACGGTCCTGGTCGGCGAGGAGCACGAGCTCACCGTCGGCGTCGACCCGTGTTGCTCGCCGCGCGTCCGTCAGCAGCATCAGGGCGAGCAGGCCCTGCAGGGACGATTCGTCGGGCATGAGCTCGACCAAGAGCCGGCCGAGCCGGATCGCCTCGTCGCACAGCTCGGGTCTGACGGCTTGGTCCGCCCCCGCGATTCCGGCGGTGAACAGCAAGTAGGCGGTCGAGGCAACCGCGTCGAGACGTGCGGGGAGCTCGGCGTCGGACGGGACGCGATACGGGATGCCGGCCACGGCGATCTTGTGCTTGATCCGTCCGAGCCGACGCGCCATCGCGGTCTCGGTGGTCAGCATCAACCGCGCACAGTCGGCGACGCTGAGACCGCAGAGCGTGTTGAGGCTGAGCGTCGTCCGTGATGCGTGCGACAGGCTGGGGTGGCAACACGTGAACACCAGACGCAGGAGGTCGTCTCGGACGACCGAGTCCGGGAGGTCGGCTGGCACGCTCAGGTCCATCGCCTCCACCTCCTTGTCCGTACGGTGGGCGTCTCGGCGGATCATGTCGACGGCCTTGCGCCGCGCAACGGTGGTCAACCATGCGCGCGGGTTGTCCGGCAGGCCCTCGTCGGGCCAGTGTCGGAGGGCCTGGATCGCGGCTTCCTGAACGGCGTCCTCGGCGAGCGTGACGCTGCCGGTCGTACGGATGAGGGTCGCCAGCACGCGACGACCCTCATCTCGAACGATCTCGGCCAATGCCGCCGCGACGCGGTCCACCAGGTTAGGCCTCGCTGGGGAGGGTCGGACGCAGCTCGACTCCACCGTCCCAGGCACCGGGGATCTGAGCCGCGATCTTCACTGCCTCGTCGAGGTCAGCGGCCTCGATCAGATAGAACCCGGCGAGGACTTCGCGAGCCTCGGCGAACGGTCCATCGGTGGTCACGATGTCGCCACCTTTGCCGCCGTGGACACGAACCGTCGTGGCGGTAGAGGTCCTATGAAGCCCAGCGCCCCCGCGGAGGGAGGCACCGTTGTTCTCGCCGAACTCGGCGTATGCCTTGCCGGTCTCCTCCTCCGAGGGGCTGGTCCAGTCGGCGTCGCGGGTGTAGATGAGTGCTGCGTACTGAGTCATGGTCATGCCTTTCGGTGGATTTGAACGTCTCACCGAAAGGACGCACCGCACATCCCAGATCGGACAACTCTGGATGTGATCTGGGTCACAGCTTGTGGATGATGTTCTCCGCGTACTGCTCGAGGTGCTTGATCTTGGTCTCGAGCGGTTCGGTGTCGGGACCCTTGATGTACGGGATGCGGAAGCCGACGATGCAGTCGGTGACGCCCTTGTCCTCCAGGCGCTTGATGCCGTCGAGGTCGTACGCGTCGTACGAGATGACATGGATCTCGAAGTCGTCGCGGGTGTCGCCCTCCTCCTTGCGGATCTCCGCCAGCCGGATGAGCAGCCGGTCGAGCTCCTCGCCGTCGCCGCCGGCGTGCATCCAGCCGTCACCCTTGCGCACGGCGCGCCGCAGCGCGAGGTCCACGTGACCACCGACCAGCAGGGGGATCTTCTCGGTCGCGCCGGGTGACAGCTTGAGCTCGTCGATCTCGTAGAACTCCCCGTGATAGCCGAAGAACTCGCCGCTCGTCAGTCCCCGCAGGATGTCCATGCACTCGTCCATCCGCTTGCCACGACGAGCCCAGTCGACCTGCAGGTTGGCGAAGTCCTCGGGCCACGGCGAGATGCCGACGCCGAGGCCGAGCCGGTTGTCGGACAGGAACGCGAGCGACGACGCCTGCTTCGCGACGAGCACCGGAGGGCGTACGGGCAGCTTGAGCACGAACGGGGTCAGCCGCAGCGTGGTGGTGACCGCGAACAGGTGCGCGCAGAGCACCATCGCCTCGATGAACTCCTTGCCCTCGAGGAATTCCCGGTCGCCGGTGTCGGTGTAGGGGTACTTCGAGTCCGACTCCTTGGGATAGATCAGCGAGTCGGCGACGGTCATCGAGGTGTAGCCCGCCGCCTCTGCCGCCTGGGCCAGCGGGGCATAGAACGTGGCCTGGGTCATTGCCTCGGCGTAGGTGAAGCGCATCTGGCAAGACTAGAACGTGTTCCAGTTTTCTGCCAGAGTGCTGGGGTGGACCTTCAGGAGATCAGCGACCGAATCGAGATCAACGACGTGCTCACCCGCTACACGCGGGCGATCGATGTCGGTACGTGGGAACGGCTCGACACGGTCTTCACGCCCGACGCCGAGATCGACTACACGCACTCCGGTGGCATCGCCGCGGCGTACCCCGAGATCAAGCCGTGGCTCGAAGAGATGCTCCCGGCGTTCTTCCCGAACCGGATGCACATGCTCGGGCAGGTCGAGATCGAGCTCCGGGGTGACGAGGCCGCCGTGACGGCGTACTTCTACAACCCGATGACGATGGACGACGGCCACGGCGGCGAGAAGATCGTCGAGATCGGCGGGCTCTACCACCACACGATGGTCCGTACGCCCGACGGCTGGCGCAGCCGGCAAGCTGCGCGAAGAGGTCGTCTGGAAGCGCGGCTTCTGAGCCGGCAGCCGCTCCAAGAAAACCCCAAGTGGAGCTGGAGCGGTCTTGCTCAAACTGGTGTCCCAACCGAGCAGGAGGATACCCATGACCACCACGCCCAGCACGATCTGGCCGCAGCAGCTGCGGCTCCCCGGCCAGGCCGCGGCACCTGACGGGCCGATCGACATGATGATGATGTATCTCATGCACCACGGATTTCGACGCGATCTCGCTGCCTTTGTGGCGGCCGCGAAAGCCACGCCGGCCTCCGACCGCGCCACCTGGGGTGCCCTGGCGGAGCGGTGGAGTCGGTTCTCGGCCATCCTGCATCACCATCACAGTGGTGAGGACGCCGCGGTCTGGCCGGCGCTGATGCAGCGCACCGACGCGGACGGCAGGCGGACGCTCCAGGCGATGCAGGACGAGCACGACGAGATCGACCCGCTGCTGTCATCGTGCTCCGAGGGGTTCAGCAGGCTCGCCACGCATGATGACGACGATGCCCGTTCGGCGCTCGCGGTTCGGCTCACGGCCACCCAGGAGCGCCTGGGACAGCACCTCGCCCACGAGGAGGCCAATGCGATCGAACTGATCCAGGCGCTCCTGCCGCCGGACGAGTGGGCCGTGATCGAGAAGACCTTCTCGGAGGACTTGACTCTCCGCAAACTCATGTTCGAGATCCCGTGGGCTACCAAGGGTCTGACTGCTCAGCAACGCGCCCAGGTCTTCGGGGTCACCGGCAAACCGTTCGAGGTCATCTGGTGGATGACGCGGGGCCGGTTCGAGCGGAGAGAGCGAAAAGCGTTCCGCCACGTCGCCTAGAAGCCGGAGGCGTCCCTGTGGTCCTGCAACCACGCAGCGACCAGAGGGACGCCCCACTCGCGACAAAGGTCGAGGGCGTCGTCGGCATGGACGGCCGCGACCTCGGCGGCTCCGCTGGCGGCTGCGGCCAGCGCGAGGAAGGCGTCCACGGGACCCATCGCGACGGCCGAGCTGGCGCAGCACGCCCGACCGGCAAAGGGTGCGAGCAGTTCATACGCCTGCGCGCCGAGGCCGCCGTCGCCGAGGGCCAGCGCCACCTCGGCGGCCGCGCCCCAAGTGAACAACGAGAACCAGGTGTCCCCCGACAGGTCGATGGGATGGTCGGCGACGTACGCGCGGGCCTGGGTGTCCTGACCCGCACGGATCATGAACATCGCAACCACAGCCGACAGCGGCAATGCTGATCGCTGCGCCATCTCGACGATGTCGGGCACAACCTCCGCGGCCCGGCCGTGCCACAGGAGCAGGAACATCCGGGCACCGCCCAGCGCATCCTCGTACTGCGTGAGCGTCAACCGTTCCCCCAGCGCCTGGAGATGGTCGGCCCGTTCGGCGGCCTCGGCGTGCCGTCCGGACATGGCCAGCCATGGGACTTCCAGCGTGTCGAGCACCAGCTGCGCGTAGAAGTGTCGCTGCCGATCTGCCAGGCGCCGTGCCCGGTCCGCCGCTGCTGCACCGGTCGCGACGTCCCCGATCTCATAGGCGAGACCGGCTTGCAGCGTCAGAGCAGTGGCCAAGGCCCTCTCGTCATCCCCACGCTCGGCGATCTCGAGTGCTTCCTCGACCAGGCGCAACCGGTCATCGGCGGTGGCCGCCCGGCTGACGGCGACAACGGTCATGCGGATGGCGGTCACGAGCAGGCTGGGATCGCCAAGCCTGCGCGCCATCTCGATGCCTTCGCTTGCCAGCGCCTCGCGTTCTTGCGTGGTGGTGCCGTAGTAGATCTCGAAGGCCAGCGCCAGCATCGCCCGGCACCTGAGCTCCCCGTCGCCGGGCTGAAGGTCCTCAAGTGCCTGCCGGAGAGCGGCTGCGACGATCGAGTCGACTGTCCCGTGAGCGACGGCTTGCCACAGCGCGTCCGTGGTGATCGAGGTCGCTGCCCGCGCGACGAGCCGGATGTCGCCGCAGGTGCGGCCCACGTCGATGGCGCGGTGGATGATCGCGCGCGACTCGGTCCAGTCACCGATTCTGCGCAGGGCTTCGGCGAGTGCCATCAACAGCTCGTACTGGTCGTGCGCGCTGGCAGCAGGGTCGGCCAGCTGCGCCTCCTGGGCCACTTGCGACATGACGACGGCCTCCTCGTACGCGTGCACGGCATTCGCTGCCTGCGCCGCCGCGAGCGCCGCCCGCCAGCCCTGCGGGGCGTGCAACGGCCCGGCCGCGAGCCAATGTCGCGCGACCTCGGACTCGCGCCCGGGCAACGACTCGTGGTGCCTGGCGATGCGAGCATGCAGGTTCGCCCTGTGAGGGGCGGGGACCGTGGCGTAGGCCGTGTCCCGCACGAGGGCATGGGTGAAGCGGAATCTGCCGACCCCGTCGTCGCGCAGGAGGCCGGCGATCGTCGCCTGGCTGAGCGGCTCGAGCACGTCATCGGCGACCGTCGCCGTGACGGCGCACAAGGCTGGCGTGTCGAAGGCTCGACCAATCACCGAGGCAGCGCGCAGGACCTCGGCCGACGCCTCCGGGAGAGTCGCCAGTCGCCGGGCGAGAACCTCATGGATCGCGCTCGGTGGAGCGGGGTCGTCGAGCAGCGTTCTGAGGTCGCCACGCTCGACGGCCAGCCGCGCGTACTCGATGACGAAGAACGGGTTGCCGTCGCTTCGCGAACGCAGCTCCTCGGCATCGTGCCTCGATGGCGGCGAGCCGGTGATGGCCGAGACGAGCTGGCCGGCGTGTTCGGCCGTGAGGCCCACGAGCTCAAGGCGAAGCGCGTGACGCCGGGCGAACGATTCGGCGACGGAGCCGAGAAGTGCCGTCGGGGATGGATCGCCGCGCCAGGTGGCGACGACGAGGAGGCGACCGGCACGGGCGGTGTCAACGAGCAGTCGCAGGACCCGCAAGGACGAAGGATCCGCCCATTGGAGGTCGTCGAGGATGACCACGAGGGGCCGCTGCGAAGCCTGGGTCAGGACCGACCTCGCGATGCTGTCCCAGAACCGGAAGCGCGTGCCCCCGTCCACCTCGCCGGCCTCGATGGGCAGGTCGAGACCGAGGGAGCGAAGGATGTCGGACCAGGCCCACAGGGGTGGAGCACCGTCGTCCTGCGAGCAGCGCCCGACGAGCACGTCGACGCCGGCGATCTGTGCCAGCTGGGCGAGCTCGTCCACCAGCCTGCTCTTGCCGATGCCGGGATCGCCGACCACGGTGGTGAAGCGAGGGGCGCCGGCGATCGCCTCGTCCAGCAGTGAGGTGAGTGCGGACAAGGCGTCGTCGCGTCCGAGCAAGGGCCACGGCGCCGCGTCCCCTAACGGTCGGACCGAGGCAGTCCGGGTGTGAATAGCCGGCCGGGGGCTGACCGAGAGATCTTGGCGCAGGACCGCCGCCTGGACGGCCCGGAGCTCGGCCCCCGGTTCGATCCCCAACTCGTCGGCGAGCAGGGTACGCACCTGCCGCAGGGTGTCGAGGGCATCTGCTTGCCGGCCAGATCGGGCCAGGGCGACGGCCCGGATCGCCCAGAGCCGTTCGTGCATAGGGTGGTCGGTCGTCAGGACCTCCAGGTCCGCGGCGACTGTCGCGTGACGGCCGAGTGCGAGGCCCGTCAGGGCACGATCCTCCTGAGCCATCAGTCGTAACCGTTCGAGCCGGCTGCGCTCCGCGGCAGCGGCTGGCGCGTCGGCCAGCTCCAGGTACGGCGTGCCGCGCCACCACGCCAGGGCCTCGTCGAGCGAGTCGAGTACGCGTGAAAGCCGATCAACGGGAATGTCGTGGCCCTCGCCCAGCACATGGACCGGCGCGACCTCGTGGTTCGCCGCGGTCACCACGTCGTGGAAGCGCGCTGCGTCGAGATCGGCGTCAGGGACTTTCAGCGCGTAGCCACCTCCTGACGTCACGAGCATGGAGGCCGTCGCCCGGGCGGGGCGATCCGGCTCGAGTGCCCGGCGAAGACCGGCGACGTACGTCTGCAGAGTGCCGACGACCCCGCGGGGCGGGGTCTCGGGCCACAGCAGGTCGATGATCGCATCGACCGACACGATCCGGCCGCGGTGCAGAGCCAGAGCAGCCAGCAGTGCCCGCTGCTTGCGCGGGCCGAGATTGACTACGGCGCCGCCGGATGAGGCCTGGGCAGGACCCAGCACGCCCAACTGCATGATCTGAGCATAGGCGTGCGATTGGCTTCGAATGGCGCTGTTCCCGTAGACTTCACCGGTTGCCAGTTGGCAGCCCACTCCTGCTACGGAGGCCCCGTAGCCGTTTAGTCCGAAGGAGACTGAATGTCATTGCGCCCGTACGAAGTCATGATCATCCTCGATCCTGATCTCGAAGAACGTACCGTCGCCCCCAGCCTGGACACGTACCTCAACGTCGTGCGCCAGGACGGCGGCTCCGTCGACAACGTCGACGTGTGGGGCAAGCGCCGTCTTGCCTACGAGATCAACAAGAAGAACGAGGGCATCTACGCCGTCGTCCAGCTCCAGGCGGAGCCGGCCACGGTCAAGGAGCTCGATCGTCAGCTCACGCTCAACGAGTCGGTTGTGCGTACCAAGGTCACACGTCCCGACGTGAAGTAAGCCCGACCCAAGGACAGATGTCCACAAGGACCGCACTCGACCCTTCGCAGGTGTCGTACCGCTGCGGTTCACTGGAGTCAGACACCCCAATCCGAAAGGCTGCGCCATGGCAGGCGAAACCGTCATCACCGTCATCGGCAACCTCACCGACGACCCGGAGCTGAAGTTCACTCCTTCGGGCGCCGCGGTTGCCAACTTCACCGTCGCGTCGACGCCTCGTACGTTCGACCGTCAGACGAATGAGTGGAAGGACGGCGATGCGCTGTTCATCCGTTGCGCCGCATGGCGTCAGCTGGCCGAGAATGTCGCGGAGTCGCTGCAGAAGGGTCAGCGCGTCATCGTGACTGGCGCCCTCCGCATTCGCAACTTCGAGCGCCAGGACGGATCGAAGGGCACGAGCGTCGAGATCAACGTCGACGAGATCGGCCCCTCGCTGCGCTACGCCACGGCCAAGGTCACCAAGGCCAACCGCTCCGGCGGTGGCGACTTCGGTGGCGGCCAGGGCGGCGGCGGCAACGCCGGTGGCGGCGGAGCTGCGCAGAGCAACCCGTGGTCCACGCAGCCCGCGGCACAGGGTGGGTCTGACGCCTGGGGCGGCAACGCCGGCACGACCGACGAGCCCCCCTTCTAACCACACGTCAGCATCAAGTTCAGGAGCAACATGGCAAAGCCAGTAGTCCGGAAGCCGAAGAAGAAGAGCAACCCGCTCACTGCGGCCAAGGTCACCGAAATCGATTACAAGGACACCGCGCTTCTGCGCAAGTTCATCTCGGACCGCGGCAAGATCCGCGCGCGCCGGGTCACGGGTGTCACCGTCCAGGAGCAGCGTCTCATCGCCAAGGCCATCAAGAACGCCCGCGAGATGGCTCTGCTGCCCTACACCTCGACCAGCCGTTAAGGAGGTTCTGATGAAGCTCATCCTCACCCACGAGGTCACCAACCTCGGAGCCCCCGGCGACATCGTCGACGTCAAGGACGGCTACGGCCGCAACTTCCTGCTGCCGCGCAACTTCGCCATCCGTTGGTCGAAGGGCGCTGCCAAGCAGGTCGAGTCGATCCGCGCAGCGCGCGAAGCGCACGCCGTGCACGACCTCGAGGAGGCCCAGAGCATCAAGGGCAACCTCGAAGCCAACCCGATCAACGTGCCGGTTCGCGCCGGTGTCGGCGGTCGTCTGTTCGGCGCGGTCACGGTCTCGGACATCGCGGACGCCCTCGGCGCCGTCGGTGCCAAGGTCGACAAGCGTCGCATCGAGGTCGGCAACCCGATCAAGTCGCTCGGAGCCCACACGGTCTCCGTGCGCGTGCACCCCGAAGTGAGCGCGCAGGTCAAGCTCAACGTGGTCGCCTCCAAGTAGTCCGCCTGACGGGCCGGCACCTCCTGGTGCCGGCCCGTTGTCGGTGGACGCGAGCACCATGCGTACCCCTGCTGCGACGGTCACGTCCGTCCTCCTCGTCGGAAGCCTCGTGCTCTCCGGATGTTCGCTGCTGTCCGACGACAAGCCGTCCGCGACCAGCTCCACATCCGCCGACAGCACCACGGTCAAGAACACGGCGTGGCGAGCAGCGCAGCGCGCCAAGGTGACCGAGGGCGGCACGCTGCGCCTCGGCACGATGGGGATTCCCGACAACTTCAATCCCCAGCACCCCGACGCGGTCAACACCGATGCCGCGCACATTCTCGCGCCGACCGTCGGCGGAGCCATCCGGATCACCGCCGACGGCGGCTGGCAGGTCGATCACGACTACGCCGAGTCGGTCGAGGTCGCCGACACCAATCCGTTGAAGATCGCGGTGCGCCTCAACAGTCGCGCGGTCTGGCAGGACGGCAGCTCGATCACGGCCGCGGACATGGTGGCGTTCTGGAAGGCGCAGAACGGCTCGAACAGTGACTACGAGGTCGCCTCGACCGAGGGATTCGACGACATCGCTTCGGTCGTGCAGGGCAAGACCACGTTCGACTACACCGTGACGTTCAAGAGACCCAACGCCGAGTGGCCGCTCTACGTCTACCCGCGGCTCGCCGCCAAGGTCTCGTCGTCCGCCAAGCTGTTCAACACCGGGTTCCGCGACCGGGCGATCGCGTCCAACGGCCCGTTCGTGGTGTCGTCGATCGACACCCGCAAGGGCACGATCGTCGAGAAGCCCAATCCCCGCTGGTGGGGCAAGAAGCCCAAGCTGTCGCAGGTCACGTTCCAGGTCGCGGAGCCCGGCCTCCTCGCCAAGGCGTTCGCGGCCGGTGAGCTCGACGCGGTCGATCTCGACGCCGACACCTACAAGGTCGCGGCGAAGGCCAAGGACGCCTCGATCCAGCACGCTTCGGGCATCGAGTGGTCGCAGGTCACCCTCAATGCCGGTCGTGGCCCGCTCAAGGATCCTGCGGTGCGCCGAGCGGTCGCCCACGCGATCAACCGCGACGGCATCGCCAAGCAGGCGTCGGCCGGGCTCGGCGCCCCGGCGAGCCCCATCGGCAGTGTCATCCTGGTGCCCGGCCAGCAGGGCTATGTCGACTCCTCGGCCAAGATCGCCCACGACGTGGGCGCAGCCGACTCGCTGCTGACCAAGGCGGGGTGGAAGAAGGGCTCCGACGGCATACGTGTCCGCAACGGCAAGCGGCTGACGCTGTCGATGCCCGTGCCGTCCAAGACGCCGGCCAACAGCCGGCGGGCCGCGTTGATCGCCCAGGACCTCAAGGAGGCCGGGATCGACGTCAAGGTCCGCGGCGTCCCGTCGGAGAAGTTCTTCAGCCAGTTCATCATCCCGCTCGACTTCGACATCGTGACATTCGTACGCCGGGGGTCACCGTTCCCGATCGGCGCCGCGGAGGCGATGTTCTACCCGGTGGACTCGCCGCAGAACTACACCGGCGTCAGCGACGACCGGTTCGGCAAGGGCTGGGCCGGGGCGACCGGCGCACTCGATGACAAGGCCCGGTTCAAGCGCGTCGCCCAGCTCGACGAGCTGGTGTTCGCCAATCCGACGATCGTGCCGCTGGCGATGACCCCGATCGCGGTCGCGGTCCGCAAGAGCCTGGCCAACTACGGAGCGACCCAGTTCGAGCAGCCCGACTGGACGGCCGTCGGCTTCACGAAGAAGCAGTAGCCGCCGCAACGATCGAGGCGGCCACCTGTTCGACCGCCTCGAGGGTGATGGGGTCCTGAGCCTCGATGTAGAGCTGCGTGTCCGGATCGATCGCCAGACCGACGATCCCGGAGTGGTCGACCGCCAGCTCGGTCACCGTCGGCGCCCAGCCCGAGGCCCGCAGCCGTGCCGCGAGGCCAAGCACCAGGGCCGGGTGCGCGATGTCGTCGCGACTTCCATGCAGGATGTCGATCGCCCGCGGGCCGTCGGCGGGTCGTGAAGACATCTGGCAGCGCGTCCCCGGTGACCGCAGACACCGCCCGGGGTCCGTCCCCCGGGGCCAGCAGCACCGTGCGGTTGGGGCCGTCGGGCGCGACGGCGAGGCTGAGCGCGGCAGTCGCGCCCAGAGACCACCCGACAACCGCGACATCAGCAGCCGCGATGCCGAGGTCGGCCGCGGAGCGGCGCGCGTACTCGAGCGATGCGAGCACGTCGGAGCGGCCGTTGTCGGCCGCTGTCGAGTCCCAGTCCGCCGCGAGCACGCGTACGCCCGAGGGCGTGATGGCTCGCGCGAGAGGCGCCCACGCAGACCGCTCGTTGGGGCCGCGTCCGTGCCACAACAGAGCGATGCCGTCCTGGCCCTCGCCATGAATGTCGATCAGTCGGCCGGGGGCGTACTGCTCGGTGATCACAACTTCAGTGTGCCGAACGCGTGGTGCCGAGCACCATCCACGCGGTGCCCTGCTGTCGTCGCCAGAGCGTCACGAGTCGCGCCGCGATGAATCCGCCGTACGCGATCCACAGCCACGTGAAGCCGGCATCCGTCCACCCGACGACCAGCACCAACGGGGCGTACGCAGCGAGGACCAGGAGGCCGGCCCACGCGAGGTAGGCACCGTCGCCGGCGCCGATCAGGACACCGTCAAGAACGAACACGACGCCCGACAGTGGCTGGATCGCCGCGACGACGAGCAGCGCCGGAACCAGTGCGTCCTGCACGGCTGGATCGGAGCTGAACAGGCGGGGCAACCAGGGCGCGCTGCCCGCCAGCAGCACGGCAGCCACGACGCCGGTCATCACGCCCCACCCGATCATCCGGTTGGTCAGCGCGCGGGTGCCCGCGGCGTCGCCGGCGCCCAGCGTGCGACCCGTCAGGGTCTGCCCGGCGATCGCGATGGCGTCGAGGCCGAAGGCGAGGAACGTGACCACGGCGGCTGCGACCTGGTTGGCCGCAAGCGGGACATCGCCGAGCTGGGCCGCAACCAGGGTCGCCAGCACGAGCGACGCTCGCAGCGTGATCGTCCGGACCAGCAGCGGGACGCCGAGACGAGCCGCTGCGACGATCTCGGTCGTATGCGGGCGGGTCGCCGCTTTTGCCCGCCGGGCCCGCCGGACGACGACCGTCACGAGCCATCCGGCGGCGAGCCACTGCGCGACCGCAGTGCCGGCCGCGGCCCCGCGGACGCCCCAGTCGAAGCCGTAGACGAACGTCAGGTTGAGCACGACGTTGACGATGTTGGCCACGATCGTCGCGATGAGCGGCGTGCGGAGGTCGAGGACGCCACGCAGAGCACCGGTCGCGGCCAGGATCAGCAGCATCGCCGGGAGCGCGAGGGCGGAGACGATGAGGTAGTCCTGCGCGAAGCCGGCCACGCGCGACGAGCTCGACAGCGCACGGGCGAGCGGATCGCTGGCACCGGCGGTGACGATGGCGAGCACGACGCCGAGGCCCACGGCCAGCCACAGTCCGCTGACCGCGAGGCTCATGGCCGTGCGATCGTCGCCGGCGCCGTGGTGGCGCGACACGATCGCGGTGCTGCCGTACGCCAGGAAGACGCACAGTCCGACGGCAGTGCCCAGCACGACGGATGCGGCGGCGAGACCGCCCAGCTCAGGGGTCCCGAGGTGGCCGATGATCGCGGTGTCGGCGAGCAGCATGAGGGGCTCGGTGATCAGCGCGAAGAACGCCGGAACCGCGACACGCAGGATCTGCCGGTCGACGTCGCGTGAGGGGCGCATCTCTGGCCTTCCTGAACGTGACGGGACGGTGCCGTGGAGCAAAGTGACGGGTTTTGTCGACAAGTGTATGAACAGGCACCCGTGGATGACGAACCGAGCAGAACTATTTTGTCTCCACACAGGTGCACACACGTTTGTGCAGGTCAGAGGGATGCAGCCGCGGACACTCGCAGCCTTGTCCACACCTTCGTCCACGGACTGTGCACATGGTTTGCGGCGTTTTCCACAGCTTCCTGGAGGTTGCGCACACCCCCTGTGTGGCGCTGCCTGTGATTGCGCCCCGGACAGGCCTACTGTGACGGGTCGGCACCATCCTCCAAGGATCTGACAGTGCCGACCACTACCGTGAATTGCGGGACGAAAGGGGACAGTTCTGTGAGCGTGACGGACCTCTACGAGGCTGCGCCCGGGCCCAGCGAGGACCCCGGCTCCGGACGCGTTCCGCCACAGGACTTGGCCGCCGAGCAAAGCGTGCTCGGAGCCATGCTGATCAGCAAGCAGGCCATCGACCCGGCCTCCGACATCCTTCAGGGCCGGGATTTCTACCGGCCCGCCCACGAGCTGATCTTCGACACGATCGTCGACCTGGCCAACCGTGGCGAGCCCGCCGACGCGATCACGGTCGCCGCCGAACTGCAGCGGCGCGGCGACGTGGGCCGCATCGGTGGGGCGCCCTACCTTCACACGTTGGTCGCCGGGGTGCCGATCGCCGCCAACGTCGACTTCTACGCCGACATCGTCCGCGAGAAGGCCGTGCTTCGCCGACTCGTCGAGGTCGGGCAGCGCATCGCCCAGCTCGGCCAGGCCGGTCAGGGCGACGTCGCGGAGATCGTCGATCGCGCACAGGCCGAGGTGCTCGACGTCGACGGCACGAGCCAGGCAGAGGACTACCAGTCCGTCGCCGAGCTCATGAGCCTCACGATCGACGAGATCGAGGAGATCCAGGGCCGCGACGGGCAGATGACCGGCGTACCGTCCGGGTTCCCCGACCTCGACAAGTTCACGACCGGCTTCCGATCCGGCCAGATGATCGTGGTCGCCGCCCGACCCGGTGTCGGCAAGTCGACGCTCGGCCTCGACTTCTGCCGTTCGGCCTCGATCCGGCACGGCATCCCCAGCGCGATCTTCTCGTTGGAAATGACCGGCGCCGAGATCGCGATGCGCATGCTCTCCGCCGAGGCCCGCGTCAGCATCTCCCACATGCGCGGCGGCGGCATGCACCAGCGCGACTGGGACGCCATCAGCAAGGCGATGCCCCGCGTCCAGAGCGCCCCGATCGTGATCGACGACAGCCCCAACATGACGATGCCCGAGATCCGCTCCAAGGCCCGCCGCATCAAGAAGCAGTACGGCCTCGGCTTGATCGTGATCGACTACCTCCAGCTCATGACGTCGGGCAAGCGGGTCGAGAACCGCCAGGTCGAGGTCTCGGAGTTCTCCCGACAGATCAAGCTGCTGGCCAAGGAGCTCGAGCTCCCGGTCGTCGCGATCAGCCAGCTCAACCGTGGTTCCGAGCAGCGCACCGACAAGACGCCGCAGCTGTCCGACCTGCGTGAGTCCGGATCGATCGAGCAGGACGCCGACATCGTGCTGCTGCTCAACCGTCCCGATGCGCACGGCGCCGGCGAGTCCGAACGACCTGGCGAGGCCGACATCATCATCGCCAAGAACCGCTCGGGTCCGGTCAACAAGGTTGCCGTCAGCTTCCAGGGCCACTACTCGCGGTTCACCCCGATGGCCCGCGACGCGGAGCCTCCGGGTGCTGCTGCTGGGGACTTCTTCGGCTAGGCACTACTGGTACGTGATCAGGGCGGGGTGGGGCTTGACCTTGCTCCAGGTCTGCTTCGTGGTCAGCATGTGCGGGTCCTCGTCGAAGAAGTTCTTCCAGCCCCAGGAGACGCCGCCCGGAGCGTTGCGGCGCAGCGTCCGCCACGTGCCCTGCTTCGCACCTTGCGGTCCCGATCCGTCGACGTGGATCACGGTCGCGAGCTCGACGTGCTCGGTGTCGAGGCGGCCTCTGTGCTTGATCATCGACAGCGAGAACTGGTGCAGGACGAACAGCTTCTGCGGCAGCGCCTTGCGGCGGGTGAGCCCGGCCAACCAGTCGCTGACGCGATTGATCTCGGCGACGTCGACCGAGCCGATCTGGCGCAGGTGCTTCTGCTTCCTCTTGAGCCGCCACTCCGGGTCGAGGGCCAGGCCCACGTGGGGGCGCTCGAGCAGCGGGCGGTAGCGCTTGGCCTGCGTGAGGAAGTCGGTACGGCCCGGCTGCAGGTCGAGGATCACGTAGACCCCGGCCTTCTCGGCGGCGTCGATCAGCGGCGTGAGGGTCTTGATCGGCGCCTCGTTGGAGTAGTTCTTGTCCTTGCCGGCACCGCTCGATGCGACGGTCGCGATGATCTCGAACGTCGGCACGAACTCGTCCTTGCTGACCCGTCGGTACGACCGGGCGACCCGCTCGACCCGCTTGATCGAGGCCTTGACGCCCTGCTCACCCAGCACCCCCAGCGAGGGTGCGCCCGGATGTCCGTACATCGCCGTGTAGTGCTTGCCAGGCAGGGCGAGGTAGCCACCGGTCGCCTGGACTGCGTGCTTGCGGACGACCGCGAGCGCGTACGTGAAGTCGCCCTTGAACGACCCGCCGAGCGCGATGACTGGCGTCTTGGGGCGCGCTGCGATGACCTTGGCTGCCGCCGGCGTACGCCGTGGGTCCGCGTTGGGCATCTCGAGCACCTCGGCGCCTGCGGTGCGCGCGTTGGCCACGGCGGCTGCGTCGGCCGTACGTGATCGGGTCACCACGATCGCGTGGCTACGGCGGCGGTCGCGGGCTGGCGAGGTGCCGCGGACCTTCTCGATCGCCTTGGCCGCGCGAGTCTTGTCCAGCGGCACGGCCTGAGCACCAGCGACGGCTCGGGTCTTGCCGAACGTCAGGACGAGTCGCGCGCCGAGCCGCTTGAGCTCCGCAGGTGCGCGGGCGTCGTCGATCAGCACCGGCACCCCCAGCGTCGTGGCCGACCTGATCGCGAGCTGCTGGGCTCGCTTGTCCTCGGCGTCAGCAAGAACAGCGACCGGCGAGGTGTCGTAGAGACGGGCGGAGACCCCGACGGCGAGCTCGGCCGGGCTCGAGGAGTCGATGACATCGACCGACTTCGCCGGCGTGCGGACCCGTGTCGCCGCCGGTGCATCGCCAAGCAGGGCGTCGTCCGAGGCGTACGAGATGGCGCCTGCGACGAGGGCCACAGCCACTAGACAGCCGATCACGACGAGGGGATTGAGCTTGGCGGATACGCTCATGCGGTGACCCTACTGACCACCCTCATGACCGAGGCGTCCAACGCCCCTGACTCCGGGTTGGCCGGCTGGACCGTCGAGCTGATGGACGATCTCGGCCTGTTCGGCGCGGCCCTCGCGGTCTCGCTCGACAACTTCTTCCCGCCGATCCCCAGCGAGATCATCCTGCCGCTGGCCGGCTTCGCCGCGAGCCAGGGCACGTTCTCGCTGGCTGGCGCCCTGATCGCCACGACGGTCGGTTCGGTGTTCGGCGCGTGCGTCCTCTACTGGCTCGGCGCGATCTTCGGCCGCGAGCGGGCCGTGTGGATCTTCGACAAGACGCCGCTGCTCAAGGTCAGCGACCTCGAACGTACGGAGGCGTGGTTCGCCAAGCATGGCGGCAAGGCGGTGTTCTTCGGCCGGATGGTGCCGATCTTCCGGAGCCTGATCTCGATCCCGGCCGGTGTCGAGCGGATGAGCTTCACGGCGTTCTTCCTGCTGACGACGGCCGGCAGCGCGATCTGGAACTCGATCTTCGTCATCGCGGGCTATCGCCTGGGCGAGAACTGGGACGCCGTCGAGCCCTACAGCGACATCTTCCAGAAGGTCGTGATCGGTGCGGTCCTCGTGGTCATCATCGGATTCGTGTTCGTCCGCGTACGCGAGATCCGCGCTCGGGCCTGAGCAAGGACTGGACCACCGTCCTACGCTGGCGCATGAGCGACCATGACCGAATCACGCGAGAAGGAAGTCGTCGCCGCCGTCCACCCGCAGCTGTTCATCGGTGGTGAGTGGCGCGCTGCCGAGGGCGGCAGGACGTTCGCGGTCGAGGATCCGTCGACGGGCCAGACCCTCGTCGAGGTGGCCGATGCGAGCGTCGCCGACGGCAAGGCCGCGCTCGACGCAGCCGTCGCCGCGCAGGCCGACTGGGCCGCGACCCCGCCACGTGATCGCGGCGAGATCCTGCGCAAGGCATTCGAGATCATCACCGAGCGCGCCGACGAGCTCGCCCTGTTGATGACCCTCGAGATGGGCAAGCCGATCAAGGAGGCCAAGGCCGAGATCGCGTACGGCTCGGAGTTCTTCCGCTGGTTCTCCGAGGAAGCCGTACGCATCGCGGGTCGCTACTCCGTCGCGCCCAACGGCGCGACGCGGCTGCTGACGCTCAAGCAGCCGGTCGGCCCGTGCCTCATGATCACGCCGTGGAACTTCCCGCTGGCCATGGGCACTCGCAAGATCGGCCCGGCCATCGCCGCGGGTTGCACCATGGTGGTCAAGCCGGCTGCGCTGACGCCGCTGTCGATGCTGCGCCTCGGCGACATCCTCACCGAGGCCGGCCTGCCCGACGGGGTTCTCAACATCGTGACGACCAAGAGCACCGGCGAGGTCATGGAGCCGCTGATCCGCGACCCACGGCTGCGCAAGCTCACGTTCACCGGCTCGACCGAGGTCGGCCGCAGTCTCGTCGAGCAGAGTGCCGAGGGCCTGCTCCGCGTGTCGATGGAGCTGGGTGGCAATGCGCCGTTCCTGGTGTTCGACGACGCCGACATCGACAAGGCCGTCGACGGCGCGATGCTCGCCAAGATGCGCAACATCGGCGAGGCCTGCACGGCGGCCAACCGGTTCATCGTGCACGAGTCGGTCGCCGAGGAGTTCGGCACCAAGCTCACCGCCAAGATGCAGGCGCTGTCGGTGGGTCGGGGCACCGAGGACGGCATCGACGTCGGCCCGCTCGTCGAGGCCAAGCAGCGCGACAAGGTCGCCGAGCTCGTCGACGACGCGGTGGGCAAGGGCGCCACGGTCCTGACCGGCGGGTCGGCGCCCGAGGGTGCGGGCTACTACTACTCGCCGACCGTGCTGTCGGGCGTACCGCTCGAGGCGCGGCTCGCCAAGGAGGAGATCTTCGGGCCGGTCGCGCCGATCTTCACCTTCACGGAAGAGGCGGACGCGCTGCGGATGGCCAACGACACCGAGTACGGCCTCGTCGCGTACGCGTTCACGTCCGACTTCTCGCGGGCCGTCCGGGTCTACGAGGGGCTCGAGACCGGCATGGTCGGGATCAACCAGGGCATCGTCTCCAACCCGGCGGCGCCGTTCGGCGGGGTCAAGGCGTCGGGCTTCGGCCGCGAGGGTGGCACGGAGGGCATCGAGGAGTACCTCGAGACCAAGTACGTCGGCCTCGCCCTGTGATCCTGCGAGCGGTGGCGATCACCATGGCGGCCGGCCTGTCCCTCGCCGCGTGCAGCGATGGCAGTGACACGAAGGCCGCGGACCCGACGCCGAGCGCCTCGACGACGACTCAGCCGACGGTCGACCCGAAGGAGCCGGCGTGCTCCTTCCTGACCGCGGCCGAGCGCAAGGAGCTCGTGGGCTCGGCGATCGACACGGTCGTGGCGACCAACGGCACCGACCAGAGCAGCCAGTGCCGCTGGCAGGCCAGCACCGCCTTGATCCAGGTCACGACGCTCCCGGCGCAGGCCTGGGCCAAGACGCTGCCGCAGGTCGTGGCCCAGCTGGAGTCATCCGGCCAGATCACGTCCGCGAAGGACAAGAAGGAGCTCGCCAAGGCCAAGAAGCTGCTGGCCGACGCCTCATCGTTCTCCGGCAAGCAGGCGTGCGACGTGTTCACGACGCTTGCCGTGATCAACGGCGCCGAGAAGGGCGCGACGACGACCATCACGTCCGTGCCCGTCACCGAGTCGGAGTCCGGCATCTCCGCCCAGATGTGCACCTCGGGCGAGATGACGTCACTGATCTACTCCGTGCCAGGGCTCAAGCAGTCCAAGCAGGTCGATGCCGCCGTGACGATGGCGCTGGCAGCCGTCCAAAAGCGAGCCCTCGAGACACGCTGACCTGGCGCGCACCTCACCGGGCAACGAGCCACTTCTCCGGGCAGATTTGCCCAGGGAGTGGCGGTTTACCACGTTCTCCTGGTAAACCGCGCAGCTAGAACGAGACGTCGGCTCTGCGGTCGTCGGCGCCGGGCTTGTCGCAGTACGTCTGACCGTCGATGAAGCGCACGCCGTCGGTGAACCGCGCCTCGATCTGGCCCGAGCCGAACTGCTCGACGTACAGGCGCGAGTAGAGGCCGCCGAGCGCGAGCAGCTCGTCGTGCGTGCCCTGCTCGACGAGCCGGCCCTCCTCGAGGCCGAAGATGACGTCGGCGTTGTGGATCGTGGAGAGCCGGTGCGCGATGGCGATCGTCGTACGGTTGTGGGTCGCCCGCTCGAGCGCGTCCTGCACGAGCCGCTCGGTCTCGGTGTCGAGCGCCGAGGTCGCTTCGTCGAGGATCAGGATGCGGGGATCCATCAGCAGCACGCGGGCGATCGCGAGTCGCTGCTTCTCGCCGCCACTGAGCCGGTAGCCGCGTTCGCCGGTGATCGTCTCGTAGCCGTCGGCGAACGACAGGATCCGGTCATGGATGTTGGCGTCGCGCGCCGCCTGCTCGATCTCGTCGGCGGTGGCCTCGGGCTTGGCGTACGCGATGTTGTCGCGGATCGAGCCGTGGAAGAGGTAGGGCTCCTGCGTGACCATGCCGACCGCCTCGGCGACCGAGCCCATCGTCAGGTCGCGCACGTCGGTGCCGTCGATCAGCACGGCGCCGGTGCTGACGTCGTAGAACCGCGGGATGAGGTACGTCATGGTCGTCTTGCCCGAGCCCGACGGGCCGACGATCGCGGCGAGCTGACCGGGCTCGACCCGCAGCGAGACACCGTCGAGCGCCCAGCCCTGCTCGGGTGCGGGCTCGGGGCGTTCGATGCGTACGCCACTCTCGCCGAACCGGTCGCCGCTGGACCCGCCCGTCAGGCTGCGCGGCTCGGGATAGCGGAAGTGCACGTCACGGAACTCGATCTCGCCCCGCAGGTCCTTGGGGTTGAGCGCCACGGCGCCGGGCCGCTCGGTGATCGCGGGCTCGAGGTCGAGGTACTCGAACAGCCGGCGGAACAGCGCGAGCGACGTCTGCACGTCGAGCGACACGCGCATGAGCTGCAGCAGCGGCATCTGCAGCCGGGCCTGCAGCGTCGTGAACGCGATGAGCGTCCCGGCGGTCAGCGACGTGCCGTTGTTGAGCATGTAGCCCGCCACGAGATAGATCAGCGCCGGCGTGATCGCGAAGAACGTCTGGACCGTCGCGAAGAACGTACGACCGGTCATGGCCTGCTCGACCTGGAGCCGTGTCTGGTTGAGGTTGGCCTCGCGATAGCGCTCGACCTCGGAGTCGGCGCGGTTGAACACCTTGGACAGCAGGATGCCCGAGACGCTGAGCGCCTCCTCGGTGATCGCGGTCATCTCCGACAGCGACTCCTGTGTCTTGCGCGCGAGCCGCTGGCGCCGCTTGCCGACCTGCAGCTGGATCCACACGAACAGCGGCATGACGATCACCGTCAGCACCGTCAGCTGCCACGACAGGATGACCATCGAGACGAATGCGGCGGAGACCGTGACGCTGTTCTGCAGGATCGAGGTCGCGGTGTCGGTGAGCACGGTACGTACGCCGGCGACGTCGTTGGCCAGGCGCGACTGGATCGCGCCGGTCTTGGTCGCGGTGAAGAACGCGAGCTCCATCTTCTGCAGGTGGGCGAACAGGTCGCTGCGCAGGTCGGCCATCGCCGAGTTGCCGATCGTCGAGGTCAGCCAGTTCTGCCCGATGCCGATCGCGGCCGTCACCACGGGGATCGCGCAGAGGGCGGCGACGAGCCAGCCCAGCAGGCCGATGTCGACGCCGCTGCCGTCGGTCGGGAACAGCGCGTTGTCGAACACGGCCTTGGTGAAGAACGGTGCGACCGACGCCAGCGCCGCCGACACGACCACAGCCACCGCGACATACGCCATCTTGATCCGGTAGGGCCTGAGCATCTGCGCGATGCGGCCCAGGATCGGCTCGCCGGTGCCGATCTCCTCGTCGGTCAGGTGCGTGATGTTGGGACCGGGGCGCATCATTCGTCGATCTTGGTCAACAACACCATCGTGGAGTCACCGTCGACCGGGACGAGGTCGGTCGTGCCCCAGACCCCCACGTCCGTGCGCAACATCGCCCAGATCAGCAGCTTGTCGGGCTCGGCGACCAGGGTGGGGTCGGCGTGCAGGACGAACTCGGTCGGTACGCCGGGCGCGTCGGTTGCGGTCGCCGCCAGCACCTCGCCCTCGGCGTCGACGAGCTTGACCGTGGCGACCGCGCCCGGCGGCACGGCGATGCGCTCGCGGATCGTGACGGTGCCGGTGACGGTGAGAACGTGTTCGGAAGCCATGCCTTGAATGCTATGCCTCGTCCACAGGCGCCGCCGGACTGCGCTGACGGGCCACCTGCCAGGCGATACACACCACGAAGATGCCCGCCGTGAGGGTGATGACGCCGCTGACCGCGCCGAAGAACGCCATGGCGTGCAGCCCGACCGAAGCGTTCGCCAGCGCCGCCGCCAGCGCGGTGGCGCCAGCCAGCCCGAAGACGGCAGGAAGTGTGGGTGCGGGTAGCGCACGCGGTGGTCGCCGTTCCTGGCTGACCGGGAGCTGGCGGAGGTGGGCGATGGCGAACGCGCAGATGACGACCAATCCGCCGACAGCCGAGACGTACTGGGCCCAGCGCAGACCGGCCACACCGAGGTGATCGGTCTGCAGCCAGCCGACCTGTTTGTATCCCCAGGTGTCGTCATGGGTGAAGGAGTCCCACGCGACATGGGTGATCCCGCCGATCAGTGCCCCGACGGGGGCGAGCAGCCATTGCCGACGGGTCAGTCGCGCGCGGGGGGCGAGCCGATTCCTGATCGCTGCTGGGGCGAGGTCGACGAGCGGATCTCGCAGGATCGAGAACCAGATCGCGAGCACGATCAGAGCGCCGAGGATGTCGACCGTCGGGACGCCGAGGGGGCTGTGGGCGATGTCGTAGCCGCGCCTCGACCCCAGATAGAGCGGGATGTCGAGCACCATGCTGCCGATGACCATCGCGGTCATGGGCAGGCCGAGCCGACGAAGCGGCAGCACCGCCGCGGGGTGACTCAGGGTCAACGGCATCTGTCGAGCGTACGTTCTGCCGGGAGTGAACAGGACTGTCCTTGGCCCGGCAGCGCGTGGTTCATTGGGTCAATGAGCTCCGTACTCGTCCTCGGCGGCACGTCCTGGGTCGGCGGGCAGATCGCCCACGAGGCGATCACCCGCGGCCATGACGTCACGTGTCTCGCGAGGGGTGAGTCCGGCGCCGTGCCCGACGACGCCTCCTTCGTCCGGGCTGACCGAGCCGACACACAGGCATACGACGAGGTCAGCAACCGGCCATGGGACATCGTGATCGACGTGGCACGTCAGCCCGGGCAGGTGCGTTCCGCGGTCAGCGCACTGGGCTCGCCCGCAACGCACTGGACGCTCGTCTCGACCGGATCCGTGTACGCCGACCAGAGCGGACCGTTGACCGAGGACTCGCCGGTGCTGGACCCGATCGAGGGCGACGTCGCCGAGCCGGATCAGTACGGCGAGGGCAAGGTCGCCTGCGAGGAGTCCGTACGCCACCTGCACAGGCACCTGATCGTGCGGGTGGGACTGATCGGCGGTCCGGGTGATCGTTCGGACCGGCTGGGCCACTACGCCGCGCGGTTCGCCCTTGCGGGGTCGGACCCGGTGCTGGTGCCGGGCGTGCCGGATCAGCCCATGCAGGTCATCGACGTCCGCGACCTGGCGCGCTGGATCGTGACGTCGGCCGAAGGTGGCGCGACCGGCACGGTGCACGCAGCTGGCGAGCGTACGACCGTTGGTGAGCTCGTGGCGTTGTCGGCCGAGGCGGCCGGCTTCACCGGCGAGCAGATCGCGGCCGCCGAGTCCTGGCTCCGTGAGCACGGCGTCGAGGAGTGGATGGGGCCTCGATCGCTGCCACTCTGGCTGCCGGAGAGCCACCACGGCATGGGGCTGATGGACGATGCGCGGGCCCTGGCGTACGGGCTGGAACGGCGACCCCTGCTCGACACGATTGCCGCGACGCTCGAGGACGAGCGGGAGCGCGGGCTCGGCCGCGAGCGCAAGGCCGGGCTGAGCCGGGCCGATGAGCTCGAGCTGATCGGCGAATTGCGGGGTTGAAGCACCGTTTTGGCCGTTTCGGGACCTAAGCCACTACTTCGCGCCTTCCCCATGCGACACCGGCAGTGTCGCGTAGCCTTGAAACATGAACGCCAAGCCGGGACGTCCGCGCACGTTGAGCGACGACCAGATCATCGATGCGGTTCTGGCCGAAGGACTTGGCACGTTCAGCATGCCCTCGGTCGCGGCTCGGCTCGGCGTCGTGCACTCCGGGCTCTACCGCTACTTCACCGACCGCGAAGACCTGGTCGTGCAGGTCCTGGACCGCATCGCCCGTTCGGCTCCGTGGCCGTCCGCGGACCTGCCGTGGCGTGAGCACCTCGAGCAGATCGGCGAGACCCTCTGGGCGGTCTGCGCCGAATATCCCGGCTACGACCTCACGGCTCTCCGGGCCCGCAACGTGTCGCCGGGCTTCCTGGAGAAGCTGACGCCCCATATCGAGTCGCTGCAGCGTGAGGGCCTCGACCTCATCGACGCCACAGCCGCCATCGAGTTCGTCCGCACCCTCGTCCTCACGTCGTCGATCGAGGCCGCGCGCCTCGAGGCGATCGCCGACCGGGCCGATCTGACGGACCACGCCATCCCTGGATTCGCCGATCCGGAGAAGTGGTCGGGTCGCGGCTGGTACCGGCGCCACCTCAGCACGTGGCTCGACGGCCTGGCCCAGCGCGTCAACGCCAGCGAGCCGACCCGCACCTAGCCGCTCGCGCGGTAGCGGACTTGTCAGGTACCCCTAGGGGGTATATCGTCGACCCTACGAACCGCATACCCCCTCGGGGTATCAACGAGGAGTCACGATGGCACACGACCACGAAGCCCGCGGGTACGACGACAAAAAAGCCGACTACCTCAAGCGACTGCGCCGCATCGAGGGTCAGGCGCGAGGCCTGCAGCGCATGGTCGAGGAGGACCAGTACTGCATCGACATCCTGACCCAGGTCTCGGCCATGACCAAGGCGCTCCAGTCCGTGTCGCTGGGCCTGCTCGATGACCACCTCAGCCACTGCGTCGTTGATGCCGCTCGTGCCGGCGGTGCCGAGTCGGACGCCAAGATTCGCGAGGCTTCCGATGCCATCGCCCGTCTCGTCCGCAGCTGATTCAAGGAGAAGTTCATGACCACCAGCACCTACACCGTCGTCGGCATGACGTGCGAGCACTGCGTTCGCTCGGTCAGTGAAGAGGTCGGCGCGATCCCCGGAGTCAGCGACCTCAGCGTCGACCTGGCGACCGGGTCCCTGTCTGTCACGACCGATGCCGAGCCTGTGGCCGACGACGCCGTACGTGAGGCCGTCGCCGAGGCCGGATACCAGGTCGCATGAACGTGAATGGCGAAGGTCGGCATCTTCGCGGCCGGACTGTGCGTCGTTTTCGGCGCAGCGATCGCGATCGGCAATGCCGTCGGACCCGTCGACAGCGAGCCGGCGGCGATGAACCACGGCGAGGACGACGCGATGTCGGACATGCCCGGTATGTCTGAGGGTGCCGACGCGGTTCCCGGTGGTCTGCAGGTCGCCCAGAACGGCTATCGCCTCGTGCTCGACGAGCCCCGGCAGCAGCCGGACGACGACGCCACCGTGTCGTTCCAGATCCTCGGTCCTGACGGAAGTCCGCTCACCGACTACGCGACGCTGCATGACAAGAAGCTGCACTTCATCGTCGCCAAGCGTGACCTGTCGGGCTTCCAGCACGTGCACCCGACGCTCGATGAGCAGGGCACGTGGACCGCGAAGCTCTCGCTCGACGCGGGCCAGTGGCGTACGTTCGCCGACTTCGACCCGGCCGGCAAGGACCCGCAGCTGACGCTCGGGGCCGACCTGTCGGTCGCCGGCGACTTCGCGCCGAAGCCGCTCCCGAAGCCGTCGCGGACCGACACCGTCGGCGACTACACCGTGACTCTCGACGGCGACGTCGTGGCCGGTGGTGACTCGAAGCTGACGTTGACGGTCGCCAAGGACGGCAAGTCTGTGACAGACCTGCAGCCCTACCTCGCCGCGTACGGGCACCTCGTCGCGCTGCGGGAGGGTGACCTCGCCTATCTCCACGTCCACCCCGACGGCGAGCCGGGCGATGGCACGACCAAGCCCGGCCCGGGCATCACGTTCCACACCGACTTCCCGTCCGAAGGCGGCTATCGGCTCTACCTCGACTTCAAGCACGGCGATGTCGTCCGTACGGCCGAGTTCACCGTCGAGGCCGCGGAGGCCGCGGATGCGCACCAGCACGACCACGGCGACTCAGAGCACGAGCACGAGCACTGACATGGCTCTCACCGACCAGCACCCCACGAGCGACCGGATCGACCTGTCGATCGGCGGCATGACCTGCGCGTCGTGCGCGATGCGCATCGAGAAGCGGCTCAACAAGCTCGACGGCGTGACCGCGTCGGTCAACTACGCGACCGAGAAGGCTCGGGTCGACGCCGCCAGCCCGATCGATCCCGAGCTGCTGATCGCCGAGGTCGAGAAGGCCGGCTACACCGCGCAGCTGCCACAGCCGCCCCAGGCCGAACCGGCTGACGAGGAGATCGAGGACGATCCGTCCCGGCCCCTGCTCAACCGGCTGCTGATCTCGATCGTCCTGACGGTTCCGGTCATCGCGTTCGCGATGGTCCCCGCACTGCAGTTCACCAACTGGCAGTGGCTGTCGCTGACCTTGGCTGCGCCGGTCGTCGTTTGGGGAGCGCTGCCGTTCCACGTCGCGGCCTGGACCAACCTGCGCCACGGCGCGGCGACGATGGACACGCTGATCTCGGTCGGCACGCTCGCGGCGTTCGGCTGGTCAATCTACGCGCTGTTCTGGGGCACCGCCGGCGAGCCCGGCATGAAGCACCCGTTCGAGCTGACGATCTCCCGCAGCGACGGCAGCGGCAACATCTACTTCGAGGCGGCCGCCGGGGTCACGACATTCCTCTTGGCGGGCCGCTACTTCGAGGCCCGGTCCAAGCGCCGCGCCGGTTCGGCGCTGCGCGCCCTGCTCGAGCTGGGCGCCAAGGAGGTCTCGGTCGTACGCGACGGGGTCGAGGTCCGCATACCGACGGACGACCTGCACGTCGGCGACATCTTCGTCGTACGCCCGGGCGAGAAGGTCGCCACGGACGGGGTGGTCGAGGAGGGTACGTCGGCGGTCGACGCTTCGATGGTGACTGGCGAGTCGGTGCCCGCCGAGGTGGTCGTCGGGGATGCCGTCATCGGCGGCACCGTCAACACGAGCGGCCGGCTGACCGTACGCGCGACCCGCGTCGGAGCCGAGACGCAGCTGGCCCAGATGGCGCAAATGGTCGAGGACGCGCAGAGCGGCAAAGCCCAGGCGCAACGCTTCGCCGACTCGATCTCGGGCATCTTCGTCCCGATCGTGATCGCCCTGGCCGTCGGCACGCTGGGCTTCTGGCTCGGCACCGGCGAAGGCGCATCCGCAGCCTTCACCGCGGCGGTCGCGGTGCTCATCATCGCCTGCCCGTGCGCCCTGGGTCTCGCCACGCCGACCGCCCTGATGGTCGGCACCGGCCGCGGCGCGCAGCTCGGCATCCTGATCAAGGGCCCCGAGGTGCTCGAGTCCACCCGGACGATCGACACCGTCGTGCTCGACAAGACCGGCACCGTCACGACCGGCCGGATGACGCTGCACGACGTGATCGTCGCCGAGGGCGAGGACCGCGCGACGGTGCTCCGCATCGCGGGTGCGCTCGAGGACGCGTCCGAGCACCCCATCGCCCGCGCGATCGCCGATGCCGCGCGGGCCGAGCTGGGCGAGCTGCCCGCCGTCGAGGGCTTCAGCAACACCGAGGGACTCGGCGTGCAAGGTGTCGTCGAAGGCCGCGCGGTCGTGGTCGGCCGCGAAGCCTTCCTCGCGGACTGGTCGCAGCACCTGGGCGACCTCGCCGGCCCCAAGGGTGAGGCCGAGGCCCAAGGGCGTACGCCCGTCGTCGTCGGCTGGGACGGAGCAGTCCGCGGCGTCCTCGTCGTGGCCGACACGATCAAGGCCTCGAGCGCGGATGCGGTGCGCCAGATCCGTGGGCTGGGGCTTCGCCCGGTCCTGCTGACCGGCGACAACGAGCGAACGGCCCGCGCCGTGGCCGCGGCGGTCGGCATCGACGAGGTCCATGCCGAGGTGCTCCCCGGCGACAAGGTCGACATCGTCCGCCAGCTGCAGCAGCAGGGTCGCACCGTCGCCATGGTCGGTGATGGCGTCAACGATGCCGCCGCGCTGGCACAGTCCGACCTCGGCCTGGCCATGGGCACCGGCACCGACGCGGCGATCGCAGCAGCCGACCTCACCCTCGTACGCGGTGACCTACTGGCCGTGCCGGACGCGATCCGGTTGTCCCGTCGCACGCTCGGCACCATCAAGGGCAACCTGTTCTGGGCGTTCGCCTACAACGTCGTCGGCATCCCGCTTGCCGCCGCGGGCCTGCTCAACCCCATGCTCGCCGGTGCTGCGATGGCGTTCTCGTCGGTCTTCGTCGTCTCCAACAGCCTGCGCCTGCGCGGCTTCAAGACCCTCAACGCTGAGGCGGGGGCATGACGGAGCACGACCACCACGACATGGCGATGACCGGCCGCGAGCTCACGAGGAACGCGATCTCGGCAACGGTCCACTGCCTCACCGGCTGTGCGATCGGCGAGGTCCTCGGCATGGTGATCGGCACGGCGCTGGGCATGAGCGACGGGAGCACGATCGTGCTCGCGGTCGTCCTGGCGTTCTTCTTCGGCTACGCGCTGACCATCCGCCCGGTGATGCGGGCGGGGCTCGCGTTCGGATCGGCGGTCAAGATCGCGCTGGCGGCCGACACGCTGTCGATCCTGACGATGGAGATCGTCGACAATGCCGTACTGCTCACGGTGCCGGGCGCCATGGAAGCAGGCCTGGTCAGCGTCCTGTTCTGGGCCAGCCTCGCATTTGCGCTGGCGGTCGCGTTCGTCGTCACGGTGCCGGTCAACCGTTGGCTGATCGGCCGCGGCAAGGGTCACGCGGTGATGCACGAGTACCACTGACCTAGGCTCTGCGTCATGACTGCGACCCAGATCCCCGGCCTGGACGGTTTGCTCGGCGTCGAGCACGTCGAGTCGACCGCCGACACATTCGTCGTACGCTTCACGATCGGCGAGCAGCACCTCCAACCCTTCGGCATCCCGCACGGCGGCGCCTACTGCACGGTCCACGAGTCGACCGCGAGCTGGGCCGGCCAGGTCTGGCTTGGCGACAAGGGCATCGTCGTCGGCACCAACAACTCGACCGACTTCCTGCGCCAGGCCAAGGTCGGCGACATCATCACGACGACCGCAACGCCGATCCACCGGGGCCGCAGCCAGCAGCTCTGGCACCTCGACTCGGTCGATCAGGACGGCCGGCTCGTCGCCCAGGGCCAGGTCCGGCTGGCCAACCTGGACCAGCAGATGCCGCCTGAGGTGTTCGCCAGGTTCTTCGGGTCGACACCCACGGAGTAGCCCGTGCCTCGCCGCGTCATCCTCGACTGCGACACCGGGACCGACGACGCGATCGCGATCATGCTGGCGGCCGCGAGACCCGAGCTCGACCTCATCGCGGTCACGGCGGTCTGGGGAAACCACGCTGTCCGGCACACCGCGGACAACTCCCGCCGCACGCTCGACCTGATCGGCCGCACGGACATACCCGTGTATGCCGGACGCGGCGCACCGGTCGCGCCGCCCGCGGATGCACCGGCGGCCACCGGCAGCCCGGAGCCCGACACGCTTCGGCTCCCGCCGGCGACGACGGCGATCGAGGCGCAGGATGCTGTCGAGTGGCTCGTCGAGACGGCCCGAGCCGCCACCGAACGGTTCACCCTCGTGCCCACCGGACCGATGTCCAATGTGGCGGCCGCAGTCGCGGCCGACCCGACGTTCGTGGAGGCGGTCGACGAGATCGTCGTGATGGGCGGGGTCATCGAGCGCGGGGGCCTGATGCCTGAGATCGAGACGAATGTCGGCTACGACCCTGAGGCCGCCCGGCAAGTGCTCGACGCCGGGTTCGAACGAGTCGTCCTCGTGCCGCTCGACGCCACGTATCGCGCGACCGTCAACTCCGAGCAGTGCGCCACCCTGCGCGCCGACAGCGGTGTGGCTGCCGGCGTCGCGGCGGACTTCATCGAGCAGCGCATCGAGCGCTATCGCAAGCTCCCCGCGATGGGCGGACGCGCGACGGCACCCGTGCATGACGCGCTGACCATCGCGTACCTCGTCGACCCGACGCTCGTGACCCTCCGCCCCGCGACGGTTCGGGTCCACACCGGCACCTCGCCGACCCGCGGGCGTACCGACATCACCCTCGGGGACGGCGGCGTGCAGGTCGCGACCGATGCGGACGCCGAGCGATTCTTCGAGCTGCTGCGCGAGTCGCTGACCAGGCTCTGATGTGTCTCAACAGATGTCGGTCTTGCCTGGCCACTGATTCCCACACGGTAGACTCGTCGCAGTCGGTCGCGACTGGCGTTGAGGTGGGTACCACCGGGGAGCGACTGCAAACACCGGACATCGGGACCGTTCGCCTGGGCCCCACGTCAGCCGTGCATTGCTGACTGGAGGCAACCGAGATGATGATGACCATGACGACCACTGATCCTTTCCCGACCTCGCTGCTGGGCGACGAGGACGTACGCGTCCTGCTGCTCGAGAACATCCACGTCGACGGGGCGGACTTCCTGCGTGGCAAGGGCTACCAGGTCGAGACCCGCGACGGCGCGCTCAGCGAGGACGAGCTGATCGAGGCGATCCAGGGCGTGCACCTGCTGGGCATCCGTTCGACGACCTACATCACCGAGAAGGTCCTCGACGCGGCGCCCGACCTGATCGCGATCGGCGCGTTCTGCATCGGCACCAACCAGATCGACCTCGCTGCGACGACCAAGCGCGGCATCGCGGTGTTCAACGCGCCCTACTCCAACACCCGCAGCGTCGTCGAGCTCGCGATCGCCGAGATCATCTCGCTCGCGCGCCGGCTCCACGAGAAGTCGACCGACATGCACAACGGTGTGTGGAACAAGTCGGCCGCCGGCAGCCACGAAGTTCGCGGCCGTACGCTCGGCATCGTCGGCTACGGCAACATCGGCAGCCAGCTGTCGGTCATCGCCGAGGCGCTGGGCTTCAAGGTCGTGTTCTACGACATCGACGACAAGCTCGCGCTCGGCAACGCCCAGCGCTGCTCGACGATCGAGGAGCTGCTGCAGACCTCGGACGTCGTGACGCTGCACGTCGATGGCCGCCCCGGCAACGCCGGCCTGTTCGGCGCCGAGGAGATGGCGCAGATGAGGCCTCGCTCGCTGTTCCTCAACCTCTCGCGCGGCATCGCCGTCGACACCGCCGCGCTGCGCGAGCACATCGAGTCGGGCCACATCGCCGGCGCCGCGCTCGACGTCTTCCCGGTCGAGCCCAAGCGCCAGGGCGACCCGTTCGAGTCGGACCTGCGCGGCCTGTCCAACGTCATCCTGACGCCGCACGTCGGCGGGTCGACCGAGGAGGCGCAGCAGGACATCGGCCGCTTCGTCGCCTCAAAGCTCCGCTCCTACGCGTCGGCGGGCGGCACGTCGCTGAGCGTCAACCTGCCCGAGATCAACCTGCCGACCGATGCCACGAAGCACCGGCTCGCGCTGGTGCACCTCAATCACCCGGGCGTGTTGGCCAGGATCAACGGCCTGCTCGGCGAGCACAACGTCAACATCGAGGCGCAGTCGCTGTCGACGCGCGGCGAGCTGGGCTACGTGCTGACCGACATCGCCGCCGAGCTCGGGCCTGACGTGCTCAAGGAGCTCGCGAGCCTGCCCGAGACCGTACGGCTTCGCCAACTCAGCTGATCCACACGCAGAACGCCCCGACCCGCCATGCGGATCGGGGCGTTCGCGCGTTCGCTACTCGAAGCTGAACGGCGGGTACTCGTCGGTCAGGAGGTACATGTACGCGTTGAGGCGCGTGGTCCATCGGGTCAGTCCGATGACGAAGTTGCGCAGCCCGGTCGGCCACTTGCCGGTGAACAGCACGGCGAACCACGCGATGACGAAGACGAACAACGCCACGATGCTGATCAGGCTGATCACGATGATGTGCGGGATTGCCAGGATGATGCGGAAGAGGATCGTCAGCCGGTTGCGACCCTCGGTCTCTGAGCCGAAGTCGACCCGGACCCGCGGATCGTCACCCGGATCCGCAAGCGTCGTGGCGAACGTGAACGGCGGGTACTCCTCCTTGAGGAACGAGGCATAGATGCTGGCTCGCGTGCTGTAGCGGAGCGTCATGGCGATGACGCCCAGGATGCCCTCCGGCACCTTGCCGGTGAAGACCCCGAGGATCCAGGCAACGAACGCCAACACCTCGGCGACGATGTTGAGCACGTACGCGATGATGAGGTGCGGGATCGCGAGGATGACGTTGCCGATGACCCGCCAGCGGGCGATCGACTCGGGTGGGTCGAACGTGAAGGTCGCGGGATAGGCCGGGACGGCTTCTGCACTCATGGGAGTCCTCCGATGCAAGATGGGCAGAACGTTGCCAGACTAGGCCACCCACGTGACAGGTGCTCGCATTTGCGGCCTGTGCCAACAGGGCCATTTCAACCTGTCGTTCCAGCGGCAACGCGGCACCTTCTCGTTGTCGTCAGGCCGGGGCTGTCGCCTGTGTGCCGGTCAGGGCAGCAAGGGTCTCGGCGCAGCCGGCCTCGAGCTTGACCGTCGCGAGGTCGTCGCCGCGCGTCGTCCCGCGGTTGATGATCACGACGGGGGTGCCGCGTTTGTGCGCCGCGCGTACGAAGCGCAGTCCCGACATGACCTGCAACGACGAGCCGAGCACGACGAGCGCCTCGGCGTCCTCGACCAGGGCGTAGCTCCGCGCGACGCGATCCTTCGGCACGTTCTCGCCGAAGAACACGACGTCGGGCTTGAGGTCGCCCCCGCACATCTTGCACTCGGCGACGCGGAAGTCGGCGGTGTCGTCCAGCACGACGTCGCCGTCGGGCGCCACCTCGCCGACGCGGGACTCATAGCCGGGGTTGAGCATCGAGAGCCGGGCGTGCAGCTCCGATCGTGGAGTGAGCTGGCGGCACTGAAGGCAGATCACCCGGTCGATGCGTCCGTGCAGGTCGATCACGTCCTGATGGCCAGCGCGTCCGTGGAGCCCGTCGACGTTCTGCGTGATGAGGCCGGTGAGTCGCCCTTCGCGCTCCAGCGTGGCCAATGCATGGTGGGTCGCGTTCGGCTCCGCACCGCGCATCCGGCTCCAGCCGACGTGGGCGCGTGCCCAATAGCGCTGCCGACCCTCGGGCGTACGGACGAAGTCCTGGTACGTCATCGGCGTCCGCACCGGCGAGCCCGGCCCGCGATAGTCGGGGATCCCGGAGTCGGTAGAGACCCCGGCGCCGGTCAGCACGAGCCAGCGCCGATCGCCGAGAACCTGCTGGACCGACTGATCCACGTGTTCAAGCGTACGTTCCCGGTCGCAGCCGAGTTTTGATGCGTTGCGCAGCTTCCTGCGCCGATTTGAGTGCGTACTGCTTCAAAGGTGCCGATCGGGCCAGGTGTGATTGCGCCGGATCGGGGTAGTTCCCGAGGTGAAGTGAGCCGGCGTCCGCCGGCCGGGGGAGGAGGGAAACTGCTGTGATCATTCTCGGAGTCATTCTGTTGATCCTGGGAGCAGTGCTCAATGTCCCGATCCTGTACACGATCGGCATCATCTTGGTGGTGGTCGGTGCGCTCTTGTGGATCTTGGGTTCGATGGACCGCGGCATCGGCGGTCGAAGACACTACTTCTGAACCATGACGGGGTCGTCACCTTCGGGTGGCGGCCCCGCCCCATGTCTTACCCAGCCAGTTCGATGAGCTTCTTGACGGTGTTGAGGTTGCGAGCCGTGCCGGGCACCTTGAGTGCGCGGCCGATCGAGTCGGCCTTCATCGCGGGCCGGCCGGCGCCGTTGGCGTACCGGATGTGCAACTCGGTGCCGATGACCCTCCACTGGTCGTCGCCGGTCTCGTACGTCTCGGCCTTCGCGATCGCCGCTGCGGTCGGCTTGCCGGCGAGGAAGGAGACGTACGAGTACTTCGGCTCGACGACCTCGAACGGATGCGCGTCGAGTGCTTTGCGGACCTGCGCCGGCGTGCGGGAGATGACATCTCGGAACCAGCCGTAGCGTTTCTCGATCGCCTTCTCCAGGGCACGGTCGAACTCGGTGGCCCTGCCGGGGATGTCGGCGATGAGGTTGCCAGAAGCGATGTACGTCGAGACGTCGGTCGCTCCGAGCTCCGTGGCGATCTCGCGCAGCTCGGCCATGGGCAGCTGCGTGCCGCCGACGTTGACGGCGCGCAGCAGGACGATGCGGGTGGTCACGGGGCCAGTATGTCGGTCGCATCAATCAAGACCAGGCGTGGACTCATGTGCCGTTCGAGCCGCCAGCCGGGAGAGGTCCACTCGGTTCGAGGTCCCGGTCTTGCGCAACAGATTTGAGATGTGTGAGCTCACGGTCTTCTCGCTGATCACCAGGGCGCGGGCGATCTCGCCATACGTGCGGCCGGCCACGACGAGCTCGAGAATCTCACGTTCGCGAGGGGTCAGCGATTTGAGCGTCGGGGACTGATCAGCCGAAACAGTCACCGCCCCGACGCGGTCGATCCGGACCCTCGCACTGGATGCGAGCGTCTCCAGCTGGGTCTTGATGGGGCCGGCTCCGAGATCGTCGGCGAGCTGGAGGCCGTGACGAAGGATCGCGGCCGCCTGCTTGCGCGCAGGCGTGCCCCCTCGCACGAGGAATGACTCCGCGCCCCGCCAACACGAGTAGCACTCCTCCCACGGGAGCATCGCGTCCCTGAACCCATCAGCCGCGCGCACCCACTGCTCGCCATTGTCGGGATCTTGGCGAGCGCGTCCAATCTCCGCCTGGTACAGGTCATCCAGCGCGGCGAGCTGTGAGTGCCAGCCTTCGCCTGAGTCGCCGAAGTCTCGGATCACGTCCGGGAATCGAGCGGTGAGATCGTCCAGCCGCATCAGCAGGTCGGACGGATCGTCTTCGGCGTCGCGTCTGGCCTGGACCTGATCGGCCAGCGCGCGAGCCGCATGGGGTATCAACCATTCGCACATGTGAGGGGGAAGCCCGGCGAGGGAGGCACCTGCCAGCGCGGCGTCGAAGGCTGCCGGGTAGTCGTCCGCAGCCAGCAGCACCTCTGTGCGGATCGTGTGAAATGGCAGACCGAGATACCCCGAGCTCTCGGCGAACAACTCCTCGGCACGATCCAGATGGGCCTGCGCCTCGCTTGGCCTTCCCTGCAGGGCAGCAAGGCGCGCAGCCGTCAGCCGAGCGCTGACATCGGCGAACGGTCCCGGATCAGAGCCCAACGCGGTCCGGAGTTGCTCCACGCACTTCTGCGGCTCGCCGATCGCAAGCCAGCTGGAGGCCTCCAGCGCCGAGAGCTCGGCGACGAACGGGTGGGGTGCCCCCATCTCCGTCAGCTGATCGCGTCGTCTTCGGATCAGCTCGGCATGAGGACGGCTCGACCACACACACGTGCACGCGTTCGCCTCCCACGTGACGGCCTGGCAGAACGCCCTGAAATCGCGCGATTCGACCGCTGCTTCGATCGCAGAACCGGCCAGCCGGAAACCCTCATCGCGACGGTGAGTGCGGATCGCGACCATCGCCGACGCGGACAATGCGTACGGCAAGGCCCTGGAGTCGTCGGCCCGCTGCGCGGCGTCCAGTGCGTCCTCGGCCATCTCGGACGCTCGCGCATCGTCCTGCCAGACGTACACCCGGCACAGAGCTGCAAGGGCTCCGGCGTGTTGCCAGCTGTTCGGTGATCCGGCGGCCAGTCGGACCGCCTCACGGAGATCGTCGGGCGACGTGAATGCGCGACCGGTGAACAGTCGCAATTGAGCCCGACGGGTCAACAATTCTGCGGCCAGCAAAGGGTCGGTCTCGCTTTCGATCACCTCCAACAGCGCGTCGACCGCTTGCAGCTCGTCCTCGTATGCCGCGGCCGCGGCGGCGGCTCGGATGAGTTTGCGCATCAGGTCCTTCACGCTCTCCTCCGCCTCGGGGAGCTGGCGTTGTAGGTCGACGGCCCGGCGGAGCAGCCTCAACATCTCGGATGACCCTCCGGCGGCTTCGGTCGCCTCGGCGGCACGGAGCGCCCAGCGGTACGCCTCGGGAGCCTGACCGGCCTGGTGGTGATGGTCCGCCACCGCCACCATGGTCTCGACGTCCTGCCGCTCGGCGAGTCTGCGCTCCTCGTGCTCGGCGAACGTGGCGTGCCAGCGGCGTCGATCGAGCTCAGGCAGGCTCTGCAGGAAGACCTCGGCGTCCATCGGGTGGTGGAACCAGACGGTGCCATCAGGAGCCATCTCGAGCGCGCCGGACTCGAGGGCCTCGCGCAGCGCTTCAACGACTTCACCCGCGCTCAGCACTTCGCGGGACACCTCGCTGAGGTCAGTCACGGCAAGTGGTCTGCCGGCCAGCGCCAATATTCCTGCGAGCTGCCGTGCTGGGGAGGAACGCGTCCGCCACGATCGGAGCACGAAGGACTTCAGGTCCGACGGAAGGTGCGGGGGAAGGCTTCGCGCGACCGGCGACATACCGGTGACGACCAGTCGGTTGAGATAGGGGTTCCCCCTCGTGTGCGAGAACACGTCGTCGACAAGCGATTGGTGGGGTGGTGCCCCGAGCAGGCCGGCGACCTGCTCGCCGGTAGCGACTCGGTCGAGAGGGTTCAGTGTGAGCTGTGCGACCCGCGGCAATCGGCGAACGTCCGCCAGCCAGTTCTCGAGCCGGCTGGAGTCGTGGACCCCGGCGCTGCGAATGGTGCCCACGACCGCGAGCCTTCGATCGGCCGGCCCGGCGAGCAGGCACATGAGCAAGTCCAGAGTGCTCTGGTCTGCCCAATGCAAGTCGTCGACGGTCAGGATGACCGGTCGTTCGGCGCACACGTCCTCGAGCCACGCATCGAATGTGATCGGCACGTTTGAGTTTGAATTGTCGAGCTCGAACAACGGGGTCGGTCCGCCGTGCCGAGCTCCACGCAGAGCGGCTCGAATGGGCAGAAAGGGCACGGTCATGGATGTCAGTGGGAGGCATGCACCCGCGAGGATCAGGGCGGAGTCAACAACCCGCGAACAGGCGTGATGCACCAGCGACGTCTTGCCGACGCCCGCGTCCGCATGGATCAGAAGGGTGCTCGCTTCACCGGAAGCGACTCGATCGAAGAGCGCATGGACGATTCCGAGTTCTGCGGTGCGTCCCGCCAGAACTGAGCCGATCGCGCCCGTGGGTGCGTCCATGGGGGAAGTGTTTCATCGATCGGCGCCTCCGACGTCATGAAATCTGAGGGGGCGGCGCACCGACTTTGAGGGGTGAAGTCCGATGTGCCTGCGGCCTCGCACGGATGAGTGTGAAGGGGTCAGATGCAACCGAGTTCTCGTGAAAGGGAACACCATGAACCCCTCGACAAGAAGTACCGCGGGAGCCGCCTTGGTTCTCGCTGTGATCGTCGCCTCTGCTGCTGCTCCAGCCACCGCCAGGCCGGACCCCGGCCCGACCCGCTCGAGCACGTGGAACGCGTCGGAGTACTCATCGGGCCACTGCCCGCTCACACGGGTGGGGACCCAGTTCGTACGGTGTGACAACCTCACCGGCGCAGGAGTTCCGGCACCGCCTTGGGTACCGGAGAGCTGAACGGCGCGGCTGGATCGTGCGGTTGGCCACGGTTCGCCACGCGGGACAGTTGGATTCAGTCGACGGTCGCGACGCGTCGTGGCAGCAGCGCGATCGCGCCGATCATGACGACCGCGGCGACACCGGCACCGAGGAAGACCTCGTGGATCGACGGCTCGAGGACGCGCGCGGGAAGGTGCTCGAGATCAGGGTGCGAGCCACCGACCCGGCGCGCGACGGCGGCGTTGGCGATCGCGCCGAACACGGCGATGCCGACAGCGCTGCCCACCGAGCGGGCGAACATGTTGGTGCCGGTGACGACTCCGCGCGTCGTCCAGTCGACGGACGACTGGGCGGCGACCAGGATCGGCGAGGCGATGAACCCGAGGCCGACGCCGATCACGAAGCAGGCTGCGGCAAGCAGGAAGATCGAGCTCTCGCCGGTCACGACGAGCAGCAGAGCGGCACCGGCGACGACGAATGCCGATCCCATGAACGCGGTGTCGCGGAACCCGACGCGCAGGTAGAAGCGCCCGGCGAGGGCCGCCGAGATGGGCCAGCCGATCGTCATCGCCGCAACCACGAAACCGCCGACCAGCGCATCGGTGCCGAGGACGCCCTGGGCGTACAGCGGTACGTACGACGTGAGGCCGATCAGCAGCACACCGACGACCAGTCCGGACGCGTTGGCGCCGACCAGGACCCTGCGCTTGAAGACCCACATGGGCAGGATCGGCTCGGCGGCGCGGCGCTCGATCGCGACGAACGCGAGGAGGAGCACGACGGCAGAGCTGAGGACCGCGATGCTGGTCGTCGAGTCCCATGCCCACTCGACGCCACCTTCGAGGAGCCCGAGGATCAGCAGCGATCCGCCGATCGCGAGGGTGACGGCGCCGGCGTAGTCGATGCGGTGATGCGTACGCGTGACGTCCTCGCGGAAGTGGCGGATCAGCATGTATGCCGCCGCGAGCGCGATCGGGACGTTGACGAAGAAGATCCAGCGCCAGGACAGGTAGTCGGAGAACACGCCGCCGAGCGTCGGGCCGACGACGGATGACACGCCCCACACGCTGGCGACGTAGCCCTGCACCTTGGACCGCTCGGCGATCGAGTAGAGGTCGCCGATGATCGTCATGCTCATCGGCACGACGGCACCGGCGCCGAGACCCTGGATGGCGCGGAAGACGATCAGCGACGGCATGCTCCAGGCAGCACCGCACAGGACCGAGCCGAGCAGGAACAGCGCGATGCCGAACATCATGACCGGCTTGCGGCCGAGGATGTCGGAGAACTTGCCGTAGAGCGGCACCGATACGGCCTGAGCCAGCAGGTAGATCGAGAACAGCCACGGGAACTGCGAGAAGCCGCCCAGGTCCTCGACCACAGAGGGCACCGCGGTCGCCAGGATCGTGGCGTCGATCGCGACGAGCCCGACCGACAGCATGACGCCCAGCAGCACGGGTCCGCGCTCGGAACGCAGTCCGATGGAGGCGCGGGTGGGTGCAGGAGCGGTCACATCAGTCATTCAACCGCGTGCACCCCGCAACCATTCCCGATAGTCAGCGCGGAGCTTGTCCTAGGTGACGGCGTGACGGTTTCCCATGAGGCCTAGGGAGTTTGTCACTCTCCCAGCGCTGTAACCCGGGGTGCGTGACAAAAGTAGGAGGCCTCATGGGAAACCGGCAACCCGTTCACAGCCTGGCGGCGAGCTCCGTGGCCTGCTTGATCGCGCGCTTGGCGTCGAGCTCGGCGGCCACGTCGGCACCGCCGATGACGTGCACCGGCTTGCCCAGCGCCTCGAGCGGCTCGATGAGATCGCGTACGGACTCCTGGCCCGTGCACAGCACGATCGTGTCGACGTCGAGCACCCGTGACTCCGACGAGTCCTTCCCGGTCGCGACCGTGATGTGCAGGCCGTCGTCGTCGATGCGGTCGTACGTGACGCCCTTGACCATCTCGACGCCGGAGTCCTTGAGGGTCTGGCGATGCACCCAGCCCGTCGTCTTGCCGAGGCCCTTGCCGAGCTCGGTCGTCTTGCGCTGCAGCAGGACGACCTCGCGCGTCGGCGGGGCCTTGAGCTTGGTCGCGAGGCCGCCGCGCTCGAGCTCGGGGTCGGTCACGCCCCAGCGCTGCATCCAGTGCTCGATCGACTCGTCGGGCTCGTGCAACAGGAACTCCGAGACGTCGAAGCCGATGCCGCCCGCACCCATGACCGCGACGCGGCGGCCGACAGGAGCGCGGTGCCGGATGACGTCCTGGTAGTTGACGACCTTGGGGTGATCGACTCCGGGCACCGACGGGATGCGCGGCTCGACGCCGGTCGCGACGACGACCTCGTCGAAGCTCGCGAGCTCGTCGACCGTCGCCTGCGGTGCCGAGGTGGACCTTGACGCCACCGAGCTCGAGGCGGCGGGAGTAGTAGCGGATCGTCTCCTTGAACTCCTCCTTGCCCGGGATCTGCATCGCGAGCCGGAACTGGCCGCCGACCTCCGGCAACGCCTCGAACAGCTCGACGGTGTGCCCGCGGCCGGCCAGCTCGGTCGCCGCCGCGAGCCCGGCGGGCCCGGCGCCGACGACGGCGATCCGCTTGGACGTACGCGTGGGGGACAGGATGAGCGAGGTCTCGTGACCCGCCCGCGGGTTGATCATGCAGCTGGCCCGCTTGTTCTGGAACGTGTGGTCGAGGCACGCCTGGTTGCACGCGATGCAGGTGTTGATCTCGTCGGCGCGGTTCTCTGCAGCCTTGGCCACGAAGTACGGGTCGGACAGCAGCGGCCGCGCCATCGACACGAGGTCGGCCTGGCCCGACGCGATGATCTCCTCGGCGATCTCGGGGGTGTTGATGCGATTGGACGCCACGACCGGCACCGACACCTCGGGCCGCAGCTTGCCGGTGACCCACGAGAACGCGCCGCGCGGCACCGATGTCACGATCGTCGGGATGCGGGCCTCGTGCCAACCGATGCCGGTGTTGATGATCGAGACGCCGGCCGCCTCGATCTTCTTGGCCAGGGTCACGGTCTCGTCCCAGCTCTGCGCGTCGTCGACGAGGTCGAGCAGCGACATCCGGTACATCACGATGAAGTCGTCGCCGACGGCCTCGCGTACGCGCTCGACGATCTCGACCGGGAAGCGCATGCGGTTCTCGGCGCTGCCGCCCCACCGGTCCGTACGGTCGTTGGTCCGCGCCGTCAGGAACTGGTTGATCAGGTAGCCCTCGGAGCCCATGATCTCGACGCCGTCGTAGCCGGCCCGGCGCGCGAGCTTGGCCGAGTCGGCGAAGTCCGTGATGGTCTGGTCGACCTCCTTGGTCGACATCGCCTTGGGCTTGCCCATCGGCGTGATCGGCGACGGCTTGCCCGACGCCGCGCGCTTGAACGGGTGATAGCCGTAGCGCCCGGCGTGCAGCAGCTGCATCGCGATCTTGCCGTCGTGCTCGTGCACCGCGTCGGTGACGATCCGGTGCTTGTCGGCGAACCGCTTCGACGTCATGACCGAACCGAACGGGAGCAGCCAGCCGTGCCAGTTGGGCGCGTAGCCGCCGGTGACCGACAGCGCCACGCCGCCCTTGGCGCGCTCGGCGAAGTAGGCCGCGAGCTCCGGGAGGTGCTTGGCGCGGTCCTCCATGCCGGTGTGCATCGAGCCCATGATGACCCGGTTGCGCAAGGTCGTGTGGCCGAGGTCGAGCGGCTCAAGCAAATGGGGATAAGGCGTCATCGGGTCTCTCCGGTCATCTGGGCCAGGGCTTCGGCCTGGATCTGGTCGAACTGGGCGCCCATCGCTTGAGCGAGGGCGTTGGCGCCGGACAGCGGCCGCACCATCACGGTGAGCTCGCTGATCAGGCCTTCGTCATTGGTGCGGATCAGGTCGATGCCATTGATGCTGACGCCGTCGACAACGGTCTCGAACACCAGCGCGGAGCCTTGTCCGTCGGGGTCGGCGAGCTCCCGTACGTACCGGAAGTCGGTGAAGACCCGGCCGACACCGCGGAGGATCGCCGCGACGATCGCGCGCCCTTCGTACGGCTTGAAGGCGACGGGGCTGCGGAACACGACGTCCTCGGCGAGCAGCTCGCCGAGCGCGGCGAAGTCACCCGCCTCGACAGCAGCGCGAAACTGTTTCATCAGGACTCCTGTGATGGGATGGCTGCGTGATCTCCAAGACGGCTGCCCGGTTCCTCATCGTCGCGGGCGTGTTCAACGTGGTGATCTGGCCGCGGTTCGCCAAGGCGATCGTGGACGACGACCGGGCGTGGGACGGCGAGCACTGGCACAGCGCACCGACGGCGTTCTTCTGGGTGCACGCGGTGCTCATCACGACGGCGATCGTGATCGGTCTGGGTGTGCTGCTGATCGGCGTACGCGCTCATCGATCCGCCCCGAACGCCTGAAGGATCTCGTCGCACCAGGCGATCGCGAACTGCTCCTGCATGACGCCGCCACGCAGCACGAGGTAGGCGCCGAGCTCGTCCTCGTCGATGGCCGACGGGTCGGGGTAGTGCTTCGCGGCGCTGGTCTCGTAGTACGCCAGCTGGGCGACATGGACCTCGCGGCGCGCGCGCACGTCCGCTAGCACCGCGTCGCGGTCGCCGAATCGCAGCCCGCGGACCTTGACCGCGAGCTCGCTGCGGTACTTCTCGTGCGGTGTCGGTGTCGACGACCAGCGCATGAGCTCGTCGCGGCCCTCGGCCGTGATGGCGTAGACCTTCTTGTCCGGCCGGCCCGTCTGCTCGACGAGGTGCGCCTCGACCCACTTGTCGGACTCCATGCGACCGAGCACCTTGTAGATCTGCTGGTGGCTGGCCTTCCAGAAGTGGCCGATCGAGGCGTCGAATCGGCGCGCGAGCTCATATCCCGACGCGGACTTCTCCGCGAGGGACACCAGGATCGCGTGCTCCAGAGCCATGCCGGAGACCGTACTATGCAACGAGTTGCATTGCAACGAGATGCGGAGCACATTACGAATTTGTCGAAGTTCCGGCATGCACGAGAGGGTGTCTGAAAGAATTCGTCGGCGCCTCAAGCAGAGGCGCCACCGCTAAGGAGATCCGATGTCCGTCCGCGTACGCCTGTCAGCCCTCATCGTCGCTTCGGCGTTCGTCCTCGTCGGGTGCGGCGGTGGCGGCTCGGACGACGAGGGCGTCGCCGGCCTCTCGTCGACCAAGATCCTCGCGGCGGCGAAGAAGCAGCTCGCCCAAGAGGAATTCGTCACGTTCAGGGCAAGGTTAGCGACGAGGAGGCCGGCAGCGAGATCGAGGTCGACCTCTCCTTCGCGGGCGAGGCGGCGGCCGGCTCGATCGGCGTCGGCGGCATGACATTCGAGGTGCTGAAGGCCGACGGCAAGTCGTACTTCAAGGCCGACAAGTCGTTCTTCGAGTCGAGTGGCGCGCCGGCCGAGGCTCTCGCACTGATCGGCGACAAGTGGGTCGTGATCGACGCCAACGACCCGAACTTCGCCGAGCTGGGAGGCTTCGTCTCCAAGGATGACTTCGTCAAGGAGCTGCTCAAGCCCGACGGCAAGGTCACGAAGGGCAAGGAGAAGAAGGTCAACGGCGTCGACTGCGTCGCTCTGAAGGACAAGGACGGCACGTTCTACTTCGACAAGAAGGACGGCCGGCCGGTCAGCCTCGTCACGACCGAAGCTGGCAAGGGCACGCTCAACTTCACGTACAGCAAGGTCGAGACGGTCGAGGCGCCCTCGTCCGACGAGGTCATCGACCTGGCGACGCTCGGCCAGTAACGGCTGCAGCCGTCACGGTGCGCGAGTGGCCGCCGGTGTCAGGCGAGCTCGCCGACCACTTCTGACGCGAGCCACGCCGCGACGCCTCGCGCCGCGGACCGGCCAGCACGGTTGGCACCAATCGTGCTGGCGGACGGCCCATAGCCGACCATCTGGATCCGTGGATCAGCAACCGCCGTCGTGCCGTCGAGCTGGATCCCGCCTCGCGGGCTGCGCAGGTGCAGCGGACCGAGGTGCTCGATCGCGGGCCGAAAGCCCGTCGCCCAGAGGATCACGTCGACGTGCTCGAACGTACCGTCAGCCCAGCGCACACCGTCGGGCTCGATCCGGCTGAACATCGGCCGGCGCTCGTACGCTCCAAGGCGCTCGGCCTCGCGCTCCTGCTCGCGGAGCATCAGACCCGTCACGCTCACGACGCTGCGCGGGGGCAGCCCTTGGCGTACGCGCTCCTCGACCCGCGCGACCACCTCACGACCGATCTCGGCGGTGAACTCATCGGTCCGCCACACCGGCTCGCGGCGGGTGACCCAGATCGTGTCGGTGATCGGGCGCAGCGCACCGAGGAACTGGACCGCTGATGCGCCGCCGCCGACGACGAGGACCCGCTTGCCGCGGAAGTGCTCCGGACCCGGGTAGTCGACGGTGTGCAGCTGCTCGCCGACGAACGCCTCGGCACCCGGGTAGTAGGGGATGAACGGCCGCGTCCAGGTGCCGGTCGCGTTGACGAGCGTCCGGCTCAACCACGTGCCGCGGTCGCCGTCGATGCGCAGCAGCCCGTCGTCGTCGCGCACTGACCGGACCTGCACCGGGCGGATCACGGGCAGGTCGTGCGTACGTTCGTAGTCCTTGAAGTACGCCGGCACGAACGCGTTGGCCCGCTCGGTGTCGGCGGCGTCGGGGATCGGGTCGTCGGGCAGGTCCGAGACGCGGTGCACGTCATGCATCGTGAGGGCGTCCCAGCGGTGCTGCCAGGCGCCACCCGGCTGCGGGTTGGAGTCGAGGAGCACGTGCTCGATGCCACGCTTCTTCAGGTGGTACGACGAGGACAGTCCGGCCTGCCCGCCGCCGATCACCACCGAGTCGAAGATCTCCACGCCCAGCACAACGCCGCAGAGCCGACAGCTATTTCAGGAGGTTCTACGCGGCCTGCTCGGACTCCTCCGAGGCGTCGGCGACGGTGTTGTCGATGACCCGGACGATCAGCTCAGGGTCGTCGATCATCGGGACGTGCCCGCAGTGCGGCAGAGCGACGTGCTGCGCGTTGGGCAGACGCTCGTGCGCGAGGGCGGACTGGCCGAAGACCAGCACCTGGTCGCGCGTGGCCCACGCGATCGTCGTCGGAACGCTGACCGGGCTCGTGAACCGGTAGGTGAAGCCGGCCCTGAAGGTCGGGAAGAACGCCGAGCCGTTGCGCAGCGCGAGCGTGTCGCCGACGAAGTCTTCGGGTGAGATCCGTTCGCCATGCACGTACAACGTCCTGCCCACCAGCCGGCGGCCGGTGGCACTGCGCAGCATCGGGCGTACGAGCGCCAGAGGAAGATACGACAGCAGCTTGAGCAGCATCAGAGCGAAGAGGGCGACCAGGCGATCGACGAGGTCTGCGGAAGAAGCCGGCCGGGCTGAGCGCGGTGACCGAGCGCGCCATCCCGCGCGCACCCATCTCGAGCGCGATCGCGCCGCCCAGCGAGTTGCCGACGACATGCGGGTCGGACACGCCCCACTCGTCGAGGTTCTCGCCGATGATGCGGCACGCACTGTCCATCGAGTACGCCGTGCCGTCCGGGTAGGGCTCGGACTCGCCGAACCCCGCCAGGTCGATCGCGATGACGTCGTACGACTCAGCCAGCCGGTCGAGCACGGGGTCCCACGCCTGCCGGCGATGCCCGATGCCATGGATCAGCAGGAGAGGCTCACCGGAGCCCTTGCGGGTGTACGCGAGTCGAGTCGTCATGCGGTTCCTTTCCCGAACGTGACACCGATGATGACACATACCCATACCGTTGGTATGTAACGGGGGTCACTTGCAACCGTGACAGTGCCACTGTCACAATCGAGGCTGTGACCAACCCACGCACCGGCCCGCTGCAGGGCGTACGCGTCGTCGAGCTCGTCGGAATCGGTCCCGGCCCGTTCGCCGGCATGCTGCTGGCCGACCTCGGTGCCGACGTCATCCGCATCGATCGACCGGGTGGTGCCGGTCTGGTGGTGCCGACCGCCCAGGACGTGCTCAGCCGCGGCCGTCCATCCGTTGCGCTCAACCTCAAGGACCCCCGCGCCGTCGAGGTCGTGCTCGAGCTCGTCGAGCGGGCCGACATCCTGATCGAGGGCTTCCGGCCCGGCGTGACCGAGCGCCTGGGACTCGGCCCGGACGCGTGCCACGCCCGCAACCCCACGCTCGTCTACGGCCGCATCACCGGCTGGGGCCAGGACGGGCCGTTGTCGCAGACCGCGGGTCACGACGTCAACTACATCTCCGTCGCCGGTGCGCTCGACCCCATCGGCCGGGCCGGCGGGCCGCCGCAGATCCCGCTCAACCTGCTCGGCGACTTCGCCGGCGGCTCGATGTATCTCGTGACGGGTGTGCTCGCAGCGTTGACGCACGCCCGGTCGACCGGCGAGGGACAAGTCGTCGATGCCGCGATCACTGATGGCGCGGCGCACCTGCTCGGGATGCAGCTGTCGATGCAGGCCGCGGGCCTCTGGACCAGCCGAGCGAGGCACCAACCTGCTCGACTCGGGTGCGCCCTACTACGACGTCTACGAGACCTCCGACGGTCGATGGATGTCGGTCGGCGCGCTCGAACCGAGGTTCTACGCCGTCCTGACCGAGGTGCTGGCGATCGACGACCTGCCGGACCGCAACGACATCGCGCAATGGCCGGCGCTGCGCAAGGTCCTCGCCGAGACGTTCGCCACCAAGACGCAGGCCGAATGGACGGCGTTGTTCGACGGCACCGACGCGTGCGTCGCCCCGGTCGTACCCATGCACGAGGCGGCGCAGCACCCGCACAACGTCGCCCGCGGGACGTACGTCGAACAGGACGGCGTCGTGCAGGCCGCCCCGGCGCCGCGGTTCTCGCAGACGCCGGCAACCTTGAGCACGCCGCCGGAGCGCCCCGGCGCCAACACCGCTGAAGCGCTCGCTGCCTGGGGCATCACCGACATCGACCAGCTCATCGCCGACGGCGTCGCCGTCCAGGCCGACTGAACGAAGGAACATCATGCAGCGAGGAATCTTCGAGGCCGATCACGACGCGTTCCGCGAGACGGTCCGCACGTTCTGCGAGAAGGAGATCGCGCCTCACCACGACCAGTGGGAGAAGGACGGCATCGTGCCGCGCGAGCTGTGGGAGAAGGCCGGCGCGCTGGGCCTGCTGGGCTTCATGATGCCCGAGGAGTACGGCGGCGGTGGCATGAACGACTTCCGCTTCAACGCCGTGCTCGACGAGGAGATCATCCGGATCGGCGCCAGCGGCGTCGGGTTCGTGCTGCACACCGACCTGGTGTCGGGCTACCTGCTGTCGTACGCGAGCGAGGAGCAGAAGCAGCGCTGGCTGCCGAAGTTCTGCACCGGCGAGATGATCACCGCGATCGCCATGACCGAGCCGGGCACGGGCTCTGACCTCCAGGCGATCCAGACCACGGCGGTGCGCGACGGTGACCACTACGTCGTCAACGGCGCCAAGACGTTCATCTCCAACGGCATCCTGGCCGACTTCGTGATCGTCGCGGCCAAGACCGATCCCGAGGCCGGCGCCATGGGCGTCTCGCTGATCGTCCTCGAGCGCGGGATGGAGGGCTTCGAGCGCGGGCGCAACCTCGACAAGATGGGGCTCAAGGCGCAGGACACCGCCGAGCTGTTCTTCGACAACGTACGTGTGCCGGCCGGCAACCTGCTGGGCGAGGAGGGCAAGGGCTTCATCTACCTGATGGAGAAGCTGCCCCAGGAGCGCCTCGCGATCTCGGTCGGTGCGATGGCCGCGACCCGGGCGATCATCGACCTGACGCTCGACTACGTCAAGGAGCGCAAGGCGTTCGGCAAGCCGATCGGCTCGTTCCAGAACTCCCGCTTCGTGCTCGCCGAGCTCGAGACCGAGATGCAGATCGGCCAGGCATTCGTCGACAAGAGCATCGTCGCGCTCGGCAAGGGTGAGCTGACGATCGAGGAAGCTGCGATGGGCAAGTGGTGGACCACCGAGCTGCAGAACAAGGCGGCAGCAAAGTGCCTGCAGCTGCATGGCGGCTACGGCTTCATGACCGAATACCGGATCTCCAAGGCATACACCGACAGCCGGATCCAGACGATCTACGGCGGTACGACCGAGATCATGAAGGAGATCATCGGCCGCACGATGGGCCTCTAGCGGCGCTCGGCCTCGGCGATCATCGCGCGAACGGCGGGGAGGACCTGGTCGACCTCAAACGGGGCCGACAGGTGCGTGTGTCCCTCCAGCGCCAGGAAGCGAGCGCTCGGGATCTCGGCTGCGGCTCGCTCGGCGTTGGCACGCATGTCGTCGCTGGTGCCAGATAGATCAGGCATGGCACTTGCCAGGCCGAGAGATCCGCCGAGATCGCCCCTTCGGCCATCGCGGACCGCAACGCGGCCCTGAGTGCTTGCGGATCGTTGGCCAGGACCCGCTCGCGCGTGATCGGGCTGAGCTCGTCGCCGAACGCCGACTCGAGCGCGTCGACGAAGGCCTGCATCCCGCCGGTCTGGGCAGCGTCGAGTGCGCGGGTCAGGAGCGGCACGGACGGCCACGACTCATCCCACGCGTACGGCTGGTTGCCGCACAGCGTCAGCGAGCTCACGCGCTCGGGGGCGTGTTCGCCGATGGCGAATCCCAGCCTCGCTCCCCATGAGAACCCGAGCACGTGCACCCGGTCCAGCCCGAGGTGATCCAGACAGGGCGGTCGTGTCACCGACTCGCGTGCCCAGCGCATACGAGGCGGAGTCGTGCGGCTTGTCGCTGCGCCCCTGGCCGCGGTGGTCGGCGAAGTAAAGATGATGATCGGCGGCCAGCGCCAGCACGAGTGGGTTCTCCTGTGCATCCTCGAGCGGGTCACCGAAGCCGGTGTATGCCACCACGGGCGGGCCGTCGCCGCCCCACTCCTCGTAGTACGTCCGCACGCCATCGATCCGGTTGACCACGTACGGCATGGGACGTCAGCTGCTCTCGGTCCTTCGGCGGATCGTCTCGCGCTTGGCTTCGTCGACCGCGGTCTCGTATGCCGTGACGAGCGCCTGGATCGTGAGTGGCTTGAAGCGCTCGACGAGGGCCGTGATGTCCTCAGCCGTGCGTCCGGATGACCGGAGCTGCGGCCACCACAGCGTGCGGAACACCTCGGTGATCTCCTCGGCCACCGCCTTGCCGGCGGCGTCGAAGATCCGGCGTGAGGCGTGTGCCACCTCGATCGGCATGTCGGTCTCGATGAACTGGATGCCGACGGCGAGGTGCGCCGGCGCGACCCGGAACACGTCCTCGGTCGGCGTCGGCTCGAGGACGCCCAGGGCGATCAACATCTCGAGCGCGTGGTCATCGAGCTCGCGCCCGGCCCGCAGCTCCAAGGCCTCACGGTCGAGCTCCTCCGGCCGGTCGGCCATCCACGGTGCGAGCAGCGTGCGGTGCAGCGCGACCTGCTCGGGGGTCGCGTCGGACGGGATGTTCTCGAGGTAGCCCTCGATCGCCGAGAGCGTGAAACCGTGCGCCTGCAGCTCGCGGACGAGCTCGAGCCGGGCGATGTGGTCGGGCCCGTAGTAGCCGTTGCGGCCTTCGCGACGGGGCGGCGGGATCAGTCCACGGCCGGCATAGAAACGTACGGTCCGCACCGTCATGCCGACGCGCGAGGCAAGCTGCTCGACGCTCATCTCGGGGGGTGCGGCGGTCATGGTGCAGAGACTATGCCACCGGGGCGGCACGTGACGCGGCCCACAGGCCGGCCGCTAGAACTTTGACAGTGCTGGTGTCACAATCGGGGTTGTCCCACCGAGATGTACCAGTGGTGGCACGTCTTTCACCTGATTCTGCGAGGACCAGTTATGACCGAGGCTTACGTCTACGACGCCATCCGCACCCCGCGAGGTCGCGGCAAGAAGACCGGATCACTGCACGAGGTCAAGCCGATCTCGCTGATCACGGGCCTGATCGAGGAGATCCAGAAGCGCAACCCGACGCTCGACCCCAACGGGGTCGACGACGTCGTGCTCGGTGTGGTCTCCCCGGTCGGCGACCAGGGCGCCGACATCGCCAAGACCGCCGCGCTCGCCGCGGGTCTGCCCGACACGGTCGCCGGCGTCCAGCTCAACCGCTTCTGCGCCTCGGGCCTCGAGGCGGTCAACCAGGCAGCGGGCCGCGTCCGCTCCGGCTGGGAAGACCTGATCTTCGCCGGTGGCGTCGAGTCGATGAGCCGCGTGCCGATGGGCACCGACGGTGGCGCGTGGGCGATGGACCCGCGTACGGCCTTCGACACCGCGTTCGTGCCGCAGGGCATCGGCGCCGACCTGATCGCGACGATCGAGGGCTACAGCCGTACGGACGTCGACACGTTCGCCGCTGAGTCGCAGGCGCGGGCCGCCAAGGCGATCGCCAACGGCTACTTCGCCAAGTCGGTCATCCCGGTCAAGGACGCCAACGGCCTCACGATCCTCGACCACGACGAGTTCGTCCGCGAGGGCACGACGGCCGAGAGCCTCGCCGGCCTGCCCGCCTCGTTCGCCGGCATCGGCGACATGGGCGGCTTCGACGCGGTGGCGCTGGAGAAGTACCACGACATCGAGCGCATCAACCACGTCCACCACGCCGGCAACTCGTCCGGCATCGTCGACGGTGCAGCGCTCGTCGCGATCGGCAACGAAGCGGCCGGCAAGCGCCACGGTCTGACGCCGCGGGCGCGCATCGTCTCGACCGCCGTCTCCGGCGCCGACCCGACGATCATGCTCACGGGCCCCGCCCCGGCGTGCCGCAAGGCGCTCGACAAGGCCGGCCTGACGGTCGACGACATCGACCTGCTCGAGATCAACGAGGCATTCGCCGCCGTCGCGATGCGCCTCATGAAGGACCTCGACTTCCCGCACGACCGCACCAACGTCAACGGTGGATCGATCGCGATGGGCCACCCGCTCGGCGCGACTGGCGCCATGATCCTCGGCACCCTGATCGACGAGCTCGAACGCCGCGACCTGCGCTACGGCCTCGCCACGCTCTGCGTCGGCGGCGGCATGGGCATCGCGACCGTCGTCGAACGAATCTGAAACGGACTAGGACACCCACATGACCAGCACCACTGAAGCCGTCCGCTACGAACTCGTGGACGGGATCGCCAACCTGATCCTCGATGACCCCAGTCAGAGCGCCAACACGATGAACCAGGCGTACGCCGACTCGATGGCCAAGGCCATCGACCAGCTCGCCGCAGACATCGCGGCCGACGGCGAGCAGGTCAAGGGCGTCATCGTCTCCTCGGCGAAGAAGACCTTCTTCGCCGGCGGCGACCTCAAGCTCATGACCCAGGCCAAGCCTGAGGACGCGCCCGCGCTGTTCGACAACGTCGAGGGCATCAAGGCGTCGCTGCGCAAGCTCGAGACGATCGGCAAGCCCGTCGTCGCGGCCATCAACGGTGCCGCCCTCGGTGGCGGACTTGAGATCGCGCTGGCGACGCACCACCGCATCGCCGTCGACGGCGGCTACGAGATCGGCCTGCCCGAGGTGACGCTCGGCCTGCTGCCCGGTGGCGGCGGCGTCACGCGTACGGTCCGCATGTTCGGCATCCAGGACGCGATGCTCAACATCCTGCTGCAGGGCCCCCGCATGAAGCCGGCGCAGGCCAAGGACAAGGGCCTGGTCGACGAGATCGTCGCAACGCAGGACGAGCTCATCTCCGCCGCCAAGGCGTGGATCGACGCCAACGCCGGAAACGAGGAAGCTGCGACGCAGCCGTGGGACCGCAAGGGCTACCGCATGCCCGGTGGCACCCCGTCGTCGCCGAAGCTCGCGCAGTTCCTGCCGGCGTTCCCCTCGAACCTGCGCAAGCAGATCAAGGGCGCGGCCTACAAGGCTCCGCGCGCCATCATGAGCGCCGCGGTCGAGGGGGCGCAGGTCGACTTCGACACGGCGTCGCGCATCGAGTCGCGCTACCTCGTCGAGCTCCTGATCGGCCAGCAGTTCAAGAACATGACGCAGGCGTTCTTCTTCGACCTCGGCGCGATCAACGCCGGCGGCTCGCGCCCGGCGGGCATCGAGCCCAAGAAGTTCACCAAGGTCGCCGTGCTCGGCGCCGGCATGATGGGCGCCGGCATCGCGTACGTCTCGGCCAAGGCCGGCATCGAGGTCGTCCTCAAGGACGTCAGCATCGAGGCCGCCGAGAAGGGCAAGGCATACAGCGAGAAGCTCCTCGACAAGCAGCTCGAAAAGGGCCGCATCACGCAGGAGAAGAAGGACGCCTTCCTCGCACTGATCACGCCGACCGCTGACTACGCCGACCTCAAGGGCTGCGACCTCGTCGTCGAGGCCGTGTTCGAGTCGGTCGAGCTCAAGCACTCGGTGTTCGCCGAGCTCGAGCCGGTCGTCAACCCCGACGCGCTGCTGGGCTCCAACACCTCGACACTGCCGATCACGGGCCTCGCCGAAGGCGTCACGCGTCCCGAGGACTTCATCGGCATCCACTTCTTCTCGCCGGTCGACAAGATGCCGCTGGTCGAGATCATCGCCGGCGCCAAGACCAACGACGAGACGATCGCGCACGCGCTCGACTACGTCCAGGCGATCAAGAAGACGCCGATCGTCGTCAACGACAGCCGCGGGTTCTTCACGAGCCGGGTCATCGGGCACTACATCAACGAGGGCCTCGGCATGCTGGCCGAGGGCGTCAACCCGGTCTCGATCGACCGCGCGGCGACCCAGTCCGGGTTCCCGACCGGCCCGATCCAGATCAGCGACGAGCTCAACCTCGAGCTGATGAAGAAGATCCGGGTCGCGTCGCAGAAGGCGGTCGAGGACGAGGGCGGCACCTGGGTCCGTACGGGCTCTGAGGAGGTCATCGACAAGATGATCGAGCTGGGCCGCACGAGCAAGCTGGTCGGCAAGGGCTTCTTCGACTACGACGAGAACGGCAAGCGCACGGGCCTGTGGCCCGGCCTCGCCGAGCACTTCCCCGCCGCCGCCGAGCAGCCGGAGTTCCAGGACCTCAAGGATCGCCTGGTCTTCGTCATGTCGCTCGACACGGTGCGCTGCCTCGAGGAGGGTGTCCTCCGTACGGTCGCCGACGCCAACATCGGCTCGATCTTCGGCATCGGCTTCCCTCCGCTGTTGGGTGGTGCGCTGCAGTACATCAACGGCTACGAGGCGCCGGACGGCCGGATCGGCGTCGAGGCGTTCACCGAGCGGGCGCAGGAGCTCGCCGCCACGTACGGCGATCGCTTCGAGCCCCCGGCTCTGCTGCTCGACAAGGCCAAGAACGGCGAGCTGTTCGCCTGAGGTCGACGCAACGCACGCACTAGTCCAGAACGCCCGCAGGTCATCCTGCGGGCGTTCTGCATGTCTGCGTCCGGGCGAACTTGACCTCAACAAAAGTTGAGGTTTGAGAATGGGGACATCGAGCGCGGCAGGAATTCGTCGAAAAGTGTCAGTGCCGCGTGCTATTCCTAGTAGGAACAAAGCGTTAGGCTGAAACCTTACTTTTCTGTGGAAGGAACATCATGTCTGCTCCGGCAGTCGAGGCAATAGACCTCGTCAAACGATTCGGCGACAACGCCGCAGTCGACGGCGTCAGCTTTGTCGTGCCCGAGGGCACCGTGCTCGGGCTGCTCGGTCCCAACGGAGCCGGCAAGACCACCACGGTCCGCATGCTCACCACGTTGAGCGTCCCGACCAGCGGCACGGGCCGCGTTGCCGGGCACGACGTCCTCAAGGAGCCCGACGCCGTGCGCCGCAGCATGGGCCTGACCGGCCAGGCCGCGACGGTCGACGAGCTGTTGACGGCTCGTGAGAACCTCAAGCTGATCGGTCGGCTCTATGGCCTGCCCAAGAAGTACGTCGCACAAGCCTCCGACGAGCTGCTCGAGCGGTTCTCGCTGACCGAGGCCGCCAACCGCACGGCCAAGACCTACTCCGGCGGTATGCGCCGGCGCCTCGACCTGGCGGTCAGCCTGATCGCCGCACCGCCGGTGCTGTTCCTCGACGAGCCGACGACGGGACTGGATCCGCGCAGCCGCACCGAGCTGTGGGAGGTCCTGCGCGGGCTGGTCCGCGACGGCACGACGTTGCTGCTCACGACCCAATACCTCGAGGAGGCTGACCACCTCGCCGACGACATCGTCGTGATCGACAAGGGCAAGGTCATCGCAGCCGGCACGCCCACGCAGCTCAAGGACCAGGCCGGTGCCGCCAGCGTCGTCGTCACGGTGACCGACGTTGCGGACCTGCAGCGCGCCGCCGACCTCACTCGCACGGTCTCCAGCGAGGTGCACGTCGACGAGACCTCCCGCCGCATCACCGCCAAGGCCTCCGGCCTCAGCGACATGACCCGCATGGCGCATGTGTTCGAGGACAGCGGGATCCAGGTCGACGACCTGGGACTCAAGCGTCCCAGCCTCGACGACGTGTTCCTGCACCTCACCGGCCACAAGGCCGAAGAGGTCGATGACCTCGAGGCCCAGTTCGAAGAAGAGGAGGTGCTGTCATGACCACGATGTCGTCCAACACCCGCCCGCCCATCAGCCCGCCGTCGCTGCTCCGTGCCTCGACGACGGTGGTGTGGCGCAACCTGATCCACATCAAGCGCATGCCCGAGATGTTGATGGACGTGACGGTCCAGTCGATCATGTTCGTCCTGCTGTTCGCCTACGTGTTCGGCGGCTCGATCGACCCGCCGGGTGACATTCCCTACAAGGAGTTCCTGCTCCCGGGCATCATGGCGCAGACCATGGTCTTCTCGTCGGCGGTCGTGGCCATGGGCCTCACCAACGACCTGCAGAAGGGCATCGTCGACCGGCTCAAGTCGTTGCCGATCTCGCGCTCGTCCGTGCTGGTCGGGCGCAGCATCTCCAGCCTCATCCACTCCAGCATCGGCATCGCCGTGATGGGTGTGACCGGCGTGTTGATCGGCTGGCGCATCCGTGACGGCATCGTCAACGGCGTCCTGGCGTTCGTGCTGCTCCTGCTCTTCGGCTTCGCGATGATCTGGCTCGGCATCTGGGTCGGCTCGCTGATGCGCACCGTCGAGGCGGTGCAGGGCTTCATGTTCACGGTGATGTTCCCGCTGACGTTCGTGGCCAACACGTTCGCGCCGACCGAGCACATGCCGTCGTGGCTGCGCTTCATCGCCGAGTGGAACCCGGTGTCGGCGCTGACGCAGGCCTGCCGCGAACTGTGGGGCAACACCCCGGCGGTCCCGTCGGATGCCGCGTGGCCGCTGCAGAATGCCGTGCTCGCTTCGATCGTGTGGTCGCTGCTGCTGACGGCGATCTTCGCGCCGCTGGCGCTGCGGGCGTTCCGCCAACGCTCCAAGGACTGACCCCGGCTGGCAAGGTAAGCCAATCCTAAGTTAGGGTGACCTGCGTCCCCCTGACGAAAGGCATGTCCGTGTCGTACGTACGCCGTCTCGCGGGCGGAGCGCTCGCCGCTCTGCTCGCCACCACCGTCCTTGCCGGCTGCGGCACCAGTGCGTCGTCAGACGACTCGGCGAGCAGCGGACCGTGGTCGTTCACCTCCGGCAACGGCAAGACCGTCAAGCTCGACTCGACGCCCAAGCGCATCATCGCCGGCGGCGCCGAGGCGGCGGCGCTGATGTCGTTCGGCATCAAGCCGGTCGGCATCTACGCCAACACCAAGCCCAAGGACGACCCCAACCTCAAGGGCCTCGACCTGTCGGGAATCACGATCCTGGGCGAGACCTGGGGCGAGATCGACGTCGAGAAGGCCGCATCGCTCAAGCCGGACCTGATCGTCGCCGACTGGTGGCCGGCCGAGAAGGCCTACAGCGGCCTGGAGGAAGGGGTCAAGGCGAAGAGCAAGAAGCTCCTCGACCTGGCCCCGATCGTCGGCGTCGCCCAGGGCGACTCGATCGAGACGCTCGCCGAGGGCTACGAGAAGCTCGCGGTGTCGCTCGGCGCCGATGTCGACGACCCCAAGATCGCCGCCGACAAGAAGGCGTTCAAGGCCGCACGGACCGCGTTCAAGAAGGCCGTCGCGGCCAAGCCCGGCCTGACGGTTCTCGCGGTTTCGCCGTCTGACGACCTGCTCTATGTCGCCAACCCCAAGTACGCGCCCGAGCTGCTCGACTTCCAGCGTTGGGGCCTCGACGTCATCAACCCCGACAAGCCGGACAAGGGCTTCCCCTACTGGGAGAACCTGAGCTGGGAGAACGCCGACAAGTACCAGCCCGACCTGCTGCTGATCGACGATCGGTCGTACGCGTCCACGCTCAAGCAGGGTGAGAAGCAGCCCACCTGGTCGAACATCAAGGCGGCCAAGGCCAAGGCGTACGTGCCCTGGCCGGCGTACTGGATGCACACCTACGGTGACTACGCCACGCAGCTGACCCAGCTCACGGCGGCGATCCAGAAGGCCGACGCCGACCTCGCATGACGCTGCTCGAGACGCCGACTGCCAGTCGTGAGACCGCTCCCCGGCATCGCCCGGGGGCTGGTCTCGCGGCTGGTCTCGTCGTGCTCGTCGGCGTACTCCTCGTGGTGTGCTTCTTCAGCGTCACGCTGGGCTCGCGCGGAGTCGGCGTGTCGACGATCTGGAAGGCGTTCACCGAATTCGATCGCGGTTCGGCGTCGGAGACGGTGATCCGCGAGATGCGCGTGCCGCGCACCCTCATCGGCGTGTTCGCCGGCGCCGCGCTGGGCCTGAGCGGGGTGATCCTGCAGGGTGTGACCCGCAACCCGCTGGCTGATCCCGGGATCATGGGCATCAACGCCGGCGCTGCGGCGTTCATCGTGGCCGGCATCATGATCCTCGGCGTCCAAGGGGTCATCGGGTATGTCTGGCTGGCCTTCCTCGGCGCTGGAGTCGCGACCGTGACGGTCTACGGCATCGCGTCGTTCGGCCGCGAGGGGGCGACGCCGGTCAAGCTCGCCCTCGCGGGTGCGGCGGTGACGGCGGTCCTCACGTCGCTCACCTCGGCGATCGTCATGACGAATGTCGATGCCCTCAATGAGCTGCGCTTCTGGCAGGTCGGCTCGTTGGCCGGTCGCTACATGCCGGTGTTCTGGCAGACCGCGCCGTTCATCGCGCTCGGGCTGATCGTGGCGATGTTGACCGGCCGCGCGCTCAACGGGCTGGCCCTTGGCGAGGACCTCGCACTGGCGCTCGGCCAGCGGCTCCGGCTGACCCGGCTGCTGCTGTTCGTGACCGTCGCGGTGCTGTGCGGCGCGGCGACGGCGGCGTGCGGGCCGATCGTCCTCGTGGGACTGATCGTGCCGCACCTGGCTCGCTTCATCTGTGGCCCGGACTACCGCTGGATCTTGCCGTACTCATTGATCCTGACCCCGATCGTGCTGCTCGCCGCGGACATCGTGGGCCGCCTCCTGATCTCGCCGGGCGAGCTGCAGGTGGGCGTCGTGCTGGGCGTGCTCGGTGCCCCGGCGTTCATCGTGCTCGTCCGCTATCGCAATCTGGCGGAGCTGTGATCAATCACCTTTCGACTGACGCGGCCTCCTCCAAGACATACGGTCCGAGGGGTCGCGTCCGTACTCGCTCGGCGACCGCAGCGCTCGTGGTGGTGGCGTTCGCGCTGTTCATCCTCACGATGATGGTCGGCAGCTTCTATGTGCCGGCGTGGGACGTCATCACCTCGGCGTTCCACCTGCGCGACGAGCCATCGGTCGACTTCATCGTGCGTGACCTGCGGCTGCCCACCGCGACCGCAGGGCTCGCGGTCGGCTTCGCGCTCGGGGTGTCGGGACTGCTGTTCCAGAAGCTGCTCGGCAACCCACTCGCATCGCCCGACTTCGTCGGCATCTCGTCGGGCGCCAGCATGTTCGCGGTGTCCTCGATCATCCTGTTCGGTGCCGGCAGCTCGATGATCTCCGCCTCGGCCCTCGCCGGCGCGTTGGTCAGCGCGTGCATCATCTATCTGCTGGCGTGGCGTGACGGCATCTCGGGCTACCGGTTCGTCCTGATCGGCATCGGGCTGTCCCAGTTCATGATGTCGATCGTCGGCTACATCGTCGCGCGGGCGGAGCTCTACGAAGCACGGCAGGCGATGACCTGGCTCGTCGGCACGGTCGGCCAGGCCGGGTCGACCGAGCTGCGGATGCTGATCGCCGCCCTGCTGGTGCTGGTCCCTGCGGCGCTCCTGCTGCAACGACCTCTGCGAGTGCTCGAGCTCGGCGACGACACTGCCACGGCGCTGGGTGCTCACGTCGAGATGAGCCGCCTGGCCCTCATCGCCGTCGCGATCATCCTGATCGGCTTCGCCACCGCGGTGGCCGGCCCGATCATGTTCGTCGCCCTGATCGCCGGCCCGATCGCCCAGCGCATCGTCGGGCACAGCGGCGGTGGCATCATGGCGGCCGGCCTCGTCGGCTCCATCATCGTGCTGGGCGCCGACCTGGTGGCCCATCACGTCGTCCCGGTCGACCTGCCGACCGGTGTCATCACGGGCATCATCGGTGCCCCATACCTGATCTGGCTCCTCGCCACGGTCAACCGGGAAGGACGCGGCGGATGACCCACGACCTGCGCGCCAAGAACCTCACGCTCGGCTATTCAGATGTCGACATCGTGCGTGACCTCGACGTCGTGATCCCCGATGGGCGGATCACGGTGATCGTCGGAGCCAACGCCTGCGGCAAGTCGACGCTGCTGCGTGGCCTCGCCCGACTGTTGCGCCCCCGCAGCGGCCAGGTGATCCTCGACGGCAAGTCCGTGCACGACCTCAAGAGCATCGACGTCGCCAAGGTTCTCGGCCTGTTGCCACAGTCGCCGGTCGCACCCGATGGCATCACGGTCGGCGACCTGGTCGGCCGCGGCCGCTATCCGCACCAGGGCTGGTTCCGCCAGTGGAGCGCCGAGGACGACCGCGCGGTCGCCGGCGCGCTGGAGGCCACCGGCACAGCCGACCTCGCCGACCGCAACATCGCGGAGCTCTCCGGTGGTCAGCGCCAGCGCGTGTGGGTCGCGATGGCGCTGGCGCAGGACACCGATCTCCTGCTGCTGGACGAGCCGACGACATTCCTCGACATCAACCACCAGGTCGAGCTCCTCGACCTGCTGACCGATCTCAATCGCGAATCGGGCAAGACGATCGTCATCGTGCTGCACGACCTCAATCTGGCCTGCCGCTACGCCGACCACATCATCGCGATGAAGCAAGGCGTGATCGTCGCTGAGGGCTCGCCGATCGACGTCATCGACGCGACGGTGGTGACCGACGTGTTCGGTCTGGCATGTGACGTCGTGCCCGACCCGGTCAGCGGCACGCCGATGATCGTGCCGCGTGGCCGTCATCATGTCGCTCGCGAGGTGGCCGCGGCTTCCTGGGCCTGACTACGCCCGGCCGAGCGCCTGGTCGACGGCGTCGGCGTAGGACCCGTGCCACGGAGCGCCGTGTCCCGGCAGCAGCACGTCGCCGCTCAACGGGCGCAACAGGTCGAGCGAGTCGCGGTTGTCCGCGATGTCGTGATGGAACATCCCCGCGAGCAGCTGAGGTCCGGTACGTGCGACAGTCGGGTGTCCCGTGACGAGCGCATCGCCGGTGATGAGGACCCCGGCGTGTGGCAGGTGGTAGCAGGTGTGGCCGCTGGTGTGCCCCGGCGTCACGATCGGGACGGGCCGTCCCGGCACGTCGAGCGGGCCCACCGCGAACGCTCGCGCCTCTGGCACCCCGGCTTTGGTCAGACCTCCTGAAGCCATGACGTGCAGCGACCAGGCGAGCACGCGCGGCCGCCACGCGGCCGAGGCGACCTGCAGGGGCGTTGCCTGCTCGAGGAACTCACGGCGCGCATGCCGGGCCTCGGTCTGGGAGGTCAGCACTGGCACGTCGCGCCCCGCGAGCAGCTTCGGCAGCGAGCCGATGTGGTCGACATGTGCGTGTGTCACCAGGACCGCAGCGAGCTGGTCGATCGAGCGTCCGATCTGCTCGATCGACGACAGCACGGCTTCGAGGTCACCCGGATAGCCGGCATCGACGAGTGTGAGCCCATCGTCGTCGGTGAGCAGAGTCCAGTTGGCGGCCTTGCCCTGCACGAAGTGGACGCCATCGGCGACCTCCATGACGGTCTGCGTGCTCATCCGGTCACATCATCGCGGCTTCGTGACCGCGATCAGTCCGGCGTCAGGATGTCGATGATGTGGTCGAGCTTCGCCCCGTGATCGGACAGGGTCGCGGTGTGTTGGTCGAGGGTCGCGGTGTGTTGGTCAAGCGTCGCGGTGTGTTGCTCAAGGGTCGCGGTGTGCTGGTCGAGCGTCGCGTTGATGCCACCGAGCATGTCGTAGATGTCGTCGACATCGTTGCGAAGCTGCGCGACCTTGCGGCCGTCCCCAGGATGCGTACCCATGCGTCGAGCGTACGTCGACCTGCGAGCAGACAGGAGACCCTCGACGAGATCTGTGGACAGGGGATCGGTGCTCTCACTCGACCGAGGGCACTGCGTCCTCCCTGGCAGGTGCCTGCTTGAGACCTCGACCCAGGCGGGAGCCGCGATAGCCGTAGAGGAAGTAGACGATGAACCCGATCACCAGCCAGACGAGGAACCGCACCCACGTCTCGATCGAGAGGTTCACCATCAGCCATACGCACGAGAGGATCGACAGGGCCGGGACCCACGGGACGGCCGGCACCCGGAACGGGCGGTGCAGGTCGCCGCGAGTGCGCCGAAGGATGATGACGCCGGCCGACACCAGCACGAACGCGAACAACGTGCCGATGCTGACGAGCTTGGACAGCTCCGACAGCGGCACGACGCCGGCGAGGACCGCGACGAAGAGACCCGTGATGATCGTGATCCGGTAGGGCGTGCCGAACCGCGGATGCACCTTCGCCAGCGACACCGGGAGCAGGCCGTCGCGGGACATCGCGAACAGCACGCGGGCCTGGCCCAGCATCAGCACCAGGACGACCGTGGTCAGGCCCGCCACGGCACCCGTCGAGATGATCTTCGACGCCCACCCGGCACCGTTGGCGTCGAACGCCTCGGCCAGCGGCGCGGCGGTGCTCATACGGTCGTCGCTGTACTTCAGCATGCCGGTGATGACGAACGACACCAGCATGTAGAGCACGGTGCAGATGGCCAGCGACCCGAGGATGCCGCGCGGGACGTCGCGTTGCGGATTCTTGGTCTCCTCTGCCGACGTCGCGACGATGTCGAACCCGATGTAGGCGAAGAAGACGACCGAGGCGGCGGCGATGATGCCGTACGCGCCGAAGGCTGTGGGGTCGACGCCGAAGAGGCCCTGGAGCAGCGTCTGATCGGCGCCCTTGCCACCGGCGGCCGGCTCGGAGTCGGGGACGAACGGCTGGTAGTTGGCCCACTTGACGAAGAAGAGCCCCGCGATCACCACGAACATCACGACGCTGACCTTGAGGATCACGAGCGCCCCGGTGAACCGGCCGGACAGCTTGGTGCCCAGCACGCCGATGACGGTGAGCCCCAGCACGATCGCGATGGCGCCGATGTCGGGCTTGGCGTCATCGCCGGCCAGCCAGGTCGGCAGGTCGAACAGATCCTGCAGGTACGCCGACCAGCCCCGTGCCACGACCGCTGCACCGAGAGCCAGCTCGAGCACCAGGTCCCAGCCGATGATCCAGGCGATCAGCTCGCCGAGGGTGGCATACGAGAACGTGTACGCACTGCCGGCCACGGGCACCGTCGACGCGAACTCGGCGTAGCAAAGGGCCGCGAGCCCGCAGGCGATGCCGGCCAGGACGAACGAGATCACGATCGCGGGGCCGGCGTTGTCGTGCGCCTGTTGGCCGGTCAGCACGAAGATGCCGGTGCCGATCACCACCCCGACGCCGAAGAACGTCAGGTCCCAGGCCGACAGCTCCTTCTTGAGCGTGTGCTCCGGCTCGTCGGTCTCCTCGATCGAGCGTTCCACGGACTTGGTGCGGAAGAGATCCATGGCCACCATCCTGTTGCGACCGGTTGTCGCTCGCAACCCAGGCGATCAGCGGGTGCGCACGTACCGGGCCCAGGCGAAGCAGAACAGCCCGAATGCGGCGAGGCCGATCGCCACGAAGGTCAACAGGTACGGCCCGTAGGGCTGGTCGCGGACCGTCTTGAGTGCGTCGTCCAGACCGCCGGCCTTGTCGGGATCGTACGAGAGCGCGGCCCAGCCGAACAGCACGCCGACGACGCCGATCGCCGCGCCCTTGCCGACATAGCCGACCCGTCCGGCCAGCAGGACGGCCGATCCGGAGGGACCGCTCGTGGCCTGGGCCTGGAGGTCGTGGGTGAAGTGGTCGCTGAGGGCGCGGTGCACATGGGCGACCGCGACGGCCAGGATCGCGACGCCGACCGCGGCGACGAGGGCACGGCCGGCCGGCGCCGACAGCAACCGCGAGGTCAGGTCCTCCCCCTTGGCGTCCTCACTCTTGCCGCCCGAACCCGAAGCGGTACGGGCGGCCGACACTCCAATCGCGGTGTACACGATGGCGCGACCGACCGCGCCGAGCCGCTTGATGCCCCGGTGCTTGTCGTCGAACACGGAGCGATGGCCCCAGATTGCGGTCATGACCTGCCAGGCAGCCAGCGCCCAGAGTCCGAATGCCGCAACCCACATCAGGGGCTCGCCCAGCGGTTGCCTCGCTAGCTCGTGGAGGGCGCCGTCGTGGCTTGCCTCGCCGGCTTCGCCCCACGCGACCTGCAGCGCGATCCACGCGATGAGCAGGTGCACCAGGCCGTAGGCGACCAGACCGACCCGGGCGGCCGCCCGCATCGTGTCGCTGTGCCGAGCCTGTTCGCCGGCGGCATGCACGTCTCCCATGTTTGACGCTCCCTCTCCCCCGAGGCGATCGTCTCAAAGGTCGCGGGGTTCCGCCTGTCGAGCGGCTCTACCCCTCCAGCGCCTCGGCCGCCTTGGCGATGTTCTTCTGCATCGAACCGAAGATGATGCCGTGGAACGGATAGATCGACCACCAGTAGAGGTGGCCGAGGAGTCCCTTGGGATGGAACAACGCCCGGTGGTGGAACGTCGTCGTACCGCCGTCGGTGGACCCGACCCGGAGCTCGAGCCAGGCAAGGCCGGGCAGCTTCATCTCGGCTCGGAGGCGGAGGAACGTACGGCCGTCGGTCTCCTCGACCCGCCAGAAGTCCAGTGCGTCGCCGACCACCAGGTCACGATCGCTGCGCCGCCCTCGCCGCAAGCCCGGTCCGCCGACGGCTCGGTCGAGGAGGCCGCGCACCCACCAGGCCAGCGCCCATGAGTACCAACCGTTCCGGCCGCCGATGCCCTCGATGATCGTCCAGAGATGCTCAGGGCTCGCGTGGACCTCGCGGGACCGCTCATCGGTGTAGAGCGAACCACCGGCCCAGTCCGGATCCGTCGGCAAGCCCTCGGCCGGAGCGCCGGCCGTCGACGCGGAGGACCAGCGAGTCGGCACGTCGAGATCCTGGATCTTGGTGAGGGCGAGCTCGACCGAGCGGTCGAATCCGATCAGGCCCTCCGGCGGGTCCGGCACGTACGACGTGATGTCGGACTCCGACGCCACCACCGTGTTGCGGAGCGACTCGACGAGCGGCCGCGCGAGGCTGGCCGGGACTGGAGTGATGAGCCCGACCCAGTGGCTCGACAGCGACGGCGACAACACCGGAACCGGGAGCACCCGCCGCCGCGGCAGGCCGGCGACCGCGGCATACCGCTGCATCATGTCGAAGTACGTCAGCACGTCCGGACCGCCGATGTCGAAGCGCCGGTTGACGTCGGCAGGCAGTGCAGCGCACGCGACGAGGTATCGGAGGACGTCGCGGATGGCGATCGGCTGGATGCGGGTGTGGACCCATTTCGGGGTCACCATGACCGGCAACCGCTCGGTCAGGTAGCGGAGCATCTCGAACGAGGCGGAGCCCGAGCCGATGATCACGCCGGCCTGCAGCACCGCGGTCGGCACACCCGAGCCCAGCAGGACATCACCGACCTCCTCGCGGGACCGCAGGTGCTCCGACAGCTGTTCCCCGGCGGGAGACATGCCGCCCAGGTAGACGATGCGACGAACGCCGGCGCGTTTCGCCTCGGCGGCGAACGTCTCCGCTATCCCGCGTTCGGTCGTGGCGAAGTCGGCGCCGCTGCCGATCGAGTGGAGGAGAAAGTAGGCGACATCGATGCCCTCCAGCGCCGCCGCCACCTGGTGCGCATCGGTCGCGTCCGCGGTGGCGATCTCGACATCGGCGGACCACGCGTGGGCCTCGGCCTTGCGCTCGTCGCGGACCATCACGCGTACGGCGTGGCCGGCCTCGAGGAGCTGCGGGACCAGGCGGCCGCCGACGTAGCCGGTGGCGCCGGTGACGAGGCTTCTGGTTTCGGGCACCCCACCAGTGTTCGTGCGATGGTGCGACGCCGCACGCCCAACGGGTCAGGTCAGCAGGTGGATGCCGGCATCCTCGTACGCGAAACGGTTGGGGAACGCGTGCGGTGTCAGCGGCCGGCCGGTCGGCGTGGCTTCGCCGGGGTCGGTCGGGGCCGTGGCACACGGGCGCTCGTACCAGTCGTTGCGGCGTACGAACCGGTCGTCGACGACGGTGCCGAGGTAGTGGCCGTCGACGATCGACGGCGTCGTGGTCATCCCACGGGAACCAGCCGATCCAGTGGCCGCTCAAGTCGAAGAGGTAGGGGTCGGTCCAGGTCTGCCTGAACGCGATGGGATCGCCTTCCATGTCGAACAGATACACGCTCATCCGAGATAGTCCTTCCAGTGCTTCTCCTTCGACCGTACGACTGTGAGCCTGCGATTGCGGGGATTTGTTGCGTGCCAGGCAAAAATGGCTCAAAGGGACTAGTACGCCCGTGGGCTGCCCTCAGATGGACAAGGTCACCGCCGCGGGGTAGGACTTGGACATGAAGCTCAGCCGGGTGCTCGGTGGGGTCGGTGTCGCTCTCGGCGCAGTCGCGGTGCGCGACCTGACGCAGAAGCGGCACGCGTTGCTGCGCAACTATCCCGTGATCGCGCACGCGCGCTACTGGCTGGAGACGATCGGCCCTGAGCTGCGGCAGTACATCGTCACCGGCAATGACGAGGAGCGGCCGTTCAGCCGCGACCAGCGCTCGTGGATCTATGCGTCGTCGAAGCAGGAGAACAACTACTCGGGGTTCGGCACCGACAACGACATCGAGCACATGCCGGGCTACGCGATCATCAAGCACCGGACGTTCGCAGACTCGCTGCCGCACGACCACGCCGAGAAGGTCGGCCTGCCCAGCGCCAAGGTGCTCGGCGGCTCGCGCGGGCGGGCGAAGGCATTCCGCCCTGACTCGCTGATCAACGTGTCGGGGATGAGCTTCGGCTCGATGTCGGGCAACGCGATCCAGGCGCTCAACAAGGGCGCCAAGCTCGCCGGATGCATGCACAACACCGGCGAGGGAGGTCTCTCGCAGCATCACCGCCAGGGCGGCGACATCGTGCTGCAGATCGGCACGGCGTACTTCGGGTGCCGCACGACGACGGCAGATTCTCGCTCGACAAGCTCAGGGAGGTCGTCGACTCGGCGCCGGTCAAGGCGATCGAGATCAAGCTCTCCCAGGGCGCCAAGCCCGGGACTCGGCGGCCTGCTGCCGGCCGCCAAGGTGACCAAGGAGATCAGCGAGATCCGCGGCATCCCGATGGGCAAGGACTGTGCGAGCCCGTCGCGGCACACCGCCTTCACCGACGTGGACAGCCTCCTCGACTTCGTCGAGACCATCGCGAGCGAGACCGGCGTGCCGGTCGGCATCAAGAGTGCGGTCGGCGAGATGGAGTTCTGGTACGAGCTGGTCCGGCTGATGTCGAAGGGCGGTCGCGGCGTCGACTTCGTGACGATCGACGGCGGCGAGGGCGGCACCGGCGCGTCTCCGCCGATCTTCGCCGACTCGATCGCGCTGCCGTTCCGGATGGGGTTCTCGCGGGTCTACGGCACGTTCGCCGAGGCGGGGCTCACCGACGACGTCACGTTCATCGGGTCCGGCAAGCTCGGGCTGGTCGACAACGCCGTCGTCGCGTTCGCGCTGGGTGCCGACATGGTCAACGTCGCGCGCGAGGCGATGATGTCGATCGGCTGCATCCAGTCGCAGAAGTGCCACACCGACCGGTGCCCGACCGGTGTCGCGACCCAGGACCCGTGGCTGACGCACGGGCTCGACCCGGCCTCGAAGTCCGAGCGCTGCGCGCAATACATCCGCACGTTCCGCAAGGAGATCGTCAAGGTCTCCGAGTCCGTCGGCGTCGCCCACCCCGGCCTGATCACCGCCGATGATGTCGACATCATGTGCGGCGACTACGAGGCCCGGTCGCTGCGCGGGGTCTACGGCTACAAGGACGGCTGGGGTGCGTTGGGCAGCCGGCTCGCCGACGAGATCACCGAGCTGATGGCACCGGGTGGCTCACGCCCGGAGACCCGCTCGATCGAGGAGGGCGAGGGCGAGAAGCCCATGGGCACGGACAACACGACAGGCATCACCTGAGCCGGTTCACGTACGCCCGGAGCGCAGGGGGTCGACGAGATAGCGTCGGGGTATGAGACTGACACCGAGCGATCCGTTGAGCTGACCCGCACCGGCAAGGCCCGCTTCCGCGCCACCAACGTCCGCGGCAAGACCTTGGACTTCGGCGAGGGCAATGACGCCGACTTCACCCCGATCGAGCTGCTGCTGACCGGCGATCGCCGGGTGCAGCGCGATCGACGTCGACTACCTCGTCGGCAAGCGCGTCGACCCGGAGTCGTTCGACGTCTCGATCCGCGCCGACAAGATCCGCGACGACCTCGGCAACCGGCTCACCAACATCCGCGTGACGTTCGACGTGACCTTCCCCGAAGGCGCCGACGGCGACCGCGCTAAGGAGAGCCTGCCGCGCGCCGTCGCGCAGTCGCACGACCGGCTGTGCACCGTCACGCGTACGGTCATCGTCGGCACGCCGGTCGAGTCAGTCGTCATCTAGGACGCCGACATCCAGCGCGGCCGGCGGATCAGGCAGAACGGGTGGCCGGCGGGATCGGCATAGACGTCACCGTCGAGGTGCCGGGCGCCCAGGGCGATGACCTCCGGACCCGCGGCCGCAGGATCGTCCACCGCGACGTCGACATGCACCTGCTGACCGACGATCGGGTCGGGCCAGGTCGGCTCGACATGGTCGGGCGCCCGCTGAAAGGCGATGCCCGAGGTCTGGTCATCGGCTGAGACGACCACGAAGTCTCCGTCGTCGTACGTGATCGGCTGCCCGAGCAGCGCAGACCAGAACGCCGCCGAACCCTGAGGGTCGGCGGCGTCCAGGATGATGTGGTGAAGCCGGCCGATCATGCGGCCAGCGTACGACTCATACGCCGTCGTGCGCTTCCTGGAGGGCTTGCAGGTTGAGGCGCTTCATCTGCATCATGGCGGCCTGGGTGCGGCCGGCCTTCTCGGGATCCGGGTCGCTCAGCAGCCGCATCAGCAGCGTCGGGACGACCTGCCACGAGAGCCCGAACGCGTCGACGAGCCAGCCGCAAGGGCCCTGCTCGCCGCCGCCCTCGATCAGCTGCGTCGGAGATCGTGTCGACCTCGTCCTGCGTCTCGACGCTGACCGACAGCGAGAACGCGTCGGTGAGCTTGTGGTCGGGACCGCCGTTCATGAGCGTCAGGGTCTGCCCCTGCAGGCGGATCGTCGCGATGAACAGCTTGCCGTCCTGCAGACGGTTCTCCTCGACGAGCTCGGCGTCGTCGAACACCTTGAGGTAGCGCTCGACCGCCTGCTCGGCGTTGTCGTCGAACCAGAGGAACGGGGTGATCGTGGTCATGAGGCATCTCCTTCGTAATCGTCAGGGTTGTTGCGGTACTTGGCGGGTGTGGCGAGCAGGGCGTCGAGCTTGTAGAACGACTGGTTCCAGCCGACGGCGCTCATCTCGCGCATCTCCTCGGGGAACGGACCCTGGCGCAGCTCGAGGCGCGTGCCGTCGCCCTCTGGGATGAACTCGATCGACAGCGACATCTTGGTGCCGTCCTCGATGCCGGGGATGGACTCCGCGGTCTCGTAGCCGACGATCAGCTGGTTCTCGACGACCTCGGTGAAGGTCGCGTTGACCGGCGCCCGCCACTCGGGGTTGTCCTTGCCGACCATCGTCATCTTCCAGTGGCCGCCTGCCCTGACGTCGACGTCGACCGTGTCACGCGGCACGACGAACATCAGCGGTCCGAACCACTGGGCCAGCTGCTCGGGGTCGGTGAACGCCCGGTAGACGAGCTCGGGCGAAGCGTCGAAGTAGCGCGAGATGTTCACTTCGAAGGTGGTTTCAGTCATGGTGCGGATCCTCTTCCTTGTCGGTGTCTGTGGTGTCGGCCTGCAGTGCCTTCATGGCGGCGAGATGCGCGTCGAGACGGGAAAACCGGTCGTCCCACAGGTGGCTGAGGTGTTCCATCCACGTGGTCGCCTCCTTCAACGGCGCGGCCTCGAGGCTGTTCGTACGCCACTGCGCCCGCTTGTCCCGGCTGATCAGGCCCGCGCCCTCGAGCACCTTGAGGTGTCGTGAGATCGCCGGAAGGCTGATCGGGAACGGGTCGGCGAGCTCGGTGACGGTGGCGTCGCCCTGGCCGAGCCGCGTGAGGATGTCACGTCGGGTCGGGTCGGCGAGCGCCGAGAACACCTTGCTGAGCTGATCGGTTGCCATGCATTTAACGTACTCGTTAATTAACCAGTACGTCAAGTACGGAAGCGGAGTCTTCCTCGTTGGAGGACGAAACCGGATCAGTGCAGCGTGAGCTCGGGGTTGTGCGGGCCCTTGGGCTCGACCCAGAAGTCGAGCGCGAGGTCCTCCTCGGCGCCGCCGTTGAGGTAGATCGAGAAGTCCGTGACACCGGCATCCTCGAGCACGTCGTCGTCGATGACGAACTGACCGGTGAACTCCCGGCTCGGCTTGATGAGGATCTCGTATGCCGCGTCGGCCATGATCGCGGGCGTGCGGGAGTGGCTGGCGAGGCCCGCGCCGACGACGTTGCGCACGGCAGCGGTGTCGATCGCGGTGCGCGGCCACAGGGAGTTGGCCGCGATGCCGTACTCGCGCAGCTCCTCGCTCAGGCCGAGCGTCACGAGGCTCATGCCGTACTTCGCGATCGTGTACGCCGTGTGCTTCGTGAACCACTTGGGGTCGAGGCTCATGGGCGGCGACAGGGTCAGGATGTGCGCGTTGTCGGACTGCTTGAGCCACTCGATCGAGGACTTGGCGAGGAGGAACGAGCCGCGCGTGTTGATGTCGTTCATGAGGTCGTACTTCTTCATCGAGACGTCCTCGGTGCTCGACAGGTCGATCGCGCTGGCGTTGTTGACCACGATGTCGATGCCGCCGAACGCCTCGGCGGTCTTGGCCACGGCGTCGACCACGAAGTCGTCGTCGCGCACGTCGCCGACCAGCGGCAGCGCCTTGCCGCCGGCCTCTTCGATCGCGGCGGCAGCGGTGTAGATCGTGCCGGGCAGCTTGGGGTGCGGCTCGGTCGTCTTGGCGAGCAGGGCGACGTTGGCCCCGTCCCTGGCGGCGCGCAACGCGATCGCCTCGCCGATGCCGCGGGATCCGCCGGACATGATGATGGTCTTTCCTGCAAGTGACATGGTCACACCTTAGGTAGTCGTGCGATGGGCTGCGACGGTGAAGCGTGGTTCGGGGTTGGCGGTGCCGGCGACGAGATCGGCGACGATGCGTCCCACGAGCGGGACGAACTTGAAGCCGTGGCCGGAGAATCCTGCTGCGACGGTCTGGCGGCCGGTGCGGTCGATGATGAAGTCGTCCTCGGCGAGACCGCCGTAGAGACACGTGCCCGCGTCGAGGGTCTCCGGGTCGACGCCGGGCACCCACTCCCGGACGTACGAACGGAGTGCGTCGACCTCTTCGTCGACGACGGTGAAGTCGCGGTCATCGGGGTCGACGACCTTGCCGCCGCCATGGAAGCCGACCTTGATGCCGTCAGGCGACGGGAGTCCGTACGCCTCGGGCATGGGCTTGCCGTGTTCGTCCGCCCAGCGATGGATGAAGGTCGGCCACGGCGCTGCCGGGTCGATGGCCACGAAATGCGATGGCTGCACCTGGGTCGCGATGTCGGTCGGCAGGTCGGCGAGCCGGTGGCTCCAGACGCCTGCGGCGAGGACGACCTGGTCGGCAATGAACGTCCGATCGCCGGCCACGACGCTCACACCGTCGGGCGACTCCTCGATGGCGTCGACTCGCGTGCGCGGGTGCCACTCGGCGCCGTGTGCGACGGCGTCGCGCTGCAGGATCGTCAGGGTGTTGTCCGGATGGGCGACGCCGCCGTCGGGCTGGAACAGGACGGCCTCGTCGAATCGCAGCCCTGGCCAGCGGTGCGATGCCTCCTCAGGTGTCAGCCACTCGTACGCTGCGCCGGCCTCGTCGAGCGCCGTCGCGAACGGTTCGAGCAGCGGCCGAGGGCCGTGATCGACACTCCCGGTGCGGCGGAACACCTCGAGGTCGGCCTGCTGCTGGAGCTCGTCCCACATCGGCCGCGCCGTCATCGCGAGGCGTACGTAGAACGGGTCGTCGTACACGATCCGGACGATGCGTGAGGATCCGTGCGAGCTGCCGTACGGGTGCAACATCTCGTGCTGTTCGAGGACCGTCACCGGATGACCACGCCGAGCCAGCTCGCAGGCAACGCTGGAGCCCATTGCGCCGCCGCCGACCACGATCACGCTCGGCAGGGCCATCACTCGATCCTGCCGTGGGCGCTACTTACGGTCAAGACTGACGGTAAGTGACTAAGATCGCCCTGAACACAGTTCGGCTGATGGCCTCGCCTACAGTCCAGGTACGAATGGCGGGTGAGGAGAGTCGCGATGAGCCAAGAGATCCCGGCGTGGTTCGCCGATGCCCTCGGGCAGTCGTACGACTCTCGTGAGGTCGACGTCGACGGCGTACGAGTCGCCTATCGCGTGTGGGGCAAGAGCGGCGATCCGGTTGCGGTTCTTGTGCACGGCGGTGCCGCACATGCCGGCTGGTGGGATCACGTCGCGCCGCACCTTGCCGCCGGCCACCGCGTCATCGCTATCGACCTGAGCGGCCACGGCGACAGCGGGCACCACGAGTCGTACTCGCTGGACGGGTGGGCCGACGAGGTCGTGGCTGTCGCCCGTGCCGAGTCTGATCACCCGCCGGTCCTGCTGGGACACAGCATGGGTGGCTTCGTGGTGCTGACGGCCGCGCAGCGCTACGGCAACGCGATCCGCGGGGCTGCCGCGATCGACTCACCGGTGCGCGAGATGTCGCCCGAGGCGAAGGCATGGGTCGCGAGCAAGCACGTGCCCGGCAACAAGACCTATCCCGACCGCGAGGCGATCCTCGGCCGGTTCCGTACGCTTCCGGCCGACGACGCATCGCTGCCCTACGTCCATCGGCACCTGGCCGAGGGCTCGATCCGCGAGGTCGACGGCGGGTGGACGTGGAAGTTCGACCCGCACATCTTCCTGCGCGCCCGGATGGAGCCCGAGGACCTGGCCGAAGTCGTGTGCGACATCGCCCTGATTCGTGGTGAGCGCGGCATGGCGACGACCGACATCACCGATGTCGTCGCCGAACGCCTCGGCCGCGACGTCCCGGTCACCGTGATCCGCGACGCCGGCCACCACATCATGCTCGACCAGCCCATCGCGCTCATCGCGGTGCTGCAGACCCTGCTCGGCCAATGGAGGAACCCATGACCAGCTCTGTACTCATCGACACCACCGACGGTGTCCTGACCATCACGTGGAACGAGCCGGATCGCCTCAACGCGCTCACCGCCGACATGCTCGAACGCGGCGGCCGAGGCGATCGAGGGAGCCGTCGGACGTACGCCTGGTCGTCATCACGGGCAACGGGCGGGCGTTCAGCTCCGGCGCGGCCCTCGGACCCGACTTCGACGGTGCGGCGACGCTCGACGGGGCGAACCGCCTGGTCCGAGCCATCACGCGTACGCCGGTGCCTGTCGTCAGCGCGGTCAATGGCATCGCTGCGGGTGTGGGCGTGTCCATCGCGATCGCCGCAGACATCACGTTGGCCAAGAGCTCGGGCTACTTCCTGCTGGCGTTCGTCAACATCGGCCTGATGCCCGACGGTGGCGCGACCGAGCTCGTCGCCGCGTCGATCGGCCGGGCCCGCGCCAACCGCATGGCGATGCTGGGTGAACGGCTCTCGGCCGACGACGCCGCGGAGATCGGCCTGATCCACAAGTCGCTCGACGACGAGGCATACGACGCAGAGCTCGCGATGCTGGTCGACAAGCTCGGCAACGGTCCGACGGTCGCCCTCGCCTCGATGAAGGAGGCGATCGCCGCGACGACGCTGACCCACCTCGATGAGGCGCTCGACCGTGAGCGCGAGGCTCAGATCGGGCTGTTCTCGACGGCGGACTTCGCCGAGGGTGGACTCGCGTTCATCGAGAAGCGCAAGGCCGAGTTCACGGGTCGATGAGCCTCAACTTTTGAAGCGGTGCGCAGGTAAAGCGGTTCGGGAACCTGCCTAAGGCTTCAAAAGTTAGACGGTGGGCCTAGCCCCTCAGCGCGCCGACGCCGAGCACGGCGGCGAGGCCGAGGGCGCTGCGCGGGTGATAGGCGCTGGTCCACAGCCCGCCGTGCGCGGCGTTGATCGCCTCGTCCCGCCACGGCTCGGACTGCGGAGCCGCACCGGACCGCAGGTCGTACGCCATGAGCGCGGCCATCAAGGTGTTGCTCGTCGCCGGCTCGAACACCTCGACGCCGAAGCGGTGCGCGCCGGCATATGCGGCGGCCAGCGCCTTGTTCTTGACCACTGACCGCGTGCGGGTGGCGGGCGCGACGTTGAGCGACACCGTCGTCCCCTCATGGCGCGCGGTGGTCGCGCGCCAGCGCTGGAGCCGCTTGGCGAGCGCGTAGTTGGGCCCCTGCTGCGGCACCAGCGCATCGCACACGCCGGGGTCGGCGCCAGGCGGATAGTTGCGCTGCAACAGCCGGCCACCGCTGATCACCCGCAGCGGGGTGCGGATCGCCTTGGAGGACTCGGCGTACGCGCGGTTGGCGAAGGCGACTTCGGCGGCCGGCACGGCGAACGTGTCGGTCGGCGTCGCGAGGAAGGCCAGCGCAGTGTCGGGGCGCTGCCGGGTCAGGTGCGCCGCAAGGGCGTCGGCCGCCATCGACACGCGTACGTGTGAGGCGCCGTCGGCGTAGCAGTAGTTGCCCAGCACCAGGCGACCCTCGAAACCGTCGAGCCAGTGCGCCACGGCTGACAGCTCGGTGACGAGGTCGGCGCCGGAGTCGTCGTCACCGTTCGTCACGATGCGAGCCGGGAGATGGACCCTGCTGGATGAGTCCTCGGCGTACGCCCGCACGCGCTCTTGCATGTCGGGTCGGGGGAGGTCGATCGCGACCACTTCGGCACCCCAGCGCAGCAGGGCCCGGTAGGGCGCCATCTCGGCACCTGCACCGAGCACCACGACGACGTCGCCGTCGAGCCGCAGCCAGTCGGGGTTCTCCTGCACGGTCTGGATCGCCTCGGAGCAGGACTGCGTGATGACGCCGTGCTCGACCCAGACATTCAGCTGGTCCAGCAACGCGGCGCCCCGCAGACGCTCGCCGCGATAGGGGATCGAGAGCTCGGTCTCCGGCTCGGCAGATCCGGTGATCGTCCGGGTGTGGAAGACCTGCGACAGCGCCGTGCCGGTGATCGCGTCGTCGAGTCCGACGTCGCCGAACCGCATCAGCTCATGAGCGCTGCGCAGGCCGTCGGCGGCGATCGACTGTGCGGCCGTCGCCTCGCCGATGCCGGCCTCGAGGGCGCGGCGGAAATGGTTCAGGTAGTTGCGGCGCCAGTTGGTCTCGTTCTCGACCGCCCGCGCGCCGACCGGATCGGCCTTGCGCAAGGCATCGGACAGGATCGTCCGGGCTGCTGCCGACGTGCTCTCAGTTGGAAACGACACTCCCTCAGTGGTCATCGCCCCACCCTAAGAGCGAATTTCGGTTACCGACGAGTCAGGTGACCCAAACTTTGCTGCGGAGTGCCCCGATAGGCTCCGAGCATGGGATCCGTCCACCTCATCCGTCACGGTCAGGCGTCATTCGGATCTGACGACTACGACCAGCTTTCGCCGATCGGCATGCAGCAGTCGACCGCACTCGGTATGTCGTGGGAGGCGTCAGGGTGGGCGCCGACTGCGGCCGTCGCCGGGTCGATGAAGCGCCATGCCCAGACCGCCATCGCGGCGATCGACGCGTGCGGGCAGGGTGACGGCTACGACATCGATGACGGCTGGAACGAGTACGACCACCTTGCGATCGCGCACGCGCACGATCCGACCGCGCTGACCAAGGACGCCAAGGAGTTCCAGCGGCACCTCAACGCCGCCCTCGACGGATGGATCGCCGGCCAGGGTGAGCACGCCGAGACATACCGCGACTTCGTCGACCGGGTCATGACGTCGTTCGGCAAGGTCGTTGCCGATGCCGGGCCGAGTCGCTCGATCGCGGTGTTCACCTCGGGCGGCCCGATCGCGATGATCGCCTCGCACCTGCTGACGGGCGCCGACTCGGCGTTCCAGCGGATCAACGACGTCATGATCAACGCCGCCGTCACGACGGTCATCGTCGGCTCGACCGGGCCCCGCCTGTTGGCGCTCAACGAGAGCACCCACCTCCCGCGCGACCTCGTCACGTACCGCTGATTCCGGATACCGCTAGTATCTGAGCATGGCCATCGCCCCCGATTCCCGCGTCCTCGTCACCGGAGCCGCCTCCGGTCTCGGGCTCGCACTCGTACGCCAGCTCGCCGATCGCGGCTGCCGGGTGCTCGGCACCGACATGCACGCCGAGCTGCCGGAGTCGCTGCGTGACCTGGATGGCGTCTCGTACCTGAGCCTCGACGTCACCCAGGACGTCGACTGGGCCAAGGCCCGCGACTGGGTCGTCGAGCAGTGGGACGGCCTCGACTACCTGTTCAACAACGCCGGGGTCGCTGCGGGCGGCCGCATCGAGCTGTCCGAGATGGACCAATGGCAGTGGATCGTCGAGATCAACCTGCTCGGCGTCGCCCGCGGCTGCCGTACGTTCACCCCGATGCTCAAGGCGCAGGGCAGCGGCCACATCGTCAACACCGCATCGGCGGCCGGGCTCGTCCATCCGCCGCGGATGAGCGAGTACAACACCGTCAAGGCCGGGGTCGTGGCGCTCAGCGAGACGCTGTTCCACGAGCTCAAGCCGTATGGGGTGAAGGTCTCGGTGATCTGCCCGACGTTCTTCAAGACCAACCTCACCGAGTCGCTGCGCGGCAAGGACGAGTCGGCCAACAAGTCGGCGGCCAAGCTGATCGACGGGGCGAAGCTCAGCGCCGATGTCATCGCCGGCCGGGTCATCAAGGGCATCGAGAAGGACAAGCACATCATCTTGACCGACCGCGACGGCAAGATCGCGTATGCCGCCAAGCGCTTTGCCCGCCCGCTGTACTACTCGATGATGAGCAAGGCCTCCGTCCAGATGTCGAAGAAGGACTGACTGACATGCGCAAGAACGTTCTCATCACCGGAGCCAGCTCCGGCCTCGGCGCCGGCATGGCCCGCATCCTCGCCGCCAAGGGTCATCACCTCGCGCTCACCGCGCGGCGCCTCGACCGCCTCGAGGCGCTGCGCGACGAGCTGCTGGCCGCGCACCCTGACATCGAGGTCGTCGTGCACGAGCTCGACGTCAACGACCACGACCGGGTCTTCGAGGTGTTCAAGCAGGCGATCACGGACCTCGGCGGCCTCGACCGGGTCATCGTCAACGCCGGCCTCGGCAAGGGCGGCCGCATCGGCACCGGCAAGTTCTACGCCAACAAGCAGACCGCCGAGACCAACTTCATCGCCGCGATCGCACAGTGCGAGGCGGCGATGGAGCACTTCTACGAGCGCAAGGCCGGGCACCTCGTCGTGATCTCCTCGATGTCGGCGATGCGCGGCATGCCGTCGTCCATGACGACATACGCCGCGACCAAGGCCGGCATCGCGGCGATCGCCGAGGGCATCCGGTCGGACCTGATCGGCCGCAAGGGGCTCGACATCAAGGTCACGACGCTCTACCCCGGCTACATCGCGTCGGAGATGAACGAGGGCGTTCAGCAGGAGGCCAGGATGATGGTCGACACCGAGACCGGCTGCAAGGCTCTGGTCAAGAACATCGAGAAGGAAGTCGTCGACGCCGCCGTACCTGCCTGGCCGTGGGCGCCGCTCGGAAAGGTCATGAAGCACGCGCCGCTCAGCGTCGTACGCCGCATGGTCTGACTATGACTTCGGGCTGAACTGCCTCTGCTTGGGCGAGCCCGAGAACACGATCCGGCTGACCACGAACGCGACGGCGGCGGCGTGGGTCGCCAGCACGACGGCGCCCAGCACCACGATTCCGATGACGATCCACTCGAGCATCCGCCCATTTTACGTGGGTCGCGCACGTACCGCGCAGGGTCCCGGGGAATCGGTCAAAGTCGCTGCAGCGCACGCGCCGGTGTGCCACGGTGGTTCATCGACTTCTGCTGGGGGGCCATGAGCGTCACGCCGGACCACACAGGCGAGCTGCGCGCGCAGCATCCCCTGATGCCCGACCGTGTGCCGAACTCGATCGTCGCGGCGGCCCTGTTCATGTGGCTCGGCGGCCTCGTGTACCTCGTGGCATTCGTCATCAACGCGGTGCATGTCCTCGGCGACGCGGGAGACCTCCGCGACTCGATCCGGGACGGCGACGCATCGCTGAGCGGTTCAGAGCTGGACCTTATGGTCTCGTTGGTGGTGCTTGGGATCGTGATCAGTGGAGTCGGCAGCGTCATGCTCTGGGTCTGGATGGGCTGGAAGAACTGGCAGGGTCGACGCTGGGCCAGGAACGTGGCGACTGCGCTCGGGCTGATCAACCTGGCGTTCCTCATCTGGGGGCTGGCCTTCTACCAGAGCATGACCCAGATCCTCACATCCTTGCTCACGATGATCCTGTGCCCATTGGCGATTGCGCTGCTGTGGAACAAGGAGTCGGCCGCCTACTACCGCGCGGTGCGGGCCGCTCGCCGGCTGGTCCCCGTGCACTCGCCCCCACCATGGGGCTGAGCAACCCAGTGCCGCTCGTGAGCCTCGAGGACCTCGTCTCGCGCATCGAGATCCTGAGGCGTGCGCAGCCTCGTACGATCGTGGCGATCAGCGGCTACGGCGGCTCCGGGAAGTCGACGCTTGGCCAAGACTCTCGCCGAGAGCGAAGGCCGTACGCGCTTGAGAGGCGACGACTTCCTCGATCCGATCCGCTCGCACCATCGCTCGACCGACTGGGACGGCGTCGAACGTACGCGCATGCGCGAAGAGGTGCTCGATCCGTTCAGGGCCGGCGAACCAGTTCGCTTCCAGCGGTTTGACTGGCACGCACGGGCGTTGGCGCCGGCCGAGGAGCTGCCCGACGCCGACGTGCTCCTGGTCGACGCCATCGGCATCTTGCACCCCGACTTCGACGGATGCTTCGACCTGTCGATCTGGGTCGACGTCGAGCTGGAGAAGGCGGGCCAACGTGGCAGGGAGCGGGACCGGAGGAACGGTCACGACCACGACCGGCTCTGGACCGAGGTGTGGCTGCCCAACGACCGCGACTTCGCGGCGAGGTTCGACCCCATGAGCCGAGCCGATGTCCGATACGTACCCGCCGACGTCGCGCAGCAGGGAATGTCGGACGGCTGACGCTTGTTGACAATCGTTGTCAATCAACGAGAGGTGGCCACCATGGCTCGTCATGCCGATCTCCGGCCCATCATCAAGCTGCGCTCGACCGCCGGCACGGGGTACACGTACGTGACCCGCAAGAGCCGCCGGAACGACCCCGATCGCATGGGGCTGCGCAAGTACGACCCCGTCGCGCAGCGCCACGTGGAGTTCCGCGAAGAGCGCTGAGCTACTGGCGACGCACGGCACGCAGCACGGCATCGACCGCGACGGCAGGACGCCCGTCGCGGTCGATCCATTCCCGCTCCGGCCGCAGCGCGTCGATCGTCTCCCAGTCAGCGGGGTCGAGGGTCGCGGCCACTTCTTCAGCGGTGAAGCGGATCTCGTCGAATGTCTGGCCCTCGGGTGCGTGGCCCACGTCGTCAGGGTGGTGACCGACGACGAGCAGGGTGCCGCCGGGGGCGACCGATGCGGCGAGCTCGCGGTGGAGCCGGGTCATGGCCGGCCGCGGCAGGTGCATGAACTGGGCCGACACCAGGTCGTACGTCACGCTCGCCGTCCACTCGAAGGCGTCGGCCTGCTGCCATCTCACGTCGACGCCGGCCTCCTTGGCGCGGCAGGCGGCGCCCTCGAGTGCGACCGGTGAGATGTCGACGCCCGTCACCTGCCAACCCTGCTGTGCGAGCCAGATGGCGTCGGCGCCCTCACCGCTGCCGTACTCGAGCGCGGTGCCGGGTCGAATCTGCGAGGCGTACGTGACGAGGTGCGGATTGGGGTTGCCGCTCCAGACCGGGTCCCCCGCGTAGCGCACGTCCCAGTACTCGCGGCTGAAATGGTCTTCGGGCAGGTCGGTGTGCTGGTGCGTCATACCGCCATGGTGCTCGAGGAACCGGCGGCTGACAAATGCCGTTGCCAGTTCGGCAACCTACCCTTGGCGGCCCTTGAAGCGCGGGTTCTGCTTGTTGATCACGAACGTGCGACCCCGCCGGCGTACGACCTGGGCACCCGGCTGCTTCTTGAGCGAGCGCAGTGAGTTGCGGACCTTCATGAGTGTTCCTTCGGCACGTAGAGCCCGCGCTGGACGGCGCGGACGAGACGACGGGGGACGCGGTGCTCAACACCGTCGACCGTGATGGGGACGAGCTGGACCGGGTGAGCCTTCCAGCTCGACCGGCGATGGCGGGTGTTGCTGCGGGACATCTTGCGTTTGGGTACGGCCATGAGGTGCTCCTTGGATTCAGGCGGCGAGGCGGACGGGACCGAGCCACGGCTCGAAGCCGTCCTGGTCGGACTCCCAGATGACGCCGCGGGTCGCCAGCTCGTCATCCGTGAGCAGGCAGTGCTCGAACAGCGCTTGAAGCGAGTCCCGGCCGTCGTCGATGCCCGTGACGAGGATGCGGGTGTGCGTCTCGAGGGTGTCGTGGTCACACGGTCCGACGCTGAGCTGTCCGCCCGCACCATCCCATTGGCAGATCGTGTCGGGGCGGGTCGGCAGCCAGAAGCAGCCGCGCGAACGCCGCGCTCCGCCGCCCAGCCCTTCGATGTTCTCCATCAGGCGATCCGGGTGGAACGGACGGTCGGACCTCAGCTCGACGGTCCAGACCTCGCCGATCTCGACCAGGCCCACGGGCTCGGCGTCCACGGGGTCGACCCATGCCTCGGCCTGCTCGTGCGGCCGGCGACGGCCGATCAGCTCCGCGACGTCGACGCACAGGTGGTCGGTGAACACCTCGGCGCCCGGCCGCTGCATCGCCGCAGCGAGAGCGCGGTCCGTTGCGTCGATGTCGCCGACGATCACGACCGCATCGGCGTACTCGATCATCGCGGCGTGTGTCTCGGCGACACCACGGCCATCCTCAGCGGAGGTGTGCAGGTGACGCTCGCGCAGCAGGTCGTCGCCGAGGAGGTCGCCCCGTGCGGTGGGGCCGTTGACGACGGCCAGCACCGCGGCGACGTGCAGCACCGAGCCGATCGAGTGATCGCTCGACAGGATCCGGCAAACCTGTGTCGCCTCAGCGGCGACCGGGAGGTGGGCGATGATCGAGCCCCAGCGACCGTCGCGGGCCAGTCGTTCGAGGGTCGGCATGACGTCCTCGCGGAGCGCGCAGCCGACGCACGCGTGGTCGAGATCCACGTGCGTACGCTCGACGACTCCCGCGGCGTCGCTGACGATGCGGGTCAGGACCTGGCGGTCAACGTCGATCATGTGGCGCACCGTCACGGCCTTCGGGGCGTCCCACTGCAGGGCGATCATGGCGCTGGCCATGGCATCGGCGTCGATCCCCGTGAGCAGGACCAGCGGAGTCGTCATGCCGTGGCCCCGTAGCGGCGGTTGAACTTCTCGACGCGGCCCTCGGCGTCGAGCACGCGGCCCTTGCCGGTCCAGAACGGGTGGCTCGCGGTCGAGATCTCGACGTCGATGACCGGGTATGTCACGCCGTCGATCTCCACGGTCTCTGAGCTCGTCAGCGTCGACGACGAGACGAAGGTGAGACCGCCCGACTTGTCGCGGAACGCGACGGGCGCGTAGTTCGGGTGGATGCCGTGCTTCATGAGGCCGAATCTTTCAGGTAGGCTTAATGGGAATGATTGTCAGTCTACATAAGGAGTGGGGAATGTCGCGCGTGTGTCAGGTCACTGGGGCTGAGGTGGGGTTCGGGCACCACGTCTCGCACTCGCACCGACGGACCAACCGGCGGTTCGACGCCAACATCCAGCGCAAGCGCTACTGGGTCCCGAGCCTGGGCCGGCAGGTCACGCTGCGAGTCAGCGCTCGCGGCATCAAGACGATCGACGTGCGTGGCATCGATGCCGTCGTCTCCTCGATCCTCGCGCGGGGCGGGCGGGTCTGATGCGCAAGGGCAGCGAGCTGCGACCGATCGTCCGGCTGCGCTCTACGGCGGGCACGGGCTACACCTATGTCACGCGCAAGAACCGCCGCAATGATCCCGATCGGATGGTGATCCGGAAGTTCGACCCGGTCGTACGTCGCCACGTCGAGTTCCGCGAGGAGCGCTGATGGCGAAGCGCAGCAAGGTCGTCGCCAACGAACGGCGCAAGCGTACGGTCGAGCGGCTCGCTGAGCGGCGGTCGGCGCTGCGAGTTGCTTCTCGTGACATCGGGCTGAGCCTTGATGAGCGGATGGCCGCGAGCCGGGCGCTGTCGCAGTTGCCACGCGACTCCTCGCCCGCACGCGTACGCAATCGTGACCAGGTGGATGGGCGGCCGCGAGGCTACCTCCGCAGAGCGGGACTGTCGCGCATACGCTTCCGGTCGGCGGCACACCGTGGCGAGCTGCCGGGCATCACCAAGTCCAGCTGGTAATTAGTCCTTCGAGCGAGGCTTCGCGCGTACGTGCATGCGCTCACCCTGGGGCCCGAACAGCGACAGGATCTCGACGGGCTTCTTGCCGGCATTGCCGAGGCCGTGCGGCAGCCGGGTGTCGAACTCGGCGGCCTCGCCGGCACCCAGCACGAGGTCGTGCTCGCCGATCATGAGCCGCAAGCGTCCCGACAGGACGTAGAGCCACTCGTAGCCCTCGTGGGTCTTCAGGCCCTCGCCGTCGGGCTCCTGGCCTGGTGGGATGACCACCTTGTACGCCTGAGGGCCGCCGGCCTGCCGGGTCAGTGGGACATACGTCCGGCCGTGGCGGATGATCGGCTCGCCCTGGATGCGAGGATCCTCGCTGGCCGGAGCCTCGACGAGCTCGTCAAGGGTCACGCCGTGGGCCTTGGCCAGCGGCAAGAGCAGCTCGAGCGTCGGCTTGCGTTGGCCGGCCTCGAGGCGGGAGAGCGTGCTGACCGAGATGCCGGTCGTGGCGGAGAGCTGCGCCAGGGTGGCCTCGCCGCGCTGGCGTAGGGCCCGTAGGCGCGGCCCCACGGAAGTCAGAGCATCAGCGAGGTCGTCGGTCATGCCCGCCATCTTGCCATAGCGGCAAAGGTGTTTGCGCAAATGCTTGCTCGGACGAACACTGGAGGCATGAACCCCCACGCATACGACGCCATCGTCATCGGAGCCGGCGCGGCCGGCCTGTCCTCCGCTCTCGTGCTCGGTCGCGCCCGTCGGCGTGTGCTCGTGCTGGACGGCGGCCCACCACGCAATGCCGCGGCCGACCACGTCAACGGCTACCTCGGCGTCGACGGTCTCAGCCCGCTCGAGCTGTTGGAGGTCGGGCGCACGCAGGTCGAGAAGCTCGGAGTCGAGGTGCGCGACGCGTTCGCCTCGCGTGTCGAGGCCGTCGACGATGGCTTCGTCGTGTGGGTGGGCAGCGAGCAGCTCCATGCCAAGCGGCTCGTGCTCGCGGCCGGGATCACCGACTCGTTGCCTGACATTCCCGGTCTCGGCGAGGGGTTCGGCCTCGACGTTTTCCACTGCCCGTACTGCCACGGCTACGAGGTCGCCGGCCAGCGACTCGCCGTGGTCGCCACCCACCCGATGTCGAACCACCAGGTCCGGATGGTGCGGCAGTGGTCCGACGACGTCGTGTTCTACCTCAACGACACCGTCGAGCTCGATGCCGACGAGCGCCGGTTGTTCGCGGCCCGAGGCGTGGAGGTCGTCGACGGTCCAGTCAGCGAGATCGTCCGACGCGACGGGGCACTGCGGGGCGTACGGGCAGCAGACGGCACGGTGCGCGATGCCGACGCGGTGTTCGTGGCCCCGGCGATGGTGCTCAACCTGGACGCGTTCGCCGGGTTCGACCTGGAGATGACCGAAACGCCGCTGGGTCCCGTGGTCGCCACCGACCTGACGGGTGCGACAAACGTGCCCGGCCTATGGGCCGTGGGCAACGTCGCCGACGCCGGCTCTCAGGTCATCTCGGCATCAGCGACCGGCGCCAAGGCCGGCGCCATGATCAACGCCAGCCTGATCGAAGAAGAGTGGGCTGACGCAGCGAGCTAGCACATGCTGAACGGCTGCGCGGTGCTCTCGAGGACTGACAGCCAGAGGTCGCCGTCGGGGGAGACGCTGTGCGAGCCCGACGTGACGAACGGGATCGGCACGTGGACGAAGCGGTGACGGCGACGGCCGACCACCATGTCCGTACGGCCGGCCATTGCGGCATGGACCGCGGTCTGCGCCAGGCGTGCGCAGTAGACCGAGTCCGAAGCGTCTGCCGGTACGGAGCGGATCGCGTAGCCGGGGTTGAAGTAGCGCATCGTCAGCGGCTGGTTGCGGTTGGCGAAGTCCTTGGTGATCTGCTCTCGCAGGAAGCCGGCGATGTCACCGAGGACCGCGTTGCCGCTGGCGTCCGTACGGTCGCTGGCGGGGATGAGGTCCTGACCGGCGCCTTCGGCCAGCACGATGACGGCGCTGCCGCGGTCGGCGACACGTCGCTCGAGCAGTGCCAGCAAACCGTTGTCGCCGTCGAGTGAGAATCCCACCTCGGGGATCAGGACGAAGTCGGCGTCGTGGTTGGCCAGTGCGGCGTAGCAGGCGATGAAGCCGGCGTGGCGGCCCATGACCTTGACGATGCCGACGCCACCGACGGCCGCCTCGACCTCGACGCGGGCGGCCTTGATGGACTCGGCCGCCTTGGCGAACGCCGTGGAGAATCCGAAGCTCTGGCCGATGTGCGGGATGTCGTTGTCGATCGTCTTGGGCACGCCGACGACGCCGATCGTGAGACCACGTGCGGCGATCTCGGCGCCGATGTTGTGCGCACCGCGCATCGAGCCGTCGCCGCCGATGACCATGAGGATGTCGATGTCGAGCTCGACCAGCCGGTCGACGATCGCGACGGGGTCCTGGGCGCCTCGCGACGAGCCGAGGATCGTGCCGCCGCGCTCGGTGATGCGGGACACGAACTCGGGCGTCAGCTGCACGACGTCGTGGCCGTTGGACTCGATGAGCCCGGCATAGCCGTGCTGGAACCCGACGACGTCGCGTACGCCGTAGTGGGTGTCGAGCTCGAGCACGATCGCGCGGATGACGTCGTTGAGTCCGGGGCACAGGCCGCCGCAGGTCACGACGCCGACCTTGGTCGTGGCGGGGTCGAAGAAGATCTTCTGGCGCGGTCCGCCGGACTCGAATGTCGGCAGCTCGGTGAGCGGGACGCCGCGCGACTCGATCAGCTCGAGCGTGTCGTCGTAGAGGATGCGATCGGTCTCGCCGACGTAGTACTCATTGGTCGTACGCCCCTCGACATAGAGCGCGAGCGGCGAGTCGACGGTGCATGCACCGAGCGAGCGGACCTGGAGATCGGATAGCGAAACCACGCGACAATGGTATCCGAGGAAATCCTCAGGTTTTACCGCGATGTCAGCTGCGTATCAGGGAGTGAACACGAGACAGGTTGACGTCGCGGTGGCCAGCACGCGACCGGCGGCGTCCTTGATGTCGGCCTCGACGAACGCGGCTCGCGACCCGGGCTTGGTGACCCGGCCCTGCGCCGTCACGCGGCCGGTCTCGCTGGTCATGCCACGCAGGAAGCTCACGTTGAGGTCGAGCGACGTGTATGCCATGCCGGCCGGCAGCGTCGTCTGGACGGCGCACCCGCACACCGAGTCCAGCAGCGTCGCGGCGAAACCGCCGTGCACCGAGCCGATCGGGTTGTAGTGCGACTCGTCGGGGGTCGCTGCCATGTTGGCGACACCGGGGGCGACGCTCACGAGCTCGAGGTTGATGTGGCTCGCGATCGGGGGCGCCGGGAACGTGCCGTCGATCATGGCTTGCAGGTAGTCGATGCCGGACATCGTCAAGGCCTGCCGCGGCCTGGGGCCTCGGGTCGACCCAGGTGATGGTCTTGTGCTGGGTGGCCTGGTCGAGCTCGGTCATGGCGTGCCTCTTCTCGTACGGAGAGGATGAGCGTACCATCTGAGTTGGAAATCCAGACTCAGACCTTGGAGCACGCATGCCCTTGACCGAGTACGACTCAGCGACCTGCTCGATCGCCAAGACGGCGCAGATCCTGGGTGACCGCTGGTCCGTGCTGGTCGTGCGCAACCTGTTCAACGGGGTGCGCCGATTCGATGCGCTGCAGCAGCACCTCGGCATCGCCCGCGACGTCCTCACCAAGCGCCTCGCGCTGCTGGTCGACGAGGGGATCGTCGAGCGCCGGGCCTACCAACCCGAGGGCGAGCGCGCCAGGCACGAGTACGTCCTCACGCCTGCGGGGCGCGACCTGCGCACCGTCATGGTCGCGCTGATGGACTGGGGCGACGCGCACCGCCCGGGCGCCGACGGTCCGCCGATGTCCCTGCGTCACCGCGATTGCGGCGCCGAGATCCACGCCCACCTCACGTGCGCTGCGGGTCACGAGATCGAGACGTCGACCCGCGCCGAGCTCGTCCCCCTCGCCGGCGCGAAGCTGGCGACCGCCGGCTGACTCAGGCGTACGCGTAGTCCTCGAGCGGGAACCTGGCGGCTTCGCGGAAGGCGTTGAGCGTCGACGTCGGGCGCAGCAATGTCGCCATGCCGTGCTGGTTGAAGTAGTACGACCGCGACGTCGCGCAGCTGCCGTTGACGAACACCGAGTCCTCGACGAGATCGGTCATGCGGCCGAGGAACTCAGCGTTGGCCCGCTCCGTCACCTCGAACGTGGTGGCGCGCCGCTTCTGGACCTCGCCGAGCAGGCGCTTCATGTGCCGCATCTGCGACTCGATCGTCGTGAAGTACGACAGCCCCGAGTACGAGTACGGGCTGTTGAGCGAGATGAAGTTGGGGAATCCCGGCACCGTCACACCCTCGTACGCCTGGAACTTCTGGTCGCGCCAGAACTTGCCGAGGTCCTTGCCGTCGCGCCCGATGATCTCGAATGCCGGGAAGTTGGTGTCCCAGAGGTTGAAGCCGGTCGCGAGCACGAGCGTGTCGACCTGGGTCTTCGTGCCATCTGCGGTGACGATGCCGTCGGGCTCGATGCGGGCGATCGGCGTCGTCTCGAGGTGCACGTTGTCGCGATTGAACGTCGGGAAGTACGTGTTGGAGAACGTGGGCCGCTTGCAGCCGAACGTGTAGTCGGGCGTGAGCTTCTTGCGGGTCTCGGGATCGTCGACCTGCCGCTCGAGGTGCCGCAGCGCCATCTTCTCGACGCTGCGGTTGAGCAGCTTGGTGCGACGGTACTTGAGCACGCCGGCGACCATGATGAGCTCGAGGATGCTGCTGCCGATCGCGCGTACGGCGCGCTGCGCGAGGGGCACGCGGGCATACAGCTTCTGCACCCGCTTCGGCACCGCACCATCGCGCTTCGGCGTCACCCAGATCGCGGTGCGCTGATAGACGGTGAGCTCCGCGAGCCGCGGCGCGATCTCCGGGATCAGCTGCACCGCCGTGGCGCCGGTGCCGATGACGGCGGCGCGGCGGCCGTTGAGGTCGACCGAGTCGTCCCAGCGCGTCGTATGGATGACGGTGCCGGCGAACGAGTCGATGCCCTCGATGTCGGGGAACGCCGGCTGCGACAGGAAGCCCGTCGCGGTGAGCAGCATGCGGGCATGCAGGCGCTCGCCGCCGGCGATGTTGACCGTCCAGTGATCGCTGTCCTCGTCCCACACGGCACCCTCGACGACGGTGTCGAACCGCATGTGCCGGCGCACGTCGTACTTCGTCGCGACGTGTGTGGCGTACGCCTTGAGCTCGGGCCCCGGCGCATAGAGCCGCGACCAGTACGGATTGGGCTCGAACGAGTACGAGTAGGTCGAGGAGGGGATGTCGACCGCGAGCCCGGGGTAGCGGTTGACGTGCCAGGTGCCGCCGAGGTCGCTCTCGCGCTCGAGGATCACGAGGTCGTCATAGCCGAGCCGTCGCAGCTGGATCGCCGCGCCGATGCCGCCGAATCCGGCCCCGATGATCGCGGCGTCGTGGATGGTGTCGGTCATGGGTTCCCCCGTTGGTTTCAGATAACGTCACTATCTGAAATCAGTAAACCAGCCGATCCCTCATGTGACAACCCCGATGTCATCGGCGCAGCGCGTGTGATGGGGCACGATGACGACATGACCCTCGACATCACCGTGCGCGGCTCCGCCGAGCATCGCCATCCCGCAGAACGCGCGATCGTGTCCATGGCCGCCGCCGTCGAAGGGGCGGAGCGGCATCAGGTCTTCACCGACGCGATCGCGATCCACGATCCGCTGGTGTCGCAGCTCAAGGAGCTGGTCGAGCTTCGAGCCGTCGGCCCGTGGTCGAGCGATCAGGTGCGAGTCTTCAGCCATCGCCCATGGGAACCCGACGGCAAGCGCGGAGCAACGGTGCACGTCGCGCGCGTTCAGGTCGTCGCTGAGTTCATCGACTTCGAGCGGATGAGTGGATTCCTCGACTTCTGGTCGGGCACCGACGGCGTCGAGGTCAGCGGCATCGCGTGGGACGTCAGCATCAAGAACCGTCGATCGTACGAGGCCGAGGTCCGCAAGGCGGCCGTCGACGATGCGGTCGCCAAGGCGCAGTCGTATGCCAACGCGGTCCGCCGAGGCAAGGTCGTGGCAGTCCAGCTCGCCGACCCGGGCATGCTGACGGATCACGACGACGGCGTCGGGCCGATGCACATGATGGCCAAGGCCGGCTTCGCCGAGTCGTCCGACGGTGGACCACAGCTCGAGCTCACGCCGGCCGAGATCGTGATCCACGCGGACGTGGACGCCCGCTTCGTCGCCGAATGAACTAGTCGAAGAACAGGATCTTGACGAGCGCGAGCACGCCGATCACCAGGATCACCGCGCGCAGGACGGTCGGCGGGAGGCGTCGGCCGATCCGGGCGCCGAGGTAGCCGCCGACCAGGCTGCCGGCACCGATCAGCCCGACGATGCGCCAGTCGATGCGGTCCCACGCCACGACCATGAACGTCAAGGCGGCGATCCCGTTGACGATCGTCGCCAGGACGTTCTTGATGCCGTTGATGTCCTGGAGGCCGATCGTCAGCAGGACACCCAGCAGGCCGACGAGCAGGACACCTTGGGCCGCGCCGAAGTAGCCGCCATAGATGCCCAGGACGTACACCCCGGCCGGCAGAGCCCAGCGAGATGTGGGCGGTGTGACTCCCAGCTCTGCGTGCCGCTTGGCGGTACGGCGTTGCATCGCCGGCCCGATCACGACCATGACGAGTCCGAGCGCGATCAGCACCGGGACGACCGCGTGGAACGCGCCTTCCGGGAGGACCAGGAGCAGCAACGCACCGGTCAGGGCGCCGAGGACCGAAGCGGGTGCGAGCCTCAGCAGGAGGGAGCGGTGACGCAGGGCCTCTGCCCGATAGCCGTGGACTCCGGACAGGCCGCCGGCGACCAGGCCGATGTTGTTCGACACGTTCGCGGTGAGCGCTGGATAGCCGAACAGCAGAAGCGTCGGGAACGTGATGAGCGTGCCGGAGCCGACGATGACGTTGATCGTGCCGGCCCACACGCCGGCCGCGAAGATGGCAATGGCCTCGAGCATGCGCTCACCTCCCGTCGACGTGGTGCCCGTACGAGTCTCACGCATCGCGTTGAGCGGCTGTCACTGGGATCACAAATCTGCCTCTGACCTGCACAAACGTGCGTCTTCAGTTTGAGCTGCATCCATACCGAGAGTACGCTCGAGGTATGTGGTCCTCCGTTTTCGACCGGCTTGCCGCGCTCGTGAGCGTCACGAAGCGCCCGCGCAGGCGACCCCGACTGCGCCTTGCCGGGCGCGGTCCGATGCGGGTCGTCTACGACAAGGCAGTGGTCCACGAGAGCTACAGCGTGCGGGCGCGGGTCCTGCAGCGGACGATCCGCATGGTGTTCAAGCCGGTGCTCCGCTTCACGCCGATCAGCGAGCGGACATTTGCAGCGATCCGCGCGATCGACGGCCTGCAGACCCACCGCAAACGGTCGCCCCACATCGACGTTCGAGGTGTCGGAGCTGGGTGGTGTGCGGGTCGAGAAGATGGTGCACCGCCACGCGCCGGACAGCGACATGACCTTGCTCTACCTGCATGGCGGCGGGTTCTTCTCCGGGAGCATCGAGACGCACCGCCGCATCTGTGAGCGACTGGCGCTCAAGACCGGTGCGACGGTCGTCTCGGTCGACTACGTCCAGCTGCCCGAGGGCACGATCGCCGAGTCGGTGCAGGACGCCATCTCCGCGTACGCCGCACTGGTCGAGTCCAGCGAACATCCCGACAAGATCGTGGTCGCTGGTGACTCCGCCGGCGGCTACCTCACGATGAAGGTCGCCGAGCTCGCCACCCGCCGCGGCCTGCCGGCGCCGGCCGCCCTGATCGGCTTCTCGCCCCTGCTCAGCGTCGACCCGGACCGCCAGGACAAGGCCGTCGAGCGCATCATTCCGGCGCGCGACGCCTACCTGCCGATCCAGCGGATCGCGCACATCCGTGAGCGCTGGCTGCCCGAGGACGGCGCCCCGATCGAGGGGTACGCCTCGCCGCTGCACGCCACGGCATACATCTCGTCGCCGACGTTCCTGGTCGCGGTCGAGGACGAGTTGCTGCGTCCCGAGGTCGAGGCCATGGCGCTGCTGCTGTCAGAGCGCGGGGTCGAGGTCGAGACCCACCTCTGGCGCAAGCAGGTGCACGCCTTCCCGGTGCTGGTCGACCTCGTGCCCGAGAGCGAGATGGCGATCCAGCTCGCCGCCGACTTCGCACGACGCTCGGTGGGCGAGCTCGACCGGGCCCCGATCGAGGACCCGGCCAGCCACGAAGAGGTCATGTCCGGCGAGCTGGTGCCGGACGAGGACGACTCCGCGGCCTGACCGCGTCAGCTCACTTCGCGAAGGCGACCCGCATGCTGAACACGGTGTGGTCGCCCTTCTTGCCGTACGAGAAGCCGACCGCCTTGAGCGCCTTGGCCTCCTCGAGGTCCTTGGCATCGCTCTCCGACATGTCGGCCTTGCTGAGCTGGTCGAGGATCGTGCCGACGTTGACGTACACCCCATAGAGCGTGTCGTCGCCGTACGGCATGACGGACGTGAACGTGTCGTCGGCGCCGAGCCGGCCGGTCGATGCGTCGATCGCGTCGGCGGCGTCCTGGTTGGTCGCGAGGACCGCGCCGTCGTCGGTCTGCTTGGCCGGGAGCTCGATGCCGGCCTGGCCGGCAAGAGCCGCCAGGCGCTTGGCGAGGTCGTAGGCCTTGGCCGGATCGGTCGTCATCTTGAGCGCCACGTCGAGTCCGGCGATGTCGTCGGGACCGGAAAGGGTCGGCAGGTTCTCGAGGTTCTTCGAGCCGACTGCGATGGTGAGCTCGTCGCCGAACAGGGTCTCGAGGTCGTCCGGCAGCTTGAGCCCGGTCGCCTGCTCGAACTGCGCGATCATGGCTTCCGGGTTGAAGATGCCGCCCGGGTTGTCTTCGAGGTAGTCCTCGTACGCCGCCTTCTCCTCGGGGCTCATGCCTGCGGTGAACGAGTCATCGACGCTCGGCGCGAATCCCTCGTTGATCTGCTTGAGGATCGCGTCGTACTGGGCGCCGATCTGCTCGCCGAGGCCACCGACCGACAACGCGGCCACGGTGTCGGCGGGCAGCTTGCCCATGTGCGCAGGCTTCTGCTTCTTGACCGAGTCGGTCAGGCCGGAGAGCCCCGCCAGCTCGAGCGTCGAGCCGTCGGCGCGCAGCGTGAACGCCGTCGTCCCAGCCTGCTTGAGCTCCTTGAGGTTGCCGGCCGCGGCGCTGCCCATCATGTCCTTGAGCTCCGGGAAGGAGTCGATGATCTTGCCGGCGTCGAACCACGCCGAGGCGATGCCCTGCTCGCCGAGGTCGTCGAAGTCCTTGGCGAATGCCTTGTTGTCGGCCAGGGGCGCCTTCTCGGCGGCCTTGACGGCGGCATCGGCCTTCTTCTGGTTCTCGGCGACGATCGCGTAGCCGTCGAGGAACGCCACGGCGGCCTTCTCGTCGCCACACTTGAACAGTGCCTTGATGCCGCTCTTGGCCTTCTTCTCGTCCGAGACCTGGATTGCGACGAGCGGCGTCTGCTTCTTGTCGAGGGCCACGCCGATCCGGTGGCCGAGCCACGGCTTGACGTCCTTGTCGTACGTCAGGTCGCAGCCGCCCTCCTCGAGGAGGTCCTCGACGAGCAGCTTGCGGACGTCCTGGTCGGCGCTCTTGATGCCGATCTCGTCGGCGGCGTCGGGGAACTTGCGGATCAGCTTGAACAGCGCGATCTTCTGGCTGGCCGAAGGGTCGACGTCGACGCGGGCATACGCGATGACGGACGACGGCAGCACGTCGTGCGGCTGAGGTCCGCCGCCATCGAGCTTCTTGACGACCGCGAAGGCACCGCCGGCGAGCGCGAGCACGACGACTGCGGCGATCCCGCCGATCACGAGGCGCTTGGTGTTGCGAGCCTTCGTCTCCGACTCGACCGCCGGCAGCGTCTCGGTCGGGGTGGCAGACTCGGACGCTGCTGGAGGCGTGGACTCGGGCGTGGAGGGGGGCTGCTCGGTCATGCGGGGTCCTTCGAAGATTTCAGGGGGAGTCCGAGGAGACTATCGGAATCCTGGCCGCTCCGAGGCGGGTTTGGCAGCCATCCGGCACGGCCTGTCTCGTGGCGTCGATCGCGCCCTGAACGCACAGAACCGCCGCCCCATTGGAGGCGGCGGTCCGGTGCGGTGGTCAGCGGTCGAGCTTGGTGACCTTGAAGGACTGGTCGAGCTCGACGGTCACGTCCTCGCCACTCGGGAGCAGGACGTCGACCTCGTACACGTGATCGGCGTCGTCGCTGCCGCTGGTCTCGGTGATCTTGCCTCCGTCGGTGGCCTTGAGCGCCGCGTCGGATGCCTTCTTGAGCGTCGCACCGGTGAGGGGGCGGTCGTCGTCGGCGGTCAACGTCGGGGAAGGCGTGGTCGCCGACTCGGTGGTCGTCGCCGATGCCGTGGTGTGGTCGCTGCTGGTGGGCTTCTCGTCGTCGTCGCCGCCTCCGCAGGCGCTGAGGGCGAGGGCTGCCACGAGGGTCATACCGATGAGGGCGCGAGGGGTACGCATGTCACTCCTGTGAGTAGGTGATCAGTTGCCTACAGCACAGCGGTGCAGCGTGAGGTGCGAGTGAGGGACGGGTGAGAGATCTCTTAGGGGCGGCGGTCCAGCCAGTCGGGCTTGTCCTTGCCCTGGCCTTTGGCCTTGGTCGTGGCTTGGGACTTTCCGACGGCCTTCGCGTAGACGATCACCGTGGTCTCGAAGCGCTTACCGTTCCAGTCGCCACACGTCATCAGCACCAGGCCGCTCGGTCCGGTCTCGCGATAGATCTTGTCCGACTCACCGGCGAACTTCTCGACCTTGAGCTCGAGCTCAGACGTCACGCGATAGGTGACCTTGCCCTCCTTGCCCCGGACGGTGACCAGGTCGCCGTTCTTGACTTCGGAGAGGTGATCGAACACGCCGTCGGCCTTCGACGCGGTGTGCCCGACGATGACGGCATTGCCGGGTTGCCCCGGCTGCTGCCCGTCCTTCCACCAGCCGGTGTCCTTCAGGCTGTGGGGTACGTCCTGCGCCCCTGCTTTCGTCGTACCGACCTGGAGGACGGCGGCGTCGACCTTGACGTCAGGGATGACGACACGGGTCGGGACACCGATCGGCTTGATGACCGCGTTGACCGGCGCTGTCATTTTGGGTGTTGGTGAAGCCGATGCGGAGGGGTGCGGCGCCGCGACCGGGTCGTCGCCCCGCGTCAGCACGTACGCGGTGGCGGTGCCGGCGACGACGACAAGGGCCCCGGCGGCGGCGAGCACGACGAACCGGCGGCCCCTGCGAGAGGGACCGCCGGCTCGTCGTTGACCTGGTGTCACTTAGCGCGCGGCGATGCCGGCGGCCGGAGCGGTCGTCGGGTGATCGGACCCGTCGCCGTTGCCGTTGCCGTTGCCGCTGCCGCCGTCACAGTCCTGAGGAACTTCGAGGTAGCGGATCTGTGTGGGGAAGTCCTCGTCGCTAGCCTCGAAGGCTCCGAAGACGATGTCGGCGAAATCGGTCTCCACCGTGTGGGAGGCGCCACCGGCGAGGGTGAAGGCGTCGACCGGCTCGAAGTCGACGTTGTCATCGAATCCGTAGACCTCCACGTCGAGCGACCCGTCTGTGGTGTTGGTGAACGTGACGGAGCCACACTTGATCGTGGTGCTGACGAGCTCGGGTCCCTCATCGATGTCGGAGCACGACTCGGGGGCGGTGTAGTCCCATTCGGCGACGGCGTTGTCGGCGAGGGTGAACCCGTCATTCGCCTCGGCGAAGAAGGTGACCGGATCGCCGTACGAGAAGTACCCACCGTCGTACGTGTCAGCCTCGAGCTCCTCGGTGTCGCCGTCGCCGTAGTCGACGAAGTACGTCACGTTGGCCGTCGTCGGGATCACGACGGTGCACGGGTCCGGGAACGTCACGGCATTCGGGGTGATCGAGCCTGGGGCCGTAACCGTGACGGTGACGGAGTCGGCCGCAGTCACGTTCTGAGCATCGATCGCTGTGAGCGTGTAGGTGAAGGTTCCGACGCCGGGGGGCGTCACCGTGTCGCCGCCGGCGGGAACACTCTTGCTGCCTGACCAGGCGCCACTGGCGACGAGGGTGATGGCGTCGGTGCTCGTCCAGCTGATGTTGAAGCTGTCACCCAGCTCGATCGTTGTCTCACTTGCGAAGAGATCAACTCCCGCAGCTGCTTGGGCAGGGCTGGCCACGAAGAACATGGCCAGCACCATGCCGACGGCGGCCACCAGCGAGCCAGCACGGCGCGGAGTGCGACGAGGAAGTCTGAAGCATGGGCGTGACTTTCGGTCAGGGTTGGTGACGGGCAGTCGCGCGCCAGCTAGAAGAGTAGCGACAAATGGTCCGATGCCGCCAACCGGTTTCACGATAATTGTCGAACTTTCTTTCACACAAACAATCAGGCTTGACTGTTTGTGCGGAATGTCCGCATGCTGGTGCGGTGACGAGCAGATTCCGGCACCGCCATGCGTACGCCCCAGGGTGAGCGCACCCGAGCGATGCGGCTGCGGCTGATGGAGGCGACGGTCGAGTGCCTCGTCGAGCTGGGCTGGGCGGGCACGACGACGACCGTCGTGAGCAAGCGCGCGGGCGTGAGCCGTGGTGCGCAGCTGCACCACTTCCCCAGCAAGCAGGACCTCGTGGTCGCCGCCGTCGGCCACCTGACCGAGCGTCGCCGCGAAGACATGAAGCTCGCCGCGGCGGAGCTGCCCGAGAGCGGTCGCACGCGGGCCGTGCTCGAGATCCTCAGCCAGCAGTTCGTCTCGCCGGTCTTCTTCGCCGCGCTCGAGCTGTGGGTCGCCGCCCGTACGGACGCTGGGCTGCGAGCCGAGGTCGCGCCGCTGGAGCGTCGAGTCGGTCGCGAGACCCACGCGTACGCCGTCGAGCTGCTCGCGATCGACGAGGCCCGCGGCGACAACCGGCGTCTCGTGCAGGCCACCCTCGACCTGCTGCGTGGGCTCGGCCTCGCGGCATCCCTCAGCGACGACACCAAGCGCCGGGCCGACGTGCTCGACTCGTGGGCCGACCGTCCTCGACCACGAGCTGGAGATCTCATGAGCTTTGCTGGAAGACGTACTCGCCGATCTCGCGGACGAGAGCCTGCAGCTCGACACCTGGGTTGCCGGTCTGACCGCCGATGGCTGGGCGACCGTGACGACGCCCGAGGGCTGGACCGTGGCGCATCAGATCGGGCACCTGCACTGGACCGACGCGGCATCGCTCGCGGCGATCACCGACCAGGACGAGTTCGGCCGCGGCATGAAGCGGGCCGCGGCGAACCCCGAGGGCTACGTCGACGAGGGCGCCGAGGAGATGGCGCTGCTGCCGCCCGAGGAGCTGCTCGCAACCTGGCGCGAAGGGCGCGTCGCCCTCGACGCCGCACTGCGCTCCGTGCCCGACGGCGAGCGGATCCCCTGGTACGGCCCGCCGATGAGTCCTGCGTCGATGGCGACGGCCCGGATGATGGAGACCTGGGCGCACAGCCACGACGTCGGCGAGGCCCTCGGCCTGAAGATCCCGCAGACCTCGCGCGCCAAGCACGTGTGCCACATCGGCGTACGCGCACGCGGTTATGCCTACCTCGTTCGCGGGCAGCAGCTGCCGGAGGTCGACGTACGCGTCGAGCTCACGGGTCCCGACGGCGACCTGTGGACGTGGGGTCCCGAAGGACGCTGACGAGCGGGTGACCGGCTCGGGCTACGACTTCGCCCTGCTGGCCACGCGCCGCCGGCACGTCGACGACGTCGACGTACGAGCCGAAGGCGAGCACGCTGCTCATTGGCTGACGATCGTGCAGGCGTTCGCCGGGCTGCCCGGCAACGATCCCGCCAGGTTGGCGGAGCGATGAGCGAGCGCCAGCGAGCGAACAATGGGGGCATCATCGCGACGGCGTCGTACCGTTTCTGCTCCTAACGGCGGCGTCGCGATGATCCGCATCGGCAACTGCTCGGGCTACTACGGCGACCGGCTCTCGGCGATGCGCGAGATGCTCGAGGGCGGCGAGCTCGACTACCTCACCGGCGACTACCTCGCCGAGCTCACGATGCTGATCCTCGGCCGCGACCGTATGAAGGACGAGTCGCTCGGCTATGCCAAGACGTTCGTCAAGCAGATGACCGACTCGATGGCGCTGGCCAAGGAGCGAGGGGTCAGGATCGTCGCGAACGCTGGAGGGCTCAACCCGGCTGGCCTCGCGGCGAAGCTGCGCGAGATCGCCGAGTCGCAGGGCCTGGAGATCGCGATCGCGCACGTCGAGGGCGATGACCTGATGGGCCGCGCCGACGAGTTCTCGTTCGGCGACGTGATGACCGCGAATGCGTACCTCGGCGCATTCGGGATCGCGTCGGCGTTGGCGGGAGGCGCCGATGTCGTGGTCACCGGTCGGGTCACGGATGCGTCGGTCGTCGTCGGGCCCGCGATCGCGCACTTCGGCTGGGGGCGGGACGACCTCGACCAGCTGGCCGGAGCCGTCGTCGCCGGGCACATCATCGAGTGCGGCACGCAGGCTACCGGCGGCAACTTCTCGGGCTTTCGGGAGATCGACACGAGTCTCCCGTTGGGCTTCCCGATCGCCGAGATCGACGCCGACGGATCGGTGGTCATCACCAAGCACGAGGGCACCGGCGGTGCGGTCACGGTCGACACCGTCACGGCGCAGCTGGTCTACGAGGTGGGCGGCCCGGCATACCTGGGGCCCGACGTCTCGACCCGGCTCGACACCATCACGCTGACCCAGGAGGCGCCCGACCGGGTCGCGATCACGGGTGTCGTCGGCGAGCCGCCACCGGCGAACGCCAAGGTGTGCCTCAACGCGTTCGGCGGGTTCCGCAACAGCGTCGAGTTCCTGCTGACCGGGCTCGACATCCCGGAGAAGGCCGAGCTGATCCAGCGCCAGATGGAGGCCGCCCTCGCCGCGGGCACCGTGCCGGAGACGGTCGAGTGGCAGCTCGATCGCACCGACACCCCTGACCCGGCGACCGAGGCGCAGGCCACCTCGCTGTTGCGCTGCCACGTCAAGAGCGCGTCGGCCGGACCCGGTCGGCCGGGCGTTCAGCGACGCCGCGATCCAGCTGGCGCTCGCGTCCTACCCGGGATTCAGCGTCACGCGTCCGCCCGCCGCTGCGGCGCCCTACGGCGTCTATCGCCCCGCGTACGTCCCGCAGTCCGAGGTGCCGCACGTCGTCGTGCACGCCGACGGCCGGCGCGAGGACATCGCCCCCCCGTCGGTGGTCAGCAGCCCGGAGCCTGACACCGCGTGGCCCGAGGCCGCGGTGCAGGAGTCGACGCCGCCGCTCGGTGACTGGGTCGGCGAGACCGTACGGGCACCGCTGGGGCGACTCGCGTACGCGCGCTCCGGCGACAAGGGCGGCGACGCCAACATCGGCGTCTGGATCCCCGCCGACCACCCGGCGCGCGACGATGCGTACGCCTGGCTGGCTGGATTCCTCGACGAGGCCACGGTGCACGAGCTGATCCGCGAAGCGGCGATGCTCGACGTCGAGATCCATCCGCTGCCCAACCTCGCCGCGGTCAACATCGTGATCCACGGCCTGCTCGGCGAGGGTGTGGCCTCGTCCACCCGGCTCGACCCGCAGGCCAAGGGCGTCGGCGAGTGGCTGCGGGCCCGCGACTGCGCGATCCCGGCAGCGCTGCTGCCCGACGCGGTCTCGGAGGCCGCGCTGTGAACGCCTGGTCGACGCCGGAGCGTCAGGCGCTGCGCGAGATGGTCACCTCGTTCACCGAGAAGGAGGTCGTCCCGCACCTGCCGTCGTGGGAGGACGCCTGCGAGGTGCCGCGCGAGCTGCACCTCAAGGCGGCCGAGGCCGGCCTGCTCGGCGTCGCGTTCCCCGAGGAGGTCGGCGGCCAGGGTGGCGACCTGATCGACTCGGCGATCGTCAGCGAAGCCGTGCTCGAGGCCGGCGGCTCGACCGGGCTCATCGCCGCGCTGTTCACTCACGGGATCGCGCTGCCGCACATCGTCGCCTCTGGCAACGCTGACCTGATCGACCGCTACGTACGCCCGACGCTGGCCGGCGAGCTGATCGGCTCGCTCGGCATCACCGAGCCCGGCGGCGGCTCCGACGTCGCCAACATCCGTACGAAGGCCGTCCGGGACGGCGACGAGTTCATCGTCAACGGCGCCAAGACGTTCATCACCTCGGGCGTGCGCGCCGACTTCGTGACGACCGCCGTGCGTACGGGCGGCGAGGGTTACGGCGGCATCAGCCTGCTGGTCATCGACAAGGGCACGCCGGGATTCACCGTCGCGCGGCCGCTCAAGAAGATGGGCTGGCACTGCTCCGACACCGCCGAGCTGAGCTTCGACGACGTACGCGTGCCGGCGGGCAACGTCGTGGGCGAGGTCGACGGCGGATTCGTCCTGGTGATGCAGCAGTTCGTCAGCGAGCGGCTGAGCCTGGCGGTGCAGGCGTACTCCACCGCGCAGCGCTCGCTCGACCTCGCCGTGGCGTACGCCCGCGAGCGCGAGACGTTCGGCAAGCCGCTGATCACGCGCCAGGTCATCCGGCACAAGCTCGTCGACATGCACCGGCGTACGGCCGCGGCACGGGCGCTGACCCGGCAGGCCGTCGAGCGCGCCGTCGACGGCGACCGGACCGATCCGGCGATCATCCTCGACGCCGTGCTGGCCAAGAACCAGTCGGTCGAGGCGTGCGAGTGGGTCGTCTCCGAGGCCGTGCAGATCTTCGGCGGCATGGGCTACATGCGCGAGTCCGAGATCGACCGGCACTACCGCGATGCCCGCATCCTCGGCATCGGCGGCGGCGCCACCGAAGTCCTGAACGACCTGGCCGCGAAGCTCCTGGGGTACTGAAAATGCACACGACTGTCGACCCGACCACCGAGACGTACGAGACGAACCGTGCGCTGATGCTGGAGCGGCTCGCCGATCTCGCCGAGCAGCACGCCAAGGCGCTGGCCGGCGGCGGCGAGAGGTACGTCGAGCGCCACCACGAGCGCGGCAAGCTCACCGCCCGTGAGCGCATCGAGCTGCTGATCGACCCCGACTCGCCGTTCCTCGAGCTGTCGACTCTGGCTGCCTGGGGCACCGACTTCGCCGTCGGCGCCTCGCTCGTGACCGGCATCGGCGTGGTCGAGGGCGTCGAGTGCATGATCGTCGCCAACGACCCCACCGTGAAGGGCGGCTCGTCCAACCCGAGCACGCTCAAGAAGGGCCACCGCGCCGCGCAGATCGCCGCCGAGTGCGGGCTGCCGACGATCAACCTCGTCGAGTCCGGCGGCGCCGACCTGCCGACGCAGAAGGACATCTTCATCCCCGGCGGCGCATCGTTCCGCAACATCACCCGCGCCAGCGCGGACCGGCGGCCGACCGTCGCGCTGGTGTTCGGCAACTCGACGGCCGGCGGGGCGTACATCCCGGGCATGAGCGACTACGTCGTCATGGTCAAGGGGGGCGCCAAGGTGTTCCTCGGCGGGCCGCCGCTGGTCAAGATGGCGACCGGCGAGGAGTCCGACGACGAGTCGCTCGGCGGCGCCGAGATGCACGCGCGCACGTCCGGGCTCGCCGACTACCTCGCGGTCGACGAGGAGGACGCGATCCGCCTCGGCCGGTCGATCGTCAAGCGGCTCAACTGGCGCAAGCACGGCTTCATCCCCGAGCCGACGTACGCCGAACCGGTCTTCGACCCCGAGGAGCTGCTCGGCATCGTGCCGACCGACCTCAAGATCCCGTTCGACCCGCGCGAGGTCATCGCGCGGATCGTCGACGGATCCGAGTTCGACGAGTTCAAGCCGCTCTACGGCTCGTCGCTCGTGACGGGCTTCGCGCAGCTGCACGGCTATCCGATCGGCATCCTCGCCAACGCCCAGGGCGTGCTGTTCAGCCAGGAGGCGCAGAAGGCGACGCAGTTCATCCAGCTCGCCAACCAGACCGACACGCCGCTGCTGTTCCTGCACAACACGACGGGCTACATGGTCGGCGCGGAGTACGAGCAGGGCGGCATCATCAAGTACGGCGCGCAGATGATCAACGCGGTGTCGAACTCCACCGTGCCGCACCTCTCGGTCGTGATCGGCGCGTCGTACGGCGCCGGGCACTACGGCATGAGCGGCCGGGCGTACGACCCGCGCTTCATGTTCAGCTGGCCCAACGCGAAGTCCGCCGTCATGGGTCCGGCCCAGCTCGCCGGCGTCATCTCGATCGTCGCGCGCGGTGCCGCCGAGGCGAAGGGTCAGCCGTACGACGAGGAGGGCGACAAGGCCATGCGGGCGTACGTCGAGGAGCAGATCGAGAAGGAGTCGCTGGCGTACTTCACCTCGGGGATGCTCTACGACGACGGGGTGATCGACCCGCGGGACACCCGCACGATCCTCGGCATCTGCCTCAGCGCCATCAACACCCGCCCGGTCAAGGGCGCCGAGGGATACGGAGTGTTCCGGACGTGAGCGCGACCCAAGATTTCGGCTCTTGTGTACGCGCGAGCGCCCATTTCACCTACACAACCGCCGACATCTTGGAGGCGTCCATGATCCGCATCGATCCTGGTCGCCAACCGTGGGGAGATCGCTCGGCGCATCTTCCGGACGTGCCGGGACCTCGGCATCACGACCGTCGCGGTGCACTCCGACGCCGATGCGGGTGCGCCCTTCGTCGTCGAGGCCGACCTCGCCGTACGCCTGCCCGGCAACTCGCCGACCGACACCTACCTGCGCGGCGACCTGGTCATCGCGGCCGGCGCTCAAGGCCGGCGCCGACGCGATCCATCCCGGCTATGGCTTCCTGTCCGAGAACGCCGAGTTCGCCCGCGACGTCGTCGACGCCGGCCTGACCTGGATCGGCCCTGCACCCGAGACGATCGACGCGATGGGCTCGAAGATCCGCGCCAAGGAGCTGATGGCTGCCGGCGGCGTGCCGATCCTGTCGGTCGACGCCGCCGCCGCGAAGCCCGGTGACTTCCCGCTGCTGGTCAAGGCGTCGGCAGGCGGCGGTGGCCGGGGCATGCGCGTCGTCACCGACCCGGCCGACCTCGAGGGCGAGCTCGCCGCTGCGGGAGCCGAGGCGCTGTCGGCGTTCGGCGACGCCACGGTGTTCGTCGAGCCCTACCTGCCGACCGCGCGCCACATCGAGGTGCAGGTCATGGCCGACACCCACGGCACGTGCTGGGTCGTCGGCGACCGCGACTGCTCGATCCAGCGGCGCCACCAGAAGGTCGTCGAGGAGGCGCCCGCCCCGGCGGTCAGCGATCCCGGTACGCACGACGCTGCACGACGCGGCGCGCGCCGCGGTCAAGGCGGTCGACTACGTCGGCGCCGGCACGGTCGAGTTCCTCGTCGCCGACGCGCACCTCGACGGCGGCAAGGTCTGGTTCCTCGAGATGAACACCCGCCTCCAGGTCGAGCACCCGGTGACCGAGGAGGTGTTCGGCGTCGACCTCGTCGCCGAGCAGATCCGGGTCGCCGAGGGCGAGTCGCTCGGCCGCGAGCCCAATGGTCCCGGCGGGCATGCGATCGAGGTGCGCCTCTATGCGGAGGACCCTGCGGACGAGTGGCAGCCGCAGACCGGCACCGTCCGTACGTTCGACGTGCCGGGCGGCCCCGGCGTACGCGTCGACTCCGGCGTCGAGGCCGGATCCGTCGTCGGCATCCACTACGACGCGATGCTCGCCAAGATCGTGGCGCACGGGGCTGACCGGGCCACGGCGTTGCGCAAGCTCGGCGACACCCTCAGCCGTACGCGCATCCACGGCGTCCGGACCAACCTCGACTTCCTGCGCTCGATCCTGGCGGACGAGGAGTTCGCCGCCGCCCGCCTCCACACCGCGCTGCTCGACGAGCGGCTCGCCGAGTGGTCGAAGCCGGGGCTCGACGATCGGGCCGTCCGCCTGTCGGCCCTCGCGGCGGCGCTCGCCGAGGCCACGACGACAACGGCTGGAGCGAAGGTGCTCAGCCGGATCCCCACGGCCTACCGCAACGTCCCGAGCCAGCCGCGCACGCGGACGTACGCAGGCGACATCGCGGTCACCTACAGCGCCGGGTTCGTGCAGCACGACCTCGACGACGTCACCGTCGTGGAGGCCACGCCGAGTCGGATCGTCCTCGAGGTCGACGGCATCACCCAGACGTACGAGGTTGCGGTCGGCGACGGATGGGTCGATGTCGACGGGCCGCACGGCTCGATCACGCTGACGCCGGTGCCGACGTTCGTCGATCCGGCCGATGTCGTGGCCGAGGGATCGCTGCTCGCCCCAATGCCGGCCGCCGTCATCAGCGTCGCCGTCGCCGACGGTCAGCACGTCAGCAAGGGCGATGTCGTCGTCGTCCTCGAAGCCATGAAGATGCAGCACACCATCACGGCGCCGACCGACGGCGTCGTGTCCGGGCTGTCGGTCACACCCGGCAGCCAGGTCGAGTCGGGCGCCGTGCTCGCCAGTCATCCGAAGGAGACGAGTCATGAACAACTTCACCGAGTCGGACGAGCGCCTGGCGCTCCGCAAGGCGGTGGCCGATCTCGGCGCGAAGTACGGCCGCGACTACTTCGAGCAGGCCGCCAAGGAGGGTCGCAAGACCACCGAGCTGTGGGAGGAGGCCGGCAAGCTCGGCTATCTCGGCGTCGCGGTCCCCGAGGAGTTCGGCGGTGGCGGTGGCGACATCGGCGACCTCGCGGCGGTGTGCGAGGAGCTCGCTGCGGCCGGCAGCCCGCTGCTGCTGATGGTCGTCTCGCCGGCGATCGTCGGCACGATCATCGCGCAGTACGGCACGCAGGAGCAGAAGGAGCGATGGCTGCCCGGGCTCGCCGATGGCACCTCGACCTTCGCGTTCTCTATCACCGAGCCGGACGCCGGGTCCAACTCGCACCGGATCATCACGACGGCATACCGCGAGGACGATGGCTGGCGCCTCAAGGGCACCAAAACCTACATCTCCGGCATCGACGAGGCCAGCCATGTGCTGGTCGTCGCGCGTACGGAGGACGCCAAGACAGGCAACCTCAAGCCGGCGCTGTTCCTGGTGCCGACCGACGCCGAGGGGTTCACCTACCAGCAGATCGACATGGGCATCACATCGCCGGAGAAGCAGTTCACGCTGTTCTTCGACGACATACGCGTGCCGGCCGACACCCTGATCGGCAGCGAGGACGCCGGCATCGACCAGTTGTTCGCCGGGCTCAACCCCGAGCGCATCATGGGCGCGGCGTTCGCCACCGGCACCGCACGGCTCGCGCTGGCCAAGGCCTGCGAGTACGCCAAGCAGCGCCAGGTCTGGAAGGCGCCGATCGGCTCGCACCAGGCGATCGCCCACCCGCTCGCACAGACGTTCATCGAGATCGAGATGGCTCGACTCATGACGCAACGGGCCGCGGCGCTGTATGTGTCCGGCGACCTCATGGCGGCGGGCGAGGCGGCCAACATGGCGAAGTACGCCGCCGGCGAGGCCGTCTGCAACGCGGTCGACCGCGCGATCCAGACGCATGGCGGCAACGGCCTGGCCAACGAGTACGGTCTGGTGCAGATGCTGGCGGGCTCGCGCCTGTCGCGCATCGCACCGGTCAGCAAGGAGATGGTGCTCAACTTCATCGCCCAGTTCTCCCTGGGCCTCCCCAAGTCGTACTGAAAGGCAACACATGACTGAGCTGGTGCACCTCGAGGTGGCCGAGCAGGTCGCCACGATCACGCTCGACAGCGACCACAACCGCAACGCCCTGAGCAAGCAGCTCGTCACCGAGCTCGCCGGCGCACCTGGCCACGGCGGATGCCGACACCGAGGCGAAGGCGATCCTGATCCGGTCGGCCGGCACGGTGTTCTGCTCCGGCGCGGACATGACCGAGGCGGTCAGCGGCGGCATGGCCGAGGGCGCCAAGGCGATCGTCGCGCTGCAGCGTCAGATCGCGACGGCGACCAAGCCCGTGGTCGTCGAGCTCGGCGGACCGGTACGCGCCGGTGGAGTCGGCATCGTCGGTGCTGCCGACATCGTGATCGCTGCGGAGTCGGTGACGTTCCAGCTGACCGAGGTACGCCTGGGGCTGGCGGCGGCGGTCATCTCGCTCAGCCTCATCCCGCGGTTCAGCGACCGCGCGGCCGCCGACCTGTTCCTGACCGCCCGCAAGTTCGACGCGGCCGAGGCTGCACAGGTCGGCCTGGTCACCCGGGCCGTGCCCGACACCGAGCTCCAGGGCGAGATCGGGCGCGTCCTCATCGATCTCTGCAAGGCCTACCCGCAGGGCTCTGCGCGAGAGCAAGCGGATCCTCAACCACGACCTGGTGGCCCGCATCGACGCCTTCGGCGACGAGGTGGCCACGAAGTCGGCCGAGCTGTTCGGCAGCGACGAGGCCCGCGAGGCCATGAGCGCGTTCCTCGCCAAGAAGTAGGTACGACTTCCGGCTGGGCTACGCCGGCTTGATGCCGATGCGTCCCCGCCCGGCCCGATGCAGCAACGGCGGATTGTCCATGGTCGAGAAGAACTCGTCGGTGGCTTCCTTGGATCCCTGCCACGAGCCGTAGTCGTCGATGATGAGCACACCACCGGGAACGAGCCGGTGATAGAGGTGCTTGAGCTCGGCCACGGTCGACTCGTACCAGTCGGTGTCGAGCCGGAGCAGCGCGATCTTCTCGGGCGCGTTGTCCTGCAGCGTCTCCTCCACTGGACCTTCGACGAGGTGGAAACGCTCCTGCGGGTAGGGCAGTGTCGCCAGGCCGTTCTCGACGTCTTCGCGGGAGGCGATCGCCCAGATCCACTTGGTCTTGGTCGAGGTCTCCAGCATCTCGGCTGCGGGCCGGCCGTCGTCGATCCGGACGTCCCTCTCGGTGGGTTCGGTCATGCCGGCGAACGTGTCGAACAGGTAGAGGTCGCGATCGGTCACGCCCTGCTGCGCCAGGGTCCGGGCGACGGCGTGCATCGAGCCGCCGCGCCAGACCCCGCACTCGACGATCGCGCCGGAGAGTCCGGTGCGCGCGATGTGGCGCGTGGCGAAGATCAGCGCAATCAGCTTGTCCTCGCTGGTCATCGTGAACGGGCGGACCAGCTCGATGATGTCGAAGACGTCGGACTCGATGTCGTCGAATCGTTTGGCGTAGGAGGCAGTCTCCTTGCTGAGCTTGGCGATCGTCCGCTCGTGGGCGCGACATCTTCTGGCGGGCCTTGGCGAGCTCTGCATGGTGGCGTCCTCGCCGGACCTGGCCCAGGACGCGCCGGACTCGAGTCTTGGTGGTCATTGAATCCCCCTGATCACGGCCGACACAGCTCGACTCTGAGTAGGAGACAACCACACGCACCCAAAACGCGTGGCGCCCCTCAGATCGGTGTGTCACTGGATGGACCACGCAGCAGATCCGGCGGGACAGGGATTAGTGTCGCGGTATCGGGGAAACCCTCGGTGGTTCACCACCTAGGAGAATCAATGCGCCATGCCGCGAGGCTGCTCGTCCTGGCGTTCGTGGGATCTGTCGTCCTGCCGGTCGGCAGCGCCGTCGCGACCACGACGCAGCTGTCCCAGGCCGATGACCGGCCGGTCGTCCGCGTCGGCACCGAGGGGACCTACCCGCCGTTCACCTTCCACGAGTCCAAGAACAGCAAGCTGACCGGCTACGACATCGACGTCATCAAGGCCGTCGCCAAGAAGGCGGGCTGGCGCCTGAAGTTCGTCGAGACGCAGTTCGACGCGATCTTCGCGGCACTCGAGGCTGACCGCATCGACGTCATCGCCAACCAGGTCTCGATCAACCCCGAGCGCGAGGCCAAGTACGGGCTGTCGACTCCCTACACCTATTCGCACGGCGTCATCGTCGTGAAGAAGGGGACCAAGGGCATCACGTCGCTGGCGGACCTCAAGGGCAAGACGACGGCGCAGTCCCTCACGAGCAACTGGTCCGCGGTCGCCAAGAAGGCCGGTGCCAAGGTCGAGGGCGTCGAGGGATTCGCCCCCGCGGCCGCCTTGGTCTCGCAGGGCCGGGTGGACGCGATCGTCAACGACAACATCGCGGTCCTCGACTACCTCAACACGACCGGGTCGGACCAGATCGAGATCGTCGGCAACGCCGGCGACGAGGTCAGCAAACAAGCACTGGCGTTCCGCAAGGACGACCCACGGCTCGCCGAGGCCGATCGCGCGCTGCAGGAGCTGAGCGCTGACGGCACCCTGGCCAAGATCTCCGAGAAGTACTTCAAGGCCGACGTCTCGAAGGCGAACGACGGCGAGGTCGAGGTCGCCGGCCGCGCCGCCAGGACCGACGCCGAGATCGTGAAGGACACCGCCTGGCCGATGTTCAAGGGCCTGCTCAAGGTGTCGATCCCGATCACGATCATCAGCTTCGCGATCGGCCTGGCGATCGCGGTCGCGGTCGCGCTGGCGCGGATCTCCGGCAACCGCATCCTGTCGGGGATCGGCCGCGCGTACGTCTCCGTCATCCGCGGCACACCGCTGCTGGTGCAGCTGTTCATCGTGTTCTTCGGCCTCCCCGAGATCGGCATCGACTTCCCGTCGTACGTCGCAGGGGTCGTCGCGCTCAGCCTCAACGTGGGTGGGTATGCCGCTGAGGTCGTGAGGTCGGCCATCCTCTCGGTGCCCAAGGGCCAGTTCGAGGCCGCGTCGACGATCGGCATGGGCTACTGGCAGACGCTTGCGAAGGATCGTCTTCCCGCAGGCCGCCAGGTCGGCCGTCCCGCCGTTGTCGAACACCCTGATCTCGCTGTTCAAGGACACCTCGCTGCTGTCTGTCGTGCTGCTGACCGACCTGTTCCGCGCCTCGCAGATCGCGGCGTCGGAAGCCCAGGTGTTCATGCCGCTCTACACGTTCGCGGCGCTCTACTACTGGCTCGTCTGCGTCCTGATGTCCTCCGTCCAGGGCAGGGTCGAGACCCGACTGAACAGGTTCGTGGCCCGATGACCGAGCTCCTCGTCCGCGCCAGCGGCATCCACAAGTCGTTCGGCGACCACCACGTTCTCCGCGGGATCGATCTCGAGGTCGACGCCGGGACCACTACGGCCATCATCGGGCCTTCGGGCTCCGGCAAGACCACGATCCTGCGCTCGCTCAACGTGCTCGAGCGGCCTGACTCCGGCACGATCCGCATCGCGGATGTCGAGGTCGACTTCGGCACGCTGCCTGAGAAGGGCACGTCGGTACGCCAGCAGATCGCCGCACTGCGGGCGCAGAGCGGCATGGTGTTCCAGTCGCACAACCTGTTCCCGCACAAGACCGTGCGCCAGAACGTCATCGAGGGACCCGTTCAGGTGCAGAAGCGCCCGCTCGACGAGGCGCTCGACGAGGCCGATGCCTTGCTCGACCAGGTCGGCCTGAGCGACAAGGCAGACCAGTTCCCCTTCCAGCTGTCGGGCGGTCAGCAGCAGCGCGTCGGCATCGCCCGTGCCCTGGCGCTCAAGCCTCGGGTCATGTTGTTCGACGAGCCGACTTCAGCGCTCGACCCCGAGCTCGTCGGCGAGGTGCTCTCGGTGATCAAGGAGCTCGCCGCCGAAGGGTGGACCTCGGTGCTGGTCACGCACGAGATCCGGTTCGCCGAGCACGTCGCCGACCAGGTGCTGTTCCTCGACGAGGGCGTCGTGGTCGAGCGCGGCACCAGCGCGCAGGTCATCGCCGACCCGCGCGAGGAACGTACGAGGCAGTTCCTCAAGCGGATCCTCGACCCGGCCTGAGCCCGGCGGTCAGCGCAGCTTGGCTTTCGCCGACTCCGGGCGGGTGTGCTTGCTGCCCGAGTAGTCGACGGTGACCTTCTTGCTGAGCCTGGGCTTGCGCTTGGCGGAGCCGAGCAGGGTGATGGCCGTACGCCCGTTGGTGAGCGGCAGCTCGGTGCCGAACAGCTTGGTCGAGACCCGGACCGACCCCTCGGCGGGGGTACCAGTGGCTCGGTCGATGACGGTGATCGCGACGACGGCCTTCTTCTTGCGGACGTCGACATCAAGGTCGATCGCCGCGGCCGAGACGAGCGTGACGCCTGCCTTGCGGCGGGTCTTGCCCTGCCTGACCTTGATCGAGTCGGCCTTGGCGAAGGACTTGCCGCCGTGCCAGCCGGCCGCGAAATCGCCGTCGGCCTCGTCGCTCGCAACCAGACGATAGGAGCCCGCCGGCAGGTCCTCGACGACGAACGCGCCGCCGGCACCGGACACGGCCGTCGCGATGACCAATTCATCGTCGTCCAGCACCGCGACCTGCATGCCGCGCAGGCCGCGGCCGCGTGAGCTCTGCACCGTGCCACTGATCGCGCTGGTGTGCCGGCGGTGCTTGCCCTTCGCCTTCTCCTGCTTCTTGCTCTTGTCCTTCTTCTTCTTGGGGCGGCGCTTGGCCTTGTCGGACTTCTTGTCCTGGGGCTTCGCGCTCGCCGGCTCCTCGACGATGGCGGGTTCGGGTTCGGGCGTGGGATCGGGCGGCTCGACGAGCTCGTCCACGGGTGCCGGCTCCGGCGTGATGGGGGTGTCCTCGACGGGAGGGGCGGACAGCCGCAGCGCGCGTACGGGCTCCGGCTGGGGTTCCTGCTCCGGCGCCGCGACAGGCTCGCTCGGCTCGGCGGCGGGCTGCTCCGGTTCGAGCCTTCTCGTCGGTCTCGGCGGCCTGCTCCTCGTCGATCTCCTCGTCGACCTCGTCGTCGTCCTCGAGGTCCTGCACGAAGGCGGCCGCGGTGCGTACGGACTTGGGCATGACCACGGGCGCTGCCGGTGCCACGTCGTCGCGCCCCTCGGGCTCATCGCCGGTGGTCGCGAGATCACCGGCATCTCGGCGGCCGGCTCCCGGCGCCGCGGTTCGGAGCGGAAGCCGATGCCGTGCGACGGAGCCACGAGCGGAGTCGGCCCGAACTCGTGACCGGTGCGGCCTGTGCCGCGATGACGCGATCCTCGCCGGCCGTGTCGATGCGCATGGGTGCCTCGGCTGTCAGGTGCGTTGGTGGCTCAAGGAACGCTGGCGGTGCGGGGCGGTCCAGCGCGGGAGGTGGAGCGGCCTCGGCGAGCAGCTTGCGGACGGACTCGGCAGCGCGGGAGACCGCCGATGCGGCCATCGCCGTGGCCACCATCCGAGCCGTCACGCGCCACCCGCCAGCCATCGTCTTCCTCACGCCGTGTCTTGGGCCTCAGTATGACCTCTCGCGTCAGCGCACGACGCGGAATTCGCTCGTGTCGAACCGCTTCAAAAGGCGGGCAACCTGTCACGGTCTCGCCGGGGCGAATGCCGCCAGACCGCGCGACTGCCTGCGGAATAATTCGCGCACGCAATAGACTTGTGAGTTCTCTAGGACGAAAAGGAGTCTGGTGAGCTCGAACAACGCGGAACAGCGCGAGATCGACGCGGAGCAGACGTATGTCGACGCCGTCTACGAGCGACTCGACGCGTCCGCCAAGGTTGCCCAGTCCCTCGTCGTCGAGGGAATGGCGCGCGGTCACGTCGGCAACGAGGGTGGCCTCGTCGAGCGTGACGCCATGGTCTACCAGGCCTCGCTTCGGCTCTCCGCGCTCAATGCCGCCCATGACGGGCTGGTGTTCGGCCGGCTCAACATGCTCGACGGCGAGTCGCGCTACATCGGCCGCATCGGCGTACGCGACGCCGACCGCGAGATCATGCTCATCGACTGGCGCGCACCGGCCGCCGCGATCTTCTACCAGGCCACGGCGCAAGAACCGGCCGGTGTCATCCGCCGCCGGGTCCTGCGCTGCGCCAACGACAAGGTCATCGGCGTCGAGGACGATCTGCTCGATGCCGACAACGCGCCCGACGACCTCGTCGTCGTCGGCGAGGGCGCTCTGCTCGCGAGCCTGACCCGCGCGCGCGACAGCTCGATGCACTCGGTCGTCGCGACGATCCAGAAGGAGCAGGACGAGGCGATCCGTGCTCCCAGCCGTGGCGCCACCACGATCGGCGGCGGGCCGGGCACCGGCAAGACCGTCGTCGCGCTGCACCGCGCGGCATACCTGCTCTACACCGACCGGCGCCGCTTCGAGTCCGGCGGCGTGCTGGTCGTCGGGCCCTCGACGGTGTTCATGAACTACATCGAGCGGGTGCTGCCCAGCCTCGGCGAGACCAGCGTGACGCTGCGGTCGCTCGGCGAGGTCGTCGACGGGCTGCGCGCCGCGCGCCACGACGAGCCGGTCGCCGCGGCGGCCAAGGGCTCGTCGCGCATGGCGGCATTCCTCACGCGCGCTGCGGCGGCGCCGATGCCCGGAGCGCCGACTGAGTTCCGCTACTTCTACAAGGACGACGTCCTGCGGCTCGACGCTCGAGCAGCTCGATCGCATCCGCCGCAACCTGTTGTCGGGCGGCAAGCGCAACCGCGCCTATCTCAAGGCGCCGGCGGCCCTCGTCGACGCGCTGTGGGCGCAGGTCGCCGGCGAGCGTGCGCTCGAGAAGGGCGAGGAGGAGTTCGTCGAGACCATCACGACCGACGACCGCTTCGTCGACTTCGTCGAGGACTGGTGGCCGCCCGGTCGAGCCGATCGACGTATGGCGGACGCTGCCCGACGTGATCGACACCGCTCGCGCGCGGGGCGTTCAGCGCCGATGAGCTCGCTGCGCTCAAGACCTCGTGGCAGATCGGTGAGCCGAGCATCGAGGACGTGCCGTTGATCGACGAGCTCCGCTACGTCATCGGCGAGGTGCCGGCGACAGGTGGCGACGAGGACGACGTGCCCAAGCAGCTCATGAGCTTCGAGCGGCGCGAGCGCGAGGACCGCAACGACCGCTTCCGCTCGACCCAGAGCATCGAGGACGACGGCTTCGCCCACGTGCTCGTCGACGAGGCGCAGGACCTGTCGCCGATGCAGTGGCGCATGCTGGGTCGCCGTGGGCGCTATGCGAGCTGGACGATCGTCGGCGACGAGGCGCAGTCGTCGTGGCCATATCCCAAGGAGTCGGCGGCGGCGCGCAAGGCCGCGCTCGAGGGCAAGCCCGAGCACGCGTTCCGGCTCTCGACCAACTACCGCAACTCCGCCGAGATCTACGACCTGGCGGCCAAGGTCGCGGCGGTCGCCGTGCCGCACCCCGACCTCGCCGACGCGGTCCGCCGCACGGGCGAACAGCCCGCGCACTTCACGGTCGGCGGCCGACGAGCTCGTCGACGCGGCCCGCCGCAGCGCCGAGGAGATCCTCGACCGGGTCGAGGGCACCGTCGCGATCGTTGCGCCGACAGCTCGCTCTGACCGAGCTCGGCGAGCAGCTCGCCGGTCTGCTCGAGCAGCATCCCGAGCGGCTCCGGCTGCTCGACGGCCTCGACACCAAGGGCCTCGAGTTCGACGGCGTCGTCGTGATCGAGCCCGACGGCATCACCGCCGAGTCCAGCGCCGGCTGGCGCACGCTCTACGTCGTCCTGACCCGCGCGACCCAACTGCTGACGACGGTCGGCACGACAGACCGCTGGTTGTCGCGCATTTCATGAACGAGCGCAGCGAGTGAACCGTGTAACACTCATGCCGTTGTCTCCGTATCGTGGGTTTCTGACGGGGGCAACGGCATGAACCGGGCTCTCAAGGTCCTGCTGCTCGTCCTCCTCGCGGTGGGCGTCGCCCTGCCGACCGCCTATTCGACGTTCATCCACAGTGAGCGCGAGGTCGTCATCGGCGCCCACGACGCGACGGTCCAGCCGACGTTCAGCGGGTATGCCCGCATCGACTTCGGCACGCTGATCCCGCAGATCCGGGTCCCGGCGGAGGCGCCGCTCGGCCTGGGCGTGGACATCCGCCTCGGCGACAGCGAGATCACCAACCTCGACCAGCTGGTCGCCCGCGACGCCGCCATCGCCGCCCAGCCGCAGGGCGAGATCGCCTCCGTACGGTCGACGATCACCTCGATGCTGATCGACGCCGCGATGCGTGCGCTCGGCGCGGCCCTGCTCGCGGTGCTGGTCGCGGTGCTCGCGTGGCGCGCGATCGGCCACGCCCGCCGCCGGGCGATCTGGGCCGCCGCACGGCATCCCGACCGCCGCCAGGCGTCTGGCTGCCGCGGGTGCTGGGCTCGTGATCGGCGGTCGCCTTGGTCCTCGTCGCGGCGCCCGAGCGGCCGCGGTCGGACGACCACGGCGTGGGTGCCGATCGACTCGGTGTTCCCCGAGCTGCCCTCCGACGAGGTGCTCGACAAGGTCGAGATCGCTCAAGGGGCGTCCACCAGCGGAAGCCGGGCGCTCGTCGAGGGCGCGCTCTCGACCTATCGCACCTCGGTGTCGTTCTACGGCCAGCTCGCGGTCAACGCTGCGTCGGCCGACGTCCGTACGCCGTCCAAGGGTGAGACCACGGCGCTCGTCGTGACCGATCGCCACGACAACATCGGCATGGACCCGGTGGCGCGGGCGATCGCCGACCGGGCCGGTGCGCGGACCCTGATCGACCTCGGCGACGACACGTCGAACGGCGGGAGCTGGGAGGCGTTCAGCATCAACTCGCTGGCGCGGGAGTTCCGTGACTTCGACATCGTGTCGGTCGCGGGCAACCACGACACGGGACCGACGGTGCGCAAGCAGATGGAGGACAAGGGCTTCACGGTCCTGGACGGCAAGCCGGTCACGGTCGACGGCATCCGCTTCCTGGGCAGCAGCGATCCGCGCAGCTCGGGGCTCACGGCCGGCTACAGCGGCAGCGCCTCCGACAACAGCGTCTCGCTGCGCCAGCAGGACGAGGCGCTGGAGAAGGCGGCATGTGATGACGGCAAGGTCAGCGTCATCGCGGTGCACTCGCCCTCGTCGGCGACCCGGGCCGCGGCTTCGGGATGTGTCGACCTGGTGCTGTCCGGGCACCTCCACCGCCAGGTCGGGCCGAGCAGGACCACCGGCGCCAACGGGCGTTCGACCACCACCCTGACGACCGGGTCGACCGGCGGTGCCGTCTACGCGTTCGCGCTGGGCAGCAAGCTTCGCCGCGAGGCGCAGGTGACGATCGTGACGTTCGCCGACGGCAAGCCGGTCGGGCTGCAGCCGGTCAGCTTCGAGCCGGGCGGAATCATCCAGGTGGCCGACTACACGCCGATCGACGACCTCACCCCGCTAGCGACAGCGGGCGAGGATCAGCTCGGCGTACGCCCGGGCGCAGGTGACGACCTCGTCGATCGCGACGTGCTCGTCGACGGCGTGAGCGTTGGCGATCCGCCCGGGCCCGTACTGCACCGTCGGGATGCCGGCTGCTGCGTATTGCCGCAGGTCCGAGCCGTATGGCGCGCCGGTCAGGTGAGGGCGGGGCTCGCCCGCGGCGATGACCGCCTCGACGACCTGGTCGCCGAACGGGTCGCCCTCGGGCAGGCGGCCCGCGGCGAAGTGGCCGCCCGGCCAGGTGACGGTCGGCGGGTTGTCGGCGAGCCACGGATCGGCGGCCGCAGCGGTCGGCGAGCGCGTTCTCGAACGCGGCCTTGGCGTCGGCGAACGACTCCCCGGGCATGACGCCGTAGCGGCCCTCGGCGACCAGCAGGTCCGGCACGGTGCTGGCCCAGTCGCCGGCGTGGATGATGCCGACGCTGATGGGCCAAGGCAGCTGCGCCGAACGGGTACGGCGGAGCGGCGTTGCGTACGGTCTCGAGCTCCGCGAGCGCACGGTGCAGGCGCTCGAACGCCGCGATCGCGCTGTGGCCGGTCGCCCGCATCGAACCGTGGGTCGCCCGTCCGACGACCTCGATGCGGAAGGTCAGCGAGCCGGCGTTGGCGGCGACGACCTGCCCGTCGGTCGGCTCGGCGATGACACACGCGTCACCGACATGGCCGCGGCGCAGGGTGGCGTACGTGCCGAGGCCGCCGTCCTCCTCGCCGATCACGGTGTGCAGGGCGTAGGGGCGACTGAGCTGGATGCCGCTGACCGCCCGTGCGGCCGCGATGATCGCCACGACTCCGCCCTTCATGTCGCAGACGCCGCGGCCGTACCACCTCTCGTCGACCTCGCGCACCAGCCACGGGTCGGCGTTGGCCCAGGTCTCCGGGTCGCCGGGCGGCACGACGTCGACGTGACCGTTGAGGATCAGCGCCGGCGTGCCGGGGCCGGAGACGCCGACACAGCCCAGCGCCTCTTCGCGCTCGACCTCCTCGCCGGGATAGTCGGTCGAGCCGCGGAGCTCGTCGAGGTCGAGGTTCCACTGGTCGACCTCGAGGCCGAGGCCCGTGAGCGTCGCGGCGCACCAGCGCTGGACGGCGACCTCGGCATCCGAGCCGCCGACGCTGGGGATGTTGACGATCTGCGCGAGGTCGCGCCGGATCAGGTCGACGTCGATGTCCAGCTCCGGGCTCATGGTGCAGACGGTATCGCCGAGGCCATGGCGTACGACTGCGAGTGGCGCTGCGCTAGGCTCATGCCATGACAGTTCAGCACTCCAGCTGGTGGCTCCACCTGTAGGTGGACTGTCGCGACCCATTGCCCAGACCGCCTCGTGGCCGGCTCTGGGCACTTTTTGTCAGGGCTAGTTTGTCTTGGCCCGGTCGAGACTTTCCCAAGGACCTTCATGACCCAGCTCGACGAACTCCTCGCGCAGCCGGCCTTCGCGCTGATCCGCGTACGCGACTCCGACACCGTGACGCTCATCGGCGGTCCCCGCACGGACCTCGACAAGCTCGCTGACATCCCCCTGGTGCCGGGCGACGATCGCGCCTGGAACCACGTGGTGCTGGTCCCGTACGCCCAGGTGCGTGAGCGCGGGTTCGAGGCGCACCAGGACGGCACACCGCTGACCGCGATCGAGGCCGCATACAGCGCTGAGGTGCCGATCGCCGAGGTCCTCGACCAGCTCCCGGACCTGCCGATCGAGTTCACCGACCGTGGCGGCTTCGAGACGTCCGACGAGGCGTACGCCGGCATCGTGCGCAAGATCATCGACGAGGAGATCGGCCAGGGCGAGGGCGCCAACCTCGTGATCGGCCGGCACTACCGCGCGCAGGTCTCCGACTGGGGCCACGACCGCGCGCTGACGGTGTTCCGCCGGCTGCTGGAGCGGGAGCGCGGTGCGTTCTGGACGTTCTGCATCTTCACCGGCGACCGCTACCTGATCGGGGCCAGCCCCGAGCGCCACGTCAGCGTCGAGGACGGGCAGGTGCGGATGAACCCCATCAGCGGGACGTTCCGCATGCGCGGGCTCGAGACCCACGCCGATCGCAAGCGCGAGCTCCTGCGGTTCCTCAAGGACGAGAAGGAGATCTACGAGCTCTTCATGGTCGTCGACGAAGAGCTCAAGATGATGTGCGACATCTGCCATGAGGGTGGCCTCGTGCTCGGGCCCTACCTCAAGCCGATGACGCACCTCGTCCACACCGAGTACCTCCTGGCCGGGCGCACCAACCGCGACGTGCGCGAGGTGCTGCGCGACTCGATGTTCGCCGCCACCGTCACCGGCAGCCCGGTCGAGAACGCGTGCCGCCTGATCAAGAAGTACGAGCCGGAGGGCCGGGGCTACTACGCCGCGGTGGCCGCCCTGATCGGCCGCGACGACGACGGCATGCCACGGGCTGACGCACCGATCCTGATCCGTACGGCCGACGTCGACCTCGACGGCAACCTCAAGGTCACCGCCGGCGCCACGCTCGTACGCGACTCCGATGCGATGTACGAGACCAAGGAGACGTGGGCCAAGGCCTCCGGCATCCTGAGCGCGTTCGGGCTGGTCGAGGCGGCGCCCGAGCCGGTCGAGGGATTCGACGCGTTCACCCGCGAGGACGAGGTGCTGATCGCACTCGGGTCGCGCAACCAGCGGCTCAGCCAGTTCTGGCTCACCGACCAGTCCGGTGCGGCTCCCGTGCCGACGCTGACCGGCAAGCGGGTCGTGATCGTCGACGGCGAGGACGACTTCGTCAACATGCTGTCCCACGTGTTCGGCGTGCTCGGCATGACGACCGACATCATCCGCCACGACGCGTACGCCGATGGTGACCTCGACGGCTACGACCTCGTCGTCGTCGGCCCAGGTCCCGGTGATCCCCGAGACCTCTCCGACACCAAGATGGCGACGATGCACGGCGTCGTCGCGGGGCTCCTCGAGACCCAGCGGCCGTTCCTCGCGGTGTGCCTCGGTCACCAGGTGCTGAGCCACAACATCGGCCTCGACATCGTGTTCAAGGACATCGTCTTCCAGGGCACGCAGAGCCGGCTCACGGTGCTGGGTCGCCCCGAGACGGTCGGCTTCTACAACACGTTCGTGGCGCGAGTGCCTGACTCAGGCCTGCCCGAAGGTGTCACGGTCGAGACCGATCCGGAGACCGGCGACATCCATCTGGTCGCCGGTCCGCACTACCGCGGTGTGCAGTTCCACGCCGAGTCGATCCTCACGCAGAACGGCTTCGGCATCCTGCGCGACCTCGTCACGGACCTCATCGGCTGATGCGCACGATCGGGCTCATCGGCGGCATGAGCTGGGTCAGCACGGCCGAGTACTACCGGCTCACCAACCAGGAGGTCGCCTCCCGGCTCGGCGGCCTGCACTCGGCCAAGATCCTGCTGGAGTCGGTCGACTTCGCGGAGATCGAGGAGCTCAAGCTCGCAGACCGATGGGACGAGATCGGCGTACGCCTCGCAGCCGCCGGTTCGCGCCTCGAGGCCGCGGGCGCCGAGCTGATCGTGCTCTGCACCAACACGATGCATCATGTCGCCGCGCCGGTCGAGGCAGCGGTGACGGTTCCGTTCGTGCACATCGCCGACACGACCGCGGCCGCGATCAAGGCCACGGGCATCGCCCGCGTGGGACTGCTCGGCACGGCGTTCACGATGAACGAGGCGTTCTACCGTGACCGCGTCGCGGCTTCTGGGCTCGAGGTGCTCGGTGCCGTCTGACGATGATCGTCGCCGCATCAGCGAGATCATCTACGACGAGCTGTGCCTCGACGTCGTGCGGGACGAGTCGCGGGCGTTCTACCTCGAGGCCGTCGACCGCCTCATCGCCGTCTGGGGCTGAGGGCATCATCCTCGGCTGCACCGAGATCGAGCTGTTGATCGATCAGTCCCACCTGGCCGTGCCGGCATTCCCGACGACCCTCCTGCACGTACGCGCCGCCGTCGACCTCGCCCTGTCCTGACCCACGCCCGGCGACGGGCTATAGCGTGACGCCATGCGCGCGATCCCGGACTCCTTCGCCCCTGCGGTCGTGGCTGAGATCGACCGACGGTTGGCTGGGCTCGAGGAGTCGCACGGTGTCAGCATCCCGTGGGCGATCGAGAGCGGTAGCCGCGCCTGGGGATTCCCGTCACCGGACAGCGACTACGACTGTCGGTTCCTCTACATCAGGCCCGAAAGCCACTACCTCTCTCCATGGCTCGGCCGCGATGTCATCGAGACTCCGCTTGACGAGGTCTACGACGTCAACGGGTGGGACCTGCGCAAGGCGCTGCAGCTTCTGGTCAAGGGCAACGCGGTGGTCGTCGAGTGGCTGAGGTCGCCGTACGTGTATCAGGCGATGTCGGATTTCGGCGCGAGCTCCTGGCTCTCGCAAATGACGTCACCGACCGGTCGGCCGTCGGCCGGCACTACGTGCACGTCGCTCTCGGCCAGTGGGAGCGCTACGGCGACGAGCAGGAGATGTCGCTCAAGAAGTTGTTCTACGTCCTTCGGCCCGCGGCAACAGTCAGGTGGCTCGAGGCGCATCCGGACTCGGCCACCCCGCCCATGGAGATCACTCCGTTGCTCGTTGAGAGCGGGGCGACCAGCGAGATGCTCGATCTGGTCGCCGACCTGGTGGCGCTCAAAGCGCAGACGCGCGAGATGGGTGTCGGCGTCGCTCCCCCGCAGCTCCTGACGTACGTCGAGGAGACTCTTGCACTCGGCGAGGGCATGTTCCCGCCAACCGGCGAGACGAACGTGCAGGCGAGACGGGCGCAGGCGGCAGAGTTCTTCCGCCACGCCGTGCGCGCGTACGGCCGGAGCTGAGGGTCAGTTCGCGGGGGCTTGCTCGTCGACCGGGGCGGTCTTGGGTGTCGACTTGATGCGGGTGATCGCGACGCCGATGAGGCAGAGGGCGCCACCGACGAATGCGAGCGCGGCCGGGACCTCGTCGAGGATCGCCCACGAGATCAGCGTCGCGACCGCGGGGACGAGGTAGGTCGTCGAGGCCGCCTTGCCGGTCGAGATCCGCTTGAGCGCGTAGGACCACGTGCTGAAGCCGATCGCGGTGGGGAACACCCCGAGGTAGGTCAGCCAGAGGATGTCGTGGAGCGAGGCGCCGCTGAGCTCGTCGATCAGGGCGGGAGCGAACGGCAGGCACACCACGACGCCGACGATGCAGCCGAGCCACACCGACATGATGGGCGCCATGTGCTTGAGCGCCGGCTTCTGGGCGAGCGCGCCGAACGCATAGAACGCGGCGGCGGCAACGCACAGGAGGACGCCGGTCGTGCTCGCCGTGTTGACGGCGGTCGAGTCGCTGTCGGTGCTGAGGGCGATCAGGGCGACACCACCGAACGCGATGCTCATGCCGATCATGAGCGGTTTGGGGAAGCCCTCCTTGTAGAGGACGCCGGCGATGATGGCGGCGAAGATCGGCCCGACGTTGACGATCAGCGCGGTGGTGCCGGCGTCGAGGTCCTGCTCGGCGGCGTTGAGCGCGATGTTGTAGGCGCCGAACCACACGACGCCGTAGAGCACGACGAGCAGGAGCGGGCGACCGGTGGGCAGCGCCGTGGTGCGTGGCCGGGCGAAGAACGTGAGGACGATCGCTCCCACGACGAGGCGACCGAGCGAGAGCGAACCCGGCGAGAACGTGTCGCCGACGGCGCGGATGCCCACGAATGCCGAGGCCCAGAGGACCACGGTCACGAGCATGGCCGGAAGGGACAGGTCGCGTTGGGTCTTCACCCCTTCACGGTAGTGAGTGGCGGTGACAGTTCACGAGTGAAAACCAGCCATCCTCGCGCGCATTTCGGCCGAACATGGAGGGCGCCACCTCGTCAGCGTGTGATTGACGAGATGGCGCCCGGATCTGGGACGGTGCGGTGGGTCAGTTCGAGCCGCCGCCGTCCGAGCCGAGAGTCACCTGGGCCTCGTTCTTCTTGCCGTCACGCGTGTAGGTCAGGGTGATCTTCTCGCCCGGCTGGAACCCGCGCACCGAGGCGACGAGGGCATCGTTGCTGGCAACGAGGTCGCCGTTGACGGCCGTGATGATGTCGCCCTTCTTGAGGCCCGCCTTGGCGCCCGCTCCACCGGCGGTGACGTCGGCGATCTCCGCACCGGTGCCGGTGATGCCGTCGTTCGACACCGCGGCCTTGACCGTGACGCCGATCTGCGCGTGCTCGACCTTCTCGCCCTTGACGAGGTGCTTCGACACGTTCTTGGCCAGATCGATCGGGATCGCGAAGCCGAGGCCGATCGATCCACCCTCACCTGTGCCGGAGGCCTTGATCGCCGAGTTGATGCCGATCACGTTGCCGTCGATGTCGACCAGCGGACCGCCGGAGTTGCCGGGGTTGATCGCCGCGTCGGTCTGGATCGCAGGGAACGTGTTGGACGCGCTGGGGTCGTTGCTGCCGTCCGACGACGTCACCGGGCGGTTGAGCGCCGAGATGATGCCTTGCGTCACGGTGCTCTCGAGTCCGAACGGTGAGCCGATCGCGACGACTTCCTGGCCGACCTCGAGGTCCTTGGAGCTGCCGAGCGTCGCCGGGATCAAGCCGCTCTTGCCGCTGGCCTTGATCACCGCGAGGTCTGTCTTGGGGTCAGCGCCGACCACGGTCGCCTTGGCGTTGGACCCGTCGCTGAACGCCACCGTGATGATGCCGCTCTTGCCGGCCACCGCGGTGACGTGGTTGTTGGTCAGGATCTGGCCGTCACTGCTGATGATGATGCCCGTGCCGGAGCCGGACTCCTCGTCGCCCTTGACGTTGATCTGGACGACCGAGGGCAGGACCTTCTTGGCGACCTGCTCGACCGCACCGGCCGGAACGTTGGTGTTGGTGGCCTTGGTGGGATCGAGCGAGCTGACGGTCGTGCCGCCATCGTCGTCGCCCTGGATCTTGTCCTGCAGCCAGGCGCCGCCATAGCCCGCACCGCCCGCGAGGACGATCAGCGCAAGGGCGCCGGTGAGGGTGCGACCGACGCGACGCTTCTTGGCCGGCGGCTCCTGGCCGCCGTTGCCGCCCTCCGCGGGGAACGCGATGGTCGGCTCGGCGAACGGAGGGAGCGAGTCGGTCCGGGTGTCCGTCGGCCAGGACGCCGCACCCGGTGCGTCCGCATAGCGGTGCGTGTACGACTCGGCGGGCGGAGCCGGCGCGGGTGTCGGCGCGGCCGCGGGCGGGTCGGAGGTGGTGGCGGCGGGCTGCTCGACAGTGGGCGAGTCGGACTCCGCGGCCGGCGCAGGCACGACCGGGATGGTCGGCTCGGAGTCGGGCTCGGCCTGAGGGGCCGGCGCCTCGACCGCGGGTGCTTCCGGCTCGGCCTCGGGCGTCTGCGCGGGCGGTGCCACGTCGCCCTGAGCGGGCTCGGAGGAGGCAGGCTTGGCCGGGCTGGCGTCGTCGCGCTCCGTCGGGGGGACGTACGGGCGCTCGGCGAACGGGTCGTTCGAATCGGTCATGGAAGTAGATTCTCGCGCATCGCTGAGACTGATCTAAGAGCGGCGTGTGAGCGATCGAAGAAACCCGCAGGTCAAGGCTGGTCCGAGCTGGGCAGCACGAGCGTGAAAGTGGTGCCTCCGCCCGGTGGTGACTCGACGTCGACGGTCCCGCCGTGACGCTCCGCAGCCCGCTTGACGATCGACAGCCCGAGCCCCGAGCCGGGCAGCGTACGCGCCTCGGTCGAGCGGTAGAACCGGTCGAAGATGTGCGGCAGGTCGGCCGGGTCGATGCCCGGTCCCTCGTCCGTGACGGTCAGCGCACCTTCGGCGAGGCGTACGTGGACCGTGCCGTCGGGCGGGCTCCACTTGGCGGCGTTGTCGAGCAGGTTCGTGACGCCGCGCTCGAGCAGCTGCGGCTCGCCGAACACCATCCACGGGTCGAGCTCGACGTCGAACGTGACGCTGTGCGCGCGCAGGCGTACGCGGTCGATGGCCTGGGTGACGACGTCGGCGAAGTCCAGGGGCTCGGGGTCGCGCGTCATCGGCTCGTCGCGGGCGAGCTCGACGAGGTCGCCGACCAGGGTCGTGAGCTCCTCGAGCTGCGCCCGGACGTCGCCCATGATCTCGTGGCGCTGGTCCTCGGTCAGCGATCGATCGGCATTGTCGGCGGCCTGGCCGATCAGCTCGATGTTGGTGCGCAGGCTCGTCAGCGGGGTACGCAGCTCGTGCCCGGCGTCGGCGACGAGCTGCCGCTGCCTGCTCTGCGACGCATCGAGCGCCTGGAGCATCGCGTTGAAGGAGGTTGTCAGCCGGGCCAGCTCGTCGTGGCCGGTGACCTCGATCGGGGTGAGCTCGGACGTACGCGCGACGCGCTCGGTCGCGGCGGTGAGGCGTCTGACGGGGCGCAGACCATTGGCGGCCACGGCCCAGCCGGCGACACCGGCCAGGGCGACGCCGGCGGCGCTGCACAGCAGCAGGATGAGCTTGAGCCGCTTGAGCGCGTAGTCGATCGACTCCATGGACTGGGTCATGACGAGCGCGGTGCCGCTACCGGCCTGGACCGCGACGACACGGTAGGGCGTGCCCTCAATGCGTACGGTGCGCATCGACTGGGACTCCTCGCCGATCGACACCTCGACCTCATGAAAGCTCTTGAACCGCGAGGTCTGCTCGTTCACCTCGGCGGTGGGGGAGAACAGCTCACCGCCATTGACTTTGAAGATCTGGACGTCAGCGATCTGTGACAGGCGAGGGTCGAGTCGGGGGAAGTTCTGCGGCTCCGCGAGGTCCGCGTCAACTGCCGCGTGGGCTCGCCGCAGCATCGACTCATCGAGCGAGCTCTCGAACTCCGCCCGCACGACGACGAACACGATCGCGCTGACGACACCGAGCGTCGCCGCGACGGCCATCGTGGTGAGCACCGCGACCCGCAGGGCGAGCGTCATCCGCTGGGTGAACGGCTGGAGCCCGCGGTGCAGGACGTCGATCACGGAGGTGTCTCGCGCAGGACGTATCCGACGCCGCGCACGGTGTGGAGGAGCCGGGGCTCCCCCTCGGCCTCGAGCTTGCGGCGGACATAGCCGACATACACCTCGAGGGAGTTCGCGGTCGTCGGGAAGTCGAAGCCCCAGACCTCCTCGAGGATGAAGGAGCGCTCGAGCACGCGCTTGGGGCGCTGGAGGAACAGCTCGAGCAGGGCGAACTCGGTGCGGGTGAGCGACAGCGTCCGGTTGCCGCGCGTGACGTCGCGGGTCACCGGATCGAGCGACAGGTCGGCGAACTCCAGCGGCGCCTCGTCGGGCTCGACCGCGGCGGCGCGGCTCGAGCGGCGCAGCAGCGAACGTACGCGCGCGAGGAGCTCCTCGAGGGCGAACGGCTTGGTGAGGTAGTCGTCAGCACCGGCGTCGAGGCCATCGACCCGGTCGGACACGGCGTCGCGCGCGGTGAGCACGAGGATCGGCACGTCGTTGCCGGCGCCACGCAGCGCGCGGGTCGCCTCGAGCCCGTCGAGCCGCGGCATCATGACGTCCATGATGATCGCGTCGGGGTTGATCTGGGGGACACGGGCCAGGGCCTCGGCGCCGTCGGAGGCGAGATCGACGGAATAGCCGTTGAACTCGAGCGACCGTCGCAGTGAGTCGCGCACAGCACGGTCATCGTCCACGACAAGGATGCGCATGGCCATCAGTGTGCCCCGAATCCCTGAGACTTGGCTGAACCTAGGCGGCCTTGCCGTCGAGGAGCCCCTGCGCCGCTGCTGCCGCCCGGGCGCCGTACGTGCCGCCGAACAGCATCGCGTGCACCAGCAGGGGGTGCAGCTGGTGCAGCCCGACGCGATCCTTCCATCCATCCGGCAGGGGCGCTGCTTCTTCGTACGCGTCGATGACCCGCTGGAGATGCGGGATGCCGAACAGCGACAGCATCGCCAGGTCGGTCTCGCGGTGGCCGCCGTGCGCTGCGGGGTCGATGAGCCACACGTTGCCGTCGGAGCCCCAGACGATGTTGCCCGACCACAGGTCGCCGTGGATGCGTGAAGGCGGCTCCTCGGGACCGGCGAAGTCGTGGATGCGCCGCATCGCCGCCTCGATCGTGGCGGCCTCCTCGGAGGTCAGGGCCTGGCGATCGACCGCCGCTCGTACGTAGGGCATGACCCTGCGGGACGCGAAGAACTCCGGCCAGGTCGGCAGCGAGCGGTTGGGCAGCGGCGCGAGCCCGACGAATCCGTCGACGGGTCCGCCGAACGCGTCGGCGCCGGCCTGGTGTGTCTCGGCGAGGGCGCGGCCGAACCGCTCGGCGACGTCAGTGGTGGGCTTGCCGGGTTCGATCCAGTCGAGCACGAGGCAGTCCTCGGCGACCGCGAGGACGTGAGGCACATGCGCGCCGCCGGCCTCGCGCGAGCCAGCGCAGCCCTTCGGCCTCTCGCTCGAAGAAGCCCTCAGGCGGATGGGGCCGGGTCTTGATGATGGCGCCGCGGCCGTCGGTCAGCCGGAGCCTGGTCGACGTGCAGATGTCACCGCCGGCGACTGGGGTGGTGGAGACGACACCGATGCCAAGGAGTGCCTCCGCCCGCGCGGCGGTCCCAGTCATGCGTGCCATGACGATGACGTTACCCCGTGGAGGACCGTACGTTCAGCGGTCCATGAGGTCGGGCAGCTGGGCGACGAGCTGGTCGGTCGTACGCTCGATCATCGCGAGGACCGCGGCGAATCCGTCGTCGCCGCCGTAGTAGGGGTCTGGCACGTCGACATCTGCGTCGGCGACCTCCGGGTCGAACTCCCGGAACATCCGGACCTGCTGGACCTGCTCGACCGTCGGGGCGTGGTCGACGACGTCGGCGTAGTTGCTGGCATCCATCGTGAGGATCAGGTCGTTCTCGGCGTACCAGTCCGGTGAGAACGTACGCGCGCGGTGCCGGGTCGGGTCGTATCCCGCGGCGGACAGCGTCGCCGCGGCACGTGGGTCCATGGGGTGGCCGACGTGCCAGTCGCCCGTCCCGGATGAGGCGACCTCGACCCGGTCGTCGAGCCCTGCCCCGGCCAACCGGTCCTCGAGGACGACGTGCGCCATCGGGGACCGGCAGATGTTGCCGAGACAGACCAGGGCGATGCGGTAGGTCAACGTGCCGAGTGCGTCTTCTTGCTGGTGAATCCGCCGAGCACCGCGTTGACGATCGAGATGACGATCGAGCCGAGCACGGCCCACCAGAAGCCGTCGACGTTGAATGCGACGCCGAACTTGCCGGTGATCCACTCGGTCAGCAGGAGCAGCAGGGCGTTGATCACCAGGAGCGCGAAGCCCAGCGTGATGATGATGAACGGCAGCGACAGCGTCTTGATGACCGGAGCCACGAAGGCGTTGATCGCCGTGAAGACCAGCGCGACCAGCGCGATCGCCACGATGCGCTCGACGGTGGAGTCACCCGACTCACCGATGTTCATGTGGTCGCCGAGCAGGCCGGCGGCGGCAGCGAGGGCGAGCCCGCTGAGGATCCATGCAGTCACAAACTTGGGCATGGCCCGATTGTTGCACTGTTGCCAGAAGCTACGGCTGAGGCAGGACGGTCTCGACCTTGCGGGACGTCTGGGCGAGGACGATGCCGGCGAGCACGGCGATCGCGCCGAGCACCTGCACGGGTGTCAGCGACTCGCGGAACCACGCCCAGCCGAGAACGTTCGCGAGGACGGGCTCGAGCATCGCGACGACGATCACGATCGTCGCCGGCAGGTGCCGCAGCGCGACCATCTCGAGGAAGAACGGCATGACCGTGCCCGGCAGGACGACCACGGCGATGACGAGCCATGGGTTGACCGTGTAGTCGTCGAGTCGTCCGAGCAGGGATGTCGATCCGTCGAGCTCGGGCGTCGTCCAGATCGGTTGGATGAGGTTCATCGCGACGGTCGCCACGACGAACGCCCACAGGATGACGCGCAGCGGGTCGTCGAACCCGACATTGTGCTCGCCGAGCAGGAAGTACGACGCGAAGCTCACCGCGGCGAGCAGCGCCATGATGACGCCGAGCCCGTCGAACGTCAGCCCGTTCCACACCCGGCTGACGACCGCAAGGCCGCCGATCGCGAGGCCGACGGCGAGCCACATGCGGCCCCGGACCGGCTCCTTGCGGACGAACCGCACCCACAGCACGACGAGCACCGGCGCGAGGTACTCGATCAGCAGCGCGATCCCGAGCGGCAGTCGGTTGATCGCGACGTTGTAGGTGAGCTGCAGTGCGGTGACCCCGACCAGCCCGAGGGCGATGATGAGCAGCATCGAGCTGCCCTTGGGACGAACCAGCGCAGAGCGGCGGAAGCATGCGGCATAGACCACGAACACCAGCGTTGCGCCGGTGATGCGCAGCGTCGTGAACGATTCGGGGCTCAACCCGGACCCCATCGCGACACGGGAGACGCCGCCGTTGAGGCCGAACAGGACTGCGGCCAGGATGACCAGCGCGTAGCCGAGTCGGGCGTTGCGAGTAGTCACGCGGTCGATCATGTCAGCGCCGTCGGACGTGTTCGTTCGCGGGCGTGTCTAGAAGGGACTTATCTGACCGATCGGTCAGGTATTACGCTCTAGGCATGACGATCCCTCGCGCCCGCCGGGCGCTCGACGACATCCCGGTCTACCGCCCCGGCAAGCCTGCCGCCAGCGAGGACCACAAGCTCTCGAGCAACGAGAATCCCGTACGACCCGTTGCCCGGTGTCATGGAGCGCGCCGCCGTCGAGCTCGGGCGGATCAACCGCTATCCCGACGCCGGCACGACGGCGCTGTATGACGCGCTGTCGGCCAGGTTCGGGCTCTCGCCGGACCACTTCGCCGCGAGCACCGGGTCGGTCGCGGTGCTGTACGCGCTGCTCAATGCCTATCTCGAGGACGGCGACGAGGTCATCTACGCGTGGCGGTCGTTCGAGGCCTACCCGATCGCCGCCGACCTGACCGGAGCGACGACCGTACGCGTGCCGCTGCGGCCCGACGCGACCCACGACCTCGAGGCGATGGCAGCGGCGGTCACCGATCGCACCCGCGTCGTGCTCGTCTGCACGCCGAACAACCCGACCGGACCCGTCGTCAAGGCCGCCGAGCTCGACCGGTTCCTGGCCGCCGTGCCCGAGCGTGTCCTCGTCGTGGTCGACGAGGCATACGTCGAGTTCATCCGCGACCCTGACGCCGCCGACGGTCTGCAGGCGCTCGCCGCGCACGACAACGTCGTGGTGCTTCGCACGTTCTCCAAGGCGTACGGGCTCGCGGGGTTGCGGGTCGGCTATGCGATCGCCCGGCCGCAGGTCGCCGAGGCGATCCGCAAGGCGTCCCCGCCGTTCGCCGTCACCGATCTGTCCCAGGCCGCTGCGGTCGCCTCACTCGACTCGGAGGCCGCCCTCGCCGAGCGGGTCGAGGCGATCGTGCAGGAGCGCGGCGCCATGGTCGCGGCTCTGCGTGACCAGGGCTGGGAGCTGCCCGAGACGCAGGCCAACTTCGTCTGGTTGCCGCTCGGCGACGACGCGATGGACTTCGCCGCGTGGTGCGACCCGGTCTCGGTCCGGCCGTTCGCGGGTGACGGCGTACGCGTCAGCGTCGGCAGCCCGTCGGTCAACGCGACGTTCCTCGACCGCGCGGCCGCCTGGCGCAAGGAGCACTGAACCCCACGAACGTCTGTCACCTATCCGGTGCTCCCGCCGTGACCATCGGCCGATCGGGGCGTTGTTTTGGTCACGCGGACGTTGCCGGGATACGGTGGGAGCAGATGTGATGCCAGTCACGTCATGTGAGTTCACCAACGTCCACCACCCCTGTGACAGCGGTGTCTCGCATCTTCGACATCGGAGCGGCAATCCCGTACACCGATCGATTGAGGGAGTCGTATGAGCGCCACCATGCCCGACGCATATGTTGCGGACGATCCAGCCGGGGTCTTCCCGCTCGTCCAGCTCCTCACCCCTGAGGGAGAGCGAGTCCCCCACGCGGACTTCTCCTACGACGGTGACGACGACAGCATCCGCGACTTGTTCCGCGACCTGGTCCTGAGCCGGCGCATCGACTTCGAGGCACACGCCCTCCAGCGCCACGGTGAGCTCGGACTCTGGGCGCCCGCCCTCGGCCAGGAAGCCGCCCAGATCGGCTCCGGCCGCGCGCTGCGGCCGCAGGATTTCGCGTTCCCGACTTATCGCGAGCACGGCGTCGCCCTGTGCCGCGGCGTCGACCCGGCGCTGCTCCTCGGCCTGTTCAGGGGCGTCGAGCTCGGTGGCTGGGATCCGGCCGAGCAGGGCTTCGCCCTCTACAGCATCGTCATCGGCGCCCAGACCTTGCACGCGACGGGCTACGCGATGGGCCTGACGCTCGACGGTGAGGTCGGCCGCAACGACCCCGAGCGTGATGCCGCCGTCATCGCCTACTTCGGCGACGGCGCGACGAGCCAGGGCGACGTCAACGAGGCATTCGACTGGGCCGCGGTCTTCAACGCGCCGGTCGTCTTCTTCTGCCAGAACAACCAGTACGCCATCTCGGCCTCGACCGAGCGCAACACCCGCGGGCCGATCGCCCAGCGCGCCGGCGGCTTCGGCTTCAGCGGCATACGCGTGGACGGCAATGACGTACTCGCGTGCCACGCCGTCACGACCGCGGCGATGCAGAAGGCGCGCAACGGCGAGGGCCCATCCCTGATCGAGGCCTACACCTATCGCATGGGTGCTCACACGACGTCCGACGACCCGACCCGCTACCGCGACAGCGCCGAGGTCGAGACGTGGAAGCTCAAGGACCCCATCGAACGGGTCAAGCGATACCTCCTCACACAGGGCACGCCGCAGGAGTTCTTCGACGAGCTCGATGCCGAGGCCGAAGAGCTGGGCAAGCACCTGCGCGAGACCTGCAAGGCCATGCCAGAGCCTGACCTGGCCGCACTGTTCGACCACGTCTATGTCGATGGATCGCCCGAGCTCGCCGAGCAGAAGGCCCAGTACATCGCCTACAGAGACAGCCTCGAGCCTGAGGGGAGTGCGTCATGAGCGAGCGCCAGCGAGTGAATCAAAGGGCTCTCATGCCGACGGCCCCGTATCTTGGCTCTTTCATGGGGGTGACGGCATGACTCGGATGCCGCTCGGCAAGGGCCTCAACGCCGGCCTGCGCGCCGCGATGGAGGCCGACGACAAGGTCCTGATCATGGGCGAGGACGTCGGCAAGCTCGGCGGGGTCTTCCGCATCACCGACGGGCTGCAGAAGGACTTCGGCGAGAGCCGCGTCATCGACGCCCCGCTCGCCGAGAGCGGCATCGTCGGCACCGCCGTCGGTCTCGCGATGCGCGGCTACCGCCCTGTCCTCGAGATCCAGTTCGACGGGTTCGTCTATCCGGCGTACGACCAGATCGTCAGCCAGGTCGCCAAGCTGCACTTCCGCAGCAAGGGCCGGGTCAAGATGCCGATCGTCATCCGCATCCCGTTCGGCGGCGGCATCGGTGCTGTCGAGCACCACTCCGAGAGCCCCGAGGCGCAGTTCGCCCTGACCGCCGGCCTCAAGGTCGTGTCGTGCTCCAACGCCAACGACGCCTACTGGATGATCCAGCAGGCCATCGCGAGCGACGACCCGATCGTGTTCATGGAGCCCAAGCGCCGCTACTGGGACCAGGGCGAGGTCGACGTCGACTCCGAGCCCCTGCCGCTGCACGCCTCGCGCGTGCTCCGCGAGGGCACCGACGCGACCCTCATCGCGTACGGGCCAATGGTCAAGACCTGCCTCGAGTCGGCCGACGCGGCCGCTGAGGAGGGCACGAGCCTGGAGGTCATCGACCTGCGTACGCTCTCGCCGCTCGATCTCGAGCCGGTCTTCGAATCCGTGCGCCGCACCGGCCACGCGATCGTCGTGCACGAGGCGTCACAGACCCTCGGGCTGGGTGCCGAGATCTCGGCGCGCATCACCGAGAAGTGCTTCTACTCCCTCGAGGCGCCGGTCATCCGGGTCACGGGCTACGACCTGCCCTATCCGCCGAGCCGCATCGAGGAAGAGTTCCTGCCCGGCCTCGACCGCGTGCTCGAAGCCGTCGACCGTTCGCTGGCGTTCTAGGAGTCTGTGATGAATGAATTCAAGCTGCCCGATGTGGGCGAGGGTCTGACCGAGGCCGAGATCGTCAGCTGGAAGGTGTCGGTCGGCGACGTCATCAAGGTCAACGACATCATCGTCGACATCGAGACCGCCAAGTCGATCGTCGAGCTGCCCAGCCCATACGAGGGCACGGTCGAGGCTCTGCTCGTCGACGAGGGCCAGACGGTCGATGTGGGCACGCCGATCATCCGCATCACGTCCGCTGACCAGCCGGCAGCGCCCGAGCCGCCGGCAGCCCCCGAGCCCTCGGCGAAGCTGCCGGGCGCGATGACTGCGGGTCAGTTCGCGGCGGCCAGAGACCTGGTTCCCGATGCCGTCACGGCGGCAGCGCCTGCCACGCAGGCTCCGGCCAAGGAGGAGCGGCAGTCCGTCCTCGTCGGCTACGGCCCGCGTACGACCTCGACCAAGCGCCGCGCCCGCAAGGGTGCCGTGGCCTCGGTCGACACCGAGAAGGTGCCACAGCGCTCGATCCGGTCGTTGGCCAAGCCACCGGTGCGCAAGCTGGCCAAGGACCTCGGCATCGACCTCGACTCGGTGCCTGCCGAAGGCGATGTCGTCACCCGTGCCGACGTCGAAGCGTTCGCCGGTCTGAGCAAGGCCGAGCCCGCGCCGCAGACGAGCACCTCGACGTCGCTTGAGGATCAGCGGATCCCGATCAAGGGCGTGCGCAAGATGACCGCCGAGGCGATGGTGTCCTCTGCGTTCACCGCGCCGCATGTCACCGAGTGGATCACCCTCGACGTCTCCAAGACCATGGAGCTCGTTGCACAGCTCAAGACCGACGACCGGTTCGCCGGCGTACGTGTCTCGCCGCTGCTGATCGTCGCCCGCGCCGTGTGCCTGGCGATGCGTCGCACGCCAGAGCTCAACGCGACGTGGGACGACGCCGCGCAGGAGATCGTGCTCAAGGGATCGGTCAACCTCGGCATCGCGGCGGCGACCCCCCGGGGGCTCGTCGTGCCCAACATCGTCGGCGCCGACTCGATGACCCTGCCGGAGCTTGCGCAGGCGTTCGGCGAGCTCATCGCGACCGCCCGCGACGGCAAGACCCAGCCGGCGCAGATGTCCGGTGGGTCGTTCACGATCACCAACATCGGGGTGTTCGGCATCGACGCCGGCACACCGATCCTCAACCCTGGCGAGTCGGGGATCCTGGCGGTCGGCGCGATCAACAAGCGGCCCTGGGTCGGCGACGATGACGAGATCGTGGCCCGGTGGGTCACGACGCTGGCGCTGAGCTTCGACCACCGCGTCGTCGACGGCGAGCAGGGATCACGATTCCTGGCCGACGTCGCCGCGATCCTGGGCAACCCGGCGCTGGCGCTCACGTACTGACTCCTCAGAGCCGCTCGCCGGCCTCGACCCGCGCCGCGATCGTGTTGCCGGGCGGGGCCAGCGGGCATTGCCAGCGCGGGTTGTAGCGGCACGACGGGTGGTAGGCGTAGTTGAGGTCGAGGGTCAGCGACTGTGCGTCACCGCCCAGCCACGATCCCTTGGCGGTGTCGAGCAGGTAGCGCCCTCCGCCGTAGCTGCCGTCGCCTGACGTGCCGTCCCGCAGAGGGATGAAGATCCCGCCGCCGTACTGGTGCAGCCACCACACGTCGAGGCTGCCGCCGATGGGATCGGGCAGCTCGATGCGACCGATCAGGAACATCTCGATCGTGCCGTCACCGCCGGCGTCCACGAGCCGAGGCTCGGTGGGATCGGCCGGAAGAAGCGCCGCATCGAAGCGCAGCGCAGGGTCGTATGGCCAGTAGGGAAGGCCGGTCTCGCGCAAGGGATCGTCCTCGAGCAACGGCGTCTGCGGATGGCTGCGGAAGAGCTCGTCGCGGGCGGCCCGCCATCGCGCATGCCCGGCTGAGTGGTCCGGTTCGTCGCGCACGTCGGCGTACATCTCGTTGACGCGGCGGCGCCAGTCGACGAGGGTCAGTTCGGAGCTCGGCATGGTGTCCACCGTGGCACAACCGCGAAAGCGTCGCGCGATTGCAGCCGTAGAATGAATCCAGTGAGCCAGCCTGCCGAGTCGCGCCATTCCGGTGCGTACGCGGTGTGGGTCGTCGCCCTCCTCGTCTATCTGCTCGCGGTGTTCCATCGCTCCTCGCTCGCCGTCGCCGGACTCGCCGCGACCGAGCGGTTCGACATCTCGGCGGCGCAGCTCGCGACCTTCACGATGCTGCAGCTGCTGGTCTACGCCGGCATGCAGATCCCGGTCGGTCTGCTGGTCGACCGCTTCGGGCCGCGACGTGTCCTGCTGACGGGTGCCGTCACGTTGACGCTCGCACAGATCGGATTCGCGTTCGCCGACACGTACGCCTGGGCGTTGCTCGCCCGGATCTTCGTCGGCGTCGGCGATGCCATGACATTCATCTGCGTGCTGCGGCTCGTCAACACCTGGTTCGCCCCGCGCCGCGTCCCGTTGATGACGCAGCTGACCGGTGTCACGGGTCAGCTCGGCGCGATCATCGCGGCGGTGCCGATGACGGTGGCGCTGCGCGAGCTCGGCTGGACCACGTCCTACCTGATCGCCGCTTCGCTCGGCGTCGTGCTGACCGTGGCCCTGGTGATCTTCGTACGGGACGCACCGGCGGCGCGGTCGCTGAGCGGCGCGGCGCTGTCACTCAGCGGCATACGGCGAAGCCTCGGTGCGTCGTGGGCGCAGCCCGGGACCCGCCTCGGCTTCTGGATGCACTTCACGACGCAGTTCAGCGCCACGACGTTCGGCCTGCTCTGGGGCTATCCGTTCTTCGTACGCGGCGAGGGCCGCTCCGATCACGTCGCCGGCCTCCTGCTCACCCTGATGGTCGTGGCGGTGATGTCAGCCGGTCCCGTGCTCGGCTGGGCCATCACGCGTCATCCGTGGCAGCGCTCCACGATCGTGCTCGGCATCATCGGCGCGATGGTCGGGGTGTGGACCGTCGTGCTGGTGTGGAGCGGACCTGCGCCGACCGTGCTCCTCGTGCTGCTGGTGGTCGTGATGGGCGTCGGCGGTCCGGCGTCGATGATCGGCTTCGACCTCGCCCGTACGTCCAACCCCGCCGACCGGCTCGGCAGCGCGACGGCGATCGTCAACCAGGCCGGGTTCGTCGCGAGCCTGGTCCTGGTCGTGGCGATCGGCCTGATCCTCGACTGGCGCACCCCAGGCTCGTCGACCGCCTACACCCCGTCGGCATTCCGCTGGGCGATGTCGTTCCAGTACGTCCTGTGGCTGCTCGGCCTGATCCAGATCTGGCGCTACCGGGTCAAGACGCGAGCCAAGATCATGGCGGAGGAGCCCGAGGCGTACGGCCAGACCCGCGAGCTCGGCTAGGCGTTGTAGACGGTGCGTGACCTGTGGATAACCGCTGCAACAGCAGGAAAAGTGGGTGTCGGTGGTGGCCTCTAGGTTGGAGGTATGTTCGAAGCCGTGCCCGCCACCGATCTGCTCGGTGAGCTGCGTGCGCACGACTTCGATGGTGATCCGGCGTATGAGTGGGGGGCGTCGCGGATCGATGCGATCGTGGCGTTCGATCGAGTCGCTGCAGCAGCCAAGGCGGGGCAGTTGCGGCAGATCGCTGACCTGTATGCCGAACGGGTTGCGCAGGTCGGTCTGGCTCAGGGTGATCCGGCGTTGTCGGTGATCGGTGAGATCGCGATGGCCCGCAACATCTCACCATCGGCGGCGGGCACGTTGTTCGGTCTGGCGGTCGGGATGGCCCGGCTGCCCAAGACGTTCGCGTTGCTCGAGTCCGGTCAGATCTCTGAGCTGGTGGCGAGGGCGGTGGTCAAGGAGTCCTCGTCGTTGTCGGTGGACGACTTCGACATCCTCGACGGTGAGATCGCGCCGGTGCTGCCGGGTCTGACGCATGTGGCGGCCGGTCAGCTGGTCGCCCGGGCGGTCATCAGGATCGACGCCGAAGCAGCCCGCGTCAGGGCTGAACGCAACCGGGCTGATCAGCGGGTGTCGATGTTCCCCGACACCGACGGCGTCGCGATCCTGCAGGTGCGAGGGCCCGCTGAGCAGATCGTCGCGACCTACGACACCCTGGACTCCTACGCCCGTGGCCTGCGGTCCGCCGGCGATGAGCGCACGTTCGGGCAGATCATGTCCCAGACCCTGGTTGAGCGCGTCACCGGCCGTGCCCATGCCGACACCGCCGACGTCGAGGTGCAACTGGTCATGGACGCGCCCACGCTGGTCGGCGCGGATGGTGAGGGGGTGTCAGATTTTCTGTGTAAGTAGCTCAGAAGGAGTGAAAGCATGAATGTCATGGCTGATGAATCTGATGTCTCGCCTGCTCGGCGGACGGTGGACAGCGATGGTCGAGGCGGGTCTGCTCGACGATCTGATGGCCAAGGTCGACGATGGTGAGTCTGCAGCTGACCGGGGAGGGCGGGTTCCTGCCCGAGCTGACGAGGCGTGTTCTTGGAGGCCGGTCTGCAGGCCGAGCTGACCGACCATCTGGGTTATGAGAAGGGCGATCCGGCCGGTCGCGGGTCGCCGAACTCACGTAACGGGTTCGACGTCCGAAGACGGTTGTCGTCGGAGATCGGTGACTTCGAGATCTGGCGACGCCCACGGGACCGTGACGGGTCGTTCGAGCCGCGGCTGGTGCCGAAGGGCGCACGCCGGGTCGGCGGCCTGTCGGACATGATCATCAGCCTGTATGCCGGCGGGATGACGATCCGCGACATCCAGGCCCATCTGGAGCGGACGCTCGGCACGCGAGCTGTCACACGAGACGATCTCGAACATCACCGACGCGGTCCTCGAGGAGGTCAAGGCTTGGCAGTCGCGGCCGTTGGAGGCGATCTACCCGATCATCTACCTGGACGCGCTGGTGGTGAAGGTCCGGGACGGCCACGCAGGTCCGCAACAAGCGCCGCCCACATCGCGGTCGGCGTCGACCTGGACGGCGTCAAGCACGTGCTGGGGATCTGGGTCCAGACCAGCGAGGGCGCGAAGTTCTGGGCCGGGGTGCTGGCCGAGCTCCGCAACCGCGGCGTCGAGGACATGCTGATCGTGTGCTGCGACGGCCTGACCGGGTTCCCGGAGGCGATCGAGGCGACCTGGCCGCGAGACGGTCGTGCAGACCTGTGCCGTGCACCTGATCCGGGCCGCGATGCGGTTCGTGTCCTACGAGGACCGCAAGAAGGTCGCCGCCGCGCTGCGGCCGATCTACACCGCCGCCACCGGCCGAGGCCGCCAAGGTCGAGCTCGACACCTTCGCAGGCCTCGGAACTGGGGGACGAAGTATCCGGCGACGGTCGCGAGCCTGGACGGGACGCCTGGGAGCGGTTCATCCCGTTCCTGGAGTTCCCGCCGGAGGTCCGCAAGATCATCTACACCACCAACGCGATCGAGTCGCTGAACTACCAGCTGCGAAAGATCATCAAGAACCGCGGCCACTTCCCCTACGACGACGCCGTGATCAAGCTGCTGTGGCTCGCGATCCGCGACATCGAGGACAAACGAGCCCGAGAACGCGCCAAGGAAGCCGGCCTGCCCCGAGACCAACGGAAAGCGCCTGGTCGACTGGATCGAAGGCGGCCGCAGTCCAAGGCTGGAACCAAGCCCTCGGAGCACTCGCCATCGCCTTCAGCGACCGCCTCGAACCCCACCTCTAAACCAACCCTCTTACACAGAAATCTTGACAAGCTCGATGGTGAACCCATGGATCTGGTCGGCTACGGACCCATCAGCCCATCGGTCGCCGACGACATCATCGCCCACGCACCCAATCCCTCGATCCGCAGACTGCTGGCCGATCCGGTCGACGGCACCTTGCTGGTGCGTGAACCCCACCGGCGACGGTTCGACTCACCCACCCGCAATCACATCCGCACCCGTGACCGCAGATGCCGCCAACCCGGGTGCGACGCCCGCATCCGCGACGACGACCACATCCACGACCACACCCTCGGCGGCCCATCAACCGCAGACAACGGCCAAGGCCTCTGCAAGCGGTCCCACACCCTCAAACACCAACCCGGCTGGAACGTCATCCCCGACGGCAAAGCCACCATCTGGACCACCCCCACCGGCCACCAATACCGCTCCAACCCGCCCCCACTCCTACCCCGCGACGCCCCCGGCCACCAACGCCAATAGCTCGACCGAGGGAAACATAGCCGGGCTTGCCTGCCGCCATACCCGCGATGCGGGTAGACGCCGCCATATTCGTAACGCCCTCTGTGCACAGATCGTTGAACCTGTGACCGTCACCAAACGAGAGGCGCCCATGGTTGAGTCATGGCCCAGCTGGATGCCCAAGGCGATCGGCTGGATGCTCACGCTGGCATTGGGTCTGCTCGTCGTGGTGCTAGTGATCGTGGCGACGAAACTACCCAGCCTGCTGGGTGACGACGACGCTGCAACGGCGATCAACACCGCACCCCGAGCCTTCGAGGACATCGGCAGCATCGACGATGGAGTGGCGGGAGTCAAGCTCGAGGTGTCGAAGCTCTTCGACCCGTTGAATCAGATCTCTGACGACGTGCCCGAGATCAAGCCCTCGGTCGACCTTCTGCTCACCCAAGTTGAAGCACTAGGTGACCAGATCACCTCCCTGCAGGGATCGACTGGCGCCCTTAGCGACAATGCCAAAGCCCTGACGGAGACCGCCGAACGGGTCACTAAGATCCGCGACGACCTCGCATTGCTGCAGGAGACCCTCCGTGACGTGCAGAAACTCCGCGCTCCTGTGACTGACCTGGCTGGCTCGGTCAGGCAACTCCCCGACCTGCTTTCGGACCTCAACGTCTCGGTCGTCAAGATCGCGACGTTTGACGAGCTGCTCGGCGCGCTGGTCGCCAGTCTCGCGAGCATCGAGAAGTCTGTCGCCAACCTTGACCAGAAAACAGGTCCTGTGTTGCTACCAGACTTCACACCGTGAGGCCCACAGCGCTCAAGTCATCAACTTCCCTCGGCGGCTAGCCTCGATCTTTCGTTGGGCTGGTGAGCGATTGCCTCGTCGGCTTCGGGACGGGTTATGGCGTCCGGGCGAGCGGTATCTCCGGCGCTGCTGGTCGCCGGTGCTCCGGGTCCTTGGGTCGTGGTGTCGGGTGGCGGTTGTCAGGTGATCAGTGCGAGGCGTTGGTGGCCGGTCAGGATGAGGTCGGTCCAGGGCCATCGTCTCGACAGTCGCAGGATCCGTCGTCGAGCAGTGGTGATGATTCGGCCTGCGACGGCCAGGATCCGCAGCCGGAGTCTCTTGGGCTCCCAGAGCCTGGCTGGGAGGTCGGCGAAGGCAAGTGCCTGGGTCCAGGCGATGAGCTCGGAAGCGAGTTGGGCGAGCTCGAGCCAGATCTGGTTCTTGCTGAATGCCTGCAGGGGCAGGTTGCTGGCGCCGGTGTCCTTGAGGTTGCGGATGCGGTCCTCGCAGCGGGCGCGGGAGCGGTGTCGGACCTCGAGTTCGGCCAGAGTCGACCCGGTGGTGTTGGTCGCGAACATCGTGATCCGCCACCCGTTCTCGTCGGTGATCCGTAGCTGCGCGCCGGGGTGCGGTCGTTCCTTGCGGGCGATCAATCGCATCCCTTCGGGCCAGCCGGTGAAGGTGTCCGGCAGCCACCGGGTCAGCTCAGCGACTAGCGCCCCTTCGCGACGTTCACCGTTGGTGTCGAGGGCCTTCTTCCATGCCTGGCTGGGAAGTGCCGCCAACGCGTCGAGTGCGGGTTGGCGGGCGTTCATCCCGACGGAGTACTGCAATCCCAGTTTGGTGATGTGGTGAACGAAGGCTTTGACCCCGGACCCGGCGTCACCACGAACCAGCACTCTGCACCGGACATCGGGCGGCAGCTGAGCCAGCGCGGCGTCCAGGACTGTGATCTGGTCCCCGGCGTCATTCGCGTTCGCTGTCCCGGTCCGCAACAACGCAGCCAACGGCTCCCCGGTCCCACCGGCACCGTGGTCGACGAACGCCATCATCGGGTGGAACCCGAACCCGCGTTTGTAGTTCGGCGACGCGAGCTCCTTCTCCGAATGGGCACCGATCAACGTCGCATCCAGATCCACGACCACCTGACCGGCGTCGGCGAACGGGCTGCGGTGACCCCAGACCCTCGCCCGTGCCGACGCGCGGGCCAAGCGGATCGCGTCGACTGCGGCAACCGGGTCGGCGCCAAGGACGTCGATGAGGCGGCTGACCGTCGGGTCGGACGCCACCTTCCCGAACAGCTCGGATTGGGCACGGATCAGCGAGACGTCGGCCAAGCAGTCACCGCCAGCAGCGATCGACAACACCAGGTCCAGCACCACCTTGCCTGGGTCATGGACCGCGGTTGGCTTGCGCCACCGCGACAACCCGGCTGTCAGAGCATCCGTCAGTCCGCTGACTGTGGCGGTCTGAGTCAGCAACGACAGACCAGAAGACGAGATCAGCGACTCGCTGCCAGCAGCGACATGGACACGGCGGCCAGCCACGATATTCTTCATCTACGGAGTGCCTCTCACTCGGTCGGAATTGGGTCTTCGCAAACACAATTCTTCCCGATATGACAGGCACTTCCGTGCGTTCAGACCCGTGTCACCCGACCAACCGATGAAACTTCGAGGCTAGGTGTATTTGGAGTTTGCGGCGTACATCTACCTCGTGGACCAGATCGGCTCTGGCGACGTTGCCAAGACGTACTGTTGCAACCCGAGTGAAGTCGGCGGCATGATCAATCTCGACTTCGACGAGGGTGGCCGTCTCCTGGGCATTGAGAGTCGATGACCTCGCGCTCGAGGTCGGAGATGTTCGGGCCACGTTCGCGGGAGGTCGCACCCTGCTGCGGCGGAGGAGGCTCGGTGTGTGACATGCGCTCACAGTAGGGGCCACAACCCTGCGGCGCCGGGCCTTACGAAGACGCCTGCAGGTCCCTCGCCCCCACGTAGGCGCGCCAGCCGCCGAACTCTGTGATGTCTTCAGCGGTGTCGAAGGCGAACGGTTCGCAGACGAAGCCGTGCACGGTACGTCCGTCGGCGAGGTCGAGCTGACCAATTGCCAAGGGCGCCGTCACCCTGTCGAGGAACCCGCCGACGCACTCGGTCGGCAGAGCGTAGACCTCGACCTCGATCGCGGCGCCGCCTGAGCTGACGCGCTGCAGCCCCGGCTTGGCCGGGGTCGTTCCGTGGAGTGCGAAGAGTCGGTACGAGTCGCTGGTCGTCGTGCGCTCGATCAGCGTGGCGCCGTGCTGCAGCAGTTCGCCGTGAAGCGGCTGCCCAGCGAGGTGGGCGCCGACAACCGCCAGCTCGAATCCCGCCGGACGTACCGTGGTGGGCGCGGCGCCCGGTGTGACACCGAGCAAGGTCTCCACGGCAAGCGCCAGGGCAGCAACTCGGGCGTCCTGGCCCGACGCGGCCTGCAGGGTGATCCCGAACGGCATCCCGCGGTCGCCCAGCCCGGCTGGAATCGCCACAGCGCACAGGTCGAGCAGGTTGGTGAACGTGGTCCAGCGTCCGAGCCGGCTGTTGAGCTCTATCGGCGAGGCCAGCACATCGGCGATGGTGAAGGTCGCCGTGACGGTCGGCGTCAGCAACGTGTCGAACGTCGCGAGGGTCTCGCCCGTCGCCCGCCGCCATTCGTGCATGCGCCCGAGCGAGTCGAACACCTCGGTCCCCAACATGTGCGCCGCGGGGGCGAGGATGTCGAGGAGCACGGGGTGAACGCTGCTGCGGTGGGTCGTGATGAACGATTCCAGCCCTTCCAGGCGCTCGGCCAGCCACGCCCCTCCATAGAGCTGCGACCCGGCGTCCAGGAAGTCCGACATGTCGACCGGGACCAGTGTTGCTCCAGCGGCGGCCAGCTCGTCGCACACGAGCTGCCAGGCGTTCTGCTCGCCGAGCGTGCCCCAGTCGTCGATGTGGGACGGTACGCCGAACCGTACGCCGGCGAGGTCGGCGGGTGACGGCACTGCTGGCGGCGACGGCAGTTCACGGGACCATGGGTCCTCGATGTCAGACCCGGCGATCGCGGCGAGCACCTCGGCGCCGTCGGCCACGGTCAGCGAGAACACGGTGACGCAGTCCAGGGACCGGCAGGCCGGAAGCACGCCGGTCGTGCTGACCAGGCCGATGCTCGGCTTCATGCCGACGACGTTGGTGAGCGCGGCCGGCACCCGTCCGGACCCCGCCGTGTCGGTGCCGAGGGCGAAGGTCACGAGACCCGTCGACACGGCGACCGCAGAGCCCGAGCTGGACCCGCCGGAGATGTAGGCGTCGTCGAACGGGCTGGAGGGTATCCCGTACGGACTCCGGGTGCCGTTGAGGCCGGTGGCGAACTGGTCGAGATTGGTCTTGCCGACCAGCAGAGCCCCGGCACCGACGAGGTAGCCGGACCGCCGTGGCCGAGACATCGCTGCGACGGGCGAAGTCCGGGCACGCGGCGGTCGTTTCCATCCCCGACACGTCGATGTTGTCCTTGACGGCGAACGGAATGCCCCAGAGTGGCTGCGTCGCGCGGTCGGCCGGGTCCAGCGCCGCCGCGGCCGCGACCGCGTCGCCTCGGGAGACGGTGGAGATCCAGACGTGGTCGTCGCCGCGCGCGGCGATGCGGTCGTACACCGCTTCGATGACGTCGACCGGCGTGAGCTCACCAGAGGCATACGCGACTTGCAGGGCGGCGATGTCCAGGCTGCCGATCGCGTCCCCCCACCCCTTGCTCATGCTGCGGTCGCGTCGGCGCCCAGGCTCGCGAGCAGGGCGTCGGAGTGGGCGATCGCGCCGAAGACGCCACCTTGCATCGTCACCATCTTGAGCGCGGCCTCGTAGTTGCCGACGTCCGTCGCACCCGTGCAGTCGGTCAGCAGCAGGCACTCGTAGCCCCGGTCGTTGGCATCGCGCATCGTCGTGTGCACACACACGTCGGTCGTGATGCCGGTGAAGATCAGGTGGGTGATGCCGTGCGTCCGCAACAGCAGGTCGAGGTCGGTGGCATAGAACGAGCCCTTGCCCGGCTTGTCGATGATGATCTCGCCCTCGATGGGCGCGACCTCAGGGACGATCTCCCACCCGGGCTCGCCCCGTGTCAGGATCCGACCGCACGGTCCGTCCGACCCGATCCCGGCCCCGATCTGCTCCGATCGCCACAGCTTGTTGGGCGGGCAGTCGGCGAGATCCGGGCGGTGTCCCTCGCGGGTGTGGATGACCAGGAGTCCGGCGTCGCGCGCTGCCGCGAGCACGCGCTGCGTCGGCTCGAGACCCGCGCGGGTGAGGTTGAGGTCGTAGCCCATGCGGTCGACGTAGCCGCCGTGCCCGCAGAAGTCGACCTGCCAGTCGATGTTGATCAGCGCTGTACGCGCGGGGCTGAAGGTCGAGTCGTACGGCCAGGCGTACGGCTCTGCGTCGACGGGGCCGAAGTCGAGGGTTGCAGTCATGATGCTGACCTTTCTGACGTGAGAGTGGAGAGGGAGGCGAACGACTGGCAGACCCTGCAGCACTGCCGATCGCGCCGAAGATGCCGCCGGACATCTCGACCTGTGAGGCCGAGGCGCCGACGAGGTCCGGGTCGTGGGGACGGCAGGCGTCGAGCACCAGTAGGCACTCGTAGCCGCGATCGTTGGCAGATCGCATCGTCGAGTGCACACACGACTCGAGTCCGTCCCCGACGAGGACCAACCGGTCACGTCCCGCCGCGCGGAGGAACGCGTCGAGCGGGCTGCCGAAGAACCCGTCGATGCCGTGCGAGTGGATGGCTGGGTCGGTGTCGGTGCCGGAGCCGCGCACGTGACCGTTGTGGGGCGCCCGGGCCGGAGGCCTGGTGATCACGCTGACCACCAGGCCTCCGGCCGCACGTACGCTCTTGACGACCTCGTCTGCCCGATCCCGGTGAAGCCCGGCGACGCCGGAACCCTCGCCGATGACGAGCCGGAGCACCGCGGTGAGAGCAGGCTCGAGCCGTCCGTCGTACGGCCAGGCATAGGGAGTCGTGCCGGAGATCGTCGTCATCGTGGCCTACTTCGCGAGCTTGCCGATGACGCCCTGGACGAAGAAGTCCATCGCATCGTTCTGCTCGTACGTCGGCACGACACCGGCCTTGATCTTGACCTTGCCCGACTGGTCCAGGACCGGTCCGACGAACGGTGAGCCGGCTTCGGTCGCGAGAAACTTTTCGGCCGCCGCGATCGCTGCCTTGGTGTCAGCCGTGACGCCCGGACCGTATGGCGCCATGACGAACGGGTTGGTGCCGTTCTTGTAGCCGAGCCGGAAGTTGGCGTTGAACTCGCCGCCGACGAACTTGCCGTCCAGCACGTTCTGGACGATGTCGGTGTAGAGCGGGCCCCAGTTCCAGACCGCACCCGTCAGCCAGCCCTTTGGCGCCAGCTCCGAGGCGTCGGCGTGGTAGCCGACTGTCATGGCCCCCGCCTTCTCGGCGGCCTGGATCACGGTCGACGTGCAGTCCTGGTGCTGCGTGAGGACGTCGACGTCCTGGGACAGCAGGCTTTCCGCAGCCGCCTGCTGCTTGCCGGGATCACACCATGACGAGGTGCTGACGGTCACGGTCTCGGCCTTGGGGTTGACCGTCTGGGCGCCACGCTCGAACGCGTCGATGTTGGCGATGGTCTGCGGGATCGGGAATGCGTACACGTACCCGAGCTTGTTGGTCTTGGTCGACGCGCCGGCGGCGATCCCGGCGAGGTACATCGGCTCGTAGACGGTTCCGAAGTACGTTCCCGAGTTCTCGGGGATGTCGGTCGTGATCGTGTTGCCCTGCTGCACGACGACGACGTCGGGGTGCTCCTCCGCGACCTTGAGCGCCGCGTCCAGGTGACCATAGCTCGTCGCGAAGATCAGCTTGGCGCCCTTGTCGATCATCTGCTCCATCGTGGTCGCGGCAGTGTCGTCCTCCGGGACGTTCTCGGCCGTCAGCACCTTGAGGCCGGGGAACTTCTTCTTGATGACCTGGCTGCCGTCGTAGACCGCCTGGTTGTAGCCGAAGTCGTCCTTGGGGCCGACCATGATGAAACCGACGGCAGCGGTGCCCTCGCCGGGTGCCCCGTCGGACGACCCCTTGGTGTCGGTCGCCGAAGCGCACGCCGTCAGCACCACGGCAGCGGATGCCGCCGAGAGCAGCTTGACGGTAGATTTGAAGCTGGACATGAGATTCCTTTCGTGTTCGGCACCGCGCCGTGTGATTGAGGTCCGACTCCGTTGCCGGCGCGGTGCTTCTTTGTGGTGCGTGGGTTTGGGCGGATTGCCCGCTCGGGATCGCTAGCCGCTTGGTGGCGCGTTCTCGAAGACTCGTTTCAGCTCGGCGGGTGACGACGAGACGGTCTTCTTGCCGAGCAGGGCGAGGACCGCGAGGGTGAGCACGAATGGGATGGCGTCCAGCGCGAACTGGTTGAACGCGTAGCCGCGAGCCTGCAGGGCGGTGCCGAGGGCGAGCGCCATGCCGAAGAGGTACGCCCCGCCCATGACGCGGATGGGGCTCCAGGTCGCGAAGATCACGAGGGCGACGGCGATGAACCCGCGGCCGGACACCATGTTCTCGAACCAGGCGTTGGCGTACGCGATCGAGAGGTGGGCGCCCCCGATGCCGGCGAGGAAGCCTCCGGCCGTGACGGCTCCCGCGCGTACGGCCCGCACGCTGTAGCCATGCACCGTCAATGATTCCGACCGCTCACCTGACGTGCGGACGAGCAGTCCCAGGCGGGACTTGAACAGGAACCACCAGGTGAGCGGGACGACGAAGAAGCTCAGGTAGACCAGGGCGTCCTGCTGGAAGAGCACCTCGCCGACCACGGGGATGTGACTCAGCAGGGGCACGTCCCACTGGTCGAACCCCTTGACCGGCTGGCCGACGTAGTTGGCCCCGAACATCGACGTCAGGCCGAGGGCGAGCAGCAGCAACGTCAGGCCGGAGGCGAACTGGCTCGCGTGGCGCCAGACCACCAGGTAGGCGTGCAGCAGCGACAGCACCGCTCCACCCAGGGCGCCGGCGAGCGCACCCGCCCACGGGCTTCCGGTCTCGACGCACACGATGTAGCCGGTCATCGCCCCCATCAGCATCGACCCCTCGGTGCCGAGGTTGATGACGCCGGCACGCTCGCTGACGGTCTCGCCCAGAGCGGCATACATGATCGAGGTGCCACCGCGGACTCCGCCGCTGAGCACGTCCACGATGAGGCTCATACCGCCGCCCCCTCGAAGAAGCAAAGATGGGAGGACGCCGGCATGAGGTGCCCTCTGTTCACTCGCTGCCGCTCGCTCATACGGAGGCCTTTCTCTTCGTCGTCCAGCCGAGGACGGCCATCAGGATGAGTGCCGTGAGGACGCTGATCGTCGCTGCCGGGAGCTGGGAGTCGAGCTGGAGGCTGTCGCCCGCGACCGAGAGCGAGGCGAACACGAACGCAGCGACGAGGATCGGGAAGGGCTGGTGCCTGGCCAGCCAGCAGGCGAGGAACGACGTGTAGCCGAGCTGGTAGCCGAAGCCGGGTCGCAGCTTGTACTCGACACCGGCGAAGTGGATCATCCCGGCGAGACCGGCCAGGGCGCCGCCGATCATGAGCGCAGAGAGGATCAGCCGGCTGACGTTGAGGCCTGAACGCCTTGCCGCCTCGGCGTTGCCGCCGGCGACCGCGACCTTGAAGCCCCAGCGGGTGTAGCGCAGGACCGCCCAGACGATCACCGTCACGACGACGGCGATGATGATGCCCACGTGCACCTTCGTGCCGGCGATCACTGGGAGCTTCGCGACGTCGACGAGCTCGCGCGTCGCCGGCTGACCGGTCGGGCTCTCGCGCCACGGCTGGTAGATGAGGAAGAGCAGCAGGTCGAGGGCGACGAAATTGAGCAGCAGCGTGCTGATGGCTTCGTTGACCCCGGCCCACAACCGCATGAGCGCCGCGATGCCGGCCCACAGCGCACCGGCGATCATGCTGGCAACCAGCATCGCGGCGAGGATCAACCCACCGGGTGCGCTGTCGCCGAGAACGAGCGACGCGCCGCACGCGGCGACCGCGCCGATGATGATCTGGCCCTCGCCACCAACGTTGGTGAGGCCGGCACGGGCGGGGACGGCGACCGCGAGGGCACCGAGCACGAGCGGCGCCATCTGGATGAAGATCTCTTGCACCGACCGCGACCGCGTGAACGTCAGGGTGAACATGTCGGTGAGCGCCTGGACCGGGTTCGCCCCCTTGGTCATCAGCAGGATGCTGAAGATCACCAGCGCGACGCCGAGGGCCGCGGCCCAGCGCCAGACGGCCGCGAGGATCGTGTGCGGCCGCTCCGGGGTCACCGCCCCCGGCTCGGCGATCGCGGTCGTCATGCGGCACCGCCGATCATGAGCTGGCCGATGCGTTGACGGTCGAAGTCGCCGTTGACGATCTCGCCGGAGATCCGGCCCGCATGCATGACGAGGATCCGGTCGGCGATCGACATCAGCTCGTCGAGGTCTTCCGACACCATCAGCACGCCGGCGCCCTTGTCGCGCCGCTCGAGCAGGATCTCCTGCGTCCGTCGTACGTTCGCGATGTCGAGCCCGCGGCTGGGATAGGCGGCGATGACGAGCTCGGAGTCGAGAGCGAGCTCGCGGGTCAGAATGACCCGTTGGATGTTGCCGCCCGACAGCTCGCTGACGTTGCGGCCAGTCGCCGCGATGCGCAACCCGAGCCGGTCGTTGCTCGTCGCGGTCTCGGTCTGCACGGTCGGCCAGTCGATGCCAACCCGTCGTGAGGGGAGGCGGCGACCGTTGAGCACCATGTGATGGAGCACGGTGAGGCGGCCGACGACCGAGTCGGCGACCGGGTCCTCCGGGATGCTGACGGCGCCGGCTCGCAAGGCGTCGGCCGGTCCGCCGATCTTCTTGCCGACGATGTGGACGTGTCCGGCCGACGACGGATCGCAGTCCGAGGGCGACCTCGCACAGCTCCCGCTGCCCGCTGCCGGCCACCCCGGCGATGCCGACGAGCTCACCGGGCGCCACGGTCAGGCTGATGTCCTGCAGGGCGAGGTGTCCCTGGTCGCCCTTGGCATCGATGTCGTGCAGGCGCAGCGCCGGTTCGCGATCGGTCACCGCGATGCTCGGCGGCCTGCGGGTCAGGTCGGCCACGCTCTTGCCCACCATGGCCTCGATGAGCTCGCCATTGGTGTGGTCGTCGGGATCGATGTTCTCCAGGACCGTACGTCCGCCACGCAGCACCGTGGCGCGGTCGGCGATCGTTCGTACCTCGTCGAGCTTGTGCGTCACGATGAGGATGCCGAAGCCCTGGTCGCGCAGGTGGTCGACGACGCTGAACAGGGCGGCGACCTCCTGCGGCGCGAGGACACTCGTCGGCTCGTCGAGGATCACGAGCTTGGCTCCCGTCATGAGGACCTTGAGGATCTCGACGCGTTGCCGTTCGCCGATCGAGAGGTGCCCGACCTTTGCCTGCGGGTCGACGGAGAGACCGTGCCGTTCGCTCTCCTCTCGGATGCGCTGGCTGAGCGCGCGCAGCTTGAGCGTGACGCCGCCGGGGATCGCGAGGGCGATGTTCTCCGCGACGGTGAGCGCGGGCACGAGCCGCAGGTCCTGGAACACCATGCCGATGCCGAGCCGCCGCGCTTCCGCGGGGCTGTCGATGACCGCCTCATGGCCCTCGACGATCAGCTGGCCGTCATCGGGGTGATAGATGCCGTAGATCATCTTGAGCAGGGTGCTCTTGCCGGCACCGTTCTCGCCGACCAGAGCGTGCACCTCGCCCGGCCACACCTCGAGGCTCACGGCGGTGTTGGCGTGAACCTCACCGAAGTGCTTGGTGAGTCCCAGCACTGCGAGCAGTGGTCGCCGCGGTCCGATCGTCTGCTCGTTCATGGGTCACGCCTCTCGGTTTTCACGGCCGCGCAGGGCGCGCTGGCGCATGGCTGAGGCGGCGCGTTCCTCGACGATGTCGAGGGAGGCGCCGATGTGCTCACTGAGCCGTTCGGCGGCGAGCTCGATCTGGTCGTCGAGGAGCGCGTCGATGATGCCGAGATGCTCGGCGATACTGAGGACAATCCGATCCTCGCTCAGGAAGTCGTACGTGCGAATGGGACGGATACGGCTGTTGACCGACTCGAGCGTCTCGGTGATGGCCAGGTTTCCGGAGGCCTGCGACAGCGAGATGTGGAATGCCTCGTCGAGCTCGATGAACGAGCCGTCGGCCGGCGGCGGGTCGCCCTGGATGTCGAGCCACTCGTCGCGCAAGGCCCCGAGGCGTGCGCGGTCGTGCTGGATGCCGTCTTCGAGCGCCCGCGTCACGCCTCGCAGCTCGAGCGCGAGCCTCAGCTCGTAGAGGTCACGGAGGTCAAGCAGGTCGATCTCGGCCACGTAGTAGCCGCCATCAGCGTATCGGTGGAGAAGGCGGTCGGCGTGCAACCGTACGAAAGCCTCGCGCACGGGAGTACGAGACACCTCGAGCTGTTCGGCGAGCTGCTCCTCGGCAAGCCGCTGCCCGGTGGGGAACTCGCCGAGCATGACCATGCGGCGGATCTGTGCGTAGGCGCGCTCCCGCAACGAGGCGGCGATCGGGGAGCTGGAACGGGGTGCCGGCATGGTGTGCTGGTGTCCTTCCTCGTATTCGGGGTTGTATACAAGGCTGGACACGATGCGTTTCCGGGGTGGTGCCCGGCTTGTAACGATCAGGAGAACTGCGGTCCCAGGCGACGCGGGGGACTACCGTCACGACGTGACCAGAATCGTCCTACTGCACGGCGCCGCCACGACCTCCGCGATCTGGTCGGCGGTCGCCGGTCGTCTCCGTGACCACGATGTCGTGGCACCGGACCGGCCGAGGACGGGTGACCTGGTCCGCGAGCTCGCGTGGCTGACCCCGATCGTGCGCGACACCTGGGTCGTCGGGTTCAGCGGAGGCGCGACGCTCGGACTCGCCCTCGCGGCATCAGACGTACGGCTGGCAGGCGCGGTGCTGCACGAACCGGCAGTTGGCAGCCTGCTGCCGGGGCTGCTGGCGCCGATGCGTGCCGCATTCGACAGCGGGGGGACGGCGGAGTTCGGCCGGGCGTTGTACGGGGAGGAGTGGGACGTGAGCATGGCAGGCCCGCAAGACGACGAGGTCACGGGAAGGGAGCTGGCGATGTTCGCCGCGTTCGAAGCGGCCCCGGTCCCTGAGGACCAAGGCCGCATCATCGTGACGGTTGGCGGCGAGTCACCGGCGATTCGCCACCGCTCGGTGGACGCCCTGCGAAGGGCCCATGGCCACGAGGTGCAGCGGATCGACGGGCTGGCGCACTTCGTCACGGGCAGCGCTGCCGGCAGCTTCGCGGCGCACGTGCGCGCCGTGGTCGAGGCGGAGTAGCTGTCAGCTCTCGTCGGGTTCGCGGACCAGCATGAGGTTGGTCTTGCCTTCGTGGGTGAGGGCACCGACCTCCTCGAAGCCGCGGCTCTCGTGGAAGGCGAGGGAGACGTCGTTGGTGTCGTAGACCTCGAGCGCGACCGGGGACTCGCCCTCGATCTCCTCGTAGAGCTTGGAGGCCACGCCCTTGCGACGGTGCTCGTCGGAGACCACGATGCGGTCAAGGTAGACGTAGTCGTCGACGAGCTTGTCCTCGAACCACCGATAGCGGCTCGAGTCGTACTCGGCGCCCGGCGGCAGCGTGATGACGAAGCCGGCGATGTCGCCGTCGTCTTCCGCGACGAGGGCCTGGTCGGACATCTTGACGAGGAGCGAGAGGCTCTCGTTGTCGAGCGGACCGACGCCCTCGAGGGCGTTCTGGTTGAGGTGGACGATGGTGTCGAAGTCTGAATGCGTCATTTCTCGGATCATCGACCTCGACGTTACGTCAACCTGGCGCCGTAAACACGCCACGAGGGGGTGCGTGTGGGCGATCCCACACGCTCCCGATCAGCCCAGATCGGCGATTCCTGCTGGGATCGCAGCGGGTTCGCGCTCAGACGTCGAAGGCGGCGCCCATGGCCGACTCTGACGCCGACCACAGGTCCCGCGCGAGGTCCTCGTCGCGCGCGGCGTGCGTCATGGTGACGAGCTTGGGCCGCCCGCGGAGCCCTCGCAGGCCGGACGGTCCGACGTACTCGCCGCCGGTCAGCGACGGGTCGGTGGCGGCCATCAGCAATGGCAAGGCGCCGAGAGCGGCGGGCTGCGCGATGATTCGGGAGATCTGGTGCATGCCGATGCTGGGCAGGGACAGCCCGCCGCCTGTGGGGCCGGTCTTCGTGATGTTGGTGGAGGCGTATCCGGGGTGCGCGGCGACGCTCACGACCCCGAGGCCGGCCGCCTTGGCACGCCGATCGAGCTCGAGTGCGAAGAGCAGGTTGGCGAGCTTGGACTGCCCGTACGACTGCCAGCGGCGATAGCGACCGGCGGGTTCGCCCGGCGTGAGCGAGGTCAGATCGACGCTGCCGACGGTCGTGTGCGCGAGCGAGGAGACCGTGACGATCCGGGCGTCGCTGTCCTTGAGCACGGGCCAGAGCTCGGCGGTCCAGGCGAAGTGACCGATGTGGTTGGTGCCCATCTGCAGCTCGAAGCCGTCCGCCGTCGTCTCGAACTTGGGCGGCACCATGATGCCGGCGTTGTTGACCAGCATGTCGATGCGGTCGTACGTCTTGGCGACCTCGGCCGCGGCACGCCTCACGTCGTCGAGATCCGCCAGGTCGAGCGACACGACGTCGACGCGGGCATCGGGTGCCCGCTCAAGGATCCGGGCGACGGCGGTCTCAGCCTTGGTCTCGTTTCGGGCGGTGACGACCAGCTCCGCGCCGTGTCGGGCGAGCCCGATTGCCGTGTGCAGGCCGAGCCCCCCGGTCACTCCGGTGATCACGGCGCGCTTGCCGCTCAGGTCGGCGATGTCGTGGGTGCTCCAGCTCATCGCGCCAGCCTAGGGCTTGGCTGCAAGCCTCAGTCGGGATTCAGAACATGATGGACATGGCTGAGAGAGTCGCCCGACCAAGGTCTTGGTCGCCGTCGATCTTGACCTCGACCTCGTCTGGCTCGCGACGGCCCGCGGTCAGCACCGTGAACGTCTCGGTCGTCATCGTCAGCGTGACCGACGGCTCGGCGAGGCTCTCGATCGCGTTGGCCCGGCCATCCTCGCCGACATGGACCGCGAGCTCGAGTGGCGTCTCGCCGGTCACGATCCACTGCACCGTCGACATGGCCGGCGGCCTGACCCGCTTGCCCACCACGTACGGCAGGGCGAACGAGAACGTCATCACCGCGACGTGCGCGCCCGTACTGTCGAGCCCGCCGGGTCGCCCGGTGGCCCGGCGGATGTCCTGCTCATGGACCCAGACATCGATTGAGCGGTTGCGCAGCAGGGTGTCCCAGCTCCAGGCGACGCCACCCGGTGTCACCGGAGCTGGTGCGGAAGGGTCGTGCGGCAGGTCGGCCAGCCGGCTCGCCCGCAGCTCGACCGCCGCCGCGAACTCGGCGACCACCTCGGCCGGTGTGCGATCACGCCGAGCTGCGACACCGGCGCCGGTATAGGCCGACACGACGTCGGTGCCACCGACCTGCTCGCTGCTGTTCTGCTCGGTGTTGCACAGCTCGGTCTCCAGATGAGCGAGATGAGCCACGATGTCCTTGACGGTCCACTCGTCGCAGTCGGTGGGGCGCGCCCAGTCGTCGTCATCGAGCTCAGCCGCCAGGGCGACGATCGACATGGCCGACTCGTGCCAACCTCGGACGTACGTGTCAAGCAGGTCCACGGGCGGTCTCCTTGAGCTGTTGACGACGGGAGTAGAAGACATACCCCGCGAACCCGGCCGCGAACACGACTCCGAGGATGCCGATGCCCGTGCCCGTGTTGGCGCGGGACTCGAACGCCGGTCACGGTGGCCCAGCCGTATGACGCGTTGTCGACCCGTTTGTCCCGCGGCGCACACTGCACCGACATGTCGTTCTTGCCATCGGTGAGCAGGCCGATCAGGTGCCACTGGTTGCCCTCGTTGTCGACCGTGATGTCGAGAGCGGCGGGCGGTATGTCGATGGGCTTCTTGTCGCGGCCGGTGCCGCGGCAGGTGATGTCGCGGTCGGGCTGCCGTATGTCGGTGAACACCACGAGCGTCTTGCCAAGCGCATCTGCGCGGGTGGTCGTCGGGGTCACGGTGACGACTCGGATGGGGTCCCAGGCGCCGGCGGCCACGACCGTTCCGATCACCACGCTCACCATCGCGAAGAAGAAGGCCGCCAGGTACCAGAGCGGGTTGACCGGTTTCACGCAGTCACCTTCCCATACGACCGTGCGGATTCCCGTCAGAACATCACGAGTAGAGCCGCGGCGGTCGGCGCCAGGGACACGAGGGACCACGTTGCGGAGAAGGGCCGCGTGCCGAGGATGGCCCGGGTTGCAGCGCAGACGATCAAGGCCACGACGCCCGACATGAGGGTCAGGAGCATGGCATCGCTGCGCCGGTCCTGATCCAGCAGGACGTACGAGACGCCGATCAGCCCGAAGACGCCGTGCGACGCGACGGCGAAGAAGCCGATCGCGGTGACGCGGCGGCGTACGCGGTCGAGCGCCTGGGCCTCGCGCGTCGTCGTGGTCATGCCGGCACCGCTTCCGCGGCGGCGATGATGCGCTGGAGGACGGCGTTCGTGGCGTGCAGGTCGTCAAGGCTCATGCCGAACCGAGCAAGCATCGTCGGCGGGACCCTGAGCGCTCGCCTGCGGAGAGCTCGGCCGGCCGGCGTGAGCGCGACGTCGATCGACCGCTCATCGGTGCTCGACCGCGCGCGGGTCACCAGGCCGGACTGCTCGAGCCGTTTGACGAGCGGGGAGATCGTCGCGGGCTCGAGGTGCAGGAGCTCGCCGAGTGCCTTGACGCTGAGGGTGCCGTGCTGCCAGAGGGCCAGCATCGCGAGGTACTGCGGATGCGTCAGGCCGAGAGGCTCGAGCACGGTGCGGTAGCTCGCGACGACGCTGCGGGACGCGACGGCGAGTGCGAAGCACACCTGCTCCTCGAGTGCGAGTGGATTGTCCATATGCTGAGTGTACTAATCGTTAGTACGCTAACCAAATGCTGGTGTGAGAAGAGGAAGACCCCCACCGTGATGGTGGGGGCCTTCGTCGGGGACGTGTCCGGGAAGGATCAGAACGCGGACTCGTCGAGCTCCATGACCGAGTCGTCGATGTTCTCGGCGATCGCGCGCTCACCGGCCAGCTTCGGCAGGACGTTGCGGGCGAAGAACTGCGCCGCGGCGACCTTGCCCTCGTAGAAGCTCTTGTCCGCGGCGGAAACCTCGCCGCCGAGCTTCTCGAGCGCGACCTCGGCGCCACGCAGCAGCAGCCACGCGACGGTCAGGTCGCCGAGGACGTACACGAGACGAGTCGTGTTGAGGCCGACCTTGTAGATGTTCTTGAGGTCGCCCTTCTCGTCGGCGGGGTTCGATGCCATGAGGTCGCTGAACGTCGCGCCGATGATCGCGCTGGCGTCGTCGAGACCCTGCTTGAGCAGCTCACGCTCGACCTTGAGGCGGCCGTTGCCGGCGTCGCCCTCGGCGAACTCCTTGACCTGCTCGGACAGGTAGCCGAGTGCAGCGCCCTTGTCCTTGACGATCTTGCGGAAGAACAGGTCCTGGCCCTGGATCGCCGTGGTGCCCTCATAGAGCGTGTCGATCTTGGCGTCGCGGACGTACTGCTCGATCGGGTAGTCCTGCAGGAAGCCCGATCCACCGAACGTCTGCAGCGACTCGGTGCCCAGCAGGACCCACGAGCGCTCCGAGCCGTAGCCCTTGACGAGCGGCAGCAGCAGGTCGTTGATCGCCTCGGACAGCGAGGCGTCCTCGCCGGCGGCTTCCTTGATGATGACGTCGTCCTGCCACGTCGCGGCATACATCGCGAGCGATCGCAGTCCCTCGGCGTACGCCTTCTGGGTCAGCAGCGAGCGACGCACGTCGGGGTGGTGCGTGATCGTGACGCGCGGGGCCGCCTTGTCGGAAGCCTGCGTCAGGTCGGCGCCCTGGACGCGCTCCTTGGCGTAGTCGAGCGCGTTGAGGTAACCGCTCGACAGGGTCGCGGCGGCCTTGAGGCCGACCATCATGCGGGCGTTCTCGATGACGCGGAACATCTGGTTGATGCCGTCGTGCACCTCGCCGAGCAGCCAGCCCTGCGCCGGTGCGCCGTCGCCGAACGTGACCTCGCACGTCGTGGAGACCTTGATGCCCATCTTCTTCTCGACGTTGGTGACATAGGCGCCGTTGCGCTCACCCGTCAGCTCGCCGGTCTCGTGGTCGAAGTGGAACTTGGGCACGAGGAACAGGCTCAGGCCCTTGGTGCCGGGTCCGCCAACACCCTCGACGCCCACCGGGCGGGCGAGGACGAGGTGCATGATGTTCTCGGCCATGTCGTGCTCGCCCGAGGTGATGAAGCGCTTGACGCCCTCGATGTTCCACGAGCCGTCCTCGTTGGGGAACGCCTTGGTGCGGCCGGCGCCGACGTCGGAGCCCGCGTCGGGCTCGGTCAGGACCATCGTCGCGCCCCAGCTGCGGTCGACCATGTGCTGCGCGATCGTCTTGTCGCGCTCGATGCCGTTCTCGAACACGATGCGGGCGAACGCGGGGCCGCAGGCATACATCCAGATGGCCGGGTTGGCACCGAGCACGAACTCGGCGCTGCCCCAGATCAGCGACGCCGGGGCGACCTGTCCACCGAGCTCCTCGGGGATCTGCAGGCGCCACCACTCGGCGTCCATCCAGGCCTTGTAGGACTTGGCGAAGGTCGGGTTCATCGTCACGGACTTCGCAGCCGGGTCGTAGACCGGCGGGTTGCGGTCGGCGTCCTCGAACGAGGCCGCGAGGTCGTCGCGGGAGATGCGGTCGATCTCGGCCAGGATGCTCTTCGCGGTGTCGGTGTCGACCTCTTCGAAGGGTCCGGTGCCGAGGATGTCCTGCCGGTTGAAGAGCTCGAACATGTTGAACTCGACGTCACGGAGGTTGCTCTTGTAATGGCTCATGCCAGCAATCCTTTGAGGGGTATGCGCTGCGCTCGGGCAACTCTTGCTACTGGGTAGTAACTTAAGTATCCGTCCGAGCGGGGCTTAAAACAAGTCAAACGCCGGATGCGCGTCTGTCTGTCCTGTCACACCGTCCGTGCAGGTCAGCGCTGGTCGAGCCAGCCCGGGAAGTCCTCGAGCGTCGTCAGCACGGTGTCTGCTCCGGCGTCCCGCAGGTCGTCGGCCGTGCTCGGCCCGGTCGTGACGCCGACGCCCGCTGCGCCGGACAGACGCGCGGCCTCCATGTCGTGCACATGGTCGCCGACGTACGTCGTGGCGCCCTGCTCACGGAGCACGACTCCCTTGGCCTCGCGCCAGGCGCCGCCGAAGACCTCGCCGAGCGGCAACCCGAGGCGGTCGACGTGCAGGCGCGCGTTGGGCGCATGCTTCGCGGTGAGCAGGAGAGTCCGGCCGCGCTTGTTGGCGGCCTCGACCGCGTCGTGCGCCCCCGGCATCGCCGTGACGAGGTCCAAGGCGATCGACGGATAGAGCTCGCGATAGCGGTCGGCCCAGCGCTTCACCTCGTCCTCGGGCAGCCAGTGGGCGAGCTCCCACTCGACCGGTGGGCCGAGCCGGGAGACGACCAGGTCGGTGTCGATCTCGGCACCGCTCTCGACGACGAGCTGGTCGTACACCGCCTTGATGCCGGGCCGGGAGTCGATCAGGGTCATGTCGAGGTCGAAGCCGGTGATCACGCTTCGACCCTATCGACCAGTGTCAGCCGTGCTTCTTGTCGTACGCGTCGACGTTGGCATCGACGTCCTTGACCAGCTTGACCGCGGTGGCCACATCGTCGCCCGTAGCGTCTGGACCGGGCGAGTAGACGAGACGGACCAGCCGTTTGGGGAGCAGCACGTTGAGATGAAGCTGCCCATTGGCCTGCGTGCAGACGTAGCCCGTCCCGAGGTCGGTCACGCTGGCGGGCTGCGAACAGTCGGTCTTGCTGGCCAGCTCGTTGTCGAGCATCTTGGTGGTGGCCGCTTGGGCGCTCGCGTCGGGCTGCTCCGCCACGACGACGAAGATCGTGGTCTTGACGCGCTGGTCGTCGACGACCTCGCAGTCGATCGTGTCGTTCGTGCGCTTGGCCGCATCGGCGATGCCGGAGCCGCGAACAGCGATGTCCTTGTGCCCGATCACCGACTCCACGAGATCCGGGTCGAACAAGCCGCAGACCTTGCCGTCGACCAGTGTCGAGTCGATCGGAGGCTTGGGATCCTCGGACTCGCCGTCGCAGGCGGCCAGGACCGGCCCGATGGCCAGTGCGCATGCGACAAGTGCGCCGGCACGTCGAAACGTGCCGGCGAACCTGGATCGCGCGTTGATCACCTGACGGCCCGGTTGAAGGCGTTGAGCGCTGCGGCGCTGAGGGTCTCGGAGTACGTACGAGGATCGCTGGCCTGCCACGCGGCCCAGTCTTCCTTGACCTGCTGGATCTCCGCCGGGGTCATGCCCTTGGTGTCGAACTTCTCGATGCCGTCATCGTCGTAGAGGTCAGGGCGGATGACCTGGTGGCCCTCGGCCCCGGTGAGCAGCGAGTCGGGTACGCCGGCGTAGTCGCCCTGCTTGCCGAGATAGCCGTTCTGCAGGAGCTGGTTGATCGTGCCGTACTCGATCTGGTTGGGCAGGGCCTTCGTCTGCTCCTCGGTGTACTTCGTGGAGAGGGCGTCGGGAGCCGCGCTGACCTTCTCGCCGAGCAGGCTGAGCGCCTCGCCGCTGAGCGTGTCGTAGGCGGTCTGGCTGGCCTGGCTCGCGGTCGCGCCCAGCACCTGGCTCGCGCCGGGGGCGAAGCTGGTGGCGATGTCGAACGCCTTGGAGACGTACGCAGCTCGGGTCTCGGCGAGCTTCTCGTCGTCGACGTCGACCAGCACGGACTTGTCGAGCAGGTGCTTGAGGATCTCGCCGTTGGTCGAGCCCTGTCCCTCGAGCAGGCTGCCCAGGCCGGAGTCGGACAGCGCCTCCATCGTGAGGGGCTCGCCGGGGTGGTCGGCCTTCCAGTCGCGGATGTGCTCGCCGATGCGGTTGTTGCCCTCCATGACGGCGGCGGCGGTGAGTGTCTCGATACCGGTCTTGTCCTCACCGCGGCCGATCTCGCCGAGCAGCTTGTCGAGGTTCTCCTGCGAGATCTGCAGGTGCGGGCCGTCGCCGGGCGGGTTGTTGTCGATCGTGTCGTAGATGTCGCCGACGTATCCGGCGGCGATCGTGCCGAGGCTGTCGGTCAGGCCGGGCCAGGTGTGCCACGTGCCGTCGACCGGGCTCCAACCCGAGTCGCCGGAGCCGCTCTTCTCCGCGATGATCGTGAACGCGTCGGAGGCGATGTCAGCGCCGAGCTGGTTGCGCTCGTCGTGACCGATCGTCGCGGCCTCGAGCGCGAGGCCGAGGCCGTCGCCCTCGTCGCCGGACTTCCAGTCCGCCAGGTCCTTGCTGAACGACCGCTCGGTGAGCAGGTACTCCAGACGGCTGTTGTCCTTGGAGGTGTCGCCGTCCGGGTAGCCGGCTTCGAAGAACATCTGCGCCGCGTCGGGGCTGCTCTTCATGGCGCCCAGGACGTTGGACATCGCGTCGAAGCTGCGGACGCCCCACAGGTTGTCGTCGTTGTTGCCGATCTTGGCATCGGGGTCGATGACCTGCGATCCACGCGATCCCCACGGTTGGTCGTCCTCGTGGTCGCGTTCGTACTCGTAGACCGTGTCCGCGACGTCGGACAGGAACGTGCCGTCGAACTCGTGCTTCTCGCCACCCTCGCGCAGCAGGAGGCTGAGGGCGCCGGCGTTCTGGGGGTGGTCCTCGTCGATGATCGCCTTGCCCCACGTGATGCCGGCGTCTGCCGGCGGTGCGTAGTCACCCGTGCCCTTGGAGTACGTCGCAAGGGTGCCACCGGCGGCGGAGAGGAAGTTCTTGTAGAGGTCGATCTTGTCCTTGTCGAGCGGGTCGGCGCCGGTGCTGCTGACACCCGAGTGGAAGGGCCCGTTGGGGTAGGCATCCTTCGACAGCTGCTCGATCGCGCCGGTCATCTGGTTGGGCGTGACCTGGTTGTAGAAGGCGTGCGCGAAGGGTGCCGAGTTCTGCATCAGGCCGAGAATCCGGACGGTCTCCTCGTCGACCGTCTTGTTGTGGACGTCGTCCGCGACATCGTTGGCCAGGATCGTTTGGGCCTCGGGGGAGAGGACTTCGGCGGTCTTGGCGTCGATCTCCTTGTGGTCCTTGACGTACTGCGCCTGCTGCTCGGGCGTCATACCCTTGATCGTGTTGGCGAGCGCTTGCTGCTTCTCGGCGTCGGTGAGCTTCACGCCCGGGAACAGGCCCGCGGCGCTGAGTGGGATCAGCCCGGCCACCATGAGGTCCTTGACGTTGGCGTCGGTGGGGCCCTGCTTGAACATCGACGCGACCTCGTCGGCGGCGTCATCGATGACGCCCTCGGCCTTGTGGTAGCGCGCCATGAGGTCGGCCTTGATCGACGCGGCGACGGCCGCGTAGTCGATGGTCTCCTCGCCGGAGCGGTACTCAGGCTGGTGGTGCATGCCGAAGATCGTGTTGTCGTAGCGAGTGTTGTAGTCGATGTTGATCTGGTTGACCGTCGCGTCGAACGTGTCGACGTCAGCGCCGAACTGCTTGAGCAACCCGACGGCGTACTGGCCCTTGACGGCGAGGTTCTGAGCGGCGGTCCTGGCGGCGGTGGTGTTGGCGGTGACCCCGGCCTCGATGTCGCCCTCGATCGATGCGGCGGCGTTCTTCTCGTCGCCCTCGAGCTCCCCGGCCAGCGACTGGATCACGTCCGCATCGGACCCCGGAGCCTCGGCGGCAGCACGCACCGCATCTCCAGTGACTTCCCAGTACTCGAACGGTCCATCAGTCCGCGCGACCATGTCTCTACCCCCGTGTTCGGCATGTCTTCGAATGAGTCTAGTAGTAGCGTCGTGCGTTCCCACAGCGCTGGCGACAGGGTGACTCGACCGTCAAGGTCGGTGCTTTGCCCAGCCGGGGCACTTGGCTTCGAACGGGTTGGAGTCGCGGACAGGTCCGGCGTTGTGGCGGCTGACCTTCCACACTGTCTTGCCGTCGTAGTCCTTGAGTCGCTTGAGCTCGGTGTACCAGGCCTCGGCGCGAAACTTGGCTGGCTTCGTGGCGCCTTCGGGCTGGAAGTAGCCGACGTCCGCGCAGCCCCTGACCACCGCGTGATCACCGTTCTCGACGGCGGAGTCGAGCCAGATCCACAGTGGTCCCGCTCTCGTCTCACCTTCGACGTAGCCGTCCAGAAGTCTGCCTCGAGCGACGGCAAGCTCACCATCCGTTGCGACGCTGCTGGCCAGCGGGATGTCCGTGTCCGTCCCGGGCGTTCCGCCCTGCCCGTAGAGGGCGAGGAATCGTTGGGTGACCTCCACTGGGCTGCCGGCGGTGGAATCGGCAGGCAACCGCCAGTCGATGGGCGACCCGTTGCCTCCGTCGATGTCGATCTTCGGTAGTCCCTCGGACTGCGGCACCTCGGCGGCGAGGTCGGCGCTGGTGGTGGCCGTCGGCGTGGTGCTCGGACTCGGGTCGGGCTTGTCGTCGCTCCCGGTGCATCCGGCTGCGGCCCCGGCGATCAGAAGTGTGGCGATCGCGATGCCGCTTCGTCTCACGAATTCGCCCCGACGGTCGTGTCGTAAGGAGTCTCGCGGGACGCAGGCCCACGCGGCTGCTGAGGCAGCGGGTTTGCCTGGTTCCATCGATCCCAGTCTCGCTGGTTGTCGCCGTACAGCAACAGACGTAGACGCTCGGCTTCGGCCAGGCGCGCAGCCTCTTCGCGCTCCTCGCGGTCTTCGGCGCTCTCGTCGGGGTTGTCTTCGTTGAGGTTGACGGTTGCGGCGTTGAGGTTGCTGGTGAAGGCCTCGTCGTAGGTCTCGGAGCGATTGAGGCTGTGACCCGGGTGCGTGCGGTTGAAGTCCTCATACAAGTTGTCGCCGAGGTTGCCGAGGGCGTCGCGCTGCACACCCGTCAGGTCGTCGAACGGCTTGAGCTGGCCATCCGCGGTATAGAGATCCGCATAGTGCGGGTCGTCCGCGTACTGCGTGGAGACGAGGCCGGCGAAGCGGTAGTCCCGCGAGTCCTGGGCGTCGAGGTTGGCCTGGTTGATCAGGTTCGCGCGTTCGTTGTCCTCGTATGAGTCGTAGTCCGGGATCGGCTTCTGCTCGAAGATCGCGTCGATGATGGGTCCTGTCGTGGCGCCCAGGCCGGCGCCGATGAACGGTCCGGCGCCCGGGATCGCACCCAAGCCGCTGCTGGCGAGGCTGGTGACGAACGTGGCGGCGGCCTTGTCTGATGCGGTCTGTCGGTTGTCCGCGATGGCCTGGGCGACGGTTTCGTCGTGCTCCTCGCCCATGGCGTTCATGATGGACTGGATGTTCGCCGCTTCCATGCGGCCTTCGGCCCGTCCTGCCCAGGTCATCGCGCTCTTCAGCTGGTCGGACTGGGCGTTGCCCGACAGGTTGGCATCGGGATCGGGGTGCAGGGCGTCGTAGATCAGCTGATTGCCGTAGTGCGTCAGGCCGCCCTGGAAGCGGACGGCTTGTTCGTCGCCGGTGCCGGCGGCGAACAGCATGAAGTTCTCCTTGGCATCGTCGGTCAGCGCGATGGTGGGGCCCACGTCGCGGCCCAGGATGTCTTGTCCGTCGGCGTCGACGCCGTTCTCCGTGTCGCCGGAAATGCCGAAGGTATCCACCCAGCGCAGCCCGGTGTCGAGGACGGCGTCCTCCATCGGCTCGTTCATGCGATCGCCCCACTGCTCAGGCGCCTCACTGACATCGGTGAGGATCGCAGCAGCCGCGCGAGCCTGGAGCTCCGTGTCGCCACCGCCGGACGGGTCGCGATCGGTGCCGGAGGTGATGACGTCGGTGGCGCCTTGGCTGTTGCTCCAATCGAGCGCGAGCAGCGAATGACGGTTGTCCTCGTTGAGGAGCAGCTGGGAGGAGCCGTCCTCGCTGCGAGCGGTGACCCCGAGCATGTCGCTCATCGGACCGTCGTTGAACGCGAACATGTCGAGCTCGCCGAAATCGGGACTCTGGCCGCGGCCGGAGGGGGGCGACGTGTAGCCCGTGACGGTGTCCGAGGCGGTCTCGGCGATGGCGTTGAGGTCCTGACGTGCCTGGATCGCCTGGTCGCCGAGCGCCTGGCTGAAGTCAGCGCCACCCTCGACGCCGTCCGACGCACTCGACATGAGGTCGGCGTAGCCGCCGTATGCGTCGTAGTTGGCGATCGACGAGAACTGCTCGTCGCCGATGATCTCGCGCGTCCCACCGTTGCGCCCGACGGTGGTGTATTCGTCCGGCTCGACCCCGAGTCGGCTGCCCGGCTCGTTCTCGTAACCGAGACGCATCGCGGTGAGGTCCTGGATCGCCTGCGGCATCTCGGAAAGCGTGATCCTGCCGTCGGCAGGCGTGAAGGTGCTCCCCTGATAGCCGGTCTGGTCGATGCCGGCGTCGTCGCGTTGCACGGCGGGATTGCTGTAGTTGAGGACCGCGTCGGCGATCGGGGCCAGGCGTGCCTGCACCATCGAGTCGATGGCATAGGACGGTGCGCCCGAGGGGATGCTCGAGCGAACATGATCGGAGACCTTGGCGAGATTGTCGGCGCCGACGGTGTTGAGCCACGTCTCGATGTACTCGCCCTGGGCCGCCGTCATCAGATGGCCGTCGGCGATCGACTCGTTGATCGCAGCGAGCCGCTCCGTCGCGGCTTCGACCTCCGCAACCGTGTCCTGGTCCGGATCTTCATCCAGCGTGCTGTTGAGCAGATCGGCGTCCACTTCGGCCTGAGCCTTGACCAGGTTCTGCAGCGCCGGCGAGAGCTGGGTCGCCGTCATCAGGGCGAGCATGCTGTCGGACACCTGCGGGTTGTCGTCGAGGTAGGTCTTGATCTCGTCAGTCGTCATCGTCGCGAAGTCGGGCATCGTGCCGTTGTCGATGGCGCCCTGCAAGGCCTGGCGCACGTCGTCGTCGGTCAACGTCAGGCCGGGCCAGAGGCCTGCCGACGTCAGCGGAATGAGGCCGGCCCGGATCAGCTCCCGGACGTTCTCGTCGGTGGGTCCCTGCTTGAACCTCGAGGCGATGTGGTCGGCGGCATCGTCGATGGCTGCCTCGGCCTGCTGATAGCGCGGCATGAGGTCGGCCTTGATCGAGGCGGCGACGCCGGCGTAGTCGATCGTCTCCTCGCCGGAGTGGTACTCGGGCATGTGGTGCAGTCCGAAGATCCTGGACTGGTACTGGGCGTTGTAGTCGACGTTGATCTGGTTGACCGTGGTGTCGAACGTGTCGACGTCTCCGGCGAACTGGTTGAGCAGCCCGACGGCGTACTGGCCCTTGGCGGCGAGGCTCTGTGCGGCGGTCCTGGCTGCCGTGGTGTTGGCCGTGACGCCGGCTTCGATGTCGCCTTCGATCGCTGCGGCGGCGTTCTTCTCGTCGCCCTCAAGCTCGCCGGCCAGCGACTGGATCACGGCCGCGTCGGACCCAGGCTTCTCGCCGGCAGTCCGCACGGCATCGCCCGTGACTTCCCAATACTCGAACGGTCCGTCAGTTCTCGTCACCATGTTGTTGCCCCCGGTTCAGCATGATTGTGCTTCGAATGACTGACGCCAATGGGACTCACATCCCATTGGCGTCAGCGTCGTACGTGTGCGGTCGTCGGACCGGCCGGAGCCGGCGTCAGACCTGCCGATTGATGCGATCGCCGACTTCGGACGTCGTGGCGATCGGCGTCGAGAGGTTGGCACCGCCCTGCTCGTCGCTCCCGCGTGCTGTCGAGGCCACGTTGGACACGTTGTGGCCACCGTCGGTGAGCAGGTTGCCCAGCTTGCCCGAGTCGTCGAGCACATGGTCGGTGACGAAGCTCGTGAGCGCCGTCCCGACGATGGGGTGCCCGAGGCCGCCCGACGCGGAGTCGAGACCTTCCTTGAGCCCCTTCGCCGCGGCATGACCGGACGTCGAGCGACCCGAGACCGTGGTCCCGACCTTGTGCAGCTGACCGACTTCGACGCCTGTGACGTCGCTGGATCCACCCATGGCGAGCCTCAGTTGATCGTGTTGAGCGACTTGTTGGCCGCGCTGCGGACGTTGGCGATGAACTCGTCGGTGTTCTCCGAGGTCTTGCCAGCGAGCTTGTTGACGTTGGTGTCGATCTCGTCGCCGTGGTGGCGGCTGACCGAACGCGTCTGGGACTGCAGGTCGGAGCCGACGCCGCCTTCCATCTGATTCTGGAGGTGGGCCTGCTGGCGGTCGGCGCCTTCGCCGGTCTCGCGGAACGTCGCCATGTTGGAGCGGGTGTCGTCGACGTGCTGCTGCACGGAACCGCGGTCTACGCGAAGCTGATCACTCATGATTTTCTCTCCTTGAACGTTGAAGGGGGCGCTCAGGCCCGGTTGATCTTGCTGGTGAGGTCGGACGCGGCGTTCTCGACGTTGCGCGACTCGCCGGCCTGCTCGTGCGATGCAGCGTCTTCGTGTCCGGCGGTGCGGCGCAGGTAGTCGGCGCCACCAGCAGCGTTGTTGGTGTGCATCAGGCCGCCGGCCGAGAGGCTGTTGGCCGCGGCGGTCGAGCCGTTGCCGGCCTGGGTCGCGAGCGAGCCCTTGTTCTGGCCGAGCAGGTCAGCAGTGTGGTTGTGCTGCTTCTTGGAGAGGCCGTGCGCGTTCTCGCCTTCGGTGGCGAGGTTCTTGTTCTGTTGGAGAGCGCCCTCATAGCCCTCGGACAGTGATACGCGATCTGAAGTCATCGTGAAATACCCCCTGTTGAGTCAGTCAGTGCCGTCAGGATATGGCATCGACGTGAATAGCGACATCCTTGCTCATAACGCAAAGCTTCAACTGCTCGAGGGGTCGTCGTCGACCCTCGCCGTCTGGACGAGCGAGGTCGCGCCGTCGCGCGTGACGTACATGGCGCGGCCCTTGGGCAGGCGGCGTGACGGATGGCCGCCAACGAGCCGGCCCTCGAGCCGGTCGCCGGAGAACATGAAGCCGGGTGCGCTGAGGTCGATCAACCTCTGGATCATCGGCTCGAACACGGCACGTGACATGCCGCCCGTGCGCCGGGCCAGCACGAGGTGGAAGCCGAGGTCGCGGCCCTGCGGCAACAGGTCGACGAGTGGCGCGAGCGGGTCGCCCTGGGACGTCGAGACGAGGTCGTAGTCGTCGACGATCACGAAGACCTCGAGGCCCGACCACCACGTGCGGTTGCGCAGCTGCTCGGACGTGACGTTGGGACCGGGTACGCGCGCCCGGATCGCTCCGGAGACCTCGGCGGCCATCGCAGAGGCCTGCTCCATGCCGGTCGCGTACGTGAGGAGGTAGTCCTCCGGCACGACGTCGAGCAGCGATCGTCGGTAGTCGACGACGACGATGCCGATCTCGTCCGGCGTATGGCTCGAGACCAGGTTGTGGATCAACAGCTTGAGCAGGTTGGACTTGCCGGCCTCGCCGTCGCCGTAGACCTGGAGGTGCGGGTCGGCGCCGAAGATGTCGATCTCGGCCGGGCCGAGGTTGAGCTCGGAGATGCCGACGAGCACGCCCTTGTCGCCCAGCTCGATGGGAGGCAGGTCAGCCAGCGTGACGAGCCGCGGCAGGACCTCGACCTTGGTGACGCTGCGGTCGCCCCACTTGGCGAGCACGGCGTCGATCAGGTCGCGCTGCGCCGACTCGTCGGCGGACGCATCGGGCACCTCGAGCACGGGTAGCGCCGACTGGAACAGCAGCGCGGAGTTGCGGGTGCCGGTGATGCCGCGGCCGTTGGCCTCCTTGGGGATCTGCTCCATGACCTTGCGGTCGAACTCCGAGTCGTACGCGTCGTTGATGCGCAGCTCCAGTCGTCCACCCATCGAGCCCTGCATGCGCATGCGGACCTGCATGTTCTGCGTGACCGTGACGATGACGTGCACGCCGAAGTTGGTGCCCCGCGCAGCGATGTCCGCGATGGCGTAGTCGAGGTCGTCGAACTCGTCGCGGAACGTGCCCCACCCGTCGACGATCAGGAAGATGTCGCCGGGCTCGTCGTCCGGGATCGTGCCGGCAGCGCGGGCGCGGCGGAACGCGGCCATCGACTCGAGGCCCTGCTCACGGAACATCGCCTCGCGCTGGTTGAGCGCCGCGCGTACGTCGTTGACCGTGCGGCTGATGCGCTCCGGATCGACGCGGGCGGCGACCGAGGCGACATGCGGTACGCGTTGCAGGGCGCTGAGCGAGCCTCCTCCGTAGTCGACGCAGTAGAAGATGACGTCACCCGGCGCGTACGACATCGCCATCGACAGGATCAGCGTGCGGACGAGAGTCGACTTGCCGGTCTGCGGTGACCCGGAGATCACCAGGTTGGCGCCGCCGCCGGTGAAGTCCCACTCGAGGGGGAACTGGCTCTGGTGGCCCGGGTCGTCGACCATGCCGAGGACGCCGACGCAGGTCGTTGGGTCGGACGTGGCGTCGAGCGAGATCAGCTCACCGAGTGCCAGCTTGGCCGGCAGCGGCTCGAGCCACACGGGCCGGACCTGGGCCGAGCCGGAGTCGGCGATCTGGTCGCAGAGCACGTCCAGGACCGTCGCGTTGGACGAAGCCTTGTCGGCAAGCACCTCGCCGTTGAGCTCGTCGATCGCCGCCTGCTGGCCGGCGAGCCAGGCTCCGAGCCCGTTGACGGCGATGTAGGGGACGACCGGGACCGACGTCTTGGGGCCGTCGCTCGGAGGCACGTATGCCGACGAGACGAGGGCGGCCTTGAAGCGGTCGAACACCGTGGTGTCGACCTTGAGGTAGCCGGATCCGGGCTCCGGCGGCAGGTGGAACGCATCCGGTACGCCGATCGCGTCGCGGCTCTCACCTTCGGAGAACGTACGCAGGCTGATCCGGTAGGACAGGTGCGACTCGAGCCCGCGGATCTTGCCCATCTCGAGCTTCTGGGTCGCCAGCAGCAGGTGCACGCCGATCGATCGGCCGATGCGCCCGATCGCGACGAACAGCTCGGCGAAGTCGGGCTTCGCCGTCAGCAGCTCGGAGAACTCGTCGACGATCACCAGCAGGTGTGGCAGCGGCTCGAGATCCTCGCCGGCGTCGATGCGGTCCTGATAGACCGTGACGTTGGGCAGGTTGCCGGCGTCCTTGAGGATCTCCTGCCGGCGCTGCATCTCGCCGTAGAGCGCGTCGCGCATCCGGTCGACGAGGGTCAGGTCGTCCTGGAGGTTGGTGATCATGCCGGCGATGTGGGGGATGTGCTCCATCGCGGCGAAGGTCGCACCGCCCTTGAAGTCGACGAGCATCAGGGCGAGCCGATCCGGGCCGTGACCGATCACCAGAGAGCTGACGAGCGTACGCAGCATCTCTGACTTGCCCGAGCCGGTCGCGCCGACGACCAGGCCGTGCGGCCCCATGCCGCCGTGCGCGGACTCCTTGAGGTCGAGCACGACGGTGTTGCCGGTCGCGCCGACGCCGATCGGCACGCGCAGCAGGTCTCGCAAAGCGCGCGGCCGCCAGGAGCGTACGAGGTCGAGCTTCGCGGGGTCTGCGACGCCGAGGATGTCGGGCAGGCCGACCGTGTCGGTGAGCCCGTCGTCGCTGGCGTCCTCGACGGTGAGGCGCAGCGCCGAGAGCACGCGCGCGATGGCCGAGGCAACGCCCTCCGGCGGGACGTCAAGCGTGAACGGGGCCTCGCGGGAGTCGAGCTTGACCGAGCCGTCGTCGCCGAGCTCGATGCGCTCGCTCACGGTCTCCGGCTCCTGCCGGGCCGAGTCGAGCAGGGACACGACGTGCACACCGAGGGCTGCGAGCGGGACCTGAGGATCGGGTGACGTCAGGTGCTGGCCGGGCTGGAGGCCGTCGCCGTCGACTATCACCACGAGGTGCGAAGCCGGTGCCGACGAGCCGCCGCGCGAGCGCTGTGCGCGGTCGAGCCGGGCCTCGAGGTCCGCGACCAGGAGCTCGGTCATCGCGGGTACGTCTGACGTGACGCGGCGTGCCGGAAGGTCGCCGTCAAGGGTGTTCGACGACTGGGTGTGGGGGAGCCACTTGATCCAGTCCCACGTGGCCGCGGAGTCATCCGAGCGTACGAGCGCGATCTCGACGTCATTGGGGCTCTGGAGGGCTGCGAGCTGCAGGACCAGGTTGGTCGCCAGTGCCCGGCGGTGCGCGGGCCGGCCGATGACGCTGGTCTGGCCGATGTCGCGCATGCTGAGCGTGATCGGCTGGGCACGCAGGGATGAGTAGCGCTGTGTCAGCTCTTGCGCAGCCTGCAGGCACACGGGGTCGAAGTCGTTGAGCGGCCCGGTGTCGGCGTCGAGCGTCAGGCCCGAGGCCAGCGGCACCTCGCCGGTGCCGAGACGGACCGACAGGAAGTCGACGTGCGACGGGCGGCGCTCCCACCGCCGGGTGTCGTCGCGGCAGATGTCGAGGAGCTCGTCGGTGCGTGGGTGGCGCCAGGCCTGCTCGGCACGCTGGCTCGCGATCTGGTCGCGCGCCGTGTGACGGAGGGCCTCGATGTAGTCGAGGTAGCGCTCACGACCCTCGCGTACCTGGCGCTTGGTGCCGCTGCGCTGGCTGATCATCATCATGACGCCGATGGCGATCGAGCCGATCAGCGCGAGGAGCGCGGCGACCGCGACGATCGGCCGGCCCTGCTGCGTGATGGCGACCGTGACGGAGCCGGTGCCGCTCATGATCGGCATCATCATCATGCTGGCGCCGGCCATCGCTGGCGCGGCCTGCCCCTTCATGGGCGGCGCCTCGATCGACAGGGGCGCGGACTGGGTGGTCGGTGGCTCGATGCGTGCCGGACGTTTCACCAGTGCGGTCGTCATGAGTCCCCGAGTTCAATGAGCGGATGTGTGGTCGCGTGGGTCAACGATATGCTCGCAAGCGCCATCTGGAGCCCGCAAGGTGCGGCCACCGGCATACCGTGACGTCAAGGGGGTTGACCGTTGCTGACTGCATACAGCCGGGTCACGGTCGTCACGACCGATCGCACGATCGATCTCGCGCTGCCCAACGCGCTCCCGCTTGCCGACGTGCTGCCGCAGGTCATGCGCTACGCCGCGCCCGACAACGCCGACGGTTCGCCCACGAGCTGGACCCTCGCGCACCTCGGCGGCGCATCGCTGTCGTTGGCGCAGACGCTGGGTGACGCCGGGGTGCTCGACGGCGACATCCTCGAGCTCCGGGCCCAGGACGACGACGTACGCCCGGTGGCGGTCGAGGACGTACGCGACACCGTCGAGGACAGCGTCGATGCCTCCGGCGGAGTGTGGTCGACGCTCACGACTCGCTCCTTCTCCGTCATCCTCGGCGTCACGGTCCTGACCGCGCTCGGTGTGGTCTCGTGGGTCGCCGGAGAGTTCGCCGGGGGCGCCCGCCTCGCTGATGTCACCACCCCCGCCGCGACCCTGATCACCACCGCGGTCCTGCTGTTCGTCGCGTGGTGGGCGTCGCGGTTCGCACGGGTCGTCGACGCACAGGTCGCTGCGAGCGGCGCGATGGTGTGGGCCGCGCTCGCCGGCTCAGTGGTTGGCGAACGGGCCGACGTCGACAGCTGGGAGATCGTCGCGCTCACGGTCGTGGCGGTCGCCCTGGTCGCCGGGATCGCCCGGCTGCTCACCTCCGCGGCGACCGGGCATCTCGCCGTCGCTGCGGTCATCCTGATCGCGGGACTGAGCTATGCGATCGTCGGCTGGACCGACGCGCCGATCGACCAGTACCGGCGCATCCTTCCGGTCGTCATGCTGATGGTCGTCGGGGTCATCCCTCTCGTCTCGCTGTCGGTCGGCGGACTGGCCAGCGCCGACTACCGCGTACGCCATGTCGGCCGGCTCGACCTGGTGACGCTGCGGGCTCGCTACCGCGCGAGCAATGCCGTGTTGATCGGGTCGCTCGTCGGCATCTCGTTGGTGGTCGCCTGGGGCGGCGTCGCGCTCGACCTGGCCGGTAACTCGTGGGACCGCACCCTTGCCCTGACGCTCGCCGCTGCCGCGCTCCTGAGGTCGCGGCTGTTCTCCCGCACGCCGCACATGTTGCCGCTGCGGGTCGCCGGCGTGGCTGTCGTGGTGTTCGCGATGGCTCGCTTCGCGGTCGAGGAGGAGTCAACGACGCCGTGGCTCGTCGTCGCGATCTCTCTGATCGTGGTCGCGGCGGTCGCCCTGTCGACGCTGCAGATCTCGGACATCACCCGGGCCCGGGTCAAGCGCTGGCTCAACGTCATCGAGTTCCTCGTCGTCGTCGACCTGCTCGTCGTCCTGTTCGGTGCCCTCGGGGTCTACGAGAAGATGGGAGGGGTCTTCTGATGGCTGACGATGACGGCCAGGACCAGCCCGACCAGTCCTTGCGCGATCGCCGCCAGGCCCAGTCGGCCGCCGGCGACCTGAGTCGCATGGGCATCGACCCGCGCAGCCTCGGTCTCGGTGACCCCGAACCCCGTACTCCGCCGCCCCCGGCCGAGCCCGAAGAAGTCGACGAGTCGCGGGCGCGGGTGGTGCCCATCCGGCCCGAGTTCACTGCGCCGCCTCAGGCGCCAGACCCCGTTCCGGACGACTCCGTACGCCCACCGTCGGCCGCCGAGCAGCTGCTGTCGCGGGCCAGCAACCCCGAGCCTGCTCCCCGTCAGACCGGGCGCATGCTGCGCACCGTCGCGCGCGGCCTCGCCACCCCCGACGCAGCCCTCGCGGTCCAGGGCGAGCGCCAGGCCGTCGACGCGATCCGTCATCGGCAGACCGATCGCCGCATTGTTGCCTTCGTCGGCGGCAAGGGTGGGGTCGGCTGCACGACGGTCGCCGTCGGTGTCGGCACGGCCTTCATGGCGATGCGCGAGGACCACTCCGTCGTCGTCGACGTCCAGCAGGGGTCTGCGTCCCTCGGGCGTACGTTCGGAGCAGGCGAACCGCGCACCGTGACCTCGTTGCTCTCCGAGGTCGAAGCCACCATCCCGCCGGCCGCGCCCACTGGCCTGGGCCTCGTCGACGGGTCGGGATGGGACCAGGGCCTGAGCCGCGGTGATGTCGCTGGCGTGCTCGACCGGCTGCGTGCCGACCACACCTTCAACCTGCTTGACGTGGGTGACGACGCCGGTGAGGCGGGCCACGCCGCGCTGGCTCGAGCCGACCAGGCCGTCGTCGTGACGAGCCCGGGTGAGCTCGGTGTCGGTGCGCTGCGATCAGCACTCGACCGCATCAAGGTCGTCAACCCGCAGGCGGCGTCCTCGGCGGTGCATGTCGTCGTGTGCCCGCACGAACACGCATACCGGGAAGCCCACCGCGAGTTCTCCGGAGCGCTCGGCGTCTCGATCGTCGTGGTCCCGCCGGATCCCTACCTGCAGGCGGGTCATGCGTACGACCCGGCGCAGGTGGCGCCCGCGACGCGCGAGGCGTTGCTGCGGGTCGCCGGGCTGGTGGCCGGCCGGAGCGCACGGGCATGACCGAGCAGCCGGGGGGCCATCGGCCGCCGCCGGTCGGGCCGCGGACGGCGATGCAGAACACGCCCAACGCCGAGCGTTACGTCCTCGAGGCCGACGCGATGCGCCGCCGCCAGCTGCGGTCCGCCCTGCTGCACGGCAGCCGCCGCACGTGGCGCGAGCACCGGCGCATCTGGCCCGCTCTCGTCGTCGGGCTGATCGTCGTCGCCGTCATCGTGGCTGCGCTCGCGGTCACCGAGGCGTTTCGCAAGACCGAGGAGAACGAGAAGAAGGAGCAGCAGCAGCAGGACCGGCCGCCCTCGTCGGCCCCTGCAACGCCCGGCCCCAAGGCCACTCGCTGACGCTCCAGCCGCTGTCATTCGGCGTATGTGAGTCCGTGTACCGTTTGTCCCGAGATCCACGTCGGGGGACGGATCAGCTCCCCCTCGAGGATGCCCCAGTTGTTTCCCCGAGAGGTGCACCACATGGCCACATCGAGCGCGAACCAGGCCACCGCCTCGCGACTCCCGTCGACCCGGGAGTCCCGTCCGGCGCTGATCGGCCTCGCCGTCCTGCTGATCTTCGGCGGCGCCCTCGCCTCGGCCTGGCTGGCGATCCAGTCGGGCAACCGTTCGTACTTCGTGCAGGTCGACCAAGAGGTCGCCCAGGGTGCCACGATCTCCAAGGACGACCTGACCCGCGTCAGCCTGCCTGAGGGCTTCAAGGGCGGTGTCCCGTCGTCCGACTCCGACAGCATCGTCGGCAAGTCCGCCGCCGCGCGGCTGCTGCCCGGCACGGTGCTGATGCGTTCGATGGTCTCCGACAAGTCGGGCGTGGGTGAGAACCAGACCCGGCTCACGATCACGGTCGACGCGTCTCCGTTCATCAGTGGCCTGCAGTCGGGCGACCAGCTCGCCCTCGCCATCGGATCGACTGACGGCGGCGACCGGCAGACGATCCGCGCCGAGCTGATCTCGGTCGGCGACCAGCAGGGCGGAGCGATCGGCGGATCGGGCGGTGACGAGGTCGCGATCGTCGTGTCGATCGACCTGTCGTGCCTCTCGGTGGTCTCGCAAGGCCTCGAGGATCGGTCCATCACGCCGGCGCTGATCGGCGGCGACAGCAACCTCGTCAAGCAGACCTGCGGGGCCTGACCCGATGGGAATGGTTGCCGTCGCTTCGGCGAAAGGATCGCCGGGCGTGACCACGGCGGCGCTCTTGTTCGCCGCCCTGTGGCCACGCCCCAGCGTGATGGTCGAGTGCGACCCGTCGGGTGGTGACGTGGCCCTGCGCATGCCCGGCATCGACGGCGAGCCGCTCGACCCCAACCCCGGCCTGCTCAACCTCGTCGCGGCCGGCCGCAAGTCGCTCTACCCCGAGCTCGTCTCTCAGCACACCGAGCAGATTGTCGGCGGGCTGGACGTGATCTCCGGCATGACGGCGCCCGAGCAGGCGTCCGGACTTGGTCAGTGGGGTCAGCTGGGCCTGCTGTTCGCCCACCTGCCCGGCACCGACACCGTCGTCGACCTCGGCCGCATCGGCGCCGAGACCCCGCAGAACGCACTCCTGGCGTCGTCGTCGGCCGTCGTGATGCTGGTCGACACCGTGCCGAGCAGCGTCGTGCACCTGCGCGAGCGCCTGCGCAAGGTCAGTGACAGCCTCGGTGGGATCGCCGGAGCGCCGCTGTACGTCGTGGTCGTGGCACCGCCCAAGCGCTCACGCACGGTGGGTGAGATCCGCGACGCGATCGAGCGCTCGGCGACTCCGGTCACGGCAGTTCACCACCTCGCCGCAGACGAGGCCGGAGCCGGGTTCTTCCTCGGGCAGGTCGTGGGCAACCCGGCCCGCACGCAGCTCGTACGCTCGGCGCAGCCGATCGTCGACGAGCTCGCCGCCCGCACGGCCGGCGCGTTCCGGCCGGTCGACCAGGCCAGCCCGGAGGTGGCCTCATGATCGACCACGACCTCGTACGTACGCTCCGCGGTCAGGTCGCCGACCGGCTCAACGAGCAGCGTCGCCGCGACCAGATCAGCGGCGTCTCCCCGATGAACGCCGACGACGAGCGCGAGTACGCCCGCTCGTTGATCGTGCAGGTCCTCGAGGACCACGCTCGCTACGAGGTCGCCGAGGGTCGCTCGCCGATCCCCGCGGATGTCGAGGGCCAGGTCGCGTCCGCGATCCACTCGGCGCTGTTCGGCGTCGGTCGGCTCGAGCCGCTGCTGTCAGACCCTGAGGTCGAGAACATCGACATCAACGGCTGCGACCACGTGTTCGTGCAGTACGGCGACGGCCGCGAGGAGCGTCACCCGCCGGTCGCCGAGACCGATGACGAGCTGATCGAGCTCGTCCAGGTGCTGGCTGCCCACACGGGCCTGTCGAGCCGGCCGTTCGACTCGGCCAACCCACAGCTCGACCTCCGCCTGCCCGACGGCTCGCGTCTGTCCGCCGTCATGAACGTCTGCGCGCGGCCCTCGGTCTCGGTCCGCAAGGCGCGTCTGGGCCGGGTCTTCCTGGACGAGCTCGTGGCCAACGGCACGATGTCGGCCGAGATCGGCTCGTTCCTGACCGCGGCGGTCAAGGCCCGCAAGAACATCATGATCGCCGGCGCCACCAACGCCGGAAAGACCACGATGCTTCGCGCCCTGGCCAACGTCATCCCGCCGACCGAGCGCCTCATCACGGTCGAGCGTGCCCTGGAGGTCGGCCTCGGGGAGTACGAGGACCTGCACCCCAATGTCGTCTCGTTCGAGGAGCGCCTCGGCAACTCCGAAGGCCTCGGCCACGTCTCGATGGCCGAGCTCGTACGCCGCTCGCTGCGCATGAACCCGTCGCGGGTCATCGTCGGTGAGGTCCTCGGCGACGAGATCGTCACGATGCTCAACGCCATGAGCCAGGGCAACGACGGGTCACTGTCGACGATCCACGCCAACTCCTCGCTCGAGGTGTTCAACCGCATCGGCACGTACGCCATCCAGAGTCGCGAGCGCCTGCCGCTCGAGGCCACGACGATGCTGATCGCCGGCGCACTCGACTTCGTCGTGTTCGTCCGCAAGCACAACGACCACGCGACCGGCGGAGGCCAGGTCCGCGTCGTCGAAAGCATCCGTGAGGTCGTGGGGCACGACGGCCAGGTGCTGTCCAACGAGGTGTTCGCTCCCGACGGAGACGGTCGTGCCGTGCCGCACTCCCCGGTCGGCTGCATCAGGGACCTCCAGGACCACGGCTACCAACCCCACGTTCACGGTCGGTGGGCTTAGGACATGCCTCCAAATTCGATGGCCGGCTCGCGCGGCCCCGCATCCCGCCCGGCGGCGTTCTCCTCTCTCGCCGCACAACCCCGGTGCGCCTCGGTCGGCCCCCTACTCGCTGCGCTCGTGGGGGGACCCCCAAGCCTTGTCGGACGGGCGCGGATGCCACGCTCCCTGATCGGCCACCAATTGGGAGGCATGTCCTGATGCTGGAGGACTACCGCGTCCCGCTCGCCGTCACGACCGGTGCGCTTCTCGGCCTGGGTTGCGTGCTGCTGGTCTATGCGCTCAAGGGCGACTCCGGCAAGATCGACGGCGCCACGCCGCAGCGGCGCCGGCTGTCCTCGCGCACGACCCGTCGTCGCGGCCAGCAGCTCCTGGCCGGTGCGCTGACGGGCGTCGTGGTCCTCGCCGTGACGCGTTGGGTCGTCCTCGCCGTGGTCCTCGCCGCACTGGTCGCGTTCTGGGACCGGGTGTTCGGCGGTGCTCGCCACGAGCGCGCCGCGATCGCCCGCATCGAGGGACTCGCGGGGTGGATCGAGGCACTGCGTGACACGATCGCCGGTGCGGTCGGGCTCGAGCAGGCGATCCCGGCGACTGCCATCAACGCGGCCCCGTCGGTGCGGCCCTCGCTCAACCTCTTGGTCGACCGGCTTCGCGTACGTGAGCCGCTGCCCGACGCACTCATGAAGTTCTCCGAGGACCTCGACGATCCGTCTGCGGATCTCGTCGTCGCGGCGCTGATCCTCAACGCCCGCCTCCGCGGCCCGGGCCTCCGCGACGTCCTGACAGCGCTCGGGTCCTCGGCGCGCGACGAGCTCGACGTACGCCGCCGGGTCGAGTCGAGCCGGCGAAGCACTCGCCGCAGCGTCCAGGTCGTCGTCGGCGTCATCGCAGGCGTCGCGACTCTCCTCGTGCTCTTCAACGGCGAGTACGTCAAGCCCTACGGCACGGTCGAGGGCCAGATGGTGCTGGCCGCCGTGCTTGCGGTCTTCGGGCTCAGCGTGTTCTGGCTCCGCAGCCTGTCGGGCGTCAGTGAGCCCGAGCGCTTCCTCATCACCCCCACGACGAAGGCGCCGGAAGCATGATCCTCGAGCTGCTCGCCGGGGCGAGCGTCGGCGTCGGCATCCTCATCATCGTCGTGCTGCTCAGCCGTCCGGTGCCAGGTGTTGCGGCGACCCTCAACCGGCTCGACCGCACGCGCCACCCTCGCCGGTCGCTCACGGCGAGTGCTGCCGGTGCCGGCGCGGACGGCCGGCTCGAGCGGATCCGCGAGACCGTCGGCGAGCGAATCGAGGCCGAGGTGTCCGCCCGCGGCTGGCAGCTCATCCGTACGCGCGAGGATCTCGCGGTCATGAACCGGCCGATGACGACGCACCTCGGCACCAAGACGTTGCTGGGGCTGGCGGCGTTCGTCTGGTTCCCGGCCGTCGTCTACCTGTTCGGGTTCGGCGGCAACGGCGGTCTGCCGATCGTGTTCGCCATCCTCGCCGGCGTCTTCGGGTTCTTCCTGCCTGACCTGAGCCTGCACCGCGAGGCCGAGGCACGTCGCCGCGACTTCCGGCACGTCACTGGCGCGTTCCTCGATCTCGTGGCGATGAACCTCGCCGGTGGTCGAGGGCTTCCGGAGGCGCTCATGGCAGCGTCGTCGTTCGGCGACCACTGGGCCATGGTGCGCATGCGTCAGGCGCTGTCGAACGCCCGCATCATGGGCTGGACCCCGTGGGAGGGCATCGCGAGGCTCGGCCGCGACCTCGGCGTCGACGAGCTGCGCGACCTGGCATCCGCCCTGGCCCTCGCCGGTGACGAGGGTGCGAGGATCCGCCTGTCACTCATGGCGCGCGCCGAGAGCATGCGACGCAAGGAGATGGTCGACATCGAGGGCGCGGCCGGCGAGAGCTCGCAGTCGATGCTGATGGCACAGCTGCTGATGTGCGTCGCGTTCTTGGTATTCTTGGCCTATCCAGCCGTCAGCCAGCTCAGGTAGGCGACGGTTTCCATGTGTCGGGGGAAGATTTCGTGTCTGCAGAACTGTTCTACGCCAGGGCAATCATCGCGTTCGTCCATGCCCGCGCAGACCGGGCTCGACGTGAAGGCTTCAACGAGCGCGGTGCGTCCGCCATCGAGTGGGCCATCATCTCGGCTGTCGTCGTCGTCCTCGCGCTCGTCGTCGCGCGGGTCATCCAGGGTGTTGTCGAGGACAACTCGAACAAGATCGAGCAGGGTTCGAACACCTGACCCCAGCGGTCGCCGCGAGCGTGGCACCAGCGCGCTCGAGTTCTCGATCATTGCGCCGGTCTTCCTGCTGCTGATCTTCACGATCATCCAGGCGGGCCTCTATCTCTATGCCCGCAACACCGCGCAGTCGGCGTCGCGCGAGGGTGTGTCCTACCTTCGGCTGGCGGGCAACAACTCCGACCCGCGTACGTTCATCTCCGCTGCGGAGGACGTCACCGAGGGCTACGCCACCAAGATCGGCCGACTCAAGAACGTGACGGCGGTCGGCACCATCAACACCAAGACCGGCCGCGTCACGATGCTCGTGATCGGCGACGCAGTGCTGCCGCTCGGCGGCTCTGTCGAGATCCAGCAGTCGTCGGAGGCGACTCTCGAGCAGTTCCGCGGCGACATCAGGGACTCGCCTTGACGCGCGACGACCGCGGCACGGCGAGCCTCGAGCTCGTCATCGTCGCGCCGTTCCTGCTGGCGCTGATGATGCTGATCATCGCGTTCGGGCGCTACGCCCAGACCGAGAACCTCGTCGACCAAGCGGCGCGAGACGGTGCACGTGCGGCGACCGCCCAGAACGTACGGGCGGATGTGCCCAAGACGGTCAACGAGGTGGTCGCCGAGGCCATGAAGGACGCACCGGCCTCGTGCCGCGACAGCGCTGTCGCCGATCCGCCGGTGCTGTCCAAGACCGCGTTCGACCTGCCCGATCCCAACAACCCGTTGGCAATCGACACCGTCACGGTGACGGTGCACTGCACGCTCGACCTCAGCGATCTCGCAGCGTTGCCGCTCAAGTCTGTCCACATCTCGCGTACGTTCACCAGCCCGCTCGATCGCTACCGGGGCTATCGATGAAGCGACGCGAAGAGACCGGATCGATCACGCCCTTCGTCGTGATCGTCTCGCTGGCGATCGTCCTGCTGGCGGCCCTCGTCGTCGATGGCGGGCGTCAGCTCAATGCCAGAGGGCGCGCCGTCGCGTACGCGCAGGAGGCGGCGCGTGCCGGAGCCCAGGCGATCAACGTCGCCGACCCGCGGCTCGACCTGGTGCCCGAGGATGCCCTCAAGGCGGCGCAGCAGTACTGCCGGCAGGCGATGGCCGCCGACCCACAGCTCGTGAAGTGCACTGCCCAGATCGCCAAGATCGACGACCCGGGCGGCGCGTTCAACGCCGTCACGGTGTCGACGCAGGTCCGGATCAAGGCGATCCTGCTCGGCATGGTCCGCAAGTCGGTGCTCAACGCCACCGGCAAGGCACTGGCTCGTCCGGTCAGCGGCATCTCCGAGCCCGACAGCGGCAAGATCCCCACGGTCGGCCCGCCGTCGGTCGCGCCGCCGGCGACGAACAACCCGACCGCCACGGCCCCGCCGACGCCGCCGGAGGTGGAGGTGACGCCGTGCACGCCCAAGCCGACGGGCACGCCCAAGCCCGACGGACCCCAAGCCCGGAGGACGGCGACAAGCCCGAGGAGTGCAAGAAGCCGGAGGGATCTTCGTGACGTGGCCCGTTTACCGGCGATAACAATTTCTCGGTATGCTGACGGGGTTCTGTAACAGGATGTCCGGGGGGATTTTTCGTGAGACGGCAATCGCTGGCGGCTGGTGTCGCTGTGGCGGCCCTGCTCCTGAGTCTGTCCGCGTGTGGCGGCAGCGACGACAAGGCTGATCCGAAGCCCACGAAGACCACGGCCTCTCCGACCCCGACGACGCCGGTCCAGCCCAAGGGTGCCGACGGTGTGACGTATGACGTGCTCAATTGGGAGACGTACGCCGACGACCCTGTCGTGACGGCATACAAGGTGACCAACGAGGCCATCAGCGCATCCATCAACGGCCGCAAGGTGCTCCCAGGACTCAGGGCGGGCGTGGACAAGGCCTACCTGCGCAAGACCGTGGACAACATGAAGTTCGTGGAGAAGAAGGACTGGCACGTGCCGAGCACCGCTTCGGTGAAAGTCGACGACGTCAGCACGTCCGGCACGAGTGCTGCGCTCACAGCGTGTGTGTGGCGCCCGTCCTACCTCTACCAGGACAAGAACGACAAGGTCGTTGGCTCGCCCGACAAGTGGTGGGACAAGCAGATCACCAAGTTCACCAAGTCGGGGGAGCGTTGGGTCCTCTCGTCGGTCGAGCTCAAGGGCAAGTGCCCAGGGGGTGCGCCAGCATGAGGATCACACCCAAGGGCGCGATCGTGGCCCTGTTCGTCGGCGCACTCATCGCCACGGGGGCCGTGCTCGCCGTGCCATCCGCATACGCCGGCTGTCCTGTGGACGATCCAGGGTGCGAGAGCGGGCAGACGCCGGACCCCAAGCCCTCGGGCGACCAGAGCGACGGCCTCTCAGGGGCGAAGATCAACACGCCGACGACCTCGTGCTCGGTCTACGCCAACGGCGCCGGCATGGGGATGTACTGCAACACCTTCGGCGGCGACGCCAAGACCTTGCGTGAGAGGTTCGGCAACCAGAAGTTCCAGCAGTGCCGCTACAGCGAGCTCCCGCCGACGGTCCAGGCACCGCACAACCCCAACCCCGACAAGGGTCATTTCATGTTGATGACCTGCCTCGAGAACATCGACTTCGACACCGTCAACGGCGGAACCGATCGCACGCTGTCACTGTCGACCGTGTTCGTCCCCAACGGCACCGACACCGGTGACCGCCACAACGGCATCACCGACTTCTTGTGGAACCAGGCCGAGAAGAACAAGCCGATGCCGGTGCCCTACATGGTGACGCGTCCCAACACGACGCCTCTGGTCGGCACCCCCACGTTCTTCACGTTCCGCTGGATGGACCCGATCGAGCACACCGTCGTCAAGCAGGGCCCCTACGAAGGCAGCGCGAACGGTGGAGCATACCGAGAGCTCGTCACCGGCGACGTGATCATGAAGGCGCGTGCCACCAAGGTCGTGATCAATCCGCAGCAGGAGGGCATCCCCGCGACGACGTGCGTTCCGGACGCGCCCTACCGCGAAGGCGCGTTGCCCAAGAACCAGCCGGCCGATGCCTGCTCGATCACGTTCCGGCGTTCGTCGGCCTCGGCCCGCAAGTACGCCACCAAGCCGATCCCAGCCAACATCAAGGACGCGTTCTACGCCGACGTCACGGTGACCTGGGAGGTCACCTACGGCCAGGTCGGCGGGGCCGCGCGCACCTTGGGCAATGGTTTCGTCATGCGGATGCGCCAGGTCCTGCCGGTCCAAGAGGTCCAAGCCCCCAACCAACCCCCCGCCGTCATCTACTGAGTCGACAACAGGAGAGAACGATGACATCCACCATCGAACGATCTCCGCAGAACCGCCTGCCTGCGATCACCGAGAAGCCGAGCCGGTTCAAGCAGGTCGCCACTGGCCTCGCGGCGCTGATCGGCACCTTGGCGATCGTGGTGGGAGTTCCGGTCGCGCTCTTCTTGGCATTCGGCACGCCGTGGCCCGACCAGACGCCCAGCGTCGAGTGGCTCAGCACCCCGACGACCGTTGACACGGTCCTCAGCGTCCTGGCGGTCGTCGTCTGGCTGGCGTGGGCGCACTTCGTCGTATGCCTCGTGGTCGAGGCGGTCGCCGAGCGTCGCAAGAGCGGCCTGGCGCCCCGGATCCCTGGCGGCGGCATCGGCACGCAGGGCCTGGCCCGTCGACTGGTCAGCTCGATCGTGCTGATGGGCGTCGCCACTTCGGTCGGCATGTCATCCGCGTCAGCGGTCGAGTCGACGGCCCCGGCGAGCAGCGCGCAGAGCCAGTTCGTCAGCCAGGTCATGCACTCCCCGGCTGTGCAGACCACCGATGCCGACCTGCCCGACGGCGAGCTCCCAGCCGTCAGCACACTCGACGACGCCACCCCGGTCGACATCGCCGACGGCGTCACCACCTACTACGACGTCAAGCCGCCGGACGGTCGTCACTACGACACGTTGTGGGACATTGCTGACCGCTATCTCGGTGACGGTTTCCGCTACAAGGAGATCTGGGACCTCAACAAGGGCGTCACCCAGCCCGACGGCCGAGTGCTGGAGAAGGCCGACCTGATCTATCCCGGCTGGGTCATGAAGCTGCCCAATGACGCCAAGGGGCCAGGTCTCAAGGTCGTCGACCATGCCGCCGACGCGCCCATCGTCGACAGCGCACCCGACGCCTCAGGCGCCGAGTCTGCTGCCGCCGACGAGACCCAGGCCGCAGCAGCGGACCAGGCCGACATCGCCTCCGTGGAGGACGCTGGAGGCGGTATCCAGCTCGGCGCCTGGTCGCCGCTGTTCGGTGTCGCGGGGGGCCTCGTCATCGCGGGAGCCTCGCTCGCCCTGCGTCGCCGCCGCGCCTCGGCCCCGGCTGTGGCGTGGTGGTCCGCACGTACGTCCACCGATCCCGACCCCACCGACCCGGATCCGGGCTCGCCGCCCCCCGGCGCCAAGCTGCGCAACGAGGCGGACCTCGAGACGTCCAGCTGGCTCAACCGCGCACTGCGCTCGCTCAACGGCAGCCCGGGCATGCCCGCGCCCCTGAGGGCCTCGGTGAGTGGAGGCGGCATGGCGCTCGCGTTCGACGAGGTCCCTGACGTGACTCCGCCTGCTGGCTGGTCCGCGCGGGCCAAGGTCTGGACGCTCGATCGCGCCCTCGACCCCGCAGGCTCTGGGTTGTCGCCGCTCCCGGGCCTCGCGAGCATCGGCCGCCGCGACGACGGCAGCATCCTCCTGCTCGATCCGGAGTCGATCAGCGGTGTGCTGTCGCTCGACGGCGACGGCGAGACCGCCCGCGGAGCCGCGCTCAGCATGGCGATCGACACCGCGACGCACGCGTGGGCCGATGATCGTCTGGTCACCCTCGTGGGCTTTGCCGGCGACGTCACGAGCATCGGCGACGGCGCGATTCGCCGGACCGACGACCTCGGCCGAGTGCTGGAGAGCCTCGACAACGTCGCCCGCTACCAGCGGTCGGCGTGCCGCGACGCGGACGCCCGATCCGTACGCGAAGCGCGAGCCGCGGCACCCGACGCCGTCGACTGGACCTACCACCTCGTGGTCTGCTCGGGTGTGCCCGACGCTGACGAGCTGGCCCGCCTGGTTGCTCTCGCCGCCGATCCGCAGGTCGCCCTGGGTGTTGTCGTCGTGGGTCCCGTGCGCGATGCGGCCGTACGCCTCACGGCCCGCCCCGATGGGCGCATCTCGTCACCGCTGCACAGCGTCGACGTGACGGCTCAGGTCATGACGCCCGGTGCGGCCGAGGCGTTGGCCGCGCTCTACGAACCGGCGCAGCAGGCTCGACGGGTCAGCATCGACCAGCTCATCGACACGCTCGAGTCCGAGCAGCAGGTCTCAGCAGCGCACGAGGCGGTCGCAGGCGTCCGCATCCTCGGGCCCATCCAGGTCGAAGCCAAGGGTGAGGTCGATCCCGAGCGGGTCCAGTTCCTCACCGAGCTCGCCTGCTTCCTCGCACTGCACCCGACGGGTGTGCACGCCAACCGGATCAGCGCTTCGCTGTGGCCGCGCGGAGTGGACCCGCAGGTCCGCGACGGTGCGCTGCGTCAGGTCGCCACGTGGTTCGGCACGACTGCCGACGGTGGTTCCGTGCTGGAGCAGGAGACTGGCGTGTGGCGCTTCGCACCGGGTGCTGTCGACCTCGACTGGGACTCGTTCCGCGAGGCGCTCAACCGCGCAGCCGAGGATGGCGCGCGTCGCGAGACGCACATGCGTACGGCCCTGGACCTGGTTGCCGGTCTGCCGTTCGACGGCCTGCCGGCCGGTCGCTACGCGTGGCTGGAGTCGATGACGATCGAGGGTGACATCGCGATGGCGGTCAGCCTGACCGTCCAGGCGTGTGCCGAAGCGGCCGCGGCTCGCGACGACGAGCCGGCCGCACGAGCCGTCCTGCTGCAGGGCCTCACGATGCTGCCGGCGAGCGAGGAGCTGTGGCGTTCACGGATCCGTCTGGCCGCGCACTTCGGCGAGCGTGCCGACGTCCAGGCGATCGTCGATGACATGTACGCCGCGATCGCGGAGCACGGCTCGGTCGTCGGCTCGTCCGCCGAGACCGACGTGCTCGTCGACGAGCTGCTCCCGGGCTATCGGTCGCACGTGGCCTGAGCCTCAGCCCCAGACAGACAGGAAGGCCCCCGCGAGCTGCTCGCGGGGGCCTTCCGTGTGTGGTTCAGCGCAGGTTGAATGCGTGGGGGTAGGTGCGGGTGGGCACGCGACCCTGGCCGTCGGTGAGGACGGTGCGGACTGTGCGGCCGACCCCGATCACGGTGATGGCTGCAATGGAGATTCCGAGGGCGATCATGGTGGCCTCCTTCAAGGCTGTGGTGGAGTTCTTGCTTCAAGTATGCGCCGCGCAACTGTCAAGGACAAGCCAATAGAACTACACCTAACGTGTAGTATTGCTACATGGACGTCAATCGACTCGCTCTCCTGCGGGAACTGGCCGAACGAGGCACTGTCGGGGCGGTGGCCGATGCAATGCACGTCACACCGTCAGCGGTGTCGCAGCAGCTCAAGGTGCTCGAGAGGGAGGCCGGATACACCCTCGTCGAGCCGGCTGGACGAGGTGTGGCGCTCACCGTCGCGGGCCGCGCGCTGGCCCAGACGGCGACCGAGATCGCGGTGGCGATCGAGCGGGCCGAGGGCCAGTGGCGGGAGTTCATGCAGCGGCCAGCCGGGCAGGTCACGATGGTGACATTCCCCACCGGCGGGGAGATGCTGCTGTCCGGTGTGCTGACCCGGCTCGCCGACGTTCCCGAGGTCGAGCTGCTCTGCTCGGACGAGGACGGCATCACGACTGACTTCGCCGATCTCACTCCCGATCACGACATCGTGCTGGCCGACTCGCCGACGACGTCGGCCACATGGCACGAGCGGGGGATCCAGGTCGTCCCGCTCATGAGCGAACCGCTCGACGTCGCCCTGCCGGAGGGGCATCCCCTGGCCCGGAAGTCGAGCCTCTCGCCCAAGGATGTCGTGGGTGAGAAGTGGATCGGTGTGCCCAACGACTATCCGTTCGACCGGGTGCTGAGCCAGGTCGTCGCGGCGACGGGTGAGCCCGTACGGATCACCCAGCGCATTGCCGACAACGGGATCGTCGAGTCCCTGGTCGCCGGCGGGCACGGCATCGCGATCCTGCCCCGGTTCACGACCCGTGAGCACGGCAACGGGCTCGTCACGCGGCCGCTCGTCGGCATACGGGCGAAGCGGGAGATCTCGGCGCTGCTGCGTCCTGATCGCTTCGAGCGGCCATCCGTACGCCTGGTCGTGCAGGCGCTCCGTGACGAGGCGCGGGCCGTGGCCGACGCGCATGAGGGAGTCTGATCGGCTGACAGGCCGTTGCCGGAGTCATACGCTCATGAGGTCGGGGACCCTGTGATGTGAGGAGTTTCCCCATGGCCGCGAAGTTTGAGCTCAAGAAGTCGAAGTCGGGCCAGTATCACTTCAACCTCAAGGCGAGCAACGGTCAGATCGTCGCGTCCAGCGAGATGTACAAGAGCAAGGCGTCCGCGCTCAATGGCATCGAGTCCGTACGCACCAACGCAAAGGGTGCGGTGCTTGACGACCAGAGCTGAACGCGCTGGCTCTGTCCGCATGAAGGTCGGCACCGTGACTGAGCTCTGGCGCTATCCGGTGAAGTCCATGGGCGGCGAGATGGTTGCCTCGTCGGTCCTGGACAGCCGGGCCCTGCATGCCGACCGTATGTGGGCGGTCCGAGACCTCGAGCTCGACGCCGTCACGACCGCGCGCCGACTGCCCGTTCTGCTCGGCTGCAGCGCACGGTTCATCGACGAACCAGCGGCGGGCGTCGGCCCCGGTGATGTGGCCGACGTCGTCGTCACGTTCCCCGACGGTGCCCAGATCGCGAGCGTGGATCGGGACGCCATGGATGCCCGACTGAGCGAGCTCGCCGGCAAGCGGGTTGCCCTCGTCCCATTGCCACCGATCGACGACAAGGCGGCCTATCGAGGCGTGCTCACGTCGAAGAAGGACGTTCGGCAGCAGTTCGGGGTCGCCCCCGATGAACCATTGCCGGACTTCTCGATGTTCCCGTTGCGCAAGCTCGCTGAGCTGGCGATCTACGCAACGCCTGTCGGGATCTTCGCGGACGCGTACGCTCTGCACATCGTGACGACCTCGAGCCTCCGGACGATGGCGGCCCACGGCGGCGACTTCGACGTGCGGCGGTTCCGTCCGAACATCGTGATCGACACCGAGACGGACGGGCTTGCCGAGCAGGAGTGGATCGGCGGCACGCTGCAGTTCGGCGAGATCAGCGCAAGCGTCGAGATTCCCACCATCCGATGCACGATCCCGTTGCGGGAGCAGGCCGGAGTGCCGGCGGACCCGGAGGTCATGCGTACCGTGTCCCGGCACGGCGAACGATGCTTCGGTGTGTACGCCGACATCGCCTCGACGGGAACGCTGCGTGTGGGGGACGTGGTCGGCCTGGACCCGCCGCGGACCCACGGCGCTGCCGCCGCTTCCTTGGGGCGGCTGGCAAGCCGGGTCAAGCGCAACGCCGTCAAGACCGGCAACCGGATGCTGCCGAGCTGACGCCGACATCGCCACTGCCTGTCTTCTCGGTTTGGGGGTTGACGGATCCGCGAGCCGAGTGAGACGGTCGTCACACCGCCCCAATGTTTACGCAAACAAGGAAGGCTCTTCTCGATGATGTTTACGCAACCATCCCTCCAATACCAGCACGGACGGACGTCTGAGAAGGGTCCGACACCGTATCGCCTCGGGGGCGATCGCGGCGTCAGTCCTCGGAGCCGGCGTGCTCGTCGCTGCCACCCTCGCCGCGCCCGCCGAAGCGTCACCGCCGAGCAAGGAGCACGGCAACACGCGTGACTTCCGCGGCGTGAACTGGGCGGACCCGCGTGACAACTACGCGGCCGACGAGGTCGTCCCGTCGGGACTGAGCAAGACCGACAGCTATGCGACGACGTACCGCAAGGCCACCGGCATCGTGTCGGAGTTCCGCAAGGAGCTGAAGGCCAACACGATCCGGCTCCCGATCAACCCCTCGAGCGTCGGGACGCAGTGGTGGAAGTCGTACCAAGCCGCCATCGACGCCTCGGTCCGCCAGGGCAACAAGGTCATCCTGAGCTACTGGGAGGCCAACAACGCCAAGGATGGGCGCGTCGACGACCCCAAGGCGTACAACGCGATGTGGGACACCGTCGTCCGCAAGTACCGCCACAACCCCAAGGTCTACTTCGAGCCGATGAACGAACCGTTCGGCTACTCGCTCGACGAGTGGGTGTCGCTCACCTCGACGTGGGTGAAGCGGCACGATGACGTTCCGCGCAAGCGTGTTGTCATCTCGGGCACGGGCTACAACGACAACGTGACCGGTGTGGGTGCGGCGAAGGAGCTCAAGGGCACGCTGCTGTCGCTGCACTTCTACGGCTTCTGGGCGTCCGACACGACGGAGCGGGCGTGGCTCGACAACCTGCGACCGCGGATCGGTGACTACGGCTGGCGCACGATCATCGACGAGGCCGGCTCGCCGATGACGACCGGGCTCAACTACGGCAACCACGAGGGCAACATCTACACGTCATACCTCGGCGCCCTCACCCAGACGGCACGCGAGCAGCGGATGGGCATCGTCTACTGGCCCGGACTGCGCGACGGTGATGCGTACTCGATGACGACCCAGGTCGGCCCTCGCGACCTGACGGTCAACAGCGAGAGCGGCCTTGCGCAGCTGCAGTGGGGCTGGGGTCTGCTCAAGAAGGAGCCGACGAACGACGATCCGCCGGCGCCTCCGGGCGAGGTGCTGCGCGGCGTGGCCAGCAACCGGTGCGTCGACGTGCCGGGCTACTCGACGACCAGTGGGACCGCGCTGGATCTGTGGGACTGCAACGCGGGTGGCAACCAGTCCTGGAACTGGACGGCCGACAAGCAGCTGATGGTCTACGGCAACAAGTGCCTGGCGATCGGCGGCGACGGAGCGAGCGCGGGCAGCCCCGCTGTCATCGCAGACTGCACCGGTGCGCCCAACCAGGCGTGGGAGCTCAACGCTGACCTGTCGGTCACGAGCGTCCTCAACCCTGACCTGTGCCTGGACGCCGCGGGCGCTGGCACGGGCAACGGGACAGCGGTCGATGTCTGGCACTGCAACGGTGAGACCAACCAGCAGTGGGCTCGTTCGTAGCTCCCCCATGACGTGGCCGCCCCCGGACTCCTCCAGCCGGGGGCGGCTGCACTTTCAGGACTCAGGTCATCGCGTGGCTCCTGCTGGGTCGGTGCGTAGCGGGAGATCATCGTGGGATGCCTGACGACTTCCTCATGCGTATCGACAGCCCCGAGTTCAAGGCCATGTCCGAGCGGGTCCTGGAGGTCACCGCGCTGACGTCGCGCCTCAACGTCCTGCCGTTCGAGGACGAGGACGGCAAGGCCGAGCTGTTCGAGCAGATTCTCGGGCGGCCGCTGCCGCCGCGCGTCACGATCTATCCGCCGTTCTACACCGACCACGGCCTCAACCTCGACATCGCGGAGCGGGTGTTCATCAACCAGGGGTGCACGTTCCTGGACTACGCCGGCATCCGGCTCGCCGAGCGCGTGATGATCGCCCCGAAGGTCACGTTCATCACCGGCGGGCATCCGGTCGACCCCGTGGATCGGCGGGTGTGGCTGACCGGCGGGCCGATCGACGTGGAGGAGAACGTGTGGATCGGTGCCGGTGCGACGATCCTGCCGGGAGTCACGATCGGGCGCGATGCCGTCATCGCCGCCGGAGCGGTCGTCGCTGAAGACGTGCCGGCGCAGAGCCTGGTGACGGGCACGAAGGCGGCTGTGCAGCGTACGTGGTGACCGCTACTCGCTGTCGATGTCGACGACGGCAACGTGCCGCAGGCATGGCTTGAGCAGGTCGACGGCGGCAAGGTGCTCTGGCGCGGTGAGGTAGTGATCTCGGTCAGGTCCGTCGCGAACACCGCGACCAGTGCATGCGTGTAGCCCTGCGCGAGTCCCTCGGGGCTGACGTTCGGCCCAACCGTCATCGAGGTCACGCCGGGGAGTGATCGAAGCTCGCGCAGTGCCTCGACGCCTGCGGCGATGGCCCCTGGCTGCTCGGGGTCGAGGTCGAAGAGAACTGTGTGGACGATCTGGGTCATCCGGACATCCTTGTGCATGTCGGCTCGGCAGTGTCGTCGTTCCAGAGCGGCTTCAGGTTCGCTTGAGTTCGCTGGATGGCAGCCAGTGACCGCCGTCAGCGTGATTCCACACGAACTGCTCCGGATCAGCAACGGCGGCACGTACCCCGTTGGGGTCCGGCTCGCCAAACGTGTCCATCACGTATGGACTCCAGAGTCCGATTGCTCGCATGCGCTGCTTCACCTCGACCTTGGTCGGCGCGAAGATCAAGAGAGAGACGAGATCGCAGCCGTCCACGGGCTCGCCGCCACTGATCCAGCCGACCACCCCGCCGTCAACCTTCACGAAGCCTTTGCCGTTGGTCGCCTTCATGCTCCGACCCTATGCGTGTGCGCCCGCCGCGGAGCCGATGACGGGATCCCTTCATGGGAGCCGCTGGAGGGGCGGCTTCGCCGCGGGGCAGCGGCTCGACGGAGGGGCCCACTCGATTCCCGCCCTCGTCTCCTCGCTGCGCTCGGAGCCGATGACGGGAATCGAACCCGCATATCTTGCTTGGGAAGCAAGCGCTCTACCACTGAGCTACATCGGCGCGGTCGCCGCAGCGACCGATCACAGACTACCGAAGCCGCATGCGTTAGTTTCGACTCGTGCTCCTCTCCGACCGCGACATCCTCGCCGAGATCGACGCCGGGCGTGTGGCGCTCGACCCCTTCGACCCAGGAATGATCCAGCCGTCCAGCATCGACGTGCGCCTCGACAAGTTCTTCCGGGTCTTCGACAACCACAAGTACCCGCACATCGACCCCGCCGCCGACCAGTCCGACCTCACGCGTGAGGTCGAGGTCGGCAGCGACGAGGCGTTCATCCTGCACCCAGGAGAGTTCGTGCTCGGTTCGACGTACGAGCTGGTGACCCTGCCCGACGACATCGCCGCGCGGCTCGAAGGCAAGTCCTCGCTCGGCCGCCTCGGCCTGATGACCCACTCGACGGCCGGCTTCATCGACCCGGGGTTCTCGGGCCACGTGACGCTCGAGCTCGCCAACGTCGCGACGCTGCCGATCAAGCTCTACCCCGGCATGAAGATCGGCCAGGTCTGCTACTTCCGGCTCACGTCTCCGGCCGAGAACCCCTACGGCTCGGCCAAGTACGGCTCGCGATACCAGGGCCAGCGCGGCCCGACGGCTTCGCGTTCGCACGCCAACTTCCACCGCACCGAGATCTGACGCACGACAAGGGCCCCACCAGATTGAACTGGGTCCCGAAAGTTGGACTGAGAAATTGAGTTCCGACTCCTGGGGAGCAGTTTTATGCGTGCTAGTAGTTCGTTGTCGCAGGCGCAGCGTGAGCAGGCGTTAGCGTTGTTCGAGGCCGATTGGGGTCCGGGTTCTGTCGCGAGGCGTCTGGGCGTGAGCCAGTGGGCGGCCAAGGCGATCTACAACCGATGGCGGGTGCGGGGAAGTGCAGCGTTGATGACCAAGCCGACGAAGCGTTCGTTCTCGTTTGAGTTCAAACGAGACGTGGTGCGTCGTTTCCTGGCGGGCGAGACGAAGATGGATCTGGCCGGAGAGTTCGATTTGTCCTCGCCGAAGCTGATCGAGACGTGGGCGCGGAAGTACCGCAATGAGGGCGAGGACGGGCTACGACCCAAGTCGCGGGGGCGTCCTGCGGGGTCGGCGGTTGTGCCTGGGGAGGCTGGCGAGCTGGAGCAGCTGCGGCGCGAGAACGAGCGGCTGAGAGCTGAGGTCGCCTACTTGGGAAAATTGCGGGCCTTGAGGGCGCAAGAACGACGGTGAAGGTCCACGCCGTCGTCTCCCTCAAGGATGAGCACCGCTTGGATGTGCTGCTGCAGGTCGCCGGGTTGGCCCGGTCGACGTTCTTCTATCACCAGGCCCGCCTGGACGACCAAGACCGCACGCGGATCTGAAAGCCGCGATCGCCGAGGTGTTCAGCAAGAATCACGGCCGATACGGGCACCGTCGGGTTCACCGGGAACTGGTCAAGGCCGGGTGGCAGGTCGCGAAGAAGACCGGCCGGAAGCTGATGCGTCAGCTCGGCCTGGCCTGCCAAGTGCGGCGCAAACGCAAATATGCGTCTTACCAGGGCCAGACCGGCAAGGTCGCCCCGAACGTCCTGGACCGCGATTTCGCCGCCGCCGAGCCGAACCAGAAGTGGGTCACCGATGTGACCGAGTTCCGTGTCGGTGACGACAAGGTCTATCTGTCACCGGTGATGGACTTGTTCGATCGGCAGATCATCGCCTACTCGATCAGCCGCTCACCGAACCTGCAGATGACCAACAGCTCGCTGCGCGCCGCGCTCGCGACCCTCGATGGGCAACACCCGTTGGTGCATTCGGATCAAGGGTTTCAGTATCAGCACACGTCGTGGCGGCGCCTGCTGCACGACGCTGGTGCGACCCAGTCGATGTCTCGCAAGGGCAACTGCTTCGACAATGCGGTGATCGAGAACTTCTTCGGCCACCTCAAGGAAGAGTGCTTCCACCACGTCCGCTACCTCAGCATCGAAGCCCTCACGATGGCACTGCACAAATACATCGACTGGTACAACAACGACCGCATCTCGACAAAGCTCGAGGGCCTGAGCCGGTGCAATACCGGACCTAAGCCTCGCGGCTTGGCTCTGACTAAGTCAGTCCAACTCGGGAAGTTCAAAGCGGGGCCCTTGTGCGTGTGGGTCAGGCGGTCTGACGCTTGCGGGCGCGGACGGCAACCGCTGCGCCGGTGGCGGTCACCAGGGCTCCGCCGGCCAGCAGCCAAGTGAGCTCGAGGCCGCTGTCGGACTGCTCGGCAGCCTGACCGGCGTCGACCCGGGTGGGCACGTCGACGGTCGAGCTGTCGTCGCCACCGCCGTCGTTGGGTCCGTCCTTGTCGTCGCCGCAGTCGCCGTGGGTCGGGCAGGGCTCCGGGTTCTTGATGTCGTCCGGTCCGTCAGGCTGGACGGGGCCCGGCTTGGGTCCGGCCTTGTCCTCGGGTCCGACCGGGTCCTTGGGCTCGGGGAGAGCGATCTTGTCCTTGGGCTCGACCTCGGGCTTGGGAATCGCGATCTCGTCGATCGGCGGCTGCGGATCGGTGTGCGGCTTCACGATGATGTTGACCGGACCGTCCGAGGCCATGGCGCTGGTCGGCACCATCGTCAGGGCGGCGGTGGCCAGCGGGGCGGCGATGATCATGGTGCGGATGATGCTGTTCATGTCGTTCTCCTGTGGGTTGTGATGGTGCTTGTGAAAGTCGGTGTTGTTGCTTGCTCAGAGGTAGGAGCATCGGGCCCGACAGGTCTTGCAACTTTTCGCGAAGAAATTTTCGGGGATGCTGCAGCGGCAGCATCGCCGCAGGTCAGCGCGTATGTGGGCGCCGCGATGGCTAGGGTGAGGGAGTGACCTTGCCCCTCAGCATTTCGCCCGATGTCGCTGCTGCCCTGGAGGCCGGTACGCCGGTCGTCGCGCTCGAGTCGACGATCATCTCCCACGGTCTGCCGCGTCCTGACAACCTCGAGGCGGCCCGCCGATTCGAGTCGATCCTGACGGGCATGGGCGTCGTCCCGGCGACGATCGCGGTGCTCGACGGTCAGCTCAAGGCCGGGCTCACGGACGATGAGCTCGTACGCGTTGCGGGTGAGGACATCCCGAAGCTCAGCGTGCGGGATCTGCCGATCGTGCTGGCGCAGGCCGGCAGCGGCGCCACGACGGTCGCCGCGACCTCATACATCGCGAACCTCGCGGGCATCCGAGTCTTCGCCACGGGCGGCCTCGGCGGGGTGCACCGCGGCGCGGCCGAGACGTTCGACGAGTCCGCCGACCTCAAGGTGCTCTCGGAGGTGCCGATCACGGTCGTTTCGGCCGGCGTGAAGTCGATCCTCGACATCCCGGCGACGCTCGAACGGCTGGAGTCGCTCGGCGTGATCGTGCTGGGGTTCGGGACCACGAAGTTCCCCAGCTTCTGGCTGACCGACTCGGGCTTCGAGCTCGACTGGTCGGTGCCCGACGCCGCCGCGGTCGCCGACGTCATGGCGTCGCGCGACGAGCTCGGGCAGCCGGCCGCGATCCTGGTGGCCAACCCGATCCCGGTCGCCGAGCAGCTCGACCCCGAGGTGCACGACCGCGCGCTCGCCGATGCACTGCGCATGGCTGACGAGCAGGGCCTGACCGGCAAGGAGGTCACGCCGTTCCTCCTGCAGACGATCGTGGGCCTTACCGGTGGCGAGAGCCTGGCGGTCAACCTCAAGATCGCCGAGAACAACATCCGCGTCGCCGGCGAGATCTCCCGGTCCTGGACATCGCGATGATCCTCGTCGTCGGTGACCTCGTCGACGACATCGGCGTACGCCCGCTCGGCACCGTCAATCCCGCGAGCGACACGGTCTCGGAGATCCGGATGACCGCGGGCGGCTCGGCGGCGAACGTCGCGGCGTGGCTCGGCCACCTCGGGCGCGGACGTACGCTTCGTCGGTCGTTGCGGTGCCGACGGCGTCGAGCGGCACACTGCGACCCTCAAGGCGTACGGGGTGGACGCGCGGATCAGCGGCGATCCGGACCTGCCGACGGCGACGATCGTACTGACCCTCGACGCAGAGGCCGACCGGACGATGTATGTCGACCGGGCCGCCAACACGACCCTGACGGCCGCCGACATCCCGGACGACGTGTGGGACGACGTGACATGGCTGCATCTGACCGGCTACTCATTCTTCGACGACGGCGTTCGCCCGGTCGTGCTCGACCTGGTTGCCGAGGCGAGGCGACGGACGATCGGCGTGAGCATCGACCCCAGCTCGCTGGGCTTCCTCGAGGCCGCGGGCCGCGAGACGGTCCTGGATTGGCTCGCCGGCGCCGATCTGGTGTTTCCCAACGAGGACGAGCAGGGCTTCCTGGCCCTCGACGGCGACCGCGTCGTGCTGACCCGCGGCGCCGCCGGGGCGACGTTCCGCGGCGAACAGATCGCGGCGCTACCCGGCCGAGGTCGTCGACACCACCGGTGCGGGCGACGCCTTCTGCGCCGGGTTTCTCAGCGAGTGGACGACCAGCGGCGGCGCCGAGTCAGCGTTGGCCGCCGGCGCCCGTACGGCGGCCACGTGCGTGGCGGCCCGTGGAGCGCGGCCCGTCTAGTCCAGCGCCGCCTTGACCTGAGCCAGGCCGGCGGCAACCTGATCCAACCGGCGGCCGGCCAGCGGCGCGGCGAGATGTGCCTGCAACTGCTCTTCGAACACCCGGACCCCGGCGGTGACCAGTCGCTGACCTGCGGCCGTGAGCTCGATGATCGACGAGCTCTGGCAGACCTCAGCGGTCTGCCACCGCTCCTGGTCCAGGTCGGGTCGTACGAGGTGCTGCTGGACGACGCCGTGCTGCTTGCCGCGGCTGCCGGGCGCGACGACGTCGAGGTCGTCCTGCAGGTCGAGCCCTGCCTGACGCACATCTTCCAGCGTTCGCGCCTGTGGTTCCGGAGGCAGATCGCGCGTTGCGGAGGGCGGGCGAGTTCCTGCGCGAGCGCCTCGGTTAAGGCAGGAGATCGCGGAGGCGGGCCTCGAGCGAGTCCTTGACGGCCTGGGTGACGGCCACCTCGATCTGTTGCTCGAGCGCCTGCTGATCGTCCACGTTCGCGAGCAGCGCGCGCAGGTCGAGGTCGTCGATGGCACGCGCGAGGACGTCGTCGGTCTTGAGTGCGGCGTCGATCGCGGAGTCCGGAAGGGCACGGATCAGCCGCTTGAGCAGGTCGTTCAGGTCCGCCGACTCGAGTGCCTCATCGACCAGCTCGGATGCCGGAGGCAGGGACCCGTCGCCCTTCATGCGGCGGACGGCCGATTGCAGGCCGGCCCGCAAGGCGTCGATCTGGGCATCGGTCGGATCGTCGGCTCTGCGCGAGCTCCAGGGTGAGCGCTTCCCGGCTGACGTGCAGGCGGCAGGCCGCGCCGTCGATGCCGATCAGCACGAGACGCTCGGTGAGGCCGTCGATGCCGTCGGCCCGGGAGGTCACCGTACGTTCGGCACACGGGTCGGCCGGTCGGAGCGGCTCGTACGCCCCGCCGCCGTTGGCAAGCTGCACTCCGACCACGCCGCCCACGAGGACCAGAGCGGCGACCGGCATACCGACCCAGCGGGGCAGCCCGCTCATGGCGGTCCTCCGCCGGCGGAAGGGGATCACGGCGAGGAGGGCAAGCAGTGCGAGACCGGCCCCGATGAGGAACGAGTCGCGGAATGCCCGTGTGGCGGCCCGCTCGACCTGCGCGTTCAGGTCGCGCTCGAGCCTGGCTGCGGCGGGGCGCTCCTCGGGAGCCAGGCTCAACGGTCGCAAACGCGCGGTGCAGGTCCGGAACCTGCTCCTGCTGGTCCGACAGCTCACTCCCGAGCGCCTCGGCGACCGCGATCTTGTCCTGCGGAGCCAAAGGCGCGTCGAGCACCAGGGAGGTGATGGCCTGCTGAGCAGGAGCCTGGGCGTCCCTCAGGTCAGCGGTGAACACCGGAGTGAGGATCGCCAGTCCCAGAACCACGCCGATGTGGCGAGCGCCGATGGTCCATCCGGCGTGGTGGGCCCGCGGCAGCCGCATCTCCATCGCCCGCGTCGTGAGCCGGTCGACGGTCAACCCGAGCCCGAGGCCAACCAGCGCCTGGGGCGCCACGGTCCAGGCGAGGGAGGCCGAGGGCGGGATCGCGAGGCCGAGCAGTCCGCCTGCGACGAGGAAGCAGCCCACCGCGACCTCGACCTCGGCCGGCGGGCGAAAGAAGCGGGCGAGTGGACGCGCGGCGATGGCCGCGAGAGGCACGACGGAGACGGTCGCGGCCGCGGTTGCCGGAGACCGGCCCCAGCCCTGCACCAGGAGCAGGACCAGCAGGAACAGTGCGGCTGTGAGCGCGGCCGACATCAGGGCCAAGGTCACGTTGGCGCGTACGGCCGGGCGATGCCGGTCCGGCAGGAGCGTCGGCACGGCTCGTACGGCGAGCGCTGCGGGTACGGCCAGCACCGCGAACGGCACCTGCACCACGAAGATCGCCTGCCACGAGATCGCCTGGGTGAGGAGTCCGCCGGCGACCGGTCCGAGGGCTGTCCCGACCACGCCGGCGGTGACCCAGGACGTGACGCCCCGACGCTCGCCGTACTCGGCGACCAGCTGCTCCAGGCACCCGATCAGGGCCATCGCGCCGCCGATCGCCTGCACGCAGCGAGCCGCGATCAGCACATCGATCGAGTCCGCCAGGGCGCACATGGCCGACGAGCCGGCGAACACCGCGATGCCGGTGGCGCTGAAGATGCGCGGCTGTGCCCGGAAGAACCCCACCGCCGCCGGCACGGCAGCGAGACCCAGCACGAGGTTGTAGGCGATCAGCACCCAGGCAACCTGCCCGACGGACGCGTCGAAGTGCAGGAGGATGTCGGGCAGCGCGAGCGTCACGACCGCGGAGTCCGCGAGCACCAGGGCCACCGTCAGGATGAGCAGAGGAGCCATGGCGCGACGCACGACCCCATCGTGGCAGCGCGACGTGCCGAGCGCGACCACAGTGCGCGAAGCTAGGGCGTCAGGTCGGCGGTGTTGGGCGGATTGGCTCCTGGTCGCGAGCACGTGATCGCCGCGGCGCTGCAGGCATACATCCCGAGGTCGGTGAGCTCCGTGACGTCGAGCTCGTCGGCGGCCGGCCACGAGTAGGCAGCGCACCACGACAGCACGGCCGCCATGAACGAGTCGCCGGCGCCGATCGTGTCGACGACCGTGATGGTCGGGCGCCTCGATCTCGGCGACCACCTGCGAGTTCGCGATGACCGCGCCGTCGCCGCCCAGGGTGATCGCCACGAGGGTGCCACCGACCGCGAGCTCCTTGGCGAGCGTGACGGCGTCCTTGCCGGGGAACAGCACCGCGGCATCCTCGTCGCTCATCTTGATGATGCTGGCGTGCGGGGCGATCGACTCGAACGTGCGCCGCCACACGGCGTGATCTGGCTCGACCGTGAGCCGGATGTTGGGGTCGAACGAGACGGGAACACCCAATGCGTCGGCCATCACCACGAGGTCGGACACCAGCGCGGCGCCCGGCTCGAGAGCGGTGCCGAGCGAACCGACATGCACGACCTCGAACTCGCCGGGATCGGGCAACGCGGCTGGGTCCCAGGTCAGGTCGAACTCGTAGGTCGCGCTGCCGTCGTCGGCGAGCGTCGCCAGAGCGGTGGACGTACGCGGGGGAGCGGGTTCGAGCGTCTCGAGGACGACCTCCGAGTCGTGCAGCCTTGAGCGCAACAGGTCGCCGTGCGGGTCGTCGGCGACCTGTGCGGCGAGCCTCGTCGGTACGTCGAGGCGGGACAGGCCGACCGCGACGTTGAACGGTGATCCGCCGGCGTGGGGCTCGGGCTCCGCGCCTGGTCGCTGCACGACGTCGACCAGCGCCTCGCCGACGATCAACGCCGTCATGCGCGGCTGCCGATCGTCAGTGCCGCCGACGGCGCGAGAGGCAGATCAGGAAGGCTCAACGCGTTGAACGCGTGATAGGCATCGGGCTTGCCGCGCCACGTGCGGGTGGTCAGGCGCATCGCCGGTGAGAGCTCGTGGTGCCACGCGCCGGTCTCGTGGTCGATGTAGTGCTCGTCGATCTCGGCCCACCAACGGCCGGCGAGCCCTGCGTAGATCCGCTTGCCGGTCCACGCGTGCAGTGCCTCCGCGGCCAGGACGGCCTCGGCGATGACCCAGTGGAAGCGCTCCTCCACGATCGCCTCGCCGTGCCAGTCGGTCGTGTAGGGCAGCCCGGCGTCGTCGTCGCTGACGGTGTCGTCGACGGCCTGGGCGAACAGCGCCTCGGCCGCGTCCTCGATCCACGGCCGCGGCGACTCGAGGCTCGCGGCGAGCTGGAGCAGGAGGCGAGACCACTCGAAAGCGTGCCCCGGCGTGGCGCCGAACGGCCGGAACGGGTCGGCCGGCTGGTCCTCGTTGTACGACGGCAGCGGCGTCCAGTCATGGTCGTAGTGCTCAGGGATGCGCCACTCGTGCGCGCGGGCGTGGATGCCGACGATGCGCTCGCAGATCGAGAGGGCGCGGCGCCGCCAGACCTCGTCACCAGTGACATCGGCGGCGAACAGGTAGGCCTCGACCGCGTGCATGTTGCCGTTGGCGCCGCGATAGCCGTCGACGCGCGACCAGTCCTCGCTGACCTCCTCGATGCAGCGCCCGTCGTCGGGGTCCCAGAACCGCTGGCCGTGGACGCGCGCTGCCTCAGTCGAGCAGCTCGTCGGCGCCCTCGACACCGGCGGCCTTGGCGCTCGAGGCCGCAAGCAGCACGAACGCGTGGCCGTAGCAACCCTTGGTCGTGTCCATGACATCGCCGTCGAAGTCGACGCGGTCGTACCAGCCGCCGTTGACGTCGTCGTGGAACAGGGTCGACAGTGCGCGTACGCCGTGGCCGGCCAATCGCAGCGCGTCGTCGTCCCCGGCGAGGTGCGCGAGCGAGAACACATACGTCATGCGGGCGTTGATCCAGAGCTCGAGGACCTTGTCGCGATCGGGGCTGCCGGTGTCGTCGAGCCAGTAGAACCCGCCCTCCTGGCGCCACGACTGCCGGGAGAACGCGAGCAACTTGCCACGGGCCTCGTGTCGCCACGTGGCGCTGCCCGGATCGTCATGCTCATGGCTCCAACCTATCCGCCTTCAGGGTGTGGTCAGGGGTCGCCGGGGGTCGGTCCCTGATGTGCTGAGGGGGCTGTCGCCAGCAGGCTGATGCCATGACATCGACACGCAGTGCCACGACGCACGCCGGGCGGCGATCCGCATGATCCGCGCCCAGGGACTCACCAAGACCTTCGGCGACAAGGTCGCCGTCAACGGCATCGACTTCACGGTCGAGCCCGGCCGGGTCACCGGCTTCCTCGGCCCCAACGGCGCGGGCAAGTCCACGACCATGCGCATGATCCTGGGCCTCGACGCCCCGACCAAGGGCACGGTGTCCGTCAACGGTCACCGGTACGCCTCGTCGCCGGCGCCGCTGCGTGAGATCGGCGCCCTCCTCGAGGCGCATGCGATCCACCCGGGTCGTTCGGCCCGCGACCACCTCCGCTGGATGGCGGCGAGCAACGGCATCCCGACGACGCGCGTCGGCGAGGTGCTGGAGCAGGTCGGCCTCGACACCGTGGCCGGCCAGCGCGCCGGGCGGTTCTCGCTCGGCATGGGCCAACGCCTGGGCATCGCCGCCGCCCTGATCGGCGACCCGCCGGTCGTCGTCCTCGACGAGCCGGTGAACGGCCTCGACCCCGAGGGGATTCGCTGGGTGCGCTCGCTGGCCCGTCAGCTCGCGGACGAAGGACGTACGGTCTTCATCTCCAGCCACCTGATGTCGGAGATGGCGCTCATGGCGGACCACCTCATCGTCATCGGTCGCGGCACGATCCTGGCCGACTGCTCGATGCAGCAGTTCATGGCCGACCACGCGGCGTCATACGTACGCGTCAAGGCTCCGTTGTCGACCGACGTCGAGGCCCTTCTCGTCGGTCGCGGCCTGGACGTCAACCGCACGGGCGACGAGCTGCGGGTGCAGGGTCTCGACGCACCTGCGATCGGCGAGCTGATCGGCAGCAAGGGTCTGCTCCTGCACGAGCTGACCCTCGTGCGCTCCTCGCTCGAGGACGCGTTCATGACCTTGACGGCTGACAGCGTGGAGTACCACGCGAAGGCCGCTGACGAGATCAAGGCAGGTGGCAGGCGATGAGCGCACAGATCCTCCAAGACTCGAGGGTCGAAGCCCCGGTGATCTCACCGGCCGGCTTCGGCAAGGTCGTCCGCTCCGAGTGGATCAAGCTGTGGAGTGTCCGGTCGACGTGGTGGACCATGATCGCGCTGGTCTTCCTCGGGGCCGGGCTCACGACCCTGGTGTGCTGGGGCAATGCCGACTGGCTCGCCAGCGACGGCGCCGACGAGTCACCCGGCTCGTTCATCACGTGGGGCATGATGATCGCCCCGGTGTGCGCCGTCATCGTCGGTGTCCTGGCGGTGACGTCGGAGTACAGCACCGGCATGATCCGCACGACCCTGGCGGCGACACCGTCGCGGGGCAAGGTGCTGGCGGCCAAGTCCCTCGTCGTGGGTGGCGTGATGTTCGTGGCGGGCACGGCGACCGCCTTGCTGGGATATGTCGGGGGCAACCCGTTCCTCGAGAACGAAGGAATCGGCCTGTCGATGCAGGGCGATGTGGCCCGCGCGATGTACGGCAGCGGCCTCTTCATGGCAGGCATCGCGTTGTTCTCGATGGCGTTCGGCTTCATCGTGCGCCATACGGCGGCGGCGATCTCGATCGTCCTCGCCCTGCTGTTCGTCGTCGGCAACATGGTCATGCTGATCCCCGGCGAGCTCGGCGAGTGGATCACGAAGGTGATGCCCGGCAACGCCGGTGGCGAGATCGCGACACCGGTCTCGTTCATGCCCGACATGTTCGACCCGTGGCCCGGCTTCGGGGTGTTCACGCTCGAGACGGCGGCCCTGATGGGCTTCGCGTGGTTCCTGCTCCGCAAGCGTGATGCCTGACGCAGTCAACGACGAGGCCCCGCCACTCAGCTGAGTGGCGGGGCCTCGTGCGTTGGGGCTACTTCACGACGGGGAGGGTCAGCGCCTGCGCCGAGCTGCCGGTCGTGATGCTCACGGGGTTGGCGGTGAGTCCGCCGCGGTAGTTGGTGGAGCCGCCCGCCACCACGAGACGCAGCTGGTGGCCCACCGCGAACCGGTGGGCGATGGCCGGCACCGTCACGGTGAACGGCTTGGTGACGTCCGGCACGCGTACCGGCGCGATCAGGTTGTGGATCAGCGTCGCCTTGCCGGCCGGATCGACATCGAGCACCTTGACGAAGACCACGAGCTGGCCGGTCGAGCCGAGACTCTGCGTCACGGCCGCGGTCGGCGAGCTGACCTGGAGCCGCAGGCTCGGGGAGCCGACCACGTCGACATTCTTGGTCAACGCGGCGGTCGTCCACGTGGCCGTCGTGCCGGGCAGGTCGGTCTCGGGCAGCGGCACCGAGCTGCCGACGACGTCGAGCGGGTCGGTCGACGTCGGTACGCCGGCGATCGGCGTGAGGAAGCTCTGCGTAGCGGCCGCGAGTCCCGACGCGCTCGTCGTCAGGCTCGACCCCGACAGGTAGTACTTCGTCGCCGTGCCGACGGGGTAGGTCGAGGCGGAACCGTACGCCGGGGTGGCGATGCCGGTGTAGGGCACCCAGTCGCGGAAGTAGGCGAACTCAGGACCGGTGCCGACCGACGAGCCCTTGAGGTAGTGGTCGAGCCAGTCCGAGACCCGGTGGGTCACGTGCTGGGTGACGGGGTTGGGCGACCCGAACGTGATGTCGCCGGGGGCGTTGGGCCCGGAGTGGCCGCCGCTGAACCAGATCATCTTGGTCGGGGTGCCCTGGTTCTGCAGGGCCCGATAGTTGGCGATGCCCTCGTTGAGGTTGAACAGCGTGTCGTTCTCCCCCTGGATGACCAGCGTCGGGATCGTGACCTTCGAGAGGTAGCTGCTGACCGAGGCGTGCCGCAGCGAGGCCGTCGCGGACGGGTCGAGCGTGCCGGTCGCGGCCGCGGTGACCAGTGCGGGGCAGACGAAGAAGGCGAAGTTGGGGCAGCCGATGAGCCGGCCGGGATCGCCGGCGACATTCGTCACGCCGTCAGCGACCCCCTTGCCCGAGAACCCGAGGGCCCAGACCAGCTTGGCCGCACCGGGCGTCGAGGTCTGGACGCCGGCGGTCTGCGAGGTGTTGTTGGGCGCGAACGAGTACGACAGGTCGCTCCAGGTGATGATCGGGACGATCGTGTCGACGCGCTTGTCGACGGCGGCGGCCGCGAACTGCACCTGGCCGCCATAGGACCCGCCGACCATGCCGACCCGAGGATCGTTGGTGGCGGCATGGCCGGCGTGGTCCTTGGTGTCTCGCTGCACGACGTCGAGCGTCGGAGCGGGAACTGTGTGAGCGGCGTCGGTGTACGCGATGCCGTCCTTGCCGCCGAGATAGCTCACGAGCTGGCTCGCAGCCTTGCCGTCCCAGTCGGGGTCGTCGAGCGTGATCTTGCAGCCCGAGCCGCCGAAGCCGAGCCCCGAGTAGCTCAGCACGGCGTAGCCCCGGGCGGCGAACTCGCGGCCGATGCCGGCCTGGTCGTTCTTGGACCCACCGAAGCCGTTCGTCGTGAGGAGCGCGGGTACGCGGTTCGTCGAGGTGGCCGTCGACGGGGTGTAGAGATCGCCGACGATGTCGCACACCTCCGAGCCCGTCGGGCCGATGTTGACCTTGAAGTGCAGCGGCGTGACCGTCACCGTCACCGCTGCCCGGGCCCCGCTGGGTGCAGCGAGCGGGGCGGCAGCCAGCGCAGCCACCGCGAGGGCGATGAGGGGGCGGCGCAGGCGCATGGCGACTCCTAGGTTCGTACCGGTGAGTAACTCAACGAGCCAGGTGTGGCCCGGGTCACGTACGGCGGAGCCGGCGGGCGATCGTCGCGGCTGTCGCGCGTACGTCATCGACCAGGTCGCCGGCGGGTTCGCGGCCCTCCCAGGTGACCGCGACGGACGCGTGGATCGTGCCCGCGTCGATGGGCGCAGCGATCGACGCGAAGCCCTCGGTGACCTCGCCGTCCTCGGTCGCATAGCCCCGCTGCCGCGTCGTGGCCAGCAGGCGCCGCAGCTCGGTCGGCGACCGCGGCCCGGCGCCGGTGCGTGACGTGAACGCCGTCCTTGCCGGGATAGAGCGCAGTGACCTGGGCGGCCGGCAACGAGGCCAGGATCGCCCGACCGGATGCGGTCAGGTGGGCCGGCAGGCGTACGCCGACATCGGTGACGAGCGGCGGCCGGCCGGGTGCCCGCTCCTCGATGACATAGAGGACGTCGGCCCCATGCAGCACGACGAGGTGTGCCGACTGGCCGACCCGGTCGACCAGGCGGGCGAGCGGCATCCGCGCGAGCCGGGCGAGGGGCTCCTGCCGGGCGAAGCCGTGGCCGACCTCCCACGCCGCGATGCCCATGCCCCAGGTGCGGTCCTCGGGGTAGTGGACCACGAAGTCCTCGTCGGCCATCGCGGTCAGCAGGTGGTACGCCGAGGAGCGCGGCAGCCCGAGCGCTCCGGCGATGTGGGTCGCCGAGACCGGCACCGGCTGGCCGGACAGGAAGCGCAGCACGCGCAGGGCGGCGGTCGCAGCTGGGACGGGTCGGGCCATGGAGCCAGTGTCTCGTATGCGAGACAGGTTTGGCGCCGTGAGAGGTAGCGCGGCGAGCCACGCGGGCGTGCAATGGACGTATGGCACATGTGGCGGTTGGAGTGGGCGCGATCGCGCCGGAGGATGTCGTGCGCGTGGCGCGCGAAGGTGCCAAGGTCGAGCTGAGCCCGGAGGCCCGCGACGCGATCAAGCGCGCACGCGCGTGTGTCGATGAGCTGGCCGCGTCGGACGTCCCGGTCTACGGCATCTCGACGGGCTTCGGCGCCCTGGCGACCCGGCACATCGAGCCCGGTCTGCGTACGCAGCTGCAGAAGAGCCTGATCCGCTCGCACGCCGCGGGCACGGGTCCGCGCGTCGAGGACGAGGTCGTGCGCGCGCTGATGCTGCTGCGGCTGTCGACCCTCGCGAGCGGGCACACGGGCGTACGCCTGGAGACCGCCGAGGCATACGCGTCGATGCTCAACGCGGGGCTGACGCCGGTCGTGCGGGAGTACGGCAGCCTCGGCTGCTCCGGCGACCTCGCGCCGCTGGCGCACTGCGCGCTCGCGGTGATGGGCGAGGGCGAGGTCGACGACCACGGAGTCGTACGCCCTGCGGCCGAGGCGCTCGCTGCGCATGGGCTCGAGCCGGTCGAGCTCGCCGAGAAGGAAGGCCTCGCGCTGATCAACGGCACCGACGGGATGCTCGGCATGCTGGTGCTCGCGCTGCACGACCTGCGCCGGCTGATGGACACCGCTGACCTCGCCGCGGCGATGAGCATCGAAGGGCTGATGGCGACCGATCGCGTGCTCGCCGCCGACCTGCAGGCGCTGCGCCCGCACCCCGGACAGGCCGCTTCGGCGGCGCACATGGCGGCGCTGCTGGCCGGTTCGCCGATCGTCGCGAGCCACCGGCACGGCGACGGCCGGGTGCAGGACGCGTACTCGTTGCGGTGCGCCCCGCAGGTGCACGGTGCCGCCCGCGACACCCTCGACCATGCGGCGACCGTCGCTGGTCGTGAGCTGGCATCCGCGATCGACAACCCCTCGGTGCTCGACGACGGGCGGATCGAGTCGCACGGCAACTTCCACGGAGCGCCACTGGCGTACGTCCTGGACTTCCTCGCGATCCCGGTCGCCGACGTCGCGAGCATGAGCGAGCGGCGAACGGACCGGTTCCTCGACGTCTCGCGGAGCCAGGGGCTGCCGCCGTTCCTCGCGGACGATCCCGGCGTCGACTCGGGGCACATGATCGCGCAGTACACACAGGCTGCGATGGTCGCCGAGCTCAAGCGGCTGGCGGCTCCGGCGAGCGTCGACTCGATCCCGTCGAGCGCGATGCAGGAGGACCACGTCTCGCTGGGCTGGTCGGCGGCGCGCAAGCTGCGCACGTCGGTCGACCTGCTGACCCGCGTGCTGGCGATCGAGATCATCACGGCGGCACGCGGCATCGACCTGCGGGCGCCGCTCGAGCCTTCGGCGGCGACGGGTGCGGCGATCGCCGTGCTGCGTACGCGCGTCGCCGGGCCCGGCCCCGACCGCCACCTCTCACCCGACCTCGAAGCCGCCACGGAGCTCGTCCGCGACGGCTCCCTTCTCGCCGCCGCCCACTCAAGGAGCACCTCATGACCCGACCCACCGTCCGCGCTGCACACGGATCGACCCTGACCGCGAAGTCGTGGCAGACCGAGGCGCCGATGCGCATGCTGATGAACAACCTCGACCCCGAGGTGGCCGAGCGCCCGGAGGACCTCGTCGTCTACGGCGGCACGGGTCGCGCCGCGCGGAGCTGGGAGGCGTACGACGCGATCGTCCGGACCCTCGAGACGCTCGAGGACGACGAGACGCTGCTGGTGCAGTCCGGCAAGCCGGTCGGCGTCTTCCGTACGCACGAGTGGGCCCCGCGAGTGCTGATCGCCAACTCCAACCTCGTCGGCGACTGGGCGACGTGGCCGGAGTTCCGCAAGCTCGAGGCCGAGGGCCTGACGATGTACGGCCAGATGACCGCCGGCTCGTGGATCTACATCGGCACGCAGGGCATCCTCCAGGGCACGTACGAGACGTTCGGTGCGGTCGCCCGCAAGAGGTTCGGCGGTACGCTCGCCGGCACCCTCACGCTGACGGGTGGGGCCGGCGGCATGGGTGGCGCCCAGCCGCTCGCCGTGACGATGAACGACGGAGCCGTCATCGTCGTCGACGTCGACGAGACGCGGCTGGAGCGCCGGGTCAAGCACGGCTACCTCGACGAGTACTGGACGGATCTCGACGAGGCCGTGGACCGCGCGGTGGCCGCCAAGAACGAGGGCCGGGCACTGTCGGTCGGCATCGTCGGCAACGCCGCCACGGTGTTCACGGAGCTGCTCGAGCGTGGCGTGGCGATCGACATCGTCACCGACCAGACCAGCGCGCACGACCCGCTGAGCTACCTCCCTGAGGGCATCTCGGTGGCCGACTGGCACGCGGAGGCCGAGCGCGATCCGGCCGGGTTCACCGACCAGGCGCGCGCCTCGATGGCCAAGCACGTACGCGCGATGGTCGGCTTCATGGACGCCGGCGCCGAGGTGTTCGACTACGGCAACTCGATCCGCGAGGAGGCCCGCCTCGGCGGGTTCGAGCGCGCCTTCGAGTTCCCCGGGTTCGTGCCCGGCGTACATCCGGCCGCTGTTCTGCGAGGGCAAGGGCCCGTTCCGCTGGGCCGCCCTCTCGGGCGATCCGGCCGACATCGCCGCGACCGACCGGGCGATCCTCGAGCTGTTCCCCGAGGACGAGCACCTGGCGCGCTGGATCACCAAGGCGCAGGAGAAGGTGCACTTCGAGGGCCTGCCCGCCCGCATCTGCTGGCTCGGCTACCAGGAGCGGCACCTCGCCGGACTGCGCTTCAACGAGATGGTGGCTTCCGGCGAGCTCAGCGCGCCGGTCGTGATCGGCCGCGACCACCTCGACTCCGGCTCCGTCGCGTCGCCCTATCGCGAGACCGAGGCGATGGCCGACGGCTCCGACGCGATCGCCGACTGGCCGCTGCTCAACGCGCTGCTCAACACCGCGTCGGGCGCCACCTGGGTGTCGATCCACCACGGCGGTGGCGTCGGCATCGGTCGCTCGATCCACGCCGGGCAGGTCATCGTCGCGGACGGCACGGAGCTCGCCGCGCAGAAGATCGAGCGCGTGCTGGTCAACGATCCGGGTACGGGAGTCATGCGGCACGTTGACGCCGGCTACGACCGCGCCGCCGAGGTCGCCAAGGAACGTGGCCTGCGAGTCCCGATGTTGGAGGGTTGATGCTTGACGACATTGCTTCCATCGGGCGGGATCCGCGGACGGGCGGGTACCGGCGCTTTGCGTGGAACGATGCCGACATGCAGCTGCGCGAGTGGTTCGCCGGCGAGGCTGCTGCGCGCAGCATGGAGCTCGTCGAGGACGGCAACGGCAACCAGTTCGCGTGGTGGGGCACGGGCGACGACGCCCTGCTGATCGGTTCGCACCTCGACTCGGTGCCCGACGGCGGGGCGTACGACGGACCGCTCGGTGTCGTCTCGTCGTTCGCCGCGGTCGACCGGCTGCGCGCCGAGGAGTTCACGCCGAGCCGCCCGGTTGTCGTCGCGAACTTCGCCGACGAGGAGGGTGCCCGCTTCGGCATCGCGTGCGCCGGTTCGCAGCTCGTGACGGGTGTGCTGTCCGCTGACAAGGCGCTGAGTCTCAAGGACCGCGACGGACTCACGCTCGCCGAGGTCATGACGGCCCGCGGGCGCGACCCGCGCGCTGTCGGGCGTACCGATCTGCTCGACAGCGTCGGCACGTTCGTCGAGCTGCACGTCGAGCAGGGCAGGTCGCTGATCCACTCCGATGCCGCCGTCGGTGTGGCCACCGCGATCTGGCCGCACGGACGCTGGCGAATCGACTTCTGCGGCGAGGCCAATCACGCCGGAGCGACGCTGATGGAGGACCGGCACGACCCCATGCAGGCGTACGCCGCCACGGTCCTCGCGGCCCGTCGCATCGCCACGGACGCCGGTGCGCGGGCGACGTTCGGGCGGCTCGAGGTCGAGCCCGGCGGCACCAACGCGATCCCGTCCCGCGTCCGGGCCTGGCTCGATGCGCGCGCCGCGGACGAGGGTCAGCTCGACCGGCTCGTCGACTCCCTCACCCACCAGGCCCGTGCGGCGGCGGACCCCGACGGCACCAGGGTCACGCTCACGACCGAGTCGGTCAGCCCGGCCGTGGAGTTCGACGTGCCGCTGCGCGACCGGCTCGCGAGCCTGCTCGATGCGCCGGTGCTCCCGACCGGAGCCGGTCATGACGCAGGGGTGCTCAGCCCGCACGTGCCGACGGCGATGCTGTTCGTCCGCAACCCGACCGGCGTCTCGCACTCACCGGCAGAGTTCGCCGAGGACGCGGACTGCGAGGCCGGCGTCGAAGCGCTGGCCGCAGTGGTCAGGGACCTCGCGTGACGATGGTCCCGGCGTTCGCCAACTGCCACAGCCACGTGTTCCACCGCGCGCTGCGCGGCCGCATCGCGGGTGCCGATTCGTTCTGGACGTGGCGCGACCAGATGTACGCGCTCGCGGCCGTGCTCGATCCCGACCTGCTGTTCGACCTGGCCCGGGCGACGTACGCCGAGATGTACGTCGCCGGGATCCGCAGCGTCGGTGAGTTCCACTACGTCCACCACCGCCCCGACGGCCGTCCGTACGACGACCCGAATGCCATGGGTGAGGCGCTGATCGCCGCCGCGCGCGAGGCCGGAGTGCGCATCGCGCTGCTCGACACGTGCTATCTCGCGGCGGGCTTCGGGCGGGAGCCCGAGGGCGTACAGGCCAGGTTCAGCGACGGCGATGCCGAGGCGTGGGCCTCGCGGGTCGGCGAGCTGGCGCAGAAGCATGCCGGCGAGGACGACGTCGTGATCGGCGCCGCGATTCACTCCGTACGCGCGGTGCCCCGTGACCAGCTGGCCACCGTTGCCTCGGCGCTGCCGGATGCGCCGCTGCACGTCCACGTCTCGGAGCAGCCGGCTGAGAACGAGGAGTGCGTCGCCGCCACCGGCCTGACCCCGGTCGCGCTGCTGGCGGAGGCCGGCGCCTGGACCCCGCGCACGACGGCCGTCCACGCCACCCACCTGACGCCCGACGACATCGCGACGCTCGGCGACGCTCAGGCGTACGCGTGCTTCTGCCCGACGACCGAGGCCGAGCTCGCCGACGGCATCGGCCCGAGCGTGGCGCTCCGTGAAGCCGGCGCGAGGCTGACACTGGGCTCCGACAGCAATACCGTGATCGACATGTTCGCCGAGGCTCGCGCCGTCGAGATGCACCAGCGCCTGGCTTCTGGCGTGCGCGGCGCGTGGACCGCCGAGCAGCTGTGGCAGGCCGCGAGCGTGACCGGGCACGAGTCGCTGGGCTTCGCGGCGGGCGACACGATCGAGATCGGCGACTCCGTACGCACGGCCGGTGCCGACGAGCTGTTGTGGGCCGCGAGCGCCGAGGACGTGCTGGGCGATCGCAGCGACATCGCCGAGCAGCTCGATGCCGCGATCGACGCCTGCTGGAGCCGCACATGACGATGCTGGTCACCAACATCGGTGAGCTCGTCACGTGGGACGCCGACCGGCCGATCCTGCATGACGCCGCCTTCATCGTCGAGGGCGGGCGCGTCGCGTGGTTCGGCCATCGCTGGGACGCCCCGGCTGCCGACTCCGTGCGTGACGTGGGCGGCGCCGCGGTGATCCCCGGCTTCGTCGACTCGCACACGCACCTGGTGTTCGCCGGCGACCGCTCGGCGGAGTTCGAGGCCCGGATGACCGGAGAGCCGTACGCCGCGGGCGGCATCCGCACGACGGTCGCCGCCACGAGGGCCGCGCCCGACGAGCAGCTCGCCGCCAACGTCGCCCGCCACCTCGCGCGAGATGCGCGCGCAGGGCACCACGACCGCCGAGATCAAGAGCGGCTACGGCCTCACGGTGCTCGACGAGGCCCGCTCACTCGCGATCGCGCAGGAGTTCACCGACGAGACCACGTTCCTCGGCGCGCACGTCGTGCCCGAGGGCACGGACATCGCGGCGTACGTCGACCTGGTCACCGGCCCGATGCTCGAGAAGTGCGCCCCGTACGCCCGGTGGATCGACGTGTTCTGCGAGGACGGCGCGTTCGGCGCCGACGAGGCGCGCACGGTGCTCGAGGCCGGCATGGCCGCCGGGCTGCTGCCGCGCATCCACGCCAACCAGCTCGGCCGCGGGCCCGGCGTGCAGCTCGCGGTCGAGCTCGGGGCCGCCGCGGCCGACCACTGCACGTACCTCAGTGACGCCGACGTCGATGCGCTCGCCGGCTCCGACACCGTCGCGGGGCTGCTGCCGGGCGTCGAGTTCTCGACCCGCCAGCCATACCCCGACGCGCGCCGTCTGATCGACGCCGGCGTGACGGTCTCGCTCGCGACGGACTGCAACCCGGGCAGCTCCTACACCTCGTCGATGCCGTTCTGCATCGCCGTCGCCGTACGCGACATGGGCATGAGCCCGCGCGAGGCGCTCTGGTCGGCGACCAAGGGCGGTGCGCTGTCGCTGCGCCGCGACGACGTCGGTCATCTCGCCGTCGGCGCCAAGGCGGACTACGCGGTGCTCAATGCCCCGTCGTTCGTCCACCTCGCCTACCGCCCCGGCGTCCCGCTGATGGCCGACTTGGTTGACTAGCGAAGCGCAGGTGCCTAAACCGGTTTTGCCTGCGCAACGCTTCGAAAGTTGGGGTCGGTTTCAACGAACGTCGAACAGCTCCGCATCGGCTGACCCATAGGAGTCAGCCGCCCCGAGGCAGGCGATCGACAGCATGGCGACGACGATGAGCGAACCCATCACGCTCAGGGCCGACCAGCGCGACAGCACGCCGGCGAGCGGACCTTGGTCGAAGAGCCCGGCGGCCGCGGCAACGGCGAGGCAGACGGCCGCGAGGACGGCGACCCGGGTGGTGATGATCCGGATGAGGTGTCCGGCGGCATGGATGGTGTCCGCGGCGGCGGAGCTGACGGGATAGCTGATGGTGACCATGTGAATCTCCTGGTGTCGAGGTGATGTCGACACCATCCGAGACGGCCCTTGAGAGAACTTTGCGAAAGGTTTGAGACCCCGTCAGGCGGCCATGTCCTCCCAGCTCATCGACGGCACGCCGATCTCGCGCATTCGCAGGACGTACGCATGGTGGTGCCGCCGCGCCTCCCCGTGCCGGCCCGCCGCCGTCAGGACCTGCAGCAGTGCGGCGTAGATCGATTCGTCGAACGGGTCGTACGACAGCAGGCGAGCGAGCCAGGGGACCGCGCGGCCTGGGTCGGCGCCGTCCTGCAGAGCGAACGCGAGCACGCGGATCACCTCGACACCGAGGGACTCGATCTCGTCGCGGATCTCGCCCGGCCAGTCCTCTGCCAGGTCCTCCTCGAGGAACTCGCCGGTATGCATCGCCGCCGCGGCCTCGAGCATCTCGATGGCCTCGCTCCTCGCCGTGACTCGCAGCCGCAAGGGACTCCTGCGCGGCGACGACGAAGTCCGCGACGTCGACCGCGACATGGTCCATCTCGAGGCGCACGCTGACCCGGTCGGTGTGCACGAAGTGGTCCGGCCCGTACGCCTTGCCGGGATCCAGCACGCGCTTCAGCTGGGACAGGGCGACCGAGAGCTTGCTGCCGGGATCCGGGTCGTCGGGCCACAGCAGGTCGGCGAGAGCCTCGCGGCGGATCCCCTTGGCGCCGCGGCCCGCCAGCACCTTGAGGATGTCCCGCGCCTTGCGAGACGGCCACTCCGAGCTCGTGACGGGACGCCCGTGCAGCGACAACACGAACGCGCCGAGAACGTGGACGTGCACGGGGTGCTCCCCAGCGCGCGGGCCGATCGCGTGGAGCGGCCCGGCGATGCCGTACGCATCATCCTGGACTCCCAGTGACCGCAGTCCCGAGCGGGCCAGCTGCTCGATGAACGGGCTGCCGAACAGGTGTGCCTGGACGATGCGGTTGACCTGCAGGCGGATCGGGTTGCCGATCTCCTGCCAGATCGAGGCTGCTTCGTTCAGCTGCGCCTGGCGGTTGTCGTCTGCCGACAAGGCGGACAGCTCGAGCGCCTCGGCAAGCCAGGCGCGGGCGTGACGCTGCGATGCCTCGGCGAGGGCCTGCTTCGCGAATGCGGCGGCCGCCTCCGCGTCGCCGCTGTGCAGCACGACCCAGCCGACCGTCAGGTTGCCGGGCAGCAGGCCCACCGCCGACGGGAGCGATAGGAGGCGCCGGGCAGTCTGCTCCGCCGCGGCTGGATCTGTTGCGACCTCGATCAGCGCCGAGCCGGTGAGTGCCGGTACGAGCGTCTGGGTGTCGCCCGACTCCTCGGCGACGGCCACGGCTTCGCGGTACGCCATCGCCGCCTGGGCGGTGTTGCCCCGCGCTCGCTGGATGTCGGCGAGGAGCTGCCACGCCGCCCCGACCATGGGTGACTCGAGCCCGCCCAGATCGCCCGCGCCGCCTCCACCTCGACCAAGGCCTCGTCGATGCGTCCGAGGTTGAGCATCACGTCGGCGACGTTGTGCCGGATGAGCGCGATCGACGACAGATGGCCGACGCCGTTCGCCAGCCGAAGGGCGTGCTCGAACTGGTCCAGCGACTCGGGATAGCGAGCCTGGTCGAACAGGACCGAGCCGAGGTTGTTGCGGATGCGGGACTCCATCAGGGTGTCGCCTGCGGCCTCTGCATGGTCGAGCGCGCGCTGGTGGGCGTGCAGGTTCTCCCGCGGCTCGCCGTGGATCGACGCCAGCATGGCTCGGCTCTCCCATGCCCAGGTCAGTGCCGCGTCGTCGCCGCACCGTTCGGCCGCCTCGAACGCCTCGAGGCCCAGGGCTTCGCTGCGGTCGGCATCGCCCGATCCCCAGGCGCTCGACGCCCAGGCCGCGCAGAACTGGGCGCGCTCGGCGTCATCGAGCTCGTCCCGGTCGGCATGCTCGAAGAAGTGCTCGGCGCGTTCGGTGTGGCCCAGGTGGTAGAGCGCATACCCGGCGCGCCAGGCCATCGCCGCCGGGTAGCGATCACCTGACCACAGGACGACCGCCACGGCCTCCCAGTCGTCGACGGTGCTGGTGGCAATGGCATACGGGCCGAGCTCGATCACGGCGTGCAGCAGGGGTTCGGCGTCACGGTGCGCGTCGAGGAGGTCGCGGACCGAAGCGGGTCGCGGCGCGTCAGGCATGGCACCTCCTGCGCTGCCCTCCTGTGATCAGGGTAGGGCGCAGCGGCCGCGTCTTGTCCGGAATCAGCCTGTCTCGTCAGCGAATATCGCTAGCCTGCACACAAGAGGGACGATGGAAGGTGCGCCATGAGCTCGTCCCCGCTGTCCCGTTTCCTCCGCGGTCTCGCCAAGTCCCCGATCATCGGGAGCCTGCTTCCCATGTGGCGTCTGAGCGTCTCTGCGCCAGACACCGTCGTGCCCGACTCCGAGGTGCCGGTCACCGTCACCGGCGTCCCGCCCGGCGAGGACTGCGTCATCGCGATCGGCAGCCTCGCGACGCAGACCGTCACGGCACCTCCGTCTGGTCCGGTCTCGACGAACCTGACACTGGCCGCACTGGCCGCTCCCGGCGACTACACCGTGACGGCCACGCTGCCGGCATCGAACCGTACGGTCAGCCGCAAGATCACCGTCGTCCGCAACCTGCAGACGTACACCAAGCAGAAGTAGCGCTGTGGGTCGGCCGGCAAGCCGATGTCACTCGACGTCGAAATGGTCGGAGCGGTCCTCCCGCGGCCGCTTGGCGGCACCCAGCAGGGCGATCCAGAAGACAGAAGCCCCGATCACTGCCCCCATCGCGTTGAGCGGGGACAGGCTGGACAGGTCGTCGGCGAGCGGGCCGTAGTTGACGAAACCAGCGCCTGCAATCGTCACCGCACCGAGCATCGCGAGGATCGCGAGTCGGGTGACGATCGCCCACAGGAGCGTTTCGACCGCCCGGGCGGTGTCTCCGACGGAGGAGGTGAGGGGGTAGCGGATGGTGGCCATGTCGAGCTCCTGGTGGGCGAGGTGTTCTGGACACCTTCGGACCTCGGCCTTCAGAAAACGTTGCGAATGACTTGAGAACGCGTTCTAGTTTCAGGCGGCCATGTCCTCCCAGCTCATGGCCGGCACCCCGATCTCGCGCATCCTCAGGACGTACGCGCGATGGTGTCGGCGTGCCTCGCCGTGCCGGCCGACTGCCGTGAGCACTCGCATCAAGGCTGCGTACGTGGACTCGTCGTACGGGTCGTATGACAACAGCCGCGCGAGCCACGGGACCGCGCGTTCTGGGTGGGAACCCGACTTCAAGGCGGAGGCGAGCACGCGGATGACCTCATTGCCCAGGCTCTCGACCTCGTCGCGGATCTCCACCGGCCAGCTCTCGGTGAGGTCCTCCTCGAGGAACTCACCGGTGTGCATGGCGGCAGCGGCCTCGAGCATCTCGATCGCTTCGTCCTTGCCGGCCTGGGCCGCGGCGACCGACTCGTGTGCGGCGATGACGAAATCGACGACATCGACCGAGACGTTGTCCATGTTGAGGCGGATGCTGGTCCGGTCGGCCTGGACGAAGTGGTCCGCGGCATGGTCCCGCTGCGGGTCGAGAACTCGCCGGAGCTGGGACAGGGCGACGTAGAGCTTGTTGCTCGCGTCTGCGTTGCGAGGCCACAGGAGATCGGAGAGCGCTTCGCGGCGGATTCCACGTGAACCCCGCCCAGCCAGGACCTTGAGCACGTCCCGGGCCTTGCGAGACGGCCACTCCGAGCTCGAGACCGGACGACCATGAAGGGACAGCACGAACGTCCCGAGCACGTGGATGTGCACCGAGTGGTCCGCGGTGCAAGGCCGCACGGCGTGGAGCGGGCCGGCGATGCCGTACGCGTCCTCCTGCACGCCGAGCGATCGCAGCCCGGCCCTGGCGACCTGCTCGGTGAACGGACTGCCGAACAGGTGTGCCTGGACGATGCGGTTGACCTGCAGCCGGATCGGGTTGCCGATCTCCTGCCAGATGGACGCCGCCTCCTGCAGCTGAGCGGCCCGGTTGTCTGTTGTCGAGAGCGCGGACAGCTCGAGTGCCTCGGCGATCCAGGCCCTTGCATGGCGCTGAGATGCGTCGGCCAGAGCGTACGTCGCCGCAATGGTTGCCGTTGGGACGTCCCCACGGTGCAGTGCGACCCAACCGGAGGTCAGCGTGCCCGGCAGCGGTCCAAGGGATGACTGAAGGAAGAGCAGGCGCCGGGCGGCATCCTCCGCGCCGTCGGGGTCGTTCGCGACCTGGATCAACGCCTGACCGGTGAGCGCGGGCACGAGCGTGTGAGTGTCGCCCGCCACCTCGGCGACGGCCACGGCTTCGCGGTAGGCCATCGCTGCCTGGGCGGTGTTGCCGCGGGCCCGCTGGATGTCGGCCAGGAGCTGCCAGGCAGCGCCGACCATGGGCGACTCGAGGTCCGTCCATATCGCGCGCGCTGCCTCGACCTCGACGAGCGCTTCGTCGATACGGCCAAGATTCAGCATGACGTCGCCGACATGGTGGCGTATGTGAGCCATCGAGGGCAGGTGACTGACGCTGTCCGCGAGGTGCAGCGCCTGCTCGAACTCATCCAGAGACTCGGTGTAGCGGGCCTGCTCGAACAGGACCGAGCCGAGGTTGTTGCGGATGCGTGACTCCATGAGGGTCTGGCCGGATGACTTCGCGTGCTCGAGGGCGCGGTGATGCGCGTGCAGATTCTCCCGCGGCTCGCCGTGGATTGCGGCGAGCATCGCGCGGCTCTCCCATGCCCAGGTGAGTGCCACTTCATCCCCACACCGCTCTGCCGCTGCAAAGGACTCGAGACCGAGAGCCTCGGTGCGGTCCGGGTGACCGGTGCCCCAGGCAGTGGATGCCCACGCGGCGCAGAACTGGGCTCGCTCCGCGTCGTCGAGCTCAGTGCGGTCGGCATGCTCGAAGAAGTGCTCGGCGCGCTCGGCGTGGCCGAGGTGATACAAAGCATCGCCAGCGCGCCATGCCAACGCGGCGGGATAGCGATCGCCGGAGAGGAGCATGTCCGCCACGGCTTCCCAGTCATCGGCTGTGGCGATGGCGATGGCGTTCGTGCCGAGGCCGACGAGGGCAGTCAACAGCGGGGCGGCGTCATGATGAACGTCGAGCAGGCCCCGAACTGTCGTCGGCCCCGCGCTCGGCATGGACGCCTCCTGCTCGCCCTCCCGATATCAGGCTAAGGCAGATCTCGATCCGTGTTCGCTGAACGGGCTGTCCCAAAGTCTTTTGCATTTGCAGGGAATTTGTGGCGCCCTTTGTGACACGGTCTGGCGAATGACTGTCTCAGCCGACCCCGTCGACGTACAGCCACCGGCCGTTCTCGCGGACGAACCTGCTGACCTCGTGCTGGCTGCCCTTGCCGGCAGGCGAGCGGTGGTACGCCCGGAACTCGACAACGCCCTCGGTGTCGAACGGGCCACCTCGCTCGGTGCGGAGGACGTCGAGCCGATACCAACGCCGGTCGGGGTCCAGCGTGAGCGACGTCGGCCGCGTGCTCGGATGCCACGTCGCCGACAAGTAGTCGGCATCGCCCACGGCGAAGGCGCAGTAGCGCGAGCGCATGAGCTGCTCGGCAGTCTGCGCGGACGACGTCCCGGCATGCAACGGTTCGCAGCACGCGTCGTACGTCAGTCCGCTCAGGCAGGGGCAGCGGGTCATGGCACTACGGCTTGGGCTGCTCGTCCTCGTCGTCCGTCTCGCCACTGCCCGCAGCCTTGCTCAGGTCGGCGCCGCTGGGGTTGGCGTCGCTGAGCGGGGCGGCATCCTCGGAAACCGGGTCGGCCGTCGACTCGACGTCCTCGACCGCGATGATGCTGGCCGCCTCCTCGTCGCGGGCGTCCTCGTCGACCGGATGGGTCTCGTCGGGCACATGGGTGATGTGCTCGGACGGCGAGTCGTCCGACGACTTGGTCGCGGGGATCTCCGGATCGCGATCCGACTTCTGCGGCACGAGCTCGGTCTCGGGGTCCGTGGTGTCGCCGGGATCATGGTCGACCGGGCCCACGTTGGCCCAGGCGGCGGCCTCCTTGTCGCTGGCGGCCCGGTCGTCGACCTCGTCGACCGTCTCGGTCGCCTCTGCGGCCGGTCCGACGTCCTCGGTCTTCGTGATCGATTCGTCGGCCTTGTCGTCGGCGTCCGGCTCGGCCTCTTCGGCGGGGTCGGCCTTGGCGTCGGGCTCGGGTGCCGTCACGGGCTCCGGCTCAGGAGTCGCAGGCGCGGTCTCGTCGGAGCGCTCGAGCGGAGCGTCGCCCGTGCGGGATCCGGCGTCGTCGACGTCGATGTTGCTCGCGGCGGCGGCCGCCTTGTCGGTGTCGGTGACCTCGTCTGGCCCTCCGGAACCTGAGGCAGCACCCGTGGCGGACGAGGTCGCGGCCTCGGCCTCGGCGACGACGGCAGCAGTCTCCTCGACCGACGGCGCACGCTTGACGCCGGCGAGCAGCATCTGCGCCACGTCGAGCACCTCGACCTCTTCACGAGCCTTGCCCTCAGACTGCTTGAGGGTCAGGCCGTCGGAGAGCATGACGCGGCAGAAGGGGCAGCCGACGGCGATCTGGTCGGCGCCGGTCGCGATGGCCTCTTCGGTGCGGTTGACGTTGATCCGCGATCCGAGGGTCTCCTCCATCCACATACGGGCACCGCCGGCGCCGCAGCAGAAGGACTTCTCGGAGTTGCGCGGCATCTCGGTGAACTCGGCGCCGGGGATGACGCTGAGCAGCTCGCGCGGCGGCTCGTAGACCTGGTTGTGGCGACCCAGGAAGCACGGGTCGTGATAGGTGATCTTCTTGGTCTCGGTCTCCGCCGTGGGCGCGACCGGGGTCAGCTTGCCCTCGCGGACGAGCCGGTTGAGCAGCTGGGTGTGGTGCACGACCTCGAGCTCGACGCCGAACTCGGCGTACTCGTTCTTGAGTGTGTTGAAGCAGTGGGCGCAGGTCGAGACGACCTTCTTGACCTTGGTCTCCTTGAACACCTCGGCGTTCTGCATCGCGAGCTGCTGGAACACGATCTCGTTGCCGGCGCGACGGGCCGGGTCACCCGTGCACGTCTCACCATCACCGAGCACCGCGAACGTCACGCCGGCCATGTCGAGCAGCTCGGCGACGGCCTGCGTCGTCTTCTTGGCGCGGTCCTCGAACGCGCCGGCGCAGCCGACCCAGAACAGCCACTCGACCTCGTCGAGGTCCTCGATGTCGACGCCGACCTGCTTGACCTCGAAGTCGAGCTTCTTGGCCCAGTCCATACGACCCTTGGGATCCATGCCCCACGGGTTCCCCTTGCGCTCGAGGCCCTTGAAGATGTTGTTGAGCTCGGCCGGGAAGTTGGACTCGACGAGCACCTGGAAGCGGCGCATGTCGTCGATGTGGTCGACGTGCTCGATGTCGACGGGGCACTGCTGCACGCAGGCGCCGCAGTTGGTGCAGGACCACAGCACGTCGGGGTCGATGACGCCGTAAGCCTCGGCATTGCCGATCAGGGGGCGCTCGAGCTCGGTCTTCTGCTCGTCGGTGAGCGTCTCCGCGTCCTGGCCGAGGATCGGCAGCTTGGCGTACGCGTGATCGCGCAGGCCCATCACCAGCAGCTTGGGTGACAGCGGCTTCTCGGTGTTCCACGCGGGGCACTGGCTCTGGCAACGACCGCACTCGGTGCACGTCGTGAAGTCGAGGATGCCCTTCCAGGTGAAGTCCTCGACCTTGCCGACGCCGAGCTTGGCGAAGTCCTCCTCCTCGAGGTCGTCCATGTCCTCGAGGTCGAGTGCCTTGCCCTTGATGTAGATCGGCTCGAGGCCGCCGAGCGCGGTCGATCCGTCGGACTCGCGCTTGAACCAGATGTTGAACCAGGCGGTGAAGCGGTGCCACGCGACACCCATCGTGATGTTGCGGGCGATCGTGATGAGCCACGTCATCGACACGACGATCTTGATCATCGCGATCGTGTAGACGAGGGTCTCCATCGTGTCGACCGAGAGGCCGTCCCACAGGTCGCCGAGGAAGAACGTCATCGGGTAGTGGAACGTCAGGTCGTCCGCACCGTGCGCCTTCTCCATGGCGTACTCGAGCGTGCGAAGCGTGAAGCCGCACAGCACGACGGTGAAGATGATGGCCTCGACGAAGTACGCCTGCCAGAACGTCGAGCCGAAGAAGCGCGACTTGCGGCCGAGGCTGCGCGGGTGGTTCTTCTGGCGGACCGCGATCAGGAAGACGATGCCGATCAGCGTCAGCCACGACAGGATCTCGGCCGGCCACTCATAGATGACCCAGTGGCCGATGATCGGGAGCGCCTGGTGCGCGTCGAAGACCTGGAAGTACGCACCGAGCACCATCGAGCTCAGGAAGATGAATCCGGCGAACACGAACCAGTGCATGATGCCGATCCATGTCCACTGGAGCATGCGGGTGTGGCCCAGCGTCTCCTTGAACATGTTGGCCCAGCGAGCGCCCTTGTTGTCCGTGCGCCCGATGGCCGGCTGACCCTTGCGGATCACGGCCGTCATGTCCTTGACGGCCTTCACCGCCAGAGCCACCGCGACGGCGGTGATGGCAAGTGAGACGACTATGGCGACGACACGCATGGGAGCCCTTTCCCCTGAACAGCGTTTGACCGTGACAGTACGGGTGACATTAACCCGTCAGTCACCATGATGCGCAGTTAGGCCAGCCAAAGGACAGCCCGGTGAAGCGCAGATCACACCGTCTCAGAAAGCCTCGGGATCGGGCAATGAAATGGCAAGACCTTTGACCCGGTAGGCGCCGTCCTTCGTCTTCTTGACCAGCAGGCTGCCGTCAGCCACGACCCGCTTGCGGCGCTTGGTGGCGGTCCGAAGGATCGTGTCGGCCCACAACGGGAGGGTCGTGTGGCCGGCGACCTCGCGGCCCACCATGACGTATGCGCGCCCGGGCGTCGCCTGCGGATCCACCCAGACCGGGATCTCCCGCGAGCGGCCGTCGTCGTCGCAGGCCTCCCACCAGCCGGCAGCTCGTGCGGCAAACGTTCCGGCAGGGACGAACTCCAGGTCGCTCTCGTCGGAGTCGCCGCAGCGGCTGCTCCGGGCGAACTCCTTGGGTATGGCCATGTGCTCCGGCGTGTGATCGCGGAAGATGTCGATCAGCTCGCCGGGCGCTGCCAGCGTGCTGCGGAGGCGATAGCGGAGGATGACGCCGTGCATGCGCTTGGGCTTGCGGCCGCGCTCCCACGACTCGAACAGTGCGCGATGCAGGAGTGTGCCGTCGGCGTACTCACTCTTGGGCACGCGGCGCGCCTGGAGTGCCGCGACGAGCAGCGATGTGTCGGTCGAACCTGGGCGATCGCGTTCGCGCCAAGCGTCCTCGTACGCTGCGAACGCCAGCTGGTCACTGCTGCCGGGCCCGTTCGGGTCCTCGAAGTCGGGCGGGACGTACGGATCCCAGTTGCTCATGCGTCGACCCTAGATGTTTGCCCGAGCGATCATCCAGACGTCGATCGGGTCCTCGGCCTCGAGCACGAACCCGTGTCGCTCGTAGAGCCGTCGGGCTGCGCTGCCTTGCAGGACGTTGAGCTTGAAGGGCCGGTCGTCGCCGTGCTCGGCCAGGACGTGTCGCAGGACCTGCCCGCCGATGCCGCGGCCCTGGTGCCGAGCGACGAGCAGGAAGTGCTCGATCCACTGCGCGTCGGCCTCGGGGCGTACGACGATCAGTCCGGCGGGCTCGTCATCGACGTCGATGATGAAGCTTTGCTCCGGGTTGAACCTGCTGAGCAGGCGTTGACGCACTCGTACCTCGTCGAAGCGGCCGAGGCGTTCCAGATCGGGGCGCATGACGATCGCGCGGAGCTCGGCGAGCCAGCTGGCATCGTCGTGGGTGCTCTGGCGCAGCCTCCAGGTCAACGGGCTTCTCCCCGCGGACCGGGACCAGCGGGATCGCCAGCAGCGGGAACACCGCGACGAGGGCGAACGCGAAGCCGTACCCGCGACCGGCGACGAGGGCGCCGACAACCGGAGGCACCAGTGCGGAGGCGACGTACTGGCCGGTGTTCTGCATGCCCATGGCCCGCCCGGACCAGTACGGTCCGCCGATCTCGGCGACCGCGGTGAACGCGAGCCCGTTGTCCGCGACGGTCACCGCCGTCGCGATGACGATCAGTGCGATCGCCAGAGGAGTGCCCTCGAGGAGGCCCAGCGAGAGCATCGTCGCCGTGGCCGCGATCGCGACCGTGCGCATGGGGCCGAGCCGGCTGCCGACCCGGTCGGACCACCAGCCCGCCCCGATCCGGCCCGCCGCACCCAGCAGCTGTGTCGACGCGACCAGGGCGCTGGCGGCAAACGTCGACCAGCCCTTGTCGTCGATCAGCCACACCAACATGTAGGTCCACACGGTGAACTGCGGCACGACGAGCAAGGCGGAGGCGAGGTGGATGCGCCACAGGCGCGAGTCGCGTGTGTAGGGGTTGTCGAGGTGCCCGAGGTCTGCCGCCTCGCTGCGGGTGGGGCGCGGCGGGTCGACGATCAACACCGCGCAGAGGATCGTCGCGACCGCGGTGATGCCGGTGATGAGGAGCAGGGTCGTGGCCAGGTCGTACGCCTTGACGACGTTGGGCACGAGCAGCGCCGCGAGGCCGACGCCCAGCGGCAGCCCGGTCTGCCGGATGCCCATCGCGGTGCCGCGGCGATGTGCCGGGAACCAGCCGACGACGACCCGGCCACTCGCGGAGTTCGTGCTGCCGGCGCCGATGCCGCCGACCAGGAACCACAGCCCGAGACCGAGCAACGAGTCGCTCTGGCTCGCGCCCAGCGCACCGATCGTGACGATGACCAGTCCGGCCGTCATGGACGCTCGCTCGCCGATGCGGTCGACGATCATGCCCCAGGCGACGAGGGTGAACATCGTCCCCGTGAGCGGCGCTGCGGCGATCGTGCCCGCCTCGACGAGGCTGAGGCCGCGCTCGAGGTGGAGGTAGGGGATCAGGAACGGCGCACCGTTGACGAAGATCGTCCCGGCGATCTGGCCGAGCATCGAGACGCCGAGCATGAGCCAGCGGTTGGGCACGCGCAGTTCGGTCATGTCCACATCCTGATACGAATTGTCTCAGGATGCAGACTACTCCTCTCGATGAGGGCTGTGCCGAGGCGTGCTCATTTCACGGCTTCCGGTGCGCCGAGCACGAGGCCACGGTGATCAGCGACGAACTGCTCGACCCGGCCCTCGCGCATGGCGTCGAAGAGCTTCCGACTGGCCGGTTTGTCGACGACGACGATGCTGCCTGCCACGGGATCGTTGGCGGTGCCCTTCGTCGGCATCGTCATGAACGTGACGTCGGCGGGGCGGAGGTCTCGCATCGAGAGCGCCAGCGACCGGATCTGCCCGGAGGTCCAGTTCTCGTCGACAGCCAGGTTGGACGTGACCGACTCGACCGTGCTCCTCAGCTTGAAGGGGTTGGTGAGGGTGCCGCGATCGACCAGCTTGATGAGCACGGCGCGTAGGAAGTTCTGTTGCCGCTTCACCCGGTCGAAATCCCCACCCGGCACGCTGTAGCGATCCCGGACGTACGTCAGCGCTGCTTTGCCCTTCAGGTTCTTGGTGCCTTGTCCCGGCATCGTGACGGAAACCCCGCCCAACGAATCGGTGATGTCCTCGAAGCCGTCCCAGTCGACCATGGCGAGGTGGTCGATGCGCAGCCGTGTCAGCTCCTCCACCGTGGCGATCGCTCCGGAGGGTCCGTAGAGCGAGAGGGCGGCGTTGACCTTGGTGGTGGAGCGCTGCTGGCCTGTCGCGTCGAGGACCTTGACGTAGCTGTCGCGCGGGATCGACACCACGTACACGGATTGGCGATCTGCCGATATGTGGACCACCATCGTCGCGTCACTGCGGTACTTGCCAACCGGCCACTTTCCGGAGCTGGCGTCGTCCAGGATCGACTTGTCATCCGCACGTCTGGCCGAACCCGCGTCCGCCCCCAGCATCAGGATGTTGAGGGCCTCGCTCGTCGTGGGCGGCGGCCGCTTCGCCTCGTCAAGGGTGACTGGCACATGACGGATGTTGCCAAGGCTGTTGTTGAGCAGCAGCGCGAATCCCGCCCCAGAAGCCACCAGCACAGCGACCAGGGCAGCGAAGGCAATGAACCAACCGCGATAGCGACGAATGAAGCCGGGCCGCCGCCGGTCCGACGCCACGTCGTCATCGTCGCGTGTCGGGCTCTCGGGATGGCCGGCCATGGACTGCCTCCTCGCGCCGCGCTCTTCCCCGTTGTTGTCGATGGGCGCTCGGCCGAGTCTCGCAGCGTCTCCAAGACCTGAAACCTCGGATCACCGTCAACCACTTCCGTCATATCAGGTGTTGGCCGGCCGCATCGGCGTTTTGCTACAGGTACTTCTTCATACCGACGTGGCTGGCGACGAAGCCGAGCCGCTCGTAGAACTCGTGAGCTCGTACGCGTTCACGGTTCGAGGTCAGCTGCATACGAGCGGCCCCACGACGCCGGGCCTCATCCTCGATGTGCGCCATGAGGGTTGCGCCGATGCCCTCGCCCCGTCGGGCCGCCGACGTCCGAACGGCCTCGACCTGGCAGTAGAGCCCGCCATCAGCACTCAGCATCCGCATCCAGGTGATCTGCGCGGTGCACACGACGGTGCCGTCGATCTCGCCGACGAGGAGGTCCTGGTGCTGGTCCGCGATGATCTCGTCGATGGCCGAGCGCTGGTTGTCGGTGACCTCGGCCGGCTCGGTGAAGTAGTGCATCGAGTCTTCGGCCACCAGTGCCAGGATCGACTCGAGATCGTCCGGGGTGGCCGGACGGATCCGCAACGGGCTCACTGAGGCAGGGCGCCGACCGACGCCAGGGCTTCCTTGAGCAGCGCGCCGCGGCCGCCTTCCAGGTCGCCGAGCACCTCGGGGGTTGCCGCCTCTTCGGGCGTCAGCCAGGTCAGCTCGAGCGCGTCCTGGCGAGGGTTGCACTCGCCGCTGACCGGCACGACGTACGCGAGCGAGACCGCGTGCTGCCTCGGGTCGTAGAGCGTCGAGACGCCCGGCAGGGGGAAGTACTCGGCGACCGAGAACGGCACCGTCGAGGCTGGCAGCTGCGGGAACGCCGTGGGCCCGAGGTCCTTGGCGAGGTTGCGCAGCAGCGCCTCGCGCACGGACTCGCCGTGCATGACCCGGCCCGACACGAGCGTGCGGGTCATGACGCCGGTCGTCGACGAGCCGCGCAGCAGGATGCCGATCGACTCGACCTGCCCCAGGGCATTGATGCGGACCGGCACCGCCTCGACGTAGAGGATCGGCACGCGCGCCCGCGTCTCGTCGAGGGCGAAGTCCGGGAGCCAACCCGGATTGGGATCAGGTGTGCGCACGGACATGCGCACATTCTGTCCTACTGTCGGTCGCGGCGGGTCAGCTCGACCCGGCCGCGCCCGCTGTCGTGGCCGCGACGATGCCGGCAGTGACCGCCGACTGGGCGGCCTGGATCGCTTTGCGTACGCCTTCGCTGGCCCAGTCGCCCTCGGCGATGACCTTGGCGCGGGCCTTGGCCTGCTTGCGGTCGGGCTTGTCGACCAGCAGCTTCGTGAGGTCGGCGGCTGAGAGCAGGCCGATCAACGGCCCGGTCTCCGCGTCGGCCGGCTGGTCGTGCAGCAGGCTCGCGCGGACGCGATTGATCAGGTCGTGACTGCGCGCCGTGTCGACGACCTCGTGACGGGTCAGTGTGAAGATTCCGAGCGCCTTGGCCGGTTGGACGCGCATCTGTCCCTTCTCGACGAGTGCGGCGTACGCGTGCTTGCGGCCCTGCTTGCCGAGCTTGGTGACGGTGTTCTGCGGCGTCTGGCGGCCACGATTGCGTACGCGCGCGAAGGCCTGCTCGAGGACCGGGTCGCCGACGGGGGCATGGCTGGTGACGACGACCCGTGCCTTGCGACCCTCGCCGTCGAGTGACAGGTAGCCGGCCGCGACGAGGTCGAGCAGGTGAGCGCCGCCGATCACGGGGTCGGCCTTCATCGAGTCGAGCTGCGGCTTGCCGCTCACCGGGTCGGTGACGATCAGCAGCAGGTCTTCCGCAGTGGTCATTCCCCCAACGTAGCCACGTGCGGTGCGAGCATGGAACCCGTGATCAACGGCGGCGTCTCGTTCTGGTGGCAGCAGCTGGGCATCCCGGAGCCACGGCCAGGGCTCGACGGCGACCTCGACTGCGACGTCTGCATCGTCGGCGGCGGGCTGACGGGACTCTGGACGGCGTACTACCTCTCGGCGCTCGACCCCGGCCTCGACATCGTGGTGCTGGAGGCGGAGTTCGCCGGGTACGGCGCGTCGGGTCGCAACGGCGGCTGGCTGTCGGCGGAGCTGTCTGGCAGCAAGGAGCGGTATGCCGCGACGCACGGCCGCGAAGGCGTGCAGGCGCTGGTGTCGTCTATGGAGACGGCGGTCGACGAGGTCATCGAGGTGTGCAGCACCGAAGGCATCGACGCCGACATCGTCAAGCCCGGTGTCCTCTATGTCGCTCGATCTGCGGCGCAGCTGAGCGTATGCACGAGGGCCTCGTGGGCGACCGGGCGTGGGGGATCGGCGAGAGTCACCAGCGCGAGCTGACCGCCGCCGAGCTGGGCGACCGGCTGCGGGTCGAGGGCGCGCTCGGCGCGACGTTCAGCCCGCACTGCGCCCGCGTGCAACCGGCCAAGCTCGTGAGCGGCATCGCCGGGGCGGTCGAGCGGCGGGGCGTACGCATCCTCGAGCAGACCCGCGCCACCAGCATCGAGCCTGGCGTCGTGACGACCGAACGCGGAGCCGTACGGGCGGGCCGCATCCTGCGCTGCCTCGAGGGCTACACCGCGGGCATACGCGGGCAGCGCCGCACCTGGCTGCCGATGAACTCGGCGATGATCGTGACCGAGCCGTTGCCGGACACGGTGTGGGACGCGATCGGCTGGCGCGGCGCCGAGCTGCTCGGCGACAACGCGAATGCCTATTGCTACGCCCAGCAGACGGCCGACGGCCGCATCGCGCTGGGCGGTCGCGGCATTCCCTACCGCTACGGCTCGGGCACGGATGTCGACGGGCAGACGCAGGAGTGGACCATCGAGTCGCTCACGGGGATCCTGCACGGGCTGTTCCCGGCGACCCGCGGGTCGCGCATCGAGCACGCGTGGTGTGGCGTGCTCGGCGTCCCGCGCGACTGGTGCGCCAGCGTCACGTTCGACGCGTCGACGGGTCTCGGGTGGGCCGGCGGATACGTCGGCAGCGGGCTGACCACGACGAACCTCGCCGGGCAGCACCCTCGCCGATCTGGTGCTGGGTCGCGACTCCGACCTCGTACGCCTGCCGTGGGTCAACCGCGACGTACGCCGGTGGGAGCCCGAGCCGTTGCGCTGGCTGGGCGTACGAGCGATGTACGGGCTCTACCGCGAGGCCGATCGCCGCGAGGACAAGGGCCTGCCCGCCCAGCCGGCTCGCGCGGGTCGGCGACAAGCTGACCGGAAGGTAAGCCTCGGACCGACGTGCTCGACGGGACCTGAACAGCGGTAGGGTTGAGTCACCAAGACAGGGGAGCGCCACGCAGAGGGCGCTGAGAGTGCGGATCAGCCGCAGACCCTTGAACCTGCACCGGTTAGTACCGGCGAAGGGAGTCACGATGAGTTCTGCAACCACGTCCAAGACCGGGTTCAACGTGCATTACCGCACGATCGACCTCGTCACCATCACCACGCTCGCAGTCGCGTTCGGCGTCATCTTCTGGGGCTGGGGCAAGCTGTATGAGCCCCTCAGCGGCCTGGCGATCTTCTCCTACCCGCCGAGCTCAGGACTGCTCGCCGGCCCATGGCTCATCGCCGGGGTCGTCGGCGGCCTGATCGTCCGCAAGCCCGGCGCGGCATTCGCCACCGAGTTCCTCGCCGCCGCGGTGTCGACGTTCATCGTCGGCGGTACGCAGTGGGGCTTCAGCGTCTTCGCGTCAGGCTTCTGGCAGGGCCTCGGCGCCGAGGCCATCTTCCTGCTGATCTTCTACCGCCGGTTCGGCGTCGCGGTCGCTGCGGCGGCTGGCGCCATGGCGGCTGCGTTCGAGTCGGTCTATGAGTGGAACTCCTACTGGACCGACTGGGACATGGGCTACAAGCTCGCCTACCTGGGCTTCTTCTCCGTCTCGGGTGCCGTCATCGCCGGTGTCGGCGGTTGGGCTCTGACCACGGCGCTGGCCAAGGCCGGAGTGCTCGATGCCTTCCATGTAGGGCACGAACAGGTCTCCGAGGTCTAGGTGAGCCTGGGTGGAGCCCGCTTCAGGGGCTTCACGTGGCGCCCTCTCGGCCGACGCCATCCCGTCGTCGCCGGGCTCGATCTCACGATCGAGCCCGGCGAGCGGGTGCTGCTGGTCGGCCCGAGCGGCGCCGGCAAGTCGACGCTGCTGTACGGCCTGGCCGGCGCGCTCGGCAGCACGATCGCGGGTGAGCTGAGCGGCACCGCGGAGGTCGACGGGCGGCTCGGGCTGCTCCTGCAGAACCCCGCCGATGCGATCGTCGCCGAGCGCATGGGTCGCGATGTCGCGTTCGGTCCCGAGAACGCCGGGATGGCCCGCGACGAGATCTGGTCACGCGTCGACGAGGCGCTGGCGTCGGTCGGCCTGGGGGCACCTCCCGCGAGCGCAGCGAGTGGGGGAACGTACGGCCGCGACCACTTCAGCGCTGCCCTGTCCGGCGGCGAGCAGCAGCGGCTCGCCCTCGCCGGCGTGCTGGCGATGCGGCCCGACCTGCTGCTGCTCGACGAGCCGACGTCGATGCTCGACACGGGCACGTCCGCCGGGGTGCGCGACGCGATCCTGTCGGCTGCGGACGGCCGCACGCTGCTGATCGTCGAGCACCGCATCGAGCCGTGGCTCGACCACGTCGACCGGGTTGTCGTGCTCTCGGCCGAGGGCACCGTCGTGAGCGACGGCTCGGTCCGGGCCTTCCTCGACGGCCCGGCGCCGGCGGGGGTCTGGATGCCCGGCATGGCGACTCCCACACCTCTGGACATACCTGCCGAGCTCGTGCGTCCTGATGACGAGCCGCTGTCCATCGCCGCGACGGACGTGTCGGTCGAGCTCGTCACCCGTACGCTTCGCGGCACCCAGCGCACGCAAGCGCTGACGGGTCTGACGGCATCGATCGACCCGGCGACCACGACCGCATTCACCGGGGCCCAGCGGTGCCGGGAAGTCGACGGCCCTCGCCACGCTCGGCGGGCTGCTCAAACCACAGAGCGGAACGGTCAGCCCCGAGCTGCGGCGGTGGCGTTCGCCCCGGCTCGCCGGCGCGGTCGGCTGGGTGCCGCAGAACCCTGAGCACGGGTTCCTCACGTCGACCGTCGGCGACGAGGTCCGCCACACGGCGCGCAAGCTCGGCCGGACCGTCGAGGTGGAGCAGGTGCTCGAGGTGTTCGGGCTGGCGCCGCTTCGCGACGTCCAATCCATACCGGCTGTCGGGCGGCGAGCAGCGGCGGCTGGCCCTCGCCGCCGCACTGGCGCATCGGCCCGGAGTCGTCCTGCTCGACGAGCCGACGGTCGGCCAGGACCCCAGCACGTGGGCCGCCGTCGTCGGCTGGATCGAGGCTGCCAGGTCTGCGCGGTGCGACGGTCGCACTGTCGACCCACGACGCCGATCTGCCGGTCGACGTCGAGCACCGCATGCGCGCGGGGGTGTTGCAATGAGCGAGCGCCAGCGAGCGAATCATGAGGCTGGGTTCATGCCATTGCGTTCGTATCCTTGCTCTTCGACGGAGGCAATGGCATGAGGTCGTTCGTGCTGCGGATCAATCCGCTCGTGCAGCTCTCGGTCGGCATGTTCTCGCTGCTCGGCTCGTTCTGGATCCGCAGCCTGCCCGTCGCGCTGATCGCCCTCGCCGCATACGTGATCGCGGCGCTGCTGCTCCTGCCCGGGTGGCGCTATCCGCTCGTGTGCCTGGGGTTCACCGCGATCGCCGCGGTCACGATCGTCTACTCGACGTGGCGGCTCGGCGGCCACGACGTCGAGGAGGCGTTCACCGCCGGCCTGCGGATCGTCGTGCTGGCCGCGCCGGGGTCGGTCATGGCGGGGTATGTCGACCCGACCCGGCTCGCCGACTACCTCGCGCAGACGCTCCACCTGCCTGCCCGGCTGGTCGCCGCGTTCGCTGCGGCGTTGCAGAAGTTCACCGCGTTCGGCCTGGCGTGGCAACAGCTCGAGGGCGTGCGTCGCGTGCGTGGTTTCGGGCCGTCCCGCAACCCGTTGGCCAACGGTCGCTATGCCGCCAACATGTCGTTCGCGCTGCTCGTCCAGGCGATGCGCGGCGCCTCGGCGGCATCGATCGCGATGGACGCGAGGGGGTTCGCGACGGCGCATGACCGTACGTGGGCAGAGCCTGCGCCGTGGACGCGGCTCGACAAGGCCGGGCTCGTGGTCGCTGCGCTGCTCGGCTCCGCCCCGATCATCGCGCGGCTCGTGATGCCTGAGGACCGCCGGTCACTCCACCACGTGCTGGAAGCCCCGGCGCTCCACGTGCTGGCGCCACAGCAGCTCGGCGATGTCGGCGGGGTCGTGCTTGAGGTTGCGGCCGAGCCCGCCGACGATCGCGGTGTGGGCGACGTGGATGCCCGCCGCGCCCAGCGAGTCATAGAGCAGCCGGGCGTACGCCACCTCGGCGGCGTTGGAGACCGCTGAGCTTGCCCGTTCGGCATTCGGCGCGACGGCGGCGCCGCCGGTCGTGAACAGCAAGGTGCCCTTGCCGCGCTCACGCATCGACGGGAGCACGGCCTCGACGGAGTCGATCGCACCGAGAACGCTCAGCTCCAGTGCGGCGCCCATGTCGGCGGAAGACGTCTCGGCGACGGGCTTGATCCAGTCGACGGATGCCAGCGGGCTGTAGAGCAGCACGTCGACCGGGCCGAGCGTGTCGGCGAGGTGCGCGAGGGCGACGGTTGCCTCTGAGGGATGGCGGAGGTCTGCGGGCTCGGTGGTCGCGGTGATGCCGTCCTGGGTCAGCGCTTCGGCGAGCGTCTGCAGACGGCGAGCATTGCGAGAGACGAGTCCGATGTCGAACCCCTCGGCTCCGAACCTCTTGGCGGCGGCCAACCCCAGATTGGGTCCGGCCCCGACGATCGCGAGAGTGGGCATGTCTTCGACGATAGCCCCGAGCCACGAGGGCCTCTGGCGCGTTGGCGGTCGTACGTACTAGGGTGCGAACTAAGCAAGCGCTTAGTTCAACCCCCGGAGGTTCTTCATGCCACGCGTGTTCGACAGTCTCGACGACTTCAAGGCAGCCGCTGGGGAGGTGCTGGGCACGAGTGACTGGATGACGATCACGCAGGAGCAGGTCAACACGTTCGCGGATGCGACGCACGACCACCAGTGGATCCACGTCGATCCGGAGCGTGCCGCGAAGGGCCCGTTCGGTGGGACGATCGCGCACGGCTACCTGACGTTGGCGCTGCTGCCGGCGTTCGCCGAGCAGATCTACACGATCAACGGCTTGGCGTTCGGGATGAACTACGGCGCCAACAAGGTGCGCTTCCCCAGCCCTGTGCCGGTCGGCTCCAAGCTGCGGGCCACCGCGACGCTCAAGGAGACGTCCGACATCGCGATCGGCACGCAGGGCATCGTCAGCTTCGTGATCGAGATCGACGGCGCCGACAAGCCCGCTTGCGTCGCAGAGGTCGTCTACGTCATGGCAGGTGCGTGAGATGGAGTTCGCCTACGACGCCAAGACGCAGGACCTGATCGGCCAGATGGAAGCGTTCATGGACGAGGTCATCTACCCGGCCGAGCCAACGGCCCACGAGCAGATCCAGGCCTCGATCAAGGACGACTCCTGGTCGCCGCCCGCGATCCTCGAGGACCTCAAGGCCGAGGCCAAGAAGCGCGGGCTGTGGAACTTCTTCCTCCCCGGTGACCAGGGCGCCGGGCTGACCAACCTCCAGTACGCCCCGCTCGCCGAGATCACGGGTCGCAGCATCCAGCTCGCCCCGGCGGCGGTCAACTGCGCTGCTCCCGACACCGGCAACATGGAAGTGCTGCACATGTTCGGCACGCCGGAGCAGAAGAAGCAGTGGCTCGAGCCGCTGCTCGCCGGCGAGATCCGGTCGTCGTTCGCGATGACCGAGCCCAAGGTCGCCTCGTCTGATGCCACCAACATCGAGACGTCGATCGTCAAGGACGGCGACGACTACGTCATCAACGGCCGCAAGTGGTGGATCACCGGCGCGATGAACCCCAACGCCAAGATCTTCATCGTGATGGGCAAGACCGACCCGTCGGCGGAGCGTCACCGCCAGCAGTCGATGATCCTCGTCGAGCGCGACACTCCGGGCTTCGACATCGAGCGTGGGATGCACGTGTTCGGCTACAACGACCGCGACCACGGCGGCCACGCCGAGATCTCGTTCAACGACGTACGCGTGCCGGCGAGCAACCTGATCGGCGCCGAGGGTGAGGGCTTCGCGATCGCCCAGGCGCGGCTCGGGCCGGGTCGCATCCACCACTGCATGCGCTCACTCGGCATCGCCGAGCGTGCGGTCGAGATGATGAGCAAGCGCGCCCTCGACCGCGTCGCGTTCGGCAAGCCGATCGCCGACCAGGGCGTCGTACGCGACTGGATCGCCGAGTCGCGCGTACGCATCGAGCAGCTGCGCCTGCTGGTGCTCAAGACCGCATGGCTGATGGACACCGCCGGCAACCGTGGTGCCCACACCGAGATCCAGGCCATCAAGATCGCGACGCCGCAGACCGTCGAGTGGATCCTCGACAAGGCGATCCAGGTGCACGGCGCCGGCGGCCTGAGCCAGGACTTCCCGCTGGCCGAGTGGTTCGCGGGCATCCGCACGCTGCGGTTCGCCGACGGGCCCGACGAGGTGCACAAGAACTCGCTGGCCAGGGCCGAGCTCAAGAAGCACGGCTGACGGTGGAGCTCTCGGGCGCCAGCGCGATCGTCACCGGCGCGGCCAGCGGCATCGGCGAGGCGATCGCGCAGAGGTTGCTCGAGCGCGGCGCGTCGGTCGTGATCGGCGACCTCGACGCGGCGCGGCTGGCGGCGACGGCCTCGCGCCTCGACGCCGACCACCCCGGCCGGGTCTCGCACGTGGCCGGCGACGCGTCGGATGCCTCGCACGTGGCTGCGTTGATCGAGGCGGCGGGCGAGGTCGACGCGTTCTTCGCGAACGCCGGCGTCTTCAAGGGCTTCGGGCTCGAGGCGACGGACGAGGAGTGGGCGCTGTCGTGGGACGTCAACGTCAAGGCGCACGTCGTGGCGGCGCGGGCACTGGTGCCGGGTTGGGTCGAGCGGGGCGGCGGGCTGCTTCGTCAGCACGGCGTCTGCCGCCGGTCTCCTGACGCAGCTGGGCTCTCCGACGTACTCGACGACCAAGCACGCAGCTGTCGGCTTCGCGGAGTGGCTCGCCGCGACATACGGCGACCAGGGTGTGCAGGTCTGCTGCCTGTGCCCCATGGGCGTACGCACCGACATGCTGGTCGAGGGCGAGACGAGCGCCGACGGTGATGCGCGGCTCGGCATGAAGTCGGTCGTCTCCGCCGGCGAGACGCTCTCGCCGCTCGCGGTGGCCGACGTTCTGCTCGCGGCGGTCGAGGCTGGCACGTTCTTCGCCCTGCCCCATCCCGAGGTCGGCACGATGTATGCCCGCAAGGCCGCCGACACGGATCATTGGATCGCCGGCATGCAACGGTTCCGCACCAGCCTGGAATGAACGCCGGTCAATGGAACCGTTCGGCCTCAGGATCCGTCGTAAGGTGACAGGTCATCTGAGGAGGCGGCGTGGACGCGACGTCGGAGGCGAGGTTTGCCGAGTTCGTACGCACGCAATGGCGTGACCTCGTCCGTGCAGCCGTCTTCCTCGGCGCCAGCCCGCATGAGGCCGAGGACCTCGCCCAGCAGACCCTGGTCCGCTGCTACGCCAGCTGGCAACGCGTCACCGATGCCTCGAACCGTGACGCGTACGTCTACCGGATGCTGCTCAACCAGCTGCGCGACGTCAGGCGTACGCGCTGGTGGCGCAGCCGGGTCGACGTTGAGGCCGACAGCCCCGTCGACGACGCGAGCAGCCAGGTGGTGGTCGCCGATGCGGTCCACCAGGCGCTCGCCGGGCTGACCAAGGAGCAACGCGAGGTCGTCGTGCTGCGCTATTTCGTCCAGCTGACCGAGGCCCAGACCGCGGCGGCACTCGGCATACCGGCGGGCACCGTCAAGAGCCGACTCTCGCGTGCCCTCGCGGCGCTGGCCGGATCCGACCACCTCTCCGAACTGTCCGAGGAGCACCGATGAGCAAGCTGGAAGACCTCTGGGACGAGCTGCCGACCGGCAAGTCGCCGGTGGACGCGATAGTCGCCGCCGGTCGCGCGGACGCCGCTCGCCGCCGCAAGCTCGGCAGACCGTCGTCGCCGTGGGTGCGACAGCCGCTGTCGTCGGTGCGTTCGTGGCCGGCGCCGCAGTCGGCAACCGGCCCGGGCCGAGCGCCTCGACGGCGCACAGTGACGCCAGGCCAGCCGCGTTCCAGGCCGATCTCGAGCCGGCGCAGAGCTGCGACCAGCTGCTCGAGTCGTACCGCGACCGTGCACTGGGGATCGTCACCCCGTGGGGGTGGCAACGAGGCGATGTCGCATACGACACCGGGCGTCTGGAGGATCTGTCGTCCCCACGCGCGGCTGAGAGGCCAGCGCTCGCAGATCTCGAGCGACACCGGGACCAACGTGCAGGAGACCGGCGTCGACGAACCCGACACCGTCAAGACCGACGGCAAGCTCGTGGTGCGGCTCCGGGGTCGCGACCTGGTCGTCTACGACGCGTCGGGCTCGACGATGGTCAAGAAGTCCTCGATCAGCTTGCCGCGTCTGGAGGACGGGGAGATCCTGTTGACCGGTTCCACGGTCGTGGCGATCGGCACCGATGCGACCAGCCCTCGCGACCAGCTCACCGGGATGCGTCGCGGTAGCCGCGTCATCACGCTCTCGCTCGCGCAGCCGTCGGAGCCGAAGATCGAGTCGACCGTGACGTACGAGTCGCGGGTGGTCTCCGCCCGGCAGCACGGGGCGACGGTCCGGCTCGTGCTCGCTGCGGGTCTGCCCGATCTCGACTTCATCCAGCCTCGCGGCAAGGTCACCGACCGGCAGGCGTTGATCGCCAACCGTCGCGCGGTCGAGGAGTCGACGATCGAGGACTGGCTGCCGGCATACAACTCCGGCGCGGGTTCCCAGCAGCTGCTGGATTGCACCAACGTGGCCGTGCCGCCGGACTCCGCGGGCCTGGACACCGTCAGCGTGGTCGGCTTCACCGCGAAGGCTCCCACCAAGCCCCATGCCATCGGGCTCGCCGCCGCCACGACCATCGCGTACGAGTCGGCGGACCACCTCTACCTCGCCGATGGGCCGATGGCCTGGGACTGCCGCGTGTGCATGCGCGAGGACCGCGTCCGTCCCGGCTTCGCGCCGCAGGCGGGCGGGACCACCCATCTGTACGACTTCGAGCTCGACGGCATCGACGCGATCCACGTCGCGTCAGGTGAGGTCGAGGGCACGATCGCGGATCGGTGGTCACTCGACGAGGCTGATGACGTCCTCCGCGTCGCCGTCGGACCGTCGAGCGAGACCGGCAACTTCACCTCGGTCGTCACGTTCCGTCGCGAGGGCAAGCAACTCGCCGAGATCGGCCGGCTCGACGGACTCGGCCGGGACGAGGACCTCAAGGGCGTCCGCTGGTTCGACGACCTCGCCGTCCTGGTCACGTACCGGGAGGTCGATCCGCTGTTCACGATCGACCTCGCGAACCCCGACAAACCTCGGCTGGTCGGCAAGCTCAAGATCCCGGGCTACAGCGACTACCTGCACCCGCTGAGCGACCGCGAGATGCTCGGCATCGGCCATGACGGCGTCTCCGGTGCGCAGATCGCGCTCTTCGACACCTCCGACCTGGCGCACGTCAGTCGCACCGCTGTCGAGACTTTTCCTGGTGCCGAGGCGGTTGCCACGTGGGAGCCGCGTGCCTTCACCTGGCTGCCCGGGCGCGACACGGCGCTGACTGTGCTCCAGAAGGACCGGCAGGTGCAGGTCGTTGCGCTGAAGGTCACGCGCGGCCACCTGAGCAGCACCCGCGCGAATGTGGAGTACGGCGACGATGCCGGCCAGGTCCGCACGCTCGGCCTGCCGGACGGTCGGGTCGTCCTCGTGACGGGCGAGGACGTGCGCTTCTTCAGGTTGCCGTGACGGTTGTCCACAACTGGGATTGCAGTCGAAAAGGCGTGTCAGTGGTGCCGTCTAGGTTGGAGGTATGTTCACCGAAGTCGCCACCGAGGACCTCTTGCGGGAGGTCCGTGCGTATGACTTCGAGGCCGAGCCTGCGCATGAGTTCGGTGCTTCTCGGATTGATGCGATCGTGGGGTTGGATCGGCTGATTCGTGCCGCGCAGGCTGAGCAGTTGGCGCAGATCGCGGCCCTGCATGAGGAGCGGTTGGAGTTCCTGGGCATCAACCGGGGTGACCCGACGTTGTCGGTGATCGGTGAGGTCGGCATGGCCCGCAACATCGGCCCGACCGCTGCCGGCACCCAGGTCGGGTCTGGCTCTCGGGCTTGCGGAGTTGCCGCGGGTGCAGGGCCTGTTCGCGGCCGGCCAGATCAGCGAGCCGGTCGTGCGGGCGGTGGTCAACGAGTCGGTGTCGCTGGGTGAGGACGACTTGGTGGTCCTGGACGGTGAGATCGCACCCCAGCTGCCGGGTCTGACCCCGCGTGCGGGCCAGGCAGCTGACCGCCCGTGCGGTGATCCGGATCGATGCCGATGCTGCCCGTGAACGGGCCGAGCGGAACCGGGCCGATCAGCGGGTGTCGATGTTCCCCGACACCGACGGCGTCGCGATCCTGCAGGTCCGTGGACCGGCCGAGCAGATCGTCGCCGCCCATTCGGCGTTGGATGACTACGCCCGGGCGTTACGTGCCGCCGGTGACGAGCGCACCGTCGGGCAGATCATGACCCAAACGTTGGTCGAACGGGTCACCGGGCAACGCTATGCCGACGACACCAATGTCGAGGTGCAGCTCGTCATGGACGCACCGACGCTGATGGGTGAAGGTGGTGAACCGGTCGACCTGGTCGGCTACGGACCCATCTGCCCCGGCGGTGGCCGACGACATCATCGCCAGGCCCCCGACTCCACGATCCGGCGGCTGTTGGTCGACCCGGTCGACGGGACCCTGCTGGTGCGTGAACCCCGCCGCCGCCATTTCGACGCCACCACCTCCGGCCACATCCGCGCCCGCGACCGCAGATGCCGCCAACCCGGTTGCGATCTGAAGATCCGGCACAACGACCACATCCACGCCCACATCGACGGCGGCGTCTCGACCACCGACAACGGCCAAGGGCTCTGCGTCCGCTCCCACACCCTCAAACACCTACCCGGGTGGATGGTCACGTCGAAAGGCAAAGCCACCATCTGGCAAACCCCCACCGGCCACACCTACATCTCCCACCCACCACCACTGCTACCCAAAGACCAACCCCGCCACCTCCGCCAATAGGCGGTCGCGCCCAGAGAGTTGGCCAGCAGCTCGCCGAGCCGGGACGCCTTCACACCTCCGGCGCCTCCCACGAGCTGAAGTCGCCGAGTCGACGTGGAAAGAACGTCGCCAGCGCGGCGCCGACGGTCCACCAGCCGCGGTGCACCAGAGCCCGGCACAACGCGGGTTCGAGCTTGTCGAACACCGTCGGCACAAGGGCGAGATCGCGACCGTCGTACGTACGCGCCTCGGGAAAGGCAGCGCGCCAGGCCCGCAGCGGTGCCGGCCCGGGGTCGGGCAGCGCTGTGACCAGGCCGGTCAGCACACCGCGACGCGCGTCGGGTGGCAGCGGACCGGCGCCGGCCTTGCGCCCGCGCTGGAACTGCGCCACGAGACTCGTGGTCCGCAGCGCGACGCTCTGCCGGTAGAGCAGCGAATTGGCGCGCGCGAGGTCGCGGATGACGGGAACCCGGCCGTACGCTCCTGGCCGCAACAGGCCGCCGGCGTTCAGCGCCACCAGGAACACGTCCCGGTATGCCTTGTCGTCGAGCGCCTGCAGGCCGGTGTTGTCGTACGTCCCGCCGTCCATCAGCACCGGGGCGTGATCGGCACCGGGGAACTCCGGCGACTTCAGCACCACCGGCGCAAAGGCGCCCGGCACCGCCGCGGAGGCGGCGGCAGCCGTGCTGAGCCGCAGCCCGGTCGCCTTCGTCGACACGTGCCCGATCGTGTAGTCGCCGACCTGGTCGCGCTCGAACCCGAAACGGACGCCCGTCGTCAGGTTCGCCGCGTTGATGATCCACCGCACGCCACGGTCGAGCTGCTCGAGCTCGACGCCATCGAACCACCACTCGTCGAATCGGCGTGCCAACAAGTCGGTACGCGTCGACGGCCCGACCGTTCGCCAGATCCCACGCACCAGCGACCACTTCAAGGACTGCGACGAGATGCGCTCGACGAACGGGTCGATCAGGTGCTCCTGCACCGCGGCACCCGTGAACCCGGCATCCCGCAGCAGCGGCCAGCGTGACGCCAGCAGACCGTTCGCCAGTGAACCGCCGGAGACCGACGAGACATACCGGAGATCTGCGAGCATCCCGGCATCGGCGATCAGCCGGATCGCACCGAGACCCGCGAGCGTGGCCCGAAAGCCACCGCCGGAGATCGTGAGCGCTACCGGCGCCGCCGAACGCGGCGGCTTGCGTGGCGGTTTGTCACCGCGGAACCGCGTGGGTTGCAGCCCGGTCCCGACCGCTGGTGAGTCGACGACCCACTGATCGGGATCCTCGAGCTCCGCCATCTGGACACCCTCTCACCAGGCGGCAGCGGCGTCGAGGTCATACGGAGGCGAGGTCTTGCCCGTCCCGGCGTACGCTTGGCGCCGATGAGACGACACGTGAGGCAGGGCGTATGAAGGGCAGTCGTGCCTTGCTGGTTGCGACGATCGCAGGATCGGTCGTGCTGATCGCGTACGTCGTCGACCTGGTCGGCGGCGACCTCAGCAAGCAAGCCGCCGGCGCCGGCCGCGCCGCGGTGATCGTCGGCGCCGTCGTCTGCGCGGGTGTCATCTACCAGTCGTGGAGCGTCCGCACGCAGCACACGCCACGCGACCACGCCGCCGTCGCGGCTGCCCTGCTGGGTGGTGCGCTCGCCGCCTCCTCGGCGTTCAGCGCCCCCACGGGACAGATCTTCGGCAGCTCGCTCACCGCCGCCGCCGGAGTCGCGGGCCTTGCGCTCGCCCTCGTCGGCTCCCGACCCACTCCCATCAGCAAGGAAGGCCGACGATGATCGAGCTCCTCACGCCCACCCAGATCGACGAGATGCGCCCCGCCGGCCGGTTCGTCGCATCTGTGCTGACCGCACTCTCCGAAGCCGCCGACGTGGGCGTCGACCTGCTGGACCTCGACGCCCTCGCGCACAAGATGATCCGCGAGCGGGGCGCCGAGTCGTGCTACATCGACTACCACCCGTCGTTCGGCGCGATGCCGTTCGGCAAGGTCCTGTGCACCTCGGTCAACGACGCCGTGCTGCACGGGCTCCCGCACAAGTACAAGCTCCGCGACGGTGACCTGGTGAGCTTCGACTTCGCCGCCTCGGTCGACAACTGGGTCTGCGACTCGGCGCTCAGCGTCATCGTCGGCACGCCGCGCGAGGAGGACGTACGCCTGATCGACCACGCCCAGGAGGCGCTCGACGCCGCCATCAAGGTCGCCCGCGCGGGCAACAAGGTCGGCGACATCTCCGCCGCGATCGGCGACGTCGGCCGCTCGCACGGCCTCAAGATCAACACCCAGTTCGGCGGCCACGGTGTCGGCCGCACGATGCACGGCGACCCGCACATCCCCAACGACGGGCGGGCCGGCCGCGGATTCCCGCTCAAGCCGGGACTCGTGATCGCGATCGAGCCGTGGTTCCTGCACACGACCGACGAGATCGTCATGGACGACGACGGCTGGACGATCCGCAGCGCGGACGGCTCGCGTGGCGCTCACGTCGAGCACACGATCGCCATCACCGATGGCGACCCCATCGTGATGACCGCGCGCGACTGACTGATCAGCCGAAGCCCGGCGGCCGGCGGTCGTGCCATGGGGCGGCCGCCTCGACCTGGGCGCACAGGCTGAACAGCGGCCCGTCCTGCCCCGGCAGCCCCGCGAGCATGACGCCGACCGGAAGGCCGTCAGCAGTCCAGTGCAGCGGCAGGCTCGCCGCCGGCTGCCCGCTCATGTTGTAGAGCGCGGTGTACGGCGTGAACAGCAGCTCCCGGCGGTGATCCTCCATCGGATCGCCCGACTCGTTGAACCACTCCACCGGCTGCGGCGGCAACGCCAGCGTCGGCGTCAGGAAGGCGTCGTACGCCTGAAGGTCCGTGACGACCTGCCGCGTCGTGAGCTCGAGGAACTGCAGCGCCTGGGTCAGCTCGATCGCCGTCGACGCGCGCCCGCGATCACGCCAGTAGCGCGTGTTGGGACGCAGCACAGCCTCGGCCTCGGGCGGGATCGCCGCCGAGGCGATGCCGCTCGACCAGATGACGTTGAACTGCGGCTCGAGCTCCTGCGGGAACGGGTTGTCGATGTCGATGAGCTCGTGACCCAGCGACTCCAGCAGCCGGCTCGCCGACTCCCACGCGTCGACCGCGTCAGGGCCCGGGGCGATGCCGTCGAGGTGGGTCTGCGACCACCTGGCGATGCGCATGCGCCGCGGTGCCCGGCTCGCCCACTCGGCGTACGGGACGGTGGGCTCCGGCAGCGGCCGCACGTCGCCGGGCTCGGGGTGAGCCATGGCGTCGAGCAGGGCCGCCGCGTCCCGCACCGTGCGCGTCAGCGGGCCGTCGCCGGCGAGCCCGCTCCAGTCCGACCCGACCGGCCCCGCGCTGACCCGGCCCCGGCTCGGCTTGAACCCGAAGATCCCGCAGGCGCTCGCCGGTATGCGGATCGAGCCGCCGCCGTCGCTGCCCTGCGCCACGGGCACCAGGCCGGCGGACACCGCGGCCGCAGCCCCGCCGCTGGACCCTCCGGCATTGCGGGCCGGGTCCCATGGCGTACGAGCCGGTCCGATCACGTCGTTGTCGGTGTAGGACGAGAGGCCGAACTCCGGGGCGTTGGTCTTGCCGAGACTGATGAAGCCGGCCGCCTCCACGAGGTCGACGACGTACGCGTTGATGCCCGGCACGAAGTCGCGCATTCCCGCGGATCCCATCGACGTCGGGATGCCTTGCGTGAAGGTCAGGTCCTTGAACGCCGTCGGCACACCGGCGAACGGCGGCGCTTCGCCCGCGGCGATCTGCGCGTCCGCCTCGGCTGCCCGCTCGAGCGCCTGCTCCGCGGTGACCGTGATGAAGGCGCCGAGCGTCGTGCTGTGTGTGGCGATCCGGTCGAGGTGGTGCTGCACGAGCTCGACCGACGACACCTGTCGAGAACGGAGAGCGGCCGCCTGCGCCGTCGCGTCCAGCTCGTGGAGCTCGCTCACGCGGTGAGGCCGGAGCGGCGTTTCACCGAGGTGAGCAGGACCGTCGCGTCGGTCTTCGCCAGCAGGTGGTGGCGGGCATCGGGCACGTCGAGCAGGTCACCCTCGGAGCCGGACCACACCGAGTCGCCGGAGCCCAGCTCGACCTCTCCGGACAGCACGAGGACCGTGGCCTCGCCCGGGTTCTCGTGCTCGTCGAGCCGGAAGCCGCCGGCCAGGGCGATGATCGTCTGGGTCATCTCGGTGCCGGGTCCGCCCACTGGCATGTAGGCCGCGCGGCCGGAGCTGCTCTCCTGCGCGGTCTCGAGGAGCTCTGCTGCCTGGGTGTGCACGTTGAAGGGGTCCATGGCGCCATTCAACTCCCCCTGGGGCGGCGAGGCCATCCTGTGATCGCTTGACCCGCCGCGCGCCTCGTAGAATTGCGCCGTGGCCACCCCGAAAGTCCTGCTGTTCTACGCCTTCACTCCGCTGGCCGACCCCGAAGCGATCCGGCATCTGGCAGCACACGCTCTGCGACTCGCTCGGCGTACGCGGCCGCATCATCGTCTCCAAGGACGGCATCAACGCGACGGTCGGCGGTGACGTGGTCCAGCTCAAGAAGTACGTCCGCGGCACCCGCGCGTACGCCCCGTTCAAGGAGATCGACTTCAAGTGGAGCGAGGGCCGGGCCCGCGACGACGGCACGACCGCCGACTTCCCGCGACTGTCCGTCCGGGTGCGCGACGAGCTCGTGACGTTCGGAGCGCCCGATGAGCTCGAGGTCGACGAGAGCGGCGTCGTCGATGGCGGCACGCACCTCACGCCGGCCGAGCTGCACGCCCTCGTCGAGTCCAAGGACGTCGTGTTCTTCGACGGCCGCAACCAGATCGAGTCGGCGATCGGGCACTTCGCCGGCGCCATCCGCCCACCGGTCGAGACGACGCGTGAGTTCATCGCGGCCCTCGACAGCGGGGCGTACGACCACCTCAAGGACCAGCCGGTCGTGACCTACTGCACCGGCGGGATCCGCTGCGAGGTGCTCACGCCGCTCATGAAGCACCGCGGCTTCCAGGAGGTCTACCAGCTCGACGGTGGCATCGCGACGTACGGCGAGGCGTACGGCGACGACGGTCTCTGGGAGGGCTCGCTGTATGTCTTCGACGACCGGATCGCGATGAACTTCTCGGACCACACCGCTCTGGTCGGCAGCTGCGACACCTGCCAGACGCCGACCAATCACGTGGCCGACTGCGGCGATGTCTCGTGCGTACGCCAGATGGTCGCTGCGAAGGTTGTCTGCAGGGCGACCAGATGTGCGACGCCCACGCGACCGTCACCGTCATGAGTGACTCGCGCTTTCCCAAGCAGGTCTTCGAGCGAGGGCGACGAGCCCGACGCGCGGCTTCACGCTTGCCAACGAGCGAACGTTCCTCGCCTGGGTCCGCACGGCGCTGGCGCTGCTCGCTGGCGCCGTGGCGGTCCACACCCCGGCCGTCGATCTGGACGACTGGGTCAAGATCATCGCCTCGCTGTGCCTGCTGGCTGCGGCCGGGCTCGCGATCGCTCAGTCCTGGCGCGGTGGCGGGCGATCGAGCGGGCGATCAGGACGGGCGAGCCGTTGCCCGGCTTCGGCGGTCCGGTGATGCTGGCGTCGGTGCTCGGTGTGTTGATCGTCGGCGTCGCCGTCGGCGTCATCGTCGTCGCCGTGCGCTGACGCGCCCGGGTGACTAGGGCCGGATCATGTGGATCAGGCCGACGATGTCGTCGACCACACCGCGTACGCCCGGGAGCCGGGTGAGCCGCAGCATCCGGTCGATGATCGGGACCGCCTGATCGACCAGGTCGCGAGTCCGCTGCTGGCCGTCGCTGGTGTCGTGCACCCAGAACAGCACGATGCCCATCTGCAGGAGCCAGAGCAGCTCGGGCAGCTCCTCGCGCAGACCCTTGGCGAGCTTGAGGTCGGAGCCGTCGATGACCCGCAGGTGCAGCTCGATCGCCGCCTCGCGGGCCGCCGTCGAGTCCTCGCTGAACGGTGACAGCGGGCTGCTGGGCTCCGCGGCGTTCTTGAAGAACTTGCCGGCGAACTCGTGGTACGGCTCGGCCACGTCGACCCAGGCCAGCAGCACGCCGCGCAGTCGGTCCGTGAAACCCTCCGCGTCGGTCAGCGGCGCCTCGGCGGCCTCGGCGTGCGCGGCCTGGATCTGGTCGTAGTACGCCTGGATCAGGTGTTCCTTGGACGAGAAGTAGTAGTAGGCATTGCCGACCGAGACGCCCGCCTCGTCGGCGATCGCCCGCATCGTCGCCTGGTCGTAGCCCCCGGACCGGAACAGCCGCATCGCCGCGTCGATGATCGACTGCCTGGTCTGCTCGGCCTTGGTCGAGCGCGCTGGGATGTCGGTCACGATGGCCAATCTAGTCGCCCCCGAGCCGACTCAGCGCTGCGGCTGCGGCGGGTAGGGCGCGTACGGCTGGTTCATCATCGCCGGCGGCATCTGCGCGCGGCGTGCGTCGGCGCGGCCCCGGCGGCGCATCGACGAGAACACCATGACGTTGACGAAGTGGACCACGCCGAGCACCAGCATCACGATGCCGATCTTGACGCTCAAGGTCTCGAACAGCTCCGCCAGGTCGGCGACCTCGCCACCCCCGCGCACGTACAGCATCACGAAGCCGAGGTTGATCAGATAGAAGCCGACGACCAGCAGCTTGTTGATGGCATCGGCGAGCGCGTGGTTGCTGTCGAAGACATCGTCGAGGAAGACGCGGCCGTTGTGCGACAGCGTCGAGGCGACCCACACCGTGATCGGCACGGCGATGAGCAGATAGGCGATGTATGCGCCGACGGTCCAGTTCATGGTGATGCTCCTCTATTGAACGTGTTCAACTCTGATGTCTTCGACTGTAGGCCATGGTTCTGAACGCGTTCAACTTTGTGACGCACCTCTCTCGGGAAAGATTCTGAAGATTCTTTCGAGACCATGTCGAAATCGGGGCCCACCGCTCGACGTATGAGTGAAAGGCTGGCCCGGACGGGCCGCCACCGACACAAGGAGACCTCATGCGATTCCTCAGCTACATCGAGTCCGATCCCGCCCAGCCCTGGGGCCCGCCGCCGCCTGAGCTGTTCGAGGCGATCGGTGCCTTCGGCGCCGAAGCGGTCGCCGCCGGCGTCGTCGTCGACCAGGGCGGCCTCGCCGCGATCGAGACGAGCCCGCACATCCGCATCTCCGGCGGGAAGCTCACGGTCACGGACGGCCCCTTCACGGAGGCCAAGGAAGTCATCGGCGGCTATGGCATGTACGACTGCCGGTCCGTCGAGGAGGCAGTCGAGTGGTCCCGTCGCTTCATGCAGATCCACCTCGACACCTGGCCGGGCTTCGAGGGTACGAGCGTCATTCGCCAGGTCTTCGGGCCTGACGACGCCCAGCCGGGGCTCTGATCGGCATGCGATACCTCGTCCTGATCCACGTCGACGAGAACGTCGGCGAAGCACCTCCGGCCGAGCTGATCGACGCGATGTTCGCCCATGTGGCTGACGAGCGGCACGCGAAGGTCGTCACCGATGCCGGTCTCGCACCGAGCTCAGCCGCGATCCGCGTCGCGTCACGGGGCGGCGAAGTCATGATGACCGACGGGCCGTTCGCGGAGACCAAGGAGGTCGTCGGCGGATTCATGCTGATCGAGGCTCCGACGTTCGAGGACGCCACGGCCTGGACCCGCGGCTTCGTCGACCTGCACGTCGAGCACTGGCCCGACCTCGAGGTCGTCACCGAGCTGCGGCAGGTGGCCGGCAGCCTGACCGACAACTGACGCGGCGCCTTCCAGCAGTAGTACCCGCCGCCGGGCGGTGGTGGTTGGATCGGTGTCATGGCCGATGCAGACCTCCACCGCTCGGTCGAGGCGGTGTGGCGACTCGAGTCGACCCGGCTCGTCGCCGCGCTCGTACGGATCACCCGTGACGTCGGGCTCGCCGAGGATCTCGCCCAGGACGCCCTCGAGGCGGCGCTCGCGCAGTGGCCGGAGTCCGGCATACCCGACAAACCGGGTGCCTGGCTGATGGCGGTGGCCAAGCGTCGCGCGATCGACACGTTCCGCCGCCGCGAACGACAGGACCGCGCCTACGGCGAGCTCGAGCAGCGGAAGGAGGACATCGTGGCCGGCATCGAGTCATCGATCGACCACGTCGAGGACGACGTGCTGCGGCTGATGTTCATCTGCTGTCACCCGGCGTTGTCGTCGGACGCCCAGATCACGCTGACTCTGCGGCTCCTCGCGGGGCTGACGACCAAGGAGATCGCGCGATCCTTCCTGACGTCCGAACCCACGATCGGCGCGCGCATCACGCGCGCCAAGAAGACGCTCGCCGAGGTCGGTGCTCCGATGGAGGAGCCCGCTGAGGACGAGCGCGCCGCCCGGCTCGCCGCGGTGCTCGGGGTGCTCTACCTGTTGTTCAACGAGGGCTACTCGGCGACCGCCGGTGACGACTGGCTCCGGCCGGCGCTGTGCGACGAGGCCGTACGGCTGGGGCGGATCCTGGCGACGCTGGCCCCGAGCGAGCCGGAGGTGCACGGCTTGATCGCCCTGATGGAGATCCAGTCGTCACGCGCGGCCGCCCGCACCGCTGACGACGGCAGCCCCGTCCTGCTGCTCGAGCAGGACCGTACGCGCTGGGACCACCTGCTGATCCGCCGCGGGCTCGCCGCTCTCGAGAGAGCCGAGTCGCTCGGCCGGCCACCCGGCCCGTACGTCCTGCAGGCCGGCATCGCGGCGTGTCATGCCCGGGCGCGCACGGCTGACGAGACCGACTGGGCTCGCATCGCCGGGCTCTACGAGTTGCTCGCGGTGCTGTCCGGATCGGCCGTCGTCGAGCTCAACCGCGCCGTGGCTCTGGCGATGTCCGAAGGGCCCGCCGTCGGGCTCGCCCTCGCGGACGAGCTGCTGGACGTACCGGAGCTCGCCGGCTATCACCTGCTGCCGAGCGTGCGGGGCGACCTGCTGGCCAAGCTCGGTCGCACCCAAGAGGCGCGAGCCGAGTTCGAGCGCGCGGCGGGCCTGACCCAGAACGAGCGCGAAAGGGCACTGTTGCTGCACCGTGCGGCAGAAGTGACGGATTGACCGGCTCACCGCCGAGGACAGCCGCAGCTGACCTCGGCGGTCCTGCTCATCAGCCCTTGTAGGTGACGCAGGGAGCGACGCCGTCCATGACGCCCGTGCGGAACGCCTCGACCCGGCCGTATCCCGCGCCTTGCCGGTTGACGTCACCCTCGCCACGGAACACCAGCAGCGCCTTGATTCCCTCGTCGAGGTCACCAGGCGAGATGCTGAACGTGCTGGTCTCCGCTCGGTCGTGCAGGATCACACTGGCCGAGTAGGCGCCGGCGAAGCAGTCGCCGCGGAGTGTCGAGACCTTCGCGTCCGACTCGTCGCCGAGCCGAGCGAGTGCCGCCAGCCCCCACTGCGTGGCCAACAGTGTGGTGACCGCATAGTCGCCGCCCTGGCGGTAGACCTCGGGCATCGTGCTCACGTTGTCGAAGCCGATGTAGTCGTCCGGCACGCAGTAGAACAGCGAGAACTCGGCAGTGGAGTCACCGCCGCAAGCCGGCGCGTTCGAGGGGTCGAACGGCACATAGTCCTTGAGCGGCGTCCATGCCTTTCCGTTGGCGATCTTCGGGAAGACCTGCGTCCAGTAGTCCTCGATGTCGTAGGGGACCTTGTTGACGATCGTGTCGTACGGCGCATCGCCACCCGCAGCGGCGTCTTCCTCGCTGGTGAACGGCAGCTCGAGCACGATCGGCGTCCCGTCCTCGTACGACTTGCACTTCTTGGCTCCGGCTTCGAAGCCGTCCTGGAATGCGCTGACCCGGTCGAAGCCGCTGCCATGAGCCGAGGCGTCCTCGCTGCTGGTGCCCGGGGTGTCCCGCAGCTCCAGGATGCCGGCCAGGGCGGTGTCGAGGTCTGCAGCGGTGACCTTGAACGCCTTGGTCTTCTGGGCGTGCTTGGACCAGGCGCCGGCGAAGCAGTCCGCCTGGAGCTCGGACGAGACCGTCAGCTTGTTCGCGTCGAAGAACCCGGAGCGCTGCTGCATCGCGTGACCCCATTCATGGGCCAGCACGACGGGGATGACGAAGTCGCCGTACTTCTTCTGCAGGTCGGGCAGCAGCTCCTGCGCATCCCAGGCGACCGAGTCGTCGAGCTTGCAGTAGAACGCATTGCCCTTGACGTCCGAATAGCTGTTGGCGCAGTCGGGTCCGGCGGTCGACTCGGACGTCGAGGCGAAGAGGCCACCCTTCACGGCCTTGTACTTCTTGCCGTAGAGGTCGGGGTACTCGTCGGTCCAGTACGCCTGCAGGTCGGCGATGGCCTTGATGGCCAGCTTGTTGACCGGAGCCGACGCGTCGCCGTCGATCTTGACCTTGCTGACGTCCGGCTTGGTCGCCGTGGGCTCCGCCTTCTCAGGCTTGCCCCCACCGCACGCTGTGAGGAGCAAAATCGCCGTGATGGCGGACCACATTCTCAGATTCATGCCCGAAACCTAGGGGCGGCTCACACAGGCTGTCCCGAGAACAGTGAAATGTTCAATCAGTTGTTGCGGTCGTACTCGGCGACGTCCGAGTCGGACTCGTGGCCGTACGTCCGTTGCATCGCGGCGTTGAGGGACGAGACCATGTGCGCGATGACGACGGCGACATAGTCGTTGACCTGTCCGCGAGCCTGCGCGTTCGGCTCGGGCTCCAGGTCAGACGCGGCGAGCTCGAGGACCCGGTCGCTGCCGACGCGGGTCAGCAGCACTGCGGGCTCGTTGGGCTCCTTGGCGACCCAGACGGCGACGCGCGTCTCGACGGTGGCTTCGGGAACGTCGCGCGATCGGGCGAGCACGTGGGTCGTGATCACGCCTGAGGGCGGTGCTCGATATCCCTCGGGCGGCGCGACCGCGTGGATGCCATGGCTGTCGACCTCGATCTCCGCCAGGTGTGCAATGTCCCGGGAGATCTGACGTGACGCGGTCTCGGTCACGAGCTCGTGCGCAGCACGCGCCCAGGCGTCGCTACGGTCGTCAGCCTCAGTCATGCCAGCACACTAGACCCCACGAGGTGCATGGTCACAGGCCCCATGTCAGGACTCCCATTCCCACGTCGTGAGGATCGACTCGCTGACCTTGTCGCGCTCGGCCGTGGCCACGTCTGGACTGAACGACATTGTCACGACGTAGCCGGTCTCGTCGTGGGTGAAGGCGTACAGCTCCGTGCGGTACCTGGTGCCGTTGAGATCGAAGACCGCCCCGACGTGCACGGCGTCCTCGCCACCGACCTGGACGCGGTCCTTGACAGCGATGCCGGTCGCGTTGGCGTCCTCGAGCACCTGCTCGACGGCGTCCGCGAGCTTCTTGCCCTCGAGCCCGACGATGGTGTCGTCCTTGATCACGTTGATGTTGTCGGCGAAGCCGTCGGGGTCTTTCGAGTCGACAGCCAAGGTGATGGCGCTCGAGTTCGGGGATTCCTTCCAGTCCTCCGGCACGGTGTAGGTGAAGTCATCCGTGGAGATCGTGTCGCCGCCGGCGGGCTTCGCGTTCAGCCCCGACGCCGAGCTGCGCGGCGATGGCTCATCGGTCTTGTCGTCCGATCCGGCCACCCCGCAGGCGCTCACCATGGAAACGGCCAGGGCGAGGACCGCGATCGGTCGCGCAAGAGACTTCATGTCCGAAAACTATCGGATCGCTTTGTCGTGACCCGGAATGAATCGGCTCAGGTCAAAGTTGATAACATCAGACTCAAGTCAGTTGACACACATTCTTGAAGTCACCAGCACCCCAACAGCAGGAGGAAACACCATGGCCAGAGCGGTCGGAATTGACCTCGGCACGACCAACTCGGTCGTCGCCGTACTCGAAGGTGGCGAGCCCACCGTCATCGCCAACGCCGAGGGCGCCCGCACGACCCCGTCGGTCGTCGCGTTCGCCAAGGACGGCGAGGTGCTGGCCGGTGAGGTCGCCAAGCGCCAGGGCGTGACGAACGTCGATCGTACGATCCGTTCCGTCAAGCGCCACATCGGCACGGACTGGAAGACCGAGATCGACGGCAAGACGTTCAACTCGCAGCAGATCTCGGCGTTCGTCCTGCAGAAGCTCAAGCGCGACGCCGAGGCCTACCTCGGTGAGCCCGTCACCGACGCGGTCATCACCGTGCCGGCGTACTTCAACGATCACCAGCGTCAGGCGACCAAGGAGGCCGGCGAGATCGCAGGCCTCAACGTCAGCCGCATCATCAACGAGCCCACCGCGGCCGCGCTCGCGTACGGCCTCGACAAGGGCGACGACCAGACGATCCTGGTGTTCGACCTCGGCGGCGGCACGTTCGACGTGTCCCTGCTCGAGATCGGCGACGGCGTCATCGAGGTCAAGGCGACCAGCGGTGACAACCACCTCGGTGGTGACGACTGGGACGAGAAGATCGTCGACTGGATCGTCACGCGGTTCAAGAGCAGCACGGGCCTCGACCTGACCAAGGACAAGATGGCCATGCCGCGCGTCCGCGAGGCCGCCGAGCGCGCCAAGATCGAGCTGTCGAGCTCGTCCTCGACCTCGATCAACCTGCCCTACATCACGGTCGACGCCGAGAAGAACCCCGTGTTCCTCGACGAGACGCTGACCCGCTCGGAGTTCGAGAAGATCACCGCCGACCTGCTCGCGCGCACCAAGGCGCCGTTCAACAGCGTGATCAAGGACGCCGGCATCGCCCTCAGCGCGATCGACCACGTCGTCCTGGTCGGCGGCTCGACCCGTATGCCCGCCGTCTCGGCGCTCGTCAAGGAGATGACCGGCGGCAAGGAGCCCAACAAGGGCGTCAACCCCGACGAGGTCGTCGCGATCGGCGCGAGCCTGCAGGCCGGCGTGCTCAAGGGCGAGGTCAAGGACGTGCTCCTGCTCGACGTCACCCCGCTGAGCCTCGGCATCGAGACCAAGGGCGGCGTCATGACGAAGCTCATCGAGCGCAACACGACGATCCCGACCAAGCGGTCCGAGGTCTTCACGACGGCCGACGACAACCAGCCGTCCGTCGCGATCCAGGTCTACCAGGGCGAGCGCGAGATGGCCGCCGGCAACCAGCTGCTGGCCACGTTCGAGCTCACCGGGCTGCCCCCGGCCCCGCGCGGCGTGCCGCAGATCGAGGTCACGTTCGACATCGACGCCAACGGCATCGTCAACGTGTCCGCCAAGGACCGCGGCACCGGCAAGGAGCAGTCGATGACGATCACCGGCGGCTCGGCGCTGTCCAAGGACGACATCGACAAGATGGTCAAGGACGCCGAGCAGTACGCCGAGGAGGACCGCAAGCGGCGCGAATCCGTCGAGGTCCGCAACCAGGCCGAGTCGCTGGCCCACACCACCGAGAAGTTCCTCGCGGAGAACGGCGACAAGGTCGGCGACGACGTCAAGACCGAGGTGCAGGCCGATCTCGATGCCCTCAACGAGGCGCTCAAGGGTGAGGACGCGGACGCCGTGCAGGCGGCCGTGACCAAGCTCGGCGAGTCGAGCTCCAAGATGGGTGAGGCGATGTACGCCGCCGCAGCGGCCGAGGCCCAGGCCTCCGGTGCGGACGCTCCGACCGCCGACGCGGCCGATGACGACGATGACGTCGTCGAGGCCGAGATCGTCGACGACGAGCCGGCCGAGGGCGAGTCCAAGGATGAGTCCAAGTGACCCAGCCCGACGAGGGCTCGGCCCCCGAGCAGGAGACGCCGGTCGACTCAGGGACTGAGGAAGTCCCTGAGCCGGCCGCGGCCCCGGCCGAGCCAGAGCCGAAGGAGCCCACTGCGGAGGAGCAGCTGGCCGAGCGCACGGCTGACCTCCAGCGGCTCCAGGCGGAGTACATCAACTACAAGCGTCGCGTCGACCGCGACCGTGAGCTCGTACGCGCGCAGGGTGAGGCCGCCGTGCTGCAGTCGATTGCTGACGGTGCTCGACGACATCGCCCGGGCCGCCGACCACGGCGAGCTCGAGGGTGGCTTCAAGGCCGTCGCCGACTCGCTGCAGCAGGCCGTTGCCAAGCACAAGCTCGAGGCGTTCGGCGCCAAGGGCGAGGCATTCGACCCATCGCTGCACGAGGCGGTGTTCCACGCCGGCGAGTCCGCCGAGGTGGACACGACGACGGTCGACACCGTCATGCGTACCGGCTACAAGGTCGGCGACCGCGTGCTTCGTCCCGCGACTGTCGGCGTGGTCGACCCCGCAGCGGCGGTTGCACCGGAAGAATCAGCAGAACAGGACGACGTCCTCACGGACGAAGCGCCTGACGAGTAAGCCAGGAGAAGGAGGACGGGATGGCAGCCAGTGACTGGGCGACCAAGGACTTCTACAAGGTCCTCGGCGTCAAGAAGGATGCGTCGCAGGACGACATCAAGAAGGCCTATCGCAAGCTCGCGCGCGACAACCATCCCGACTCCAACCCCGGCAACAAGGCGGCCGAGGAGCGCTTCAAGGAGGTCTCCGAGGCCTACGCCGTGCTGTCGTCCAAGGACAAGCGCAAGGAGTACGACGAGCAGCGCACCCTGTTCGGGCAGTTCCGCGGCGGCAACGCCGGATTCCGTCCTCCGGGCGGACCTGGCCAGCCCGACTTCGACGTCAGCGACCTCTTCGGTGGCCTGTTCGGCGGCCGGGGTCGTGGGCGTCAGCGCCAGCCGCAGCCGCGCAAGGGCGATGACCTCGAGACCGAGGCGACGATCACGTTCGAGCAGGCCGTCGAGGGTGCGACCCTGCCGCTGCGGATGACGAGCGACGAGGCCTGCGCCAACTGCCACGGCACCGGCGCCCGGCCCGGCACCGTGCCCAAGGTCTGCAGCAAGTGCGAGGGCAGCGGCATGCAGACCGGCGCCGCCGGTGGCCTGTTCGCGATGACCGAGCCGTGCGACCAGTGCCGCGGCCGAGGGCTGATCGTCGAGCACCCGTGCGAGGTCTGCCGCGGCTCGGGCCGTGCTCCGTCGAGCCGCACGCTCAACGTCAAGGTGCCGGCGGGCGTCAAGGACGGTCAGCGCATCCGGCTCAAGGGCAAGGGTGGCAAGGGCGACGCCGGCGGTCCTGCCGGTGACCTGTTCCTCGTCGTGCATGTCGAGCCGCACAAGCTGTTCGGCCGCAAGGGCGATCACCTGACGATCACCGTGCCGGTCGCGTTCGACGAGGCTGCGCTCGGCGCGCAGATCCAGGTGCCGACGCTCGACGGGCCGCCCGTACGCATCAAGATCCCGGCCGGCACGCCCAACGGGCGTACGTTCCGGGCCACCGGCAAGGGTGGCCTCAAGAAGGCCGGCGGCCACGGCGATCTCCTCGTCACGGTCGAGGTGCAGGTGCCGACCGAGCTGCCTGACGAGGCCAAGGCGGCGATCGAGACCTTGCGTGAGCTGCGTGGCGCATCCTCGCCACGTGATGGATTGTTCGAGGCGGTGACGTGATGAGCTCCAGTCCGTTCAGCCCTCCGGGGCCCGAGGCCAAGGTCTTCGTGATCAGCGTGGCGGCCGAGCTGTCCGGCCTGCACCCGCAGACCCTGCGGACGTACGACCGGCTCGGCCTGGTCGAGGCGGGGCGCACGGGTGGCGGTGGGCGCCGCTACTCGCTGCGTGACATCGAGCTGCTGCGCACCGTCGCCCGGCTCACCGCCGAGGGACTCGGCCTCGAGGGCGTCAAGCGCGTCATCGAGCTCGAGAACCAGGTCCTGGCGCTGCAGGAGAAGGTCGCCGAGCTGCAGACCGAGCTCGCGCAGAGCAAGCTGCCGCAGAACCTCCCCGCCCTGATCGCCGACCAGCACGTCGTGATCTGGCACAAGAAGCGAAGCTAGCCGACCTGCCCTCCGCGATTCGTGACGCTGTGCACCGCTGCGGGGAGCGGATGCGTTCGCTTCGTCACATATCGCGAGGACGGCGTCCACATGCCGAGCCGGGACAACCCGTCCCGAAACATGAGGGAACCCTCGCAATGTGCCGGCAACGCGCGAACGATAGGTTGACCCCGACGCTTCCGCCGAGCAAGGACGATCCCGTTGTTCCAGAAGATTCTCGTCGCCAACCGCGGTGAGATCGCCATCAGGGCGATCCGTGCTGCCCAGGAGCTGGGCGCCCAGACCGTTGCGGTGTTCCCCTACGAGGACCGTGGCTCGGAGCACCGGGTGCGGGCCGACGAGGCGTACGAGATCGGCGAACGTGGTCACCCGGTTCGCGCCTACCTCGACCCGGAGGCGATCGTTGGGGCCGCGGTCAGCGCAGGCGCCGATGCGATCTATCCCGGCTATGGATTCCTGTCGGAGAACCCCGACCTCGCCGAGGCGTGCGAGCGCGCCGGCATCACGTTCATCGGCCCGCCGCGGCAGGTCCTCGAGCTGACCGGCAACAAGGCATCGGCGATCGCCGCGGCCAAGGCGGCCGGAGTGCCGACCCTCAATTCCGTCGAGCCGTCGGCCGATGTCGACGAGCTGATGTCGGCGTCCGACAAGCTGACGTACCCGCTGTTCGTCAAGGCCGTCGCCGGCGGTGGCGGCCGCGGCATGCGCCGGGTCGACGATCCGGCGAAGCTGCGCGAGTCGATCGAAGCCGCGATGCGCGAGGCCGACGGAGCGTTCGGTGATCCGACCTGCTTCATCGAGGAAGCCGTGGTCGACGCCCGGCACATCGAGGTCCAGATCCTCGCCGACCAGCGCGGCAACGTCGTGCACCTGCGCGAGCGGGACTGCTCGGTGCAGCGCCGGCACCAGAAGGTCGTCGAGATCGCCCCGGCGCCCAACCTCGATCGGGCGACCCGCAAGGCGATGTGCGCCGACGCGGTCAAGTTCGCCGAGTCGATCAACTACTCCTGCGCCGGCACCGTCGAGTTCCTTCTGGGCGCCGACGACCGCTACGTCTTCATCGAGATGAACCCGCGCATCCAGGTCGAGCACACCGTCACCGAGGAGGTCACCAACGTCGACCTCGTGCAGGCGCAGATGCGGATTGCGTCAGGCGACACCTTGGTCGATCTCGGACTCGATGACCAGAAGACGATCAAGGCGCGAGGCTTTGCGCTGCAGTGCCGCATCACGACCGAGGACCCGGCCAACGGCTTCCGCCCCGACACCGGCACGATCACCTCCTACCGCTCCCCGGGCGGACCGGGCGTACGCCTCGACGGCGGCACGACCTTCACGGGCGCCGTCGTCAGCGCGCACTTCGACTCGATGCTGTCCAAGCTGACCTGCCGCGGCCGCGACTTCGAGGCAGCGGTGACCCGGGCCGAGCGCGCGCTGAGCGAGTTCCACGTCGGCGGCGTCTCGACCAACATCCCGTTCCTCAAGGGCCTGCTCGCCAACCCCGACTTCCGCGCGGGTCACGTCACGACGACGTTCATCGAGGGCCACCCTGACCTGCTCGAGGCGCACGGCGCGTCCGACCCGGCCGGCAAGATCTTGTCCTGGCTCGCGGACGTCACGGTCAACAAGCCCAACGGCGCCGCACCGACCTCGATCGACCCGCGCTCCAAGCTGCCCCAGGTCGACCTCTCGGTCCCGGCGCCGGACGGATCGCGCCAGCTGCTCCTGCAGCTCGGACCCGAGGGGTTCGCCGAGGCACTGCGCCAGCGCGAGACCGTCGGCGTCACCGACACGACGTTCCGCGACGCACACCAGTCGCTGCTCGCGACCCGCGTACGTACGCGCGACCTCGTCACGGTCGCCCCGTATGTCGCGCGGACGACGCCGCAGCTGTTGAGCATCGAGGCGTGGGGCGGCGCGACGTACGACGTGGCGCTGCGGTTCCTCAAGGAGGACCCGTGGGAGCGCCTCGCCGCGATGCGTGAAGCGGCACCCAACATCTGCCTGCAGATGCTGCTGCGCGGCCGCAACACCGTGGGCTACACGCCCTACCCGACCGAGGTCACCGACGCGTTCGTCCACGAGGCGGCCGAGACCGGCATCGACATCTTCCGCATCTTCGACGCGCTCAACGACGTCGACCAGATGCGGCCGGCCATCGAGGCCGTACGCGCGACCGGCACCGCTGTCGCCGAGGTCGCGCTCTGCTACACCGCCGACCTGTCCAACCCCGACGAGAAGCTCTACACGCTCGACTACTACCTCGAGCTCGCCGACCGGATCGTCGACGCCGGCGCCCACGTGCTGGCGATCAAGGACATGGCCGGCCTCCTGCGCGCGCCCGCCGCTCGTACGCTCGTCCGCGCGCTGCGTGAGCGGTTCGACCTGCCGGTGCACCTGCACACCCACGACACCCCCGGTGGCCAGCTCGCCACCTTGGTCGCGGCGATCGAGGCCGGGGTCGACGCGGTCGATGCCGCCTCCGCTGCGCTGGCCGGCACGACGAGCCAGCCGCCGATGTCGGCGCTGGTCGCGGCCACGAACCACTCCGAGCGCACGACGGGTCTGGACATCGACGCGGTCAACGCGCTCGAGCCCTACTGGGAAGCCACGCGTCGGCTCTACGCACCGTTCGAGTCCGGCCTGCCGGCGCCCACCGGCCGGGTCTACCGGCACGAGATCCCCGGCGGACAGCTCTCCAACCTGCGCCAGCAGGCCATCGCCTTGGGGCTCGGCGAGAAGTTCGAGCAGATCGAGGACATGTACGCCGCGGCCAACGACATCCTCGGCAACGTCGTCAAGGTGACGCCGTCGTCCAAGGTCGTCGGCGACCTCGCGCTGCACCTCGTGGCGGTCGGCGCCGACCCCCAGGCGTTCGCCGACGACCCGGCGTCGTTCGACATCCCGGAGTCGGTCATCGGCTTCCTGTCCGGTGAGCTGGGCGACCCGCCCGGCGGCTGGCCCGAGCCGTTCCGCACCAAGGCGCTCCAGGGCCGCCACGCCAAGCCCAAGGTCACCGAGCTCACCGATGACGAGCGCGCGGGCTTGGCCGACGATCGGCGTCACACGCTCAACCGGCTGCTGTTCCCCGGGCCGACGCAGGACTTCGACAAGGCCAACGCCGAGTTCGGCGACCTGTCGTCCGTACCGACCGGCGCGTTCCTCTACGGTCTGCGCAACGACCACGAGACCGAGGTCGAGGTCTCCGAGGGCAACCTCCTGCTGTTCGGCATCGAAGCCATCGGCGACGCCGACGAACGCGGCATGCGCAACGTGCTCGGCACGATCAACGGCCAGCTCCGACCGACCGAGATCCGCGACCGCTCCGTCGACTCCAAGGTCGCGGCATCCGAAAAGGCTGACGCCGGCAACCCGCAGCACGTCGCTGTGCCGTTCGCCGGCGTCGTCAACGCGATCGTCGCCGAAGGGGACGTCGTCGAGGCTGGGCAGACCGTCGCCACGATCGAGGCCATGAAGATGGAGGCCTCGATCACGACCCCCAACGCCGGCACCGTCGCCCGCCTCGTCATCCCCGACACCCGCCAGGCCGAAGGCGGCGACCTGCTGCTCGTCCTGGGCTAGCCCGGAAGCGGCGAAGTCTGCCGAACTTCACAGGTTCCCGAAACGCGAATCACGCCTGAGCGTGCCACGATGGTCTGACGTAGACAGTCCGCGGCAGCAGGCCGCGACGGTGCGTCCACTCGGGGAAGGCCGCACATGACGCCACAAGCCCAGGTCGACACTGCGCCCAACGACCAGTACGTGAGTCATTTCACCGAGCTGGTGCAGGACGTGAAGCTGGCGGGGTTGTTGGAGCGGGCGCACGTCTATTACTGGTTGCAGATCGGTGCGCATGTGGGTGCGTTCTTCGCGATCTGGGCCGGGTTCTTCTGGTTGGGCAATTCGTGGTTCCAGCTGATCCTGGCCGCAGGGTTGGGTGTGATCGTGACGCAGTTCGGTTTTCTGGGTCATGATGCGGCGCATCGGCAGATGTTCACGTCGGCGGCGTGGAATTCGTGGACTGCGCGGATTCTGGCTGGTGCGTTTGCGGGGTTGTCGTTTGCGTGGTGGCGGGCCAAGCACAACATGCATCACAAGGGCCCGAACCTGGAGGGGTATGACCCGGACATTGGTGCGGGGGCGATCGCGTTCACGCCCGGGATTGTGGCGCAGCGGACGGAGGGTTTTGCGGGGTGGTTCGTGAAACGGCAGGGCTGGTTGTTCTTCCCGTTGTTGACGTTGGAGGGTCTGAACCTGCATGCCGAATCGATCCGTGCGGCGCGGGACAGGCAGTCGAACCAGCCGTGGCGGCGCCTGGAGCTGGTGCTGGTGGTGTCGCGCCTGACCGCGTATGTGGCGGTGTTGTTGACGTTTTTGCCGTTGGGGAAGGCGGTGTCGTTCTTCGCGATCCAGATGGCGGTGTTCGGGTTCTGCCTGGGTGCCTCGTTCGCGCCGGCGCACAAGGGGATGCCGATCATTCCTGAGGGGATGAAGCTGGACTTCCTGCGCCGTCAGGTCATGGTGTCGCAGGAACGTGCGGGGCAATCCGGTGGTGGACTGGGCGATGGGTGGGTTGAACTATCAGATCGAGCATCACCTGTTCCCCAACATGCCGCGCTGCAACCTGAAGAAGGCCCAACCGTTGGTCCGGGCGCATTGCGAACGGGAGGGCATCGACTACATGGAGGTCGGGTTGTTCCATTCGTACGCGATCGTGGTCGACTACCTCAACAACGTGGGCCTGCGCGCCCGCGACCCGTTCGACTGCCCCCTCGCCGCCCAGCTCCGCGGCTAGCTCGGACACCGGCTGCGAAGCCGCTGCGAATTCGCCGCACCCGCCTCGAAGCGATTTCGCAGCGCCATGATCGAACGTCTCTGCTGTGCCGGCGACACACCGTCGCCGGGCCGGACAGAGGAGAACGACATGAACGCAAGAAACAGGGCCTTCGGGGGCCGGTCCGTTGTGACCATGCCCCGGCCCGGCAGGATCGCCAGTGCCGCCGTGCTGGCGCTGACCCTCAGCGTGGGCATCGGCGCGCCCGCGATGGCCGCATCGGGTGGCAGCGGCGGCGATGTCTCGGCCCCGGGCGCCCAGTTCGCCGACAACCAAGCCAGCATCGACCAGCTCCAGCTGACCAAGCTCTTCACCAAGATGGAGCAGGGCAAGATCTCCGAAGCCACCTACGCAGCCGCCCAGCGTTCGTACGACCAGCAGTACGGCACCGCGACGAAGTCGGCCGCCAAGACCAGCTCCGCACAGCTCATGCCGCCGCCGGACATCCCGCCGCCGCCCCCGGCCGCGCGCTCCCTCAACTACACGTACTACGCCCAGAACAAGGGCTACTGGTGCGGACCTGCCTCGGGCAAGATGATCGTCAAGATGATCGCCGGGGACATCACCAGCCGGTACAACGGTGCGGCGTTCACCCAGGACAGCTTCGCCGGGCCCAATCACATGCTGACCGAGGCCGACGGCGCGACCACGTGGGGCAGCGGCAACTTCACCCGCGGCGTCAACAGGTGGCTCGGCGCTGCCTACTACCAGCAGGTCGACAGCCCGAGCGCGGCCACCGTGAAGTCGGCGCTGCGGTCGTCGATCGGCAGCGGCGGCCGTCCGGTCGCGGCTGACACCGTCGAGTTCGCCGGTGGAGCGCACTACAACGGCCACCCGACCAACCAGACGATCGGTCACTGGATCGTCGCCTACGGATACAGCAACGACGGCGCGAACGTGAAGTTCCTCGACCCGTCCACCTCGGTGTGGAGCACGGTTGACAAGACCTTCTCGGCCAACACCGGCACGTTCACCAGCAACTACCTGCAGTCCAATGGCATTGCGTACTAGCCAGCACTCGCGGCTCACCGGTACTCGCCGGTGGGCCGCGGCCTGCGTCGCTGCGACGGTCGTTGCGACGCTCGGCGGCTGCGGGTCGTCCGCCCCGGCGGATCGACCGGCCGCCACCAGCTTCGCGGCCGACAGCTGGGTCGACGCCCTGACCACGGCCGACGATGCCGGGCCGGCGCAGGTGAAGCCGCAACGCATCACCACCACGCGTGACGGCGTACCGCACACGGTGCTCGGGGTCGGCGACTCCGGTCGGCTGCTCGTCTCGCAGGTCACGGGCCGGAGTGCCGACCAGCTCGGCACGCCGCACGTGGGCTGGCTGGGCGCGTCGGCCTTCACCCCCTTGGGCTACGACGCCGCGCAGTCGCGTGGTCACCAGGTCACGGCGGCCGACCACGATGGCTCCGACGTCGTGTGGGTCGAGACGACGAGCACGGATCCCGGGTTGTTCGACTGGACCGTCTGGGCCAGCAGCGGCAAGGGCCGGCACCAGGTCGACAGCTCTGCTCGTCTCGGACCGTCGGACCGGCAGAAGCGGGTCTTCGGCATGACCGAGCCGGTCGTCGCCGCAGGGCGTACGTTCTGGGCGGCCGCGACGGCCGGCACCGACGCTGCCGTGCTCAGTTCGGCAACCACCGGAAGCCAGCCTGCAGCCACGAGCATCGGCGCCGCCGGGCTTCCGGCCGTCTCGCAGGACGCCCTCTACTTCGTCCGGTCGTCGTCGGTCGGATCCGAAGGCGGGACGACGAGGATCGTTGCCCGCGACCTCGGGTCGAACGACGAACGCGTCGTGGCTCAGGCTGATCTCGGGTCGGCCAAGGTCGTGACCCGGCTGGTCGCGTCCGACCACCACCTCGCGTGGGTCGTGTCGGGCGCTGCTGCTGGCGCGTCGGTGCTGTTCGTCAAGGACCTGCGCTCTGGCGCGACTCGTGGCATCCGGATGAACCATCCGGGCCTCCAGACGATGGCTTTGGGGCTCTCGGACCGGCTCGTCGTATGGGGCAACGGCAGTGCCGAGGGCGACGCCGGCGAGTACGCGCTCGACCTCGAAGACGGGTCGATCTGGCGCTTGGGCGACCAGCCGGGCTTCAGCGTCGCGTTCGTCGACGGGGACACCGTGGCGTGGGCTGACCTGCCGAAAGACCCGAAGGGCGCAGCAGACTTCCGGGTCGCGCGGTGGAAGAGGGCGAAGTGATGGAGGTCAGTTGACCTGGCGGTCGTGGCCCTCCCAGTACGGCTGGCGCAGCTTGAACTTCTGCAGCTTGCCGGTCGCCGTACGAGCGAGCTCGTCGCGGAACTCGATCTTCTTGGGGCACTTGTAGCCCGCGAGGTGCTCGCGACAGTGCGCGATGAGTCCCGCCTCGTCGACCGGCTCGGCGTCGGGGTCGAGCACGACGAGCGCGGTGACGAGCTCGCCCCACTTCTCGTCGGGGATGCCGATGACCGCGACCTCTCGCACCGACGGGTGCGAGCTCAACGCGTCCTCGACCTCGATCGACGAGACGTTCTCGCCGCCGGTGATGATGACGTCCTTCTTGCGGTCGGCGATCGCGATGTAGCCGTCCTCGAACGTCCCGCCGTCGCCGGTGTGGAACCAGTCGCCGGCCTGCGCCTCGGCGGTGGCCTCGGGGTTGTCCCAGTAGGCCTCGAGGTTGTGGTTGCTCTGCGCCAGCACCTCGCCTTCGTCGTCGATCATCATGCGGACGCCGATGACCGGCGCTCCGGCCCGGCCGAGGTTGAGGGCTTGCTGGTGCGGGTCGAGGTCGTCCCACTCGGCCCGCATACGGGACATCGTCAGCAGTGGCGCGGTCTCGGTGAGCCCGTAGATCTGGATGAACTCCCAGCCCAGCTCCTCGCGTACGCGCTCGATCGTCCGGGTCGGCGGCGGTGCGCCCGCGACGATGATGCGTACGCGGTCGCGTCCGGGGATCTCGCCGTCCCAGGTCTTCGCGCCGTCGAGCGCCGCGGCGACGACAGCGGGCGCAGCGCACAGATAGGTGACGCCGTGCTGCTCGATGCGCTTGAGGATCTCGGTGCCGTCGACCTGGCGCAGCACGACGTGCTTGGCGCCCATGCCGGTCGCCGCGAACGGGTGCCCCCAGCCGTTGGCGTGGAACATCGGCAGCGTGTGGAGGTAGACGTCGCGGTCCGACACCGACGCCTGCCAGCCGAACACCGTCGCGTTGAGCCAGTTGTTGCGATGCGTCAGCTGTACGCCCTTGGGTCGCGCGGTCGTGCCGGATGTGTAGTTGATCGTCGCGGTCGCACCCTCGTCGCCCTCCCACGGCTGCGGCTCGGCGGTCGATCCCCAGATCTTGTCGTCGTCCTCGCCCAGCACGAACGTACGTTTGCACTCGACCTCGTCGACCAGGTGGCGCAGCGTCGGGATCGACCATCAGCACCTCGGCGCCGGAGTGCTCCACGATGTAGCGGATCTCGGCGACGGCGAGCCGGAAGTTGATCGGCACGAGCACCCGGCCCCAGCCCGAGACGCCGAAGAACGACGTCAGCAACCGTGCGGAGTTCTGCGACACGACCGCGACCCGGCCGCCGACCGGCACGCCCATCTCGTCGAGCGACGCGGCCTGGGCTCGCGCGCGGCGGCCCAGCTCGGCGTACGTGATCTCGCCCCACGACTCGGCAGGTTGGTCCGGCTCGTCGACCACGGCGATGCGATCGGGATAGACCGTGACAGCGCGGTCGAGGAAGTCCATGACGGTCAGCGGATACAGCACGAGTGCCTCCAGGTGTGGCGTGGGTCAGCTCATGTCTATCGTGCACCCCGCTGCGAAGGGGTTGCACGCGCGAATCTGGGCGGTACGGTCTGACCATGTTGATCGAGCACCGTGGAGCCAGCCCTCGCATCGACCCGTCCGCGTACGTCGCTCCAGACCGCCGTGGTGAGCGGTGACGTCACGATCGGCGCCGACGCCCGCATCCTGCACGGTGCCGTCATCTCGCCGAGGACGGCAGCGTGTCGATCGGTGCTCGGGTCGTCGTCATGGAGCACGCCCTCGTACGCGGTCGGGCGAGCCACCCCGTGTCGATCGGCGACGACGTCATGATCGGACCGCACGCGCACGTCAACGGAGCGACGATCGCCCACGAGGTGTTCATCGCCACCGGCGCGTCCCTGTTCCCGGGATCGTCCGTCGAGACGGCGTCGGAGATGCGCATCAACAGCGTGCTGCAGGTCAACTCCCGGATCGGCTCGGGGGAGTCGCTGCCGATCGGCTGGGTCGCCGTGGGCGATCCGGCGCAGATGTTCCCGCCGGACCGGCACGACGAGATCTGGGCGATCCAGCGCGAGCTCGACTTCGGCGGAACGGTCTACGGCGTTGCCAAGGGCGCGAGCATGCGGGACATCATGACGCAGCAGGCGGCGTTCTTCGCCCCGCATCGTCGACGACCGGATCATCGACTCCTAGGGCTACTTCTCGTAGCCGTAGAAGCCCTGCTTGGACTTCTTGCCCAGCAGGCCGGCGTCGACCATGCGGTCCAGCAGCGGCGGCGGTGAGTAGAGCGGTTCCTTGAACTCGTCGTACATCGACTGGCCGATCGCCTTGAGGGTGTCGAGGCCGATCAGGTCGGACAGGGCGAGCGGTCCCATGGGGTGGCCGCAGCCCAGCACCATGCCGCGGTCGATGTCCTCGGCCGAGGCGTAGCCGGCCTCGTACATGCGGATCGCCGACAGCAGGTAGGGCACCAGCAGGCTGTTGACGACGAACCCTGCGCGGTCGGTCGCGTCGATGGGCTGCTTGCCGAGCGTCTCGGTGACCCACGAGCGCATCCGCGCCAGGGTCTCGGGCGAGGTCGTGAGCGACGGGATCAGCTCGACCAGCTGCATGACCGGTGCGGGGTTGAAGAAGTGCACGCCCATGACATGGTGGGCGCGGCCGGACACCGCACCGAGCTTGACGATCGGGATCGACGAGGTGTTGGACGCCAGGATCGCGTCGTCCTTGTCCAGGATCTGGCCGACTCTGCGGAACAGGTCGAGCTTGGTGGCCTCGTCCTCCGACGCGGCCTCGACGACGAGGTCCCTGTCGGCCAGCGTCTCGAGGTCGTCGGTGAACCTGATCCGGTCCAGGACCGCGGTGACCTCGGCGGCGTCGATCTTGCCGCGGGACTCGGCCCGTCTGAGTGAGCCCTCGACGCGCGCTGCCGCTGCCTTGGCCGCGTCCGCGTTGACCTCGACCACGACGACGTCGAGCTCCGCGCGTGCAGCGACCTCGGTGATGCCCGACCCCATCAGCCCTCCGCCGATGACCCCAACCCTGTCGATCCCGCTCATGGTGCTCCTCAGTTAGTAGGACGTCATACTATCTCGTCCGATGCGTACGCCTTTGACGCGCGCCTCCGGCCGGGCGCCGTCGGTGCGTGATGGGATGACCCCATGCGTACGCTCGCGGTGGCCCTGCTCCTGGTGCTCGCCGGATGCGGCGGCTCGGGCGACCAGCCGTCCACGCCCACCAAGACGTCGGTCGCGCCGACCAAGGCGACCACCAAGGCCACGCCCAAGCCGACGGTGGCTCCACCCAAGGGAGCTCCAGCGCCCGAGGCGCTCTCGAAGTTCCGCTGCGCCGAGAACAAGGGGAAGTGGAACGCCTCGGGCTATCTCGCCAATCGCAGCAAGGGCAAGGTCACGTTCCAGGTCACGGTCTACGTCGGCGACGCGGCCGGCGCTGCCGAGAAGGCCAAGACCCACCAGGTGGCCAACGTCGCAGCGAACGCGTCCACGCGGTTCAACATCGACGACATCCCCGCCCCCGATGACGGTGGGGCCTGCCACGTCCAGGTGCTCGAGCAGCGCTGACGGTTGCAGACAGCCCACGACCCGCCCGGCCGATGGCCGTGACGGGTCGCGGGCAACGTGCGGCGCTCAGTGCGCCATGACGGGTGCCGCATCGGGCTCGACCGCGATCGGTCCCGGGCGGAGGAGCAGGCCGCAGATCACGGCGCCGACTGCGAAGATCCCGGCGCCCCACCAGAACACGGTGGTGTAGCTCTCCATCGCGGCAAGGGCCTGGTTCTGCGGGTTGGGCGTCTTGCCGTCGAGGTAGTTCGTCGCTGCCGTCGCGGCGAATGCACTCAGCACCGCGGTGCCGATCGATCCGCCGATCTGCTGGAACGTGTTGACGGCCGCCGATGCGACACCCGCGTGCTCGGCATCGACCCCCGACGTCGCAGCGCTGAATGCCGGTGCCATGGCCAGGCCGACACCCAGGCCGGTGATGACGAGTCCGGGCAGGATGTTGGCGGCGTACGTGCTGGTGAGGTCGAGCTGGGCGAACAGCACCAGGCCCACGGCGGCGAGCATCATGCCGGCGAAGACCGGGATCTTCGGTCCGATGCGGGCAACGACTCCGGAGAAGCCGGTGGCCGTGGCCATGATGCCGAGGATCATCGGGGTGAAGGCGAATCCGGTCTTCAGCGGCGAGTAGCCGAGCGTCAGCGAGACGTAGTAGGTCAGGAACAGGAACACCGCGAACAGTCCGAGGCCGATGATGGCGACGGTGAGGAACGATCCGCCGCGCGTACGGTCCCACACGATGTGCAGCGGGAGCAGTGGGTTCTCGACGCGACGCTCCACGACGGCGAACACCGCGAGCAGAGCCAGGCCGGCACCGACGCAGATCAGCGTGGTGGCGCTGGACCAACCGTCGGACTCGGCGTTGGCGAGACCATAGACGAGCGACACCAGGCCGGCGACTACGACGGCGGTGCCGGGGATGTCGAGCTTGGGCGGGTTCTCTTCGCGGGCCTGCTTCTTGAGCATCAGGGCTCCGCCGATGACCGCGATGACGGCAATCGGCACGTTGACGTACAGGCACCAGCGCCAGGACAGGTATTCCGTCAACGCTCCACCGAGCATCAGGCCGATGGCGCCACCACCGCCGGAGATCGCGCCAAAGATCGCGAACGCCTTGGCGCGCTCGGCCGCATCGGTGAACGTCACGGTCAGCAGCGACAAGGCGGCCGGCGCGAGGAGCGCGCCGAAGATGCCTTGTGCGACGCGAGCGGAGACGAGCATCTCGAAGTTCTGCGCAGCACCCCCGATGGCCGATGCGGCGGCGAAGCCGATCAGGCCGACGATGAACATCGGCTTGCGGCCGATCAGGTCACTCAGTCGGCCGCCGAGCAGGAGTAGGGAGCCGAACGCGAGCGCGTAGCCGGTCACGATCCATTGCCGGTTGTCGTTGGAGAAGCCGAGCGACTCCTGCGCGGTGGGCAGCGCGATGTTCACGATCGTCGCGTCGAGCACGACCATGAGCTGGGCCAGAGCGATGACGCCGAGGATCAGCCATCGGGTCGTGTGGTGCGGGTTGTCGGCGCGTTCGGGCGGTGTGGGTCGCGGTCTGTCGACGACCAGGGTGTCAGTCATGGGATCTCCGGATCAAGAAGTGGAAAGTCTCTTCCGTTTCACTGTAGGGCATAACCGGAAACGACTCTCCATTTGATCGGTGTGACGTGCCGCACTTCTAGGCGTCGCCGGACGACAAACCGGAGCTCGACTTCCGATTCGCTACCATGGAAGGCATGGCCACGGAACCCGCAACGCAGGAAAGGCCGCTACGCAGCGACGCCGCGCGCAATCGGGAGCTGATCCTGGCGACCGCGGCCGAGGTCTTCGCCGAGCACGGTCTCGACGCCGGCTACGACGAGATTGCGCGACGCGCCGGCATCGGCGTCGGCACGGTCTATCGCCGGTTCCCCGAGCGTTCGGAGCTCGTCCAGGCGCTGTTCGAGTCTCGGATCGAGGAGATGGTCGCGATCGCCGAGGAGGCCGCGAGCCAGCAGGATCCGTGGGACGGGCTGACGCTGTTCCTCGAGCGAGCCATCGAGCGTCAGGTCGCCGATCGTGGCCTCAAGGAGGTCATGGTTCAGACGATGGTCGAGGGCGATCACCTCGCGATCGGCCGGGAGCGGATGGGGCCACTGATCGAGGGCCTCGTCTCGCGGGCGCAGGCCGCGGGCGCGCTGCGGCCTGACGTCGGGATCACTGACATCGGGATGCAGCTCATGCTCATGAGCTCGATGACCACTCCCGAACAACCCGAGCTCTGGCGTCGTTACCTTGCCCTTCTGCTCGACGGGCTGCGTGCCGCAGCTGGCCAGCAGCCGCTTCCACTCACGCCCCCTGCCGACGAGGCGATGCATGAGCTGATGTGCAACCTGCACGGTCGCCGCGCCTGAGCGACTAGCTGCGCGAGATGCGCACCATCTCGTCGCGGGGCACGACCTTGACGCGCGTACGCCCGGCGGCTTCGCCGAGGGCAAGCTCGTGCTCGTCGAGCTGCTCCCAGCCCTCCCAGGTCGTGAACTCGATGCCACGGCCCGCGAGGTAGCGGTCGACGGCTCCGCGCTCGGGCTCCGGCGGCGGGACGAGCTGGTCGACGTCCGAGAGCAGGAGCTCGATGGTCTGGGCGGCGTCGGACTTGGTGTGGCCGATGAGGCCGACGGGTCCGCGCTTGATCCACCCGGTGACGTACGCACCGGGCAACGGGTCGCCCTCGATGTCGATGACCCGGCCACCGTCGTTGGGTACGACTGCTTGGGTGTCGTCGAACGGTATGCCGGCGAGGTTCTCCGACCGGTAGCCGACGGCCCGGTAGACCGCCTGGACCGGCCAGTCGACGAACTCGCCCGTGCCACGGACATTGCCGGTGCCGTCGAGCTCGGTGACCTCGGTGCGCAGGCCGACGACCTGGCCGTCCTCGCCGAGCACCTCGACGGGGTTCTGGCAGAAGTGGATGTGGATGCGGTGCGCGGCGCCGGATGGTTCCTTGGCGAGGTAGTTCTGCAGCACGTCGACCACGAGCTTGACCGACTTGGAGGCGCGGATCGCATCCATGGATCCCTCGTCGAGCTCGAAGCCCTCGGGGTGGATGACGACGTCGATGCTCGGCGAGTGCGAGAGCTCGCGCAGCTCCATGGGGGTGAACTTGACCTGGGCCGGGCCGCGGCGGGCGAACACATGGATGTCCTTGGCGGCGTTGGCCTTGAGCCCGGCGTAGACGTTCTCGGGGATGTCGGTGACAAGCTGCTCGTCGGCGGTCTTGGCGAGCATGCGGGCGACGTCGAGGCCGACGTTGCCGACGCCGAGGACCGCGACGGTCTCGGCTCGCGGGTCGAACGGCCAGTCGCGCGGCGCATCGGGGTGACCGTCGTACCAGGACACGAAGTCAGCGGCGCCGAACGAGCCCTTGAGCTCGATGCCGGGGATGTCGAGGTCGCGGTCGGCACGTGCGCCGGTGGCGAAGATGACGGCGTCGTAGAACTGTTGCAGGTGGTCGAGCTTGAGGTCGGTGCCGTAGTCGACGTTGCCGAAGAACCGGATGTCGTCGTTGGACAGCACGCGCTTGAGAGCCTTGACGATCTCCTTGATCCGCGGGTGGTCCGGCGCGACGCCGTAGCGGATCAGGCCGAACGGCGTGGGATCACGGTCGAGGATGTCGATCGTGACGTCGACCTCGGACTTGGTGAGGATGTCCGCCGCATAGATGCCCGCGGGGCCGGCGCCGATCACGGCGACACGCAATTGCCTGCTCATACACAACTCCTGGGAAGATTGTCACCACGTCTCTTAGGCAAGGCTAAGGACGCGAAACAAGCGTCCCGGAGGTGTCTTGCCATACGAACGGCAAACGTGTGGGGTGGGTCACACCTGAACTGGGTTCAGGTATGTGGAAAGTGTATGCGCGGCAGTGACCGACCTGCCGAGGTTGTGGTGCGGCTCACAATTCGGTGTGGACGAAGGATGAGGGTTTGTGGTCGCCCGGGCTGCCCGAATCCCTCATCGTCGGTCCCGCCAGGACGGCACCCCGTTAGGTTGAAGGCATGACCACTGCCGTTGTCGTGGGCTCGGGGCCCAACGGGCTGGCCGCCGCTGTCGTGCTGGCCCGAGCCGGGATCGACGTGACGGTGCTGGAGGCTGAGGACGAGATCGGCGGTGGCACGCGCTCAGCCGAGCTCAACGTCCCCGGCGTCCTGCACGACATCTGCTCCGCGACGCATCCGACCGGGGTGGCATCGCCGTTCTTCCAGTCACTCGACCTCGGCCGCCACGGGCTCGAGTGGCTGTGGCCCGAGGTCGATGCGGTCCACCCGCTCGACGGCGGCCGGGCCGGGGTGCTGTTCCGCGACCTCGACCGTACGGTCGAGGGTCTGGGCGTCGACGGCGAGGCGTGGCGCAAGTTGTATGCCCCGCTGGCCGCGTCGAGCGACGAGCTCATCGGCGAGCTGTTCCGGCCGATCGTGCACGTGCCCAAACATCCGATCCTGATGGCGAAGTTCGGGCTGCGAGCCCTGCAACCGGCATCGTGGATCGCCCGACGGTGGAAGACGGACGAGGCGCGCGGACTGTTCGCCGGCCTCGCGGCACACGCGATCCATCCGCTGCACCGCCCGACCACCGGCGGCCTCGGGCTGATGTTCGGCATGACCAGTCATGCGTACGGCTGGCCCGTCGCCAAGGGCGGCTCCGCCGCGATCGCGAGGGCCCTCGCGGCCGACATCGTCGAGCACGGCGGACGGATCGAGACGGGGCACGAGGTCACCGAGCTGCCCCAGGCCGACATCGTCATCTTCGACACCTCGCCTCAGGGTGCCCTCCGCATCGCGGGCGACCGGCTGCCCCGCCGCGTCCGTCGCCCGCTCAAGCGCTGGCGCTCGGGACCCGGCGTGTTCAAGGTCGACTTCGCGGTCGAGGGCGGGATCCCGTGGACCAACGAGTGGGCGCACAAGGCCGGCACCCTGCACCTCGCCGGGACCTTCGAGGAGCTCAATGCCGCCGAGCGCGAGGTCCATGCCGGCCGGATGCCCGACCGCCCGTTCGTCCTGCTCTGCCAGCAGTACCTCGCCGACCCGGGTCGCTCGGCCGGCAACGTGCACCCCGTGTGGTCGTACGCCCATGTGCCCAACGGGTTCACCGGAGATGCGACCGAGGCGATCACCGCGCAGATCGAGCGCTTCGCCCCGGGCTTCCGCGACCGGATCGTGGCGAGCACCAGCACGGGCCCGGCCCAGCTCGAGGCGCACAACGCCAACTACGCCGGCGGCGACATCGGCGGCGGCGCCAACGATCCGTGGCAGCTCGTCATGCGACCCCGGTTCTCGGCCAACCCCTACTCGCTGGGCGCCAAGGGCCTCTACATCTGCTCGGCGTCCACGCCACCAGGAGGCGGCGTCCACGGGATGGGGGGATTCCACGCCGCCACCGCGGCCCTGGCGGACCTGGCGTGAACGGATGCTGTGGCCAACCTGTGAGTCTGCGACAACCCTCACAAGGAGGAACTCCCCTCACGAAGACCCCGTTCATACGATTGAACGTTCAGCCAACCTGTTCCGTTCTACACATTGCACGCTGATTCCATACCCTCGAGCCCAGGAGCCCGACCGATGAAACTTCCAGCGCACAAGAAGATGCTTTCCGCGGCTGCCGCCGCGTCCGTCATGCTGCTGACCGCCGCCTGCGGCGGTGGCAGCGACGACCCAGCATCAGACACCCCCAGCTCGTCCGCGACGTCGTCGGACGATTCCTCCGACGCCAGCGGCGCGGCCTTCAAGGACGGTGACTACGACGCCGAGGCGAGCTACTCCAATCCGGGTGGCCAGTCCAAGGTCGAGGTCGAGTTGACGCTCGCCGACAACAAGATCTCCGAGATCACCGTGACGCCGATGGCCGAGAACTCCACGTCGAAGCAGTACCAGGAGAAGTTCGCCGGCGGCATCTCCGACGCGGTCGTGGGCAAGAGCATCGATGAGCTCAACGTCTCCAAGGTCGCCGGCTCGTCGCTGACCTCGACGGGATTCAACGCCGCGATCGACGACATCAAGGCTGATGCCCAGGCCTGACCCGGCCGCCTGGCAGTTCGAGGCGATCGGCACCGCATGGCAGATCGACACCGCGGAGCCGCTCGCCCCGGACCTGGCCGCCGCTGTGACCGCCCGCATCGACGACTTCGATGCGGTGTGGTCGCGGTTCCGGTCCGACTCCGTCGTCTCACGGATCGCCGCCGAGGGCGGCGCATGGGTGCTGGACGAGGACTCACGGCCGCTGCTCGACCTGTACGTCGAGCTGCATGACGTCACCGAAGGCGCCGTCACGCCGCTGGTCGGGCGTACGCTCTCCGATCTCGGCTATGACGAGGCCTACTCGTTGCGGGCCGCCGCCGAGCCGGCCGCCATGCCGGCCTGGGAGTCGTTCGACTGGACGTATCCCACGCTGGACGCGCACGAGCCACTGCTGTTCGATGTCGGCGCAGCCGGCAAGGGCCACCTCGTCGATCTCGTTGCAGAGGTGCTGACCGAGCATGGCGTCCAACACTTCACGGTCGACGCGAGTGGCGACCTGGTGCACCACCAGGACCAGCCGTTGCGCGTCGCCCTGGAGCATCCGGGCGACGCGACCCGCGCGATCGGCATCGCCGAGCTGACGTCCGGTCGAGCCCTCTGCGCGTCGGCGACCAACCGCCGCACATGGGGCGACGGGCTGCACCACGTGCTGGACGGGCGTACCGGTCGGCCGACTGACGACGTGGTGGCGACGTGGGTCGTCGCCGACTCGTGCCTGCTCGCCGACGGGCTGGCCACCGCTCATTTCCTCACCGATCCCGCCCGACTCGTGTCACGCTTCGACCACGAGTTCGTACGTATGCACGCTGACGGCCGGATCGAGTGGTCCCCGGACTTTCCTGGAGAGGTTTTCTCATGAAGCTCGACCCCCGAGACCTGCTGGACCGCCAGCTCGGCCGCGTCACGATGTACCGCCTCATCACGATCGTGCTGCTCGTGCTGGCGGCGGTCTACGTGATCTTCACGGCGACCGGCGTCGTCGACGGTCTGTCGACGAAGGACCACCTGATCAGCCTCGTGGTCCTCGTCATCGCGTCCTACGCCAGCAGCCGGCTGTTCGGCCTGATCTGGCGGGTGCGTCCGCACGGGGAGTCGTCGATCATCACGGCGCTCCTGTTGTTCTTCCTCTACGTCCCACTGTTCGAGAGCGACGCAGAGAACCTCGCGTGGCTCGCGGGCGCGGCTGTCCTCGGCAACGCCTCGAAGTACGTCCTGGCGTGGCGAGGGCGGCACATCTTCAACCCGGCCGCCGCCGGCGCGTTCCTCACGTACCTCGCGCAGGACGTCGTCGGGCGGGAGAGCCCGATCAACGCGATCTGGCAGACCGCCGCCACGAAGCAGCTCTTCCCGTTCATCGTCGTGGGTGCGTTTCTCGTGCTGTGGCGCACTCGACGCCTCGACATCGGCCTGATCTTCATCGTCCTGGCCGGCGGGCTGTTCCTGGTCGGTTATCACGATCTCGGGCAGAGCTGGGGCGACGCGCTCGAGGCCACGTTCTACTCGACGCCGGTCGTGTTCCTGGCTGGCTTCATGCTGAGTGAGCCGCTGACCCTGCCGCCTCGCCGGCATCAGCAGTGGGCCGTGGCGGTCGTGGTCTCGGTCGTCGCGGCCTATCCGATCTTCGGATACGTCCTGATGGAGACGCCGGAGACCCTGGGAGTGGACTCGGGTCAGTTCCTGGCGCTGTCCCTGCTGATCGGCAACCTGCTGGCGTTCGCGTTTGCGCGGCGGCACGGCGTGACGTTCGTCCTGGAGGAGGCCCGCGAGCTGACGCCGGAGATCCGCGAGCTGACATTCCGCGCGAAGCGGCCGGTGTCGTTCGAGCCCGGCCAGTTCGCCGAGCTGACCGTGCCGCACCCCGGCGCAGACGGCCGGGGGAGCCGTCGCTCGTTCAGCATCGCCTCGCCGCCGAACCCCGAAGGGCGCGTCTCGTTCGCTCTGCGGGTGCCGGAGAACTCGTCGAGCTTCAAGAAGGCACTGCTCGCGCTGGAGCCCGGCGACACGGTGCACGCGACCGGGATCGGCGGCGACTTCCTGCTGCCTTCGGACTCGCGAGAGCCGCTGCTGCTGGTGGCCGGAGGCATCGGCATCACGCCGTTCCTCAGCCAGCTGCGGCACGAGTCGTCGAGGGATGCGGTGCTGGTCTATGGCGTCTCGTCGCCCGATGAGGTGCCATTCGTCGAAGAGCTCGCGGGTGTGCGCGTCGTGCTCGTCGGCCCGGCGTGCCCGAGTGGCCTGCCGGAGGGTTGGACGTACGTCGAGGCGCCGTTCCTGTCGCCCGAGCTGATCGCCGACGCCGTGCCGGACCTGGCCGACCGCAAGGCGTACATCTCGGGTCCACCGGCCATGGTCAACGCCGTACGTGCCGGGCTGGCCAAGCGCTGCAAGGGCGTCAAGACGGACTACTTCACCGGCTACTGACCCTCGCCGCCTCCTTGCTGAACGCCCGCGGGCGACCTAGTGTGACGCAGGACACATCAGTTTCGCGAGGAGGTTCGCATGTCCGAGATGCCAGCCGAGTTCCTGGAACCCGGATTGGGGGAGGATCAGGAGGTCCCGAGCCTGCGTGACCGTGGCGGCGACGAACCGCTGCGCGACCCCCGCACGTCGAGCCAGCCCGACACCGACGTGGCGTACGGCGACGGCTGACCGACCCCGTTTGGCTCAACTTTGGCAAAGTTGATAGGAATGGACTCAACTTTAGATGCGTTGAGATGAGTGACACTCGTTCCATTCCAGGAGAACCACCATGGACCTTGCCAAGTTCACGACGCGCAGCCAGCAGGCGCTGGGCAGCGCGATCTCCGCTGCCGCCGCCGCGGGCAACCCCGCTGTCGAGCCGGCTCACCTGCTCTCCGCCCTCCTCGCGCAGGACGGCGGCACCGCGGGTCCCCTGATCCAGGCCGCCGGTGTCGACGCCCAGGCCGTACGTGCCGGGCTGAAGTCGGCACTCGAGTCGCTGCCGTCGGCCAGTCGGCGCCAGCGTGCAGAACCCCGGCCTGTCCCGCGCGAGTCACGAAGTGCTGCAGCGTGCCCAGGACCTGGCCGACCAGCTCGGTGACGACTTCGTCTCGACCGAGCACCTGACGGTCGGCATCGCGACCGTCGAGTCCGCCGCCAAGACGCTCCTGACCGACGCCGGTGCGACCGCCGAGTCGCTGCAGGCCGCATTCGCCGCCGTACGCGGAACGGCGCGAGTCACCAGCGCCGATGCCGAGGACACCTACCAGTCGCTCGAGAAGTACGGCGTCGACCTCACCGCCGTCGCGCGTGACGGCAAGCTCGACCCGGTCATCGGTCGCGACAGCGAGATTCGGCGCGTGGTGCAGGTGCTGTCACGGCGTACGAAGAACAACCCCGTGCTGATCGGCGAGCCCGGCGTCGGCAAGACCGCGGTCGTCGAGGGGCTTGCTCAGCGCATCGTCGCGGGTGACGTGCCCGAGTCGTTGCGCGGCCGGCGGCTCATCTCGCTCGACCTCGCGTCGATGGTCGCGGGCGCGAAGTACCGCGGCGAGTTCGAGGAACGCCTCAAGGCCGTCCTGACCGAGATCAAGGAGTCCGAGGGTCAGGTCATCACGTTCATCGACGAGCTGCACACCGTCGTGGGTGCGGGTGCCGGCGGCGACAGCGCGATGGACGCCGGCAACATGCTCAAGCCGATGCTGGCGCGCGGTGAGCTGCGGATGATCGGTGCGACGACCCTCGACGAGTACCGCGAGCGCATCGAGAAGGACCCGGCCCTGGAGCGCCGGTTCCAGCAGGTGTTCGTCGGCGAGCCGAGCCCCGAGGACACGATCGCGATCCTGCGCGGGCTCAAGGAGCGCTACGAGGCGCACCACAAAGTGTCGATCTCCGACGCCGCCCTCGTCGCGGCCGCGACGCTGTCCGATCGCTACATTCCCGGCCGCCAGCTGCCCGACAAGGCGATCGACCTGATCGACGAGGCCAGCAGCCGGCTCCGGATGGAGATCGACTCGAGTCCCATCGAGATCGACGAGCTCCGGCGTGCCGTCGACCGTCTCCGCATGGAGGAGCTGCACCTCGACAAGGAGCAGGACGACGCGAGCCGCGATCGACTCGACAAGCTCCGCGTCGAGCTGGCCGACAAGCAGGAGGCGTTGCGTGCCCTCGAGACCCGGTGGGAGCGCGAGAAGCAGGCGCTCAACGCGGTCGGTGAGATCAAGGAGCGCATCGACGAGGTCCGCAGCCAGGCCGAGCGCGCGCAGCGCGAAGGCGACATGGACACCGCCAGCCGGCTGATCTACAGCGAGATCCCCGCCATGGAACGACAGCTCGAGGATGCCCAGGCCGCCGAGGCGGCGCAGGAGGGCGACTCGATGGTGCACGAGGAGGTCGGCGCCGACGACGTCGCCGAGGTCGTGGCGTCCTGGACCGGCATCCCGACCGGCCGCCTGCTCGAGGGCGAGACCGGCAAGCTCCTGCGCATGGAGGAGGAGCTCGGCAAGCGACTCGTCGGCCAGAAGACTGCCGTCACCGCGGTGTCCGATGCCGTACGCCGTTCGCGCGCCGGCATCTCCGACCCGGACCGGCCGACCGGCTCGTTCCTGTTCCTCGGCCCCACTGGCGTCGGCAAGACCGAGCTGGCCAAGACGCTCGCGGAGTTCCTGTTCGACGACGAGCGGGCCATCATCCGCGTCGACATGAGCGAGTACTCCGAGAAGCACTCGGTCAGCCGGCTCGTCGGCGCGCCTCCGGGCTACGTCGGGTACGACGAGGGTGGCCAGCTCACCGAGGCCGTGCGCCGTCGGCCGTACTCGGTCGTGCTGCTCGACGAGGTCGAGAAGGCGCACCCCGAGGTGTTCGACATCTTGCTGCAGGTGCTCGACGACGGACGGCTGACCGACGGCCAAGGTCGTACGGTCGACTTCCGCAACGTGATCTTGATCCTCACGTCCAACCTCGGCTCGGCGTTCTTGAGCGATCCTGCGCTCGACGACGCGGCGAAGCGCGCGGCCGTGATGGACGTCGTCAAGGCGTCGTTCAAGCCCGAGTTCCTCAACCGGCTCGACGAGATCGTCACGTTCGACGCGCTCGGCACCGACGAGCTCGCGCACATCGTGGACCTGCAGGTGTCGGCGCTGGCCCAGCGCCTCGCGGTCCGGCGCATCACGCTGGACGTCACCCCGGCCGCCCGCGAGTGGCTCGCGCTGACCGGGTGGGACCCCGCGTACGGTGCCCGTCCGCTGCGCCGTCTGGTGCAGCAGGCGATCGGTGATCGGCTCGCGCGTTCGCTGCTCAGCGGTGAGGTGCGCGACGGCGACACCGTCGTGGTCGACCGCGCTCCGGAGGCCGACGAGCTGACGGTCAAGGCCGCCTGACCGCTCCCCTTGGCCAACATGGTGGGATGGAGCGTATGACCGAGCACCGCTCTGAGCGCCCACCACGGCTGGTGACGACGTGCGCCTACCTGGGCGTGATCGGCGCGTTCCAGGTCGTGCAGGCCATCATCGTGCTGACCGGCTGGTACTCCGAGAGCGGCGAGGAGCAGGTCAAGCGGTTCACCGACCCGCTCGTCGACGACGGCATCAACCGCGGCGACGCGGAGGCGGTCTACCGGGTCTATCTCGCGATCCTGGCGATCCTTGCCGCGTCGGTCCTGGTCTTCGCGGTCTACACCGCGATGGGCCACGCCGTCAGCCGCATCATGCTGACGATCACGGCGCCACTGATGGCGCTGCTGGGCATCACGCAGGGGTCGTTCGTGTCGATCCTGCTGAGTGTCGTGACCCTGACCTGCGTGCTCCAGCTGTGGAACGCCGACGTACGCCGATGGTTCGCGCGCCTCGCGGGTCGCGAGGAGCCGGCGCCGGTCGCGGCCTCCGGCTGGCCTCCGCCCATGCCGCCGGCGCCGGCCGAGCAGGGCCAGCACCCGGCGCCGCAGCAGCAGTGGAGCCCGCACCCCCAGGCGTACGCGCCGCCGCCGTCCGAAGCCCCCCGACGGACGTGGTCAAGGTCCTGTCGCTCATCACGCTGATCGGCGCGTCAGTCGTCGCGGCCGGCTGCGCGTTCTACCTCCTGATGTACGAGTTCGCGCGCGACGAGCTCGTACGTCAGCAGCTCGACTCGGGCATGAACTGGATGAACCTGAGCGAGGCCGAGGTCCGCGACAGCTATCACGACCTGGCCATCATGTCGTGGGTCGTGCTGCCGCTGTGCCTCGTGGCGATCGCGGTCTCCACGGTGCTGCTGGTGCGCCGCCGGCGCCGCAACTGAGCCCTCCGTTTTGTCCGGACATGAGAGTGGTCACAGCGGCCGCTCGCGATGTGCGTCACGCCTGTGCCGGTCGATAGACTGAAGCCATGCCAGAGAGCACCGTTGCCGGTCAGAAACGTCCCCACGTCGTCGTCGTCGGAGGCGGGTTCGGCGGAATCGCTGCCGTCCGCAAGCTCAAGCGAGCCGACGTCGACGTGACGCTGATCGACCGTCACACCTACAACACCTTCCAGCCGCTGCTCTACCAGGTCGCGACCGCCAGCCTCAACCCCGGCGACATCACCTGGTTCCTGCGTGCGATCCGCTCCAAGCAGAGCAACGTGCGCTTCCTCAAGGGTCTCGTCGAGTCGATGGACCACGAGACCAAGACGCTCAAGCTCGACGGCGGCGTCGAGGTCAAGTACGACTACCTGGTCATCGCCGTGGGGGTGACCGCCAACTTCTTCGGCATCCCCGGCGCTGCCGAGCTCGCGATGCCGCTCTACCGCCGCTCGCAGGCGCTCGCGGTCCGCGACAAGATGTTCGCGGCCCTCGAGGAGGCCGCGGTCAACGGCCAGGACCGCGACCTGCGCATCATCGTGGTGGGTGGTGGCGCCACCGGCGTCGAGACCGCCGGCGCGTTCGCCGAGCTGCGCAACAACGACATGCCGGTCACCTATCCCGAGCTCGACCGCAAGCGGGTGCACATCACGCTGATCGAGATGATGCCGCACGTCCTCGGCCCGTTCCACCCCAAGCTGCGCGACTACGCCAAGAAGTCGCTCGACAAGCGTGACGTCGACCTGCGCCTCGAGACCGCCGTCAAGGAGGTCCGCGAGGACGGTGTGCTCGTCGAGCACAACGGCGAGCAGGAGTTCCTGCCCGCCAGCATCGTCGTCTGGGCCAGTGGCATCACGGCCCACCCGACGGTCCAGGACTGGTCCGTGCCGCAGGGTCGCGGTGGACGCATCGAGACCGACGAGCACCTGCGGGTCAAGGGCATGAGCGACGTCTTCGCGATCGGCGACGTCTCGGTCAGCCCTGACGAGCCGCTCCCGCAGCTCGCCCAGCCCGCGATCCAGGGCGGCAAGCACGTCGCGAAGTTCATCAAGGCCGAGCTCAAGGGCAAGACCGTCAAGCCGTTCAAGTACAAGGACAAGGGCACGATGGCGACGATCGGCCGCTCGTCGGCGGTCGCCGAGATCAAGTTCCTGCCGCGGCTCACCGGCTTCCCCGCCTGGGTCATCTGGGTCGGCCTGCACGTCGCGACCCTGCTCGGCAACCGCAACCGGTTCGCCACGATGATCAACCTCACCGCCAAGTACCTCGTCTGGGGCAGCCACAACGCGATCGTCGGCGAGACCCCGCCGGTCGTCGCGCTCAAGCCCGTCATGGTCGAGGCGCGCGAGCCCCGCAAGGCCGTGTCGCGTGCCGCTGCGCGCAAGGCGGCCGTGGCGAGCGCGGCCAAGGGTGTCGAAGGGCTCGGGCAGGACCCCAGCAACTAGTCGAGCGTCGACTCGAGCTCGGCACGGGCGGTCAGCATCGACGGCCCGTACCAGGTCAGGGATCGCCCCGACACGAGCCGGGTCGGCGTGTGCGCGAAGGCTTCCGGCCCGTCGTCGGCGGTGAAGACGTACGGCTCGTCGGGCAGCAGGACGAGGTCCACGTCCGGTGAGTCGATGTCCGCGAGGTCGACCTTCGGATATCGCTCGTCGCCGTCGCTGAAGGCGTTGACGAGTCCGAGCCGGCCGACCAGGTCACCCGTGAACGTACGGCCGCCGACCACCATCCACGGGTCGCGCCAGATCGGTATCGCCACGCGTCGTCCGGACTCAGGAGCCGGCTCCGCCCAGACCGCCCGCGCCTGGTCGAGCCACTCGGGCACGTCCCAGCCGAGCGCCTCGGTGAACATCCGCTCCATCGACGCGAACGCCTCGTCCACCGTCTCGATCACGGTGACCCACACCGCGATGCCGTCGGCGCGGAGCCGCCGGACGTCGAGCTCGCGGTTCTCCTCGCGATTGGCAAGGACCAGGTCGGGCCGGAGCGCGGCGATCGCGGCCCGGTCCGGGTTCTTGGTGCCGCGTACGCGTGGGACGTCGAGGTCGGCGGGATGGGTGCACCAGTCGGTGGCACCGACGAGCGCCTCCGGCCGGGTCACGGCGATGGCCTCGGTGAGTGACGGCACGAGCGACACGACCCGCCGCGCCGGACGAGTCAGCTCGACCTGATGGTCGAGGTCGTCCGTCGCGGGCGTGGTCATCTCTCCACTCTAGGCAGCCCTACGGGACGTCCCGTCGGGTCTCGCGTACGTGCTCGCCGGCGGGCCGGTCGTCGCCACGTCCATCATCGGTCGGGCGCTCGCCATCGATGCCCCGCCGGTCGTCCGCGGCAGGTCGATCGGTGAGGTCATCGTCGAGGTCAGGGTCGATCTCGTCGGCCTTGGCAATCCGTTCGCCGGCCTCGGCGCGTACCTGACCGGCATCGCGTTCGTGCTGCTGCGCCTGGCGCTCGAGCTGCTCGGCGGCGACCCGTGCCTGCTCGGCCTCGGCTCGCGCATCGGCGGCTTCGGCCTCTCGACGACTGGCCTCGATGCCGCTCATCTCGGCTTCCTCGCGGAGCTCGCCGGCCCGGAAGCGGTCACGCTCGACCGCCTTCGCGTGGGCCCGGTTGCGCATCGCGACCCCGATGATCGCGATCAGCGCGATGACGGCCAGGGCAATCAGCGCCCATACCCACCAGTTGATGTCATCCATGTCGGTCTCCCTCTCTCGAGCGGCTCACGTCCTGACGGATGCGCGCCGTATCCCAGGGGGAATACCCGGTTCTGGCGTCGCCACACCTGCGGCGTACGCGCTCAGCTTCCGAGTGACCCGACGGCTCGCGCGATGACCAGCAGCGAGGTGAACAAGGCAGCCGTCGCCTCGATGCCCATCAACACCTTGGCACGCGCGCTGAGCGGCATCGTGTCGGTCGGGCTGAAGGCGCTGGAGTTGGTCAGCGAGACGTAGAGGTAGTCGACGAACGTCGGGATCCAGCCGGAGTTGCGGCTCGCGCTCACCGCGACCTCCTCGACGGCGTCGTGGTTCTCGTCCTGCGAGAACCGCCATTCTGCAGCCGCCATCTGCTTGTGGGTCTTGACCCGCCGGGCGACCGGACCACCGCGGTCAAGCTCCCAGAACAGCAGTGCGAACCCGATGACGTTGGTGACCCACACCTGCATGGCGGCGACCAGCAGCGGCTCTCCTGACGAGCTCTTCTCGGTCATCGAGTGGACCAGCATGCCGAGCGCGACCATGTTGGCGAGGATGACCAGGCAGGCGAGGGCGATCGACGCGATGCGTGACCAGCGCGTCTCGCGGGTCATGCGCCGTGGGTTGGTTGCGATGAGCGCGACGAGCAGCGCGAGCTCGATGCCGGGGATGACGTATCGCGGCCCGACGAGCAGCGACGCGGGCAGCAAGGCGTACGCGAGTCCCGCGACGATGACCGCAGCCGCAGGCGGCAGCCGGTTCTCGCCGTTCGCGTTGCGACGAGCCCTGAGCTCCTTCTTCGCCGCGTCCTCGGAGGTGGCCATGCAAGAACGCTAAGCCCGGTCGGGCACGTCCGCTCGTCCACGCGGTCGCCGTAGTCTGGAGTCGCCGCCGATCCCGATCAAGGAGCCCCATGCCTGCCACTCGCCTGATGCCGTCCGAGGAGTCCTCCGACCTGATCGCGCTGACCCGCGACATCGTGGCCAAGGAGCTGGCGCCGCAGGTCGCTCAGATCGAGGCATCTGGGGAGTTCCCGCGCGAGGTGTTCCGGACGTTGGGCCGCGCGGGGTTGTTGTCGTTGCCCTATCCGGAGGAGTTCGGCGGTGGCGGTCAGCCGTACGAGGTCTACCTGCAGGTACTCGAGGAGATCGCTGCGGTCTCGGCGTCGGTGGGCGTCGGCGTCAGTGTGCATGCCCTGTCATGCTTCGGCTTGTTCACCGCCGGCACCGATGAGCAGCGCAAACGCTGGCTGCCCGAGATGCTGTCGGGTGAACAGCTCGGGGCGTACTGCCTGTCCGAGGCGCATGCCGGGTCGGACCCCGCGGCGATGAAGACGCGCGCGGTCCGTGACGGCGACTCGTACGTGCTCAACGGTGCGAAGGCGTGGACCACGCACGGCGGCAAGGCCGACTTCTACAAGGTCATGGCCCGTACGTCCGACGACGGCGGCCGGGGGATCTCGTGCTTTCTGGTCCCGGCCGAAACTCCGGGACTGACGCGCGGACAACCCGGAGCAGAAGATGGGCCTGATGGGCTCGACGACCGCGACGATGCTGTTCCAGGACGTACGCATCCCGGCCGAGCGGCGGCTGGGTGATGAGGGTCAGGGGCTGCCGATCGCGTTGGCCGGGCTGGACTCCGGGCGGCTGGGCATCGCAGCAGTGGCGACCGGCCTGGCGCAGGGCGCCCTGGATGCCGCCGTCGCGTACGCCAAGGAGCGCGAGACGTTCGGGAAGGCGATCATCGACCACCAGGGCCTCGGGTTCGTGCTGGCGGACATGGCCGCAGCGGTCGAGTCGGCGCGCGCGACGTACCTGGCGGCGGCGCGGATGAAGGACGCCGGGCAGACGTTCTCGCGGCAGGCCTCGATCGCCAAACTCGTGTGCACCGACAACGCCATGAAGGTCACTACCGACGCCGTGCAGGTCTTCGGCGGCGCCGGCTACACGCGGGACTTCCCCGTCGAGCGGTTCATGCGCGAGGCCAAGGTCATGCAGATCTTCGAGGGCACCAACCAGATCCAGCGCCTCGTCATCGCCCGCGACCTTGCCCGCTGAGAACGACCCAGACCCAGACCACGAAGGACTCACCATGGTTGCCTATTGGATCAACACGTTCACGACGATCCACGACGACGAGCGCCTCGCCGCGTACGTCGAGCTCTCCGGGCCCGCGATGCGCGCCGCGGGCGGAACGTTCTTGGCCCGCGGCAACCCCGCGCACGCGTTCGAGTCCGGCACGACGGAGCGCACGACCTTGATCCAGTTCGACAGCGTCGAAGCGGCCGTCGCGGCGTACCACAGCGCCGGCTACCAGGCAGCGCTCCGCGCGCTGGGCGACGGTGCCGAGCGCGAGATCAGGATCATCGAGGGCGTCTAGACGTTGCGGCGGTACTGGCCGCCGACCTCGAAGAACGCCTCGGTCACCTGCTGCAACGAGCAGACCCGTGCGGCGTCCATGAGCACCGCGAAGACGTTGTCGTGATTGATCGCGGCCTGCTTGAGCCGGTCGATCGCCGCCGCTGCCTCGTCTCGATGCGTCTTGTGGAAGGTCTGGACGCGCTCGAGCTGTGAGGACTTCTCGGCCTCGGTCGCCCGTGCCAGCTCGACGGTCGGCGGCTCGAGGTCCTCGGCGTGCGGGTTGCGGAACGTGTTGACGCCGACGATCGGCAGCGAGCCGTCGTGCTTGCGCTGCTCGTAGAGCATCGACTCGTCCTGGATGCGCCCGCGCTGGTAGCCGGTCTCCATCGCGCCGAGCACGCCACCGCGCTCGTTGATGCGATCGAACTCGGCGAGCACGGCCTCTTCGAGCAGGTCGGTGAGCTCATCGATGATGTAGGCACCCTGGGTCGGGTTCTCGTTCATGGCCAGGCCCCACTCGCGGTTGATGACGAGCTGGATCGCCAGCGCACGGCGTACTGACTCCTCCGACGGGGTCGTGACGGCTTCGTCGTACGCGTTGGTGTGCAGGCTGTTGGCGTTGTCGTAGATCGCGATGAGCGCCTGCAGCGTCGTGCGGATGTCGTTGAAGCTCATCTCCTGCGCGTGCAGCGAACGACCGGACGTCTGCACGTGGTACTTGAGCTTCTGCGAGCGCTCGTTGGCGCCGTACTTGTCGCGCATCGTGATGGCCCAGATGCGACGGGCGACGCGGCCCAGCACGGAGTACTCGACGTCCATGCCGTTGGAGAAGAAGAACGACAGGTTGGGCGCGAAGTCGTCGATGTCCATGCCGCGCGCGAGGTAGGCCTCGACGTACGTGAACCCATTGGCGAGCGTGAACGCCAGCTGGCTGATGGGGTTCGCTCCGGCCTCGGCGATGTGATAGCCCGAGATGCTGACGGAGTAGAAGTTGCGCACCTGATTGTCGATGAACCACTCCTGGATGTCGGCCATCATCCGCAGGCTGAACTCGGTGGAGAACAGGCACGTGTTCTGGCCCTGGTCCTCCTTGAGGATGTCGGCCTGAACCGTGCCGCGCACGTTCTGCAGGGCGTACGACTTCAGCACCTCGTGCTCGTCGGCGTCGGGCTCGCGGTCGTGCTCGGCGCGGAACACGTCGACCTGCTGGTCGATCACGGTGTTGAGGAAGAACGCGAGAACGGTCGGCGCCGGGCCGTTGATCGTCATCGACACCGAGGTCGACGGCGACACGAGGTCGAAGCCGTCGTAGAGCGCCGTCATGTCGTCGAGCGTCGCGACCGAGACGCCCGACGTGCCGACCTTGCCGTAGATGTCGGGGCGCAGGTCGGGGTCGCGACCATAGAGCGTCACCGAGTCGAACGCGGTCGACAGCCGGGTCGCGTCGCCGTCGGCCGACAGCAGCTTGAAGCGACGGTTGGTGCGGAACGGGTCTCCTTCGCCGGCGAACATACGGGCCGGGTCCTCGCCGTCGCGCTTGAACGGGAAGACGCCGGCGGTGAACGGGAAGCGCCCGGGGAGGTTCTCCTTGCGCCAGTACGTCACCAGGTCGCCGTGGTCGGTGTGGCGCGGCAGGCTCACGCGGCGGACCTTGGTGCCCGAGAGCGACTCGCGGGTCAGCGCGGTGTGGTTGTCGGTCTCGCGGATGCGCACGACGAGCTCGTCGCCCGCATACGTCTCGACGATCGCGGGCCAGCCCTCGATCTGCTGCTTGACCTCGTGCGGGAGCTGCTTGCGGGCATCGTCGAGGAGGTGGGCGACTTCGCCGGGCTCCTTCAGCTCCGCGGCAACTGCCTCGAGCCGCTGCAGCCGGCGGGCCTTGGCGACGAGGTCATCGGTGGTCGCGTGGTAGGCCCGTACGGCCTCGGTGATCTCGGCCAGGTAGCGGGTGCGCTCGGGCGGAACGACCTGGTCGATGCCACTCGAGAACTTCACGTCGGCCAGTGCCAGGATGCCGTCGGACACCGCCAGCCCCTCCGGCGCGAGGATCGAGACGAGGTGCTGGAACAACGCGGTGACGCCGTCGTCGTTGAACGTCGCGGCCGAGGTGCCGAACACCGGCATGTCCTCGGGCTTCTGACCGAACGCCTCGCGGTTGCGGACGAGCTGGCGGCCGACGTCACGCAGTGCGTCCTTGGCGCCGCGGCGCTCGAACTTGTTGATCGCGACGACATCGGCGAAGTCGAGCATGTCGATCTTCTCGAGCTGCGAGGCGGCACCGAACTCGGGCGTCATGACATACATGGATTTGTCGACAAAAGGCACGATCGCCGCGTCGCCCTGGCCGATGCCGGGCGTCTCGACGATCACCAGGTCGTGGCCGGCGGCCTTGAGCAGGTCGATGACGACCGGCAGGCATTCGGGCAGCTCGTGGCTGCCGCGGGTCGCGAGCGAGCGGAAGTAGATGCGATCGCCGTCGAGCGAGTTCATGCGGATGCGGTCGCCCAGCAGCGCGCCGCCGCCGCGGCGACGCGTCGGGTCGACCGCGATGACGCCGATGCTCAGCTTGTCCTGCTGGTCGAGGCGGAACCGGCGGACGAGCTCGTCGGTCAGCGACGACTTGCCGGAGCCGCCGGTGCCGGTGATCCCGAGGACCGGGGTGCCGGACGAGGCAGATGCCGCGCGGATCGTGTCGAGGAAAGCCGGGTCGAGCCGGTCGAGCTCGGCTCCGGTGATGGCACGGGCTAGGGCGCCGCGTTCGCCGGAGAGCACCGCCTCGGCGCCCGACTGCCGCTCGTCCCAGAGGTCGAGGTCGCAGGCCTCGATCATCGTGTTGATCATGCCGGCCAGGCCCAGGCGCTGCCCATCCTCGGGGGAGAAGATCGTCACGCCGGCCTTGCGGAGCCGGGCGATCTCCTCGGGGACGATGACGCCGCCACCGCCGCCATATACCTTGACGTGTCCGGCGCCGCGCTCGCGCAACGACTCGACGAGGTATTCGAAGTACTCGACGTGGCCGCCCTGGTAGGAGCTGACCGCGACTCCCTGCACGTCCTCGTCGATCGCCGCGTCGACGACTTCCTGCACCGACCGGTTGTGGCCGAGGTGGATGACCTCAGCGCCCTGCGACTGCAGGATGCGGCGCATGATGTTGATCGAGGCGTCATGCCCGTCGAACAACGCCGAAGCGGTGACGAAACGGACGGGGTGCGACGGGCTGTGGAAGTCCTGCGTGGTCATGTCGTTGCCTCCTTGAAAAGCCCACGATATGGAGACAACGGCATGACGTACTCATCGTTCGCTCGCTGGCGCTCGCTCATGCAAACCTCGAATGTGGTGGGCGGAAATATTCCTAGGTCTTAAAATAGTCGGGCATCCAACTAATTTCCACTTGGTGTGACGGATTCCCCCTACGATGGGCCCATGCCAGGCGATCCGAAGCTGCCGTTCGACCCTATCGATCGCGCCTCGGAGCTGTGGACGAAACACATCGGCGACGCCACCTCGATGCGACTGGCCACCTCCATCATGCGAGTCCAGCAGCTGATCATCGCCGAGCTCGACGCGGCACTGAAGCCGTACGGCATCACGTTCGCCCGCTACGAGGTGCTGATGCTGCTGTCGTTCAGCTCGACCGGACGGCTGCCGCTCAGCAAGATCGGTGAGCGGCTCATGGTGCACCCCACCTCGGTGACCAACGCGATGGACCGCCTGGAGGCCCAGGGTCTGGTCAAGCGGGTCGCCGATGTCGAGGACCGTCGGCGTACGTTCGCGGAGCTGACGGCCGAGGGCAAAGATGTGCTCGCCAAGGCGACGGAGCAGATCATGTCGATCGACTTCGCCATCAAGGGCCTCGATGCCAAGCAGCAGGACAAGACGTACGACCTGCTGCGAAACCTGAGGTCGTCCGCCGGAGACTTCCAGCAGTAGGCGATACGTCAAGAACCTCGGTGGAGCTGCTGGGCGGTCTGACCGCCGTCAGGTGGACGCGGGATCGGTCAGCATTGCGGCGTTCAGCGTTGCCTCGGGCACGCCGAACCCCTCGATCAGGGTCAGCGTATGCGGGCGCAACTTCTCGAGCAGCTCGTTGACCAGCGCCGTCACGGTCTTGGCGCGGGTGTCGGCGAGGCGGTTGTGGCCCATGAACCAGGCCAGGTCCTCCTCGATCGAGGTCAGTGCGTAGAGCGAGCAGACGTCGCGCAGCAGGTCCTGTGCCTCGGTGCTGTCCGAGCGAGCGATGCCGGCCGTGAACGCCTCAAGCACGACACGTTCGATGTGGACCCGGCCCGCGCGGATGACGTGGTCCTGCGCGGCGTTGAAGACGGCGAACGCCTCGGCCTTGTCGCCGCCAGTCGCTCGGCGGAGGCGACGGGCGGCGGTCTCGAGGACGTGCTCCTCGCGATCCTCGAACAGGCTCAGCTGCGTGCCCCGGTCGAGCAGGTCGTGGTTGTCGTCGCTGCGACCGGGACGTGAGTCGATGAGCCGCTGGATGAGCTGGGCCGCGGCGGTGCGCTCCTTGACGACGTCGGCGACCGTGCTGGCCGCAAAGCGTACGAGGCCGACCGGATCGAGGCCGCCGACCTCTTGGGCGTACGACGTGAGCAGCTCCTTGGCGACGAGCTGGAACAGGACGTGGTTGTCACCCTCGAACGTCGTGAAGACGTCGGTGTCGCCCTTGAGTGTCGTGAGCCGGTTCTCGGCGAGGTAGCCGGCGCCGCCACATGCCTCACGGGCCTCCTGGATCGCCTTGGTCGCATGCCACGTCTGCGCGGCCTTGAGCCCTGCGGCGCGGGTCTCGAGCTCACGCGACGCCAGTGGATCAGGGTTGTCGTCGGTCTGCAGCTTGTCCATGCGGGCCACGAGCTGGTTCTGCGCGAACCGATAGGCGTACGAGCGGGCGATCAGCGGCAGCAGGCGACGCTGGTGCATGCGGTAGTCCATCAACAGGATCTCGTCGCCCGGCTCGGGGCCGAACTGGCGACGCTTGAGGGCGTACCGCCCCGCGATGCTGAGCGCGACCTCGGTCGCGGCGCTCGCCGATCCGCCGACGCTGACTCGACCGCGGATCAGCGTGCCGAGCATCGTGAAGAACCGCGCGTTGACGCTGTCGATGGGGGACGAGTAGGTGCCGCCCTGGTCGACCTGGCCGTACTTGTTGAGCAGGTTCTCGCGCGGGATGCGTACGTGGTCGAACACGATGCGGCCGTTGTCGACGGCGCCGAGGCCGCCCTTGTGCTTGTCGTCCGACGTCGTGATGCCGGGCAGGTCGTTGCCCTCGTCGTCGCGCAGTGGCACGACGAAGCAGTGCACGCCGTGGTTCTCGCCCTTGGTGATGAGCTGCGCGAACACCGCGGCGACCTGGGCGTGCGCCGCGGCTCCGCCGATGTAGTCCTTGCGCGACGACGGCGTCGGTGAGTTGACGACGAACTCCTCGGTCGCCAGGTCGTACGTCGCGGTGGTCTCGAGGCTCTGCACGTCGCTGCCGTGACCCGTCTCGGTCATCGCGAAGCAGCCGATGATGTCGAGGTTGATCAGGCCGGGGATGTACTTCTTGTGGTGTCTCTCGGTGCCGAGGTTCTCGATCGCCCCACCGAACAGGCCCCACTGCACGCCCGCCTTGACCATGAGCGAGAGGTCAAACTGGGCCAGCATCTCGATGCCGGTGACCGCCATGCCGGGGTCGCCGGTGCCGCCGCTCTCGACGCGGAACCCTGCGGCCGGGATGCCGGTGGGGACGAGCTTGTGCATCTGCTCCAGGACGCGGGCGCGGGCCTCGTCAAGGGTGAGGTCGTGGTCGTACGCAAGGTCGAGCTCGGCGAGGTCCTTTCGGGCCTGCTCTCTCACGTGGCGCCACTTGCCGTCGAGGGCGATACGGACGTCGTCGCTGAGGGCCATGGTCCACAAGGTACTCGCGTCGGCCGTGGTCGGCACGGGATCTGCCCGTCTCACTATTCGAACAGGTGTTCGACATCGGCTCCGGTTTGTCGTAGTGTTGTTGGTGCGCCGATCTGGAACGAAATAGGGTCGGGTTGGAGATGGAACCCTTCAGTGGGCCTGAGGTTGAGATGACTCCCCTTGCCCGTTCGTCCTGAAGGTCTTTGCTAGTGTCTGTTGCTCCGTTGGTTTCGCTCCCGCACCCGTTGGTGTGCGGTGTTGAGGCGATCAGGGCTGCTCTGGACCAGATGCCGGTGGGCGCCTGGGACGGGCTGGAGCCGGCGACGATTGCGCAGTTGAGCGAGGAGCTCCTGCGGATCGAGGCACGGGTGAAAGCGCAGCAGCTGGCTGCGGCGCGGGCGTTGGATGCGTCGGGGTTCGCCAAGAGCCAGGGTGCGTCGTCGACCGGGGCAATGCTGGCGGGGTCGTTCGGTGGTGACAAGAGGGCCGGCGACCAGATGGTCTTCATGGGCAAGGCACTTCAGGGTGCGTCCAGGACTGAGGATGCGTTGGCCAGGGGTGAGATCGGCCAGTCGCAGGCGGCGATCATCGCTTCGGCGATCGCCGACCTGCCCGACGACACGACCGATTCGCAGCGGGAGGCGTGTGAGGACACGTTGATCGGCGACGCCGACCGGTTCAACCTCAGGGATCTGCGGTCGAGGTCGAAGCGGATCACCGACCAGTTCAAACCCAAGCCCGAAGTAGACAAGATCGAGAACCAGGGCCTGGAGCGGCAGGAGAAGGACGCCTGGCGGCGTTCGGAGTTCTGGATGGTCGACAACCGTGACGGCACCCACCGTGGTGGTTTCGTCATCCCGGACGCCCAAGCCGACATGCTGATGGCCGCGATCCAGGCCATCAGCGCACCCAAACGCGACCACCTCCACGACCACACCCCTGCTGCGGAGTCCTACTACGACCGCGACCTGGAATACCGGCACCGGCTCGGCATGGGATTCGCCGAACTGTGTGGGCACCTGCCCGGTGACAAGCTCCCCGGCAAAGGCGGACTCGGTCCCACCCTGATCGTGCGGCTCGACCACGACACGTTGATCGACGGCCTCAAAGCCGCCACCTTGTCCACCGGCACCCGCATCTCCGCATCCCAGGCACGGTTGATGGCCTGCAACGCCGGGATCATCCCCCAAGTCTTTGGCGGCAAGTCGCTCCCTCTGGATCACGGTCATGAGCAACGCCTGTTCACCAAGGCCCAGAAGCAAGCACTGGAAGCCCGCGACCGCGGCTGCACCTTCCCCGGGTGCGACAAACCACCCGAACAATGCGAAGCCCACCACTGGCGCACCAGATGGGCCGACGGATCCGAAACCACACTCGACGACGGCGTCCTCATCTGCCCCTTCCACCACCGCACCATCCACGACAACGGGGAATGGGCCATCCGCATGTCACCAGTCGACGGCCACCCCGAATACCAGGCACCCGGAACCGACACCTGGAAACGGAACCACCGATGGCGACCCTGACCCGTCGTACCTCTGCTTCGAAGCGCGCGTCTGCCCGGTCCTAGGCTGGGGTCATGTCCGGCCCCGTCACCGTCTCGATCACGCGCAAGGTGGATCCCTCACAGGAGGACCAGATGCTCGCGTGGCTGCGGGCCGGGTTCGAGCTGGCCGAGCGGTTTGACGGCTACCTCGGCTCGGGATGGGTACGGCCGTCGACCGGGTCGAGCGAGTGGCACATGCTCTACCGGTTCGCATCGCAGGAGTCGCTCGAGGCCTGGGAGCTGTCCTCGCAGAGGCGCTGGTGGCTCGACTCGGCGCAGGGATTCGTCGACGAGTCGGCGAGGGAGCACCGGACCGGCATCGAAGGCTGGTTCGACGAGCCGTCGAGCGTCGACGTCCAGGACCTCCGCTCCGCCGCACCGCCACCGCCGCGGTGGAAGCAGATGTGCGCCATCTTCATCGTGTTCTACCCGCTGAGCCTGGCGGCCAATTACGTCGCCAAGGACTTCGCGGCCGACTGGTGGCTGCCGCTGCGGGTGCTGGCGATCGTCGGGGTCATGACGCCGCTGATGACCTACATTGCGCTGCCGTGGATCACCAAACTGCTGCACGGATGGCTCAACCCGGTGCGTACGTCATGAGCGGCTCGCTGCTGGTCGCCGGTACGACCTCGGACGCCGGCAAGAGCATCGTCACGACCGGGCTGTGCCGCGCATTCGCTCGTCGCGGGCTCAAGGTCGCGCCCTACAAGGCGCAGAACATGTCCAACAACTCGATGGTCTGCGCTGCCGTCGGCGACGGACCGAGCGCCGAGATCGGCCGGGCCCAGTGGATCCAGGCGTTGGCCGCCGGCGCCGTCCCCGAAGCCGCCATGAACCCCGTCCTGCTCAAGCCTGGCGGTGACCGCAAGAGCCACGTCGTCGTCATGGGTCAGCCGGCCGGTGAGATCTCCTCAGCGGAGTTCATCGGCGGGCGTACGCACCTGGCGGCGGCGGCCCACGCGGCATACGACGACCTGGCGTCGCGCTTCGACATCGTCGTGAGCGAGGGCGCCGGCAGCCCGGCCGAGATCAACCTGCGAGCGGGCGACTACGTCAACATGGGTCTCGCCCGGCACGCCGACATCCCGACGGTCGTGGTCGGCGACATCGATCGGGGTGGGGTGTTCGCGGCGATGTACGGCACGGTGGCGTTGCTCGAGCCGGCCGACCAGCGGCTCATCGCCGGGTTCGTGGTCAACAAGTTCCGCGGCGACGAGACGCTGCTCAAGCCCGGGCTCGACCGGCTCGAGGCGCTGAGCGGCCGGCGGGTCTTCGGCGTGCTGCCATGGAGCCCCGACGTGTGGCTCGACTCGGAGGACGCCCTCGACCTGGAGGGCCGGCGCTCGGCCGATCGCGATGCCGCGCTGCGGGTCGCGGTGATCCGGATGCCCCGCATCAGCAACTTCACCGACGTCGACGCGCTGGGCCTCGAGCCCGGCGTGGATGTCGTGTTCGCCGGCAAGCCGCAGGACCTGAGCGGCGCCGACGTCATCGTGCTGCCCGGCACCCGCGCCACGATCTCCGACCTCGCCTGGCTGCGCTCGCGCGGCCTCGACCGGGCGGTCCTGCAGCATGCCGCGGCCGGCCTGCCGGTGATGGGCATCTGCGGCGGGTTCCAGATGTTGGGGCGTACGGTCAGCGATCCCGACGGCGTCGAGGGCGAGGCCGGCGCGGCGGTCGACGGACTCGGCCTGCTCGACGTCACCACGACGTTCCGGGCCGACAAGGTGCTGCGGCTGCCGACAGGTGCTGCGCTCGGCACCGACGTCACGGGCTACGAGATCCACCACGGTCGCATCACACAAGGGCAGGACGAGGAGTTCCTCGGCGGCGCCCGGTCCGCGAACGTCTTCGGCACGATGTGGCACGGCAGCCTGGAGTCTGACGCGTTCCGCAAGGCGTTCTTGGCAGAGGCGGCGAGGTTGAGCGGTCAGACGTACGAACCCTCGGACGTCAGCTTCGCGACACGCCGCGAGCAGCGACTCGACCTGCTGGGCGACCTGGTCGAGCGTCACCTCGACGTCGACGCGTTGCTCACGATCGCCACTGACGGCGCGCCTGCTGTGCCACTGCTGCCGCCGGGAGCGACGTCATGACGGTTCTGTTGCTGGGCGGTACGTCTGAGGCTCGCGAGCTCGCGGTGCTGCTGCAGGACGCCGGCGTGCGTTTCGTGTCGTCGCTGGCCGGCCGGGTCGCTCGTCCGCGCCTGCCGGTCGGGGCGGTGCAGATCGGTGGGTTCGGCGGCGTGCCGGGCCTGCGGTCGTACCTCATGGAGATGCGGATCTCGGCGGTCGTCGACGCGACCCATCCATTCGCCGAGGGCATGAGCGCCAATGCGCTGGCGGCGTGTCATGCCGACGGCGTACCGCTGCTCAGGCTGGAGCGTCCGGGTTGGTCCGACGCGCCGGGCTCGGATCACTGGCACTGGGTCGACGATCACGACGAGGCTGCCGGGCTGGCCGCGACGCACGGTGACCGGCCCTTCCTGACCGTCGGTCGCCAGTCGCTGCACCGGTTCGTCGATGCGCTGGCCGGCAAGGCTGCGCTCGTCAGGGTCGTCGACGAGCCGGACTTCGAGCTCCCTGAGCCATGGACGCTGCTGCTGAGCCGCGGTCCATACGCCCTCGAGGACGAGCGGCAGGTCATGGCCGACGTCGACGTGCTGGTGACGAAGGACTCCGGCGGCTCCTACACGTGGCCCAAGATGCAGGTCGCCAACGAGCGTGGCATCCAGGTCGTGATCGTCCGGCGTTCAGCGGTGCCGGCGGAGGTCGAGCTGGTCAGCGATCCTGCCGCTGCCGCCGCCTGGGTCACATCCCGCCAGTGATCCGGATCGTCGTCGCAGTCATGTAGGCGGCCTCGGGCCGGAACAGCCAGGCCACCGCTCCCGCGATGTCATCCGGCTCGCCGGCTCGTCCGAGCGGCACTCGCTCGGCAACACGATCCGGTCGGCCCGGATCGCCGGCATCGGCGTGTATGTCGGTGCGAATCGTGCCCGGTGCCACGCCGACGACCCGGATGCCGAGGGCCGCGACCTCCTTGCCGAGGCCCAGGGTCAGCGCATCCACGCCGGCTTTGGCCGCGGCGTAGTGGACGTACTCACCGGGAGAGCCCAACGTCGCCGCACCCGACGAGATGTTGACGATCGTGCCGCCACGCCCGGTCATGGCCTGCACGGCCCGTCGGGCGCACAGCACCGCGGCTGTGAGGTTGAGGTCGATGACCGATCGGATGACGTCGGGCTCGGTCTCGGCCAACGGGCCGACGTGCAGGGTCGCGCCGGCGTTGTTGACCAGGCCGGTGACCGGGCCGACTCGTCCTGCCGCGGCGAACAACGCGTCGAGCCCTTCGGTCGTCGTGACGTCGGCGCGTACGACGTGGACGCCCAGCTCGTCCGCGAGCGCCTCCGCGCTGACGTCGTCTCGTGCGTACGAGGCAACCACCTCGTGACCGTCCGCAACGAGCGCGCGGGTGATGGCCGCGCCGATGCCGCGCGTGCCACCGGTGACGATCGTGGTCATCGGCGAGGCCTGAGCGCGACAGCCACGCTGACCGCGAGGGCGGCAACGCCGACGGCATCCGCGAGGCGTACGGAACGCTGGATGTCGTCGGGCTGTGCAGCGGGGCCGTCGCCCAGGGTCGGGCGGTGCTCGACACGATCGCCATAGACGTTCGTGCCGCCGAGCTGCACGTCGAGCGCACCGGCGAACGCCGCCTCGACCGGTCCGGCGTTGGGGCTCGGGTGGCGATGCGCGTCGCGGGTCCAGCTGCGGAGGGCATCGGTGCGGCTGCCACCGACGATCGGCGCGAGCGCAGCGGCGAGCAGCGCCGACAACCGGGCGGGCACGAGGTTGAGCACGTCGTCGAGCCGCGCGGAGGCCCAGCCGAAGTTGTTGTAGCGCGCGCTGTGATGGCCCACCATCGCGTCGAGGGTGTTGGCGGCGCGGTATGCCGCGATGCCCGCGACGCCGCCGACCGCTCCGGCGAGCAGCGGGGCGACGACCGCGTCGGACGTGTTCTCGGCGACGGACTCGACGACGGCTCGCGCGATCTCCTGCTCGCCGAGCTCCGACGGGTCGCGGCCGACGAGGTGGGTCAGCTGCTCTCGGGCGGCCGGCAGGTTGTCGGCGTCGAGCCACGCGCGTACGTACGACGCCTCCTGCGACAGGGAGCGGCCACCGAGCGCGGCCCACGTGGTCGCGGCGGTGAGGAGCGTACGCATGACGGGTCGGCGAGCGGTCAGCCGATCCGCCAGGAGGCCCGCGGCGCCGACCCCGCCGACCAGGATCGCGGTGAAGGCCGCGCCCGTCGTGCGGTCGTCGCGATAGACCTCCTGCTCGACGTCACGCGCCATCGTGCCGAACCCGGCGACCGGGTGGAATCGGGCCGGATCGCCGAAGAGGCGGTCTGCCGCGAAACCCAGCGCGAGACCTGCGGCACGTGCGCGCATTCGGGCTCCTCAAGGGGCGGTCGTGATCGGTAAGGTGATGACGACACTAACGAGGTGCGATGAAGGTCCTGATCACGGGCGGGGTCCGCTCCGGCAAGTCGTTCCATGCTGAGTCATTGCTGCTCGCCGAGCCCAAGGTCACGTACGTCGCGCCCGGCCCGCCGGCCGATCCGATCTCGGATCCGGAGTGGGCGGCGCGGGTGGCGCGGCACCAGAGCCGGCGACCGGCGTACTGGACGACGGTCGAGACGACCGACCTCGGCGAGGCCGTGCGCTCGGCCGACGGCGCGGTCCTGATCGACTGCCTGGGCACGTGGGTCACGGCGATCATCGACGAGCTCGACGGCTGGGACAAGGTGCTCGAGGACTGGGAGCCGGTGCTCTACGAGCGCCTCGACGACGCGCTCGCCGCGATCGCCGAGCACGACGGCACCGTCGTGGCGGTGACCAACGAGGTCGGCATGAGCGTCGTGCCGGAACGCCGGTCGGGTCGCGTGTTCCGCGATCTGCTGGGCACGGTCAACCAACGGGTCGCCGAGGAGTGCGAAGAGGTCATGCTCGTCGTCGCCGGCCGTGTGCTCCGGCTCTAGCCGGGTTTGGGTATGGATCAGTTCGGTCAGGTAGGTGATGTTGGTTTGTGAGAGAGTATAGATAGAGTGCTCGAGGGTGTAGAGCAATAGGTTGGTAGTTATCTGGGTGGCGGTGCGATAGCGCACGATAGGAAGACTGAACAAGTAGATGATGAACGAGACGTAGATGTATAGGAATAGGTAGCGACATAGGTGAAGTCAGCGACTCACAGCTGGTTCGGCCGCGAGGAGAAGAACTGATGGTAGAAAGATAGATGGTGCGCGGTGAATCGCTTGGGAGGTGAGGAACTTACTGCGCGGAATCGCTCGGACGCAGCTCTGCTGGCGGTAGAGCGCTCGATGGTGCACGGGCACGTAGTGACCTGGGCTCGCAGATGCAGCACATCTTGCGCGCGCGGAACCGGGCAAACAACTTCTGCCGGGCCCGTTCGCGGTGATCAGCTCGACGATCTGAGCGTCGCGCAGCTGTCGTCTCGACGGGCGCCGGCGGGTTGTGTGGTAAACCGCAGCGGGTCAGAGGTCTTTCGCGAAGCAGAGGGAGTTGTCGCTGTCGGCGTAGTGGCCGAAGTTGGGGATGCGCTCGTAGCCGGCCGACTCGTACAGGCCGATGGCCTCGGGCTGTTGGTCGCCGGTCTCGAGCAGCAGTCGAGTCCAGCCGAGCGATCGGGCCTGTTGCTCGAGCCCGGCCAGGACGACCCTCGAGAGGCCACGGCCGCGGTGCTCCATCGGGACGAACATCCGCTTGATCTCGCCACTCGTGGCGTCGATCGCCCGCAGGCCGCCACACGCCACGGCTGCATCGCCGTCGCGGAGGAGGAAGAACGCCGTGATGTCGTCGGCGGTGGGCGCCGAGCCGGGCTCGCTGTCGGGAGTCCCGTATCGCTCCTCGATGTCGACGCGCTGGGCGGCACGCAGGGCCACGGCGTCGGGATCCGACCACTCGCACGGGATCAGTTTCACGCGATGAATTATTCAGGAAGCAGCCACGAGCATCGCCGCCAGGGTGACTTCGATCGCGGCACCGAACACGTCGCCGGTCACGCCGCCGAACCGGGTGACGCACCTGTAGGTCAGTGCGGCTCCGACCAGCAGGCCGGCTCCGGCGACGATGAGCCCTCGCCACCACGGCCAGCCGGCCCAGTCGAGCGACGTCGATGCACAGCACCGCGACGATGAGCCAGGTCAGCACCGCCATCACGCGCCGGACCGTGCCCGCGTACGTCACCGCGAGCCCGTCGACCCGAGCGGCCGGGACCCCGCGGGCACAGCACACCGACAAGATCGCGCGTGAACCGCAGACGAGCACACCGGCGACCACCGGCCCGCGCGGCGTGCAGAGAACAGATGCCAGAGAGGCGGCCTGGATGCCGAGCACCACGACCAGCGCCGCAGCGCCGGCGGGCCCGGCCGTGCCGCCCTTCATGACGTCGAGCGAGCGCTCGCGGTCGTACGAAGCCGTGAGCCCGTCGGCGACATCCGACAGCCCGTCGAGGTGCAGGGCGCGACTGCCGAGGGCCAGTGCGCCGACGGCGACCAGCGCGACCGCGAGCGGGGCGAGCTCCAGCTCGCGTCCACCCCAGCAGATGAGCCCGACGAGCAGGCCGAGCGGCACGACAGCGAACGGTGCGAGCAGCATCGCCCGGCCGGCGACCTCCCGGTCGACCACCGTCGGCGGCTTCCACCGCAGGGCGGTCAGCGTGCCGACGGCGAGTCGCCAGGAGTCGATCACGGCACGTCGGTCACATCAGGTCGGCGAGCAACGCCACGTCGGAGAGCAGCAGCGCTGCCGAGCGTACGAGCGGCACTGCGGCGACAGCGCCGCTGCCCTCGCCGAGCCGCATGCCGACGTCGAGGATCGGCTCGAGGCCGAGCTTGTCGAGCGCCAGTGACTGGGCCGGCTCGGTCGACCGGTGACCGGCCGCGAACCACGCCGCAGCGCCCGGAGCCAGACGATCAGCCATGACAGCCGACGCAACCGAGATGACCCCGTCGAGCAGGACGGGTACGCCGGCGCGGGCGGCAGCCGCCATGAAGCCGGCCGCAGCTGCGAGATCGGCGCTGCCGAGTGCCGTGAGCGTCTCGACCGGGTCGGCCGTACGCTCGCCGGCGCGGTCGAGGGCCTGCTGGACGACCGCCATCTTGTGCACGAGGGCGGGCTCGTCGATGCCGGTGCCGCGACCCGTGACCTCGGTCGCGGGGAGGCCGAGCGACGCCGCGATCAGAGCGGCAGCCGGGGTCGTGTTGCCGATGCCCATGTCGCCGCTGATCAGCAGCTGCGCTCCGGCGGCGATCTCCTCGGCCGCGACGGCTTCACCGGCGGCAATGGCCTGCAACGTCTCGTCGGTCGTGAGCGCGTCCTCGAGGTGGATCGCGCCGCTGCCTCGACGGACCTTGAACGCTGTGACCTCAGGAGCCACACCCTCGAGGTCATCGTCGACGCCGAGATCGAGCACCCGCACAGTCACGCCGTGCTGGGCGGCGAGCACCGAGACGCCGGCCTTGCCCATCAGGAACGTACGAACCATGGCCGGGGTGATGGCTTTGGGGAATGCCGAGACGCCGTGGTCGGAGACCCCATGGTCGCCGGCGAAGATCACGGCGCGCACGCGGTCGACGGGGACCGGCGGGACTGCGCCCTGGGTCGCGGCGACCCATACGGCCAGGTCACCCAGCCGGCCAAGGGCACCGGGAGGCGTGGCGAGTCCGGCGAGGCGTTCCGCGGCGGCGGTCCGAACCGTCGGCGACGGAGCGGCGACCGGCTGGCGCTCGTTCACAGGCTGGCTGCCAGGTCGCGGCGAGCCTGCGTCGCGGACTCCTCGGCATACAGCTTGCCGATCAGGCCCGTCAGCACGATGCCGATGACGCCCCAGAGGGTCGCGAGGGTCATGAGCGAGCCGCGGCGGAAGTACCAGAGCGTGTCAGCCGGGAAGTCGCCGATCTCGTTGACGGTCGGCATCAGCTCAGCGGCGAGGATCACGACGGCAAGGTAGGCGCCGGCGCTGATCAGCACGGATGTGTAGGTGCCGAACCGCTCGAGCAGGGCCCGGAACAACAGCACCACGGCAATCATCGCGACGACAGAGATGGCGAGCATCACGAAGTACTGCGTCGTGCGCGCGCCGATCGTGTCGGCGTTGCCGACGGCCGGCGGGGTGGCGGGGTACTTGATGAACGGCACGAGTGCCACGGAGATGAAGCCGAGTGCTGCGACGAGCGCGGTCGACTGGCTCGGGCGGAGGCGGCCGATGCGGCCCAGCGCGAAGGCGGAGGCCAGCGCGACGATGCCGCCGAGTGCTATGCCGGTCGACACCGTTGCGGTTGCGAGACCCCACGTCGACTGGTTCTGGCGGGACACCACGGTCTCGCCGCTCTCGTCGTGGGAGTGCTCAGCGGCACCGTCCTCGTGGGTGTGCTCGGCGGCGTCGTCGTGCGAGTGCGGGGCGGCTTCGCCGGCCGCTTCGACCTTGATGGCGGCGTCGACCGACGGCTCACCGGCGATGTAGGCCACGGCGAACGTCAGGAGGCCGGCGATGAGGCCGGCGAGGAGTCCTCGTACGAGGAAGTTGCGGGGGGTCATGTCAATCCGTTCAGGTATGCCGAAGAAGCCGGACCGCGTCGGCGGGTCCGGCTGGTTCGGGGCAGATCAGTGGCAGGGGAATCCGAGCAGGTGGCGTCCATCGTGGACCCACTCGTGGATGGCCGTGCCGGCCGGGATCGACACTGCGCCCTGGTCAGCGCTGATGAAGAACAGGACGAAGGCTCCGAGGAGGCCGAAGAACAGCGCCCAGGGGGCGAGCTCGCGGAGCGGGATCGACGGGATCTCGATCTCGGGTGTGGCGGTGGTGACCTGTGACATGAATTCTCCTGACGGGATGATTGCGTCCCATGAATGGATGAAATCCGACGCGTTGGGTCTGGCTCCACTCGCTGATGCGGGTGTCACAGTAGCGCTACTGCGCCGGAGTCACACCGGCTTCCTCGACCTCGGATGGAGTCATCCTAGGGCATCGCGACCGCGACCTGTCGAGTGTCGGGATCGACATGCGTGATCGACCCGTTGGCCGGCAGCTGTGGCAGGTCGCCGGTGAGCAGCTCGACCGCGTATCCGATCGTGTCGCCGTGGCTCACTGCGACGGTCGGGCCGGGAAGGTCCAGCGCGAGGAGCTGGTGGATGCGGGCCTGGACGCTCGCCTTGTCCTCGTCGAGGCCCTTCTCGAGCAGCAGCGGCTCGACGACGACCTCGAGGCCCAGGCGTTCGGCGATGATGTCGGCGGTCTCCCGCGCGCGCACGGCCGGCGAGCTGAGGATGCGTACGACGGCTTGGTCGGCGAGCAGCTCCGCGGTCAGCGCTGCCTGCTCGCGGCCCAGTGCGGTCAGCGGCGGGCTCAGCTCGTGACCTTGCATGCGGTCGATGACGTTCCACGTCGACTGCCCGTGGCGCACCCAGAGGATCACTGGAGCTCGCCGTTCAGGCCGGGGATGTCGGCGACGTCGCCGATGACCGCGACGGCCGGGGCGCCGAGGTCGGCGGCAGCCTCGTCGATCGTCGCCAGCGTCGCGCGTACGACTCGTTGGCTCGGCATCGCCCCGTCGGCAATGACCGCGGCAGGGGTGTCGGGGTCGAGGCCGCCGTCGGCGAGTGCGGCGCAGATCGCGCTGAGCGTGCGTACGCCCATCAGCACCACGATCGTCGTGCCGGACGTGGCGAGGGCGGCGTAGTCGAGCGTCGACTCGGGGTGGCCGGGCGGCACGTGGCCCGAGATCACGGTGAAGCCCTGCGTGAGGCCGCGATGCGTGACCGGTATGCCCGCGAGTGCCGGCGCAGCGATCGCCGAGCTGACCCCTGGGACGACGCGGGTCTCGATGCCGGCGTGCAGGCAGGCCAGGAGCTCCTCGCTGCCGCGGCCGAACACGAAGTTGTCGCCGCCCTTGAACCGGACGACGTTCTTGCCGGACTTCGCGTGCTCGACCAGGAGCTGGTTGATCTCGTCCTGGCTCGTCGAGCGGCCCCCGGGGATCTTGGCGACGTCGATGATCTCGGCGTCGGGGCGTGCCCAGGCGAGGGCGGCCAGCGGGGCGAGCCGGTCGGTGACGATCACGTCGGCGTGCTCGATCGCCTCGCGCCCGGCGACCGTGACGAGTCCCGGATCGCCGGGTCCGCCGCCGACCAGGGTCACGACGCCGCGGTCGAGGATGCGGTCGGGAGCCGTGCGATCGGCGTGGCCCGTGAGGACGATGCCGGCGCGGTGGACGTCGCTGATGTCGGCCTCCCGCGACAGCCAGGTGATCAGGCCGCGGTCGGCGAGGTCCTCGATCGACGCGGTGGCGGTCGGCGCGACGACGGTGACGACGGCGCCGGCACTGAGCAGCGATGCGACCTGTGCGGCGGCGCGGGCGTCACCGCCGATCACCAGGGCGGGGGTTCCGGGGGTCAGGTCCATGGTCCTTCGATCCGCAGGGTGGCGAGGAGCTTGCGGGTGGTGTCGGGCTTGCGCACGGCAATGCGTACCCAGGTGTCGTCGAGACCCGGGAACGTGTCGGCGCGGCGTACGGCGTAGCCCACAGCGCGGAGCCGGTCATGGGCGCCGGCACCGAGCTTCGCGAGGACGAACGGGGCGGCCGCCGGCACGTGATGGATGCCGAGCTCGGTCAGTCCGTCAGTGAGCACGCGGCGGTGCTGGCCGATCCGGGTCGTACGCTTCGCGGCCTCGGCGAGCGCCTCGGGCGTCGCGGTCGCGACGATCGCGGCGATCGCGGCAGTGGAGACCGACCAGGGAGCCTGATGTGCCTTGAGCTCGGCGAGCACCTGCGGCGACCCCAGGACGTACCCCGCGCGGATGCCGGGGATCGACCACAGCTTGGTGAGGCTGCGGACGACCAGCAGTCCGGGATCGGGGATCGCGGCGAGCGAGTGCCGTTCGTCGGGGACGGAGTCCATGAACGCCTCGTCGACCACGACGACGCGACCCGGCCGCATGAGCCGGCGCAGCGACTGATCGGGGTGCAGGACGCTGGTGGGGTTGGTGGGGTTGCCGATCATGACGAGGTCGGCGTCGTCGGGCACGAGCGCGGGGTCGAGCACGAATCCGTTGGCGGCGTCGGTGAGGACGTGCTCGGGCCGGTGGCCGGCAGCGGCGAGGGCGACGTCCGGCTCGGTGAACTGCGGATGCACCACGACGGGCCGGCGCCACGGGCGGGCCCGCGCGATGAGCCCGAAGGCCTCGGCGGCGCCGGCGGTCGGGAGCACCTCGTCGACTGCGGCGGCCGTGGCGCTGGGCGATGGCCTGCTGTGCTGCGTCGGCGTTGGGGTAGGCGCCGACGTCGTCGAGGCTCTCTCGGAGCGCCGCGTCGAGCCACGTCGGGCGTACGTCGTCATGGATGTTGACCGCAAAGTCGATGAGGCCAGGGGAGAGCTCGCGATCTCCGTGGAACGTGAGTTCCGGTGGTTGAGGTGCGGAGCGAAGCGGAATCTCGAAACCACGGTGGTTTCGAGACGCCTCGACCCTCGGCTCCTCAATCGCCGTGGGTACGTACGCGTGCACGGCGTCTGCGAAGCGCTGCGCCATCCTCGGGTGGCCGGCCCAATGGGTGTGGAGGTAGGAGGCGTGGAGCGTCGGCGACGCGAAACCGTGCGGCTGCCCGTCGATGAGCCACGCGGCTTCCGCGGATGCCGGTGAGACGGTCGTCCGGTGGAACTCGTGGCCGGTGACCCGGGTGCCGGCCGCACCGGTCAGCTGGTCGGCCGGGACGATCGCGGTGCGGTAGGACAGGGTGAGCCGCGGCGTCATGACTGCCTCGGCGTCGAGAGCACCGACCATCGGCATGCCGTCGACCGAGCGGCAGAGGTAGAGCAGCCCGGCGCACTCGGCGTACGTCGGCATGCCGGACTCGACGGCCGCGAGGAGTGCCTCACGCAGCGGCGCGTTGGCGGACAGGCCGGCGGCGTGCACCTCGGGGAAGCCGCCGCCGAGGTAGAGCCCGGCGGTGCCCTCCGGCAGGGCTTCGTCGGCGAGCGGATCGAAGGTCACGACGTCGCAGCCGGCTGCTCGGAGCAGCTCCTCGGTCTCGGCGTAACGGAACGTGAAGGCGCGTCCGCCGGCCATGGCCACCACGGGTCGGCCTTCGGCAGGCGCGCTGATCTCCTTGGCCGCATCCCACGGTTCGGCATCCAGGTCAGGCGCTGAGTGCGCGAGCGCCAGGAGCTGGTCGAGGTCGACCTTCTCGGCGATCTGGGCGGCGAGTCGGTCGAGGGCGTGGGCGGCGTCGTCACGCTCCGCGGCAGGCACCAGCCCGAGGTGGCGCGACGGTGCGACGATGCCGTCGTCACGCTGCAGCACTCCCAGCACCGGCAGGCCGGTCGACTCGAGCGCGCTGACGACCTCGCCGGCGTGGCGGGGTGAACCGGCCTTGTTGAGGATCACGCCGACGATGCGCACCGATGGGTCGAACGCGACCATGCCCTGCACCAGTGCGGCGATCGAGCGCGACGCGTGCGAGATGTCGACGACGAGCACCACGGGCGTACGCGTGACGGTGGCGACGTGGGCGGTCGAGGCGAAGCCCTCGCCGCCGATCTGTCCGTCATACAGGCCCATGACGCCCTCGATGATCGCGAGGTCGGCGCCGCGGGCGCCGTGCAGGAGCAGCGGCACGAGCCGTTCCTCGCCGACGAGGTGCGGGTCGAGGTTGCGGCCGGGCTTGCCGGTCGCGAGCGCGTGGTAGCCGGGGTCGATGTAGTCGGGGCCGACCTTGTGGCCGGACACGTCGAGGTTCCTGCGGGTCAGCGCGGCCATCAGGCCCGTGGCGACCGTCGTCTTGCCGTGCCCCGAGGCGGGCGCGGCGACGATCAGTCGTGGAAGGCTCACCATTCGATGCCCCGCTGGCCCTTCTGGCCGTTGTCGAACGGGTGCTTGACGTGCTGCATCTCGGTGACCAGGTCGGCGATCTCGACGAGGCGGGGATCGGCGTTGCGGCCGGTGATGACGACGTACTGGCGACCCGGCCGGTTGGCGAGGGTCTCGACGACGTCGTCGACGTCGACCCAGCCCCACTTCATCGGGTAGGTGAACTCGTCGAGCACGTAGAGGTCATGCGCCTCGGCGGCGATGCGGCGCTTGACCTCGGCCCAGCCCTCGGCGGCGTCGGCGGCGTGGTCCTCGTCGGAGCCCTCCTTGCGCGACCACGACCAGCCGGAGCCCATCTTGTGCCACTCGACGGGTCCGCCCTCGCCGGTCTCGGTGTGCAGCTCTCCGAGGCGTTCGAGCACGGTCTGCTCGCCGATGCGCCACTTGGCGGACTTGACGAACTGGAAGACGCCGATGTTCCAGCCCTGGTTCCACGAGCGGATCGCGAGGCCGAATGCGGCGGTCGACTTGCCCTTGCCGTTGCCCGTGTGGACCATCAGCAGCGGCCGGTTGCGGCGCTCCCTGGTGGTGAGGCCGTCATCGGGGACGGCGACCGGCTGACCCTTGGGCATCAGGCGGCTCCCGTCTCGTGGAGGCCGGAGCGAACGACGTCGGTGAGGGCCGAGGCGCTGACCTCGCCGAGCGGCACGTACTCGGCCATCAGGTGATCGGCGAGCTGGTGCGCCAGGCCCATGCGGAACGTGCCGGTCTCGCAGTCGATCACGAGGCTGGCGAGTCCGGTCGCGCCGAGGTGCTTGGCGACCTGGTGCGCGCGGGCCGAGGGCGTTGTCGCCGTACGTCGCGCGGCCGTCAGTGATGACGACCAGCAGGGGGCGGCGACGCGGGTCGCGTACGCGCTCGAGGCGCAGCACGTCCGCGGTCTTGAGCAGCGCCTCGGCGAGCGGCGTACGGCCACCGGCGGGCAGCTCGGCGAGCCGGGTCGCGGCGATGTCGATCGAGCCGGTCGGCGGGAGGGCGAGCTCGGCGCCGTCCTGGCGGAACGTGATGAGCCCGACCTTGTCGCGGCGTTGATAGGCGTCCATCAGCAGCGAGAGGATCGCGGTCTTGACCTGCTCCATGCGCTTGCGCGCCGCCATCGAGCCCGATGCGTCGACGCAGAACAGGATCAGGTTGGACTCGTGCCCCTCCTTGACCGCGAGGCGCAGGTCGTCGGCGCGGAACTTCAGGCTGTCGATGCGGCCGCGGGCATGCTGGTGCGGCGCTGCAGCGCGGATCGTCTCCATCAGATGGATCGAGCCGCCCTGACCCGTACGCCGTTGGGCGCCGATGCGCCGGCCGGTCTCGGTGATCGCGCGTGAGCGCTTGCCGGACTCGCCCGCGCCGGTGCCGCCGACCGTGAACAGCCTGGGCCGATAAGGCTGCTGCGGAGCCGCGACCGTGACCTCGTTCGTACCCCCAGCCTCTGGAGGCTGCTCGCCGCTCTCGCTGAGCGTTACGAGTTGCAGGCGACACGCCGCTGTCATCCTGCAACTCGTCACTCTCAGCGGGGTCGGGACCCGGTTCGGAGGGCGACTCGGACTCGGAGGTCTGGGACTCGTCGGGTCTCTGCGTCGTCGGTGTCGTCGCCTTCGGGCTCCGGCGGTGGCTCGTCGTCGCCGAGGATCTGGTCGAGCAGGTCCTCGTCGATGCCGGGTGCGTCGAACGGGTTGCGCCGGCGACGGTGGGGCAGCGCCAGGCGGGCCGCAGCGCGGATGTCCTCGCGCAGCACGCTCGTACGCCCGTTCCACGCGGCATGAGCTGCGGCGGCGCGGGCCGTGACGATGTCGGCACGCATGCCGTCGACCTCGAACGCGGCACACACCTCGGCGATCTTGAGCAGTGCCCAGTCGCTGAGGTCGACCTGGTCGACGAGCTTCTGCGCCGACTGGATGCGATCGGTGAGCGTCGCCTCGTCCTCGGCATACGTCGCGGCGAAGGCATCGGGATCGACTTCGTACGCGAGCCGCCGGCGGACGACCTCGACGCGCGTCGAAGGATCACGAGGTGCCGCGACCTCGACCGTCAGGCCGAACCGGTCGAGCAGCTGCGGGCGGAGCTCACCCTCCTCGGGGTTCATGGTGCCGACAAGGACGAAGCGAGCCGCGTGCTCGACCGAGACGCCGTCGCGCTCGACCGTCGAGCGGCCCATCGCGGCGGCGTCGAGCAGCAGGTCGACGAGGTGGTCGTGCAGCAGGTTGACCTCGTCGACGTACAAGATCCCGCGGTGCGCGCGGGCGAGGAGGCCGGGTTCGTACTCGGTGATCCCGTCGGACAGCGCCTTCTCGAGGTGCAGCGAGCCCAGCACGCGGTCCTCGGTTGCGCCGACCGGCAGCTCGACGAGGCGTACGGGACGGGTCTCGACGTCGACATCCGCGGCGAACGGGCCGTCGGGCGACAGCGGGTGGGACTCGCGGGGATCCGTGGAGAACCGGTCGCCGGCAATGACGTCGATCGGCGGCAGCACCGAGGCGAGCGCGCGGACCATGGTCGACTTGGCAGTGCCCTTCTCGCCGCGCACGAGCACGCCGCCGATCGCAGGCGAGATCGTCGAGAGGGTCAGGGCGAGCGCCATGTCGTCGGATCCGACAACGGCGCTGAACGGATAGTGCTGTGGCATATGGGGCTCCCGCTCGATCTGCCATCGATGACGGGCACGGTTGCGTCCGCCAGTCAGCCTCGAGGCCGGTCTTCGGACTTCCTGGTCGTCCTTGCGGACGGTTCAGGTCACCGCAGCGGGCCCTGTGCCGGATTTGCACCGGCTTCCCGATTCTCCCCGTGAGGGGCACCTCGAGACTGTGCTCGCAAGACTAACGGTTGTTGTCGTATGCCAATAGGTCGCCGGGTTGGTGAACCCGGGGTGGCAGATATCGTCACCCGCATGAGCACACAGGTCACGGTCGTCGGGATTGGCGCGGACGGCTGGACCGGACTGACGGCCGCCGCCAAGGAGCTGGTCGGGGCCGCGGACGTCGTGCTGGGCGGTGAGCGGCATCTCGCGATGCTGCCGGTGGCGGACCAGACGAGGGAGTCCTGGCCGTCGCCGTTGCGCGAGGGGCTGCCAGCGCTGCTCGAGTCGCATGCCGGCAAGAACGTCGTGGCGCTCGCTTCCGGCGACCCGCTCGTCTCCGGCATCGCGACGACGCTCGTCGACCTGCTCGGCAAGGACGCCGTCGAGGTCGTGCCTGCGCTCTCCTCCGTCGCGCTGGCTCGCGCCCGTATGCGCTGGTCGGCCGAGTCGACCGAGGTCGTGACGCTCGTCGGCCGCGACCCGCACCTCGTCGCACGGTCGCTGGCCCCGGGGCTGCGCCTGCTCGTGCTGTCATCCGACGGGTCGACCCCGGCCGAGGTTGCCGGGCTGCTGACGACGGCCGGCTACGGCGCAAGCCCGATGACGGTGCTGGCGGACCTGGGCTCGGAGACCGAGTCGCGTACGGATGGGGTCGCCGCCTCGTGGGGCGATCAGGGCGCGCCCGACCTCAACGTCGTCGCCGTCGAGCTCGTGAGCTCCGGCGCAACGGTGCTCGGCTTCACCGCCGGGCTGCCGGAGGGCGCGTTCGACCACGACGGCCAGATCACCAAGCGGGACGTACGCGCATCGGCGCTGGCCCGCCTCGCGCCGCTGCCGGGTCAGCTGCTCTGGGACGTCGGAGCGGGCGCCGGATCCGTCGCGATCGAGTGGATGCGCGCCCATCCGACCTGCCGGGCGATCGCGATCGAGGCCCGCGAGGACCGGTCCGCGCGCATCGTCCGCAACGCCTCGATGCTCGGGGTGCCCTCGCTCGAGGTCGTGACCGGCCACGCTCCCGAGGCGCTCGACGATCTCGAGGCGCCGCACGCGATCTTCATCGGTGGCGGCGCAACCGAGGACGGCGTGCTCGACGCGTGCTGGACCGCGCTCCGCCCCGGCGGTCGCCTTGTCGTGCACGGCGTGACGCTCGAGACCGAGGCGGTCCTCGCGACCCGTTACGCGCAGCTCGGCGGCGAGCTGACCCGGCTCCACGTCGAGCACGCTGCGCCGATCGGCACGTTCACCGGGTGGACCCCGGCGCGCGCCATCACGCAATGGGCCGCGACGAAGGGCGAGAGCGCATGACCGTCCACTTCGTCGGGGCCGGACCGGGCGCGGCCGACCTCATCACGCTGCGCGCCGTGGCGCTGCTCAACGCCGCCGACGTGTGCGTCTACGCCGGCACCTACATCGACCAGGCCGTGCTCGACCACTGCCCCGACGACGCCCAGCTCGTCGACACGCAGGACCTCGACCTCGACCAGATCACCGCCCGCCTCGTCGATGCCCACGCCGCCGGACTCGAGGTCGTACGCCTGTGCTCCGGCGACCCGTCGATCTACTCCGCGCTCCACGAGCAGGCCAAGCGGCTCGATGCGCATGGTGTGCCGTGGGACGTGACCCCCGGCGTTCCGGCGTACGCGGCGGCAGCGGCTCTGCTCGGCGCCGAGCTCACCGTGCCCGAGGTCGTGCAGTCCGTCGTGCTGACCCGTACGCAGGCCCGGTCGACGGCGATGCCGTCCGGCGAGGCGCTGGCCGCGTTTGCGGCGACCGGCTCGACCCTTGCGCTGCACCTCGCGATCACCCGCACCCGTACGCTCGCCGCCGAGCTCGCGGAGTCGTACGGCGCCGACTGCCCTGTCGCAGTGGTGGCGAACGCGAGCCAGCCCACCGAGGTCGTGCTGCGCGGCACCCTCGGCGACATCGCCGACCAGGTCGAGGCGGCAGGGCTGCGCCAGGCGGCGGTCATCCTCGTGGGCAAGGCGTTGGCCGAGGACGTACGCGGCGGGGAGTCGTACCTCTACGACCCGGCCCGCGACCGTTCAGCGAAGCGGCGCTGAGTCGCCGTCCGCCTGACATCGCTTCCCAACCTCAGACCGAGGGGAACGAGGATCAGCGACAGCAAAGAGCGATCACGATGCAGGCCCAGACGTGGGCATCGAGCAGCAGCCCAAGTGCGAGGAAGCCGGGACCGCTCAGCACCATGACGACGCACAACGCGTACGTCCCGAGCCGCGACAGACGAACGCTCGGAGCCACCTGAACCACGGAGACATCCTGTCAGAAGGTGGCCGCGTGTGAGGCTCAATCGGCGAATCGCGGCGTCCAGGCCTGGCCGGCGCTCGTCGTACGGGTGCCGCTGGCACCGATGATCACCAGGCACTTCATGTCGATCGTGTCCGGGTCGAGCTCGGCAAGGGTCGTCACGGTCAGCGACTCCTCGTCGCGTCCGACGTCGCGGCCGACGATCACGACGGTGTCGCCGGCGCGGTGCTCGAGCAGGACGGCCTTCGCATCGGCGACCTGCGTCGTGCGCGAGCGGGACGCGGGGTTGTAGATCGCGAGCACGAGGTCGGCCTCGGCGACGGCACGGAGCCGCTTCTCGATCAGCGTCCACGGCTTGAGCCGGTCGGACAGGCTCATGACCGCGAAGTCGCCGCCGATCGGCGCACCGGCGCGGGCCGCGACGACCTGCACTGCCGAGAGCCCGGGCAGGACGCGGATCGGGACGCCGGCGTATGCCTCGTCGTCCGCCGCCTCGAACACCGCGGCAGCCATGCCGAAGATGCCGGCGTCGCCGCCCGACACCACGGCGACGCGTTCACCCTTGAGCGCCAGGTCGAGGGCCAGGCGGGCGCGGTCGACCTCGACGGTGTTGCCCGAGGCGTGCCGAGTCAGGCCCTCGCGCTGCGGGACGCGGTTGACGTACGGCGCGTAGCCCACGACGTGCTGCACGCCGGCGAGCGCTGCGGTGACCTCGGGGGTGAGCCAGCGATCCGGGCCGGGGCCGAGGCCGATGACGAGGAGCTCTGCGGCGCTGTCCCCGAGCGCTTCGCTCCGCTCCTCGACCAGCGGTTTCGCGTCGCCGGGGACGACGATCAGCGAGAAGTAGGGGACGGTCTCGGGGTCGACGTCGGCGACCGGCAGCCAGCGCTCCTCGGGCATCGACGCGCGCTCGACGTACAGCGCACCCTCGAGCCGGCCGGCCTGGCGCAGCGCCGAGACGACCTTGGGGAACGTGCGGCCGAGCTTCATGATGATCGCGCCGTCGGTGTCCGCGAGGCGGCGAGCCAGCTCCGGCTCGTCGAGGGTCCCGGGCAGGATCGTGAGGACGTCGGTCTGGCGCACGAGCGGTGAGGCGACGGTCGCGGTGGCGGCGGCGAACGCCGGGACACCCGGCACGACCTCGGTCTCGAACCGGTCGGCGAGACGGTCGTGCATGTACATGTAGGACCCGTAGAACAGCGGATCGCCCTCGGCGAGCACCACAACGGTGCGGCCGGCCTCGAGGTGCACCGCGAGGCGCGCCGCGGACTCCTCGTAGAACTCCGCCATCGCACCCGCATAGCCGCCGGGATGAGCCGTCGTGCCGGTCGTCACCGGGTAGCGCAGCTCCTCCTCGACAACGCCGTCGGGGATGAGATCGGCGGCGATGCGGCGGGCGTTCGACTGCTTGCCGACGCCGGCGTGGAACGCGATGACGTCAGCCTCGGCGATCAGGCGTGCGGCCTTGAGGGTGATGAGCTCGGGGTCGCCGGGGCCGAGCCCGACGCCATAGAGGCGGCCGGTCACTCCTGCTCCTGGGCGATCGCGTTGAGCGCCGACGCAGCCATCGCGGAGCCGCCGCGGCGACCGTGCACCGTCAGGTAGGGGATGTCGAGCTCGAACGCTTTCAGTGCTTCCTTGGACTCGGCAGCGCCGATGAAGCCCACCGGCGTACCGATGATCGCGGCCGGCCGGGGTGCACCGTCGAGCAGCATCTCGAGCAGGTGGAACAGCGCGGTCGGGGCATTGCCGAACGCGACGACCGAGCCTTCGAGCCGGTCCTCCCACAGCGAGACCGCCGCGGCAGAACGGGTCGTCGACCAGGCCCTGGCCAGCCCGGGGACGCGTGCATCACGCAGGAAGCACAGCACGTCGTTGTCCTTGGGCAGCCGCGCGCGGGTGACACCCGAGGCGACCATGTTGGCGTCGGTGAGGATCGGAGCGCCGGCCTGGAGCGCGCCCCGCGCCGCCGAGACCAGGCCGGGGTGGATGTCGAGATCGCGGGTCAGGTCGACCTGACCGCACGCGTGCACCATCCGCACGGCGACCTTCTCGGCGTCGGCCGGTATGTGCGAGAGATCGGCCTCGGCGCGGATCGTTGCGAACGAGTCGACGTAGATCGCCGGGCCGTCGGCGACGTAGTCGTAGCGGCGGGTCGGTTGCTTCGGGGTCATTCGATCTCCAGGTCCGGGATGACGATGCTCCGCCATGGCGTCACGATCACTTCGGTGCCGGCGCGATCCAGGATCTCGGCCGCGAGCTCGGGGGTGAGCAGGCCGTCGGGCACCGCAACGTGTTCGGCGTTGCGGCCGTCGTCCTGCGCGATGATGCCGTACGGCGGGGGGAGCCCACTGACCTGGGTCCTCAGGTCGCGGGCGTGGTGCATGCCGAGCAGCTCGGCGCCGCCGTCGGGCAGCTCGTCGATGTGCCACAGCGCGGACTCGCCCTCGCCGCGCAACCGGAGAAACGCCTCGGCGTACGACAGCAGGGCACTGGGCGCCTCGTCGAGCGGGACCAGCGGGCCCCACTGGTGCGAGCCGATGCGCAGCTGGACCGTCTCGGCGTCGACCGCCATCAGGCCGAGATCGAGCGAGCGTGAGGCGATGTCGCCGCGACCGTCGTCGAGGACGAACAGGAAGCGGCCGGCCAGTCCCGCGAAGTCCGGTTCGGCGCACAGCAGGTGGTCGAGGTCGCGGGCCGCCTCGCGGAGGTCGGCTTGTCCGCCGATGCGCCCGGTGAGCGGCGACGCCATGATGTTGCGCACCAGCTCGTGGCTCGGCGACGGCAGCAGCCCGGTCTCGGCGATCGCGTCGACCAGCACGGCCGGCACGCATCCGTCCGAGTGCTCGATGCCGCGGAGCTGCAGGTTGGTCCGCTTGGTCAGCAGGATCGTGCCGTCGGCGTAGTCCGCGGCGATGCCGATCAGGTCGCGCAGCGCGGAGGTCGGCAGCACACCGCCGATCAGTCGCAGCCGTACGATCGCGCCGTCGTCCGCGATCCACGGGCGCAGCACGCCGGGGCATCGGTCGGGATGGGAACGATTCGTCACCCCGTCATGGTGTCACGCGGGCGTCGGTGGCTCATCGAGCACACAGTCGCCGCAGATCCCGGCACCGGGCACGCGGTAGAACAGGCAGCACGAGCGCCGTACGAACGAAGGTCCGGCAGGGTCGAGGTCGCCGGTCCCGGCCAGCGTGCCGTGCTCGAGGAGCCGACCGACCAGCTCCGTCGCGGCCTGCGCGCGATCGGGCCGCGCCGTGCGCAGCATCGTCAGGGCGCCCGCGAGGCTCGACGCGACATTGCCCCAGAGCACCTGTGGCGACAGGGCGAACGTACGCCCGAATGCCTCGAGCACCGGCGTGACGATCGGCCGCAGGATCAAGGCGTCGAGGTCCTCCGCAAGGTCGCCGGCCGGCTCCGACCCGGAAGGCGTCGGAGCGTGCCAGCGGCCACGGCCCGCCGATCGTCGGTTGCCACCACAGTGCGTCGAGCTGCAGGTCCGGGACCCGGTCGGCGAGCGCGGCGCAGGCGAAGGCGGGTGACACGAGCCGCGCCGCCAGGCCGAGGAACACGATCGACGCCGTCGCGCGCTCCTCGATCTCGTCGACCTCGACGCGCGACCGCTCGGCGAGCATCTCGCGAGCCGCCGCGACGCGTTCGTCCAGCACGTCGGGACGCTCGACGAGTTCTCGCAACGGACGCCAGCCGGCATCAGGCGACCACCGGTCGACGACGAAGAACGGCCCGACCTCGGCGGCGAGGTCGAGCGCCGCGTCATCCGAGCCGGACATCAGCCATTCGTGCCGCTGAGCAGCCCTGTCGTACGTACTTCGGTGATGTCGCCGCGGGCGGCCCGGGCGGATGCCTGCCCGGCGAGCGTGTCGGCGGCGACGTTGAGCGGCCACACCGTCAGGTCGGTGAGGTGTGCCTTGACCTTCTGGAAGTACACCGGGGCGCCTGCATCGCGACGGGCCTGCATCAGCGCGTAGATCGCCTGCACGATCTCGACGTTGGCGACGATCTCCTTCTTGGAGTTGCGCCAACCGTTGCGGGCCCATCCGCTGGCCCAGGTCGTCGAGCAGCCGATCGTGTAGGACGAGTCGGCCTGGATCACGAGCGGGCGGTCGGCGAAGTCGCGCAGCGCGTTCTCGACCGCCAGCAGCTCACCGATGTTGTTGGTGCCCTGCAGCAGTCCGCCGCATGCCGAGGTGCCGTCGTCCGCGACATACGCCCACCCCGTCGGACCCGGATTGGTGACGCAGGAGCCGTCGGTGCCGACGACGATGGCGCCGCCGAGCTGCATCACGTCGGTGTGGGTCCTGGCGAGTGTCACGGGCTGCTCCTGGGTGTCGAGATGGCTTGAGTCATAGTTGCGGCTTCATGTCATCCGCGCGGGTAGCCACGGCGGACAGTCCGGTCGAGGATGCCGAGTGTGCCACTCAGGTTGGTCACCGAGACGACTGGGAAGATGCCGGAGTCCTTCCAGTCCTGGCTGACATTCGACCAGTCGTAGAACGAGGTGACGAGGGTGCCTCCGTCGGCTGGATCGAAGCGGTAGCCGTAGGTGTGGCCCATGCCGGGACGAACCTTGCCAAGGATCGACCAGGAGATCAGTTGGTCGCGTTCGAAGTCCTCGATCGTGACGGTGACGTCGTACTTCCCGTAGTCAGGGATGTCGTTGAGTGACTCGCGGTCCATGTGGACGATGAACGTGTCGCCGGCTGCCTCGACGACGTCACCATCGGCGTCCTGCAACATGCCGGAGGCGTCGATCGCGACGTGCCCTTGGGGGTCGCACAGGACGGCGAAGATGTCGGCAGCCGATGCCGGGATGAAGCGTTCGGCCTCGATGCTCTCAGTCATGCACTGACCCTACCGATCGCCCGGTGTGCTGGATCCGGCCGATGCGGGGCCGGGTAGGCTGACCCCACTTCCGCGCCGCAGGAATCCGGTGCAACTCCGGAGCGGTTCCGCCACTGTGATGCCGTCAGGCCAGCCAGACACTGGGCGTGGAGCAACCCACCACAACGGGGCGAGAACCCCGAGGAGGAACATGACGCGCATCGCGCTGCTGTCCACGTCCGACACCGACCTGCTGTCGGCCCGCGCGAGCGGTGCCGATTATGTGCTGGCCAACCCGGCCCGCCTCGACGTCGCCACCGAGCTGCCACCGACGATCGACGGCGCCGACCTCGTCGTCGTACGCATCCTCGGCACGGCGAGCTCATGGCGCGACGGCCTCGACGCCGTGCTGGCTTCGGGTGTTCCCGTCGTCGTGCTCGGCGGCGAGCAGACACCTGACGCCGAGCTGATGAGCCACTCGACCGTGCCGGTGGGCACCGCCGCGGAGGCGCACCGCTATCTCGCCGAGGGCGGTCCGGCCAACCTCGGGCAGCTGCACGGCTTCTTGTCCGACACGGTGCTGCTGACCGGTGTCGGCTTCGAGCCGCCGGCGGTGCTGCCGGAATTTGGCGTCGCGGAGCGACCCGCACCGACCAGCGACCTGCCCAAGATCGGCATCCTCTATTACAGAGCCCACGAGGCCTCGGGCAACAGCGGCTTCGCGCACCAGCTCGCCGATGCGATCGACGCGACCGGCGAGGCGTACGGCGTGCCGATCTTCTCCTCGTCTCTCCGTGCGGCGCCCGACGAGCTGTTCACCGAGCTGGCGAAGCTCGACGCGCTGATCGTCACGGTGCTGGCGGCCGGCGGCACCAAGCCCGGCACCGTCAGCGCCGGCGGCGATGACGAGGCCTGGGACGTCGAGCGCATGAAGGCCCTCGACATCCCGATCCTGCAGGGCCTCTGCCTGACCTCGAGCCGCGACGACTGGGCGGCGTCCGACGACGGTGTCACGCCGCTCGACTCGGCCAACCAGATCGCGATCCCGGAGTTCGACGGCCGCATCATCACGGCACCGTTCTCGTTCAAGGAGATCGACGAGGACGGCCTGCCGCGCTACGTCGCCGACCCCGAGCGCTGCGCCCGGGTCGCCGGCATCGCGGTCGCCCACGCACGCCTGCGCCACGTCGCGCCGTCCGAGCGCAAGATCGTGCTGATGTTGTCGGCGTACCCGACCAAGCACAGCCGGGTCGGCAACGCGGTCGGCCTCGACACCCCTGTGTCGACGATCCGCCTGCTGCGCGAGATGCGCGACGCGGGCTACGACCTCGGTGCGCCTGGTGAGGTCCCGGGTCTGGAGCTCGACGACCTGACCGAGGCGGGTGACGCGCTGATCCATGCGCTCATCGCGGCCGGTGGCCAGGACGAGGAGTGGCTCACCCAGGTCCAGCTGACCGAGAGCCACGTCCGCATCCCCGCTGCGCAGTACGCGGAGTGGTTCGAGGGCTTCCACCCCGACCTGCGCGACGCGATGCTCGAGGCGTGGGGTCCGGCTCCGGGCAAGCTCTTCGTCAACGATCATCAGGAGATCGTGCTGGCCACGATCCGCGCCGGCAACATCGTGCTGATGATCCAGCCGCCTCGCGGCTACGGCGAGAACCCCGTCGCGATCTACCACGATCCGGACATGGCGCCCTCGCACCACTACCTGGCCGCCTACCGCTGGGTGCGAGCAGGCGATTCGGCGCTCACGCCGTCGTCCACCTCGGCAAGCACGGCTCGATGGAGTGGCTGCCGGGCAAGAACGCCGCACTGTCGGCGTCCTGCGGCACTGACGCCGCGATCGGCAACCTGCCGCTGATCTACCCCTTCCTCGTCAACGACCCGGGCGAGGGTGCGCAGGCCAAGCGCCGTGCGCACGCCACGATCGTCGACCACCTGATCCCGCCGATGGCGCGCGCGGAGTCGTACGGCGACATCGCCAAGCTCGAGCAGCTGCTCGACGAGTACGCCAACATCGCCGCGATGGACCCGGCCAAGCTCCCGGCGATCCGGTCGCAGATCTGGACCCACATGCGGGCCGCGGAGATGCACCGCGACCTGGGTCTCGACGACATCCCGGACGAGGACGACTTCGACGACTTCATCTTCAACGTCGACGGTTGGCTGTGCGAGATCAAGGACGCACAGATCCGCGACGGGCTGCACGTGCTCGGCCATGCGCCCCAGGGCGAGGCGCGGGTCAATCTCGTGCTGTCGATCCTGCGTGCGAGCCAGATCTGGGGTGGTGAGACCGGAGCAGTCCCCGGGCTCCGCGCTGCGCTCGGCCTCAAGGACGGCTCGCCGCTTGGCGGCGATCGACGAGATCGAGGACGCAGGCCAGGGCGCTGATCCAGGCCATGGAGGACGCGAACTGGGACGCCGCGACGGCTCGCAGCCTGACCGACGCACCTGACGTGGTGCGGGTCCTCGAGTTCGCCGCGACCGAGGTCGTGCCGCGACTGGCGAAGACCACCGACGAGCTCGACCATGTGCTGCACGCGCTCGAGGGCGGCTTCATCCCGGCCGGGCCGTCCGGCTCGCCGCTGCGTGGGCTCGTCAACGTGCTGCCGACTGGCCGCAACTTCTACACCGTCGACCCCAAGGCCGTTCCGTCCCGCCTGGCGTGGGAGACCGGCCGTGCCATGGCCGAGTCGCTGATCGAGCGTCACCTCGCCGACACCGGCGACTACCCGCGCTCGGTGGGCCTCTCGGTCTGGGGCACGTCGGCGATGCGTACGTCCGGCGACGACATCGCCGAGGTCCTTGCGCTGATCGGCGTCGAGCCCGAATGGGATCGCAGCTTCTCGGCGTGTAAATGGACTGCGAGTGATACCACTGGAAGAACTAGGCCGGCCTCGCATCGACGTGACGGTGCGCATCTCGGGCTTCTTCCGCGACGCGTTCCCACACGTCATCGGCATCCTCGACGACGCGATCCGCCAGGTCGCCGAGCTCGACGAGGATCCGCAGCTCAACTATGTACGCGCACACGCGCAGCGCGATCTCGCCGACCACGGCGACCAGCGCCGATCCACCACCCGCATATTCGGTTCGAAGCCCGGCTCGTACGGCGCCGGCATCCTGCAGGTCATCGAGGCCGGCAACTGGCGCGACGACAAGGACCTCGCCGAGGTCTACACCGCGTGGGGCGGCTTCGCGTACGGCCGCGACCTCGACGGCGCTCCGGCCGCCGACGACATGCGCGCCAACTACAAGCGCATCGCGGTCGCCGCCAAGAACATCGACACCCGCGAGCACGACATCGCCGACTCCGACGACTACTTCCAGTACCACGGGGGCATGGTCGCCACCGTGCGTGCGCTGAGCGGCGCGGAACCCAAGGCGTACGTCGGCGACTCCACGACGCCCGACGCCGTACGCACGCGGACCCTGCAGGAGGAGACGACTCGGGTGTTCCGTGCGCGCGTCGTCAACCCGAGGTGGATCGGCGCGATGCAGCGCCACGGCTACAAGGGCGCGTTCGAGCTCGCCGCGACGGTCGACTACCTCTACGGCTTCGATGCCACGACCGGCGTCGTCCACGACTGGATGTACGAGACCCTCGCCAAGGAGTACGTGCTCGACGAGGTCAACCAGGAGTTCATGAAGAAGTCGAACCCCTGGGCCCTGCGCGGCATCATCGAGCGGCTCAACGAGGCGGCCGACCGTGACCTGTGGGCCGACCCCGATCCTGACGTGCTCGCCGCGATGCAGCAGGTCTATCTCGACATCGAGGGCGACCTGGAGGACCGGGGATGAGGCGGATCCGGGTCATCGGGATCGGACCCGGCGACCCGGACCAGGTGACCCTCGAAGCCGTTGCCGCGATGCACTCGGTGGCCTACTTCGTCGTCGCCGACAAGGGCCGTGACGATCCGCTGCTGGCGGCGCGCCAGGCGCTGCTCTCGCGTCACGTCGGCTCGGGTGCCCAGGTCGTGGCCGTACGCGATCCCGAGCGGGACCGGGCTGATCCTGCCGACTACCGCGGCGCCGTGAGCGACTGGCACGAGGCCCGCGCCGAGGCGTACGAGCGCGTGATCCTCGAGCAGCCGGGCGATGTCGGCTTCCTGGTGTGGGGCGATCCGGCGTTCTACGACTCGACGATCCGCATCGTCGAACGCGTGCTGGCGCGCGGCCGCGTCGAGGCCGAGTGGGACGTCATCCCCGGCATCTCGAGCCTGCAGCTGCTCGCCGCCCGGCACCGCATCGTGCTGCACGAGATCGGCCAGCCGATCACCGTGACGACGGCCCGCAAGCTGCGCGAGGCGGTCGAGGCCGGCGCCGACAACATCTTGGTGATGCTCAGTGCCCGGATCGACCTCGACGGGTTCGATGAGTGGCACATCTGGTGGGGCGCCAACCTCGGCACCGAGCACGAGCGACTCGTCGCCGGCCCGGTCGCCGACGTCGCCGCCGAGATCGACGAAGCCCGCGCCGCCGTGAAGGCTGACGCGGGCTGGGTCATGGACGCCTACCTGCTGCGCAGCTGATCAGGCGGGCTGGGTCGCGAGCTGGGGGTACATCGCCTCGATCGGTGCGGCGAGCCCGGCCTTGACCTGGTGGCTCACGTCGTCGGCGAGCACCTCGAATGCTCCGGCCTCGATGCCGTCGAGGGCGGACTTCACGACGTCGGCGGGGTCGGACTTCGGCGCGTCGACCTCGGCGATCATGTCGGTGTCGACGTAGCCGACGTGCAGCCCGACGACCTGGACACCGCGAGGAGCGAGCGCCAGGCGCATGCCGTTCGTCGCGCTCCAGAGCGCAGCCTTGGTCGGCTCGTACGTGCCGCCGAACGAGACCCACGACAGGGCCGAGTGCGTGTTGAGGATGACGCCGTTGCCGTTCTCGGCGATGCGATCGCCCAGCAGCGAGACGAGGCGCAGCGGACCGAAGTAGTTGGTCTCGAACTCCTGGCGGATCGCGGTCTGGTCGGCGGTCAGCAGAGGTCCGCCGGCCAGGACACCGGCGTTGTTGATCAGGACGTTCACGTCGGGGGTCGCGGCGACCGCGGCCTCGACGGAGTCGGCGTCGGTCACGTCGAGCTGCAGTGCGACGACTCGTGGATCACTCGTGTCGATCGTCGAGGCATCGCGGGCGGTCGCGTACACCTTCTTCGCGCCGCGCTCGAGGAGCTGGCGGACGAACTCCTTGCCCATGCCGCGGTTGGCGCCGGTGACGAGGACGGTCTGGTTGTCGAGAGAGGTCATGAGGGTTCCTTGGAAGAAGTAAACAGATGGGTGTACTTCTGCACGAGTACACAGATCGGTTTACTTTATGCAAGAAGCGGCCTATTCTGGACACGTGACCACGACCATCAAGCCCAAGCCGCGCGAGCGTCTGCTCGCTGCTGCCGAGGAGCTGTTCTACGCCGAGGGCGTCCACATCGGCGTCGACCGGTTGTGCGAGGCGGCCCAGGTCTCGAAGCGGTCGATGTATCAGCACTTCGGCAGCAAGGACGAGGTCCTCGTCGAGATGCTGAAGCAGCGGGCTCCGCAGGTGATGGCGGGGCTCGACACCGCGGTTGATGCGGCCCCCCGCGACCGGATCCTGGCGGTGTTCGACTCACTCCACGCGCAGGCGCAGACGCCGGAGTTCCACGGCTGCCCGTTCGTCAACGTCGCCACCGAGCTCAAGGACCACCAGCACCCTGCGAGCATCGCTGCACTGGGCTTCAAGCTCGAGCTCAACGCATTCTTCGAGGAGCAGTCTCGTCTCGCCGGAGCCAAGGATCCCGAAGCGCTGGGCGTCCAGCTCACGATGATCTTCGACGGCGCCAGCGCCTACAGCGTCGTGCGTGGCGAGGCATCGCCGGCGACCAGGTCGGCCGTCGAGACACTGCTCGCCGCTCAGGGCATGTGACTCAGCGCCAGCTCGGCGTTGTCACCCTTCGGTCGCGGGAAGGCTGTCGCCGCCGTCAGCGCGCCCAGAACGGCGACGGCGAAGATCACCCAGAACGCCGCATGGAAGCCGTCCAATCCGGCCCGTGAGACGAGCACGGCTGAAACCGCCGCCACTCCAACGGCCCCGCCGATCTCGCGTGTGGTCTCGACCAGCCCCGACGCCAACCCGGTCATCGAGTGCGTGACGCCGGACAGCGCGCCGATCTGTGCGGCCGGAGCAGCGAGCCCTCCAGCCACACCGGCGAGGAGCAGCGCCGGAAGCAGGCCGGTCGCGTAGTGCGCATCGGCCGGAACCTGCGTCAGCAACAGGACGGCGATCGCCAGGAGTGATTGGCCCGCGACGAGCAGGGTCCGCACACCCAGCACCGCGACGAGCTTGCCGCCCGTGATCGCCGCCGCCACGAACGACGTTGCCGTCGTAGCCACCCAGGCGACGCCTGTCTGCGTCGGTGAGTAGCCGAGGACCTGCTGCATCAGCAACGAGCCGAGGAAGATGAACGAGAAGAACGCTCCGAAGGTGAAGAACGCCGAGAGGTTTGCCGCCACCAACGTGCGGTTGCGAACCGCGGAGCCGGGAATCAGCGGTGACCGGGTTCGTCCCTCGATGCGGACGAAGGCGCACAGCATCGCCACCGATGCGGCAAAGAGGCCGAGCGTCGAAGCTGAGCCCCAGCCGACGTCGACGCCACGGGTGAGTGCGTAGACGAGCAGAAGCAAACCACCAGTCACGGTGACCGCGCCGGCGACGTCGAAACGTTCGCCGCGGCGGAGGCGAGCGTCGACAGGCAGGTAGATCGCCGCTGTCACGACGAGCACGACCCCGATCGGGACGTTGATCAGGAAGATCCAGCGCCAGCCCGGGCCGTCGGTGAGCACGCCGCTTGCGATCACGCCGACCGACGCCGAGACACCGGCAACGGCACCATAGATCCCAAGTGCGCGATTGCGGTCGGCGCCTTCGGCAAACGTCACGGCCAGGATCGACAGCGCGGTTGGGGGGATGAGCGCCGCCCCGAATCCCTGTAGGGCGCGGGCGCCTATCAACAGCTCAGCCGATCCGGCGATGCCCGCAAGCAGCGAGGCGAACGAGAACAGCACCAGCCCCGTCAGCAGGATGCGGCGACGACCCAGGAGGTCGGCCATCCTGCCGCCGAGCAGTAGGAAGCCGCCGAGCATGAGGCCGTACGCGATCACGATCCATTGCAGAGAGCTCTGCTCGGCGCCGAGGTCCGTCTGGATCGAGGGCAGCGCGACATTCACGATCGCGATGTCAAGGACGACCATGAACTGTGCTGTGCACGTCAGTAGGAGGACGATTCCGGACTTCTTGATGGCCACAATGGGTTCCTTTGTCTCGAGTTTGGTTGCGGATCACAGTCCGGGGACGACCTGATAGGTCATGAACGCCAGCCCTTCGCCGAGGGTCCGGTTGTCGACGAGGCGCAGGGAGGTCTTGTCGGTCGTCTCGCCGAACAGGGGCTCGCCGGCCCCCAGCACGAACGGGTGGACGATCAGGCGCACCTCATCGACCAGGTCGTGCTCCATCAGCGTCGGCACAAGTCCCTGGCTCGCGTAGACGACGATCTCGCCGTCGAGGTTCTGCCTCAGCTTGGAGGCCTCGTCCACGACACCACCCGTGATGACCGTCGTGTTGCTCCACTCCGTAGCGCGGAGGGTAGACGAGACCACGTACTTCGGCAGATCCCTGAGCCGGTCGGCCCAAGGGCCCTCGCGGGTGGGCCACCCCCGCCCGATGAAGTATTCGTACGTCCGGCGGCCCATCAGCAGCGCCTCGGCCCCGAGCGCCTCGGCGTATTCGGCCGCCGCCCATGCAGTGCGGTCCGCGTCACTCATCTGCGAGATCCAGCCGCCGTGCTTGAAGCCCTGTTCGCCCGTCGGGTCCTGTGCGACCCCGTCGAGCGTGACGTTCTCGCTCACGATGATTCGTCCCATGTCCTGCTCCTTCGTCTGTCGGTTCACAGGTATGGGCACCGCGACGCCCGGAAACTGGGCGGCCGCCGACCGCCCAGTTCTGAGATTCGCTGGTGTCCATATGGGTGCAGGTCCGGCAGGATGCGTGAGAAAGGGAGCAACAGTGACAGCAGATCTCATCGTTCGTGCGCGGTCCGGCGACAACGGCGCATTCCGGGAGCTGACCGAGCCTTACCGCCGGGAGCTGCAGGTCCACTGCTATCGCATGCTCGGCTCGCTGCAGGACGCCGAGGACGCGCTGCAGGACACCCTCCTTGCGGCCTGGCAGGGCCTCGACGGCTTCGAGGGGCGCGCGTCGATTCGCACGTGGCTCTACCGGATCGCCACCAACCGGTGCCTCAATGCTCGCCGGGCAGCCAGCAGGCGGCCGGCCAAGGAGTGGAACGTGCCCAACGTCGAACCGCCCCCACCAACCCGGCTCGGCGAAGTCGTATGGCTGGAGCCGTACCCCGACGCGGTCCTCGACGGCGCCATGGCTGGTCCGCTCGGCCCGGAGGCGCGGTATGAGCAGAGCGAGTCGATCACCTTGGCCTTCGTGACAGCGCTCCAGGCACTCCCGCCGCGCCAGGTCGCCGTGCTGATCCTTCGCGACGTCCTCGGGCTCCGGGCCGCTGAGGTGGCCGAGATGCTGGACTCGACGGTCGGCTCGGTCAACAGCGCACTCAAGCGTGCTCGCGCTGGGCTGCGGCACCGACAGGGGGATGAGTCGGCGCCGGCCGCGCGGTCGGAGGATGCGCTCGTGGCTGAGTTCGTCCGCGCGTACGAGGCCGCCGACCTCGACGCGGTGGTGGCCCTGTTGACCGACGATGTCTTCGTTTCGATGCCGCCGATGCCGTTCGAGTACGAGGGCCGCGACGCCGTCGCCCGGTTCTTCGCAAGCATCTTCGGTGCGGGTCGCCGGTTCGACCTCGTGCCGACGCGGGCCAACGGGCAGCCGGCGTTCGGGACGTACCTACGCACCCCCGAGGGCATCTCGCACGGGGTCGGACTCATCGTCGTCACCCTGGCGGGCGACCGGATCTGCGCCATGACTCGCTTTGAGAACACCGTCCTTCCCTCGTTCGGGCTGCCGCGGTCCCTCGGCAACTTGTGATCGCGCGGTACGCGCGGCGACGTCACGCCTGACAGGACGGGATAATCGAGGCATGGCCACGCTGAGCTACATCACGAACGTCTCCCTCGACGGCTACATCGAGGACGCGGACGGCTCGTTCAACTGGACCGATCCCTCTGATGAGCTGTTCGGCTTCATCACGGATCTCGTGCGCCCCGTCGCCACCTGGCTCTATGGTCGGCGCCTGTACGAGGCGATGGCCGTGTGGGAGACCGATCCCGCTCTGGCCGCCCGGTCCGAGCTCATGGCCGAGTTCGCGAACGTCTGGCAGGCGGGCACCAAGATCGTCTACTCCACAACACTCGACGAGGTGTCGACGGCAGGCACCCGGATCGAGCGCCACTTCGACCCCGCGTCAGTTCGCGACATGAAGGTGGCCACCGCCGGTGAGCTCACCATCGGTGGGGCCGCCCTCGCAGCAGAAGCATTCAGCGCCGGTCTGGTGGACGAGTGCCACCTCTTCGTCCATCCAGTCGTTGTCGGTGACGGGAAGCCGGCCTTCTCCCGCGACACCCGCGCCCGGTTGGAGCTGCTGGACACGCGCAGGTTCGGCAATGGTGTCGTGTACCTCCGTCACCGCGTCCAGGGCTGACTCAGCAGCCGATCACGGCGCGGCCGGCGGCGGTGAGCGTCTTGGCCACGGCCTTGGGCGTACGCCCGACGTAGCCCGCGACCATCGCGCCGTCGCGCAGCATCATGAGGTGCTCGGCCTTGGCGTCGACATCGGCGACGCCGAGCTCGGTCAGCAGCTCGGCGAACTGGCCGACGAGCCACGTGCGGTGGTCCATGACGACCTGGTGGCCGGGATGGTCAGGCCGGGACAGCTCCGCTGCGGCGTTGATGAACGCGCAGCCGCGAAAGCCCGGTGAGCAGGCCAGGGCGCCGATGCCCTCGGCATACCAACGGAGCACGCCTGCAGGATCGTCTGCGAGCTCAACGCGCTTCTGGGTGAGGAGGCCCTCGGACCACGCGGCCTGTTGCAGGAGATAGGCCGTGATCAGGTCGTCCTTGGTGGGGAAGTGCCGGTAGAACGTGACCTTGGAGACGCCGGCCTCGGCGATGAGCCGATCGGCGCTGACCGCGCGGATGCCGTCGGCGTAGTAGCGACGCGTCGCGGCGTCGAGGATGCGATCACGCACGGAGGCTGCGGGGGTCGCCATCGTCACACTCCTTCGGGTTTGCCATGGTCCCACGATCGTGGTTTGATCAATGTAGACGTACTAGTTAGTCTACCTCAATCCAAGGAGCCCCACATGCCCGAGCAGATCCTCTACACCGCCGTCGCCACCTCGACGGGAGACGCCCGCAACGGCCACGTACGTTCGAGCGACGGCCTCCTCGACACGGACGTCCGGTTCCCGGTCGAGCTGGGCGGCGCCGGCGGCGCGACCAACCCCGAGCAGCTGTTCGCGGCCGGCTACGCGGCGTGCTTCCACTCCGCGCTCAAGTCGAGCAAGTCGCAGCACGGCGTCGACGTCACCGACTCCGCCGTCACCGCTGAGGTCGGCATCGGCCCGAACGGCTTGGGCGGGTTCGGCCTTGCCGTCACGCTGCGCATCGAGATGTCCGGCGTGTCGCAGGAGGACGCTGAGAAGGCCGTGTCGGTGGCTCACGAGTGGTGCCCCTACTCCAACGCGACCCGCGGCAACATCGACGTCGTCCTCGACGTCGAGGTCGCCTGATCCATCAGGAGGCTCGGTCCTCCGGGTCGACCGGCGGCGCAGCACCCTCGTGCTCGTCCCGGTCGGCCCACTCCAGCAGCGGTGCGATGTCGAACACCGCCTGGTCGATGCCCTCGTGGAGGTCGCCGAGCTCGGCGAAGCGGGCCGGCACCGTGGCGATCGTGAAGTCGTGCGGATCGACGTCGTCGACCTCGTCCCAGCGGATCGGCGTCGAGACGCGACCGTCGGGGAATCCCCGCACCGAATAGGCCGCCGCGATCGTGTGGTCGCGGGCGTTCTGGTTGTAGTCGACGAACAGCTGCGCCGGGTCGCGGTCCTTGCGCCACCACGTCGTCGTGACGTCGTCGGGTGCCCGCCGCTCGACCTCTCGCGCGAACGCGAGCGCCCCGCGGCGTACGTCCTTGAATCCGTGCTCGGGCTTGATGCGTACGTAGATGTGCAGGCCCGAGCCGCCTGAGGTCTTCGGGAAGCCGGTCGCACCGATCTCGTCGAGCACTTCCTCGGCAACTCGGGCGACCCGCTGCACGGTGGCGAAGTCGCACTCCGGGCCCGGGTCGAGGTCGATGCGCCACTCGTCGGGCTTCTCGACGTCGGCCTTGCGGCTGTTCCAGGGATGGAACTCGACGGTCGACATCTGCACGGCCCAGATCACTGATGCGAGCTCGGTGACGCAGAGCTCGTGCACGTCCCGGTTGAAGCGCGGGAAGTGCACGCTGACGGTCTTGACCCACGGCGGCGCGCCCGACGGGAGCTTCTTCTGGTGCACCTTGTCGCCGGCCAGCCCCTTGGGGAACCGGTGCAGCATGCACGGCCGCTCATACAGCGCGTTGACGATGCCGTCGCCGACTGCGAGGTAGTACTCGACGAGGTCGAGCTTGGTCCAGCCGTGCTCCGGGAAGTAGACGCGGTCGGGGTTGCTGACGCGCACGACCTTGTCGTCCACCTCGATCTCCACCGCTGGCGACGATGCCTTGGCCATGGCCCCACCGTAGGGGCTAGGGCTTCTGTACGCCTGTGGGATTGGGGTACGGGACCGCGCCGGTGGCGTCGACCGCGTGCGCCAGCGCGAGCAGCGGCTCCTCGATCGTGATCATCCGGCCGGTGGCCTCGCGGTCGATCCCCGCGGCGCACACGCGATCCGTCGTGTCCTCGATCTGCTGCCGGGCGGATCGACCGGTCTCGGTGATCGTTCCCTCGGCGTCGACCCAGCCGCGGGTCGCCAGCCGGCCGATCGCCGCTGACCACTCGTCCTCCGTCCAGCCGCGCATCTTCCGCTGCTGCTCGCCGGCCCGACCGTCCGCGACGGCGAGCGCGTTGGCAGCAGCGCCGTCGAGACCCGCAGCGGTCAACACCGCGATGTGGCAGTCGCCGCGATACTCGCGGATGACCGTCGCGGCATGCCACAGCCTGCCGGGATCGTCGTCGGGCTCCGGCAGCGAGTGATGTGCGGCGGCGAGCGGCTTGCCCGCGAAGTCGATGCCGTTCGTGATCGCCGACAGCTCCTTGGCGATCCGGCTGGTGTCGACGTCCGCCAGCGCAGGGGCGAGCGCGTCGCGCGCCAGGTCGTACCGGGTCGTCAGGACGTCGTCGCGGGAGGCCATCGACCACGCATCGGGCAGCGCGCGGGCGACCATACGTGGGGCGAAGCCCTGGAACAGCGCGACGACGAGCTCCGGCGCCGGCGTGCCGACCGCCGCGGAGCGCGATGCCATGTAGCCCATCCAGTAGCCCTTGAGCCCGAGCGCCTCATAGCGCTGCTTGGTGTCGGGGGCGAAGTAGACGACGCCGTGGACCGCCTCGATCGAGCGCCAGAACGTGGTTCCGTTGGTCATGCCGCCATCCTGTCAGGCCGGTTGAGGCCGCCGGTACCGTCGACCGTGATGACTGACACGACCCAGAACACCCGCGTCCTGCTCGCCTCCCGACCGCACGGCGAACCCACCTCGGACAACTTCCGGATCGAGTCGGTCTCGATCCCGAAGCCTGCCGAGGGCGAGGTGCTGCTCCGGACGATCTACCTCTCGCTCGACCCCTACATGCGCGGGCGCATGAGCGCCGCGAAGTCGTATGTCGCGCCGGTCGAGCTCGGTGCCGTCATGGAGGGCGGCACCGTCGCCGAGGTCGTCGAGTCCCGCGACGACTCGTTGCGACCCGGTGACTTCGTGCTGTCGCACGTCGGCTGGCAGTCGTACGGAGTGGCTTCGGCGAAGCATGTACGCAAGCTCAATCCCGCCATGGCGCCGATCTCCACCGCCCTGGGCATCGTGGGGATGACCGGCTTCACGGCGTACGCCGGACTGCTCGAGATCGGCAAGCCTCAGCCGGGCGAGACGGTCGTGGTGGCGGCCGCCGCTGGACCCGTCGGCTCGGCGGTCGGCCAGATCGCGCGCATCAAGGGCGCTCGCGCCGTCGGCATCGCCGGCGGTCCGGACAAGGTCGCCTGGCTCGAGGAGCTCGGGTTCGATGTCGCCCTCGACCACCGCTCGCCGACCTTCGTAGACGATCTCAAGGCCGCGGTGCCGGATGGCATCGACGTCTACTTCGAGAACGTCGGCGGCCACGTGTGGGACGCCGTCCTGCCGCACCTCAACACCTACGCCCGGGTGCCGGTGTGCGGGCTGGTCGCGCACTACAACGAGACCGAGCTGCCGCCCGGCCCGGACCGTTCGTCGCAGCTCATGCGCACGATCCTGACCAAGAGCCTCACGGTCAGGGGTTTCATCCAGACCGAGTTCGTCAAGGAGCGCTACGCCTCGTTCCAGGCCGATGCCGCCGACTGGCTGCGCGACGGCACGCTGCGCCATCGCGAGGACATCGTCGAGGGTCTCGAGAACGCTCCCGAGGCATTCGCCGGCCTGCTCACGGGCAAGAGCTTCGGCAAGCTGCTCGTGCAGGTCGGCGCCGACCCGACCCGCACGAGCCAGCCGGCTACTGCAGGGTGACCCGTGGCTCGCCTGCCGAGGTGAGGCCGGTGCCCGTTCGCACGCAGGCACCACTCCTGGGCGTACCGCCGTTGTACGCCTGACGCACGCACGAGCGGGTCGCGAGCTGGCCCCAGTAGTTGGGGTGCAGCGATTCCTGGATGTAGTACGGGCTGTCGCCGGCCGTCGTCACCGTACGGATCTGGTTGACCCACTCCGTGCGGTCGACCGCCGTCGGCGCCGTCCAGTTGGCCAGGCCGACCTCCTCATACAGGCCGACTCCGCCCTCGCAGAGCCGCCGGCCGTTGAACGTCGACGCCAGGTTGAGCGTCTTGGCGTTCGTGATGCCGGCCTGGCTGATCGCGCCGGTCACGGTGTTGTTGATCGTCGGCAGCGCGGTGCCGTTGGCCCAGTCGGCGTCGGCGTTCCAGAAGCCGCAGCCACCGGTGCTCTGGCGCGTGTAGCCGCTCTGGCTGTAGCGGATCCCGGAGCCGTTGGGGATTGGCGACGGGTAGTTCTGCACCAGGAGGGTCCACGAGCTGTCGGCGTATCCGGCGTTGCGCATCGCGGTCCGGACGTTGAGGTAGGCATTCGCGATCTTGGTCTTCACCGCGGCGACATTGCTGCTCGTGAAGTTGGCGACGACACTGCTGTCGTCCTTGCAGTAGTCCTTGTACCAGGAGGGCGACGTGAGGAAGTCGGTCACGCACGACTGCACGACGCTCGCGAAGTTGAAGTCGTTGCCGCCGATCGAGACCGCGACCATCGTGACGTTGTGCGTCGCGGCGAACTGCTGCAGCATCTTGGCCTGGCCCTGCTTGCCGGCGCCGTTGTCGTAGAAGTCGAGGCCGGGCTTGAAGTCGCTGCCGTCAGACGTCGCGGTCCGCGCTCCGGAGCAGGCGAGGTTGAGTCCCTGCACGCCGCCGCCGATGTAGATCTCGGCGCTCTTGCTGCGGTGGCACCGGTTGATCTGCTCGGCGTTGTTGGCGGCATTGTCGAAGTACGCCGTGCCGCCCAGCGCATCCGCCCGCGAGGCGCTGTCGTTGGACGATCCGGCCCAGCGCCCGGCCTCACCGGAGATGTACGAGTCGCCGACCGACACGACGTACGGCGTGCCGCTGCCGGGACCATCGGCCTGAGCTGGGGCGGGTACGAGGGTGAGTGCGGCGAACGCCAGACTCAGCGCTCCGACAAGTGGACGTGCTCGGGTGACCAGCGACATGCGGTGCCTCCTAGGCGGACGTGCTCCCTCCGACCCTTCGGGCCCGCACCGAACCTAGTGGCGCACGTCACACTTTGGGAAGGCCTAAATTACTTTCGGGTAACGGGCGCTGGCGCAAGGGCCGGGTGAGGACCTTGGCGATGCACGCCGGTACGCCCTCGTCGTCCCCGTGATCACGAGCCCGGTATGCGCTGGGGCTCTCGCCGACGAGCTCGGAGAACCGCGTGCTGAAGGTGCCGAGCGACGAGCACCCGACCTCGAAGCAGACCTCCGTGACCGACAGGTCGCCGCGGCGCAGCAGTGCCATCGCGCGCTCGATGCGGCGGGTCATCAGGTAGCCGTACGGCGACTCACCGAACGCGGCGCGAAAGCTCCGCGAGAAATGGCCCGAAGACATCAGCGCGACACGGGCGAGCGCCTCGACGTCGAGCGGCTTGGCGTACTCGCGATCGATCGTGTCGCGCGCCCTGCGGAGCAGGACCAGGTCCTCGTTGGCCACACCTCATGATGGCACCCGCATCCCACGCATTTGACCTGGAGCGCGCTCCAGGGTGAATGCTGATGGCATGACTGTGACCGAGGTTCCCGCCGAGGGACTGACCATCAGCGGCGCCGCCGAGATGAGCGGGCTGAGCGTCGACACACTTCGCTACTACGAGAAGGAAGGCCTGTCCCTGCATCGCCCTGAGCGCTCGGCGTCGGGACAGCGCCGCTACACCGAGGACGACGTGCGCTGGCTCGGCACGCTCGTGATGCTGCGCCGCACGGGTATGCCGATCCGTGACATCCGCCGCTTCGTCGAGCTCTACCGCATCGAGGGCAGCGAACCGCAACGGATGGCGATCCTCGAGGCACACCGCGAGCACGTGCTCGAGGAGCTCAGCGAGGTGCAGACGCACCTCGAGGCCATCAACCGCAAGATCGATTTCTACAAGGAGAAGGTGAACGGATGAGGACCACCGCATGGGGGAGCCAGGGCCTCGAGGCCAGCATCGAGGGGCTCGGCGCGATGGGGATGTCGGCGTTCTACGGCGGGCGTGACGACGCTGAGTCGACGGCGACACTCAACAGGGCGCTCGACCTCGGCATCACGATGATCGACACCGCCGAGGTGTACGGGCCGTTCCTCAACGAGCGGCTCATCGGGCAGGCGATCGGCCACCGGCGTGACGAGTTCGCGCTCGCGACGAAGTTCGCCACGCACATCGAGGACGACGGCACGATGGGCCCGGCCGACGGCAGCCCGGCGTACGCCCGCAAGGCCCTCGAGCGCTCACTCAAGCACCTCGGCATGGACACGATCGACCTCTACTACCTGCACCGTGTCGACCCGACCATCCCGATCGAGGAGACTGTCGGCGCGATGGCGGAGTTTGTCAACGAGGGCAAGGTCAGGTATCTCGGGCTGTCCGAGGCGGCGCCCGAGACGATCCGGCGGGCGCATGCGACGCATCCGATCACGGCGCTGCAGACCGAGTACTCGCTGTTCGAGCGCAGCCCCGAGGTCAACGGTGTTCTCGACACGACGCGCGAGCTCGGCATCGAGTTCGTCGCGTACTCACCGCTGGGGCGTGGAGTGCTGACCGGCGCGATCACGTCGCCGACGGATCTCGCGGAGGGCGACTGGCGACGCAGCACGCCGCGGTTCGACGAGGAGAACCTGACCCACAACCTGACGGTGGTCGACAAGGTGCGGGCGCTCGCGGGCGCCAAGGGAGTCACGGCCGGGCAGCTCGCGCTGGCCTGGGTCCTGCATCACGACGGCGTCGTCGCGATCCCCGGGACCAAGCGTCGGGCATACCTCGAGGAGAACGTCGCGGCGGCCGATGTCGAGCTCAGCGCCGAGGACCTCGCTGCCCTCGCCGATGCGGCTCCGGTCGGCGTGACCCAGGGCGACCGCTACGACCAGGCCGGCATGAGGGCGGTCCACGTCTGACCCGATCGATCCCAACTTTTGAAGCGTTGCGCAGGGAAAAGGCCCGCTTTGCCTGCGCAACGCTTCAAAAGTCGTTGACGTCACGCCTTGGCGTAGCGCAGCACCCATTCGACGAACGGCGTCGCCTCGCGCCAGTCGGCGCGCACCTGGTCGAGCAGCTCGGGCGTGTGGATGAACGGCTCGAAGCCGTAGCTCTTGCCGAGCGTCATCGACTTGTGTCGCAGCAGCTCGATGCGCGGGTGGTCGACGTCGAAGCCGCGGGGCGCGGTCTTGAGCCGGTCGCCGCCGAGCTCCCACCCGGCCGCCTGCATCGTCTCGAGGATCTCCTCGAGCTCGCCGCCGCGGCGCTTGTCGATGATCGCGTCGCGGATGCTGGCGAGCCGCGGTGACGACGCCTCGTAGAACCCGACGCCGACTCGTACGCCCGGCGCGCCGACCTGCACGTAGTAGCCGGTGGCCGGCCCCTTGGGCACGAATGCGCCTTGGTGGGTCTTGTAGGGCGTCTTGTCCTTGGCGAACCGCACGTCGCGGTAGGGCCGGAACACCTTGGCCTCTCCGAACTCGTCAGCCAGCGCCGCCATCAGCGCCTTCATCGGTGTAGCGACAGCCTTGTCGTACGTCGGCCTGTGGGCGTCCCAGTACGTCTTGGTGTTGTCCATCTCGAGGTCGTCGTAGAAGTCGAGGGCCTCGACGGGGAAACCGGTGAACTCAGACACCCTGCGAGGCTACTTCGGTCACGTGAGGACGAAGAAGGGTGTGTCGTTGTGCATGAGCATCTGTGCGGCGAGACCAGCCTCCTCCTTGGGGACGATCGTCACCGTCACCACGTTGCCATCGGTGGAGACGTCCTCGACGTCGAGGACGTCTGCGAACCATTCGTTCGTGGGGAACGAGAAGCCGTCTTCCCAGACGGCCCTGATCCTTTCCTCGGCGCCGGCGACATCCTTGACGCGGTACGCGATGTACTCCACCGCCTCTCCGTCCTCGACCCCTTGCGCCACGCCGACGGCATCGAACTCAGGCACCGAAGCGGGCATCTCGTCGGGGTACTCCTGGGCATAGAAGGGGGCGTTGCCGGGACGGTCATTGAGGATGACGTCGTACACGTGGTGCGCGTCGAGCGCCTGGGCCACGTCGAGGAAGGCCTCATGGTCGGCCAGCGAGGTGTTCCCGCGTGCCGTCCAGGCATCCAGGCTTTCCTGGGTCTTGGCGAGAGCGACCTGATCGCCGCGGTGCGCCACGCCGAAGATCTGGGGGAACGGTGCTTCGCCCGCGCCAGCCGGGTCGATGTCGCCGATCTTGCCGTCGCCGGTCGTGGAGACGTCCTTCGGGCTCACCCCGTTCGACAGGTGAACCACGGTGAGCCCATCGGGCAGCGACTCGACCGACGAGGCCGTGGTGATGTCGCGGGCGTCGAAACCCAGGACCTTCCGCATCCCACCGGTCTGCAGGCGCGTCAGTCCGAGTCCTTCCCCGCCCATGACGTAGATCTTCGGCCCACTCAAGCCCCGGAACCATGTCGCCGTGGACTGCTCGCCGTCCGGCTTGGGCAGGTCGCCGAGCTCGGCTGCGAGTGCGAAATCGGTGGCGAACACCTGGAGCGGCTGGTCGCCGGCCGGCTCCACCTTGGGCAGCTCTCGCAGGGCCGTCTCGACGCTGAAGGTGCGTTCTCGTGCGGCGGGGCTGCTGTTGCTGCCGTCGCTCTCGTCCGCCCTGTCACTTCCACTGCAACCGGTGAGGGCGCAGACCGCGACCATCGTGGTGGCCAACACTGCTGCGACGCGTCGCATCGATCATCCCCCGTGGTGTCTCGCCCAGGCGTGTCCCGGAGCCGACACGACGAGGCTAGGGCAACAGGTCGCCGTACAGGGCCAGAAGCGCTGCCTCTGCCTGCTTCCGAGAGGCTGCCCGGTCATCGGCGTGGGCGATCAGCAGCGCCGCTTCGGTGATCGAGCCGAGCACGAGCTGGGCCAGGACCGGCGCGGGTGTGGCCTTGGAGACCGTGGGGCTGTCGGCCAACATCGCGGTGAGCAGCCCGAGACCGTGCTCGGCCTCGATCTCGCGCCAGGTCTGCCAGCCCAGCACGGCAGGGGCGTCGGTCAAGGCGATCCGGCGGACGTCCGGCCGTTCGCAGATGTCGAGGAAGGCGGCGAGGGCTCGGGGCACGAGATCGTCCGCGCCCTCGCCGACGAGCCGGGCCAGGTCGGTCACGATCTCGCCCTCGAGCTGCTCGAACACCGCACGGAACAGGCCACGCTTGTCACCGAAGTGATGGTGCAGCGCGCCGCGGGTGACGCCGGCGGCGCTGACGACCTGGTCCGCGGGCACGTCGGCGAAGCCGCGCTCGGCGAACAGCCGGCGCCCGGCGACCAGCAGCGCGCCCCGTGTCGCGTCCCGCCGGTCCTGCTGGCTAGGCGACACTTCGCCCCGCAAACTCGGTGACCAGCCGTACGAGCTCGGCCGGCTGGTCCTCGGGAACGAAGGTCAGGGAGTCGGCGATCGGCACGATCGTGGCGTTAGGAAGTCGTTCCGCGAGGCGCTCGGCCAGGCTGATCGGAAAGAGCCTGTCGTCGGTCGCCCACGCCAGGAGCACCGGGCGGGTGAACGACGGCAGCTGTTCGGCGGCCGCGAGGGTGTGGCGCTTGTGCACGGTGCGGAGGAACGCTCCCAGGTCGCGACGGATGGCTGCGTCGCGACGGCTCGGAAGGACGTATGAGTTGACGGTCGCGAGCGGGATCGGCCGCTTGGTGAGCCACCCGAACCCGATCGGGAGCCGCTGCACGAACCGCGACCGGAGCACCTGGACCAGCAGCCACGTGCCGCCGGGAACCTTCGCGAGCCGCGGCAGCAGCGCGAACATCGGCGGGAAGAACCGCTCGAAGCTGTCCGACGGCGTGAGCACCACGCGACCGATCCGCTCGGGGTGTCGGGTCATGAGGATCTGGGTCAGCGCGCCGCCGGTGTCGTTCGCCACCACCGTGACGTCCTGCAAGTCGAGCCGGTCCATGAACGCCGCGATCAGGTCGGCGACGCCCGGTGGTGTGAGGTCGGCCCCGGGCATCGCATGCTCGTGGGAGCCGAGCGGCCAGTCGACGGCGTACGTGTGGAAGCCGGCGTCGACGAGTCCAGGCACGACCTGGCGCCAGAGGTCGGCGTTGACCAGCAAGCCATGGACGAACACGGCGACTGGGCCGTTGGAGGGACCGCTCTCGAAGTAGCGGATCGTGCCGGAATCGAGCGCCACTTCGTGGCTCTCGCCCAGTGCTGCTGGCCGGACTGTAGGAGTCATACGACAAACATACATACCGTATGTATGTTGAGCAATCCCCGCGTTCGCGTGTGAGCAAACTCCCATCGGGTTGCGCTCGCCGGTGTCGATTGCTTAGGTAAGCCTGACCTAAGTATGTGACTCTCGGGGGAAGGAGTGGTGGTGCGCCACCACCTGTTCAACGCACGCAATCTCGACCGCTATCGCGACGACATGACGCGAGGGCTCGATGCCCTCACGAGGCACGTCGATGCCGTGACTCAACCGTTCTCCGGCGCGGGTGTGCCCAGCGTCGCGCAACGTGTTGCGGAGGTCGATCTCGATGAGCCGTTGCCGGATCTCGGCGCAGCCCTCGACGAGATGAGGACCGTCTATCTCGACGATGCCGTCTGGTTCCACGAGCCGAGATACCTCGCCCACCTCAATTGCCCAGTCGTGATCCCTGCGCTGGTCGCGGAGCTCTTCGTCTCGGCGGTTAACTCGTCACTGGACACATGGGACCAGAGCGCCGGCGGCACGCTTGTCGAGCGCCGCGTGGTGGACTGGACCGCGAGCCGCATCGGCTTCGACGCCGAGGCCGACGGGGTGTTCACGAGCGGTGGCACGCAATCCAACCTTCAGGCCCTCCTGATCGCCCGCGGGCAGGCATACCTCTCCGACGATGCCGACCCGGCCGAACCCCTGGCGCAGACTCTCGCCCGATTCCGGATCTTCGCGTCGCGCGACAGCCACTTCAGTGTGCAGAAGTCGGCGAACGTGCTCGGCCTCGGCCTCGATGCCGTGGTGACGATCCCCACCGACGACCGCCGCCGGATGGACCCGTGGCTGCTCGACGCCGAGATCGCCCAGGCGCGGGCTGCCGGCCTGATCCCCATGGCTGTCGTCGCAACTGCGGGCACGACCGACTTCGGCAGCATCGATCCGCTGGAGCGGGTGGCCGACATCTGCGCCGAGCATGGCGTGTGGATGCACGTCGATGCTGCGTACGGGGGCGGGCTGCTCGTATCGACGCGACGCCGGCACCTCATCGACGGCATCCAGCGCGCGGACTCGGTCACGATCGACTTCCACAAGACGTTCTTCCAGCCGGTCAGCTCCAGCGCCGTCATCGTGCGCCGTGGCGACGACCTGAGGCACGTGACGTACCACGCGGACTACCTCAATCCGCGCTCTGCGGCGCTGCCGAACCAGGTCGACAAGAGCCTGCAGACCACGCGCCGGTTCGATGCGCTCAAGCTGTGGCTGACGCTGCGCACGATGGGCGCCGATGCGATCGGTGACTATGTCGACGCGGTCATCGACCTGGCCAACGTCGGGCACGGGCTGCTGCGCGACGATCCCGACTTCGAGGTCGTGGTGGCGCCGGCACTGAGCACCTTGGTGTTCCGCTTCCGCCCGGGAGACGTGCCAGAGGGCATCGCCGATGACGTGAACCCGCGCATACGGCGGACGATCGCCGGCCGCGGCACTGCGGTCATCGCGGGCACCGTGGTCGATGGCCGGGCGTGGCTCAAGTTCACCCTGCTCAATCCCGAGACGACAGCGGACGACCTGCGCGCCGTGCTCGACCTGATCCGCGAGATCGGCCGTGAGCTGCTCGACGAGCTGCGTGCGGAGGCCCGCTGATGAGGACGTACGACTTCGCAGCGATCGGACTCGGGCCGTTCAACCTGGGCCTGGCCTGCCTCGCCGAGCCGGTCGCCGACCTCGACGGGATCTTCCTCGAGGCCCGTGACGACTTCAGCTGGCATCCCGGGATGATGCTCGCCGACGCCACGCTGCAGGTGCCGTTCCTGGCCGACCTCGTCACGATGGCGGACCCGACCTCGCGGTTCTCGTTCCTCGAGTTCCTCAAGCAGACGGGCAGGCTCTATCCGTTCTACATTCGCGAGTCGTTCTATCCGCTGCGCGCCGAGTACGACCAGTACTGCCGCTGGGCCGCTGCGCAGATCGACGGCATCCGCTTCGGGCGGCATGTCCATCGGGTTGAGCACGACGGCGAGGCGTACGTCGTCACAGCCCGGACGCGCAGCGGCGACACCGAGACGTACCGAGCGCGTCGCCTCGTGCTCGGCACCGGGACGCAGCCACACGTACCCACCGCCGTACGCGGGCTCGACGGTCCGATGATCCACACCGCCGACTACCTGACCCACAAAGCGGCGCTGCAGGCTCGGTCTTCGATCACGATCATCGGCAGCGGACAGAGCGCCGCCGAGGTCTACCTCGACCTGCTCGAGGACATCGACTCGCATGGCTACGAGCTGACCTGGGCCACGCGGTCGCCGCGCTTCTTCCCGATGGAGTACACCAAGCTGACGCTCGAGATGACGTCGCCGGAGTACACGGCGTACTTCCAAGGGCTCCCGATGGAGACCCGCGACGAGCTCCTGCGCGCACAGCGGCAGCTCTACAAGGGCATCAGCGGCGACCTGATCGACACGATCTACGACACGCTCTATCGCAAGCAGGTGCACGGCGAAGTGCCCACGCGCCTGCTCACCAACACCGAGCTCTCGGGCGCGGCATGGGACGAGGCCAGGGGTGCGTACGACCTCGAGCTCCTGCACACCGAGCTCGACGAGCCCTTCAGCCTGGCGGCCGAGGCGCTGGTCCTTGCGACGGGCTACCGCCCGCACGCACCGGGATTCGTCGGACCCATCACGGGCCGCATCCGCTGGGACGAGCGGGGCCGGTATGCCGTGGCGGCCGGTTACACGATCGACGACAACGAGGAGATCTTCGTGCAGAACGCCGAGGAGCACACGCACGGCCTGGTGGCGCCTGACCTCGGGATGGGCGCCTTCCGCAACTCGATCATCGTCAACGCGATGTGCGGGCGCGAGGTCTACCGGGTCGAGGAGCGGATCGCGTTCCAAGAGTTCGGCACGCCGACGCGGACGGAGGTCCCGGTATGACCACGAGCTCCCTGTTCTCTCGTGCCACGCGGCTCGGCCCGGTGACCTTCGAACCCGTCGATGTCGACCGCGACGCCGCGATGCTCCACGACTGGGTCACGCATCCCCGATCCGTCTTCTGGGGCATGCAGACGGCGACCGTCGACGAGGTCCGCGAGGCATACGCCGTGATCGATGCCGACCCGCACCATCACGCCTGGCTCGGTCGAGTCGATGGCGAACCGGCATTCCTCGCCGAGATCTACGACCCCGCACACAGCGAGCTGGCGACCGTCTACGAGGTCCGGGACGGGGACATCGGCATGCACGTGCTCGTGGCACCGACCGACCGGCCACGCCACGGCTTCACGTCTGCGGTGTTCCGCGCCGTGATGGAGCTCTGCCTCGACGATCCCAGGCACCGCCGGGTCGTCGTCGAGCCGGACGTCCGCAACCTCCGCATCGCGGCGCTCAATGCCGCGGCGGGTTTCCGCGTCGAGCGTGAGGTGGAGCTCGCCGACAAGACCGCAGCGCTCAGCACGTGCACTCGCGAGCAGTTCACGCAGAGCGAGATTCGCCGAGACGAAGTGCAGCAGGCTGCTGCGCACTTGACGCCTGAGGCGATGGAGCGGGCACACCGGTTCCTCATCGCCAAGGCGCTGGCGGAGTTCTCCCACGAGCGTCTCCTCAAGCCAGAGCCGATCGGCCACGACCACCAGGTCATGATCGGCGACACCTGCTATCGGTTCCATGCGCATCGCTACGAGCTCGAGCACTGGGTCGTCGAGCCGTGGTCCGTGACGCGCGAGGTCGACGGGGCTTCCGCAGAGCTGGACGCCCTGGCCTTCATCGCCGAGCACGCAGGGGTCCTCGGCATCCCCGAGGCGCTCCTGCCGACGTACCTCGAAGAAATCAGCAGCACGCTCTCGAGTGCGGCTTGGAAGCACGTTCACGGCACGCTGACGTCGGCCGATCTCGTGCACGCCGACTTCCAGACGATCGAAGCGGCGATGACCGAAGGGCATCCCGCCTTCGTCGCCAACAACGGGCGGATCGGCTTCTCGGCCACGGACTTCGCCGCGTACGCACCCGAGGCCGGACACCTGTTCGAGGTGGTGTGGCTCGCCGTGCTGCGCACCAAGGCGCACCTCTCGCTGGGGGCCGGCCTCGACGAGGAGTCGCTGTATGCCGGAGAGCTCGACGCGCTGACGCGCGAGCGCTTCGACGCAGAGCTGCGCGACCTCGGCCTGGACTCCGACGACTACCTGCTGATGCCCGCACATCCGTGGCAGTGGGAGCACAAGGTGGCCATCACGTTCGCGCCCGACATCGCCCGACGCGACATCGTGTGCCTCGGTCGCAGCGACGACCGCTATCGCGCGCAACAGTCGATCCGTACGTTCTTCAATGCCGACCGACCGGAACGGCACTACGTCAAGACCGCGCTCTCGATCCAGAACATGGGCTTCATGCGCGGCCTTTCGCCTCGCTACATGCGGGCGACACCGGCGATCAACGACTGGGTCGCCGAGCTCGTGCAGGACGACGAAGAGCTGCGTGCATGCGGGTTCGGCGTCCTGCGTGAGCGCGCGGCGATCGGCTACACCGGCGACGCGTATCACCGGCTCGGCGCACCTTCGGCGTACACCAAGATGCTGGCCGCGCTCTGGCGCGAGAGCCCGCTGCCTCAGCCCGCCCCCGGAGAGCGACTCGCGACGATGGCGTCGCTGCTGCACCGGGACCGCAACGGCCGGCACCTCGTGACCGAGCTGATCGCGGCGTCCGGTGTGTCACCGCAGGAGTGGGTCGCAAGCTACCTTCGCGCGTACGTCCGTCCGGTCGTGCACTGTCTGCATCGGTATGAGCTGGCGTTCATGCCCCACGGCGAGAACCTCATCCTCGTCCTGGAGGACCACGTGCCGACCCGCGTTCTCATGAAGGACATCGGCGAGGAGATCGCCGTGATGGGTGACCTGCCGTTGCCGGAAGAGGTCGAGCGCGTACGCGTGACGGTGCCGGACCGGGTCAAACCGTTGTCGGTGCTGACCGACGTGTTCGACGGGTTCCTGCGGTTTCTCGCCGGAATCCTCGCCGAGGACCGGGTGCTCGGCCAGGACGAGTTCTGGTCACTCGTCGCCGAGGAGATCGCCGAGCACCAGGCGGCGCACCCGGAGCTGGCCGAGGCGTTCGACCGGATCGACCTGTTCGCGCCGGAATTCGACCACTCGTGCCTCAACCGGCTTCAGCTGAGGGACACTCGGCAGATGGTGGACCTGTCCGATCAGGCCGAGTCGCTGATCTTCGCCGGCACCCTGGTCAACCCGATTGCGCGGTTCGCGCGCTGAGGGTCAGGGCAGCAGCAGGACTTTGCCGGTGGCGCGTCGCTCGTCGAGGGTGAGGAGGGCCTGCGTGGCCTCGGCGAGCGGGAACGTCGGGCCGACGACCGGCTGGAGTGCGCCACTCTCGAGATGCGGAGCGAGCGCGTCCCACTCCTGGGCGACGTGGCCCGGGCGGGACAGGGCGTATGCGCCCCAACCGACGCCGACGACTGAGACGTTGTTGAGCAGCAGTCGGTTGACCTTGACCTCAGGGATCTCGCCCGCCGTGAACCCGACGACGAGCAGGCGGCCGTGCTCGTTGAGGCAGCGGAGCGAGTCGGTGAACCGGTCGCCGCCGACCGGGTCGACCACGATGTCGACGCCGCCCTGCTCCTTGACGGCGTCCTTGAAACCGTCGACCAGCACGAACGCGTCCGCTCCGGCCTGGAGGGCGATGCCGCCCTTCTCGGCGGTCGACGTGACGGCGATGACCCGGCCCGCGCCGAACGCCTTGGCGACCTGGATCGCGGCGGTGCCGACGCCGCCGGCCGCCCCATGCACCAGCACCGACTCGCCGGCAGCGAGGAGGCCGCGCTCGACGAGAGCGAAGTAGGCCGTCCCGTAGTTGAAGACGATCGAGGCACCCTGCTCGTACGAGATGCCGTCGGGGATCGGGAACGTCAGGTCGAGCGAAGCGACGGCCTCCTCGGCGAAGCCACCGAGCAGGCAGAGCGCTGCGACCCGGTCGCCGGGGGAGAACCCGGAGCCGTCGGGTGCGCTGATGACCTCGCCGGCGATCTCGGCGCCCGGGGTGAACGGCAGGTCGGGCTTGAGCTGGTAGAGCCCGCGACTCTGGAGGACCTCAGGGAATGCGACGCCGGCCGCGCGGACGCGGATCAGGACCTGGTCGTCGGTGGGTTCGGGACTCGGGAGGTCCACGAGCTCGACCGCGGAGGGGCCGTCGAGAGTCGTGATCTGTACGGCTTTCATGGTCGCGACACTAGCGCACGCGCTAAGCGATCGCTTAGCGCGCGACGAGTCCGCCCGGCCTGACCTCGACCGTACGCAGGAAGTTCGCAGCAGATTCGCAGCGCGCCGCTCCACGGTAGGTGTCGTCGGGGCCGAACGGTTCGGCCTCCCGCACCGAAACGAGGACGACATGTTGCTCTCCCTTCGCCGTACGGCCCTGGCGGCGGCTTCGCTCGCACTGGTCGGCGGCCCCGCCGCTTTTGCCGCCCCGGCTTCAGCCAGCATCCCGCCCCCGGATGGTGGCGGTCTCTCGGCGCTGCGCCAGGAAACCATCGACAACGCCCGCGCAGCGCTCAACAACCCCCGCAAGTTCAAGACGTCGTCGACATCGGCGATCTACTCCAGCACCGTGATGGCCGCCGAGGATCGCAACGTCCTCGAGCGCAACGGCAGCAACGCGAATCGGGTCGTGTTCAACGACTACAACGGCGACGAGTGGTGCGGCTACTTCGCGGCGGCGATGTGGACCGGCGAGAACACGCCGAGCACGACGGCCAACCCGCGCATCCCCGACTCGTACCCGTCGTCGCAGGCCTGGCGCACGGGCGTCGGCAACCGCTTCCACCCCTTCAACGGGCCCGGCGGAGTCAAGCCGCGACCGGGTGACGTGCTGGTCTGGCAGAACCACGACACGAGCACCGGCGGCCATGTCGGTGTGGTGATCAGCTACAACTACGACACCGACAAGGTCGTGACGATCGAGGGCAACGTCAACGGCGACGAGGTCGCCCGCAAGGTGTACGCCTGGGACGGCAACGGCCCGTCGATCGCGGAGAAGACGTTCATGGGGTTCACCGACCGCGAGTGAGTCGCCTAGTCGGTCGACACGCCGTCCGTGCGACCGCTGCCGAGGCGTGTGGCCTCGAGGTCGTCCGCAGTCACGAGCTGCGCCGAAGCTCGGGCCGCACGCTCTTGGCGGTAGACCTCGTTGGCCTCGGCGTGACGACCCTGGAGGTCGAGGACCAACGCCAGCTCCCTCAGCGACGCGGCGACGCTGAGGGCGCGGTCGATCAGCGTGAACTCCTCGACGCTGGTGCGCAGTTCCGCGGCCGCCTCGTCGAGTCGGCCGAGCAGTCTCAGGCCGCCGGCCCGTGCGCGTCGGGCGCGGGCGGTGAGGAACGAGTCCTGAGACTGGGAGGCGCGTCGCCACGCCTGGTCGGCCTGCTCCAGGGCCTCCGCACCTCGGCCCAGGGCGACGCTGACCTCGGCGCGCGCATCGAGCACATAGCTGTAGATGTGGGCTTCCGCCTCGCCGTCGAGGAGGGCGAGCGCCTCGTCGACGAGCACGTTGGCCGGTCCCAGCGCGCCGCGGCGGCGACAGGCTCTGGACAGCTCGAGCGTCGCCTGCCCGAACGCCGCACGAGCCGGGGTCGCGGAGAGCACCTCGCGTGCGCGGGTGAATTCACGCGTCGCGTCCGACAGCTCGTCGTAGTCGTTGTGGATCGTCCCGCGGACGATCGCGACCCAGCCCGCGAGCACCTGGTCGTCGACGTGGGCCAGCGACGCCTCAGCCCGGCGTACGTCCTGCTCGGCCTCGGCACGCCGGCCCAGGGACAACCACGAGAGGGCACACAGGACGGCGGCGGCCGCAGCCGCACTGTGGGCACCGAGGAGGGTGAGCTGCTTGCGAGCCTGGTCGGCGAGTGCCCGGGCCTCGGCGGACGAGGACGCCCGCGACTGCAGGTGCCATCCGCGGCACAACGCGAGGTGTGCAGCGCCCAAGCGGCCGTCGTCGTCGTGCCCGAGGTGCGGTTGCACCTCCTCGACCGCGGCGACCCAGTCGCCCTCCGCCGCCGAGACGTGATGGGCGCCGGCGGTCACGGCGAGCAGTCGCCATGCGAGGTCGGGACGATGCGACGCGAGATGCCGCGCGCACGCCCTGGCCAGCGAGTTCTCGGTGGCGAAGAACTCCTGGCTCAACCGGCGTTCCAGCGGGGTGGTGGCCCGGCCGAGCGGAGCAGGCGCTTCGGCTCCTCGCAGCGCGGACAATGGCACGAGCTGCGTTGAGTGGGTCAGGTGCGGCACGTCGGCACGCTCGAGGAGCTGCTCGGCGACGCGTACGAGGGCTTCGGGACCGGACGGCACCTCGCCCCGCGGTACGACGAGACGCTCGACGACGTCGTGCATGCGGTACTGAGCCGTGCGCCCAGCGCTGAGCACTGGCTCGACGAGGCTTGACGCGACCAGCGCGTCCATCGCCCGGTCGCCGGCGTCCTCGCTGTCGAGCAGGGCGCCGGGCACCCATCCGCTGAACGTGCTGGTGGGCAGCTGGGAGATCAGGATCGCCGCGTCGCGGGCTTCCTCGGGCAACCGCTCCCAGACCAGGGCCAGCCCGGCGGCCAGGGCCCCCAGGCCGTCCCGGTCAGGCACCTGCTCGGCGACCTTCGCGGCAACGCTGGCCAGCGAAAGGTCAGGTCGCTGAGCCGCCCGCGAGGCGCCGACGCGAAGCGCGAGGGGCATGCCACTGAGGATGCGCACGAGGTCGGCCGCGCCATCTGGATCTGCCTCGACGCGCTCGGCGCCGACGACCGACTGCAGCAGGTCGAGCGATGACTCGGGCGAGAGCGGACCGACCCGCAGCTGGGTGTCGGCGGCGAGATCGCCGATCGGGTAGCGCGACGTGACGATCGCCATCGAGCCCGCCGCGGCCGGCATCAGGGTGCCGAGGTCGAGCGTGCCGCCGGGTGAGGCGTCGACCCCGTCGATGACGATCAGGACCCGCCGGCCATCGAGCAGCGAGCGGAAGAGGGAGGCGCGATCCTTTGCCTCAGTGGGCACGGCGACGGGGTGCACGCCCAGCAGGCGCAGGAATGATGACAGCACCGTCTCCACTGCGGTGGCGTCGCGCTCGTTCGCCGCGTCGAAGTACAACGTGCCGTCGGGGAAATGGTGTCGCAGTCGCTGCCCCGCCTCGATCGCGAGCGCACTCTTGCCCATACCGGTCAGCCCGGTCACGTGCACGACGATGGCGTCGTCCTCCGCGCGGCGGGCAGCATCCTCGAGCGTTGCGAGCGCGTCGTCGCGCCCGACGAAGCCGGGGGTGCGTCGCGGCAAGGTGCGGGGGACCGGAAGATCGTGGCCCGCCGGGGGCGCCGGTACGTCGAGGTCGGCCACGTCGGATGAGCCGTTGTCCTCGGCGGCCGCCGGGGGTCGGCCGTCGAGCACCTGCGCGTGCGCGTCGCGCAATCGTGCCGACGGGGCGACACCCAGCTCCTCGTCGAGGCGGTCGTACGCCGTGCGATAGACGCGGAGAGCCTGCTCCTGCTGTCCGGTCGCGGCCAGAGCCAGCATGTGGTGGGCGATGAGCACCTCGCGGAACGGGTGGCGAGCCGTGAGCGCCGCGAGGTCTGCCTGCACGGTCTCAGCCCGCCCGAACGCGAGCGCCGCCTCGGCGTGCTCCTCCCAGAGCGCGAGCCGCTCCTGGTCGAGGAGATCGCGCTCGATCTCGACCGCCGGCGTCGTCGCGATGCCCTGGAGCACCTCGTCGTCGAACAACGTGAGCGCCTCACGGAACGCCTCAAGGCACTCCGGCGATCCCGCGGCGGCGAGGCTGCGCGCGCGTCCTCGATGGTCCTGGTGCTCCAACAGGTCGACCCGCACGCCGGGTGCGAGCCGGTAGCCGCCGCCCTCGGTGAGCAGCGGTGAGGCGCCGGCGTCGGCGCACTTGCGGCGGATGCCCGACACGAGCGCCTGGATGCGGTTGGGCGCCGACGGCGGTGCGTCGTCCCCCCACAGCCACGCCTCGAGGCTGGGCCCGGCGACGGTCGAGGTCAGCGCGGAGCGGGCGAGCAGGCTGCGCTCCAGCGCGGACAGTCGTACGGGTACGCCGCCGGACTCGAGCGTCACTGGCCCAAGCACCCGCAGCTGAAGGTCGATATCCCCCGATCCCGGCACGGCGCCGACGATAGCGCGTCACACGCCGCTGTCAACGGCTGCGACGGCGATCCACGGGACCGGCCGTGGTTCCTCGCTCGATCACGGGAGACAATGTGTCGATGCGCCTCATCGATCTGCTGCCGAAAGGCGTGACGACTGACGAGGACGTCGTCTACGACGCGATCACCCAGTGGGTCGACCACCGGGGGCTGACCCTCTACCCCGCGCAGGACGAGGCGATCCTCGAGTGCGTCGCCGGGTCCAACGTGATCCTGGCGACGCCGACCGGCTCGGGCAAGAGCCTCGTGGCGACCGGAGCGATGGCCGCGGCACTGGCCCGTGGGGAGTGCAGCGTCTACACCGCGCCGATCAAGGCGCTCGTCAGCGAGAAGTTCTTCGACCTCTGCGAGATCTTCGGAGCCGACAACGTCGGCATGGTCACCGGTGACGCCGCTGTCAACGCCGATGCGCCGATCATCGCCGCGACCGCCGAGATCCTCGCCAACATGGCGCTGCGCGAGGGCGCCGGCGCCGACATCGGCCTGGTCGTGATGGACGAGTTCCACTTCTACGCCGACCCGGACCGCGGCTGGGCATGGCAGGTGCCGCTGATCGAGCTTCCCAAGGCGCAGTTCCTGCTGATGTCGGCGACGTTGGGTGACACGACACGGTTCGAGGCCGATCTCAGCAGGCGCACCGGCCGGTCGACCGCGCTCGTCACGACGTCGGAGCGCCCCGTCCCGCTGATCTCGGAGTACGTCTCGACGCCGATCCAGGAGACGCTCGAGCAGCTGATCGAGACGCATCAGACGCCCGTGTACGTCGTGCACTTCACCCAGGTCTCGGCGCTCGAGCGGGCTCAGGCGCTCACCAGCATCAAGGTCGCCACCCGCGAGGAGCGCGACGTCATTGCCGAGCACCTCGGCGACTTCCGGTTCTCCTCGGCATTCGGCAAGACGCTGTCGCGGCTCATCCGCATGGGCGTCGGCGTGCACCACGCCGGGATGCTGCCGCGCTATCGCCGGCTCGTCGAGACGCTGACCCAGGCCGGGCTGCTCAAGGTCGTCTGCGGCACCGACACCCTCGGCGTCGGCATCAACGTCCCGATCCGCACGGTGCTGTTCAGCGGGCTGTCGAAGTACGACGGAGTCCGGCAGCGCCAGCTCCAGGTGCGCGAGTTCCAGCAGATCGCCGGGCGCGCGGGCCGGGCCGGGTTCGACACCGTGGGCCACGTGATCGTCGAGGCGCCAGAGCACGACATCGAGAACGCGAGGCTCGTCCGCAAGGCCGGCGACGACGTCAAGAAGCAGCGCAAGATCCAGCGCAAGAAGGCGCCCGAGGGCTTCGTGTCGTGGGGCGAGGGCACGTTCACGAAGCTCTCCACCGGTATGCCCGAGCCGCTCGTCTCGCGCATGCGGGTCAGCCACGCGATGGTGCTCGACGTCATCTCCCGCGCCGGCGACGCCCGGGCGTCGCTCGAACGGTTGCTGCGCGAGAGCGACGAGACCGAGGAGTCACAGGACCGCCTGCTGGCCGAGGTCGACGAGATCATCGACGCCCTGCTGGCCGGAGGGGTCGTCGAACAGGTCGAGCCCCCAGACGCCGACGGACGTACGCTCCGACTGACCGTCGACCTGCAGGCCAACTTCGCCCTCAACCAACCGCTCTCGCCGTTCGCCGTCGCGGCGTTCGAGCTGCTCGACCGCGACGATCCGGCGTACGCGCTCGACATGGTGTCGGTCGTCGAGGCGACGCTCGACGATCCGCGGCCCATCATCAACGCGCAACGCCACCGAGCTCGCGGCGAGGCCATCAACGAGATGAAGATGGACGGCATCGAGTACGACGAGCGGATGGAGCTGCTCGAGGAGATCACGCACCCCAAGCCGCTCGAGGAGCTGCTCGGGGTCGCGTACGAGTCCTATCGCAAGGGTCATCCGTGGGTCGCCGACCACGAGCTCCGGCCCAAGTCGGTCGTGCGCGAGATGTGGGAACGGGCCATGACGTTCTCCGAGCTGATCGGCGACTACCAGCTCGCCCGTTCGGAGGGGCTCGTCCTGCGCTATCTCTCCGACGTCTACAAGACGCTGCTCCGCACCGTGCCGGAGCAGCTGCGCAACGAGGAGCTCATCGACCTGACCGAGTGGATCGGCGAGCTCGTACGTCAGACCGACTCGAGCCTGCTCGACGAGTGGGAGCAGCTCATCAACCCGGAGACGGATCCCGCTGAGGTCCGCGCGAAGGCCGAGGGCAGCGCACCCCCGCGACCCGTCACCGGCAACGCGCGGGCGTTCCGGGTGCTGGTCCGCAATGCGTTGTTCCGCCGTGTCGAGCTCGCGGCGCTGGGTCGGTGGAGTGCACTCGGCGACCTCGACGGCGAGGACGGCTGGGATGCCGCCGCGTGGATGGAGGCGATCGCGGCCTACCGCGAGGAGTACGACTCGATCGGCACCGGGCCGGCCGCTCGCGGGCCCGAGCTGTTCATGGTCGAGGAGGGCTCGACGACCTGGCAGGTCCGCCAGACGTTCGACGATCCTGACGGCGATCGCGACTGGGGCATCACGGCCCAGGTCGACCTGGCCGAGAGCGACGAGATCGGCGAAGCCGCCGTCACGATCCTCGACGTCGGCCCTCTCTGAGCGCCAACTTTTGAAGCGTTGCGCAGGTTCTCAGCGCCGGGAACCTGTCTGGCGCTCCAAAAGTCGACGTCACCGGCTGCGCTCGCTGCGCTCGGTCAGCCTCAGCGGGGCCTTGTCGCCGGGGACGTTCGTGATGTTGCGCAGCTTGTTGGGCGCGACCGCATCGGCGGTGACCTCGTAGCGCTGCAGCACCTCGCGCAGCACGACGGTGCCCTCCATCAGCGAGAACGCGGCGCCGATGCACCGGCGTACGCCGCCACCGAACGGGATCCAGGTGTTCGACGCAACCTTGCCGGCCGTGAACCGCTCCGGCTTGAACAGGTGCGCGTCGGCGAAGCTCGCCTCGCGGCTGTGCGACAGCATGATCGACGGCGTCACCGTCGTGCCGCGAGGCAGCCGGCGACCCGCGACGACCTGGTCACTCTGCAACGTACGGGCGACGAAGTCGATGATCGGGTGCAGCCGCATCGACTCCTTGAGGCAGGCCTCGAGGTAGGCATCGTCGCCCGTGTCGGCGGCCGCGACGGCCAGCGCGCGGATCTCGGGGTTGCGGCCCAGCTCGTGCAACGTCCACGACAGCGCCGAGGCGGTGGTCTCGTGACCCGCGAGCAGCAGCGTCACGAGCTGGTCGCGCATCTCGGCGTCCGTCAACGGCGTCTCGTCCGACTCGGCGGAGTCGCCGACCCGCAACAGCCGGGACAGCACATCGTCACGCCCATCGAGGTCGTGCGCCGCCCGTCGCTCGGCGATCTCGGCATACAGGAGCTCGTCGACCTCCTGCTGGTTCTTGAAGTAGCCGCGCCACGGCGGCAGCTTGAACAGCCGCGGGTATGACCAGGCAAGCAGCATCTTGGCATCGATGTTGACCATGCGGTTGACCTTGGGCCGCAGGACCGCGAGCCGCGCCTCGTCGGTGACGCCGAAGACGACCTGCAGGATGACGTCGAGCGTGATGGCGTTCATGCGGTCGAGCGTCACGAGGGTGTCGCCGTCGTGCCACGAGTCGACCTCGACCTTGGCGATCGCCTCGACCAGCGGCTGGTATGCCCGCATGGACGGGCCCGTGAACGCCGGCATCAGGAGCTTGCGGGCCCGCTGGTGCTCGCCGTCGTCCGTCAGCAGGACCGAGTGCTCGCCCATGACGGGCTTGAGGATCGCGTTGCCCTCGCCGGCATGGAACTGCGACGGGTCGGCGGCGAAGATCTCCTTGATGTCCGCGGGGTCGCTGAACACGACGAGCGAGCGGGGGCCGGGCAGGATCTTGATGGCGAACGTGTCGCCGAACTCCTGGTGGTACGCCGGGATGGTCCCGGCTCGGTCGCGCAGGAACTTCCACGTCATCCGCGCCGCCGACATGTTGGGGCCCGCCGGGATGTCGTACGCCTGCTCGCTCATCTACGCCGCCTTCTCCCACTCGAAGTCGGGCGCGTTGACCTTCCGCGTCTCCCACCAGTACTGGAACGTGAACTTGGGCCAGATCGTCCGGTTCTTGCCCTTGCTGTCGAGGTACCACGATGTGCAGCCGCCCTGCGTCCAGATGCCCTTCTCGACGAGGCGCTGGATCTCCTCGTTGAAGTCGTCCTGCGCGGACCTTGGTCGGCTCGGCGGAGATCGCGCCACGACGATCCATCTCGTCGAGCATGCGGATGATGAACTTGGTCTGCTGCTCGATCATGAAGACCACCGAGTTGTGGCCGAGCGCCGTGTTGGGGCCGAGCATGAAGTAGAGGTTGGGGAACCCGTTGATCGTCATGCCCATGTAGGTCTCGACGCCCTCCTCACGGAACTGCGTGGCGAGGTCGGCGCCGTTCTTGCCCTTGATGTCGAGGTAGTCGAACGCGTCGATGACGTGGAACCCGGTGCCGTAGATGATGATGTCGGCCTCGTGCTTGACGCCGTTGGCGTCGATCACCCCGTCAGCGACGATCTCCTGGACGCCGTCGGTGCTGAGCTCGACGTCGTCGCGCAGGTATGTCTGGTAGTACGTGTTGGACTGCAGCACCCGCTTGCAGCCCAGGCGGTAGTCCGGGGTGAGCTTGGCGCGCAGCTCCGGGTCCGGGATCGTCTTCTCGAGGTAGCGCTTGACGATCTTCTCGGCGAACGGGAGCACGTTGATGTGCCCGTTGAAGCCGATAGCGCGGGCTTCGAGCGCCCAGTAGAGCGCGTTGCGGTAGGCCCGCGTGGCCCCCGGGACCGTGGCGAACAGCTTCTTGCGCCACTCGGGGGTGGGCTTGTCCTTCTTGGGCAGGACCCAGGCCGGCGTGCGTTGGAACACCGTGAGCTTCCCGGTCTCCTGGGCGATGATCGGGATGAACTGGATCGCGCTGGCACCGGTGCCGATGACGACGACCTTCTTGTCCTTGAGGTCGACCGAGTGATCCCACTGGGCGGAGTGGAAGCGCGGTCCCTCGAACGTGTCAGCGCCGTCGATCTCGGGGACGTTGGGGATGTGCAGCCCGCCGACGCCGGCGATCACGACGCGCGCCTCGTAGTCGTCGCCCGAGCGCGTACGCACGGTCCAGACGCTGCGCTCCTCGTCCCACGACGCGCCGGTGACCTCGACGCCGAACGTGATGTAGGGGCGGATGCCCTGCTCGTCGGCGACCTTGCGCATGTAGGCCCAGATCTCCTCCTGGCCCGAGAAGCTCTTGCTCCACTCGGGGTTGAGCTCGTAGGAGAACGAGTACATGTGGCTCGGGATGTCGCACTCGCAACCGGGGTAGGTGTTGTCCCGCCACGTGCCGCCGACGTCATGCGCCTTCTCGAGGATCACGAAGTCCTCGCGCCCGGACTCGCGCAGCTTCATGGCCGCGCCCATGCCGGAAAATCCCGTACCGATGATGACGATGTCCTTTTTGATCACCTTTCAGATACTATCGGTATCTGAGTATGTTGCAAAGAGACGAGGTAGTGGTTGTGACGGTGGACAGCGCAAAGGTCACCAGGGCCGAACGTCAGGCCCAGACGCGTGAGCGGCTCATCGAGGTCGCTCGCGAGATGTTCCTGTCCGACGGCTATGCCGCGACGTCGCTCGACAAGGTCGCCGTACGCGCTGGGTTCTCCAAGGGCGCGGTCTACTCCAACTTCGCCGGCAAGGAACAGCTCTGCATGGCGGTGCTCGACAGCATCCACGAGGAGCAGATCGAGGGCGTCGTCGCGGCGTTCTCGCAGGACACCGACCTCGAAGGCCGGATCGAGGCGTTCGCCGCCTGGGCCCGCGAAGGTCTTGGCCAGCCGCGCTGGACTGCCCTCGAGGTCGAGTTCGGCGCGATCGCGCGCCAGAGCCCATACGTCGCCAAGGAGCTCGTCAAGCGCCACCGCGAGATCCGAGCAGCGATCGCCGAGCTGGTTCGCCGGGTGACCGCCGAGGCAGGTCTCGCCGACACGGTCGACGCGGACCAGGCGGCGACGACGCTGCTGAGTCTCGGCATCGGCCTCGGCACGCTGCGGTCGCTCGACAGCACGATCGACGTCGGCGTGTTCGCCGACACGATGCGCGCGCTGCTCAAGAGTGCGCAGGCCAGGACGACGGCATGAGCGGGTTGTCGCCAGCTGACGAGTATCGCTGGATCGCTGCTGCCTTCACCCAGCGGGTGCGTGGGACGTCGGCCGAACTCTGGGACAGCCCCGCGCCGGTCGAGGGCTGGGTCGCGCGCGACGTCGTCCGCCACCTCGTCGAGTGGTTCCCAGCCTTCCTCCAGAGTGGCGCCGGCGTCACCTTGGAGCGGGGTCCGTCAGTCGACGTCGATCCGGTCACGGCCTGGCAGGTGCACAGCGATGCCGTGCAGGCGCTTCTCGACGATCCGGCGACGCCCGGTCGCGTCCTGTCGAACCGGCACATCGGCGACGTACCGCTGGACGTGGCGGTCGACCAGTTCTACACGAGCGACGTCTTCATGCACACGTGGGACCTGGCCCGCGCCACCGGTCAGGACGAGACGCTCGATCCCGACAAGTGCGCGGAGCTGCTCGCCGGCATGGAGCCGATCGAGGAGGTCCTGCGGTCAAGCGGCCAGTACGGTCCGCGGGTGGAGGTGCCGGCCGATGCCGACATCCAGACGCGGATGCTGGCCTTCATCGGCCGAGCTGCGGTCGCTCAGTAGCCGCCGTTGACCTTGAAGCGTTCGTAGCTCGCCTGGATCTCGGCCTCGGCCTCGACCCGACCGGTCCAGGTGGAGCCCTCGACCGACTTGCCCGGCTCGAGGTCCTTGTAGACCGTGAAGAAGTGCTCGATCTCGAGGCGGTCGAACTCCGGCACGTGGTGGATGTCGCGCAGGTGCTCCTGGCGAGGGTCCTTGGCCGGGACGCACAGGACCTTGTCGTCGCCGCCGGCCTCGTCGGTCATGCGGAACATGCCGATCGTGCGGCACGAGATCACGCAGCCGGGGAATGTCGGCTCCGACAGCAGCACGAGGGCGTCGAGCGGGTCGCTGTCGAGGCCGAGCGTGTCGTCGATGAAACCGTAGTCAGCGGGGTACTGGGTCGCGGTGAACAGCGTGCGGTCGAGGCGGATGCGATGCGTCGCGTGGTCGACCTCGTACTTGTTGCGGCTGCCCTTCGGGATCTCCACGGTGACGTCGAAAATCACAGGTGCCTCCGGCGGTTGAATGCGGGGTGCGCACGCCAAGAGGGCGGCGCAACGGGTTCTCTATAGTCTGGCGCATGTGCCATCTCACGGGCGAAACCAGGGTCTCGAAGCCTCGTGGTGCGATCGTCATCCCGTCAGTGGTCCTCGTGGTCGTCGTGGCACTCAGCATCTTCCTGTGGTCCCGCGGCGACCTCAATCCGCTGATCTGTGACGGCGACTGCGGTCCCGCCAACGTCGTACCGCCCCGGACACTCACGTCCGACACCGTTCCCGCCAAGCCCGCAGCGGCTCGTCCGTCACCCGGCGACGTCGACCCAGCCAAGCTCAAGGCGGCTGTCACCCCGGCGCTGCGAGCGTCGGTGCTCGGCCCGCACGTCGGGTTCTCAGCGGTGTCGCCGTCGAACGGCACCGAGCTCGTGTCGTCCGGCCCCGGACCGTACGTCCCGGCGTCGACGACCAAGGTGCTCACCAGCTTCGCCGCGCTGTCGCTGATCGACCCGCAGACCCGGTTCTCCACGCGGGTCGTCCGCTCGGGCGACCAGATCGTCCTGGTGGGCGGCGGGGACCCCTATCTGGCGGTCAAGCGCAACAAGAAGGACGATCCCGTCATCCGCGCCGACCTGACGACGCTTGCGGCGCGCACCGCCGAAGCGCTCAAGAAGAGCGGCACGACGAGCGTGAGCCTCGGCTTCGACGCCTCGCTGTTCACCGGTCCCGACGCGAGCCCAGGATGGGAGTCGTCGTACGTCAGCCAGAACATCGTCACGCCGGTCAGCGCCCTGTGGGCCGACCAGGGCGTGCAGCACGGCATACGTGCGAAGGACCCGGCAGCGAGCGCCGCGCGTACGTTCGCCGGCCTCCTCGAGGATCGCGGCATCACGATCAGGCGAGCGCCCGAGCAGGAGAACGCGCCGGGCAACACGACTGCCGTTGCCGCGGTGCAGAGTGCGACCGTCGCGCGGATCGTCGACACCCTCATCCGGGTGAGCGACAACCAGGCCGCCGAGGTCATGCTGCGCCAGCTGGCGATCGCTGCAGACAAGCCCGCGACGTTCGACGGCGGCACCGATGCCGTCGCCGACGTGCTCGAGGCCGCCGACATCGACACCCACGGGCTCGAGCTGAACGACGGCAGCGGGCTCTCGCGCCGCAACCGCATCGCGCCCCTGACGCTGGCGCAGACCGTCAAGGTCGCGGCGTCGACGCCCCGGACGTCGGGTCTGGTCACCGACCTGCCGGTCAGTGGGTTCACCGGGACGTTGGTCGACCGCTTCGCCAAGCTGACGTCGTCGCTGGGGATGGTCCGGGCCAAGACCGGCACGCTGACCGGTGTCCATTCACTCGCCGGCTATGCGATCGATGCCGGCGGCCGTCCGGTGGTGTTCGCCGTGATGGCGGATCGCACGAGCAAGGTCGCGCCGCTCGAGGCGCAGGCCGCCCTCGACAAGGTCGCCGCCGCGATCGCCGCCTGCACGTGCGGCTGACTCCCCGTTCGCTCAACCCACCAGGCCGTACCGTTGGTCACATGATCGATTGGAAGGTCGCGCTCTCGACGGCGACGAGGCTGTCGAAACCCGGTCCCGACCTCTCCGCCGCCGAGGTGGCCGAGGCCGTTGCCGAGCTGCGCGAGGGTGCGGCCAGGTCCGAGGCCCCGGTCCGCGAGTTCAGCGACCTCCACGCGACGTCCGCGACCGCGCCGGTCCTGGTCGTCGACCGGCCGCGCTGGATCGAGGCCAACCTCGACACGTTCAAGGTCATGATGGATCCCGTCATGGCCAAGCTCGCGGCCGCCAACAAGACTCCGAGCGGGATGACCCGCGTCGTCGGCGAGAAGATCAGCGGTGCCGAGCTCGGCGCGCTGATGTCGTTCATGTCGAGCAAGGTCCTTGGCCAGTTCGACCCGTTCTGGGACGGCCCCAGCGGCGAGGGCGGGCGGCTCCTGCTGGTGGCGCCCAACATCGTCCGGGCCGAGCAGCAGCTCGACGTCGACCCCCACGACTTCAGGCTCTGGGTGTGCCTCCACGAGGAGACCCACCGCGTGCAGTTCACCGCGGTCGACTGGATGCGGGGCCACATGCGCTCGCTGCTCGACGAGTTCGTCGAGGCGACCGACCTCGACGCGTCGGCGCTCTCGTCGATGGTGTCGGACGGGATCGGCGAGGTCATCCGCATCGCGCGCGGCGACTCCGAGGCGTCGCTCGCCGAGCTGTTCCAGAACGACCGGCAGCGCGAGATCGTCGACCAGCTGACCGGCATCATGTCGCTCCTCGAGGGCCACGCCGATGTCGTGATGGACGGCGTCGGTCCGGAGGTCATCCCGAGCGTCGCCGAGATCCGGGAGAAGTTCACCAAGCGCCGTCAGGGCGCCGGTACGTTCGACCGCCTGCTCCGCCGTCTGATGGGACTCGACGCCAAGATGCGCCAGTACCGCGACGGGGCGGAGTTCGTCCGCGAGGTCAACGCCAAGGTCGGTCTCTCCGGCTTCAACCAGGTGTGGGCCGAGCCGGCCAACCTGCCCACCAAGTCCGAGATCCTCGACCCGTCGTCGTGGGTCTCCCGCGTGCACGGCTGAGCTCAGCGGACATGGGCGGCGCACTCGACCCGACGGTGGCGACGGGTCGCAACCTCGTCCGCAGTGCTCTGAGCGACCTCGGGCCGGGCAGCCGGGTCGTCGTCGGCGTCTCCGGCGGCGCGGACTCCTTGGCGCTCGCCGCCGTCACGGCGTTCGTCGCCGACCGCGAGGCGTACGACCTGTCCGCCGTGATCGTCGACCACCAGCTCCAGGACGGTTCGGCCGGTGTCGCCGCCGGTGCGGCCGAGCAGCTCGCCGGCCTCGGGGTCGCTGCCGAGGTCGTGGCGGTCGAGGTCGGCTCGGCCGGCGGACCAGAGGCGTCGGCCCGCCGAGCCCGCTACGAGGCGCTCGAACGCGCCGGAGCCGACGCAGTCCTGCTGGCCCACACCCTCGACGACCAGGCCGAGACCGTCCTGCTGGGCCTCGGCCGGGGCTCCGGACCTCGGTCGATCGCCGGCATGTCCGCCGTCGACGGTGTGCTGCGCCGGCCGTTCCTGTCGCTTCGTCGAGCCGACACCGAGCAGATCTGTCGGGCATACGGGCTCACGTGGTGGACCGACCCGCACAACACCGATCCGGCGTATCGGCGGTCGCGACTCCGGGGCGAGGTCATGCCGCTGCTCGAGGACGTGCTGGGTGGCGGGGTCGCCGAGGCGCTCGCCCGTACGGCCGACCAGGTGCGGGCCGACACCGCCTACCTCGACGACGTCTCGGCCAAGGTTGAGTCGCCACTTCGCGTCGGCATCTTGCGTGATCTCGCGCCGGCCCTGCGGTCGCGAGTCCTGCGCCGCGCCGCCCTCGACGCCGGCGCCGACGGCTCCGCGCTGACCGCTGCACACCTCGCGGAGCTCGACCGTCTGGTCACGGACTGGCACGGACAGGTGCGGATCGAGCTGCCCGGAGGCATCGCCTGCGTACGGGAGGGGGATTCCCTGTCGTACCTGCGGACCCCTGTGGGAGGCTGAACCCGTGGACCTGACTCATGTCGAAGGCGATCTCGAGCTCGACCAGACCCTGTTCACCGAGGAGCAGATCAGCTCCCGGTTGAAGGAGATGGCGGCGGACATCGAGCGTGACTACGAGGGCAAGGACGTTCTGCTCGTCGGCGTGCTCAAGGGTGCTGTGATGGTCATGGCCGACCTCGCCCGCAGCCTCGACCGGCACGTCGAGATGGACTGGATGGCGGTGTCGTCCTACGGCTCCGGCACCAAGTCGTCCGGCGTGGTCCGCATCCTCAAGGACCTCGACACCGACCTCCAGGGCCGGCACGTCCTGATCGTCGAGGACATCATCGACACGGGCCTGACGCTGTCGTGGCTCATCACCAACCTTCGCTCGCGCGGTCCGGCGTCGGTCGAGATCGCGACGCTGCTGCGCAAGCCCGAGGCCGTGCAGATGGACGTCGAGGTCAAGTACGTCGGCTTCGACATCCCCAACGCGTTCGTGGTCGGCTACGGCCTCGACTACAACGAGAAGTACCGCAACCTGCGATGCATCGGCACGCTCTCCCCGCACGTCTATTCCTAGAAACCGCAGCGATGGTTCGCTACTGGCGAACGCTTGCGGGGAACGCTGAGCGGCCCGATACTCGTTCAACTGGTGGACGGCGCCCCGTGTACCGTCTCTTTATCGACCAGCACACCAGGAGGAGTGGACCCGCTCCACGCCGTACATGAATCTCAAACGCCTCTTCAAGGGCCCTTGGCTCTGGATCATCGTCATCACTGTCGTGGTGATCGCGATCGTCACCGCAACGTCCAACGCCGACGGCTACAAGACCGTCAAGACCGCCACGATGGTGAGCTATCTCGAGGACGGCAAGGTCAAGGACGTCACGTTCGTCGACGGTGACCAACAGATTCAGGCGACCCTGGACGACGGCAAGAAGGTCAAGGCCGAGTACCTCGGTGACCAGGGCGTACGCCTCGTGGAGCAGGCCGAGAAGGCCGTCGCGGCCAAGCAGCTCAAGACGTTCGACGTCAAGGTGCCCAAGTCCAACCCGTTCTTCTCCGTGCTGATCGGGATCCTGCCGATCATCCTGATCTTCCTGCTGATCATGTACATGATGAACAACGCCGCCGGCGGTGGCGGACGCGTCATGCAGTTCGCCAAGTCCAAGGCCAAGCTGATGACCAAGGACACCCCCAAGACGACGTTCGCCGACGTTGCGGGCGTCAACGAGGCGATCGAGGAGCTCGGCGAGATCAAGGAGTTCCTCCAGGAGCCGGCCAAGTTCCAGGCAGTCGGCGCCAAGATCCCCAAGGGCGTCCTGCTCTACGGCCCTCCGGGCACCGGCAAGACGCTGCTCGCGCGCGCCGTCGCGGGTGAGGCGGGCGTCCCGTTCTACTCGATCTCCGGCTCCGACTTCGTCGAGATGTTCGTCGGTGTCGGCGCCAGCCGCGTCCGCGACCTGTTCGAGCAGGCCAAGGAGAACGCCCCCGCGATCGTGTTCATCGACGAGATCGACGCCGTCGGGCGCCACCGCGGCACCGGCATGGGCGGCGGCCACGACGAGCGCGAGCAGACCCTCAACCAGTTGCTCGTCGAGATGGACGGCTTCGACGTACGCGGCGGGGTCATCCTGATCGCGGCGACCAACCGTCCCGACGTGCTCGACCCGGCGCTGCTGCGTCCCGGCCGATTCGACCGGCAGATCGGCGTCGAGGCGCCCGACCTCGCCGGCCGCACGCAGATCCTCAAGGTGCACTCGCGCGGCAAGCCCATCGCGCCGGGCGTCGACCTCGAGGCGATCGGCCGGCGTACGCCCGGCTTCAGCGGCGCCGACCTGGCCAACGTCCTCAACGAGGCGGCCCTGCTGACCGCCCGCAACAACGCCAAGACGATCGACAACCTCGCACTCGACGAGGCGATCGACCGCGTCATCTCCGGCCCGCAGAAGCGCAGCCGCCTGATGAACGAGAACGAGCGCCGCATCACGGCCTATCACGAGGGTGGCCACGCTCTCGTCGCCGCGGCGCTCCCGCAGAGCGACCCCGTGCACAAGATCACGATCCTGCCGCGCGGCCGGGCGCTGGGCTACACCATGGTGCTGCCCGACGAGGACAAGTACTCCCAGACGCGTGCCGAGCTGCTCGACAAGCTCGCCTACATGATGGGCGGCCGGGCCGCCGAGGAGCTCGTCTTCCACGACCCGACGACGGGCGCCGGCAACGACATCGAGAAGGCCACGAGCCTGGCCCGCGCGATGGTGACGCAGTACGGCATGACCGAGCGCCTCGGCGCCGTACGCCTCGGCGAGAACGAGTCGCAACCCTTCCTGGGCCGTGACATCGGGCATGCGCGCAACTACTCCGAGGCCGTCGCGGCCGTGGTGGACGAGGAGATCAACAAGCTGATCTCCTACGCCCACCAGGAGGCGTTCGACATCCTCAACGAGAACCGCGACGTCCTCGACGCGCTGGTCACCGAGCTGCTCGAGAAGGAGACGCTCGACAAGTCGCAGGTCGCCGAGATCTTCGCCCCGCTGCGCCGGCGCGAGATCCGTCCGGCCTGGACCGGGTCCGAGACCCGCGTTCCGTCGACGCGTCCTCCGGTCGCGACGATCCCTGGCAAGTCCTACAGCAACAACAACGGCACGCCGATCGTTGTCGGCCCCGACAGCGGAGTCGACGCTCCGTCGCCTGCCGCCGGCGACGTCCACGGCACCCCCGAGCTGCCATGACGGTTGACCGTCCGCGCGCCGAGGCGGCGATCCGCGAGCTGCTGCTCGCGGTCGGCGAGGACCCCGACCGCGACGGTCTGCGCGACACCCCGGCGCGGGTCGCCAAGTCGTACGAGGAGCTGCTCGCCGGGCTCGACCAGGACCCCGAAGAGGTCCTCACGGCGGTGTTCGAGGTCGGCCACGACGAGCTCGTCCTGGTCAAGGACATCGAGATGTGGTCGATGTGCGAGCACCACCTGGTGCCGTTCTTCGGCGTCGCCCACGTCGGCTACATCCCGACCGACGGCGGGCGCGTCACCGGGCTGTCCAAGCTGGCCCGGGTGGTCGACGTGTTCGCGCGTCGCCCCCAGGTGCAGGAGCGGCTCACGACCCAGATCGCCGACGCACTCATCGCGCACCTCAACCCGCGGGGCGTCATCGTGGTGATCGAGGCCGAGCACCTCTGCATGACGATGCGCGGCGTACGCAAGGGCGGTGCCAAGACCATCACGAGCGCCGTGCGCGGGCAGCTGCGCGATCCGGCGACCCGAGCCGAGGCCATGGGCCTCATCACGGCACGTTAGGTCACTGTGCTGCCTGGGCTGCCCGAGGACCGCTGCCTCGTGATGGGCGTCGTCAACGTCACCCCTGACTCGTTCTCTGACGGTGGCAAGTGGCTCGATGCCGCGACCGCGATCCAGCACGGCGTCGACCTCGTCGACGAAGGTGCCGACCTCGTCGACGTCGGCGGCGAGTCGACCCGGCCCGGGGCGACCCGCATCGACGGCGACGAGGAGCTGCGCCGGATCATCCCCGTCATCGAGGGCCTCGTGGCCGAGGGCATCACGGTCTCGGTCGACACGATGCGCGCCTCGACGGCCCGCCAGGCGCTCGACGCCGGCGCGGTGCTCATCAACGACGTGTCGGGCGGGCGGGCCGACCCTGCGATGATGCGCCTTGCGGCCGACGCACACGCCCCGATCGTCCTGATGCACTGGCGCGAGCACTCGGCCGTCATGCAGAACCACACGCACTACGACGACCTCGTCGGCGACATCGTCCGTGAGCTGATGGGGCAGCTCAACCACGCTGTCGTCGCTGGAGTCGATCCGCAGCGCATCATCCTCGACCCGGGCCTTGGGTTCTCCAAGACCGGGGACCAGAACTGGACGGTGCTGGCACACCTCGACGCGTTCACGGAGCTGCGCCACCCGATCCTCGTCGCCGCGTCCCGCAAGCGCTTCCTGGGTGAGCTGCTGGCCGAAGGCGACGAGCTACGTCCGACCGATGGCCGAGACGATGCGACCGCCGCGATCACGACCGTGGCGGCGCAGGCCGGTGCCTGGTGCGTACGCGTCCACGAGCCGGCTGCGTCCGCCGATGCCGTCCGCGTCGTGGCCCGGATGCGACGCGAGCAGCCTCCGCTCGTCTCGGAGAAGGCCGAATGACGGACTACTTGGGAACTCACCGGCTGTTCTACGACGCCGTCGAGACCGGCGATGTCGACCTGATGGCATCGCTGTGGGTCGACGACACCGACACCTCGTGCGTACATCCCGGTGCCATTCCGTTGCGCGGCACGGCGCAGGTGCTGCGCTCATGGACCGTGCTGATGGCCAACGTCGGCTACATCCAGTTCTTCCTCACCGACGTCGAGGTGGCGACGTTCCCACGCGGCGCCGCCGAGCCCGAAACGGCCGTCGTGACGTGCACCGAGAACATCCTGTCCGGCGAGGGACTGTCGTCCGCGGAGGCCTTCTCAGGGGGCAAGCTGGTGTGCACCAGTATCTTGGTCAGGGAACCGGGGGGCTGGAAGTTCTGGTCGCGCCATGCCTCCCCGATCGCCGAGCTGCACGTCGAGGACGAGGATCCGTCATGAGCATTCCCGAGGGGCTCGATCGCATTGATCTGCGCGGCATCTCGGCGCACGGATTCCATGGAGTTTTCGCCGAGGAGCGGCAGAACGGCCAGACGTTCATCGCCGATGTGAGTCTCGGTCTCGATCTCGGCCCGGCGGCGCGCGAGCACGACCTGACCAAGACCGTCCATTACGGCGTCCTCGCCCAGCAGATACACGATGCCATCGTCGGGGAGCCGGTCGACCTGATTGAGTCGCTCGCGCTTCGTATGGTGGACTTGTGCCTGGCCGAAGAGTCGGTCCAATGGGTTAGCGTGACGGTGCACAAGCCGGAAGCGCCCATCGAGGTGACGTTCGAAGATGTCGCCGTCACGATAGAGCGGAGCAAACAGTGACCGAAGCGCCCACACCGTATGTCCTGGACGCCGACACGATGACTGGCGGGATGCGTCCCATCCGCCAGGCCGTCCTGTCCCTCGGCTCCAACCTGGGCGAGCGGCACGGCAAGCTTCAAGGTGCGGTCTCCGCCCTCGAGGACACCCCTGAGGTCACGGTCGTCGCGATCTCCTCGGTCTACGAGACGGATCCGGTCGACGCGGTCGAGGGTTCGGGCAAGTTCCTCAACGCCGTCGTGCTGATCGACACGACCCTCACGGTGCACACGCTGTTGGACCGCGCGCTGGCGATCGAGGACGCGTTCGGCCGCGAGCGCTCCGAGCCCGGCGCCCCCCGCACTCTCGACGTCGACCTGATCGTCGTCGGACCGCGGGTCGCCGACGACGAGTCGCTCAAGCTTCCGCACCCCCGCGCCCACGAGCGCGGCTTCGTCCTCGTGCCGTGGCTCGAGATCGACCCCGAGGGCGAGATCCCCGGTCAGGGCTTCGTCGCCGATCTGCTCGCTGGCATCGACACCAGCGGCGTCCACAAGCGCGAGGACCTCGAGATCATCCTGTGATCTCGTCTCGCGCATGAACCGGGTCCGGCCCTCTTCAGCGCTTGTCGTTGTCGCGTTGATCGGCACGGGTCTGGTCGTCGGCCGGCTCATCCCGCCGCTGATCGTTCGGTTCGACGGCAACGTGCCGCGGCTCGGCTGGGCCGCGCCCCTCACGCTGCTGCTGGCGGCCGTTCTCGTCGGTACGTTCGCGTGGAACACATGGCAGTCGCTGCACAAGAAGCACGAGCGCATGACCTCTGAGCACGGCATCAGGATGCTCGCGATCGCCAAGTCGTGCATCGTCGTGGGAGCGCTCGTTGCAGGCGTCTACGGCGGCTTCGCGTTGGCCTACATCGATGCGCTGGACTCGCCGCTCGGCAAGGAGCGCGCCGTCCGCGGTGGTGCCGCCGCGATCGCCAGCCTGCTGTTGCTGACCGCGGCCCTGCTGTTGGAGCGGGCGTGCCGGTTGCCCGGCGACGACGACGAGGGCAAGAACGGCAAGGCCGAGAACGGCCGCCCGGACCCCACCCCCGCCTAACGCTGACGGGTCACTTTTGGCCCGGTGAGGGGTCACCTTTTCCCCTGAGGGGTCACTTCGAGTCCGGGAGGACTGGAAGTGACCCCTCGGGGGGCAAATTCTGTCCCCCTACTCGCAGAGCTCGTGGGGGGACCCCCACCGTCAGCGGGGGTCAGGTGAGGAGGGTTTGGCGGAGGGTGCCGAGACCGACGCTGCCGACGGCGAGTGCCTTGCGGTGGAACTCCTTGAGGTCGGTCCCGTTGGCGGCGACCCACTCGTCGCGCAGCTGCTCCCACATGCGCTGCCCCACTTTGTAGGACGGCGCCTGACCTGGCCAGCCGAGGTAGCGGTTGGACTCGAAACGGATGAACGGCTCGTTCATGTTGACGTGCTGGGACAGGAACGGGAAGACGTCGTCACCCGTCCAGGTGCCGGTGCCGTCAGGCTTGGGCTTGCCGAGGTGTACGCCGAGGTCGATCACGACTCGCGCGGCCCGCATGCGCTGTCCGTCGAGCATCCCGAGCCGGTTGGCCGGATCGTCGAGATAGCCCAGGTCAGACATGAGGCGCTCGGCGTAGAGGGCCCAGCCCTCGCCGTGTCCGGAGTTCCAGTTGAAGCGGCGCCAGCCGTTGAGCTCGGCGCGGTTGTGGACCGCGAGGCCGCATTGGAGGTGATGCCCGGGCACGCCCTCGTGGTAGACCGTCGTCAGCTCACGCCACGTGTCGAACTCCGTGACGCCCTCCGGCACGCTCCACCACATACGGCCAGCGCGCTCGAAGTCCTCGCTCGGCGGCGTGTAGTAGATGCCGCCCTCCTGCGTCGGCGCGATCATGCACTCGAGGCGTCGCATCGGCTCGGGGATGTCGAAATGCGTACGCCCGAGGTCGGCGACGGCTCGGTCGCTTGTCGCCTGCATCCACGCCTGCAGCGCCGGAGTGCCGTACAGCTTGTGCGCGGGATCGGCGTCGAGATGCTGGATCGCCTTGGCCACCGTGGCGCCCGGGAGGATCTGGTCGGCGATCCTCTCCTGCTCCTCGACCATGCGGGCGAGCTCCTCGAGACCCCACTCGTACGTCTCGTCGAGGTCGATCTCGGCGCCGACGAAGTAGCGGGACGCGATGGCGTAGTGCTCGCGCCCGACACCGTCAGCCTCCGGCGCGTGTGGCGCGAGCTCGCGCTCGAGGAACTCTGTCATCGCGGCGTATGCCTCGGTGGCCGCGCGGGCGCCCGACTCCAGGTCAGCCTTGAGGGCAGCCGGTACGTCGGCGCCAGCGGCCATGCTGAGGAAGAAGCTGTCGGCGCCGCCCTGCTTGCGGGCCTGGTCGGCGACCTCACGCACCTGGCGGATGGCCGGCGCGTTGCCGGCCGCGATGCCAGCGCGCAGCGAGTCGAGGTAGCCCGACATCGCGCCGGGAACGTTGTGCAGCCGCCGCGCGATGTGCGCCCAGTCGTCCGTCGGTGTCGGTGCTCATGAGGTCGAAGATGTCGCGCAGGTCCTGGCCCGGCGAGGCGATGACGTTGAGGTCGCGCTGCCAGAACCCGGCGTCGTACTTCTCGACGTCGAGGCTCAGCGTGCGGACCAGCTCGGCCTGCGTGACGGCATCGACCTCGTCGGCCGGCACGGCCGTGCGTACGCGCGCCAGCATCGCCTTGGCCGCCTCGACCGCTGCCGCCGCACCGTCGGGCGACCGGTCGGCATAGTCGGACTCGCGGCCCGGCCGACCGAGGTGGATGTGGAGCTCGGGTACGAGATCGAGCAACGTGTCGAGCCATTCCTCGGCGAGGGTGTCGATCTGGGTCGGGGTGCGGGGCGTGGAGTCGGCCATGGACCGACCCTACGATGACCCCATGTCACTGACGCTGTGTGTTCAGCTGTGGGCGGTCCCCGGCAACGAAGGACTGCTGGCGACGTACGAGGACGAGGTGCTGAGCCTGCTCGGCGACCACGGTGCCCGACTCCTTCAGCGGGTGCGCAGTGTCGAGCGTGGTGACGGGCCGTACGAGGTGCAGATCATCGAGCTGCCCGACGAGGCGGCCCTCGACGCGTACATGGCCGATCCCCGCCGGCTGGCCTCCGCACCGATCCGCGACCGCTCCGTGGCCCGCACGGAGATCACGAGGGTCACCGCAGGTCTGAGCGTCAGCGGGCGACGCGCCAGACGCTGGGCGCCGTCCCGTGGTCGCGCTTGAAGGCGCGACTGAAGGCCTCCTCCGACTCGTAGCCGACGCGGTGCGCGATGGCGGTGACCGGCAACGTCGTGGAGTGCAGCAGGTCCTCGGCGACGTGCATACGCCAGCCGGTGAGGTAGCGGATCGGGGCGAGGCCGAGCACCGTGCGGAAGCGCTCGTCGAGCACTGTGGACGAGACGGTGGCCTCGCGTGCGAGGTCGGCGAGCGCCCATTTGCGGCCGGGGTCGCCGTGGATCGGCGGCGAGCGCGGGCGCGACGACGGGGTCGTGCAGCGCAGCCAGCCAGCCGGTGTCCGTCGCCGGCGCGTTGGCGAGGTGCAGCTTGAGCACCTCGCGCAGCAGCAGCTGCGGTATGTCGGTGGGTGCCGCGATGCGGTCGTCGGTCACCTGGCTCGTCTGCTGAAGGACCAGATCACTGCTGGCCCTGATCCACGACCGAATCGGTCCCTCGGGCGGAGTCACGACGAATACGGGCGGGAAGACGCCTCATCTGCGGGTCGAACAGCCGGTCGTCGCAGGTCAGGTAGCCGCAGATGACCTCGCTGCGCGCCCCGCCGAGACCGTGGACGATGTGCGGAATGGCGGTCCATGGCGGCGGATCGACGAGTTGGGAGATCGGCACGAGCTCGGCCGCCTCTTGCCCGCCCATGCGGTGCTGGTCGTTGTACGGCAGCACGATGACGTCGCCCCCGTGGGCCCACACCTTGTGCGAGCCGGCCTCGACCCAGCAGCTGCCGGCGACGACGACGTGGAAGAGGACGATGCGCACCGCTTCGGGAGCCAGCACGGCGGCGGCGTCCTTCGAGGGCAGCGACTCGTACGCCCAGGACTCGGTGTACTCGCCACGCAGGAAGATCGCGCCGGACAGCTGGATCTGCGCCAGTGCGGCGGCAAGCGCGGCGGATCGGTCAGGTCCGGCGGCGCCGGGTCATGGCCGGGCCGGGCGATCGTCATGAGACTGAGTGTGTCAGCAAATTCCTCGAAGGAGACCGAAAATGTCGCTCTACATGGACGTTCACGAACAGCTGCCGGAAGGCGCTGGGGCGGCCGACGTCGCCGCCGCCCACAAGGCCGATCTGGCCACGCAGGACAAGTACGGCGTGCAGTATCTGCAGTACTGGGTCGACGAAGCCAACGGCAAGGCGTTCTGCCTCGTCGAGGCACCTGACCCCGATGCGGCTATCGCTGTGCACCGCGAGGCGCACGGTCTCGTGGCCGACCGCATCTATCCCGTCGTCGAGGGCTTTTGATGTCGCTGGCCGACCGGTTCAACGCGACCGGATTCTCCCGCTGGGTCAACGGCTCGGGCGGTCGCGCGTTCCGGCTCGTCGCCGGCACCGCGTGGCTGGCCTTCGGCGTTGCTGTTCCTCGGTCACTGGTGGGGCGTGGCGGCCGTCGCGTGGAGCGTTCTGCCGCTGAGCTCCGCGGTCTTCGATCTCTGCTGGATCAGCGCCGCACTCGGCGGACCGCTCTCGAGCAAGGCCATCCGCGCCCGCCAAGCCGTCCGGGCCTGACAAGGTCGGCGAGGCAGAAGGCCCGCAGTTCCCGCAGGGAGCCCAACGCAACGATCTGTGTGCGAGAGCGCGAGCACTCGAAATCGACGCGACCTAAAGCGAAGCCAGGGTCACTTGTCGACGTCGCCGACGACGAAGAACATCGAGCCGAGGATCGCGACGAGGTCCGCCACGACAGCGCCGCCGACGATCTCGGGCAGCACCGCGACGTTGTTGAACGACGCGGTGCGCAGCTTGAGCCGCCACGGCGTCTTCTCGCCGCGCGACACCAGGTAGTAGCCGTTGAGCCCGAGCGGGTTCTCCGTCCATACGTACGTCGAGCCCTCGGGCGCCTTGAGGATCTTGGGCAGTCGTACGTTCACGGGCCCCGGTGCGATGTCGGCCAGCCGGGCGAGGCAGGCGTCGGCGAGGTCGAGCGACACCTTGGTCTGCTCGAGCAGCACGGCGAACCGCGAGTAGCAGTCGCCGTCGGTCAGGACCGGCACCCGCAGCACGTCCTGCAGCTCCCCGTATGCCAGGTAGGGCTCGTCACGCCGCAGGTCCATGTCGAGCCCCGAGGCCCGCGCGATCGGACCCGAGACGCCGTACGCCTCGACCAGCGCCGTCGACAGCACCCCGACACCACGCGTGCGGGCCCGGAAGATCTCGTTGCCGAAGATCAGGTCCTCGAGCTCCTGCAGCCGCTTGCGTACGGTCGAGATCGCCGCTGAGGCGCGCCCGGTCCAACCGGCCGGGATGTCCTCCTTGAGGCCGCCGACCCGGTTGAACATGTAGTGCATCCGCCCGCCGGAGACCTCCTCCATGACCTCCTGGATCGTCTCCCGCTCGCGGAACGCGTAGAAGATCGGAGTGATCGCGCCGAGCTCGAGGGGGTAGGAGCCGAGGAACATCAGGTGGTTGAGCACCCGGTTGAGCTCGGCGAGGAGCGTACGGATCCAGGTCGCCCGCTCGGGCACCTCCATGCCGAGCATGTCCTCGACCGCGAGCACGACTCCGAGCTCGTTGGAGAACGCACTGAGCCAGTCGTGCCGGTTGGCCAGCATGATGATCTGCCGGTAGTCGCGGACCTCGAACAGCTTCTCGGCACCGCGGTGCATGTAGCCGATGATCGGCTCGCACGCCATGACCCGCTCACCGTCGAGCGTCAGCCGCAGGCGCAGGACGCCGTGCGTGGCCGGGTGCTGGGGGCCGATGTTGAGCACCATGTCGGTGGTGGCGAAGCCCGTGCCGACGCTCGCGGTGACTTCCAACCCACGCTGGCCCTCGGTCATGGCGCAAGTGTTCCATGACCGAGCGGGCCTGTGACGATCCACCAGAAGTCGCCGAGCCCTCCGGTGGCGATGAGCTCGCCGACCTCGCCGGCCGTGGCGAGCGCTCGCACGTACGCACTGGGGTCCGAGTGCGCGAGCTCCAGGGGCGGACGCGCCCCGTCGAGGCCCAGCGCGACGAGCGCCTCACGCTGACGCATCACGGTCGCGCCGGCGGCTGCGGCGACCGAGTCGACGGCCACATGGGCGGTGACGTCGCGGCTGCCGTCGGGGACGACGTCGGTCTCGCGCCCGTCGGCATACGACCGCAGGGTGCCGAACGGCGGCCGGTCGTCGCGCGTGTGGCCGTAGTCGATCGCGATCGCCGTGCCAGTGACGCGCGAGACCGCGTCGGACCACGCCGCGTCGCGGGCGTCGCCGACCTCGGCGCGCTCGCCGGGTTCCGTCAACGGCCACCAGTCGCGCAGCCACGGGGAGTCGTACGCGGTCGCCGAGCGTCTCCGCGCCGGTCGCCGGATCGACAAGCACCTGGCGTACGACGCCTTCGTCGTCGAGCTCGACGACGTCGCACGGGATGTTGTCGAGCCACTCGTTGGCGATCAGCAGCCCGTCGATGCGGTCCGGGAGCGTGGGCCGCCAGCCGATCCGCTCCGGCAGCGCACCGGGACGATCGGCGACCTCGACCCCGACGAGCTCCACGTCGCCGACGAGGGGGAGCAGAGCCTGGAGCAGCTCCCCGCGTCCGGCCCCGAGGTCGACGACGGCACGTGCACCGGTGCGCCGCACGAGCTCCGCGATCGCACCGGCGAACGCACTGATGTGCACGCTGGTGCGGAAGTGGTCGGCGGGGCTGGAGGTGCGGAAGAAGCCGCCCTCGGCGTACAGCGCCCGCTCCCACGCCTCGCGCCATGGCACCGGGTCGCTTGTCATGGGATCAACCTGCCATGTGACTCATGGCATAGGTCGTAGCCCTGTCGCCAGGACGTCCCGACGGTAGACTGAAGTCGTCAGTTTGTCTGGTACCCGCTCGCGGGACTGGAACGAAAGGCACCACGCATGCAGCGTCTCTCCATGGGCGTCATCGGAGCCGGAAGAGTCGGCGCCGTTCTCGCTTCACGATTCCGCGCCGCCGGTTATCCCCTCGTGGGCGTCACCGGTCGGTCCGAGGCTTCGCAGCTCCGCATCACGACGTTGCTGCCCGGCGTCGACGTGCTCACGCCGGTCGAGCTCGCCGCGGCCAGCGACATCCTCGTGCTCGCCGTGCCTGATGACGACCTCATCGCGATCGCCGAGGAGCTCGCCGCCTCGGGTGCCGTGCGCCGCGGCCAGTACGTCCTGCACACCAGCGGCCGCCACGGCCTCGACGCGCTGGCCTCGCTGACCCGTCTCGGTGCACGTCCCATCGCGTTCCACCCCGCCATGACTTTCACCGGCACCCCGGTCGACCTCGACCGCAAGCCGGTCTTCGGGCTGACCGCCGGTCCGGCCGACCGCGCCCTCGCCGAGGAGCTCGTCGCCGCCCTCGGCGGCACCCCGATGTGGGTCGCCGAGGCCGACCGCGTGCTCTATCACGCAGCCCTCGCCCACGGCGCCAACCACCTCGTCACGCTCGTCGCGCAGTCGATGGACCTGCTCCGCACTGCTGGTGCAGCCGATCCGGCTGCCGTGCTCCGGCCGCTGCTGACCGCAGCCCTCGACAACGTGCTCGCCTACGGCGACGCCGCCCTCACCGGGCCGGTCGTACGCGGTGACATCACCACGATCCGCGCCCACGTCGACGCTCTGGCTGCCGCCGACGTCGACGACGCGACGGTCGACGCCTACCTCGAGCTCGCTCGCGCCACCGCCGGCCGGGCCGAGTCCGACGGTCGCCTCGCACCGAGCCAGGCCAGCACGATCCGCCAGGTGCTTGACGAGGCCGACTGGGACGCCATGGCTGAGATCGCCGCCGGGATCTGATCGATGGTCACTCCGACCATCGCGCGTACGCGTGCCGAGCTCGACGCGGCGCGCGGCGACTCGACCGTCTCGTTCGTGCCCACGATGGGCGCGCTGCACGACGGCCACCTGCAGCTGCTCAAGCACGCGCGGCCGCTCGGCGAGACGCTCGTGGCGTCGATCTTCGTCAACCCCACGCAGTTCGCGCCCGGCGAGGACTTCGAGGCATACCCGCGTACGTTCGACGCTGACCTCGAACGATGCGCCGAGGCCGGCGTCGACGTCGTGTTCGCGCCGACCGTCCAGACGATGTATCCCTCCGGCCTGGTCGACACCGTCACGGTCGATCCGGGCCCGCTCGGAGCGGTCCTCGAGGGCGCCGTCCGGCCGACGCACTTCCGCGGGGTGCTGACGGTCGTGGCCAAGCTGTTCGGGCTCGTACGCCCCGACGTCGCGGTGTTCGGCGAGAAGGACTACCAACAGCTCACCCTCATCCGGCACCTGGCCAGCGAGCTCGCGCTGGGCGTCGAGATCGTCGGCTGCCCGACCGTCCGCGAGTCTGACGGGCTCGCGATGAGCTCGCGCAACCGCTACCTCTCGGCCGATGAGCGGCAGCGCGCGGCGTACCTCTCGGCTGCTCTGCGCGCCGGCGTCGCGGCGGGTCCTGAGGGTGCCGACGCCGTGCTGACCGCAGCGCACGCCGTGCTCGACTCGGCCGGCATCAGGCCCGACTACCTCGTGCTCACCGATCCCGACCTCGCGCAGCCGAAGCCCGGCGCCGAGGCCCGCCTGCTCGTCGCCGCCAAGGTCGGCACGCCGCGACTCCTCGACAACACCGCCCTCACGCTAGGAGCCTGACGTTGATCCGCACCATGATGAAGTCCAAGATCCACCGCGCGACGGTGACGCAGGCCGACCTGCACTACGTCGGCTCCGTCACGGTCGACCAGGACCTGCTGGACGCCGCTGACCTGCTGCCCGGTGAGCTCGTCCACATCGTCGACATCGACAACGGCGCCCGCCTCGAGACCTACACGATCGCCGGCGAGCGCGGCAGCGGCGTCATCGGCATCAACGGGGCCGCGGCCCACCTCGTGCACCCCGGAGACCTGGTGATCCTCATCGCGTACGCGCAGATGACCGACGCCGAGGCACGTGAGTTCGAGCCCAGCGTCGTGTTCGTCGACGCCGACAACCGGGTCATCGGCACGGGCAGCGATCCCGCCGAGGTGCTGCCGGGCTCGGGGCTCGTCCGCGGCGACGTGATCGACAACCCGCTCGTGGCATCGCGGTGATGACATGACGCTGCTCTGTCTGGACGTCAGCAACAGCCACACGACGATCGGTGCGTTCGATGACGACGAGCTGATCGCGCACTGGCAGGTGTCGTCCGACGAGCGGCGTACGTCCGACGAGTGGCACATGCTGCTGATGGGGCTCGTCGACCAGGAGGGCATCTCGCACATCAGCGCCGTGGCGCTGTGCTGCACCGTGCCGGCGATCCTCGTCGAGCTGCGGGCGATGCAGGAGCGCTACTGGGTCGACCTGCCTGTTGCGATCGTCGGGCCGGGCGTCAAGACCGGCGTACCGATCCACACCGACAACCCGCGCGAGGTCGGCGCCGATCGCATCGTCAACGCCCTCGCCGCCGCCGAGCTCTATGGCGGTCCTGCCATCGTGGTCGACCTCAACGGCACGGCCACGATCTTCGACGTCGTCGACGACGCCAACCGCTACATCGGCGGCGCGATCGCCCCGGGCGTCGAGCTCTCCCTCGAGGCGCTGGCCCGGCGCGGTGCCCAGCTGCGCAGCGTCGAGCTCGCGTTGCCGCGCGACGTCATCGGCAAGAACACCGTCGAGGCGCTCCAGTCCGGCATCGTCTACGGCTTCGCCGGGCTGGTCGACGGCCTGGTCAACCGCATCATCGACTCCCTCGGCGCCGATCCCGATCACGTCACGGTGATCGCCACCGGCGCATACCCCGAGGCCGTCGTCGACCACTGCACGACCATCACGACCCGTGACCCCTGGCTGACCCTCACGGGCCTGCGCCTGATCCACGAAAAGAACCACGACTGA
>CAWFOH010000024.1:0-182561 GCA_963817425.1 uncultured Actinomycetota bacterium
CCCACGTGGTCGACGACATGCGTCGGCTTGCCTGCGAAGGCCTCGTCGTAGGCCGATACCGCGTCGAACGTGATGCTCATGCGGCCACCTGAACGTTCTGCACGATGGCGGCGACGCGCGGGAGCGGGATGCCGTCGGCGATGTCGACGGCGTGCGTCCACGTGTCCATGTCACGGACGGTGCGCAGCCGCATGACCTCGCCCAAGGCCCGCTCGGTCTGCTCAGCGGTGTCATCGACCGACATCTCGACATCCGCGAGCACGACGGCGTCCCCTGGGTCGGGCAGACCCAGAGCCACCAGCCTCCGTCGGCCGCCGGGCCCAGACCCGCGATCCTTCCCGGACTCCAGCACCGGCATCCAAGTAGTCCTGCACGGTCAGCTGCGGGGTGTCCATGCCCACCTGAACGACCCCGTGCCCGGCGTCAGCGTCCGCGTGCGCGTTCGCCAGCCGTCCCCGAGGCCGTCGCCGCGCTGCGGTACGACCCGCACACCGAGAGTGCGCGCGTGGACTCGTCGACGCGGACCGCCTCGCCGAGGTCACCGGTGATCGCGACGACGACGGCCGCCTCAAGGCAGCGACGGTCTCGAGCGTGTCAGAAGGGCCGCAGCAGCCAGCTCGGCCGCTGCTGCGTCGCCGACCGTGGACGCGACTCGCGTCTTGGCGAGCCCTGGCACGGGCGCCTTGGCGACAACGAGGATGGTTGGATCGCTCATCGCAGCACCTTGGCGAAGTCCTGCACGACCCGTGCGGTGCCTCGGACCGAGCCGGAGACCTTCGACTTGGTACCGGCAGCGCGACAGCCGTACGCGACATCGATCTCTCGGACGGTCCAGCCGGCCTCGGCCGCGCGGAGCATCAGCTCGAGTGGGTATCCGAAGCGCCGGTCCTCCACGCCCAGGGCCAGGAGGTCGTCGCGGCGGCAGACCCGCATCGGCGCGAGGTCGTGGATCGGGAACGCGGAGCGGCGCCGGATCCAGGTCGCCAGCAACTGCGTGCCCAGGCGCGCGTGCCAGGGCCACACCCCGCGTCCCGTCGGGCGACGCCGGCCGACGGCCATCGTGGCCGCCCCTGAAATGACGAGGTCCAGCATCGGCTCGAGGTCTGCCAGTCGCATCGAGGCATCACCGTCCATGACCCCGACGAACTCGGCCTCGGCAGCAAGCATCCCTGCGTGAACGGCTGCGCCGTAGCCCGGCCGGGTCTCCGTGATGACGTGGGCGCCAAGGGATCGCGCCACATCCGCGGTGCCGTCCGTCGAGCCGTTGTCGACGACGATCACGCGCCATCCGGGCGGGACGTGCGCGAGCACGGTCGGCAAGGCAGCCGCCTCGTCCCGGCAGGGGATCACCACGTCGCCCACGCTCATACCCATGATTCGACGCTAGGGGCATCCTGGCTTGGTCACCACCTGAAGGGCGATGACGGACCCGTGACGTCCGCCGGGCGGACGGCCCACACGTGACAAGCACACCTAGGCTGACGACGTGCCTCCCGTCCTGCTTTCCGCCCGTGCAGCGGTCCTGTCCGCGACCGTCGGACTGGTCCTGGTGGTGGCCGCGATCGCCGTGCCGAGGGTGACCGATGACGACGTGCGCGTGCACTGGCCGCCGCTTCACGCCGACTGGGATCCGCGACTGGGCATCCTGACCGTGCCGGCGCTCATCATCGGCTTGGGCCTGTGGATCGCGCTACCCCGTCTGGCCGCCACGTCATCATGGCGAACCCTCCTTACATACGCCTTCGCCGGCACCTGGCTCTGGACCATGGCGCTGGCGATGACCGAGGGCACTGACGGGCTCGCGCGTGTCTTCGAACGACCGGGTGAGTACGTGTACGACGCCCAGCGTGTCGACTCGATCGGCACGATGCTCCGGACGTTCATCGACCACATCCCGATGGACTCCCCGGACAACTGGCACACCCACGTGGCCGGGCACCCGCCCGGCGCCCTCTTGTTCTTTGTGCTGCTCGACCGCCTGGGCATCTCGGACCCGTTCTGGATCGGCATCGTGGTCGTCACGATCGGGAGCACCGCGGTAGTCGCGGTTCTCATGACCCTCAAGACGCTGGGCTCGGTGCGCCTGGCGCGGCAGGCCATGCCGTGGATCGTTCTCGCCCCCACCGCAGTCTGGATGGGGGTCAACGGCGATGCGCTGTTCACCGCGGTCGCGGCTTGGGGCCTCGCACTGCTGGCGATCGCCGCTGCCCACCGCCGCCCGGGAGTCGCCGTCGCGGCCGGCCTCCTGCTCGGCGCCTGCGTGTACCTCTCGTACGGACTCGTGCTTCTGGGAATCCTCGCCGTCGCAGTGCTGGTCGTCGCGCGTACGTGGCGGCCGTTGCCCTGGGCTCTTGCCGGCGCGGCCGTCGTTGCCGCGGCGTTCACCGCAGCCGGCTTCGAGTGGTGGCGGGCGTATCCCGTCCTGCACGACCGCTACTACGCCGGCATCGCGTCCGAGCGCCCCTACTCCTATTGGGTCTGGGCCGATGTCGCCGCCTGGACGTTCACCGTCGGTCTCGTCGTATGGGCTGCCTTCCCCCGCGCGATCCGGGCATTCAAGGAAGGTGACGCGCTGGCCCGGCTCGCGGGAGGCGCGTTGCTGACCATCCTCGTTGCGACGCTCTCAGGCATGAGCAAGGCCGAGGTCGAACGCATCTGGCTGCCGTTCACGATCTGGGTCGTCGCGCTCCCAGCGCTGCTTCCCGAGCGGTGGCACCGTCGAGCCCTGCTGTCCCAAGTTGTCCTGGCCCTGTGTGCCCAACACCTGGTGCTGACAAGGTGGTGATCATGACGAGCGTCGACCGGCCGCACGTGCTGGTGGTCGAGGATGATCACGCCGTTGGCGACGTGCTGCGTCGCTACCTCGAGCAGTCGTACGAGGTCACCGTCGCGACCGATGGGGTGACCGGGCTCGCCGCCGCTCGCGACCTGGCACCGGACCTGATCGTGCTCGACGTCATGCTGCCGAAGCTCAACGGCCTGGAGATCTGCCGACAGCTCCGCGAGACCGACAGCTCGGCCGTGCCGATCATCATGCTGACAGCCCTGGGCGAGACCGACGACCGCATCGCGGGCCTCACGAACGGTGCCGACGACTACGTGACCAAGCCGTTCAGCGTCAAGGAGCTGACGCTGAGGATCGGCTCCGTCCTGCGGCGCAGCCTCGTGCCCGCCGGTACGCGGCCCGTCGCCGGACTGCTGATCGACGGCGATCTCACGGTGCACCCCGTGGCTCGCGAGACCCTGCGCTCCAGCACGCCCCTGCCGCTGACGACGCGCGAGTTCGACCTCCTGCACTTCTTCCTGCGGCACCCCCACAAGGTGTTCAGTCGTGAGGACCTGCTCCGGCAGGTGTGGGGCTGGGAGTACGGCGACCACTCGACCGTGACGGTGCACGTCAAGCGCCTGCGTCACAAGATCGAGGCCGATCCGGCCGACCCCACGAGGATCGTCACGGTCTACGGACTCGGCTACCGCTGGGACCCGCAACCATGAGCGCGGACACCCTGCACGCGCTGGTCATCGGACTGCTGGGGTCGCTCGGGGTCGTCGGCGTCGGCGCCCTCATCCTCTACCTGCTGCGCGGTCGCGCGCTGACGACGTCGATCGTCCTGCTGACCCTCGTGCCCCTCGTGGCGATCATCGTCGGCGTCGTCGGCACGAGCCAGTTCATGTTCACCGCAGAGCTGCGGCGCACCGCAATCGTGTGGCTCGTCGTCACAGCGGTCAGCGTGCCCAGCGCGATCGTCCTGGGCAGCTCGTTGGCCCGCAAGATCGTGTGGGAGCGCGAAGCCCTCGAGCGTGAGCGCAGCGCCGAGCGGTCACGGCGCGAGCTGCTCGCGTGGCTGAGCCACGACCTGCGCACGCCCATCGCCGGGGTGCAGGCCATGACGGAAGCCCTCGAGGACGGGGTCGTGTCGTCGCCCGAGGACGTCAAGCAGTACGCCCAGCTGATCCGGGCCGAGACCCTGCGACTGGCCTCGATGATCGACGACCTCTTCGAGATGTCACAGATCAACGCGGGGACGCTGGCCCTCGACGTCGGCCCGATCGCGGTCGATGACGTCGTACGCTCGGCCGTCGAGGCCGCCCGACCTGCCGGCGAACGTCACGGCGTACGCCTGGCCGTCGAGGGTCGTCCGCACGGCACGCTCGCGGTCGGTGCCGCCCCCGAGCTCATGCGGGTGCTCCGCAACCTGCTCGGCAACGCGATCCGGCACACCCCCGAGGGCAGCACCGTGACGGTGTCGATCGGCTCGGACCGCTCCGAGGTGTGGCTGCGGGTCGACGACTCGTGCGGCGGCATCCCCGACCACGACCTCGCGAAGGTGTTCGAGATGGGCTTTCGCGGGTCGGAGGCGCGGGAGTCCGATGGCCAGGGAGCAGGCATGGGCCTGGCGATCGCACGTGGTCTGCTCGACGCCCAGTCCGGCTCGATCGACGTCCGCAACCACGACACCGGCTGCCAGTTCGAGATCCGCCTTCCCGCTGCCTAGATCCGGAGCCCGGCTGCCGACCTCATCGCGGGCGCAGCGGATCCGTCGCCAGCTGGGCGAGACCAACCTCGGGAGCGATCTGCGCGGTGAAGCCGATTCCCTCGGTCGCGGCCTTCGGCGACGCCACCACGTGGCGTACGTCGAACCGGCGGTAGTCGCCGGTCAGCTCCGGTGGAGCGCCTCCGGCAGCCGCTGAAAGCGTCGCCGCCATCTCGCCGATCGTGAAGGGGTGGCCGGACGCGACGTTGTAGGCAGTCAGTCCCGACGGGTGCGCCGCGACCTGCTCGATCGCCAGCACGTTGGCTCTGGCGACGTCGCTGACGTGCACGAAGTCCCGCACCTGCCGGCCGTCCTCGAACACCTGCGGCGCCTCGCCGCGCGCGATCGACGAGCGGAAGATCGCCGCCACACCGGCGTACGGCGTGTCCGCGGGCATGCCCGCGCCGTAGACGTTGTGATACCGCAGCGCGATCGTTCGGGCGTCGTCGAGCGTGCACCAGGCGCCGGCGTAGTGCTCCTGCGCGACCTTCGAGGCGGCATAGCTGGTGCGCGGCAGGAACGGCGTGTCCTCGCCGATCTCCCGCCACGTGATCTCAGTCCCGCAGACCGGGCAGCGGGGATCGAACCGCCCGGCGGCCAGGTCGTCCTCACGACGTACGGCCGGTGGCACGTCGCCGTCGACCGGGCACGTGTAGCGGCCATCACCGTAGACCACCATCGACGACGCGAGCACCAGGTCCCGCACGCCGGCCCGCGACATCGCCGCCAACAGCCGCGCGGTGCCGGCGTCATTGTGCTCGGCGTAGTCGGGCAGGTCCTGGGCGTCCACACCGTTGCCGACCATGGCCGCCTGATGGCACACGACGTCGATCCCGTCGAGCACAGCGTCGAGCGGGTCGTGGCGCAGGTCGATGCGGCGGACGTTTGAGTCGTGGGCCGTGGCAGTTCCGTGCGCCTGCGGAAGGTACGCGTCGAGGGCCACCACGTCGTGCCCGCGCGCCATCGCCTGGCTCCTGATGTGCCCGCCGATGAAGCCGGCCGCACCGGTGAGCAGGATCCTCATGGGAGCTCGATCGGGAGGTCCATGCCGTCCACCGCGTGGGAGCAGCTGCAACCACGGTCCGTCCCGAGGTTGGCGACTACGGTGGTGAGCGCCGACTTGAGGGTCTCGGTGTGGGCGGCGAACACGGCGAACACTTCGTCCATGCTGACCGCGCTCGCCTCGTCGACGCCGGCGTCGTGGTCGGTGACCAGCGCGACGGTGGCGTAGCAGAGCGCCAGCTCGCGGGCCAGGACCGCCTCGGGGTGACCCGTCATGTTGATCACGGCCCAGCCCTGATCGGCGTACCACCGCGACTCTGCGCGGGTCGAGAACCGCGGTCCCTCGATGACCACCATCGCGCCCCCGTCCACGGGAGTCTGCTCGGCGAGCCCGCCGAGCAGGTGCGAGCGCAGCCTCGGGCAGTAAGGGTCGGCGAACGAGACGTGGCAGGCGCCGGAGTCGAAGTAGGTCTGGTGGCGTCCAGCCGTACGGTCGACGAGCTGGTCGGGCACGACGAACGTGCCGGGCCCGTGCTCGACCTGGAGGCCGCCGACCGCACACGGCGCGAGCACCTGCCGCACGCCAAGGCTTCGCAGGGCCCACATGTTGGCCCGGTACGGCACGCGGTGGGCCGGGAAGTCGTGGTGCGGTCCGTGGCGCGGCAGGAAGGCGACCGGCCGGCCCTCGACCGTCCCGATCGAGATGGGCGCGGACGGTTTCCCGTACGGCGTCTCCACCTCGACCGAACGTGGCTCGTCAAGGAACGTGTAGAACCCGGATCCCCCGATCACGGCGACATCTGGGCGCTGGGTCTCAGTCATGTCGTCGAGCATGTCATCCCAACAGGCCCGACGGGCGACGAGGCGGCGACGGTCACCGGCTCGTCACTGGTCCAGACAGAAAGTTTGCGGATGGGACCAATCATCGGCACCCCTCCGTGGCGAACCACGGGTGTCAACAGATGACCCCACGACATACATACAAGGATGTGGACCACATGAGCTCCATCAGCTCTCGCAAGAAGAAGATCGCCGGCCTCGCCATCGTCGCCATTGCCGCCCTGCCGCTCGCGGCGTGTGGCTCGTCAGGCTCCGACTCGTCGTCGTCCGGCTCCAAGACCGCGGTCGCCAAGCCGGTAGCCCGGCTCAACGACCTCAGCACCGGCGGCACCACCGCCATCAAGCTGGACCAGGGCTTCGTCGACGCACTGACGTCGCTCAAGCTCACTCCTGGTGTCGTCGACGGTGCCGAGCTCGTGGACGGGTCGCTGATCTTCCCGATCAGCGGCGGCAACGTCACGTACTTCAAGCCCGGCACCGCCAAGCCGTACGTCATCGGCCAGATCCAGCACGAGGCTTCGGGCCTGTCGCTGACCGCAGGCGACACCAAGGTCGAGCTGACCAACTTCAACGTCGACCCCGGAATCTCGCGGGTCTACGGCGACGTCACGGTCAACGGCAAGGTCGCCGCCACCAGTGCGTTCCTCTTCCAGCTGCGCGGAGCGACCCTGAAGCCCCTGCAGGCCGAGGGCGACACAGCGATCCTCGAGGGCACCAAGGTCTTCATCAGCCCGGTCGCAGCCGGCCTGCTGAACGACACCTTCAAGACCGACGCGGTGACCAAGGACCTCCTGGTGGGCGTCGCGAAGATCACCGTCAACACCAAGTAGTCGACGGCACGTCTCTCCCCTGGGTGAGAAGCACAGTGGGCGCGTTTCCTCCAGGACGCGCCCACTGTGCTGTGCGGCCGCACCGCGTGGCGACGGACTGACGAATCGCGGGAATGTCGCGATTGAGGCCCATCCGAGTGCGGACCGGGAACGAATCACTCATAGCAACCACCTAGAACGGGAGATCGACATGGGAGCGAACGCCGCTCATCTGAGGCTCGCCAGCTCCAACGCTCCCGGCACGACCGTCGACCTCGGCGATCTCCTGGTTCGCACCAGCCGAGGAGATGAATCGGCGTTCGTCGCTCTCTACGATGCCCTCAGCCCCGCCATCTATGGCATGGCCCGGCGCGTCATCCGCGACCCGGCGCGAGCCGAGGAAGTCTCTCAAGAAGTCTTCATCCAGGTGTGGCAGACCGCAGCACGGTTCGACGCCGAACGTGGCAGTGCGAAGGGGTGGGTCCTGACCATTGCCCACAGGCGAGCCGTTGACGCCGTCCGCCACGACCAAGCGGCCAGCAACCGCGATGGGAAGTACACCTCCAGCAGCGGGCCCGAGTTCAATGAGGTCGAAGAAGCCGTGGCTCTCAGCCTCGAGCACGAACAGGTTCGCCGCTGTCTGGCCGGACTCACCGATCTGCAACGCGAAGCCGTCCACCTCGCCTACTACCAGGGCTACACCTACGCCGAGGTCGCCGAAGCGCTCGACGTCAACCCGGCCACCATCAAGACTAGAATGCGCGACGGCATCGTCCGCCTGCGCGACTGCATGGGAATCGAAGCATGACAACCGACCTGCACACCCTCCTGGCCCCGTACTCGCTTGATGCACTCGAGTCGTCCGAGACCGCGCGTTTCGAGGCGCACCTCGGGCAGTGCTCGGCGTGCCAGGGCGAATTGGCTGGGTTCGAGAAGACGGCGGCACGGCTCGGCGACGCGGTCGCTCTCAAGCCGCCGGCGAGCATGCGCTCCCGAGTGCTCACCGAGATCGTGAGAACTCCTCAGGAGCGCCCCGTGGTGACCGTGCTCGCGCAACGGCGCGGACTCAGGTCGGCCGTGCCCCGGCTCGCCGCCGCGGCAGCATTCCTCGTCGGCACCATCGGTGTCGGCGGCTACGCGATCGAGCGCGACAAGGCGCACGAGGCCGACGTCCGCAGCACGACCATCACGTCCGTGCTCGCGGCGCCTGACGCAGCCACCACCTCCAAGACGTTCTCCACCGGCGGCAACGTCCGCCTGGTCGCCTCACCGGCCAAGGACTCGGCGGTCATCGTGGCCAACGACCTCGCCCGGCTCAAGGGGAACAAGGTCTATCAGGTGTGGATGATCAATGGCGCCGGGCCCAAGTCCCAGGGGACGTTCACGCGCAGCGGCACCATGATCATGCGCGGCGCGGGCGGCGCAGACTCCGTGGCCATCACCGTGGAACCTGAGGGCGGTTCGAAGCAGCCCACCTCGCCTCCGATCCTGACGATCGCGATATGAGCCAGGCATCGGCCCTGCTCCGCCTCGTCGAGGACTCTGTGGGTCTTTCCCTGCCGATCCGCCTCCGCAGCTGGGACGGCAGCGAGGCCGGCCCGGCCGGCGCTCCCGTTGTCGTCATCCGCAACCGGCGAGCGCTGCGGCACGTGTTGTGGAGTCCGGGGGAGCTCGGCGTCGCCCGGGCGTACGTCCAGGGAGATCTCGATGTCGAAGGTGACCTCAGCGAGGCACTACGGGCGGCCTGGGATGCGGTGCGGGATGCGCGCGCCGCCGATCGAACAGCGGGCCGGCCGCGCGTACGTCCCGGCCAGTTCGCTCGCGCCGCCGCGCTCGCCGTGCGCCTGGGCGCGCTCGGACGACGCCCACCGCGGCCCGCAGCCGAGTCGGCCCTGACGGGTGAGCTGCACAGCAAGGAGCGCGACCTCGCGGCGATCTCCCACCACTACGACCTGTCCAACGACTTCTACGAGCTGATCCTCGACCCCAACATGGCCTACTCGAGCGGCTTCCACACCACGCCGGAGGTGACGCTCGAAGCGGCGCAGACCGCCAAGCTCCACCTGGTCTGCCGCAAGCTCGGCCTCCAGCCCGGCATGAAGATGGTCGACATCGGCTCCGGCTGGGGCTCCCTGACACTGTTCGCCGCCGAGCACTACGGCGTCCAGGTCACTGGCGTGACACTGTCGGTCGAGCAGCGGGACTACGTGATGGATCGGGCCGCCGAGCGCGGGCTCCGGGACCGCGTCGAGGTGAGCCTGCGCCACTTCCGCGACCTCGGGGCCTCTGGCGTACGCGATGCCGAGATCGATGCGATCGCCTCGATCGAGATGGGCGAACATGTCGGCGACGCCGAGTACGTCGTGTTCGTCGACTCGATCCACCGCTACCTCAAGCCCGGTGGCCGTGTGCTCATCCAGCAGATGTCGCGCAGCAATGACGCACCCGGCGACCGTCCCGGAGGCGGGCCGTTCATCGAGAAGTACATCGCACCGGACATGCACATGAAGCCACTCGCCAAGACCCTCGGGCTGATCGCCTGTGCCGGCCTGGAGATCCGCGACGTCCAGGCCATGCGCGAGCACTACCCCCAGACTGTGGCAGCTTGGGCGGCGAACCTCGAGGACGACTGGGAGGCGGCCGTCAAGCTCGTCGGCGAGGAGAACGCCCGCGTCTGGCGGCTCTACCTCGCCGGTGGCGCGCTGGCGTTCGAGGAAAATCGCATGGGCGTGGACCAGATCCTCGCCGTCAAGCCGAGTACTCGTGGAGTCAGCGGGATGCCGGCCTCGCCGTCGACCTGGTTGGCGTCAGAACCGAGCGGCAGCAGCCGATAGTCGCCAGGTCCATGTGGGCCGACGTGATGCTTGCTTGCGGCCTTGGGCTGGCGCGTGCCAACGACGCCAATCACGCCGGCCGGCGATAGGCGCTGGACTCCGAACGCGCCTGCGGTGTGATCAACGAAGCCCGACCAACCAACCTTCCTTCGGCAACGTTCCAAAAGGAGTCGAGCTTGGACCATGCACTTCGTGAGGCGTGCGCGAACCATCCCGTATGGAGCGAGTTCGGGTGCGGTCTGCTCGGACTCGTCGCTTCGACAAGCGTGAGGCGCGCGGCATAGGTGCGCGATGTTTCTGGATCGATCTGGGCACTCAGATCGGTGAGGAGCTCGTCCTCGCAGGTCATGAGGAGGTCGAACTCGCGGCCGAGATCGTCCCACACGTCAGACCAGAGCAGGTGTGCCACGTGTGACTCGCCGTACAACCGGTGTTTGGTTCGACGCACGTGGCGTTCGAGCCGTCGCACGTGCTGTACGTGCGTACGGACCCGCTCTCGGCCCTCGGGAAGGTGCTGACGCGTCGCTGGCAGGACAACGTCGCAGAAGGCTGCCAGGTGCTGGCACAGCTGAAGGAGGAAGAAGTCCGTTTCCTGAATCGCCTGAACACGGGACTCTGGGTCGCGCATCACGTCAATTGACGCGCTGCGGCGCTGGACGAGCGCTTCATGCGATCGCGTATTAGCTTCGTGCAGTCGTTCGTGCATGTCGCCACCTCGGGTGTGCGTTGCATCACTGGTACCAATCAATTCGCTGCACTGCGGCGCAAAGATTGGTGCACGTGCGGCGACATGCCCTACTCGCGGGCGACTCTGCGGCTCCGGATGGCACCGTCTCGGTGGGCCTGGTCGCCTCAGCGCTGCTGGTCTCAGGAGAGAGCTCTTCCTGATTGGCTGGCGCTAGGCCACGTCGACGATCAGCGCTCGGTGATCCGAGATCGGCAGCCCCCGAGCCTCGCCCTTGACGGTCCCCCAGCTGCCTTCGCCCAGCACATGGTCGAGCTGCTCGCGGGGGTCGTCGACCGGGAACGTCGGCGCATCGACCAAGGCCCGCATGCCGGTGATGCCCGCGGCGCGGCCGGGGCTCATGTTGAGGTCGCCCATCAGGATCATGGGGCGTCCGACGCCGCTCAGCGACGTGGTGAGGGCTCGCAGCTGCCGTGTGCCCCACCAGGGCACGAACGACAGGTGGGTGTTCGCGACCGTGAGCGGGCCGTCGGGCGTGTCGATGACCGCGGCCACCGCCACTCGCGGCTCGTCGCGCACCAACGTGGGCATTCGGCTGTCGAACCACATGGGCACCCGTGTGTGCAGCGTCGGGAGCCGGATGACCTCCCACGCCACGACGGGGTGCCGGCTGAGCAGCGCGATCCCGAACGCGGCGGCATCCGGCTGTTCGCGGCCGGTCGCGGCGATCCAGGTGGCGCCGGGGCTTCCGCTGAGGGCGGCCACGAAGCGGTGGTCGACGGCCCCCATGGCCTCCGCCGCCTCTGCGGTCAGATCGGCATGGCCGGATCGTGGCTGGCTGCGGTCGACCTCCTGAAGCGCCAGGACATCGGCGTCCAGGGACGCGATGGCGTCCTGGAACACGCCGCAGGTCCACCTCGCGGTCGGCCGGGGTTCGTCCGTTGAGGATGTTGAAGGTCGCCACTCGCATCTGGGATGACGTACCCGAAGCAGGGGACATGACACCCGCCGAGTCGGGGTACTGCTGTGGACGTGACGCATGACAATGACAGCGGCCAGGCCTTGCGAGAGGCGTTGAAGGTGGTCGCGGTGGCCCTGAAGGAGAGCGACATCCCGTTCGCGCTGGCCGGCGGGTACGCCATCTGGGCGCGCGGCGGGCCGGAACCCGACCATGACGTCGACTTCGTCGTCGCCGAGGACGACGCCGCGCGGGCGTCGAGCTGTTGGAGGGGCGCGGGCTGAAGGCAGTGCACCCGCCCGAGGACTGGCTGTTCAAGGTGTTCGTCGATGAGTCATGGTCGACGTGCTGTTCCGGGCCAACGGCGTCCCGATGACGCGGGAGACCCTCGCAGAGGTCGAGCAGATCGAGGTCGAGTCGGTCCTGATGCCGGTGCTCTCCGCGACCGATGCTGATGGGGCAGAGGCTCAACGCGCTGGAGGAGCATGCGTGCGACTTCGGCCGCCAGCTGCCGGTGGCCCGCGCGGTTCGTGAGCAGGTCGACTGGGACGAGGTCCGCGATGTCACGGCCGCCAATCCGTACGCCGTTGCGTTCTTGTTCCTGCTCGAGCGCCTGGACGTCATCGAGCCTGGGGGGCAGCTCGCCGCGCTAGCGCGGCTCGAGCACGATGACCGGAATCTTGCGGTCGGCCCACGCGGCGTACTTCGCGAAGTCGGCATACAGCTCGACGAGCCGCGGCCACAGCTCGGCCCGCTCCTCGTCAGTGGCGACGCGGGCACGGACCCGGCGACCCCGCTCCTTGCGCAGATGCACCTGGGTCTCTGGATTCGCGACCAGGTTGGCGTACCACTGAGGGTTCTTCGGCAGTCCGCCCTGCGAGGCGACGATGACGAGGTCGGGGCCGTTCTCGAGGTAGAGCAGGGGCGCGGTGAAGAGTGTGCCGGACTTGCGGCCCACATGCTCGAGCAGGAGGTCGGGCACCGGCTTGCTGAACCCTGCGCCGACGCGCCACTTCGACCCGATCCGGCCGTTGGTCAGCCTGAAGACCCGCACCTGGGCCTTGGACCTGAACTTGATCAGCTTGCTGGTGAGTGGCGAGTCGAGCCCCGGGGGCCGCTCGTCCGGCAGGCGAGAAGCGGCCCATGTCAGCTGCCCTCTGAGGTGGCCGCGGGAGCCGTGGTTCCGCCGAGCGGTATGGGGTCGAGGCCGAGCTTGCGGTGATCCCACGAGCGCGTGCGTTCGACGTCGAAGCGGACCGCGACCCGCTTGTGGAGCATGAGCTCGACGAGGGGCTCGACCTCGTCGGTGTATGGCCCGTTGTAGCGCTCCCACACGTTGACGCCGACGGCCCACAGCGCCTCGGGGTCGTCGACGATCGTGCACCGTCCTTCGAGCGAGACGCCGCGGAGGGTGTCGTACGTGAGCCCGTCCTCGAGCAGGACCGTCGCCCGTGGGTCCCTCCGGATGTTGACCGCCTTCTGCGCCTTGGCCTTGGTCTCGAACCAGATGACCCCGTCGATGACGGCGAACCACATCGCGACGGCGTGGGGGTGGCCGGTACGCCCGAGCGTCACCAGGGTCGCGGTCCGCCTGGTCGGGATGAAGGCCGCGATCTCCTCGTCGGTCATCGCGACCTGCGAGCGCTGGTTGATGCCCATGGCACCTCGTTCCGTACGTCTGTGGCGCTTCATGCCGAGGTAGCAAGCGCTTGGTTGACTGAACGATAGAGCAACGCGGAGGGATCCGGCCCTGGATCCCTCCGCGCTGCTGGTCGTGCTCAGAGCGTGAGCAGGACCTTGGTGGCGGTGCGCTCGTCCATCGCCTTGTAGCCCTCGGCCGCCTTCTCGAGCGGAAGGGTCAGGTCGAAGACCTTGCCGGGGTCGATCGTGCGATCCCAGATGAGCTGGATGAGATCGGGCAGGAATCGACGCACCGGGGCCGGGCCGCCGAGGGCGTGGATGCCGGCGAAGAAGAGCTGGATGCCGGGGATCTGGACGTCGTAGTTGACGCCGACATAGCCCATGTGGCCGCCGCCGCGGGTGGCGCCGACGGCCTGCATGAACGACTCCTGCGTGCCGACGGCCTCGACGACCGAGTGGGCGCCGTAGCCGCCGGTGAGCTCCTTGATCCGGGCGATGCCTTCGCGGCCGCGCTCCTCGACGATGTCGGTGGCGCCGTAGAAGCGAGCCAGCTCCTGTCGCTCGGGGTGCCGGGACATCGCGATGATGCGCTCGGCGCCGAGCTGCTTCGCGGCGAGGATCGCCATCAGGCCGACCGCGCCGTCGCCGACGACCGCGACGGTCTTGCCGGGACCGGCCTGAGCCGCTTCAGCGGCGAACCAGCCCGTGCCGAGGACGTCGGAGGCCGCCAGCAGGGACGGGATGAGGTCCTCGTCGGGGTGCCCAGGAGTCGCGACGAGCGTGCCGTCCGCGTACGGGATGCGTGCCTTCTCCGCCTGGGTGCCGATGTCGCCGTGGACGAACGAGGCGTGGATGCACTTGGACTGGAAGCCGTCCTGGCAGATCTCGCAGGTGTTGTCGGAGATGACGAACGAGCCGACGACGAAGTCACCGGGCTTGATGGTCTTCACGTCGGCACCGATCTCCTCGACGACGCCGACGTACTCATGACCCATCGCCAGGTGGTCGGCCGGCTCGATGCCGCGGTACGGCCACAGGTCCGACCCGCAGATGCAGGTCGCGGTCAGCCGGATGACGGCGTCGGTCGGTTCGATGATCGTGGGGTCCTCCCGCTCCTCGACCCGGACGTCACCGGCTGTGTGCATGACAACTCCACGCATGGAATCTCCTCGGTTCTAGGGCGCGCCGATCTGGGGACATGTCGTCCTCAGGGCGCGGTTGGTCAGTGCTTCTTGGTGTGCTTGAGCTCGGCAGCCATCGCGGCCGCTTCGCCCGACAGCCGCTCGACCTCGGCGTCGTCTCCGGCCTGGACCGCGTGCCAGTAGTCGATCTTCAGCTGGACATATCGCGCCCGGAGGGCGACGTGTTCAGCCTCGACCTCCAGCCGGTCCCGTTGGGCCGTCAGCAGCTCGATCTGATCAGCGGCGGCTTCGGGCCCGAGCGCGCCGTTGGCCACGTACGTACGCATGTCCGTCACCGACATACCGGTCGCGTTCAGGCAGGCGATCCAGGTGAGCTGGTCGAGATCGTCGTTCGGTGTAGACCCGGTGCTTGCTGCTCTCGCCGCGGCTGATCGGCGTGATCACGCCGATCGACTCGTAGTAGCGCAGGGTGCTCGCCGGCAGGCCGGTCAGCGCAGCCGCCTCCTTGATCGAGTACGTACGCCTCGTTGATGTGCTCACCTCTTCAACGGTAGGAACTTCAAGTACTTGAAGTCAATGCGCGCGCTACCGCCGGTGCCGGGGTGCTTCACTTGACCCGGACAACTCCTCGACGCAAGGACAGTGATCGCATGGACCCGGTCAGGATCGGACTGGTTGGCTACGGATTCGGCGGGCGCTACTTTCACGCGCCGTTGATCTCGTCGGCGCAGGGATGCGAGTTCGTCGGCGTGGTCACCGCGTCCGCCGAGCGTCGGGAGCTGGTGGCGGCCGAGCAACCCGGCGTCGCGGTCTTCGACTCGCTCGTCGGACCTGGCTGCGGCCGGCGCCGAGGCCGTGAGCATCTCCACCCCGGCTGGCACCCATTCGGACCTCACGGACGAAGCCATCTCGCTGGGGCTGTCCGTGGTCTGCGACAAGCCCTTCGCGATGGATCCCGGCGCGGCCCGCCGATCGGTGGAGCTTGCCGCCGACCGGGGAGTGACGCTGAGTCCCTACCAGAACCGCCGGTGGGACTCGGACTTCCTGACCGTGCGTGGGCTGGTCGACGACGGAACGCTGGGGGAGGTGCGCAGGCTCGAGTCGAGGTTCGAGCGGTACGCGCCTGCCAACGGCCCCGGCGCCTCGGGCGGCGGCACGCTGCTCGACTTCGGCGCGCACCTCGTCGACCAGGCGCTCGTGCTGCTCGGCCCCGTGGAGACGGTGTACGCCGAGTCGCGCACTCGTGAGAGCGGCCTCGACGACGACGTGTTCGTCGCGCTGCACCATGCGAACGGCGCCATCTCGCACCTCTGGGGCAGCTGGAGCCAGTACGCCGCTGGGCCGCGCTTCCGGGTCACGGGCTCGGCAGGGTCGGTGGTCATCACGACCGGCGACACCCAGGAGGACGCGCTGGTCGCCGGTGACAGCCCCGCGACGGTCGATGTCTGGGGCGCCGAGAAGGCGTCCGACCTCGACCAGGTCTTCACCGTGGACGGTGCGACACCCGTCGACCTGGTCCGCGGGGCGTGGGACTCGTACTACCCGGCATTCGCCCGCGCGGTACGCGGCGAGGGTCCGCCTCCGGTCGACGGCCGCTGACGCGGTCGCCACCGCGGACGTGCTCGAGGCAGCCCGAATCAGTGCCGCAACGCGTACGACAACGCGCCCGGGGATCGCATCATGACCGGCCGCGAGCTGCTCGACGAGCTGGAGGCGCAGGAGTCGCGGCTGGTGTTCGACCGTTTCGACGAGCAGACGGCATGGGACGTCGGTGTCGCGCTGCGCGATGCCGGCCTCGCCGCCGGGCTGCCGATCGCGATCTCGATCCGCCGCAATGGCCAGGAGCTGTTCCACGCCGCGCTGCCCGGCGCGTCGGCCGACAACGACGGCTGGCTTGCGCGCAAGAGCGCGGTCGTCGACCGCTACGGCCGCTCGTCGCTACGCGTCGGCGAGGAGTTCCGGGTCCACGGCGAGTCGTTCGACGTGGACTCCCGGCTCGACGTGGCCGACTTCGCGGCGCACGGTGGCGCGTTCCCGATCCTCATACGCGGAACGGGCTGCGTCGGCACGGTCGCCGTTTCCGGGCTGCCCCAGCTCGAGGACCACCGACTCGTGGTCGAGACGCTCGAGGCCGTGCTGGCAGGCCGCTGACCTCAGGCCGGCTCGAACCGGCTGGTGATGCTGTCGACGTAGCTGCGCAGCATGGTCTTGGCCTCGGCCATCAACGCTTCGTCGCCTGAGTGGCTGGTGCGGAATGCCTCTTGCGTGATGGCGTCCGACGCGAGCATGGCGGCGTGGCAGACCGTGCCGAGCTCGGGCGCGTCAGCGGCGATGCCTTGCGAGATCAAGATCTGGCGCAGGCCCTCAGCCATCACTCGCTTGTGCGTGCGGTCGGCATGACGGAGGTTCTCCGACAACAGCCCGCCGAACCAGATCGCCCTCAGGCTCGCGTCGGTCCGGTAGAGATCGGCGTAGAGGTCGAACAAGGTGCCGACCGGATCGGCCCACTTCTCGGTGCGTGACCGGGCGACCAGATCGTCCATCAGTGACTCGAACCTGATGAGGCAGCGAGCGGCGAGCGCGTCGAACAGGGCTTCCTTGTCGGGGAAGTAGCGATAGAGCGTGCCGACGGCAATGCCCGCTTCGGTCGCGACCCGTGTCGTGGTCACGCCGCTCGCGCCGTCACGAGCCAACAGCCGATCAGCGGCGTCGACCGCCTGGCTGATCTTCGCCTGGCTGCGCGGCTGCTGTGGTGCGGTGCGCAGGCGTGACTGCCAGCCGGGTTCGACCGCGAGGGGAGCGCTCATCGACAGATCTCCGCTTCCAAAACTAGTGAACATGAATTCTGTTTCATGTATCTTACACGGATGCAGAGCAGCGCAGTCGACGAACGGCGGGCCGAGATTGCTGCGGCCTGCCGTCGCCTCGCGGCCGACGGGCTCGTCATCGGTACGGCCGGCAACGTCAGCGCGCGGATCGACGACCTCATCGCGATCACCGCGACGGGTGCGGCGTTCGAGCAGATGACCCCCGAGCAGGTCTCGGTCGTCGACCTGACCGGCACAGTGGTCCTGGGCTCGTTGGCGCCGACGTCGGAGCTCGAGCTCCATCTCGGCATCTATCGCGACGTCGGGGCAGGTGCCGTCGTGCACACCCACGCCCCCATGGCGACCGCAGTGGGCTGCGTCGTCGACGTGCTGCCGTGCGTGCACTATCAGATGCTGCTCCTCGGCGGTGACGTACGCGTTGCTCCCTACGCGACGTTCGGAACCCCGGAGCTGGCGGCGAATGTTCACGCTGCACTCGAAGGACGTCCCGCCGCGCTGATGGCCAACCACGGAGCGGTCACGCACGGTGTTGACCTGGCCAAGGCCATCGAGCTCGCGCTGCTGCTCGAATGGGCGTGCACCGTCTACTGGCGCGCGGCCGCGATCGGAACTCCCCGCACCCTTGACGCCGACGCTCAGGCAGCCGTGATCGAAGCCGCGATCCAGCGCGGATACGGCACCAGCCGACCAGCCCACGATGAGAAGGAAACCGCATGACCGACACCGACATGACCGTGATCGCGATGGGCGTGCACGTCCTGGACGTCCTGGTGCGTCCGGTCGAGGAGATCCCCGAAGGCCAGGGCGGGCAGCTGGTCGACCAGATCAAGATGACCGCCGCGGGCTCGGCCGGCGGCACAGCGCTGACCCTGGCCAAGCTCGGAGCAACGGTGCGCAGCGCCGGGGCGATCGGGGCCGATCCGATCGGCGACCTGCTGGTGACGCTGTTGGAGCGTGACGGGGTGGACACCTCGTTGCTCGTACGCCGTGACAGTGAGCAGACGTCATCCAGCGTCCTGCCGATTCGTCCGGACGGCTCACGGCCGGCATTCCACGTCGTCGGCGCCAACGGCACGTACGGAGCGGACGACGCTCCGTGGGACGCGATCGCGTCGGCGACGCACCTGCACCTCGGCGGACCGGAGTTCATGGGCGGCGAGGCCGCGGCCAAGATCCTGGCGTATGCGCGTGAGCGCGGCGTGGTGACGTCCGCCGACTTCCTGGCCCCCGGCGAACCCGGCCTGCTCGACTGGATCGCACCCGCGCTCCCGCACCTCGACTACGTGCTGCCCAACGACGAACAGGTCCTCGGCTTCACCGCAACGACGGACCTGGCCGACGGCTGCCGCAAGCTCATCGAGCTCGGCGCGGGGTGCGTCGCCGCGACCGCCGGAGCCGACGGGGTGCTCCTGGTCGACAAGGCGTCGGAGACTCGTGTCCCGGCGTTCGCCGTGGAGGTCGTCGACACCACCGGATGCGGCGACGCGTTCTCCGCCGGGTTCCTGCGCGGGCTCTCCCTCGGGCGTACCCCTGCGGACGCCGCAGTCCTCGGCTGCGCCACAGCGGCCCTGGTGGCCGGCGGTCTCGGCAGCGACCACGGCGCGTTCGACCTGACCGCCGCCCTCGAGTTCACCCAGTCCGAGCTGTTGGAAGCAACGAGCTGATCGATCCACTCCCACCCCTCCTCTGAATCCAGGCAGGTCCCCGCATGACTGACGACATCACCTCCGCAACCGGCGCGGTCGCGCCCAGCCGCCGCACGGTCATCCGCGGCCTCACGATCGGTGGCGTGCTTGCCGCGTCAGGGATCAGGATGGCGTCGCCCGGCGAGGCGGCGACCACCAAGGGCTCCCTGCCGACGTCCGTCGACGTCGTGGTGGTCGGCGGCGGCCTCTCCGGACTTGTCGCGGCACGCAAGCTGCGTGCAGCGGGCAAGTCGGTCCTCGTCCTGGAGGCGCGTGACCGGGTGGGTGGACGAATCCTCAACCACACGCTGTCCGGCGGCTCGGTCATCGAGGCCGGCGGAGCCTTCGTCGGCCCGACGCAGGACCGCATCCTCGGACTGGCCAAGGAGGTCGGCGCCGAGACGTTCAAGGAGTACGTCGCGGGGGAGAACGTCTACGTGGCCAACGGCCAGCCGCCGCAGCGGTTCACCGGGACGGTGCCACCGGACCTGCTGATCCTGGCCGACGCCGCGCTGCTCCAGACGCGGATCAACAAGATGGCCGCCGAGACACCGATCGACAAGCCCTGGACCCGCAAGGATGCGCAGGCTCTCGACAGCATCTCGATCGACACCTGGCTCCGCCAGAACTCGGTGCTGCCCCAGGTTCGTACGTTGTTCCTCAGCTACCTGCAGCCGACGTTCGGCTCGGATGGTCTCGACGTGTCGATGCTGTTCTTCCTCTGGTACATCGCCGGGGCTGGCAACGAGACCAACGTCGGGACGTTCCAGCGGTCGTCGGACACCGCCGGCGGGGCGCAGGACTCGCGCTTCGTGCTCGGTAGCCAGGTCGTCCCGCTGCGGCTCGCGGCCGACCTCGGCAACGCCGTCGCCCTCAACGCCGCGGTGCGCAAGATCAGCCAGGGCGCCGATCGCGTGACGGTCACCAGTGATCGTGGCACCGTGCGCGCCAAACGGGTCATCGTCGCCTGCCCCCCGCCCATGGTTCTCGGCATCGACTGGTCCCCTCAGCTCCCGCCTCGCCGGCAGCAGCTGCTGCAGCGCATGCCGATGGGTGCGTTGATGAAGTGCGACGCGGTCTACGCCAAGCCGTTCTGGCGCGACAAGGGGCTGTCCGGCTACGGCCTGTCCGACAGTGGTGCCGTCCGGGTGTGCTTCGACAACAGCCCGGCAGACGGCTCCGTCGGGGTGATGCTGGCGTTCGTCGGCGGCTCCAACTGGAACACGTACGGCAACACGTCGCTGGCCGAGAGGCGCAAGGCGGTCCTCGAGGGCTTCGCCAAGCTGCTGGGACCCGAGGCGCTCAACCCGATCGAGTACACCGAGCACGACTGGACCCACGAGCCCTGGACGACCGGCGGCCCCGTGGCGGTGCAGGTGCCGGGCGCGCTCACGGCGTACGGTGACACGATCCGCACGCCGTTCCAGCGAGTTCACTGGGCCGGCACCGAGACTTCGACGTATTGGGCCGGATTCATGGACGGTGCCGTGCGGGCCGGCGAGCGAGCCTCGCGCGAAGTGCTGGACGTGCTGTGACGACGACGCTCCGACGTCGCCTGCTGATCGGCCTCGCGGTCGCCCTGGTGGCGCTGATGACCGCTGCCCCGCGGGTGGAGGCCGAGACGCCGCGACCCCGGTGGGACACGCGCGTCCTGGCCAAGGTCGGCAGCCCGGGCTATCCGGCCAACGCCTATGCCCACCCGAACGGCCGGATCTATGCCGGCACCTACACGAACCTGCTGGGGGACAGCATCCCCTCGAAGGTGTTCGAGTGGTCCGCCGACGGCACGCTGCTGCGTACGTGGACCGTCCCGGGCCAGCGGCTCGACACGCCGCACGGCGTACAGGCGTCGATCAGCGACGCGAAGGGCCGGCTGCTCCTGCTGGAGAAGTCCACCTCACGCATCCTCCGACTCGACCTCGGCACCGGGAAGTTCTCGACGTACGCGACCCTCCCGGACCTGCCGACCTGTGCGGCGCCGGTGCGGGCGTCGCCTGCAGCCCCAACCTGGTCGACCACGCGGGCGTGCCCAACTACTCCGTCTGGGGTCCCAAGGGGGAGCTGTACGTCACGGACTTCACGCAGGCGGTCATCTGGCGCGTACCGCCCGGGGGTGGCACCCCGCAGCCGTGGTTCACCGACAAGCGTCTGGACGGGCTCGAGTTCGGCACCACCGGCATCGCCCTGTCGCCAGATCGCAGGGCGTTGTACGTCATGCAGCAGACCTCACTCGGGCTCGGCGAGCTGAGCATCGGCACGGGCAAGCTCTACAAGCTGCCCATCGCGAGCGACGGCCGCCCCGGGTCGCTCTCGAAGGTCTGGGAGAGCCGCCTTGCCGAGCTGCCGGACGGCTTCGGCATCGCGAAGTCCGGCCGGATCTACATCGGCAACGCCGGGCTCATGCAGCAGATCGTCGTCCTCGACGCGGCGGCAAGGAGATCGAGCGATTCCCCGAGACGCCCTGACCGGCGACAACGGATCGCCGATCCCGTTCGACGGACCGTCGAACGCCACGTTCGTCGGCAACCGCATCCTGGTCGCCAACCAGGCCAACCTCTGGGCAACACCGCGCACCACGCGATCCTCGACGTCAACGTCGGCGAACCCGGCGTCAAGATCTACATCCCGGCCGGCGCGGGGTCCTGACGACGTACGACGAGAGCCCCTGACCAGCATGAATGCTGGCCAGGGGCTCTCGTTCGCGCGTCGGTCGCGCTACTTCACCTCGGACCGCATCAGCGACCAGAGGCCGAACGCCATGGGCGCGACCAGCCAGACCACGCCGGTGACGGCGAGGTTGGCCCACTGCTCGGCGTCCAACGACCCGTTGAACAGCGCGCGTCTGGGCGTAGTTGAAGTCGACCCACGGCTGCAGGTTGGCGAACCAGTCCTGAGTCGCCGCCAGGACCTCGGTGATCGCGGTCAGCGCGAACGAGTAGACGAAGTAGGCGACGATCGCGGCGGAGGAGCTGCGGATCACGACACCGAGCATGAATCCGACCAGCATCCCCAGGACCTGGGCGAGCACGATGTTGGCCAGGTCGACGAAGCCGGCATCCCACACCGGGTCGATGCCGAGGATGGCCGAGCCGACGACCGTGCCGACCGCGCCGATGGCCATGGCGATGAGCATCGACACGACACTGATGCCGACCGTCACGCCGAACTTGGCGGCGATCGCCCTGCTGCGGTGCGGCACGAGGGTGAAGGTCGTGAGCCCGCTGCGTTGGCTCCATTCGCTCGTCACGGACAGCACCGCGACCATCGGCAGGATGATGGCCATCGGGAACCCGATCGCGGTGGCGAACGTCGAGTACGTGAGCTCGGAGTCCGGTGCCCAGAGCAGCACGGCTCCCGTGGCCAGCAGGGCGGCGATGCCGATGCTGGCCATCAGCCAGAAGCCGGCCCGGGTGTCGAAGCACTTGCGCAGCTCCACGGAGAGGAGCCGGGTGAACGGGATGGGTCGCGGTTCGCGGTCTTTCGACCCGGGCCGCGGTGACGGGGTCTGCGGTGATCGTGCTCATGCTGCTGCTCCTTCGGTGATGGTCTCGCGCTGGGTGTCGGCGGTGAGCTCGAGGAACATCTCCTCGAGACCTGCGCCTTCGGCCGGTCGCAGCTCGAGGAGCGGGACGCGTGCATCGAGGGCGACCTTGCCGACGAGCCCGGTGTCGGCCTCGACTCGCAAGACGTCGTCGCCTCCGGTCGCGGCGCTCGCGGTGAAGCTGACGCCCGAGGCGGACAGGGCCTGCGAGAGGGCCACGATGTCGTTCGTACGCACGAGGGTGCCCGCGGTGGCGAGCAGCTCGGACTTGGCGCCTTGGGCGACGATCCGGCCGTTGCCGATGACCACCAGGTCGTCCGCGATGACCTCGATCTCGTGCAACAGGTGCGACGACAACAGGACGGTTGCGCCCTGGTTGGCGTAGCCGCGCAGCAGGTCGCGCATCCAACGGATGCCGGCCGGGTCGAGACCGTTGGCCGGCTCGTCGAGGATCAGGACCTCGGGCTGGCCGAGCAGCGCGGTGGCGATGCCGAGCCGCTGGCGCATGCCGAGGGAGTAGTTGCGTACGCGCCGGTCCGCCTCGCTCGGCGTCAGGCTGACGAGCTCGATCATCTCGTCGACCCGCGACGCGGGCAGGCCCATGGTGCGCTGGGCGACGGTGAGGATCTCGCGACCCGTACGACCGGCGTGCTGGGCTGAGGCGTCGAGGAGGACGCCGACCTCGAGGCCCGGGTTGGGCAGCTCGCGGAACTGGCGGCCACACACGGTGACGCTGCCGGACGTGGCGGGCGTCAGGCCGACCATGACCCGCATGGAGGTGGACTTCCCGGCGCCGTTGGGGCCGAGGAATCCGGTGACTCGGCCGGGCCGAGCCGTGAACGTGACGTCATCGACCGCCGTGAAGCCGCCGTACGTCTTGGTGAGGGAATCGACTGTGATCATGGGGTCCACTGTCGATGCGACGGGCACCCCGGCACATCAGGGAAGCCGCGAGCCGCATCCCGCACTCACCCCTGAGCGCACCCTGAGTGCGGCCCTGAGGACTCGGGTCAGTCGGCTTGGCGAGCCGCGCCGGGAATCCGCCCGTTGCGACGGGACCCCAGCGCGTGGGGGTGATGCGCATCAGGCACTTGCCCTGGTCGAGCATCGCCTGCCGGTACTCGGCCCAGTCCGGATGCTCGCCGGAGATGTTGCGGAAGTACTCGACGAACGCGTCCAGCGCCTCGGGCACGTCGAGGACCTCGCACGTGCCGTCGACCTGCACCCACGGATCGTTGAAGTCGTCGGACAGCACCACGACGCTGACGTCGGCGCGCTTGCGCGCATTCTTCGCCTTGGCCCGCTCGGGGTAGGTCGAGATGACGATGCGGCCGGAGTCGTCGACCCCGCCGGTCACGGGGGACGCCTGGGGCGAGCCGTCGGCGCGCTGCGTGATGACGATCATGCGATGCCGGGGTCGTACGAACTCGATCAGGTCCGACTGACTGACCTTCGTCGAGGTCGCGATCTGGCGTGCCATGACGGCGGCTCCTTCTGCTGGGGGCGGGGGCCGTCTCGATCGTACGACCGGTGCCTGAGCGTCAGTACGCCGTGTAGCCGCCATCCACCGGCAGCACGGCGCCAGTGACGTAGCTCGACTCGGGCGAAGCCATGAAGAGGACCGCGTCGGCCACCTCTTGCGGCGTCGCGAGCCTTCGCAGGGGAATCGCCGACTCGCGCATGCGCCTGTACTCCGCCGGATCAGGCTGGCGTTCGAAGGACGCTTCGATGATCTCGGTGGAGGTCAGACCCGGTGCGACGACGTTGACCCTGATCTTGCGGTCCGCCAGCTCGATCGCCGCGCCTCGCGCCAGCGCGATCAGCCCGCCCTTGGCGGCGGAGTACATCGTCTCCTCCGGCTTGCCGACCATGCCGAGGCGCGAGCTGACGCAGACGATCGAGCCGCCGCTGTCCGGCATCAGCGGGATGGTGTGCTTCATGACCGTGAACGCGCTGAGCAGGTTGCCGTGCAGGACATCCTGGGCGTCGGCCAGCTCCATGTCGACGATGAGGGCGCTGACCTGCCGGCCGTGACACAGGACGACGATGTCCAGATGGCCGCCGCAGTGCTCTGCGGCGCGCCCGGCCAGGTCGCGGACGAACTCCTCGTCGTTGAGGTCGCCGTTCACGTAGAGATCGCCTTCGTCAGGCTTGGCGAACTCCGCCTTGCGCCCGGTCAGGACCAGGCGCGCACCCTCCCGGCTCAGGGTTGCGGCGACGGCCTTGCCGATGCCGCTCGTCGCGCCGGTCACCAGCGCGTTCAGGCCCTCGAGTCGCAGGTGCCTCTCCACCATCGCTGGGTCAGCTCGCCAGGTTGATGATGGTGTTCTTGGGCTCGGTCATGGCCTCGACGGCGAACTGCACGCCTTCACGACCGATGCCGGAGCCCTTGAACCCGCCGAATGGCATGGAGTCGATGCGCAGGTCGCTCGTGCCGTTGACGACGACCGCGCCGGTCATCAGCTGCGCCGAGACCGTGAACGCGGTCTGGACAGACGCGGTGAACACCCCGGCCTGGAGTGCGTACTCGCCGCTGTTGGCCGCGGAGACGGCGTCGGCGAGGTCGTCGAACGGGATGATCGTCACGACCGGCCCGAAGACCTCGTCCGTGAGGATCTGGGCGCCTTCGGCCACATCCGTGAGGATCGTGGGCTGGTAGAACGCGCCCGTACGGGTGCCGCCGGTCTGGATGACGGCCCCGTCGGCCGCGGCGCTGTCGACCCAGTCCTCGACGCGTCGCGCCGCGGACTCGTCGATCAGGGGACCGATGTCGGTGTCGGGATCCATCTTGCTGCCGACCTTGAGGCGACGCGTGGCGTCGATGGCTTGGCTGAGGAAGTCGGCGTAGATGGCCGAGTCGACATAGACGCGCTGCACCGACAGGCAGTTCTGCCCTGCGACGCCGAAGGCGCCGGCGACGACCGCGTCGACGGCGTCGGACAGGTCAGCGTCGTGGCAGACGATCGTGGGGTTGTTGCCGCCGAGCTCCATCAGCATCTTGCGGGGACCTGCGGCTGCCGTGATCTTCGCGGCGGTGCTGGGCCCGCCGGTGAACGACACGACAGCGACTCGTTCGTCCGTCACCAGCGACTGGCCGGTATGGGCGCCGCCGCAGATCACCGCGATGCGCCTCGGTGGCACGCCGGCGGACACCAGCAGGTCGACGAAGGCCAAGGCGGTCAACGGCGTGTGGTCCGAAGGCTTCAGGACCACCCCGTTGCCCCCGATGAGCGCCGGTCCGAGCTTGTGCGCGACGAGGTTGAGGGGATCGTTGAACGACGTCAGCGCGGCGATCACGCCCACGGGCTCGCGGGTGAACCAACCGATCTTGTTCTGCCCGGTGCGGCTGGCCTCGAACGGGATCGTCTCTCCCTTGAGGAACACCCCGGCTTCGGAGGACAGGCGCAGGGTCTCCGCGCAGCGCGCCACCTCACGCCGCGCCTCGGCCAGGGTCTTGACGCCTTCGGACGCGATGAGGTGGGCGAACCGGGTGGACTGCTCCTCCATCAGCCGCGCGGCCTCACGAAGGCTCTCGCTGCGCGCCCACAAGGGCCAGTCCTCGTTCGACACCGACGTCGTGAACACCGGAGACCGCGGCGGCGACATCTGCCGGCGAGGAGTCCGCGACGTACGCCAGCAGTCGACCGTCCTCCGGGTCGATGACCGGCACCGTCAGGTCGTCGCGCTGCCACACGCCGTCGATGAAGGCGCCCCCGGGCATCGTGAGCGCAGGTTCCTCGGTCATCAGGCACTGTTCCGATGTCGACATCGCGGCGCTCCTCAGCTGTTCTTGATTCGGTCGATGATCTTGGCGCCGCCCCCGATGAACGGCAGGAACCACGGCGGGCCGAAGTGGCCGGGCACGGCGCGGTAGGGGAGCTGCTCCCAGGCGTTGCTGGACGGCTTGCCCAGCATCGAGAGCGCCATCTGCTTGCCCATGTAGGCGGCCATCTGGACGCCGTGCCCGCTGTAGCCGAGCGAGTAGTGGATGCCGTTGTGCTGGCCCGCGTGCACCATGCGGTCCATGCTCAGATCCACCAGGCCACCCCAGGTGTAGTCGATGCGGGTCGATGCGAGGTAGGGGAAGACCGTGGTCATCGCGTCCTTGAGGATCTCCGCGCTCTTGAGGTCGGAGTCCGGGCTCGACAGCGCGAACCTGGCCCGTCCTCCGAACAGCAGCCGGTTGTCCGGCGTGATCCGGAAGTAGTAGGTGAGCATCTTGCTGTCGGCGGCCATGCGACGGTTGGGCAGGATGCGGTCGACCGTCTCCTGCGGCAGCTGCTCCGTCACGACGATGAAGCTGCCGACCGGGATCGTCCGGCGCCGGAGCCATGGAGTCAGGGCGCCGGTATAGCCGCTGGTCGCGATCAGGACCTCGTCGACCTGTGTCGTCCCACGACTCGTGTGAACCGTGTGTCCGCCGCCCGCGCGGTCCGCCAGCTTGGTGACTGCGGCGTCCTCGCAGATCGTGACACCCGCGCGCGCCCCGGCCTCGGCCAGTCCGTGCGCGAACTTCCCGACGTGCATCCCGGCGCCGAGCGGGTCCACCATGGCGCCGGCATAGAAGTCACTGCCGATCTCACGGTGGAGGTCCTGCTTGTCGACGACGCTGACCGAGTAGTCGGCTGCGTCCGCGAGGATCTGCTGGGTCTTGCGCATGCCGTCGACCTGCTTGGCGTTCATGGCCAGGCTGAGCTTGCCCGAGCGCTCGAAGTCGCAGTCGATCGAGTTCTCCTTGACCAGGTCCTCGATCGTGTCGATCGCCCGGTTGTACTCGGCGAACATCTCGATCGCCCGGTCGCGGCCGTATCGCTTGATCGCCTTGCCGAGACCGATGGCGAGGCCCGTGGTGGCCATGCCACCGTTGCGCCCGGAGGCACCCCAGCCGACCGTGTGCTGGTCGAGCACCACGACGCTCGCGCCGTTCTTGGCGGCTTCAAGGGCCGCAGACAGGCCGGTGAAACCGGCGCCGACGATCGCGATGTCGGCGCGCTCGGGCACCGGATTCTGGCGGTAGTCGCCAGAGGGAGTCGCGGTGTCGAGCCAGTACGGCGTGAGCTTCATGATGTGTCTCCTGGTGCTTGCGGGGTCAGATCCCGAGGAGCGTGTTGAGCTCGTCGAGGGATTGCACGGTGGTGTAGTTGTACGCGGGGCTCTCCGGGTCGTAGCCGCGGTCGAGGAACACCTTGTTGTCGAAGCCGAGGTCATCTGCCGGCATGAGGTCGTAGCGGGTGTGCGACGACACGTGCAGGAAGTCCTCGGGAGCCGCATCGAGCTGCTCGAGCATGTACTCGAACGCCTCGTAGCGCGGCTTGTAGAAGCCGGCCTGCTCGGCCGTGTAGACCGCGTGGAACTCCGCCTCGAGCTTGGGGACCGAGACGTCCAGGTACTTGGTGTCGGCGTTGGAGAGGATCACGAGCTTGAAGTTCTCGGCCATCTTCTTCAGCGGTTCGACGACGTCGGCGTGGGGTCCCCACGTGAGCACCGCGGCGGCGAGCTGCGCGCCGGCGTCGTCCTGGACCTCGAGGTTCCAGCGGGCGCAGGTGCGGGCGTAGGCATCGTGCAGCACCTGCTCGTAGGCGTAGAAGTCGCCGCAGACCTGGTCGTAGCGGTACTTGCTGAACTGGCGGAGGAAGACCTCGATCTCGGCCTCGGTCAGGCGGTCGCCGATCAGGCGGCGGGTCGTGGTGGCGATGTCGAAGTAGATCAGCGTGCCGTAGCAGTCGAACGAGATGTACTTCGGGCGGCGGATGGTGTTCGTCATGGTCTGTCCCATCAGTGAGGTGAGCGATGCGGCGAGCCGTCCCTGGCGACGCCATGGACACGAAGGTACCCCACCGTATGCAGATTGTCGACCGTCGGCAATAGGTTTGTTGACAAGTTACTCTGGAGTGATCAAGATACGAACGACTCAGAGTCGCCGTGGTGGTGCCAGCAGCACGAGGGGAGCCGACCGTGACCGAGTCCGGCCTGAGCAGGTTGAAGACGTTGGAGCGCACGTCGACGTCGGACCGCATCAGCAGCGAGCTGCGGCAGATGATCATCGAGGGGTCGCTGCTTCCCGGAGAACAGCTGGGTGAGGCGCGGATCGCCGACCAGCTGGGCGTGTCGCGCGCGCCGGTCCGCGAGGCGCTCCAGCAGCTCGTGCAGCAGAAGCTGGTGGTCGCCACCCGCAACAAGGGCGTCTCGGTGGTGACCTTCACGCCCTCTGACATCTGGGAGATCTATGACGCCAGGTGCGCCATCGAGAGCCACGCGGCCGTGCGTATCCTCGAAGGCGGGCCAGGGACCCGCGTCCGCGCAACCGACGCCTTGCGCAAGGCTCTCGGCGCCTTGTCCGCGGCGGTTAAACGCGGTGATCCCAGGGAAATCTCGACGGCCGACCTGAACTTTCACATGACTCTTGTCGCCATGGCGGACAACTCGCGCCTGGTCGACGCCTACTCGATCCTCTCTGCGCAGGCCTTGACCTGCATCAACCGGCTGGAGATCGTGTTGCCGTCCGGCGAGGAGGTCATCGATGACCATGGCGGCCTCATCGACGCTCTCGCCACCGGCGAACGGGACGTGGTCGTCAAGGCCATCACCGATCACCTGACGGTCGCCGCGACCAACCTCACCGCTCGGCCGGCCCAGTAGTCTGCCGACTCTCCGAATGCCCCGACATCCGATGGGCTGTCGGGGGCATTTCTGCGTCCCGGGCGGCCGGCTGCCGGGTGCACGGTGCTCGGTCAGCATGCCCGGGTCCATCGTCGCCGTCGGCGGCAGCGAGTGTCAGGCCGTCGCGACTGCGCGTCCAGAGCGTGACAGGAATGTAAACGAGAAAGTTTTTTCTTGCAGATTGTCGACAATCGGCTATGAACGTGCTTCGATGAGTGAATTCACTCACACGCTTGAAGGGAACGACCCATGAGAGTCGGAACGAAACTCGCAGCAGCCGCCCTCGGATCAGTGCTCCTGGTCACGACCGCCGCCTGCGGCAGCGACACCAGCAGCTCCGATGGAGGTGGTGCGCGGAAGGGCTCCATCGACATCGCGACGGTGAAGGCTGACCCCGCGGTGGAGAAGCTGGTTCCGGCGGACGTGAAGGAGCGGGGCAGCACTGACGATGGCGGCGGATCTGCACTACCCGCCGACGTCCTTCCTGGCTGAGGACAACAAGACGCCGGTCGGCTACAACGTCGAGATCGCCCAGCTGCTCGGCAAGAAGATGGGTCTCAAGGTCAAGATCAAGAACGTGTCGTTCGACAGCGTGATCCCGGGCATCGCCGCCGGGCGCTATGACTTCACGGCGACGAACATGACGCCGACGGCTGACCGCCTCGAAGGTGCTGGACATGATCAAGTACTGGGCCGCCGGCTCTTCGCTGGTGTTCAGCAAGGGCAACCCGCTGAAGCTCAGCATGACTGACGAGGACGACCTTGTGTGGCCACAAGATCGCGGTGATGTCAGGCACCACGCAGGCGGAGACCTATGTGCCGCAGATCTCCAAGGACTGCGAGGCCAACGGCAAGAAGGCCGTCGACGGCTGTGGTGCTGCCGAACGTCCAGGGTGCGCTGACGCAGCTGTCGTCCAAGCGGGTCGACGGGGTCTTCTACGACACGTCGGCGCTGGCGTGGGCGGCCAAGCAGCAGCCGCAGGCGTTCGAGCTGTTCCCCAAGCAGTACGTCAAGAAGGAGGGCGACGACATCGTCGCACTGGGCCTGGCCAAGGGCTCGCCCCTCACTCCGGCGCTGCACGCGGCGATGCAGTCGTTGATTGACGGACCCGAGTACAAGGCGACACTGGACAAGTGGGGCCTGGGCGGCGGCGCCATCCCGACCGCGTCAGTGGCGAAGTAATGACCGACCGTCCTGATCTGAGGAGGAGGTGACCCGCATGGATGCGACCGAGAAGCCGAGGTTGCACAGGCGGGGGTGGCTGGAGTACGCCGCGTGGACCGCGTGTGTGCTGGTCGCTGCGGGGGTGGCCCACACGCTGATCACGAACGAGAACTATCAGTGGGACGTGGTCGGCAAGTACTTCACCGCCTCGACGGTGCTGCGGGGTCTGCGGCTGACGATCATCTTGACGGTGGTGGTGATGTTCTTCGGCACGATCCTGGCGATGGGTGTCGCGGTGATGCGGGCCTCGTCGATCAGGCCGGTGCGGTTGCTGGCGTCGGCGTACATCACGTTCTTTCGTGGGACGCCGGTGCTGGTGCAGCTGATCTTCTGGTTCAACATCGCCGCGCTGTATCCGAACATCGCGATCGGGATCCCGTTCACCGACATCTCCCAGGGTGTCGACGTCAACAAGCTGCTGAGCGCGACGACCGCAGCGATCATCGGGTTGTCGTTGAATGTGGCGGCGTACCTGGCCGAGATCATCCGCGGCGGGTTCGCGTCGGTGGACCGGGGTCAGATCGAGGCAGCGGACTCGCTGGGCATGAGCAGCGCGACGAAGCTGCGGCGGATCATCATCCCTCAGGCGATGCCGACCATCATCCCGGCGACGGGCAACCAGGTGATCGGGATGTTCAAGGAGACCTCGCTGGTCAGCGTGCTGGGTGTGGCTGAGCTGCTGCAGAGCACCCAGCTGATCTACGCGCGGACGTACCAGACCATCCCGCTGCTGATCGTGGCCTGCCTGTGGTACCTGATCATGACCCTGGCGCTGAGCTACCCGCAGTCACTGATCGAGAAGCGGTACTCGCTGGTCAGGTCACGAGTCAGCAACCAACCCGTCATCCTCGATGACGTCCTGGTAGGAGGGGAGGCACGATGAACGGCGAAGCAACGGTCAACGGTGACGGAACGGTGTTACGCGCGCGGGCTGCGCAAGTGTTACGGCGACCGGGTGGTGCTCGACAGCATCGACCTGGACGTCACGTGCGGTGAGATCGTGTGCATCATCGGACCCTCAGGGTCGGGCAAATCGACGCTTCTGCGCTGTGTCGATGGGCTCGAGGAAGTCGACCGCGGCATCTTGCGGGTCAACGGTGACGACCTCGGGTTCATCGAGACCGAGACCGCATACCGAGCCATGGGTCGTGCTGAGGTCGCGGCGCAGCGCACCAGGATCGGGATGGTGTTCCAGCAGTTCAACCTGTTCCCGAACATGACCGCGCGCGAGAACGTGATGTCCGGCCCGGTGCTGGTCAAGGGCGCACCGAAGAAGCCGGCCGCGGAGCGCGCTGACACGTTGCTGTCCAGCGTGGGTCTGGAAGGGCATGGCGATCACTATCCGTGGCAGCTGTCCGGCGGCCAGAAGCAACGCGTCGCGATCGCCCGCGCGCTGGCGATGGACCCCAAGGTCATGCTCTTCGACGAGCCCACCAGCGCGCTGGACCCCGAACGCGTCGGCGAAGTGCTGGCCGTCATGAAGGGCCTGGCCGAACAGAGCATCACGATGCTCGTGGCCACCCACGAGATGGGCTTCGCCAGGGAAGTCGCCGACAAGGTCATCTTCATGGACGGCGGACTGATCGTCGAACAAGGACCGCCCGCCGAGGTCCTGGGCAACCCCCAGGAACCACGCACCCGACAGTTCCTCGAGAAGGTGCTCGTATGACGGGGCGAGGCTGACGTCCCTCGAAGCAGACGTTGTCGTCGTCGGGGCCGGCTCAGTAGGAAGCATGGCCAGCTGGCAGCTGGCCGCGCGCGGTCTGCGGGTCATCGGAGTCGACAGGTTCTCGATCCCCGGCCCCTTCTCGGCCTACGCCGGGGAGTCCCGCATCTTCCGCAAGGTCTACGTCGAAGGTGGGCACTACACGCCCATCCTGCAGCGGTCACAAGATCTGTGGCGTGAGCTGGAGAAGATCAGCGGCACCCAGTTGCTCCACACCACGGGCGCGGTCACGATCTATGACGAGCACAATCCGCGGTTGGCATCGCTCCTGGCGGCTGCGCAAGAGCACGGCCTCGACAGCGAGCTTCTGCGGGGTGATGAAGCGAGGACCAGGTATCCCGAGCACCTGATCAGGGACACCGATGTGACGGTCTTTGATCCTGAGGGCGGCTACTTGAGCTCGGAGAAGGCCGTGACCGCCGCCCTGATGGAGGCGACACGGCTGGGTGCCACGTTCCTGGGAAACCGGAAGGCGCACAGCGTCGAGGCATACGGCGACCGCTACATCGTCCGGACCGATCACGAAGAGATCATCGCCTCCCGGGTGATCATCTCGCAGGGCAACGGTGCCGGAGCAGTGTGCAAGGAGCTCGGTGTTCACCTTGCGGTTCGGCCGCAGGTGCTGACCTGGTTCCCCATCGCGGACCCATCGGCATTCAGCAGGGCAGACCTGCCGGTCTTCCTCAGGCGTGCGGAGGAGGACGGGCGGTCGGACGACGTCCAGTTCTACGGGTTCCCGAGCGCTGACGGTTGGACGGTGAAGGTCGTGGCGAGCCTCTACCTGGACGAAGTCGAGTCCATGGAGCGGCCTCCTACCTGGGACCCTCGGCACCTGGACCCCATCCGGGCATGGGTCCGGGAGTTCATCCCGGGACTGATACCGGAGCCGGTGCGGGTTGCCACGTGCGCGGACGGTTATCTCCCCGACGACACGGGAGCCTTGGGGGCGATGCCCGGAATGGACGGTGTCGTCGTGGCGGTCGGCTTCTCCGGCCACGGCTTCAAGATGGCCTCTGCACTGGGAGCTGTTGCGGCCGACCTCGTGGCGGACGGCAACGGCCACCGATGTCGGTTTCATGAACCCTGCCAGGTTCCTCGGACCTGACGCGCGACTCACCTCATTGGCTCTGAGCTAGAAGCAGCACCAACTCACATTCACCTTGTGTCAACCGTGATGCAAGACGACCAGGAACGGACGAATCATGACGACCACGAACTTCCGGCCGAAGTACATCTCCTTCGATGTCTACGGCACGCTGATCAACTGGGACACCGATCCCACCACCCGCCGGCTGCTCGCCGGCCGCCTGCCAGAAGAGCAGTGGCCGACGTTCAAGAAGGTGTTCCGCGGCTACCGGTACGACGAGGTCTGCGGTGACTACAAGCCCTATGAGCAGATCCTCCAGGACTCCTTCGACCGGGTGTGCAAGCGGTTCGGCATCGGGCCGACGCCTGGGGCAGGCGCGGAGTTCGCTGACGCTGTACGCAGCTGGGGTGCCCACGACGACGTGCCGGTTCCGCTGAAGCTCATGGGCGAGAACTACAAGCTGGTGGCTCTGTCCAACGCGGACGACAGCTTCCTGGACATCAGCATGCCCCGGCTCGGAGCTGACTTCCACGCAGTGCTGACCGCCGAACAGGCCCAGGCCTACAAGCCGCGCTACCAGGCCTTCGAGTACATGCTGGACACCCTGAACGCGACGCCGGAGGACTTCTTGCACATCTCGTCGCACACGCGGTATGACCCCATGCCGATGCACGACATGGGATTCCGGAACCTGGTGCTGCTGGACCGTGGCTATGACCCCGTCACCGACGGCTACGACTACGTCGCGATGCAGTCTCTGGACGAGGTCAACAAGCACCTCGGTCTGTAGGCGCACATTCGAGGCCATCCCATCCCTGCACGGCCAGCGACGTGGTCAGTCGCGGCCGTGCAGGATCTCGAGGATGCGCTTGCTCGTTGCGCTCGATGTGGCTCCGCACGTGCTCCGTGGCTGACGACGGGGTCGCCCGACTCAATGGCTTCGAGGATCTCCCGGTGATCGGTGAGGATGTCGTCTGGGCTCTCGAACTCGCGGTCCTCGAGCGACAGCACCGTGAGGTAGAAGCGCAGCTCGACCAGAAGCCCGGCATAGAACTCGTCGATCCGGCTGCTGTGCAGCATCGAGACGATCGTGGCGTGGAAGGCGAGATCGACGTCGACGATGCGGAGCACGTCATGCGAGGCGGCGGCATCGACGAGGTCCTCGTATGCCTTGCGCAGCGTCATCGAGCTCGGGTGCCTCGGCGGGTCGGGAGACCGCGGCGGTCTCCAGGCGTTCGCGAGCGGCGTAGAGCTCCTCGACCTTCTCGGGGGTGGGGGAGATGACGACGGCGCCGCGGTTGACCTCGTGCCGCACCAGGCCGCTCAGCTCGAGGATGCGGACGGCCTCGCGGACGGTGTTGCGGGCCACGCCCAGCTCGGTGGCGATGGCGCTCTCGCGCAACCGGGCACCCGGGGCGAAGGCGCCGGCGACGATACGAGAAGCGAGTCCGGCGGCCACCTGCTGCGCCGCGGTGGACCGGGTCACGACGAGACCCTCGAGTGCTGACATACCGAGAAGAATAGCCGCTCTCGGACCTCTTGCGCGCTACAGTTCAACTGTTCTACAGTTGAACACATGGCGACCACTACTCAGGCTGGGACAGGCGCAGCGCTCTGGAACCCGCAGGCGCACATGCCCACCGCCCGCGCCAAGCGCCTCGTGATCACCGGGGGGCAGGGCGCCTGGCTGGAGACGTCGACTGGACAGCGGCTGCTGGATGCCACGGCCAGCCTGTGGCACGCCAACATCGGCCACGGCCGCGAGCGCCTGGCGCGCGCCGCGTACGACCAGATGGTGAAGCTGGAGACCTATCACACGTTCGGCCGCTTCTCGAACGAGCCGGCGCTCGTGCTGGCCGATCGCTTGGCCGAGATCGGGCCCATCCCGGGCGCCAAGGTCATGCTGACCAGCGGGGGATCGGACTCGGTCGACCTGGCGTGCAAGCTGGCCCGGCGTCACTGGCAGCTCGAAGGCCGAGCCGACAAGAAGATCATCCTCAGCCGTGACGGCGGCTATCACGGCCTCCACGCGTTCGGGACGAGCGTCGCCGGGCTGCAGTACAACCGCGATGGCTACGGCACGCCGTCGCTGATCCCGGAGACCGCGCGGATCTCCACCAACGACATCGACGCCGTACGCCGGTCGGTGGCGGAGCTCGGACCTGAGAACATCGCGGCGATCATCGCCGAGCCCGTCATCGGGACTGGCGGTGTGATCGGTCCGGCCGAGGGCTATCTCGAGGGACTCGAGGCGCTCTGCCGTCGTCACGACATCCTCCTGATCGCCGACGAGGTGATCACCGGGTTCGGCCGAACGGGTCGGCAGTTCGCCTCCCAGCGATGGGGCATCCGCCCGGACATGGTGACGATGGCCAAGGGAGTCACGTCGGGGTATGCCCCGCTCGGTGGCGTCCTGGTCGCCCCGCAGGTCGCCGATCGCTTCTTCGACGGACCGGACGCGCCCATGTTCCGCCACGGTCTCACCTACTCCGGCCATGCCACCGCCTGTGCGGTAGCGCTTGCCAATCTGGATGTGATCGACGAGGAGCAGCTGGTCGAGCGCGCGGCATGGCTGGAGACCGTGCTGGAGAAGGTGGTCGCGCCGCTCGCGGACCACGAGCTGGTCGAGGAGGTGCGCGCGGGTGCCGGCTTCATGGCGGGCATCCACCTGCACGACGGCGTGGTCGGCGACTCGATCGCCGAGGCCTGCACGGACGCCGGTGTCCTGATCCGCGTCATCCACGACAACACGCTGCAGATCTGCCCGCCGTTCGTCACGACCGAGGACGAGCTCGACCTGATCGCCACCACGATCGCCCAGGCACTCGACGCCTATCCCGCTTAGCCGCCATCCACGTCCCGAGAAAGACGACATCATGACCCAGACCCAGCTCGCCCCGCTCACCACTCTCGACCCAGCCGCAGTGCTGGCCGAGGTCCCGCAGGACCTCTTCCTCGCCGGGAAGTGGACACCGGCCACCGGTGGACGCCGGATGCCGGTGATCAATCCGGCCACTGGCGCCGAGCTGACCGAGGTCGCCGATGCTGACGAGAACGATGCCCGGATCGCGGTGGAGGCGGCTCGGTTGGCCCAGCGCTCGTGGGGGCGCACCCCCGCGCGCGTACGCTCGGAGATCCTCTACCGCGCGTACGACCTGATGGTCGAACGGACCGAGCACCTCGCGCACGTGATGACGCTCGAGATGGGCAAGACGCTGGCAGAGGCTCGCGGCGAGGTCGCGTACGCTGCGGAGTTCTTCCGCTGGTTCGCCGAGGAGGCCGTTCGCGTCGACGGTGGCTACAGTCACCGTCCGGACGGCGCCGCCCGCAACCTGCAGGTCAGGCAGCCCGTCGGCCCGTGCCTGCTGATCATCCCGTGGAACTTCCCGCTGGCGATGGGCGCCCGCAAGATCGGCCCGGCGATCGCCGCCGGTTGCGTGAGCATCCTGAAGCCGGCGCCGCAGACGCCGCTCTCGTCGCTGGCGCTCGCGCAGATCCTCACCGACGCCGGACTGCCTGAGGGCGTGCTCAGCGTGCTGCCCACCAGTCAGTCCGCCGAGGTCGTCAAGGTGATCCTGGACAGCGGCGTCATCCGCAAGCTGTCCTTCACGGGCTCGACGGCGGTCGGCAAGCACCTGCTGGCGCAAGCCGCCGAAGGCGTGCTGCGTACCTCGATGGAGCTGGGTGGCAACGCCCCGTTCCTCGTGCTCGAGGACGCTGACCTCGACCGCGGCGTGGAGGCGGCCTTCCAGGCGAAGATGCGCAACATGGGCGAGGCATGCACCGCCGCCAACCGCTTCTTCGTCCACGCATCTGTGGCTGAGGAGTTCTCGTCGCGGCTCGCCGCGCGTATGGGCGCCCTGGTCGTCGGCGATGGCACGGAGGACGGCGTCGATGTCGGACCGCTGATCGACGAGGCCAGCCGCCAGAAGGTTCGTACGTTGATCGCGGATGCGGTCGACCGTGGCGCATCGGTGCTGGTGGGTGGCGACAGCCCTGATCGGCCGGGCTACTTCGTCCACCCGACGGTGCTGCTCAACACCCACCCCGACAGCGCCCTGACCTCCACCGAGATCTTCGGACCCGGTCGCCGCGATCCAGACGTTCACCGACCTCGACGAGGTGATCGACCGGGCGAACGACACCGAGTGGGGCCTGGTGGGATACGTCATCACCCAGGACATCGACAGTGCCCTCGACGTCGCCGAGCGACTGGAAGTCGGCATGGTCGGCATCAACACCGGCGTTGTCTCGAGCCCGTCGGCGCCGTTCGGTGGGGTCAAGCAGTCCGGCCTCGGGCGCGAAGGTGGACGCGTCGGGATCGACGAGTTCCTCGAGATCAAGTACATCTCGATCCCGGTCCGGTCATGACTGCGCGCGCGTACACCGTCGACGTCATCGCCGGCGACGGGATCGGCCCTGAGGTCATGGCGGCCGCCGTCTCCTGCGTCGACGCCATAGCGCCCGCCCTGGGCTTCACGATGAACTGGCGCACGCGAGCGTGGGGTTCGGACCACTTCCGCGAGCACGGCCGGATGATGCCGGTCGACGGCCTCGATCAGATGGCCACGGGCGACGCCATCCTGCTGGGTGCCGTGGGCGATGTCGACATCCCCGACGACGTGACCCTGTGGGGACTGCTGATCCCGATCCGCAGGGAGTTCGAGCAGTACGTGAACCTGCGACCGGTCCGGCTCCTGCCGGGAGTGAGCTCGCCGCTCGCGGGCGTCGACCAGCTCGACCTCGTCGTCGTCCGTGAGAACGTCGAGGGGGAGTACTCCGAGGTCGGCGGGCGGATGTATCGCGGGCAGCCCGAAGAGATGGCGGTGCAGGAGTCGATCTTCACCCGGACGGGTGTCGAGCGGGTGGCCACGTACGCGGCCGAGCTCGCGCAGCAACGCCAAGGGCGACTCGTCTCCGCGACGAAGTCCAACGGGATCATCCACACGATGCCGTTCTGGGACGAGGTCGTGCAGCAGTGCGTCGATGCCACGCCGGGGGTGACGGTGGAGAGTGTGTTGATCGATGCGCTCGCCGCACGCCTGGTCCTGCGACCGCGGTCGATCGACGTCATCGTCGCGTCCAACCTCTTCGGGGACATCCTCTCGGACCTCGCTGCCGCCGCGGCCGGGTCGATCGGCGTCGCGCCCAGCGCCAACATCAATCCTCCGGGCACGCATCCCTCGATGTTCGAACCCGTTCATGGATCCGCGCCCGACATCGCGGGCAGGGGAATCGCCAATCCCATCGGTCAGATCTGGTCCGCAGCCCTGATGCTCGAACACCTTGGTGAGCACCGCGCTGCCCGGGTGCTGGTCGAGGGCTTCGAGGCCGCACTGGAGGAGGGTGTTCGCACGCCTGACCTGGGCGGAACGGCAACCACGGAGGGTGTCGCAGCCGCCGTCATTCGCCACTGCACGAGCATGTTGACCGCCGGGCTTCCTTCAGGGTGGGTGCTCGCCGAGTCGTCGTGAGCCGTGCTCGAGACGGTCAGGAATCGAGAAGCGCCGACAGGTGGGCCGACCCTAACGTCGATGTCATGACTCACATCGACAACATCGTCCTCGAATCGGCCGACCCCACGGCGGCCGCCACCTTCTACGACACCGCCTTCGGGCTCGGCTCTCGCGTGCAGGTCCGCGCGTCTGACGACGCCGACGGAGGGCTTCCGCGGATACACGATGTCCCTGGTGGTGTCCCAGCCGGCAGATGTCGACGCGCTGATGGACTGCCGCCCTCGCCGCCGGTGCCACCGAGCTGAAGCCGGCCGCCAAGTCGTTCTGGGGCTACGGCGGCGCCGTGCAGGCTCCGGACGGAGCGATCTGGACGCTCGCATCCTCGTCGAAGAAGAACTCCGGCCCGGCCACACGGGAGATCGACGATGTCGTTCTCCTGCTGGGCGTGGAGGACGTCAAGGCGACCAAGCAGTTCTACGTCGATCGCGGCTTCCCCGTGGGCAAGAGCTTCGGCGGCAAGTACGTCGAGCTCGACACGACACCCATCAAGCTCGCGTTGTACGGACGGCGTGCCCTGGCCAAGAACGCCGGTGTGTCGCCCGAGGGGAGCGGTTCACACCGGCTCGTGATCGGCGGCGATGCCGGGTCGTTCACCGACCCGGACGGATTCACCTGGGAAACCGCGGCCCGCTGATGTGCCTGCCAGCGAAGGCACGAGCCATGATCGAGGCCCAGCTGCAGGATCAGGAGCCGATCAGCGCCAGCTCGAGGCTGAGCCGGGCGGTGAGTTCCTCGACCGTGGTGCCGAAGGTCTCGACGACTGTGACGCCTGCGGCGCCGACGAGGAAGGTCGCGTGCTCGGTGTAGACGCGGCTGACGCAGGCCAGTCCGGTGAGCGGATAGGTGCAGGCGGGTACGAGCTTGGGTGCGCCGTCCTTGGTGAACAGGCTCATCATGACGAAGACGTCCTTGGCGCCGATGGCGAGGTCCATGGCTCCGCCGACTGCGGGGATGGCGTCGGGAGCGCCGGTGTGCCAGTTGGCGAGGTCGCCGTGCTCGGACACCTGGAAGGCGCCGAGGACGCAGACGTCGAGGTGGCCGCCGCGCATCATGGCGAACGAGTCGGCATGGTGGAAGTACGAGGCGCCGGGCAGCTCGGTGACCGGGACCTTGCCGGCGTTGGTGAGGTCGGTGTCGATCTGCGTCGCCGACGGCGGCCGGGCCCATGCCGAGCATGCCGTTCTCGGTGTGCAGGACGATGCCCGAGCTGGGGGAGAGGTGGTCGCCGACCTGGGTCGGCTGGCCGATGCCGAGGTTGACGAACGATCCGTCGGGGATGTCGCGGGCGACGGTCTGAGCCATCTCGTCGCGGGTCAGCGGTCCGCGGTCGAGGTGCTCGATCGTGCGCTCGACGGTCACGGTGATGGTCATGATGTCTCCTGGCCGACCCGGACGATGCGGTCGACGTAGATGCCGGGGGTGACGACGGACTCGGGGTCGAGCTCGCCGACCGGGTACGACGTGGGTGACCTGGGCGATCGTGATGGCGGCGGCGGTGGCCATGACGGGTCCGAAGTTGCGGGCGGTCTTGCGGTAGACGAGGTTGCCCAAGGCGTCGCCGGCGTGGGCGCCGATCAGGGCGACATCGCCGTGGATCGGCAGCTCGAGGACGTAGTCGCGGCCGTCGATCGTACGAGTCTCCTTGCCCTCGGCGAGCGGGGTGCCGACACCGGTGGGGCAGAAGAACGCGCCGATGCCCGCTCCCGCCGCGCGCATCCGCTCGGCGAGGTTGCCCTGCGGCACGACCTCGAGCTCGATCTTGCCGGCGCGATAGAGGTCGTCGAAGACGTACGAGTCGGACTGCCGGGGGAACGAGCAGACGACCTTGCGTACGCGGCCCGCGGCGAGCAGGGCCGCGAGGCCGGTGTCGCCGTTGCCGGCGTTGTTGCTGACCACCTCGAGGTCGGTCGCGCCCTGCTCGATCAGGGCGTCGATCAACGCGACGGGCATGCCGGCCATGCCGAATCCGCCGACCAGCACGGTCGAACCGTCCTTGATGCCGTCGACGGCCTCGAGGGCCGACTCGGCGACGAGCGTCATCGGGTGGACTCGTTCTCGAGCACGACGGCGAGGGCCTGGCCGACGCCGATGCAGATCGCGGCGACGCCCCACCGCTCTCCGGACTCGACGAGCCGGTGCGCGAGCGTGCCGACGATGCGGGCGCCAGATGCGCCGAGCGGGTGGCCGATCGCGATCGCGCCGCCCTTGGCGTTGACGATCTCCGGGTCGACCTTCCACGCGTCGACGCAGGCGAGCGACTGCACCGCGAACGCCTCGTTGAGCTCGACCGCACCGACATCTGACCAGGAGATGCCGGCTCGTGCGAGAGCCTGGTTGGCGGCCTCGACCGGCGCGAAGCCGAAGTCCTGCGGATCCAGCGCGTGCACCCCGCGGCCCGCGATGCGCGCGATCGGGTCGATGCCGATCGCCGCTGCAGCAGTGTCAGCGCCGATCAGCAGCGCTGCGGCGCCGTCGTTGAGCGGCGAGGCGTTGCCGGCCGTGATCGTCCCGTCGGGTCGGAAGGCGGGCTTCAGACGCCGCGAGCTTCTCGGCCGTGGTGCCCGGCCGGATCGACTCGTCGCGCGCCAGCTCGACGCCGTCGACCGGCGTGACGAGGTCGTCGTAGAAACCGGCGGTCCAGGCGGCGTCGGCGAGCTCGTGCGAACGGGCTGCGAACGCGTCCTGCCGCTCGCGGCTGATGCCGAACCTGTCCTGCAGCTGCTCATTGCACTCACCGAGCGAGATCGTCCACTCCTTCGGCATCCGCTCGTTGACCAGCCGCCAGCCCAGCGTCGTCGAGACGGCTGTGGTGTCCCCGGCAGGGAACGCGCGCGCGGGCTTGGGCAGCACCCACGGAGCGCGGGTCATCGACTCCACGCCGCCAGCGACCACCACGTCGGCATCGCCGGTCTCGATCGCGCGGGACGCCATGATCGCAGCGTCGAGGCTGGACCCGCACAGCCGGTTGACCGTCGTCGCCGGGACCGATGTCGGCAGGCCGGCGAGCAGCACGGCCATACGTCCGACGTTGCGGTTGTCCTCGCCGGCACCGTTGGCGTTGCCCCAGAACACGTCGCCGATCGCGGCCGGATCCAGGCCCGGCGCCTTCGCGAGGACGCCCGGACAGCGCGGTCGCCGCGAGATCGTCCGGGCGTACGCCCGACAGTGCGCCGCCGAACCGGCCGAACGGCGTCCGGCTCGCGGCGTAGACATGGGCGCTGGTCATCGAGGCTCCTGATCGATCTCGGCCAGGACGTCCTGGGCGATGCGGAAGGCGGTGTTGGCGTCGGGGACGCCGCAGTAGATCGCGGTCTGCAGCAGCAGCTCCTTGATCTCGTCATTCGTCACGCCGTTGGTGCGGGCGGCGCGCAGGTGCATCGCGAGCTCCTCGTGGTGCCCGCGCGCGACCAGCGCCGTGAGCGTGATGAGGGAACGGCTGCGGCGGTCGAGGCCGGGGCGCGTCCAGACCGATCCCCAGGCGTACTGCGTGATGAAGTCCTGGAAGTCGGCGGTGAGCTCGGTCGTGCTGGCGATCGCGCGGTCGACGTGCGCGTCGCCGAGCACTTCGCGGCGAACGACCATGCCGGCCTCGCGTACCTCGGCCACGGTGGGGGACGGTTCGGCGGGAGCCTCGCCGGCAGCGTGCTCGCGGATCAGCCGGGCGACCTCGTCGGGGCGCTCGGCGGGGGCGAGATGCGCGACATCGTCGAGCACGACGAGCCGCCCGTCCTTCACGCCGGCCGCGATCTCCTCGAGACTCGCCGGTGGCGTGGGTGCGTCGTGCGCCCCGGCGATCGCCAGGACCGGGGTCGTGATCTCGTGCAGCCGATGGCGTACGTCGAAGGCCGCGAGCGCCTCACACACCAGGGCGTAGCCCTCGCGGTCCGCGTCCTGCAGGGCGTGGAGGAGGGCGGCACCGGTGTCGGGCTCGCGCTCGAGGAATCCGGGGGCGAACCAGTTCGCTGCGGAGCGCTCGAGCACGACCGGCGTACCGGATGCGCGTACGGTCGCTGCGCGCTCGTGCCACGCATCGGGGTCACCGATCTTCGCGCCGGTGCACAGCAGCACGGCGGTGTCGATGCGATCGGGCGCGTCGAGCATCAGCTGCAGGCCGACGGCGCCGCCGGCGGAGTCGCCGGCATACGCGAACGACGTGCCCTGCTCACCGCGCTCGGCGAGCATGTCGTCGACCATCGCGAGCACCCCGGCGGCGAGCTCGGCGACCGTGAACGGCTTGGCGTCGGCGACGTTGGAGCCGTGACCGGGCAGGTCCCAGGCAAGCACCTCGAAGCTGCCGGAGAGCTCAGCGGCGCACGACGACCACAGCGCTCGCCCCGAGGTGCCGAGCGAGGGTCCGAGCACCAGCAGCGGAAGGGCGGGCGAGCCGCCGAGCCGTACGGCGGTGATCTGGGGGACGGTCATGCGTTCTCCTCGAGGAAGATCCGGGCGCGGTCGACCGCGCCGGCGACGAGGTCCACGGTGATCCCGAGGTACGTCGTCGGGTCGGGGTCGGCCTTCTCGTCGAGCAGCTCGGCGATCGCGCGCCGCTCGGCGAGCACATCGTCAGCCGAGTGGTCGAGCGTGGCGCGCATGCGGTCGGCGTCGACGTGCAAGCCCTGGAGCAGCTCGGTCGTCTGCGACGCGGCGACCACGGTGCGGCGGGCCAGGGTGTGCAGCGTCGACCACTCGGCGTGCCAAGCCCCGTCAGGGCGCTGGTCGCCGGCGGTCGCCGAGGCCACGTGCAGGGTCGACGCCAGTGCGGGCGCCGCCAACGCCGTTCGACGGACGAGCACCGAGAGGATGGGGTTGCGCTTGTGCGGCATCGTCGACGATCCGCCGCGCCCCTCGGCGGCGGGCTCGGCCAGCTCCGCGATCTCGGTGCGTGACAGCGTCGCGACATCGGTGGCGACATGCCCCCACGCGTCGGTGCACGACACCAGCGCATCGGCGGTGCGGGTGACCGGGCCCCGCGACGTGTGCCAGGGTCGCAGCTCGCGAAGCCCAAGTGCCTCCGCGGTGATCGTGACCAGCTCCGCGGCGACGAACGGCGCGTCGTCGAGCCCACGCAACGACGCGAGCTCGGTGGAAGCCGCGAGGGTGCCGACCGCGCCACCCAGCTGCACCGGCAGGAGCGCGCGGGCGTCGACGACCAGGTCGGCGGCATCGAGGATGCCGTCGAGCCATCCGGCCGCCACGGCGCCGAACGTCGTGGGGACGGCGTGCTGGGTGAGCGTACGGCCGATCATCGGCGTCGACGCATGACGCTCGGCGAGGATCGATGACGCGATGACCTGCGAGCGCAGCTCGTCGAGGACACGGTCGAGGACGCCCCGCAGCGCCAGCATGAGTGCCGTGTCGAGCACGTCCTGGCTGGTGAGGCCGCGGTGCAGCCACGTGGCGCTGTCGATGCCGGTGCGGGCTCGAAGCATCGCCACGAGTGCCGGCACTGGATTGCCTGCTGCCTCGGCTGCACGTGCGAGCTCGTCGGCGTCGTCGGAGGTCACGAGACCCGTCAGGTCGCCGTCGCTCAACGCCGGAGCGAGACCCGACACCACCAGGGCGTCGAGCCACGCGTTCTCCACCTGCACCATCGCGTCGAGCAGCGTGGCTTCGGACATCAGCTCACCGGCGCGCTCATCGCCGGGCCAGAACAAGTTCGTCATGCCGTCAGTCTGCCGTTGCCGGAAAACGCAAGGAAGACCGTCTCGCCCTCACCCTGGAGGCGGATGTCGAACACGAGCCCGGATGCATCGGCGGTTGCGATGAGGGTGTCGCGTCGGTCCGCGGGCAGTGAGGCGAGAAGCGCATCATCGGCCAGCGCAGGATGCTCCGGCACGTACGCGCGGGTGAACAGCCGGTCGAGAACGCCGCGGGCGAACACCGTGACGGCGAAGAACGGTGCGCCTCCCTCGGCAGCGGCACCGGGCAACAGTGTCGAGAACGAGTAGTGCCCGGTGGAATCGGTGGCGGCACGTCCCCAGCCCGTGAACGTCCAACCGTCGCGGTGCAACGAGCCGGGTTCCTGGACGATGCGCCCCTCGGGGTCGGCCTGCCAGATCTCGATCAAGGCGTCGGGCACAGGATCGCCTGCGCCGTCGAGCACGGTCCCGTGCAGGCGGATCGCGTCGGGGTGCCCGGCGGGCACGAGCTCGGCACCGCCCTCGTATGGCAAGCCGTAGTGGAAGAACGGGCCGACGGTCTGGCCGGGAGTCGGGATCAACGTGGTCATGCGTCTTCGTCCTCCAGCCAGGTGCGGTGGCTGCCGGTCAGCACGATGTCCCAGCGATAGCCCGTGCTCCACTCGGGAGTCGTGAGGTCGTGGTCGTACGTCGCGACGAGCCGCGCACGCGCGTCCGCGTCGGTGATCGACTGGTAGATCGGGTCGAGGGCGAACAGCGGGTCGCCGGGGAAGTACATCTGGGTGACCAGTCGCTGGGTGAAGTCGGTGCCGAACAGCGAGAAGTGGATGTGCGCGGGCCGCCAGGCGTTGCGGTGGTTCTTCCACGGGTAGGGCCCGGGCTTGATGGTCTGGAAGGAGTACGAGCCGTCGGCGCCGGTGAGGAGCCGGCCCGCGCCGGTGAAGTTGGGGTCGAGCGGCGCCGGATGCTGGTCGCGCTTGTGGATGTAGCGACCTCCGGCGTTGGCCTGCCAGATCTCCACGAGCTGATGCGCGACCGGACGGCCGTCGCCGTCCATCACTCGTCCGGCGACGGTGATGCGTTCTCCGATCGGCTCTCCGCTGTGCTGGATCGTCAGATCGGCCTCCAGCGGGCTGACGTCCTGGGGACCGAAGCACGGCGCCCACCGTTCGATCGTCTCAGGATCGGTGTGGTGCAGGTCCTTCGTCGGATGCCGCAGGACGCTGCTCCGGTACGGCGGGTAGTCGAGGAGCGGCTGGGCTTCCCGCCGGTCGCCGGCCTCGTACGCCTTGGAGATCGCCTGGATCTCGTCGTCGATGTCGGCCTGCGTCAGCGGGCGCTCGGATGCTGGGGTCACGGAGAGCACGCTAGGCGGCGGATGTGGCGAATGATGCGAGACTGGGCTTCCGCTGAACGAAAGGGTGACCGTGGCCGGCAACAGCGCGCAAGCAGGGGTGAGCGTCGACGTCGCGCGTGCTGGCGCTGTTGGGCGCGTTCGACGCCGAGCACCGAGCATTGACCCTGAGCGAGATGGCCCGCCGGGCCGGCCTCCCGGTGCCGACCGCCCATCGGCTGGTGTCCGAGCTGGTCGACTGGGGAGCGCTCGTCCGGCGGAGCTCGGGGGAGTACGTCATCGGGCGCCGGCTGTGGGACCTCGGACTGCTCTCGCCGACCCAGTCGGGCCTGCGTCAGGTCGCCTCGCCGTTCCTGCACGACATCTACGGCGCAACCCTCGCGACGGTGCACCTCGCGGTGCGTGAGGGGCTCGAGGTGCTCTACCTGGACCGGCTCTCGGGCCATGCCTCGGTGCCGGTGGTGAGCCAGATCGGCTCGCGGCTGCCGCTTGCACGCCACGGGAGTGGGCAAGGTGCTCCTGGCGTACGCGCCCGAGAAGACGTCCAGACCGCGGTGCTGTCCAACCTCACCCGCATCACGCCCTACACGATCACGCAGCCGGGCCTCCTGCGCGACCAGCTTCGCCGGGTGCATCGCGAGGGGTACGCGACGACGGTCGAGGAGATGAGCCTCGGCGCGTGCTCGGTCGCGGTGCCGATCCGGGCGCCGAGCGGGCAGGTCGTCGCGGCGCTCGGCATCGTCGTCCCGAGCCTGAAGCGTGATCGAGCGAGACTCGTGGCCGCCCTCCAGGTCGCGGCGCAAGGGGTGGGCCGCAGTCTTGGCACCTGATTCCGCTGGGCGGAAGGTTGCGATGGCGCGGCGGCCGACGCGGCGCATTGACTGACCCCATGCGTACTGAGGTCGCCATCATCGGCGCCGGCCCCGCGGGCCTTCTGCTGTCCCACCTGCTCGCCCAGGACGGCATCGAGTCCGTGGTCGATCGAGACCCGCTCGGCCGACTACGTCGCTTCCCGGATCAGGGCCGGCGTGCTGGAGCACTCCACGGTCGAGCTGCTGGAGTCGGTCGGCCTCGGTGACCGGCTGCGACGCGAAGGCGACGAGCACCGCGGCATCTACCTGCAGTGGCCGGAGGAGCGTCACCACGTCGACTTCGTGGACCTGACCGGCCGGAGCGTCTGGATCTACGGCCAGACCGAGGTCCAGAAGGACCTCGATGCCGCCCGCGCCGCCGCCGGACCAGGAGATTCACTACGAGGTCACCGACACCGCGCTCCACGACGTCGACACCGAGCACCCGTACGTGACGTTCACCGACGTCGACGGCACAGCGCAGCGACTTGACGCCGACGTCGTCGTGGGCTGCGACGGCTCGTTCGGGCCGAGCCGCGGGGCAGTCCCGGACTCGGTCAAACAGTCGTGGGAGCGGGTCTACCCGTACTCGTGGCTCGGCATCCTCGCGGACGTCGCGCCGTCGACCGACGAGCTGATCTACGCCTGGCACCCCGACGGCTTCGCGATGCACTCGATGCGGTCGTCCAGCGTCAGCCGCCTCTACCTCCAGGTGCCCAACGGCACCGACGTCGCCGACTGGTCCGACGACCGCATCTGGGACGGGCTGGCCACCCGGCTCGGTCACGGCCATGACGGTTGGCAGCTCACTCCCGGTCCCATCACCGAGAAGAGCGTGCTGCCGATGCGCAGCTTCGTCCAGACGCCGATGCGGCACGGCCGGCTCTTCCTCGCGGGCGACGCCGCGCACATCGTCCCGCCCACTGGGGCCAAGGGCCTCAACCTTGCCGTCGCCGACGTCGGCATTCTGGCGCCCGCCCTCGTTGCACTGCTGCGCAAGAAGGACGCGACCCTCGCCGACTCGTACTCAGACGACGCGCTCCGCCGGGTCTGGCGCTGCACGCACTTCTCGTGGTGGATGACCACGATGCTGCACACGAGCGATGACCCGTTCGACGCGCAGCTGCAGCTGTCGCAGCTGCGGTGGGTCACCTCCAGCGAGGCGGGCGCCGCCGGCCTCGCGGAGAACTACGCAGGCCTGCCGATCGGGTTCTGACGTGACCTGCCTTGTCCCCGACCAACCGAGGAGCCTCCATCATGTCCAGTTCTGAAGCGGTCCAGCAGCTGCATCTCATCGCCGGCGAGTGGCGTCCATCCGAGGATGCCGCGACGTTCGAACGCGCCAACCCGTTCACCGGAGAGGTCGTGACCATCGCGTCCGCGGCCAGCCGTGCGGACACCCGCGCGGCCGATCGACGCCGCCTCTGCGGCCTTTCCGACCTGGTCCGGCATGTCGGCGCAGGAACGAGGCGTCTCTGCTCGAGGCTGCTGCGGACCTCATGGTCGAGAGAGCGCCGCAGATCGCCGCGACCATGACAGAGGAATGCGGCGCCACCTTCGGTTGGGGCATGTTCAACTGTCAGCTCGCGTCCGGGATGCTCCGCGCGGCGGCCGCGATGACCGGTGCGGCGGAGCAGGCTCGCGAGACGATTCCGTCGGGCGTACCGGGTCTCAACGCCACAGCAGTCCGGAGCCCCGCAGGTGTCGTGGCGGCGATGGCCCCGTGGAACGCTCCGGTCATCCTGGCGACCAGGGCCGTCGCGGCGCCGCTCGCCTTCGGCAACACCGTGGTCCTCAAGGCCTCCGAGAAGTGTCCGCGAGTCCATGCGGCCGTCGCCGGCGTGCTGCACGACGCAGGGCTGCCGGCAGGTGCCGTCAACTTCGATCGTGCACAGCGCTGACGGGGCGCCGGACGTCGTCGACGAGCTGATTGCGCACCCGGCCGTACGCCGGGTGAACTTCACGGGTTCGACCAAGGTCGGCCGGATCATCGCAGCCAAGTGCGCCGAGCACCTCAAGCCGTCGGTCCTCGAGCTGGGCGGCAAGGCGCCCATGATCGTGCTCGATGACGCGAACCTCGACCTGGCCGCCTCCGCCGCGAGCTTCGGGGCCTTCATGAACTCCGGCCAGATCTGCATGTCGACCGAGCGGATCATCGTCGAGCCGGCAGCGTCGGACGCGTTCCAGGCCAAGCTCGTCGATCGGGCTCGTGCCCTCGTGGCCGGCGACCCGCGGGACGAGACCACGATGATCGGCCCGGTCGTCGACGATGCCAGCCGGCGGCACGTGCTGGATCTGATCGAGGACGCGCGCGACAAGGGCGCCAGGCTGCTGGCCGGCGGCGAGGACCTGGGCGGCAACGTCCTGACGCCTGCCGTCGTGGCCGGCGTGACTCCCGCGATGCGGCTCTACAGCGAGGAGTCCTTCGGGCCCGTCGTGGCGCTCGTGGACGCGGCCGACACCGACGACGCGATCCGCATCGCCAACGACTCCGACTACGGCCTGGCTGCGTCGATCTTCACGAGCGACCCACAGCGTGGCCTCGAGCTCGCCAGCCGCGTCGAATCAGGGATCTGCCACGTCAACGGCGCAACGGTGCACGACGAGCCCCCGATGCCTTTCGGCGGGGTCAAGGCATCGGGATGGGGACGGTTCGGCGGCAGCGCGGCGCTTCACGAGTTCACCGAGCTGCGCTGGATCACGGTGCAGGACGGCGAGCGGCACTACCCCATCTGAGCCGCCGCCGTTTCGTCGGCGAGCCGTGTTCCGACCTTCTTCGTCAACGCCTCACTGTGAATTGCCGGCAGCGCCCAAGGTCAGGGAGGAGCAACGTGGGTCGATCCAATGAGACTGGCTCGACCTCGGTGATCCCTGAACCAGTGTCTCGACCACCGGCCCGAGCGCATACAACGGGAAGAGACTGCTGCTGATCGCGAGACGTAGTCGGTGCCCGGATCGAACGCGATACGCGGTGTGACCCAGGTCAACGGTTGTGGGTGGAGAGTCCGACGACGACTCGGCGATCGCCGCGCCCTCACGGATCAGGTACGCCGCACCCGACGGGTCGACATCCAGCAACCGGACGATCACGTGGCTGGAGCCGCCCGAGGACCCTGCGGCGATCTGACCCGTCACCGGGCCGAGGATGTCGAGGTCTTCGGTCAGGGGTTCCGACGTGAACGTGGGGACATCGGCTCGCTCGTGCAACGCCGACTCGTCCGGGAGCTCGTACAGGATCCCCCAGTCGTCCGCGATCGGCGACGGCACGGGGCGGCGAGGATCGTGTGTCCATCGCGCCGGCCCGGTGTCGGGCTCAGGCGTCGTGGACAGACCTCCGCCGGCTCGACTCTGCGTTGCAGCGGCCCCGTCACCGAGGTGGAATGTGGTGTGGCGGACCTCCGGGGGTGGCCAAGACGTGGCAGATCGCCACCCGTCGTGTGCCACCTTGAATCGGACGTTCGGCGCGTCCCAGCGATCTGTGCGTCCGCTCACGTAATGCCGGAGGAACGAGATCGGTTCGTCCAGCATCCGCGGCAGGTAGGCAGTCAACGCAGCCTCGTCCTCGTGGTGACGTCGGCGCTCCCGCTCGTGAGGTATGAGCTCGAAATCCTCGTGGTCAGACGCGTTCATCCGCAGGAACTGGTGCTCCGCCGCAGGCGAGCCGACGGCGAGCGACCAGTCGAGGAGCTGGGCATACTGCAAGTTGTCCCACCAGCCGCCCACGTGGAGTGCCGGGATGTCTATCTCCCCGGACGGACGTGGCCCGTTGAAGACCGACTCGACGAACGTTCCATCAGCGACCCGAGCTTCCACCTCGTGGATGATCCGGACGATCCGGTCGGAATCCGCTGGCAGGTGCAGAACGGTGTCGGTCCATGTCGCGAGCGGCTCCTCGAGCCCCAGGGCGTGGGAGAATGTCTGGACGATCCACTCATAGAAGGGGATCCGGGGTACGGAACGGGGTGAGAGCACCTCCGCGAGCGCCGTGCCGGTGACTCTAGGCACGATCGCCTTGAGGGCCGGATGCCCTGTCGAGGCCGCTGCCCACTGGGTGAATCCGTAGTACGAGTCGCCGATCATGCCTACCCGCCCGGTCGACCAGGGTTGACCGCTGATCCAGTCGAGTGTTGCCGCGCCGTCCGCTGCTTCATTGACAAACGGGTCTGGCAGTCCGCCGGACCTGAACTTCCCGCGTACGTCCTGTGCGACGACAGCGAACCCGTGCTCGTTCAGGTAGGCAGCGATCCGGGGGATGAATGTGTAGCGGCCGCACTTGTCGTAGGGGAGCCGGATCAGCACGGTGTCGCGGTCCGCCGGCTGTTCAGGCAGGTAGACGTCTGTCGCGAGGGTGGTCCCGTCGTATGCAGGGAGGTCGACCGGCGTTGCGCGCGGGTCGAGGGCAGCTGGAGCAGTCATGGGGCGCGTCTCTGGTCGAGGGGTCAGGTGTACGACTCGGTCGGGTGACTACACGGGCGGGCGTCGTGAAGACCAGTCGGTCAGCGACTCGTACGCCGCTGCTGCGGCGAGGATCGCGGCGTCAGCATGTCGTGGACCGATGAACTGGAGCCCGACTGGCAGGCCTTCCTTGCTGAATCCGCAGGGCACGGTGATCGCTGGGAGGCCGGCATGGCTGGGCGGTTCGGTTAGGCGGTGGAAATCTGTCTCAGGGTGGCTGACGGGCTTGCCGTTGATCTCAGTCGGACCTGCTTCGCGGCCAGGGTGGGGGAATGCCGTCACAGGCATGGTCGGGGTGACGAGGATGTCGAAGGAGTCGAACACCTCCGCGAACCCGTTGGATATCTCGCCGCGGGTCTGGGTCGCGGTCCGGTAGTACTCGAGGGCGCCCAGCTGCTGACCCTGCCGAGCCATCTCCAGCATCATGGGATGCACGCTGGAGGAGTCGACGGCGCCGGACAGCAGGTCCTCGCCCAATGCGTCGGCGAACGCGGGAGTCCAAAATGCCTGAAAGTAGGCGATTGGGTCTGGGAGCGCGAGGTTGACCTGCTCGACTGCGGCGCCGCCTGAACGCAGGACAGTGAGAGCCTGCTCGATGATGCCTCGGACCTCGTGGTCCACTTCGGCCGTCCCGAAGTCGGGCGAGTACGCAACGCGCACTCCAATCACCGAGGCGTCGATCGTGGCGCCGACCCAGTCGTCGGACGACGCCGGCAACGAAAGCGGATCACGAGCGTCCGGACCGGCAGCAACTTCCAGTAGGAGCGCGGCGTCGCGCACGTTGCGGGTGATCGGGCCATCCGTCCCGACGGACTCCCAAGGGGTCTCGACCGGGAAACGACCCCGGGATGCCTTGAGGCCCACGACGCCGCAGCAGGCAGCGGGCACACGTATTGATCCGCCGCCGTCGGACCCCCAGGCGAAGGGCGCGACGCCGGACGCGACGGATGCCGCCGCCCCGCCGCTGGAGCCCCCCGACGTGTGAGTTGTCGCCCACGGAGTGCTGGTGCGTCCGGTCAGCTGGCTGTCGGTCACACCGAGCATGCCGAACTCCGGTGTGGTGGTCTTGCCGATCAGGATGGCACCGGCTGCCTTGAGACGCGACCAGGTGACGGCATCGTGCTTAGGGACGTGGTCGCTGAAGCTCTTGGACCCGTACGTCGTTCGTACGCCGGCCGTGTCGCACAGGTCCTTGACGGTGATCGGGACGCCGTGGAGCGGACCCAGGTCAGCCTTGGGGTCGAGCAGCACTCGCTCGGCGACCTTGGCGCCCGCCAGTGCCGCGTCACCAGTGACTGTGACGAAGGCGTTGATCGCTGGCTCGACTTCTTCGAGTCGTTCCAGCACTGCGGTGACGGCCTCGGTAGGCGAAATGTCTCGTGCGCGGATCTTGTCGACGAGCTCGTGTCCCGCCATCCATACGATCTCGTCATTCATGCGTCGACCCATTTCCCATCGTCCAGAGGACTCGCCATTCTGCTGTCATCGCCGGCTTGATTCTCCCGCGTACCTCGAACCAGCAGCTCAGAAGCAGGAGGTAGCCGTCACCGCGGGGTGTCACCTCGACGACGGCGCCACGGATCCTGAAGGTGTCGTTGGTCGTCAGGGGGCTGACGAAGCGAACTCGGTCCAGGCCGTAGTTCCAGCCGGTCCAGGCGGGCTCGTCGATGTAGAGGACCTGATTGGAGAGGTGGTCGAGCAGACCCAGCAGGTGGAAGCCTTCGATCAGGCCATCGGGAAAGTTCGAGCCTTCGAGAGCGAACGAGTTTTGGTCGGTGTACGTGGCGAAGTCGAAGGGCTCAAGGCGATCGGCGTCCACGGAGAACCAGCCTCCGGTGAACTCGCGACCCTCCAAGGTCGCGATATCGCTCCAGCTGGACGACACGATGGTGGTGTCGGCGGTTGATAACGTCACGGGAGCTTCCTCGGGGTCGAGTCAAAGTGTAGTGATCACTATAACTGGGGAATGTAGCGGTTACTATAGTTGCCATGCACGCGATCGCGGGACTACCGGGATTGTCTGTCGCGCGAGCGGTTCTCCGCGTCTGATCGGGTCCGAAGGGGAAAAATGGCACGCCATGTCGACCACGCAGAGCGCAAGCGAGAGATCGCGGAAGCAGCGGTCCGCATCCTCGCCCGCGGTGGTGCGTCAGCGCTCACTCTGAAGAGCCTCGCGGAGGAGCTCGGCGGGTCCATCACGCTGGTCACCTACTTCTTCTCCACCAGGGCGGAGATCTTCACCGCCGTCGTCGACGACCTCGTTGCCGGGTACGACGCCGAGCTCGCTCAGCTGGAAGAAGGGGCAGATCCGCTCGGACGCCTGAAAATACTCCTCGAGTGGATGTTGCCGCTGACCCCGGAGGACGTCGCGAGTGAAGCCGGTCGGATCGCACTGATCCCGCACCGTGGTGAGCACGCGAGCATCGACCGCTTCTTCGACGTCATGGAGTACCGCATGAGAGGTCTGCTTCGGTCACACCTCATGGAGGTCGTGCCGGCCAACAGGCTCGAGCCCGCGGTCAGCCTGCTGCGGGCGACTGTCAACGGATTGGTGCTGTCGGCGGTCGAGCACCCGAATCTGTGGAGCCGGGACGAGCAGCTGGCCGTGATCGACTCGGCATTGCGATCGTTGAATGCCGGAGTGGACGCCAAGGCGCCCCTGCCGTCCTAATCTGTGCCAGGGGTCGTGTTGCGAACGAACAGCGAGTCCACGACAACGGTGCGGCCGGTGACGTGCTCGATGAGGACTGGGTTGAGGTCCATCTCGTCCACAATGTCGCCCAAGTCGTACGCGAGCCACGACAGTCGGGAGACGAGCTCGGTGAACGGTTCGATCCGGGTTTGTGGGGCGAGGTTGCGATAGCCCTCGAGAAGGCTGCCGAGCCGGGTGGTCGAGAGCATCTGCGCCGCGCGAACCTGGTCGATCGGGGCCAGCGCTTCTGCGGAGTCCCCGATCAGCTCGACCAGAGTTCCACCCATTCCGAGGCCGATCGTGGCGCCCAGGCGAGAGTCCGCCACATAGCCGACAAATGCTTCGAACGCCTCGCCCACCTGCTCCTGCACCTCGAATCCGGTGATCCGCGCATCCGGGGCTTTGAGGCGCACGTTCGTCAGGATTGTGTCGGCGGCTCGCAGCAGATCTGACTCGGTGCGGATGCCGAGCACGACGCCGCCGACATCCGATCGGTGCGCGATGTCCGGTGAAGCAATCTTCAGCACGACCGGGAATTGATGTGCACGTGCCCACCCGACGGCCTCGGCGGCGTCGGCGACGGTAGCCGACGGGACGGTGGGCACGCCGTACGCGGCAAGCGCCTCGTCACGCAGATCGCCAGTGAGAGCCTCCGCCTGCAGGAGGCGACTGCGAAGCTCGGCAATCGTTTCGGCGCTCGGGAGATCCGCCGGTCGATGGGACGGCCCGCGAACCGGAGCCTTGTTGGCTGCGGAGGCACGCAGCGCAACAAGCGCGTTGCGGATTCCCCGGATCACTGGGACATGGGGACCCGCGAGGTCCAACGAGCGCTCGTGGATGCTGATCGACGAGCTGGACGCGATGACGAATGGCCGACTCGGATACTGGGCGGCGGCTGCGCGTACTGCGGAGGTGTAGGTGTCCTCGAACTCGAGCTCCGCCACGCTCAACGTCTGCTGCGCATCGAGCACGACCAGCACGGCGTCGAGGTGGTCGTCCGCTGCCAGCGTCACCAAGGACTTGTCATAGGCGTCTTCGCCGGCGACAACGCTGCCCCCGGCATCGAGAGGATTGTGAACCGAGACGTCAGGCAGGAGGGCCTCGAGCACGCCTTGGGTGGCCTCATCGAACTGCGGGAGCTCGATCCCGAGCTGGTCGGCCAGATCGGCCGTCATCGCAGCTTGGCCTCCCGAGATTGTGACGACGCCGACGCGGGTGCCCTCGACGGAGCGGTCGCCCAGGGTCGAAAGGCACTGCAGCGTGGTGGACAGCTCGTCGTAGTCGCTGACTAGAGGGACGTCGAGTGCTTCGAACAGACTGGTGTACGCGGCATCGCGCGACAGAACCGCACCGGTGTGGGCAGTGGTCGCCAGTCCGCCGAGGTCCGTACGGCCCACCTTGAGCGCGACGACCGGCTTGCCAGCCGAGCGAGCAAGCCGGATCGCTTCGCTGAACGCTTCGGCATCGCGGATCGACTCGATCACCAGGCCGATCACCGCAGTCTGCGGGTCCTGAGCCAACCACGAGACGTAGTCGGCCGTCGTGGCGCCGAGCTCGTTGCCGGTCGAGATGACCTTCGAGAACCCGGAGGGAGCCGCAGATCGGGCGACGAAGATCGCTGCCGAGCCGGATTGCGTGACCAAGGAGATGTCGCCCTTCGGCAGATCCATGAGGATGCCCTCGTCAATCCACAGCGGGATCCGGGCGGAGACATTGATGAGACCCATGCAGTTGGGCCCATGGACCAGCATGTCGCTTTCTGCCGTGAACTCCTGGATCGCGCCAATGTCTTCTGGTGTAAGTCCAGCGCTCGGTACGACCGCTGCAGGGCACCCGATCGAGTCAAGATCGCGCAATGCCTGGAGCACTGCTCGTGCCGGAAGCGCAACCAGCGCGACGTCGGGCTGGAGGCCGGCCAAGTCGCTGATCGCGGCGTGGGCAATCAGCCCTTCGATGACGCCACCGGAGGGATTCACCACGCTGATCTTGCCTGCGAATCCAGAACTCTGGAGATTGCGGATCGCTTGGTTCCCTCCGGCGTCTGCGCGCCGCGCGGAAGCCCCGATGACGGCTACGTGCTGTGGTGCGAACAGCGAGTCGAGCTGCGAGGTGGAACCGAGCGTCAGCATCTATGTCCTCCAAAAGAATGTGTAGTGGGCACTATACAAATGAACGGTTCCACAGGCTAGGGCGGTCAGGTCGAGATTGCTCATCAGAACGTCGAATACTCAGCCGGTGCCGGAATTCGAGCGAAAATCGGCCGCTTTATGTCAGGAATGCTGATGATTGTTACGTTCGCAAGAAATATCGCCAGAAGGCTTGTTTGATCCATAGTGGATGCTATAAATTCGCCTCTACGTAACGCGGGTCACATGGCCTGGCGCCCAAGTTTGAGGAGTTCGGATGTCGCAGTCGAAGAGTTTCGTGAGAGGGCGCCGCAGGTATGCCGCGGCCGCAGTGGGGATGTCGCTGCTGCTCGTGTCGGCCTGCTCAGGAGGGTCGAGCGCTGACGACGAGACTCCGAATGTCTCGGACAACCTGGTTTCCTCCATGTCTCCTGCCAAGGGTGACATCGACAAGCTCACCTGGAACCTGACCGCAGGTGAGCCGGACACGCTCGATCCGCGCAACGCGGCAACCTACGGTGGGGGCCAGGTCACGGGCAACTTGTGCGATCCGTTGGTGCGCGTCGATGCTGACTACAACCTCACCCCCAACCTGGTGTCGTTCAAGCAGGAGAGCCCGACGAAGCTGGTCTACACACTCGTCGCGGACGCCACTTTCTGGGACGGCAAGCCCGTGACGGTCGAGGACATTGCGTTCAGCCTCAATCGTGCCAAAGCGCCCGAGTCGATTGTGAGCTTCATCTACGCCAACGTGAAGTCGATCGACGTCACCGGCGACAAGGAAGTCACGGTCACATTCACCAAGCCTGACGAGCTCTTCAACAACGAGATGAGCACCATTGCCGGACTCGTCGTGGAGAAGGCGTACGCGGAGAAGAACGCCAAGACATTCGGAACGTCGGCGGGTGGCCTGATGTGCAGCGGGCCCTTCAAGCTCGAGAGCTGGAAGAGCGGCGACAGCATCACGATGAGCCGCAACGACAACTACTGGAACGAGAAGTACCGGGCCCACGCGGCGTCGGTCAAGTTCACCTTCGTCACGGACTCGACGGCTTTGACCCAGGCTCTCAACGCAGGTGAGATTGATGGAGCGTATGAAGTCTCACCTGATGCGATCAAGCCCCTGAAGTCAGATGGCAGGAACGCTGTGGTGTTCGGTCCGTCAACTCAGTCCCTCAAGCTCGACGTGGCAAACCCCGGTGGGGCGACGGCAGACCGGACCTTCATGAAGGGTCTTCAGAAGATCGTGGACCGCGATGCCCTGGCTAAGGTCATCTACAAGGGCGCAGCAACGCCCCTGTATTCCTTCATCACACCGACCACCTGGCCCAACGATCAGAGCGACCAGTATCAGAAGGCCTACGACGTGCTGGCCAAGGATCGTTCGTTCGACCCTGCGGATGCCAAGAAGCTCATCGAGGAGTCGGACTACGACGGTCAAGAGCTGGTCGTGGCGATCCCAGCCGGGAACTCCGTCTTGTCCAAGACCGCGCAGCTGATCCAGCAGCAGGCCAAACAAGCAGGGGTGAAGATCAAGATCCAGTCGCTTCAACCCCTGGTCTTCAGCCAGGCCGGATACGACGCCACCAAGCGCAAGGGCATCGATTACCTGCTCAACTCCTCCTTCAATGGTGTGCAGGATCCGTTGGAGCCGGCCGGCTTCGTATACCTGCCCAAGGCGTTCTACAACTACACCGAGTTTGACGACGCGGCAGTGACCGACGCGTTGAACACCGCCCGCGAGACGTTCGACGGGGACCAGCGCGCAAAACTCTTCATCGAGGCACAATCGAAGTTCGAGGAGGCCTCGGCGACGGTTCCCCTGCTCAGCACGAACACGGTGACCGTCCTCAACAAGAAGTACACCGGTGCCGTGACATCGTTCGCTTACTGGGCCATGCCCCAGATGGCGTTGATCGGAGCAGCCAAATGAGCTCGAAGACTGGATGTCGCTCGTGAGCGTGAGTACTCCTGGCGCCGCCGCCGGCCCCTCGCGGGGCCGGCGGGCGGCGTCGCCATTGCGGCTGATCGCAGGAGCAGGGGGCACTGTGCTGGCGGCATCATTCGTCATCTTCTCCTCACTCAGCCTGGCGCCCGGCGACCCTGTGTCACAGATCCTGGGGCAGAAGGCGACGCAGGCCCAACGAGCCGAGATGAGGGCGCAGTTGGGACTCGACGACCCCCTGCTGGTGCGCTACTGGCACTGGTTGACCGGCGTCTTCCAGGGCGACTTCGGCACATCTCTGACCTACCGTCAGAGCGTCTCGGGGTTGTTGGGACCACGCATCTTGACGACACTCACGTTGGTGGCGATGTCAGCGGTGCTCATTCTGCTGCTCGGGGTTGCGTTGGGAGCCTTCGGCGGTACGAATCAGCGATGGCGACCCGTGGTGAACGGCATCGTCGGGCTTGGTGTCGCCATCCCCGGATTCGTCGCCGCGAGCGTGCTGATCAGTGTCTTCGCGGTCAAGCTCGGCTGGTTTCCGACATACGGCGCGGGTTCAGGGTTCGTGGATCGGATCTGGCACCTGACGCTGCCGGCCGTGGCGCTGTCGCTGGGCTGGACGGCGTACGTCGCCCAGATGACTGCGGCAGCCGTGAAGGAGGAAGCGGGCAGGGAGCATGTGATGACCGCGACCGGGCGAGGTCTTCCCCGCCAGATCGTCTTCCGCCGTCACATCATGAGGAACGCGTCGATCCCCGTCCTGACCGCGTCTGGGCTCACCGTCGCCGGCTTGGTCGCCGGATCGGTCGTGATCGAGTCTGCCTTTGCCATCGACGGCGTCGGGTCGCTGCTCATCAAGAGTGTCTCCAACAAGGACTACTCGGTCGTCACGGCGATCTCGCTGTTGATCGTGCTCGTCTTCGTTCTCGTGACCACGGTCATCGACGTCGCGCAGGCAGCGCTGGACCCGCGACTTCGTGACGGGGGACGGGCCTGATGAGCACACTGATGGCACGTGTCAGCAGTCAGCGGACAAAGGTTGAGTCCTCCGACAAGGTGGTCCTCGTCTTCGGAACGATCTGTGGACTCCTGATCCTCATGGCCGTGTTCGGGCCATACCTCGCACCGTATCCGCCGTCGCAGACCGACATTCTCGCGACCAGTCAGAGCCCGAGCGCAGAGCATCTGCTGGGAACGGACTCGTTGGGGCGCGACCTGCTCTCCAGGCTGCTGGCAGGCGCGCGGCTCAGCTTCCTCGGTCCCGGGATCATCGTCCTCGTCAGTGCCAGCGCCGGGACGGCGCTGGCCATCGCCGCCGCTTGGTACGGCGGGTGGATCGACCGCGCCCTCAACCGGGTACTGAACGTCATGTTCGCGGTGCCGGGCATTCTCGTTGCGGTTCTCGCCGCTGCCGTCTTCGGTGCAGGGTTCTGGGCCCCGGTCCTCGCCCTCGCTCTGGTCTACATTCCCTACGTCGCGCGCGTCGTGCGTTCGGCAGCGGTGCGTGAGCGCCGGATGCCGTACGTCGAGGCGTGCGAGCTCGCCGGGTTGTCAGCATGGCGAATCTGCACTCGCCACATCCTCCGCAACGTCTTCCCGATCGTCATGGCGCAGGCCACGATCGGGTTCGGTTCAGCGTTGATGGATTTCGGGGCCACCTCGTTCCTCGGCTTGGGTGTCCAACCGCCCAGCGCCGAGTGGGGCCTCATGGTCAGCGATGGTCGATCGGAACTGCTCGACGGCGCCTTTCAGCAGAGCCTGTCGGCGGGTGCCCTCATCGTGCTGTCCGTCGTGTCGTTCAACATCGTCGGCGAGCGCCTCTCGAGTCGCATCGGAGCGAGCGGATGACCTCAGATCGGTTGCTCAGCATCGAGCGCCTCAGGGTGGACCTACCCGATCGTTCGGGATCGCGTGGGCAAAGGACCGTCATCCACGACGTGACCCTCAGCGTGGACGACGGGGAGTCAGTCGGGCTGGTCGGTGAATCTGGGTCGGGCAAGTCGATGACCACACAGGCAACCATGCGCCTCCTGCCGTCGGGCGCGAAGGTGTCGGGGGGATTGACGTTCCGAGGGGAGTCGGTGCTCGGACTACTCGCGCAAGGAGCTGGTGGCATATCGATCGCGCAAAGTCTCGATGATCTATCAGGACCCCCGTGCCCACACCAACCCGCTGCTGACGATCGGTGACTTCCTGGTCGAGGGGGTCGTCTCCACAGGACAGATGAGTCGAAGCCGACGCGCTCGACCAGGCATGCTGCTCTGCTGGCGGATGTGGGCGTGACCGACGCCGAGCGGAGGATGGTGCAGTATCCGCACCAGCTCTCGGGCGGTCTGCTCCAGCGCATGATGATCGTGATGGCGCTGATGCCGTCACCCGAGCTCATCCTCGCCGATGAGCCGACCACGGCGCTGGACGTGACGGTCCAGTCCGAGGTCATGGCGATCCTTGCCGAGCAGATCCGCGAGCGCTCTCTCGGGATGCTGTTCATCACCCATGACCTCGACCTCGCCGCGGCCGTAACGGACACACTGGCCGTGATGTACGCCGGCGTGATCGTCGAACGCGGACCGTCTGACGAGGTGTACTCCCGGCCACGCCATCCCTATACAGCCGCGCTCCTCAAGTCGCGGCCGAGTGCCGTCAAGGTCGAGCGACTCGAGACAATCCCTGGCCGGCCCATATCTGCATTTGAGGCAGGCGAGGGCTGCGTGTTCGCGGCGCGGTGTCCGTTCGCGACCGAGGAGTGCCGTCAGGTACGCCCCCAGCTTCGCCTGGTGGGCGGGCGATCCGTGGCGTGCCACCGGGCCGAGGAGATCGCACCCGAGCTCTTCGAAGGACTGAGCGCATGACGACGCATCTGCTGGACGTTCACAACCTGCGTAAGGTCTTCCATGTCGGGAGGGCAAAGGGTCGCTCCGAGGAGCTCGTCGCCGTCGATGACGTGAGCTTTTCGTTGGAGCGCAACAGCTCTCTGGCCGTGGTCGGCGAGTCAGGGTCCGGCAAGACGACGACCGCGAGAATCATCGCCGGCCTTGAGTCGGCGACAGGTGGCTCGATCGAGCTCGACGGCAAGCCACTCGCCTCACCGGACAGCCCTCGTTCGCGCCGGCTCAAGGCACGAGAGATCCAGATGGTGTTCCAGGATCCGTTCGGATCATTGGATCCGCGCCAGAAGGTCGGCGCGTGCATCGAAGAGCTCCTGAAGGCGCATTTCGACCAGGGCAAGAAGTGGCGGAGAGAGCGGACGATGGAGCTACTGGCCCAGGTCGGTCTCGACGAGAGGCATGCGGACGAGCTGCCACGCCGACTCTCGGGCGGTCAGCGTCAGCGGGTGGCCATTGCCAGGGCGCTGTCGCTGGAGCCGAAGCTACTGATCCTCGATGAGGCGGTCTCCGCCCTCGACGTCAGCGTCCAAGCGCAGGTGCTCAATCTGCTCAGCGACATCCGCGAGTCCCTCGACATCACCTATCTCTTCGTCTCCCACGACCTTGCCGTGGTGCGACAGATCAGCGACCACTGCGTCGTGATGGAGCGCGGCCGAGTCGTCGAGATGGGCCCCACCGCGGCCGTCCTCGACGCCCCGACCGAGGACTACACGAAGCAGCTCCTCGACGCGATCCCTCGGCCGGGGTGGACGCCCAGCAGACGCCGCACGATGACGACGTCTGTCTGAAGGGTGCAACGCGTGTCAGCCCACCTGAAGTCGCCACCGGATCGGACGTGCCCACGCTCTTCTACGCCATCAAGCAGGTCGAGCAGGTAGTGCGGGTCAGGCTGGAAGCTGTCCTTCGCCCCCACGGCATCACTGTCGTGCAGTACGGGGCACTGACTGTCCTGCAGCGGCGCGGCAACATGACCTCCTCTGAGCTCGCGCGAAATGCCTTCGTCACGCCGCAGTCGATGGCGGAGATGATGTCAGTATTGGAGGCGCTGGGGCTCATTGAACGTGAGCAGGACTCGGTCGATCGCAGGCGCCTCAATGTCGCGCTGTCCAGGCGGGGCCAGGACGTTGCTCCAGAATTGCGAGGCGGAGGTTGCCGAGCTTGAGCGCATCATGCTGCGTGACCTGAACGATCAGCAGATCAACATCGTTGAGATTGGCGCTCAACAGCTGTCGGCAGTCACTCGCCTAGTCAGGCGATGACGACGTCGGACGTTGGAACGGCGCAGCATATGAGCGCCTGCCCCGCGGGCGCCGGCGTCGACCGGGTCGATCGTGTAGAAGATGTCGCCGGTGACCTTGACCGCACACGTGCCGCACGCACCAGCCCTGCAGCTCGCCGTAAGACTCTCGCCCTGCTGATCTGCGAGATCGAGCAGCGTTCCGCAGGACGAGTCCCACTGGTGGACCTTTCCCGATCTCGAGAACTCCACCCGGAAAGGCCCCGGCGCCGGCGCTTCTCTGGGCTCGAAGGCGTCCTGGCGGGGGGAGTAGAAGGGGTCAGAGTGGATGGCGTCGTCGCCCACGCCGGATGCCACCACAGCGGCTCGCATGTCCTGCAGAAAGGCCGACGGACCGCATATGTGTACCTCGGTACGAATGGATCGGCTATCAGAGAGCCGACGAAGGCGGGTGAAGGTCTTCCTGTGTCGTAGATCCATCGTTGAGGCCAGGCGCCGTGAGGAAGAGGCGGTGCCGAACGTTCGGCAGCAGTCTGGGCCGCATGCTCGATTTCATCCCAGTGCGGAATGGTCCCCCGAGATTTGTCCACGTGCACGAAGTCCACGCGGCGATCGCTGTCGGCTGCCAGCAAGGCACGAGCGATCGCCAGTGCTGGCGTGATGCCGATTCCGGCAGTGAGGACGACAAGGTGGTCAGGGTCTGGAATCGACGGACGCATCGCCGAACGGTCCGGAGAGGACGACGTCCGAAGTCGTGCGGAGTCCGTGAATGATGGATGACGCGACGCCGTCCTCGTGTCGGCGCACGGTGATGCGAACGCCCTCGTCATCGATGCCGGAGATCGTGTAGTTGCGCCACCACGGCCTCTCGGCGGTCGTGTCGTGAAGGCGTAGATGCTGTCCGGGCGCCGCTTGAGCCAGGGTCTCGGTGGAGTCGCGAATCATGAGGCTCACGGTTCCCTGTGCGGGCGCTTCCACACGCGAGCTATCGAGCCGGGCCGTGGTGCGGAGCGTGACTCGTTGGGGTCGCGCCCACGGCGGGTCCGCTGGTTGGCGCGGCGGCGCCCGGCGCACGCGGTCGCCTCCTGGATCTCCCCGGCCGTGACGACGCGCGCGTACACGCCGCAGAACAAGATGCCCGAAATGCGTGTACAGCGCGCCCGGAAGGTTGATGTCTGTGCCGCCCCGTGTCGGGATCAACTGAGATGGCTCGGCAACGCTCGATGGGGCGAAGGACTTCAAGCTGGACCTTCCGACCATGATCGTCCCGCCCAGAGCTGCAGCTCGCTCCATGGCTCGTCACCGTCGAGGTAGAGGTTCGCGCGGAATCGGCGTGGGTCGAGGTCGCGTGCGACGGCTCGTCCGACGTCCCGCACGGTTGCCTCGTTGATGATCGAGATCGGCGCATCGGCTAGGTCCCAGAAGATGGCTTCCTGACGAGACCAGCCTCGCCGTGCTGGTGCTGGTTCCGAACCACTCCATCACCGTGTAAGGCGGGAACCCCGAGTCGTCGATGATCGCGCCGCTGGAGTCCAATGTGACCGCCGCCACTGTCGCCGCCAGGCGATCGGAGCTGGACCTTGGCCCCGTGTCGGTTCGAGGTCCCACAGGCTGAGAAGCCTCCGAGATCGGGTCGGACGTCCAGTGCATGGAAGGCGTCGTACGTCGTCCAGGTTCCGAACGGGCCGAGCGGCACGCGATCATGCGTGACGCCGAGGACTCGGTCGAACGCGATGCCGTCGCGCGCCAGGTGGGCGGAGGTCAGTTGCTGCCCGCCGAGACCCTTCACGGGATACCGCCAGATCTGGGTGAACGCGGTGTGCCGTCACGATTTCTCCTCTGGATCGCGCTCGGAAGGTTGCGCCGCGGGCCGTGAACTGATTTTATAGTACTCACTACAATTTGTCGTGAGTCGAAGGACGATCGGATGCCCGCAATATCTAGCACTCGACCGTGTTCGAGCGGGAGGCCCGCACCCCGCTGCGGTCGCCGCCGGCCTTGATGGAAGCAGGCAATCAGTCTTCTGGCTGGACGAGCTGGAGCAGCCGGCCTACCCGGTGCTCGGACGGAGAAGCTCGACGCGGACCTCACGGTCGTGGGAGGTGGGTATTGCGGCCTGTGGACGGCGGTGCTGGCAAAGCGTCGCAACCCTGGCGCGCGGGTCGTCCTGCTCGAAGCGGAGAAGATCGGGTGGGCTGCATCGGGTCGCAACGGAGGATTCGTCGAAGCGAGCTTGACACACGGTGAGGAGAACGGCCGCAGCCGATGGCCCGAGGACTATTCGGCCCTCGAACGCCTGGGCCAGGAGAATCTCGCCGCCATGGAGTCAGACGTGGTGACGCTGGGGCTCGAGTGCGAGTTCGAGCGCAGCGGCGTTATGTCGGTTGCGTACGAGCCGCACCAGGTCGAGTGGCTCTCGGAGATGTCCAGAAGGCGCGCTGCCTGGGGGAATCCGCGGTGCAAGCCGAGATCGCCAGCCCCATCTTCAAGGCCGGCCGTTGGGTCAAGGACGACTGCGCTCTCGTGCATCCGGGACGGCTGGCGGCTGAGCTGGCGCGCGTGGCCGGTGACCTCGGCGTCGAGATTCACGAGCACTCGGCCGTGATCGGGCTGGACTCGTCGCGGACAGGCCCCGTGGGGGTGCGAACAGCGAGGGGCAGCGTCACGAGCGAGCAGGTCGCGCTCGCCACCAACGTCTTCAAGCCGCTGCTGTGGCGTTCGCGACTCATGACCGTGCCGGTTTACGACTACGTCCTGATGACCGAGCCCCTCAGCTCATCGCAGAAGGCAGCCGTCGGCTGGAACAACCGGCAGGGCTTGGCGGATCTGGCCAATCAGTTCCACTACTCGCGGCTGACGCAGGACAATCGCATTCTTTATGGTGGATATGACGCGGTCTATCACGCCGGGCGGAAGGTCAGGACAGAGTACGAAGATCGCCGGTCGTCGCACGAAAGGCTCGCATCGCACTTCCTGACGACGTTCCCGCAGCTGGAGGGCATCAGGTTCAGTCACCGATGGGCAGGAGCGATCGACACCTCGACGCAGTTCTGCGCCTTCCACGGTCTGGCGCGTCGAGGTCGAGTCGCATACACGGCGGGATTCACAGGTCTCGGTGTGGCGGCCACGCGATTCGCCGCCGAGGTCATGCTCGATCGGCTGTCGGGGGAGACCACCGAACGGACGAGCTGGAGATGGTGCGAAAGAAGCCGCTGCCATTCCCGCCGGAGCCATTCGCAAAGATGGGAATCGAGGCGACGAAGTGGTCACTTGATCGTGCCGACCACCACGAAGGCCGCCGCAACCTGCTTCTGCGTTCACTCGATCGACTCGGTCTGGGGTTCGACTCATGACCGGCCGGAGAATGATCGCGGCCGACGCAACGGCCAGCTTGCTCGCGCCGGATCCGCTGGATCCAGCTGCCGTGTTCGATGGATCGCCGATCGTGGCCTCGATGGATCTCGCGGCTACTAGGGGTCTTGAGATTGGCATCTGGGAGATCACGCCCGGTGTCGTCACGGACACGGAAGTCGACGAGATCTTCGTCGTTCTCTCGGGCCGCGGGAGCGTGACTTTCACGGATGGGGAAGTCCTCGCTCTGGCACCCGGCGCCGTCGTACGACTTCGCACCGGCGAGCGTACGATCTGGGCTGTCACCGAGACTATCCGCAAGCTCTATGTCCTTCTGCCTCCGTTGGCTACAGAGAAGTCCTGACCGCCGGACGCACGCTGCTGTTCAGACGCGCAGGATCGGCTTGGTCATGACCGAGCCCCACTCCCAGGTTCACCTGATGGTGGGTGACCGCACCGGCGAGGTCCTGATCGTGCGTGACCAGCAGTAGGGCGCAACCGTTGTCGGCGACCTCAGTCATGAGGCTGTCCATCGTGGTCGCCTGGGTGGCGAGATCCAGGCGTGATGTGGCTTCGTCGGCGAAGATCAGCGCGGGCCGGGGGATCATGGCGCGCACGATCGCGATGCGCTGAAGCTCACCGCCCGAGACCTGTCCGGGCCGCCGCCGCAGGATCCCGAACGGGAGACCGACCTTGTCAAGAAGCGACCGCACGCGACTCTCCTCCACTCGATACCGGCGCATGACATCGCGCATCGCCACCTCGAGGGACACGCGGGACGGGAACGAGAGGGTCGGGTCCTGGTAGAGCTTCTGCAGCCGGCCACCTGTCGCCGCCGTGCTGTGCGCGACGGTTCCATGGTCGACGCTCGTCAGCCGCAGCAGGGCGTTCCCGAGCGTGGTCTTCCCGACGCCACTCGGTCCGGTGAAGGCCCAACGCTCGCCGGTCCGGATCTGGAGCGAGAAGTCCTCGAACAACGGCCCAGAGCCGTACGACTTGCTGATTCCCTGCGCTGCGACGAGCGGCTCCGCTGACGCGTCACCCGCCCCGGCGTCCTGCATCCAGGGGTACTCCCAGCGAGAGGGCTCGGCGGCGAGCAGTCTGCGGGTGTAGTCGTGCTGGGGCGCCGTGAGCACGCTCTTGGCCGGCCCGCGCTCGACGACTGCGGCTTCGCGCATCACCATCACCTCGCCGCCGAGCCGACGGGCCAGGCCGAGGTCATGGGTGATGGTCAGCAGGAGCCCGCCCTCGGCAACGTGCGCCGAGAGCAGGTCGGCGAGCTGGTCCAGCGAGTGTCGGTCGAGTCCCTTGGACGGTTCGTCGATGATGAGGATTCGAGCGCCACCGATGGTGGCGGCGGCGTAGGCGACCCGTTGGGCCATACCCCCGGACAGTGTGTGCGGATAGGCGTGACCGGCTTGGGCGAAACCGAGCTGACCGAGACGCTCGTCGGCAAGCGTCAGCGCGGGGGTGTGGCGGGGCCGCCAGCCAGGCGCCCCTTCGGCGACCTGACCTCGCACCCGCATGGTCGGATCGAGCGCCAGCGCAGGTTCCTGCGGGAGCAGCGCCAGTTGGCGACCCCACAGGCTCCGCCGCCCGCCACGGTCGGCGAGGTCGAAGTGGCTGGGACCGATGCTCATCGACCCCTGGGCCGAGAGGTCGAGCGGCAGGGTCCCCATCAGCGCGTGGGCGAGCACGGACTTGCCCGAGCCGCTCTCGCCCACGATGGTGAGGGGCCGCTCTGGCTCGATTCGTATGTCGTCGACGTCAGCGAGGACGGTCTTGCCGTGGTGGACGACGGCGTGGTGCACGACCAGGCCGTGCTCGGAAGGTGTGCTTTCGGTCATGAGGGGTCCTCTGAGTTGCGCAGTCCCAGGAAGCAGATCGTGAGCAGGAACAGCACCGCGATGGGAGCTATCGGCAGCCAGGGCGCGACGTCGTAGAAGGGGAAGGACTCGGTGATCATCAGCCCGAGCTCGGCGCGCGGCGGCTGGAGCCCGACCTTCACGAAGCCGAGCGTCGACATCGCGAGGATCGAGGTGACCATCCCGAGCGAGGCGAGCGTGCTGAGCAGTGGCCGCAGGTCAGGCCACAGGTGACGTCTGACGATGTGCATCGGCCCGAGCCTCAGCAGACCGGCGGCCTCGACTGCCGGCGAACCCAGCACCAGGCCGCTGCGGGCGCGGACGACTCTGAAGTACTCGACCCATTGGGCGAGTGCGAGACCGACGTAAAGCGCCCACAGACTTCCTCCGGCGGCGAGTGCGGAGACGAGCAGGACAACGAGGAGGGCCGGAATCGCGACGAATGCCTCGGAGACTGCCCGCAAGACTGCGTCGATCCAGCCGCCGAACCAGGCCGACGCGATGCCCGCGACAGTGCCGAGGACGAGTGCGGTGGCCACGCAGAGAGCGGCCAGCACCAGGGACAGCCGCGTGCCGTGGGCGAGCCGGGTCAGGACGCTGCGGCCGTAGTCGTCGCGTCCCAACGGCTCGGCCCAGGTGGGCGCCTCGAGGTGGCGCCCCAGGTCCTGTGCCGAGGGGTCTCCCAGCAGCAACGGACCGACGATGGCGAACGTCGCCACGGTGCCCAGCCCGACCATCGCGGCTCGCCTCGCCATCGGGCGGGTGGCTGAGCCGCCGGCCGCGGCGGCCGGCTTCGAGAAGGGGAGTCGTCATGCGGAGACCTCCAGTTGGCGGGGTCGGGGGTCGAGGCGGAGCACCACGAGGTCGACCACCGTGTTGATGGCGACGATGAGCAGGGCGAGCACCAGGGCGGTGGCTTGCAGGATCGGCACATCGCGCCAGAACACCGCGTGCACCAGCGCATGTCCCAGGCCCTGCCACGCGAACAGGCTCTCGACGACGACCACGCCCTCGATGAGGATGACGGCCTGGACGCCGAGATAGGGGACCAGGACGACGGCGGCGTTACGGACGATGTGACGCAGCAGGACCCATCGTTCGGCCAGGCCTTTGGTATGGGCGAATCGCACGTACTCCGAGCTCCTGACCTCCACGACGGCATCTCGCGTGATTTTGGCGACCAGCCCGGACAGGCCGAGGCCCAGCGTCAAGGCCGGCAGGACGATGGCGGATGTGCTGCCGTTGCCGACCGCCGGGAGGAGGCCCAGCTGCGCGGAGAAGACGACCACCAGCAACAGGCCCAGGAGGAACGGGGGGACCGCCCGCACCGATGCGACCCAGCCCGTGGTCAGTCGGTCGATCATCGAGCCGGGTCGACGGGCGGCCAGGATGCCGATGGTCGTGCCCACCATGAACGCGAAGGCGAGTGCCACGGCTGCCAGCTGCAGCGTGCCGAGGAGGTAGTAGCCGACCTCCTCGAGCACCGGCCGAGAGGTCACCAGCGACCGGCCGAAGTCGAGCTGGACCACGTCCAGCAGCCAGTCGCCGAGCTGGCGCCACGCCGGCCGGTCGAGACCCAGCTCGGCACGCACGGCGTCCGCGGCCTTCTGGTCGACCAGGTCGTAGCCGTACCGGCCGGCCGCGATCCGATAGGCGGCGTCGCCCGGCAGCCGGCGCGTCACCAGGAAGCACAGCACCGACACCAGCAGTGCCACTCCGACGCCCTGGGCGCCGCGGCGGGCCAGGACTCCGGCAAGTGTCTGTCGCGGGGTCACGAGGCCCACTTCAGGTCGGTGATGCGCCACGAGGTCTCGAGCGGGTCCATCACGAAGCCATCGACTCGATCGTTCACGGCGGCGTTCATGCGGTACCACGCCACGGGAATGAGGGGCAGCTCTTCCTGGGCCGTGCGCACGATCGTCTCGCGGTGCTTCGCGGCGTCAGCGTCAGAACCGCCTGCCAGCAGCGCGTTGATCGCTCGCTCCACCTTCGCGTCGTGCCAGTTCATCACGCCCCAGTCGTTCCCCTTCGGGGCGAAGACCGTGGCGATGTCGACCAGCGGGTCGGAGACCAGCGCGAAGTGCTTGGCGATGAGCGCGAGCTCCAAGCTGCCGTCGGCCTGCCCGGCCGGGATCTCGCTGGAGTTGGTCACATCGACCTTGATCTGTACGCCGATCTCGGCGAGCTCCGCCTGGATCGCAGTCGCCAGTGCCGGCAGCTCCGGACGGTCGGGGTAGGTGAGCAGGGTGAGCTTCAGAGGCTTGCCGTCGCGCTGGAGAGTGCCCTTGGAGCCCGGCGTCCAGCCGGCTTCCTTCAGCAGGGAGCGGGCCTCGTCCTGATTCTGGGTCAGCGGGGTGAGATCGGCGGGGTGCCAGGCCTTGAGCGACGGCGGAAGCAGCTGGGTTGCGGCCAGCTCCTTCTCGCGCAGCACTGCGTCGGCCATCGCCTCGCGGTCCAGCGCCATGCTGAAGGCGCGACGCACCCGCACGTCGCCGAGCATCGGGTGGTCGGCATTGAGCTTCAGCAGGATCGTGCGGGGCTGAAGGCTCGACTCCATCTCGACGCTGTCGGCGGCCTCGACGCGCTGGCGGCCGGCCGGCTCAAGCCCGAACACCACGTCGGCCTGGTCGCTGACCGCCATCAAGGCCCGGGACTCCGGCCGTCCAACGGCCTGGAAGGTCACGTTCTTCACCGCGGGAGCATCCCCGCGCCACTCGTCGAAGCGGGTCGTCTTGATCGAGGCGGGAAGCTCGAGGTTCTTCACGCGGTACGGGCCGGTCCCGATGACCTCGGTGACATGACCCTGCTTGTCGTACGAGGCGGGTGCCAGGATCGCTGCGCTGTAGTGGGTCAGCACTGCGGGGAGCGTCAGGTCGGGCTTCGTGAGCTTGAACGTGACCGCGGACCCTTCCGCACGGACTCGGTCGATCGGCAGTGCTGCCAGGGGACTGGCCTCAACGGCGCTGGCTGTCTTCACCGCAGCGACCACGGCGTCGGCCGTCAGGGGGGTGCCGTCGTGGAAGGTTGCACCGTCGACGAGGTCGAACCGCCACTCGGTGTTGTCGGAGTTCGAGGACCACTTCGTCGCCAGGCCCGGGGCCAGCTCGCCCTTGATGTCGCTGGTCACGAGCGTCTCGGTGACCTGGAGACGTGTGAAGACCTCGCCGTCTACTGCTGGTTCAAGGCTGTGGACTTCGAATGGGCCGGCAATCCTGAGGGTGTCAGTGGTCGCTTCGCCACGAGAGCCCGCACCGCACGCGCTGAGGGTCAAGATGGTGGCGGCCAGGGCTGCTGCGGCTGTGGGTCGCAGGAAACGTCGCATGTGGTCGTGCCTTCCGAGGTTCGATGGACCTGAACCATATTGACAATGATTCTCAGAGTCAAAACGCCGGAAGGCGGGTCTGCAACGGCAGGTCAGAAGCGCAGGACCGGCTTGATCGTGACGCCCGACGCCATGTCCTCGGCGGCCTGGGTGATCTCGTCAAACGCGTAGTGCGTGATGAGTCGGCCGATCGGCAGCCGACCGCTCTGGACGAGCTCGACGAGGGTCGGGATCAGCGTCCTGGTCTCGGCATCGCCGAGGGTCAGGCCCGTGACGGTGCGACCGGGGATCATGAAGTTGACGTCGATCGGCACCTCGGTGCCGAACGCCGGTGCGCCGACGACGACGGCAGTTCCGCGTGCCGCCAAGGCCAGGACGGACATCCGCAGCACGTCGACGTTGCCGGTGCTCTCGACGACTCCGTCGACCCCGCGACCACCCGTCAGCTCGGCGACGGCCTCGTTGAGGTCGGCCTTGGTCGTGTCGATGACGGCCGTCGCGCCGAGCTCGGTCGCGAGCTCGAGCCGGGCCGGGGCACGGTCGGCGACGATGATCGTCGTCGCGGGCGTGAGCCCGGCAGCCATGAGCGCCGAGAGGCCGACCGCACCGGCGCCGGTGATGAGGATCGACGCGCCGGGGCGCGGCTCCAGGACGTTCCAGATCGCGCCGACGCCCGTCATGACGCCACAGCCGAGCGGAGCCAGCAGGTCGAGCTGGAGCATCCGGCGTCGACCTTGACGATGCTGCGCTCGTCGACGATCGCATGGCGGGCGAAGCTCGACTGGCCGAAGAAGTGCCCGCCGATCGCCTTGCCCTCCCGCGTGATGGGGGAGCTGCCGTCGTCGCGCTGGCCGCCGATCAGGTTGGCGGTGAGCCAGCTGTCGCAGTAGGCCGGGTGACCGCTGCGGCAGGCGTCGCAGTGCGCGCACGACGTGAACGACAGCAGCACCTGGTCGCCGGGCTCGACGGACGTGACGGCGGCGCCGACCTGTTCGACGACCCCGGCGCCCTCGTGCCCGAGCACGCCCGGGAGCGGGAAACGGCAGGGCGCCATGGGCGACGCCGAGGTCGGTGTGGCACAGGCCTGCGGCGGTCATCCGGACGAGGACCTCGTCGTCGCGGGGCTCCTCGAGCCCGATCTCCTGGAGGGCGAAGCCGCTGCCCGGGGACTCGACGACTGCTGCTGGTGGTGGTGGTCATGGGGTTCTCCTTGGGTGGGCCGGCTCAGGCCAGCGAGACGAGGACGGACTTGGTACGCGTGTAGGCGTCGAGCGCTTCGGGCCCGTACTCGCGGCCGTGGCCGGAGGACTTCACGCCGCCGAACGGCATCGTCGGGTCGAGCATCGCCCAGTCGTTGACCCAGACGATGCCGGCCTCGAGCTGGGCGGCGACGCGGTGAGCGCGAGCAACGTTCTCGGTCACGAGCCCAGACGCCAGCCCGTACGCCGTGCTGTTGGCCATCGCGACGGCCTCCTCCTCGGTGTCGAACGGCTGCACCGTGAGGATGGGCCCGAAGACCTCGTCCTGCACGACACGTGAGGTGTTGGGCAGGTCGGCGATCACGGTGGGCTCGACGAAGTAGCCAGGCAGGTCGGGCCGTCCGCCGCCGGTGACGATGCGGCCGCCCTCGGCGCGAGCCTGGGCGATGAACCCCTCCGCCTTGGCGCGGTGCTGCTCGGCGGCCATCGGGCCGATGACGGTCTCGGGGTCGAACGGGTCGCCGAGCGGCACTCCGGGTACAGCCTGCGAGAGGATGCCGAGCACCGTCTCGTACAAGCTGGAGTGCACGAGCAGGCGCGGGCCCGCCATGCAGAACTGCCCGGTGTTGAACACGAAACCCTTGATCGCCGAACCGATCGCCTTGTCGAGGTCAGCGTCCTCGAAGATGATCTGAGCGGCGTTGCCGCCGAGCTCGAGCGTGATCGGGACGAGCGCCTCGCCCGCGACGGCGGCGGCGTGACGGCCGACCGCTGTGGAGCCGGTGAACGCGATCTTGTCGACGCCCGGGTGGTTGAGCAGGGCGTCGCCGGCGACCGGGCCGAGACCCGAGACGATGTTGACGACACCATCGGGCACTCCGGCCTCGGCGAAGATCTCGCCCATCAGCAGCGCGCTCAGGGGTGCGATGTCGGCCGGCTTGTGCACGACGGTGTTGCCGGCGGCCAGGGCCGGCGCCAGCTTGGTGCTGCTGAGGATCAGCGGGAAGTTGAACGGTGTGATCGCCGCGACGACACCGAGCGGCTCGCGCCGGGTGTACGCCAGCGCCGGGAAGTCGGTGGACCGCGTCGAGCCCTCGATGGCCTGCGCCAGGCCGGCGTAGTACTCGTACTGGTTGGCGGCCGTGGTGACGTCGACCGGGCGGCACAGCGAGACCGGCTTGCCGACGTCGATGCTCTCGGTCGCGACGAGCTCGTCCGCACGCTCGCGCATCAGCAACGACACCCGGTGCAGGATGCGTCCGCGCTCGCGGGCCGGCAGAGCAGCCCACGCAGGACCGGCGGCACGCGCAGCTTGCACGGCGGCATCGATGTCAGCGGCACCCGCCTCGGCGACCGTGGTGATGACCTCGGTCGTCGACGGGTCGATGATCTCGGTGCGGCCACCGTCGACTGCCTCGACCCACCGACCGCCGATGAAGAGTTGGCGTGGGGCGATTGCGGGACGCGCGAGGGTGGGTTCTGCGAGGTGCTCTGTTGCGGTCATCGTGGTCACGTTCCTTCGTCGGTGCGGGTTCAGGACTGGTAGTAGCGGTGCACCATCTGCGCGATGCAGGCGGGCTTGGGGGAGCCGTCGAGCTCCATCGTGGCGTCGATCGTGGCCTGGATGCCGCCGCGTCCGACGTCCTCGGCGCCGGCGAGCGACGCACTGAGGCGGACCTTCGAACCGGCCGGGACCGGCGTGGGGAAACGCACCTTGTTGAGTCCGTAGTTGACCGCCATGTCGATCTGCCGGAACTCCAGCATCGAGGACCACAGCGGGATCAGCAGGGAGAGCGTGAGGTAGCCGTGGGCGATCGTTCCGCCGAACGGGCCAGTCTTGGCGCGCTCGACATCGGTGTGGATCCACTGGTTGTCGTGGGTCGCGATGGCGAACAGGTCGATGTCCGACTGCGGGATGGCGAGCCACTCGCTCGTGCCCAGGTCCTCGCCGATCATCGTCAGCAGGTCCTGGGGGCGGTCGATCTCGATGGTCATGCTTGGCCTTTCGGTGGGGAGGTGCGTGCTCGTTCGCGCAGGGGCGCGCGGAGGATCTTGCCGGTCGCGTTTCGGGGCAGGTCGTCGACGAACTCGACGCTCTGCGGGATCTTGTAGCGGGCCAGTCGCCCCTCGAGGTGCTGGCGCAGTGCGGCTTCGTCGAGCGTGGCGTCATCGGCGAGGACGACGAAGGCGTGGCCGACCTCGCCCCAGCGCTCGTCGGGCTTGGCCACGATGGCGACCAGGTCGATGCCGGGCAGCTCGGCGATCACGGCTTCGACCTCGGCGGGATAGATGTTCTCTCCGCCGGAGATGATCATGTCCTTGACCCGGTCGACGACCTGGGCCCAGCCGTCCTCGTCGACGCGCACGACGTCGCCCGTACGCAGCCAGCCATCGGCGCTCATGGCTTCGGCGGTGTCGCCGGGTCGATCCCAGTAGCCCGTGAACACATGGGGTCCGCGGACCAGCAGCTCGCCCTGCCCGGGGCCGTCGATCCGCTCGCGCAACGGCGTCTCGAGGGTCGTGTCGGTGAAGAAGTGCGGCACGCCGGCCGAGACCGGATGGTCGGCGATGCCCTCGGGCACGGCCATCAGGATTCCGGGGGCCGCTTCGGTCAGGCCGTATCCCTGCTGCACCTGCACGCCGCGGTCGAGCCACTTCTGGGCGACGCGGGCGAGCACGGGTGAGCCACCGAACACGACGTAGCGCAGTGACGACACGTCCCGCCGCTCCCAGTCGGGGTGGTCGCAGATCATCTGCAGCATCGTCGGCACGGCCGCGAAGCCCGTCGCCTTGCGCTGCTCGAGGAGCTCGAGGAACGGTCCGGGGTCGAACTTCGGGACGACGACGACCGTGCCGCCCTTGAAGAACGTCGGCATCGTGATCTGCCCGAGCCCGGTGACGTGGAACAGCGGTGCGGCGCAGATCGTGACGTCGGTGCTGGCGAGGTCCACGTGGGCCAGCTGGTTGACGGTGTTCCAGGTGATGTTGCCGTGGCTGAGGACCGCGCCCTTGGGGCGGCCGGTCGTGCCGGAGGTGTAGAGGATCAGCGCCGGGTCGTCGAGCTCCACGCGAGTCGTGTGGTTGGCCGGGTCGTCCGGCTCGGCGGGCGTCGAGCGTACGAGCGCCCGCAGCTCGTCGACCGAGAGCACGTGCTGCACGCCGAGGGATTCGGGGTTCGCCTCGGCGACGGTCGCCGCGCACTCGGGCCCATAGACCAGCAGGCGCGCACCGCTGTCGCGCAGCATGTACGCGATCTCGCTCCCCGTGAGCCGGGTGTTGAGCGGGACGAAGATCGCCCCGCGACGGCCGGACGCGAACAGGCACTCGAACGTCGAGATCGCATTGGGCCCGAGGTATGCCACGCGGTCCCCGCGGCCGATGCCGAGCGTGCGCAGGGTCGTCGCGAGGTGCTCGACGCGGGAGGCGAGCGCGGCGTAGTCGAGCTCCTCGTCGGGCCCGACGAGGGCGGTGCGATGCGGGCTGATCCGGGCGCGGCGCATGGGCCACGAGCCGATCCCGTGGTCGTGGACAGTCGTGCTCACGGCGCGCGCCTTCCTCACGGTCGGCCGGGTGTCCGTCGTCATGAGGACGTTCCGAGGCCAAGGACCCTGACCGCATTGTCCTTCAGAATCAGCGGGCGAACCTCGTCCTTGAGCGGCAGATCCGCGAAGTCCTTGAGCCAGCGGTCCGGCGAGATCAGCGGGAAGTCGGATCCGAACATGACCTTGTGCTTCAACAGGCTGCCGGCGTACTTCACGAGCTGCGGCGGGAAGTACTTCGGCGACCACCCGGACAGGTCGATGTGGACGTTGGGCTTGTGGGTCGCCACCGCCAGCGCCTCGTCCTGCCAGGGGAACGACGGGTGGGCGATGATGATCGGCAGCTCGGGGAAGTCGACCGCGACGTCGTCGAGCCGCATGGGGTCGGAGTACTTCAGCCGGATCCCGCCGCCGCCCGGCAGTCCCGAGCCGATGCCGGTCTGGCCGCTGTGGAACAGCGCGGGCAGGCCGTGCTCGGCGATGACCTCATAGATCGGGTATGCCGCTCGGTCGTCGGGCCAGAACGCCTGGACGCTGGGGTGGAACTTGAAGCCGCGGACGCCCTCCTCCTCGATCAGCCGGCGCGCCTCGCGGGCACCGGCCTTGCCCCTCGCGGGGTCGATGCTCGCGAAGGGGATCAGCACGTCGGCGTTGCGTGCCGCCGCCTCGATGACCTCGGTGTTGCTGAGCCGGGGGTGGCCGAGCGCTGACTCGGCATCGACCGTGAACACCACGGCCGCCATGAAGCGACTGCGGTAGAACTCGGCCAGCTGGTCGAGGGTCGGCGGGCCGTCGCCGTCGGTGCCGAAGTAGGCATCCGCGCCCGCGCGCAGCTCATCCGGTAGCGAGTAGTGCCCGCAGCCGTCGACCTCGGCATGGGTGTGCACGTCGACGGCGACGATGGCGTCGACGTCGATCGCGCACGTGTAGCGCGTCGTCACGGTTTCAGGCCCCTTCGCGCTGCGTCGTGGGGATCTTGGGCAGCGGGATGCCGTACGTCTCGAGCGACTCGCCGACCGACGAGTCGAAGGCCTCCGCGATCGCGTCGGCACTCCAGCCGCCGTCGAGGAACGCGCTGCGGATCTCGGTGGGGTGCGACCACAGCGAGATGCGGTCGCCGCCGATGCCGATGCACTGGCCGGTGATGTGGCTGGACGCCGTCGGAGGCGAGGAACACGACGAGCCCGGCGACATCCTCGGGCGGGCCGAACGAGGCTGCGCGGCGTACGACCGACGGGATCGGCTCGCCGGCCTTCATCGCCTCGACGTAGGGCGCCAGGAACGGGATCGTCTCGGTCATGACGGTGGCGGCGTTGGGGACGACGGCGTTGACCGTGACGCCGGCCTTGGCGCACTCCATGGCCCAGGTGCGCGCCATCGCGGCGATGCCGGCCTTGGCGGCGGCGTAGTTGGTCTGGCCGAAGTTGCCGCGCTGGCCGGCCGGCGATCCGGCGAGGACGAGGCGTCCTCCTTGGCCGGCTTCGCGGAAGTGCTTCATGGCCTCGCGGGCGCACGTGAACGTGCCGCGGAGGTGCACGTGGATGACGGCGTCGAAGTCCTCGTCGCTCATGTTCCACAGCACCTTGTCGCGCAGGATGCCGGCATTCGTCACCATGACGTCGAGGCCGCCGAACTCGTCGACCGCGCGGGACACGAGCTGCTGTGCGGCTTCGCTGGTGCCGACCGCGACGGGCTCGGCAACCGCGGTTCCGCCGGCGTCGGCGATCTCTTCGGCGACCTGCTTGGCCTGGGCCTCGTCGACGTCGTTGACCACGACACTGGCTCCGGCCGCGGCCAGCGCGAGGGCGTACGAACGACCGAGCCCCTGACCACTCCCGGTGACGATCGCGACCTTGTCGTTGAGCTGCATCTGGAGACTGCCTTTCAAAGTAATCATCAGGAAACCTGTTAGTCGGCATCAGTGTGAACTTGTCCGCGACTGTTGTCAACTACCTGTTTTCGCGGCCATTTCCCGTCCAGGCCAGCGACCCTTGACAGTCGCTGTGATCTGACTCATACTCCACTGTCAGGTCACCTGATCATCAGGAAACCTGAATGAAAAGTACGGGAGTCGACGCTCATTCGAACGGCGCGGGCCCCCTCTCACCGAGGAGTACAGATGAGATCCACACGACTGATGGCCCTGGGCCTGGCCGCTGCGCTCGGGCTGGCCGCCTGCGGTTCTGGCGGAGGCTCCGGAAGCGACGACAGCGGACCGATCACGATCGGGATGGTGGCGCCGCTGACCGGTCCCCTCGCACCACTCGGGATCGGCGACAAGGCCGCCGCGGAGCAGGAAGTGGCAGCCATCAACAAGGCCGGAGGCATCGACGGGCGGAAGATCAAGCTCACGATCGTCGACGACAAGAGCGATGTTCCCCAGTCGGTCACGGAGTACAGCAAGATGACCGCCAACAAGGACATCAGCCTGATCCTGTCGTCGGCAAATGTCAGCGCATCGACGGCCATCGGCCCGACCGCGATGAGCCGGAAGGTCCCGACTCTCGCCCTGGGCCCGGTCACCGCGTTCGTCGACGGCAAGAACCCCTACGCCTTCACGATCCCGGCGAGCCCGAAGGCGTACGCCGAGCAGCTCGTCGACTACTTCAGCGAGCAGGGCGTCAAGACCCTCTCGATCGCCTACAACGGCAAGGACGTCTACGGACCGACGGGCAACGACGCCACCAAGGCCGCAGCCAAGGCGGCCGGGATCGACGTCGTGATGGACGAGCCGCTTGATCCGGCCTCGACGGACTTCACGCCGCTCATCACGAAGGCCAAGAACGCCAAGGCTGATGCCTTCCTCGTCTGGGCCGCAGGTCCGGCACCGGTGATCATCGCCAAGCAGCTGCAGGGCTCGGGCGTCAAGATGACCGCGACCGGAGCGAACGCGTCCAACCTGTTCACCGAGCCTGCCGGTGATGCGGCCGAGGGCATGATCATGGCCAGCAGCATCGCCGTGCCCGGCAAGGATCTTCCGGACGGACCGCTCAAGTCGCTCATCGACACGTTCGCCGGACCGTGGCAGAAGGCCAACAAGGGCATCTTCCCGCCGCAGTTCGCGTTCGACGGCGTCACGGGCATCCAGATCGCCAAGGCCGCGATCGAGAAGGCCGGGTCGTCCGATCGCGAGGCCATCCGCGATGCGCTCGAGGGCCTCGACGTGCTGACGCCGACGGGTCGGTTCACGTACTCCAAGACCGATCACAGCGGACTCGACAAGACCGCCGTGGCGATCGTGGAGGTCAAGGACGGCGCGTTCACCGCGACCGACTTCAGCCGCAAGCAGTTCGAGACCGAGCTGCCGAAATGACCATGCTCCTGCAGGTCCGCGCAGCCACGAAGTCCTTCGGGGGGGTGGTTGCCGCGCGGGGCGTCGATCTCGACGTCGCGCGTGGCGAGCTGCGGGGCATCATCGGTCCGAACGGCGCCGGCAAGTCGACGCTGTTCAACCTGGTCAGCGGCCACCTCCGGCTCGACTCCGGATCGATAACCCTCGACGGTCAGCGCATCGACCGGCTGGCGCCGCACGTGCGGGCCCGCCGCGGGGTGTCGATCGTGTTCCAGGGTGCGCGTGTGTTCCCCGCCATGACGGTCCTCGAGAACGTCATGGTGGGGGCGCACGCCCGTACGCGGGCCGGGATCTTCTCGGCGGCGCTGCGTCTGCCCGCGCAACGAGCCGAGGAGCGACGGATCACCGCGGCCGCCCACGAGGCGCTCGAGCGGGTCGGACTGGCCGACTGGGCCGACCGGCCGGCCATCGACCTGCCGCTCGGGCAGCAGCGACGCATGCAGGTCGCCCGCTCGCTCGCGGCGGAACCGACGGTGCTGCTGCTGGACGAGCCCGCATCAGGCCTCCGGGCCGACGAGCGCGAGGACTTCGCCGTGCTCGTCGAGCAGCTCAAGGACATCGGGACCACGATCCTGCTCGTCGAGCACGACGTGGCCCTGGTCATGCGGCTCGCCGACTCGATCACGGTCCTGGACCTCGGCGAGGTCATCGCCGAGGGCAAGCCGGACGAGATCCGGGCCAATCAACGCGTCATCGACGCCTACCTGGGAGCGGGTGCCACTCATGCTCACCGTTGACGACGTCGTCGTCCGCTATGGATCGGCGACCGCACTGGACGGCGTGAGCCTGCGCGCCGAAGCCGGCGAGATGGTCGCACTGATCGGCCCGAACGGTGCCGGCAAGTCGACACTGGTCAACGCCATCAGCGGCCTGGTGCCGATCGAGTCCGGGTCCATCGTCACTGACGGTCGGGTCGCGCAGGTGCCTGAGGGCCGGCAGATGTTCGCCGACATGAGCGTCGTGGACAACCTGGTCCTCGGCGCGTGGCGCTCGGGCGACCGTGACCCGTCACGGATCTTCGACCTGTTGCCGGCGCTGCGCGACTTCGCGAACCGCAAGGCAGGCACGCTCTCGGGCGGCCAGCAGCAGATGGTCGCCGTCGGCCGTGCACTGATGGCCGATCCGCAGATCCTCGTCATCGACGAGCTGTCCCTCGGCCTGGCCCCCCTGATCGTCGCCGACCTCGCGGAGCACCTGCGCACCATCAACCGGGAGCACGGCACGACCGTCGTCCTGATCGAGCAGGAGGTCGGGCTCGCGCTCGAGCTGTGCTCGCGGGCATACGTGCTGGAGGCCGGCCGGATCACGGTTTCGGGAACGACCGAGGAGCTGGCCGACAGCCCCGCGGTGCGAGCCGCCTACTTCGGCGGTCTCGACGTCGGGAAGGACATCGAGCCATGAGCGACTTCATCACCTATCTCGTCTCGGGGGTCGCCCTCGGGTGCACGTTTGCGCTGGTCGGCAGCGGCTTCGTCGTCATCCACCGGGTGACGCGCGTCGTCAACTTCGCCCAGGGCACCTTCGCGGTGTTCGGCGGCTTCATCTCCTACTCGCTGCTCGACGGCGTCCTGCCTCAGGGGCTGGCGCAGCTGGTCACCGTCGTGGCGTGCGGGTTGATCGGACTCGTCGTCGGCGTCGTCGCGATCGGCAAGCCCGGCACCGACCCGCTGATCGCACTCATCGTGACCCTCGGCGTGTCGATCTTCTGCGCGGCGATCTTCATCACGGCCTGGGGTCAGGACCCGGTATCGCCGCCCGGCCTGAGCGGCTCGGTGTCGATCCTCGGCGCCGACGTCCAGCGCCAGCGCCTGTTGGTCGTGGCGGCGACGCTCGCGACGTTCGTCGCCCTGTCGCTGTTCTTCAGCCGTACGTATGTCGGCAAGGGCCTGACGGCGTGTGCCTCCAACCCCCGCGCCGCCGCGCTCGTCGGCATCAATGTGCGGCGGATGGGATTCATCGCGTTCGCCGTGGGAGGTGCACTCGGCGGCCTCGCCGGCGCGCTGATCTCGCCGTCGGTGGCGCTGTCGTTCTCGTCCGACCTGCCATTCGCGTTGAGCGGGTTCGCCGCCGCGGTCTTCGGTGGGCTCACCAGTCCCGGCCGCACGCTCCTGGGCGGCATCGTCCTCGGCGTCACCGGTCAGCTCGTCGCGGGCTATCTCGACGGGTCCTACCAGACCGAGGTCGCGCTGCTCATGATGCTCGCGATCATGGTCGTCCGCAGCAGCACGTTGGTCACCGAGGAGGCGAAATGAGCACCATGCTGGCGGGTCGACGTACGTCGACCCTGCTCACCCGTTCGACGATCGCGGCGCTCGCCGTGGTGGCCATCGCGATGCCGATGGTCATGGCCGACGTCACGTTCTTCATGCAGCTGGTGCTCGCGGCGATCGTCGTCACCGGGCTGTCGCTGCTGATGGGATATGCCGGACAGGCGTCGCTCGGCCAGGGCGCGTTCTTCGCAGCCGGGGCCCTCACCGTCGGGATCGGCACGACCACGTGGGCGCTGCCGCCATTGCTGGCGCTCGTGCTCGCACCGGTCCTGGCCTCGGCCTTCGCGGCCGTGGTGGGCATCCCGTTGCTGCGGCTCCGGGGTCACTACCTCGCGTTCGGCACCCTGGCCTTGTTGCTCATGGTCGTCGCGGCAATGAACACGTTCGACTACCTCGGCGGGTCGTTCGGCATCGCCGGCATCCCGCCGCTCGCCGTCGGATCGTACGAGATCACCGACCCGCGCGACTACGCCTACTTGGCCCTCGGCTGCCTGGCGCTTGTGCTGGTCATCAGCCGCAACCTGATCAGCAGCCGGTTCGGCCGCGGCATCCAGGCCCTTGCGGGCAGCGAGACCGCGGCGGCGTCCGCAGGTGTCAACGTGTTCAGGGCCAAGCTCACGGTGTTCGCCATCTCGGCGGCCTTCGCCGGACTCGCCGGAGGTTTGTCGGCGTTCTTCACCCCGTTCATCAGCCCCGAGTCGTTCCCCGCATCGCGGTCGTTCGAGTACGTCATCATGGCCGTCGTCGGCGGTCTCGGCGCGCTGTGGGGCGGGGTCGTCGGCGCGATCGTGATGTCGGTCGTGATCGAGGTGCTCAACCGCATCAGCACCCAGCCGGGACTGCCGGCGACAGCCGGGCCGATCCTGCAGTACGCGGCCTACGCCGTGCTGCTGATCCTGGCGCTGCTGTGGATGCCGCGCGGCCTGATCTCGGTGCTGCACGGTGTACGCGGTCGGCTGGCTGCGATGCGCACATGAGCGGGCGCAGCTGGGGGTCCCCCCGCGAGCTCTGCGAGCAGGGGGCGCGAGTGGTGCAGGCATGAGCGCGCAGGTCGCGGTCGAGGAGCCGGTCGAGTCGTCGCTGCTCTACCTGCTCAAGCAGGTCGAGCTGGCGGTGCGCGGCCGGGTCGACGCGGCAGCGGCAGCGCTGGGCCTGACGATGCCGAAGTTCGTCGCCATGAGCGTCCTGGCGCGGCACCCGGGGATGACGGCGGCCGATCTGGCCCGCCGTTCCTTCGTACGCCCGCAGAGCATGGCCTCGGTCGTGACGTCGCTGGAGTCGCTCGGCTTCATCAGCCGCTCGCAGGATCCCGCCGACCGCCGCAACCACCGCTTGACCCTGACGGCCGAAGGCAGCCGACTCGTGGTCGAGCTGTCTCTCCTGGTCCGCGACATCGAGGATGTGATGCTGGCGGACTTCACGGAGGCAGAGCGCATGATGCTGCGCGACTTCCTGGTGCGCGGCCGCAAGGCGCTGCCGCATGAGCTCCGCGGTGGCCTGTGACAGACGCGGCCACGTCGGTCACGTCGAAGGTCCTCGCGATCCTCGACGCGTTCTCGCCTGAGCGACCCGAGCTCACGCTCAGCGAGCTCGCCGAGCGAACCGGGCTGACTCTCCCGACGTTGCACCGACGAGCGGCCGAGCTCGTCGAGTGGGGAGCCCTCGAACGTACGACGTCGAACCGCTACCGGATCGGGCTGCGACTGTGGGAGGTCGGCACGCTCGCACCGCGCGGGGTGGGACTACGCGAACGCGCGCTGCCGTTCCTCGAGGACCTCTACGTCGTGACTCGGCAGAACGTGCAGCTGGCGGTACGCGAGGGGCTGGAGCTCGTGTTCGTCGAGCGCATCGCGGGGCACGGCGCCGTACCGGTGCTCACCAGGGTCGGTGGCCGATTCTCGCTGCATGCCACCGGGGTCGGGCTGGCCCTGCTCGCACACGCGCCGACCGACGTCCAGGAGGCCGTGATCGACGGGCCACTGCCGGCATACACGCCGTTCACGATCACCGACGGTGAGCGACTGCGGCGCGAGCTCGCAGAGGTGAGGCACCGCGGCTATGCCGTGAGTGATCGCATGGTCACCGACGATGCGCTGTCGGTCGCCGCGCCGGTTCACGGTTCCCAGGGCGAGATCGTGGCGGCCGTCTCGCTGGTGACCTCGGCCGTCGATGCGCATCCCCACGCCCTGGCGCCGGCCGTACGGACGGCGGCGCGAGGGATTTCCCGCGCGCTCGGAGCGCACTGACTTTCAGTGGGTGAAAACGCGGTGGCGCCGATCACCCTGCCCGCCGGATGCTCGACAGATCACCGCACGATCCCGTGCCCACAGACAGGAGCCGCCATGTCGCTCGTCGACCAGGACGCCGTCACGGCCAAGATCTTCCCGCACCCGCTCAACGCGTGGTACGCCGTCGCGTGGGACCACGAGGTCAGCAACAAGGGGCTGCTCGCGCGCACCATCGCGGACATCCCGATGGCGATCTACCGCACGGCCGACGGTCGGCCGGTCGCCCTCGCCGACGCATGCTGGCACCGCCTGGCGCCGCTCTCGATGGGCAAGCTGATCGGCTCGGACGAGGTGCAGTGCCCCTATCACGGCCTGACGTACAACTCGGCCGGTCGCTGCACCGCGATGCCGGCGCAGGAGACGATCAACCCCAGCGCGATGGTGCCGTCGTACCCGGCAGTGGAGCGCTACCGCTACATCTGGGTCTGGCCGGGAGACATGACGCTGGCCGACCCGGACCTGATCCCGGACATGCACCAGATGGACTCGCCGGAGTGGGCGGGTGACGGTCTCACGATCGAGGCTCCGTGCAACTACCAGCTGATCCTCGACAACCTGATGGATCTGACGCATGAGGAGTTCGTGCACGGGTCGAGCATCGGCCAGGCCGAGCTCAGCGAGTCCGAGTTCCACACCCGCCTCGAGGACGATGGCAGCGTCACGGTCTCGCGGTGGATGCACGACGTCGCACCGCCGCCGTTCTGGCTCAAGAACATCCGCGACCGCTTCCCCGACTTCGAGGGGCGCGTCGACCGCTGGCAGATCATCCACTACTACGCGCCATCGACGATCTGCATCGACGTCGGCGTCGCGAAGGCCGGCACCGGGGCGCCAGACGGCGACCGCAGCCAGGGCGTCAATGGCTACGTCATGAACACGATCACGCCGAGGACCGAGCGCAGCTCGCACTACTTCTGGGCGTTCATGCGCAACTACCGGCTCGACAGCCAGCTCATCACGACGCAGCTGCGCAACGGCGTCCAAGGTGTGTTCGCCGAGGACGAGGCGATGCTCACGGCGCAGCAGGAGGCGATCGACGCCAACCCTGAGCACGCGTTCTACAGCCTCAACATCGACGCCGGCGGCATGTGGGTGCGCCGGATCCTCGATCGCATGCTGCAGGCCGAAGGGCGCAGCGGCGCCGAGGTCCCAGCCGCGTCAACGGTGCGATGAGCGTCGACAACCGGGCCGAGTGGCGGCTCGGCCGCGTCGTCGAGTCGGTGCCGGTCGCCCGAGACATCCGGCGCATCACGATCGAACGCCCGGGCGCAGCCGCCGGGCGTCGCCCGCCCCGGCACGCATCTCGACGTCCGCGTGCAGCTCGATGGCCGCGAGGACGTGCGGTCGTACTCCGTGGTGGAGTCCGACGACGACGGTCGACGGCTGACGATCAGCGTGCTGCGGGTGCCGGAGTCGCGCGGCGGTTCGGTGTTCATGCACGGCCTGCGAGGTCGGCGACGAGCTGATGACGACGCAGCCCCTCCAGAACTTCCCGCTGCGCGTCGGCGCCGTCCGGTACGTCCTGGTGGCCGGGGGCGTCGGCATCACCGCGCTCGTCGCGATGGCCCGCGTGCTGCGTGGCCTGAAGGCGGACTACTCCCTCGTCTACGTCGGGCGCAGCCGCGAGCAGATGGCCTATCTGTCGTCGCTCGCGGAGCTGCACGGCGAGCGCCTCGAGGTGCACGTCGATGACGAGGGCTCGTCGCTCGACATCGCCGCACTCGTTGCCGGTGTCGCCGGCGATCCGCGAGCATCCGGGACGGAGATGTATGTGTGCGGCCCGATCCGGCTGATGGACGGGGTGCGCCGGGCCTGGGCGGGCGAGGCGCTGCCGCCGGCCAACCTGCGCTTCGAGACGTTCGGCAGCAGCGGCTGGTTCGACGCCGAGGAGTTCACCGTGCGGGTGCCGCAGCTGGGCGTCGAGACGACCGTCGGCTCTGGCTCGACGATGCTCGAGGCGTTGACCGCCGCCGGTGCCGACATGATGTACGACTGCCGCAAGGGCGAGTGCGGGCTGTGCCGGGTCGACATCGGCGCGGTCGACGGGGTCATCGACCACCGGGACGTGTTCCTGAGCGAGCGGCAGAAGGAGCGCGACGACGCGGTCTGCATCTGCGTGTCGCGGGTCGTGTCGGGCCCGGACGGACGAGCGCCGGCGCTGACCCTCACGCTGCCCTGAGGCTCAGGTTTCGAGACTGGTGCGGCAGTCCACGAGGAAGCGGCGTAGCAGGGCCGCGTCCGAGGTGCTGAGCGCGCCGGTCATCCGCTTCTCGATGGCCGCGACGTGCGGGCGCCGGTCCTCCAGGACCGCCCGCCCGGCCGGGGTCAGCGCGATGAGCAGGCGGCGTTTGTCGCCGGGATCGCGATGCCGCTCGATCAAGCCGCGATCCTCGAGGATCACGACCATGTCAGCCATGGTCTGGGCCGTCACGAACGAGTTGCGCGCCAGCTGGGCCGAGCTGATGTCACCGTGGCGTTCGAGCACGGTCAGCGCGGTGTACTGCAGGGCGGTCAGGCCGACGGGTCGCATCAGCTCGTCGAGGCGAGCTCGTACGGACAGCTCGAGCTGCTTCACGAGATAGAGGAGCGTGGGATTTCCGGCCATGCGCTCATTCTCACTGATCAGAGGCGCTGCAACCGGGAGGTGCGGGCTCAGGTCGTCTCGGGGATCGTGAGTGCGGTGGCTTGCTGCACGTGGCGCGCGATGAGGGCGTAGACCTCGCGCGCCTTGTCGTCGTCCTCGCTGTCGTAGCCGTGGTCGGCGTCAGCGACGTCGTGGTGCTCGACCAGCGCGCCCGCCCCGCGGAGCCGGTCGGCGTACGTCTCGCCTTCAGCGCGCAACAGGTCCAGTGCCGCCGTGATGACCAGAGCGGGCGCGATGCCGTGGAGATCGGCCGTGTCGGCGGGGTTGGCGGGGGAGACCAGTGGATCGAGCCGGTCCTGGGGATCGGGCACATACGAGCCGTCGAAGACCTCTGCCATCCAAGGACGCAGCTTCGGCTTGGGAGCCGCGGCGTGCTTGTCCTTGGCGCTGGTCGCCAGGTCGAGCGGCGGGTAGTGGAGCACCTGCAACGCGAGCGCAGGGCCGTCCTGCTCGAGAGCCTGGCGCGCCACCGCGGCGGCCAGGCCACCACCGGCGCTCTGGCCACCAACCGTGAGGCGGCCGCCGTCCCAGCCGTGCTCGGCGCCGTTGGCGGCGACCCATTCGACGACCTCGTACGCCTGGCGGGTCGGAGCCGGGAAGGGGTGCTGCGGGGCGACGACGTAGTCGACGTTGATGACGACGACGCCCGCCTCAGCGGCGAGGGACCGGCAGAGCGGATCATCCAGGTCGATGAGCGGTATGACATATCCGCCGCCGTGGAAGTTCACATGGACCGCGGGAGTAGGGCCGCCGGTGGCAGGGAGATAGACGACGGCCCGAGCCGGTGCGATCGAGGTCGGGATCGTGATCTCGTGGCTGTTGCCGGGGAACTCCGCGAGGCGCTCGTACGGGGAAGGGCCGGCCTTCCCGGATCGGGCGGCCAGGCCGACAACACGTTGGAGCGTTCTGGCAGCGAATGCGGCCACCGAAGGTCGGGCCAGGACGGACACAACGCCTCCACAATTATCAGGTTACCTGTTGATTACTGCGAGGTTAGCAGGTCATTCACGCTGGCGGAATGGCTCTCCGGCATACGTTTGCTCAGAACGGCGGCCAGGGGATCGCGGGCATGTGACCCTGCGGTGCCGGGAAACGCGCATCGTGAAGCAGGCGGTCGCAGCGCGCGGCCAGCCCACCGATCTCGGCCTCTGTGAGGAGCGGGTCGAGCGTGTCGCCGAGGTCGCCGGCCAGCCCCGAGCGCACACGTTCGACGCCCGCTAGCTCGTCGGTGTCCAGCTCGTGGCCCAGCCATCCCCACAGGACTGTGCGCAGCTTGTGCTCGACGTGGAACGTGAGCCCGTGATCGACGCCATGACGGTGCCCGTCGGTCATCTCCAGGACATGGCCACCCTTGCGATCGGCGTTGTTGACGACGATGTCGAACACGGCCATCCGGCGCAGTGCGGCGGAGTCCTCGTGGATGAGCGACACCGGCCGATCCTGCTCGTCCATGCCGTCGAAGACGTGGCACCAGCCTTCGTCGGGCATCCCGTCGGTGGCCACGAGCGTGACGGCCTGCTGCGCCGGATCGGTGTCCTGCCACAGCTGAGCCATGCCGGGGCCCAGCGGACCGTCGCGCAGCCAGGTGAACGGGGCGATGTTCCAGCCGAACGCCTCCGAGACCGCGTAGGCCGCGACCTCGCGATGAGCGAGGTTGCCATCAGGGAAGTCCCACAAGGGCCGCTCGCCGGCAATGGGCTTGTAGACGACCGGCACGTCGCCGATCTGGCCGAGGAACGTCGCATTGGACGCCGGCATGATCCGGCTCGTCAGCTCGAGCTCCCCTTCGAGGAGGTCGGCAGAGAGAGTCACCGGAACCCGTCGGGCAGCTCGCAGATGTGGTCCTCGGAATCCATCGGGAGCCGGCACAACGGGCAGATCGGTCGGCCTGCGCCGACGACCTCGCGCGTGCGCTTGGCGAACGCCCGGGCGGTGCCGACCGGGATCCGGATGATCAGGGCTTCCTCCGGCTCGACCTCGATCACCTCAACGTCTTCGAGCTCGTCCATGTCGACCTCGATGATCGGGAACGCCTCGATCACGATCTGCGCGGTCGTCGGGTCCCAGCCGAGGCTCATCACCCCAGCGCGGAACTGCTCGTCGATGGGCAGGTCCAGCGGCTCGTTGTCGACCAGACCCTCGGGAGTCAGCGCCGGCACGCTGTACGGATTGCCGTCCGTCGCCATCAGCTCGTCGAGGACCTCCTCGACCCTCTCGGCGAGCGCGGCGGACTGGTCCTTTTCGAGCGAGACACTGATGATCCGCGATCCGGCGCGGGCCTGCATGAAGAACGTACGCGACCCGGGTTCGCCGACCGTCCCGATCACGAATCGGTCGGGCCAGTCGAATCCGTGGACGATGGGTGGCATGTAGCCATGTTAGGAGCGAGCCCGAGGCGAGCCCTCGGGGCCTGCTCCGCCGCCGACCGGTGCATCAGTCGCGCTGGGGGTCGCGCCGAGCCAGGAGAGGTCGCCGGCATCGGTGTTCACAGCCACGACATCCGGCCGGTCAGGGGTGTAGCGGACGATCGACGCCGACGCCGGATTGACGTGGATGCGCTGGAACAGGTCGAGGTCCATTCCGAGTGCGTCAGCCAGGATCGACTTGATGATGTCGGCATGGCTCACTGCCGCCCAGATCGCGCCCGGCCCGTGCTCGGCCTCGAACGCGGCATCGAGACGCCGGATCGCGGCGACGGCCCGACCCTGCATCGCCACCATGGACTCGCCGCCCGGGAACGTGGCGGCAGACGGCTGGGTCTGCACCACGGACCACAGGTCCTCCTTGGCGAGGTCGGCGAGTGCCCGGCCCTGCCACTCGCCGTAGTCGCACTCGGTGATGCCATCCTCGATCGGCATCGGCGGAGACCCGCGTTGCTGATCGAGGATCGCCTGCGCCGTCTGCCGGCAGCGCTCCAGCGGGCTCGAGACGATGCCGACGAGCGGCACCGCTGCCAGGCGTTCACCTGCTCGCTTCGACTGGTCCGCACCGAGCCCGTCGAGCTCGACGCCGGCCGTTCTGCCCGCCAGCACGCCGCTCGCGTTCGCGGTCGTACGCCCGTGCCGGACCAAGATGACTGTTGCCATGCCTGCGAGCCTAGACACCCAGCCGATGCGCAGGCCCCGCAGGCGCCGGCTCAGACGACGGCGCCCGCCCGGTAGCCCTCCAGGATCGCGTGGCTGATCCGGCGTGGGGAGACCGCGTCACCGATGACGTACATCGGCAGCTCGACCTGGCGCCGGCCGAGTCGATAGAGGTCGTCCTGCACCCGCCGTCCGGCGTTCCAGACGAGCACCTCGGCCGGGAGACTTCGCGCTTCGCCACCCACCGCGGCGACGGCCCGCACGCCGGCGCCGTCCGGGACCAGGCGGTGCCCCGGGAGCAGAGCGACGCCCGCCTCGTCGAGGCGGCGCAACAACGGGGCAAGGCTCTCGTGGGGAATGCGTGCGCCGATGCCGGGTGCCGGCGTCACCAGGGTCGTACGCAGGCCGAGTGCCGCGAGCTTCTCGGCAGCGCTGAACGCCGGCCAGAATCCCTCACGCTCGTCGTACACGACCGCCGAGCCGCCGGAACTGGGCTCGATCTGGCCACTCAGCACCGACTCGACAGTGACTGCGGCGGGGAACTGCCTGGGCGCGTCGACCGGCACCGACCCGGTCGCGACGATGACGCTGGAGGCCTCCCCGGCGATGTCCGCCAGGTCGTCGAGGGAGATCTCGGCGCCCAGGTTGACGTCGACCTTGAGGCGGCGGAGCTCCCGCGCGAGGTGGTCGACGATGTCGATCAGCGTGCCGCGATGGGGAGCCGCCGAAGCGGCGTTCAGCTGGCCGCCCAGCACCTTCTCGCGCTCGAGCAGAACGACGGAATGCCCACGCTCGGCGGCCACCCGGGCCGCCTCAAGGCCTCCCGGTCCGCCACCGACGACATACACCGTGGACGGGGTCGCCGACGGGCGGAAAACGTCGTCGAGGCGGCCGACCTCGGCGTTGACGGCGCAGTGGATGTGTTCGTCAAACGCGCGACAGTCCTGGTTGATCCCCAGGCACGTACGGATCTCGGCAACGCGCCCCTCGCGGGCCTTGCGAGGAAGATCGGGATCGGCGAGCAGTCCACGTGCCATGCCGACCAGGTCAGCGCTGCCGGCACGCAGGACATCCTCCGCGGTGTGCGGATCGCGGATCCTTTGGGCGACCAGTGTCGTCAGGCCCGACGCCGCTTTGACGCGGGCCGCCGACGGCACCGCCACCTTGTCGGGGTGAGTGCCGTCCTTGACGTACGCTCCCCGGACGCCGTGGGTCACGCTGACGTAGTCGACCCCGCCCTGCGCGGCCATGAGCTCGGCGATTCGGCACGTCTCTTCGGTGTCGATGCCGTCGGGGATCTCCTCCTCCGCGCTGAGCCGGACACCGAGGGCGAATTCTGCGGAGCAGCTCGCTCGCACCGCCTCGATCAGCTCGCGCAGGAACCGGTAGCGCCCGGCCAGGTCGCCGCCGTACGCATCGCTGCGCTGGTTGGCGCTGCGCGAGAGGAACTGGGCGGGGAGGTAGCCGTGCGCGGCATGTAGCTCGACACCGTCGTAGCCGCACAGCTCGAGGTTGCGGGCCGAGCGCGCGAAGGCCGCGACGATCTCGGCGATGCCCTCGACCTCCAGCTCGCGGGGAGGGAAGACGTCTCGCGGCGACAGGACCGGCGAGGGAGCCACGGGCCACCGCACCGCCTCGGCGCCTAGCAGCTCACGACCCAGGTGCGCGATCTGGCCGAAGATCTTCGTGCCCTCCGCGTGCACCAGCTCGGCGCGCTTGGCCATCGACGGCATCGCGTCTTCGTTGAACGCCTCGACCAGGTAGCGGGAGCGCGACATGCCACCCGGGTCGGCGAGCATCGCTCCGGCGATGATCAACCCGACGCCGCCCTGCGCCAGCCGTTCGTAGTGGGCGTGGTCACCGTGCTGGGAGATGCCGTCGCGGACGATCGACGTGCCGGCGGGCGTCGCCACGAGCCGGTTGGGCAGCGTGTGGACGCCGACCGTCACGGGCGAGAAGAGGTGAGTGAGCTCCGGGTTCATGCCATCCTTCCTGAGGAAAAGACGGCCCCTGACCAGCAGACCGGTCAGGGGCCGTCGTCATACGCGGGGGAGGTGTCCCGCTGTGTATGACGTCAGGCGGACGTGCCCGGTCCCGTGCCGGCCGGGACACCCGCCACGACGGACTCCGGGAGCTCCTGGCTCGGATCGATCGAGATGGTCCGCGACAGCAGGTACTCCTGGACCGCGGTCACGCCGTGCTCGCGGCCGATGCCCGAGCGCTTGAAGCCGCCGAACGGCGAGCCGAGGTCGGCCGCCATCGTGTTCACCGCGTACGTGCCGGTGCGCACCCGCCGGGCCACCTCGAAGCCATGGGCATCGTCGGCGGTGAAGACCGAGCCGGCCAGGCCGTACTGGCTGTCGTTGGCGATCGCGATGGCGTCGTCCTCGCCCTGGTGGGGGATCAGCGAGACGACGGGACCGAAGATCTCTTCGCGGGACGCCGTCATCTCGTTCGTGGCGTCGGTGAGGAGGGTCGGCTCGTAGTACCAACCGCGGTCCATGTGCGCCGGTCGGCGTCCGCCGACCTTGACCGTGGCGCCCTCAGCGCGTGCACCGGCGACATACGCATCGACGCGGTCGCGGTGGGCCGCGGTGATCAGCGGGCTCACGACGGTGTCGAGCTCCATCGGGTCCCCGACCTTGAGGGAGGTGAACGCGTCGGCCAACGCATCGGCGTATGCCTTGTACTGCGACTCGGGCACGAGGATGCGGGTCTGGGCCGCGCAGTTCTGTCCGGCGCCGACGCCGACACTGGCGCCGACCAGGATCGGGAGGATGTCCTCGAGGCGCGCGTCATCCAGCACGATGGCGGCGGACTTGCCGCCCAGCTCGAGGACGCACGGCTTGATCAGCTGGCCGCATGCGGCGGCGATCCTGCTGCCGACCTCTGCAGACCCGGTGAAGCTCACCATGTCGACACCGGGATGGGCGACCAGGTATGCGGACTCGTCGGCACGCGCGGCGACGATGTTGACGACGCCGGGCGGGAGGCCGATCTCGCGGCACACCTCGCCGACGACGAACGACGCGAGCGGGTTGGGCTCGGTGACCTTGATGACCACGGTGCAGCCGGCGATCAGTGCCGGCGCGACCTTCTGGCCGATCGCGGCGAGGGCGAAGTTGTATGCGGGGAACGATGCGACGACGCCGACGGCTTCCTTGAGGACGAGGCTCTTGCCCGCCATCGGGATGATGCTGCCGCCCTCGGACTTGCCGGCCAGCGGGGACAGGTCGCTGACCCGCACCTCCGACAGCTGCAGCGAGCGACCGAGCTCGGCGTTGTAGTTGAAGCTCATGACCGGCGCGACGGCTTGGTAGACCTGCGACAGGAACAGCGTGCAGCCCGATTCCTCGGTGATCAGCTCGGCGAGCTCCTTGGTGCGTGACTCGAGGCCGCTCGCGAGCGCCTCGAGGTAGCCGGCCCGCTCATCGAGCGACATACGCGGCCAGGGCCCGGAGTCGAACGCCCTGCGTGCTGCGGCGACTGCGGCGTCGATGTCCGCACGCGCTGCGGCCGGGACCCGCCCGATCCGCTCCTCGGAGCGAGGGGAGATGACGTCGAGGACGTCGGTGCCCTGAGCCTTGTGCCAGTCGCCGTCGATGAAGAAGGAGTCGTGATCGCGCATGTCCATGGGGGAGGCCTAACCAAGATGAGGTGAATTCGGTTTAGAGAACGGTATCCGCATGTGTCGCAGGCCACAAGACCCATTGCCCTACTTCCTGAACTGAGTTAGATTCATGACGTCAGAACCGGCACGACGAACGAGGATCCGACATGACCAGCAACCCGAATTCCGCCCAACAGTCAGCGCCCGGCCGGCGAGTCATCGTGGTCGGCGGCGGCTCCGCCGGCTGCGTCATGGCCTCGAGGCTCTCCGAGGATCCCGCGATCGACGTCGTGTTGGTGGAGGCGGGCCCGGACTACGAGGACATCGACGATCCTCGCGCTGCCAACGTGCGCAACGCCTGGGGGTTCGGGTTCACGACGCATGACTGGGGCTATGTCTCTGACGACCACATCCCCGAGTCGACCAACACGCCGGACTTCGCGATGGTGGAGCAAGGGGTCCTCCCGGTGTTCGCCGGCAAGGTTACCGGTGGCGGTTCCTCGGTCAACGCCACCAACGCCCTGCAGCCGACCAAGCTCGACATGGATCGCTGGGTCGGCCTGGGTGCGACGGACTGGACGTGGGACGAGGTCCTGCCCTACCTGCAGAAGATCGAGAGCGACCCCATCGGGGGAGAGCGGCACGGCACGGATGGACTCGTGCCGGTCCACCGCTGGACTGCCGACAACGGCCTGCGGCCGTTCATGCAGGCGTTCGTCGACGCCTGTGCCGAGCAGGGCCATCCGGTCACGGCCGACCTCAACGGCGACTCTCAGCGCGGCGCGGGTCCCGTGCCACTCAACCAGCGCGAAGGTGTGCGCCAGAGCTCCGCGGTGACGTATCTCAAGGCCGCCCGCGGTCGCCCGAATCTCACCGTGATGGACGACCAACAGGTCGACCGCGTGTTGTTCGACGGCACCCGGGCGATCGGCATCGTGCTCGTGTCCGGCGAGGAGCTGTTCGCCGACGAGATCGTGCTGTCCGCCGGCAGCATCGGCAGCCCGGCGATCCTCATGCGATCCGGGGTGGGCCCCAAGCCGCTGCTCGACGATCTCGGCATCGACGTCGTTTCTGAGCTCGACGGCGTCGGGCAGAAGCTCGGCGACCACCCGCTGGTCTACATGACGTACGAGGCTGACGCCGAGGCCATGGGCGAGCTGTTGCCGCCCCTGCAGACCATGCTGGTGTTCAGCTCCGGTGGCCCCGATGCCGCCCTCGAGCCGGACCTGCACGCGATCCCGTTCACCCTCGAGCCCGGATCGCTCATCATCGCGGTGGGCCTGGTCCGTCCATACTCGATGGGCAGCGTGTCGATCCGGTCGCGTGACCCTTTGGAGCGGCCCCAGATCCTGCTCAACCTGATGCACCATCCCGACGACCTCAAGCGCCTCGCCGCCGGTGTCGCGCACGTGCGCGAGATCGTCGCGTCGGCAAGCCTCGAGAAGTACGTCGGGGCGGAGCTGTGGCCCGGCCCCGACGTGATCGATCGCGGCGACATCAGCCGCGCCGTGCTCGAGGCCAAGAACACGTACGTCCACATGGTCAGCACGTGCAGCATGGGCGATCCGGGGCTGCCGTGGGCCGTTGTCGGCCAGGACGGCGCGGTGCATGGGACGCAAGGACTGCGGGTCGTCGATGCCTCGATCATGCCCGTGATCCCGTCGGTTCCGACCAACTTCACGACCATGATGATCGCCGAACGGTGCGCCGCCTTGATGCGGCGCTGACGTCGCGGCAGCGCAGAAAACGCAACCCGCCGGAACCCTTGCCAAGGGTGAAACGCATCTGTACAGTCCCTAACTGAAGTCGGTTCAAGTGACCGAGCGTCACAACGAGAGGAGTCAGCGAATGAGCATTTCCGAGAACGCCGTGGGTGCAGCCGGGACTTCCCTCGCCGCCCAGTCAGGCACCGTCCTGCGGGTCGAGGGCCTCTCGAAGACGTTCCCCGGCACCCGGGCGCTCGACGATGTCAGCATCGAGATCGCCCGCGGCGAGATCCACGCCCTGATGGGCCAGAACGGCTCGGGCAAGTCGACGCTGATCAAGCTCCTCGCCGCCTACCACTCGGCCGATCCCGGCGCGGTTGCCGAGATGGACGGTGCCGAGTTCGAGATCGGCAAGGCCGTCCCGCACGGCCTGCGCTTCGTCCACCAGGACCTCGGGCTGATCCTCGAGCTCAGCGCCCAGGACAACCTGGCCCTGCGCGGCGGCTTCGCCCGCGGCTTCGGCGGCCGCGTGCTGTGGCGCCAGCAGGAGAAGGAGACCCGCCGGATCCTCGCCGCGTTCGACGTCGACCTCGACATCCACCGCCCGCTCGCCGCCGCGACACCGGTCGAGCGGACCGTCGTCGCGATCGCGGCGGCGCTGCAGGGCTGGGACGGCGATGGCGTTCTCGTGCTCGACGAGCCCACCGCGGTCCTCCCGCACGACGAGGTCCAGCGACTCTTCGACGTCGTGACGCAGGTCCGCGAGCGCGGCACCAGCGTCCTGTACGTCTCGCACCGCATGGACGAGATCTTCACGCTCGCCGACCGGGTCACCGTGCTGCGTGGCGGCCGGCGAGTCGGGACGTACGACATCGAGGGCCTCGACAGCCGCGCGCTCGCGACGCTGATGGTCGGCAACGACGTCGATCCGGACTTCAGGGCTGACGTCGTCGCCCGCACGGACACGTCGGTGACGCTCGAGGCGCAGGGACGTGCGCGGCAAGTGGCTGCGCGGCGTCGAAGCTCGAGGCACGGGCGGGTGAGATCCTCGGCATCGCCGGCCTGGCCGGCGCGGGCACACTCGAGCTGCCGTACGTCCTCGCGGGACAGGGTGGTCCCCTGGCCAGCGGTGAGATCCGGCTGCCCGGACGTTCGGACCAGTGGCACGACGTACGGCAGCGCCGGGCAGCTCGGCATCCCGCTCGTCCCGTCCGACCGGCAGACCGAGGGCGTCATCGCGGAGTTCACCGTCGGCGAGAACCTCTCGCTGTCGTCGCTGCGGAGCCTCGGTCGCCCGGGCCACCTGTCCGCGGGACAGGAACGCGGCCTGATCGAGCAGTGGAGCGATCGACTCGACGTCGTCGCGGCCGGACCCAGCGGCGCCCATCTCGACTCTCAGCGGCGGCAACCAGCAGAAGGTCGTGCTCGCCCGCTGCCTCGCCATCTCACCGGACGTCCTGGTGCTGTGCGAGCCGACGGCAGGCGTGGACATCGGTACGCGGGTCGCGATCTATCAGATCATCGCCGACCTCGCCGCCGCCGGACTGACGGTCATCGTGGCGTCGTCGGACGAGGGCGATCTGTTGGCGCTCTCCACACGCATCCTCGTGCTGCGGCACGGGGTCGTCGCCGAAGAGCTCGCCATCGACGGGTTGACGAAGAACGAGCTCATCCGAGCAATCGAAGGAGCGGAACAGTGAGCATCAAGGTCGAGGAGAAGACTGTGGCAGCACCGAGCGCGACCAGCGGAGGAAGCATTCGCTCCGGCGGAGCGTCGCGATGGGTCAACCTGCTGGCATTCGACAAGATCGGCGCGATCTACGTCTGGATCGCGATCGTCGTGGTGTTCGCGTTCTGGGCGCCCGACACGTTCCCGAACATCACCACCGCCAAGCAGATCCTCAATTCCAACGCCATCACCGGACTCGCCGCGCTCGCCGTGACGATCCCGCTGGCGGCCCGCGTGTTCGACCTGTCGTTCGCGCTCAACATGACGCTGTGCGGCGTCGCGGTGGCACATTTCGTGGTCGACGGTGCTTCCGCTGGGGCTGGCCCTGGCGCTCGGGCTGCTGATCGGCCTCGTGGTCGGCCTGATCAACGCGACGGTCGTCGTGGTCATGAAGATCGACTCGTTCATCGCGACCCTCGCGACCGGTTCGCTGATCCAGGCACTCATCACGCTGGTCACCAACGACACCCCGATCAGCGACTCGAAGCTGTCGGGCGGATTCTCCAAGATCGGGCAGACGACGGTCGGCGGCATCACGCTGCCGGTGCTCTACTTCGCGCTCGTCGCCGTGGCGATCTGGTATCTCCTCGAGCACACCGCGACGGGTCGTCGGCTGTATGCCACCGGCTTCAACCCTGATGCGGCGAGGCTCGCTGGAGTCAGCGTCGCGCGCCTCCAGTTCATGGCCCTCGTGACCTCTGGCGTCCTGTCCGGCGCGACCGGCATCGTCCTCGCGTCGATCCTCGGTGGTGGGTCGCCGACGGCCGGCACCCCCTACCTGCTGCCCGGTTTCGCTGCGGTGTTCCTCGGCGCGACGCAGCTCAAGAACGGCCGGTTCAACGCCGGCGGCACGATCATCGCGGTCCTGCTGCTCGGCACCGGCACGACCGGTCTCGGCCTGGCGAACGCGCCGCAGTGGTCGGGTGCCCTGTTCGTCGGGATCGTCCTGATCGCCGCGCTGATGGTGACCGGACTGCAGCGCCGTACCACGTTGTCGGCCCGCGCACCTGCGGCCGACGAGCCCGAACCGCAACCTGCCTGACCACCATCCGGCTTCGGCCATCCTCCACCAACTCTCGGGGCGTTATGTCCACACAGAAAGTGAGAAAAATGTCCAAGCAAATTGGCAGCCTCCGCGGCCGTACCAAGGGCGGTGCGCTGGCGGCCCTGCTCGCCGGCGTCCTGGTCCTGGCATCCGCCTGCGGCTCAAGCGACGCATCCAGCTCGTCCTCGGTTGACGAGGCCGGACTCAAGGCTGCCGAGGCCACCGTGGCCAAGGCGTCCGTGCGGCCGACCAAGATTCCGGTGACGGAACCCGTCGGGAAGCCCATCCCCAAGGGCAAGAAGATCACCTTCGTCAGCTGTGGTGTCGAGGCCTGTGCCATGCAGGGACCGATCCTCGCGGCCGGCGCCAAGTCGCTCGGTTGGACGGTCAAGCAGGTCGCGACGGACGGCTCGGCGGAGAAGGTGCAAGGCGCCATCGACGCGGCGATCCGCAACGGCTCCGATGCGGTCATCCTGAACGCTGCCGACCCTGACGCGTACGCCAAGCAGATCGCCGACGCCAAGAAGGCCGGCGTCCAGTTCGTGACGTGCTGCTCGCTCGCCACGACCGAGGACGGCGTGCTCTACAACACCGCGACCGACAAGCAGAACGGCCCGATCGGTGACTACCTGGCGGCTGAGGTCGTCGCGGACAGCAAGGGCAAGGCCAACGCGCTGTACGTCAACATCTCGGCGTTCGAGATCCTCAAGCAGGTCGGTGCGTCGTTCGACGAGGGCGTCAAGAAGTACTGCGACAGCTGCTCGGTCGACAACCTCGACATCCCGTTGACGTCGCTGGGCAAGGATGCGCCGGACCGGATCATCTCCTACCTGCGCAGCCACCCGAAGGTCAACTACGTCGCGCTGTCGGTCACGGATGCCCTCGGAGCGGGTCTGCCTGCTGCCCTCAAGGCTGCCGGGCTCGGCGACAAGGTCAAGATCGTCGGCCAGGGTGGCGGCACGCAGAACTTCACCGACATGAAGGCCGGTTCGATCGACGCGCTGGTCCCCGGTGACCTGTTCTCGTACGACTACCTGATGCTCGACGCGTTGGCCCGCCACTGGGCCGGAGCGCCGTTGAACGACGCGGGACCGCCGTACTGGCTGGTCAAGAAGGACACCGTCCCCAGTGACACGTCCAAGTCGTTCCCGGTCATCGAGGACTACGCGGCGCAGTACGAGAAGCTCTGGGGAGTTTCGTGAGTCCGAGCTGAACCCGTCCGGCATCGGCGTCCCTCCAGGCGCCGGTGCCGGACGTTTCCATCTCCCACGCGAAGGAAGAGCCATGACCGCAAGCCGTGCCGATTCGTACGAGCTCGACATCGACGTGACGGACTCGCTGCCGTTCGTCTCGTCGGCCACCACGCTCCGTGCGACGGTGTGGGCGGTCGAGCAGCCGAACGCCGTGCTGGTGTGTTGGCCCGGTGGGTCGTACAGCCGTGCGTACTGGGACTTCCACGTGGAAGGGCACGACGACTACAGCTTCGTCGAGCACCTGGTGGCTCGTGGCTTCACCGTCGTCGCCGTCGACCCGCTCGGTGTGGGTGAGAGCTCGCGGCCGCAGGACGTCGATCTCGTGACCCTCGAGACGATGACCGACGCGGCGGCCGACGCCGTCCGCCAGCTGCGCGAGCGGCTCGCTCCGGAAGGCTTCCCGGTCATCGGCATCGGTCATTCACTGGGTGGTTGCCTCTCCCTGGTGGAGCAGGCGCGACACGGCAGCTACGACGCCGTCGCGAATCTCGGATTCACCCACGGCGCCAAGCCCATCCTCTCGCCCGATTCGACAGGCCCCGACCCCGAGGCAGCTGCGGTCGCCGTGGAGCACGCGAAGGCCTTCTTCGGTGGACACTGGGATGACGGCTACGCCCTCGCACCGCGTGAGCCCAACCATGCGTGGCTGCATGATCCGGACGTGCCGGCCGACGTGATCGCCGCGGACGACTACCTTGCGTCGGCCTGGCCGCGCCAGTCGTACGTGGGTGCGCTGCTTTCGGGGCACTCGGCGTCGTACGCGGCGGATGTCTCCTCGCCGGTCTTCGTCGCGTTCGGCGAGCACGACGTGCCCGAGCACCCGCATGACGACATCGGCTACTACCGGGCCAGCGGAGACGTGACGCTCATGGTGCTCCCGGCAAGTGCGCATTGCCACAACTTCGCGGGCACCCGTGCGTTGCTGTGGGACCGCCTGGCGGATTGGGCAGGTGGGTTCGACAGAGCGGCGGCGTCTCGATGACGGGCCGGCTGGCCGGGCGCTCGGCGCTCATCACCGGCGCTGCGAGCGGAATCGGCGCGGCGGTCGCCGAGCTGTTCCATGCGCAGGGTGCGACCGTGCTGCTGACGGATGTCGCGGACGACGCCGGTCAGGCGTTGGCCGAACGGCTGGGCGACCGGGCGACGTACCGGCACCTCGACGTGACGTCGGAGGACGGTTGGACCTCGGTGGTCGCCGAGCTTGAGAGCTCAGGTGCCGGCTGGACGACCCTCGTGACCTCAGCGGGTGCGGCGTTGCGGGCTCCGCTGGCGGACACATCCGTTGACGACCTGCGGAGGCTGCTGGACCTCAACGTCATCGGCACCTTCCTGGGCGTACGGGCTGCCGCCCGCTCGATGACCGGCCCCGGCGCGTCGATCGTCACGATCGCATCCCTGCGCGGCATCGAGGCGACAGCGGGGCTGGGCGCGTACGGCGCAACCAAGGCCGCGGTGACCCTGATGTCGCGCGTCGCCGCCCTCGAGGTCGCCGGGCGCGGCATCCGGGTCAACACGATCTGCCCGGGAAGCATCGCCACGCCGATCACCGACCGTCCCGACTTCGACGGCACGGACTGGGAGGCGTACGTCGCGACCATCCCGCTCGCACGTCGAGGCACTGCTGATGAGGTCGCTCAGGCGGCGCTGTTCCTCGCGTCGGACGACAGCGCCTACGTGACGGGCACCGAGCTCGTGATCGACGGCGGCACGGCTGCGGGGCGTTCGACCCCGGTCTCCGGCTAGTCGCGGAGAACACCGAGCGCCGGATCGCCCGGTCTGCGGGATGGTGCCCCATTCCGCCCAGATGACTCACCCTGGGCACGCACTCAGCGGTGGTCAGGCGGGCACCTTGGGTCGGATGTTCTGATTCCCGGCGAAGACGTTGCCCGGGTCGTACTCACCCTTGATCTGTGCCAGCCGCTCGTACTTCTCCGCGCCGAAGGCCGCCTTGATCCGCTCGTCGCCCTCGTCGCCGATGAAGTTGAGGTAGACACCGCCGGTGGTGAAGGGGGCGTTCCGCTTCCGGTAGTCGCGCACCCAGGAGATATTTGCCTCGTCGTCGGCCGGATCCTCCCACGTCGCGAAGGGGTGGCTCACCCACCGGGCAGCGCGCTGGCTCAACGGCGTGGCGTCCGCGTCGACGCGCCCCAGCGCGCCGCCCCACGGGATCAACAGTTGCTGGCTCACCGGTGACGCCCGGCGTGCGCCCGCGTCGAGGAACGTGTCGAGAGCATCGTCGGGGAAGGAGTCGTGGTAGTCGGCGCTCCAGTACTGCCGGAAACCCGGCGGGTCGTCGATCATCGACTGCAGCACCGCGTAGGGCATCTTGCCTACCAGGTCGACCTCTGGCGACAGGTCACGCATAACCTGGACGACGTCGGTGCCAGTCGCCTCGTCACCGTTCCAGCACACGGCGATCGCGATCAGGGGCTGACCCTGCAGGTGCGGCGGGATGAACTCCTCCGGCGGCCCGCTGAACATCACCAGGCCTGTGCCGAGCTCCTCCGGAGCGTCGTCCGCCCAGTCACGAAAGGCCCGAGACACCTCCGGTCCTCGGACAGCAGACCACGCCATCAGCCCACCGATGATCATCGGACCGACCGGGTGCAGCTGGAACTCCAACGCAGTGACGACGCCGAAGTTCCCGCCGCCACCTTTGCTGGCCCAGAGCAGGTCCTGATGCTGGGACAGGTCGGCGCGGATCTCACGACCGTCGGCGGTCACCAACTCGACGGCCAGCAGGTTGTCACAACTGAGACCGTGCTGGCGCTCCAGCCAGCCCGAGCCGCCCCCGAGGGTCAGCCCCGACACCCCGGTCGTCGACACCCGGCCACCGGTGGTTGCCAGTCCGAACTCCTGCGCAGCTGCGTCGAACTCGGCCCACGTGCATCCGCCCGCCACTCGGGCTCGGCGCGCCGTCGGGTCGATCTCGATGGTCTTCATGGGACGGACGTCGATGACCAATCCGTCGTCGTTGGTGGACTGCCCGGCCACGGAGTGGCCACCCGAGCGCACGGCCACCGGGAGACGATCGTGCGCGGCACGCTCCAGAGCCTCCCTGACATCCGCGGGGCCTTCGCATGCCGCGATGATCCGCGGCTTCTTGTCGATCATCGTGTTGAACAGTTCACGCCGCTCGTCGTACTCGGCCGCTTCTGGCCCGATCCACTTCGTCATGCTCCTGCCTCCTGGTCTTCCCCCAGACCCACCATCCTCCGGAGCCCGTGTCGTGGCAATGCGTCGGGGCTTACCTATCGATGACGTGCGGACGAGTCGGACTCTGCACTCGTGCGCCGTTCGACCGAATGCCCGGCGGGTGGCCGAGCTAGCGACTCGACGCTGAGCTGCCAACTCCTTGAGCGAGAGCCTGGATGCGTTCGGCGAGGCGGACGGCCTCTTCGGCGGCAACGACGTCGAGGGTCCATCGGCTGCTCGCCAACGATCCCTGGGTCCTGGAGCAGCGGATCGTCGTCGTCAGTGTCGAGGCATGGAACGTCATCGTCGGCGCGCAACGCCTCGCTGCGGCTTAGCCACCCGACTCGATCCGCAGCGTAGACGGCGGCCAACGACGCCCCCTCCGCCGAATGACGAGGCGCGCCTTACCGCCCCGTCTCGGCGAAAGTTAAGCAGCGCTCGCGGGGCTCTCTTGATCACTGCCAAATCTTGACAATCACTCGCTAGTGATTTCTCTTTCGCATCGGGTGCGTGACGCGGTGCAATTGCCATCGAGAACCGACCTGATGGACGCGGCCGGCCACGCCACACGCGATCTCGGTAGTCCTACCATTCGGGAACGAAGACCGCATCCGCCACGGCGGCTTCAGCGAACCACCCCTCATCGCGGTTGCGGACCGGTGGCCGGAGTTAGCCGAATATGACGAAGAGGAGGAACTCGAGGAGGATCAGGCCGCCCAGAACTGTGCCGATCAAGGCTCGTCCCGCCGGCCTCCCGCGCCCATCCATGAGACCCACCACGACGGCCGCCAGAGCCAGCAGACCCATCACGATCCAGATCCAGCCGTTTGAGTCATCGTCGCCGCTGATGAACATGCCTACGACGTTGGCCACGAGTGCGGCGATGCCCAGGCCCAAGGCCAGGTCCGCTCTCGACGGTCCTGTGTCAGTGCGCTTTGCGTCTGTCACGGTCCGCTCCGATTCTCGAAGGTGCCCCGACCCGACGGTACGCTCGTCGGCGTCACGGCCGCAATAGAAGCAAAGTCGCGGGCCCAGAGACAGCAGGAGGCAATCGCCAGCGTGCCGCCCGTCGGAGCCGTCAGCGGCCCAGTCGCCGGTTGGTCAGGTCGCGGAGAACACCGCGACGGGCGTCGAGGTCGCGTCGACGCGGCCGTCCTCGACCATGACGTCGAGGTGGGCGAGCGTCTCGCAGACCGCCATCATCTGGTTGAACTGGTCGAGGTCGGCGAGGCTGCGTTCCCGGCGGGTCCACAGCAGTCGCTGGGCGACCTCGTGTGCTGTGGCGGGTGCGCCGAGCGAACGCAGGACCCGCTCGGCCTGGTCGAACCGCTCGGCGTGATGGCCGAGCAGCTCATGGACGCGGTCGTGGACGCTGTCGGTCGGGTAGCCGTGGGCCGGCATCAGGCGGCCGTCGGGGCGCGTGAGCAGCAGCCGAAGCGACGACAGGTAGTGCTGGAGCGGGAGCTCGCGGGAGCCCAGCTCGAACCCGATCGAGGGAGTGATCGTCGGGAGCACATGGTCCCCGGTGAAGAGCAGCCCGCCCCGGTGGTCCTGGAACACGACGTGGCCCTTGGTGTGCCCTGGGGTCGGGACGACCTCGAGCTGACGGCTACCCAGGTCGATCGTGCCCGCGTCGAGCCAGGAGTCCGGCAGCTGCCACGCCTCGTCGTCGAAGGGCTCGGCCGCGGTCATGTCGATCATGTCGGAGGCCAGCGCAGGGGCGCCGGCCCGCTCGAGCTCACGGATCGATCCCACGGGGACGTTCGTGCGTATGGCCATGACCTCGTGCAGCCCTGGCTGCTCGTGCTGGCCGAGGTGGACACGTGACCCGAAGAGCCGGCGCAGCTCGACCGCGAACGTGTAGTGGTCGCGATGGATGTGCGTGACGTACACATCGTGGATGTCGGCAGGGGAGTGGCGGATCGTGGCGAGGGCGACGGTCAGCTCGCGGAGTGCCGAGGGCACCCGCCACCCGCCGTCGATCAGCGCGAGTCCGCGGTCGGTCTCGATGGCGTAGACGTTGATGGCGCGCAAGCCGTCGTTGGGCATCGTCAGGGGTATGCGATGCACGCCGGGCGCGACCTCGAAGCAGCCGGGATCGGTCCAGGCCGAGGTCGGGACACCCGAAGTGGTGGTCACTCCTGCGCCACCATGACCTTCTCCTCGCCCATGACGGCGATCCGGCGCCCTCGCATGTCGCCGACATCGGCCACCGCGTCGAGCCACTCCTGGCTGGCGAGTGCGGCCTCCATGGCCTCCTTGGAGTCGAAGCTGAGCACCGAGAGGCCGTCCCACCCCTCCGACTTCTCGCCCATCGCGTCGAGGATCTCGGTGTGGTGCCAGCGCCGGAGCCCGGGCAGCGCGTACGTCGGGTCGGCGTGGTCGTTGCGCCACCATTCGATGAACTGCTCGTGGGTCCAGTCGCGTGGGCGGGCGGCGAGGACGATCAGGTTGTACATGGGACTCCTAGGTCGTGGGGTGGTCGGCCGGCGTGCGGCTCAGGTCGGTGGCGAGCTTGACCGCGTCGTCGCGCGACAGCTTGCCGACGCGGTTCTGCGGCAGCGCGCCCACGCGATGGACGAACTCGGGCCACTTGAACTTGGCGAATCCCGCCGCATCTAGGTGGGTCGTGACGGCGTCCAGGTCGATCTCGTCGCCGCTCGTGACGATCAGCGCGGCGGCGCGCTCACCCAGCAGCTCATCGGGGACGGGCACGACGCAGACCTGCGCGACGTCCGGCATCTGCGCGATCGCGGCCTCGACCTCGTTGATGTCGATGTTGCGGCCGCCGCGGATGATGATCTGCTTCTCGCGGCCCACGATGTTGAGCGTGCCGTCGGGGTTGATCCGGGCCAGGTCGCCGGTCGGGAAGAAGCCGTCGGCTGTCAGGGCTGGCGGCTCCGGCGCGCCGTTGCGGGCATACCCGACGAAGAACGACGGCCCCATGACCTGCAGCTGGCCGACCTCGCCAGGCTCGCGGGGGACCCCGGCCTCGTCGACGACGCGGACCGTGGTGCCGGGGAACGGCCGGCCGTCGCGGCCCAGGCGTACGTCTTCGTCCTCGGTCGGCAGGGGAGTCGTGTGGCCGAGGCACTCCGACATCCCGAACACGCGGAGGAACTTCGTGCCGAGCGTACGTTCGGCGCGGCCGAGCGCTCCGGAGTCCATCGGGCCGCCGCCCACCGTCATGGCGGTCAGCGACGAGAGGCTGCCGGCCGAGTCGGGCAGGATCGACAGCTGCAACGCCATGGTCGGCACGAGCATCGTCCAGCGCACGTCGTGCTTGGCCATGAGGTGCAGCGCCGCCGAGGGCTCCCAGCCGTCGAGCGCGATCATCGGCGAGCCGAGCATCGCCGGCAGGTACATGCCGAAGCAGAACGCCGCGACGGACGACAGCGGGACGAGCGCGCCGACGGGGTCGCCGGGCTGCAGGCCGACGGCGTCGATCGTGCACGTGCCGGCGTATCGCAGGGCCTCCTCGGACTGGACGACGCACTTGGGCCGCCCCGTCGAGCCGGAGGTCATGGCGACGACGACTCCGCCGCGCCACCGCTCGACGCCGCTGGTGGCGCCGGGGCGCGCCGTCACGGTCCAGCCGTCGAGCGCCTCGGTACGTAGGGAGAAGTGGTCCACGGGGACGTCCCAGCCGATGATGACCGGCTCCGACGCGATGACGACGTCCGGGACGAGGTCGCTGCACGCGATCGCGAACTCGCCGGGAGTCGCATGCCGGCTGACGACGGCGATCAGGCCGCCCTGCATCCCGACGGCGAGGGCCGCCGACAAGGTGCGCCAGGTGTTGTCGGCCTGCACGAGCACGGTCGGCGCTCCCTCGACGGCCGCGGCAAGGACGCGCGAGAGCTTCTCCGCCTCGCGCATGACCTCGGCCGTGGTGTGCGACCCGGAGGCATCGATGACGGCGATCGCGTCGGGCGCCGTGGCGGCGCGCGCTGAGAACTCCGCTACCAGCTGCTGCATGGACCTACCTCTTCGTCAGGATTGAATCGTGCGCTCAAGGTCACCGGGCCGTCCACCCTCCGTCGACGACGATGGTCTGGCCGGTGACGTACGACGAGGCGTCCGAGCTGAGGAACAGCAGCGCGCCATCGACCTCGCCGTCGTGCCCGCCACGGCCGAGCATCGTGTTGCGCCGGACCCAGCCGGCCGATGCGTCGTTGGTGAACAGTCCGTCGGTCATCTCGGTGTCGAACCAGCCCGGCACGACGGTGTTGACGCGTATGCCGCGCCGCCCCCACTGGCCGGCGAGCTCGCGGCTGAGGCCGACGACGCCGGCCTTGGAGGCGGCATAGCCCGCACCACCGATCGGCGCTGTCGACACCAACCCGACGACCGACGAGATGTTGATGATGGAGGCGTTCTGGCCTTCTGCCACGGTCTGCGCCACGGCGACCGCGAGGTGGAACCCCGCCGAGAGGTTGAGGTCGAGGAGTGCGGCGAAGTCGGCGGGCGACTCGGTCTCCGCCTCTGGCGGCCCGGCTCGACCGGCGTTGTTGACCAGCACGTCGACCTTGCCGTGATCGGCCACGACCCGGTCGACGAGTGACTGGCGGTCCTCAGCGTCGGTGATGTCGCATCGTACCGGGACGATCCGGTCGTCCTCCTTGGCCAGGATCTCGAGCCGGTCGAGCCGGCGGGCAGCGGCATAGACCGTGGCGCCGGCACCGGCGAGCGTACGGGCGAAGCCCAGGCCCAGGCCTGAGGACGCACCCGTCACGATCGCGGCGCGGCCGGTCAGGTCGAACATCGACAAGGGGTTCACGATTTCGCTCCTCATCAGTAGACGGCCGTACGTCCGCCGTCGACGGCGATCACCGAGCCGGTCGTGTAGCCGGAGCGTGGGCCGGCGAGATGGACGACCATGCCGACGATCTCGTCGGGCTGTCCCAGCCGGCCGGCGGGGAGGCCGTCGGCGACCAGGCCGATGAACTCGTCGTCCCAGTCGGCCGCCATGTCGGTCTCGAACGCGCCGGGCATGACGCAGTTGACCCGCACGGTCGGCGCGTACTCCTGGGCGTACGCCATCGTGAGCGCGTTGAGGCCGATCTTGGAGGCCGAGTACATCGCCTCGGCCGGGCTCGGCCTGACCGCGCCGATGCTCGAGATGTTGATGATCGAGCCACCGCCTGCGGCGGCCATCCGGGCACCCGCCACCGCCATCAGGCGGAACGGTCCCTTGAGGTTGACCTCGATCGTCTTGTCGAACAGGCCCTCGGGCACCTCGAGCAGCGAGGGCTTCAGGGGGGCGATGCCGGCGTTGTTGACGACGATGTCGAGACGGCCGTGCTGGGCGATGATCGCGTCGACGGCGGGCTCGATCGCGTCCCACTGGCCGACGTGCAGCGCGAGCGGCGTCACGATGCTGCCGGTCTCCTCGGCGAGAGCCGCCGCGGTCTTCTCGCAGGCGTCCTCCTTGCGGCTCGACACGACGACCGTCGCGCCCTCGAGGGCCAGGCCGCGGGCGATCGCACGGCCCAGGCCGCGGGTCGCGCCGGTGACGAGGGCGACCTTGCCGTCGAGCTCGCGCGCACTCACGGTGCCACCGCCGTCTGCCGCTTGAGCTCGAGCCGGGCGATCGTACGCAGGTGCACCTCGGTCGGGCCGTCGGCGATCTGCAGCGCCCGGGTGATCGCGAAGAGCCGGGCGAGGACCGTGTCGTCGCTGACCCCGGCAGCCCCGTACGTCTGCACGGCGCGGTTGACGACGGTGTGGGCGGTCTCCATCGCGGCGACCTTGATCGCGGCGACCTCCGAGCGGGCGGCGGCGTTGCCCGCGGTGTCCATCAGCCACGACGCCTTGAGCGTCAGGAGGCGGATCTGGTCGATCTCCATGCGGCTGCGTGCGATCCACTCGCGCACGACACCGCGATCGGCGAGCGGGCCGCCGAAGGCCTCGCGGGCCACGGCGCGCTGGCACATGAGCTGCAGCGCGCGCTCGGCGAACCCGATGGCGCGCATCGCGTAGTGCATGCGGCCGGGACCGAGCCGGCCCTGCGCGATCGCGAAGCCGCCACCCTCCTCGCCGAGGATGTTGCTGACCGGGATGCGTACGTCGGTGAACTGCACCTCGCCATGCCCCAGCCGGTCGCGATAGCCGAACATCGGCAGGTCACGCAGGATCTCGATGCCGGGGGTGTCCAGCGGCACGAGCACCATGCTCTGCTGCCGGTACGACGGCGCGTCCACGTCGGACTTGCCCATGAAGATCATGAGCTTGCAGTCCGGGTCGAGGACCCCTGAGGCGTACCACTTGCGGCCGTTGAGCACGTACTCGTTGCCGTCGCGGCGGATCGTCGAGGTGATGTTGGTGGCGTCAGAGCTCGCGACGTCGGGCTCGGTCATCGCGAACGCCGAGCGGATCTGGCACTCCAGCAGCGGCTTGAGCCACTCGTCCTTCTGCGCGTCGGTGCCGTACATCGCGAGGATCTCCATGTTGCCGGTGTCCGGCGCGGAGCAGTTGATCGCCTCGTTGCCGATGATCGACCGGCCGACGAGCTCGGCGAGCGGGGCGTACTCGAGGTTCGTCAGACCGGCGCCAAGGCCGTCGTGCGTCATGAAGAGGTTCCACAGACCCTGCTCGCGGGCGATCGCCTGCAGGTCGCGCATGACCTGCGGCTGCTCGTGCGGGTTGTCGTTGGCCTCGACCTGCGCGTCATACACCGCCTCGGCGGGGTAGACGTGCTCGGTCATGAACGTCTCGAGCCGCTCGAGCAGCGCCGTGGTGCGGGGTGAGTAGTCGAAGTCCACGAGGAACCCTCTCTGGTGTCCGGGTGCTCAGCCGAGCCGGTCGCGGCCGGTTCGGATGAGCGTGATGATGGTGTCGGGGAGTCGTTCCTGGTCGGCGTCGACGTGGCGGCCCTCGCGGTGGCGGCGCAGGTTGTGGCCCATGATCGCGGCCATCTTGAAGCGCCCCAGGGCGTTGAACCAGGCGAGATCATCGACGGGCCGGCCGTACAGCTTGACGAGCTCGTCCTCGCTGGGCAGGCCGGGGACCTCGCGCCCGACTCCCGGGAAGTTGCTGCCGTCGGCGAACACGAGGAACCAGCCGAGCTCGACGCGGGGATCGCCGACGCTCCAGATCTCCCAGTCGATGACGGCGGCAGGCTCGAGGTCGGTCGCGATGATGTTGCCGAGCCGGTAGTCGCCGTGCACCAGCGTCGGCGCGACGGCCGGCGGGATGGACGAGGCGAGACGCGCCTCGAGGTCCGCGGCGCCCGGGACCAGCTCAGCTGGAACCGCGGCCATGGTCCGAGCCCACCGCTGCAGCTCGTCGGCCGGGCTCAGGGCCGGGCCGTCGACGGGGATCTTGTCGAGCGGGACGTCGTGCAGAGCCGGCAGGATCTCAGCGGCACGCCGCATCCGTGCGGCTGCCAGCGTCGGCTCGACCGCGGGATCGTCGAGCACCGGCTCGAGGGACTCGCCGACGACGAACTCCATCGCGAACCAGGCCGTCTCGGTCTCGTCGACCACGATGATCTCGGGCACGGGTACGTCCGACGGTGCGAGCGCCTGCATGATGCGCGCCTGGCGGACCATGTCGTGCCGGCCGACAGCGCGCTGGCCCTCCGGGACGGCCTTGACGACGACCGGACCCTTCGACGTCGGGACGCGGTAGGTCAGTCCGGAGTGGCCGCCGAGCAGCGGCTCGAGTGCCTTCACGTCGAGGCCCGGCTCGACCTCCTGGAGCGCGGCGGCGACCCGGCCGCCCAGGGTGGCTTCGAAGCTCATGGGCGCGGCTCCCGAGGCAGGCCGAGCACGCGCTCGGCGAGGATGTTGTGCTGGATCTCGTCCGTGCCGCCGGCGATGCGGTAGCCCGGAGCGCCGAGGACGTGCTCGGTCCACGCCCACGTGCCCCAGGCAGCCGGAGTCGACCGTGAGCTCGGAGCCGAGCAGCATGCGGACGACCTCGGACGTACGCGCCATGGTGTCGGTGGCCAGGAGCTTGCCGACGGATGCCTCGGGTCCGGGTGCCTCGCCCGCCACGACGGCAGCGGCGACGCGCATTCCGGTGAGCCGCTGGACATAGCTGCGGGTGACCAGGTCGGCGACGGCGTCGCGGTCGATCTCCGACAGCGGTCCGCGGTTGCCGGGCGAGCTCGACGGCGCGGTCGGCGTTGTCGAGCCCGAGGTTGCCGGAGTCGAGGCGCTCGGCGGCGAGCACCGTCAGTGCGACCTTCCAGCCCTCGCCGACGGGGCCGAGCCGCTGGGCATCGTCCAGCACGACGCCGTCGAGATAGACCTCGTTGAAGCTGCTGCCGCCGGTCATCTGCCGGATCGGCCGCACCTCCACACCGGGGCGTGTCGAGCGGCACGAGGAACACGGTCAGCCCGGCGTGCTTCGCAGCCGTGGGATCGGTGCGGCACACCGCGATGCCCAGGTCTGCGATGCGTGCGCCGGACGTCCACACCTTGTGGCCGTCGAGGACCCACGAGCCGTCGCGCTCGACCGCCCTCGTACGTACGGCAGCCAGGTCGGACCCGGCCTCGGTCTCGGAGAACAGCTGGCAGGCGATGAGGTCGGTGCGCAGCATCGCGCGTACGTAGGTCGCCTTCTGCTCGTCAGTGCCCCACTGCGCGATCGTGGGGGCCACGAGCTGCTGCGTCACCGAGAACATCTCGGTGCGGCGCGGCACGTCGAAGGCCGCTTCTTCGCGCTGGAACGCCAGCGCGTGTGCGAGCGGCAGGTCGCGGCCGCCGTACGCGGCGGGCCAGGTCAGGGCACCCCAGCCGGCGTCGAACTTGGTCTGCTCGTAGCGCCGGATCCGGTCGGTCTCCTCGCGCTCCTCGGTCTCGGTCCAGTTCTCGAAGACCGCGACGGAGTCGTCGCCATCGCCCCAAGCGGTCGACCGCCTGGGCGGCGCCTGCTGGGCGAGCCAGGCGCGGGCGTCGGCGATGAACTCCGTGGTGTCGGGTGTCGGCACGGTGCTGCCTCTCAGACGGCCAGGACGGTGCAGGCGCTGATGCCCGGCGCGCCGTACACGTGGGTGAAGCCCAGGCGTGGACCGCCGGGGACCTGGCGTTCGCCGGCCTCGCCGCGCAGCTGCGTCACGATCTCGTGCACCTGCCGCAGGCCTGACGCGCCGATGGGCTCGCCGTTCGCGATGCAACCGCCGTCGGTGTTGACCGGCATGCTGCCGTCGATCAGGGTCGCGCCCTTCTCGAGCAGCTGCTCCTGCTCGCCGTGCTCGCAGAAGCCGCACTCGGCCATGTGCATGATCTCGGCGCCGCTCTCGGTGTCCTGCAGCTGCAGCACGTCGATCTCGTCCGGGCGTACGCCGGCGGCCTCAAACGCCGCAGCGGCCGCCGTGGTGCTGACGCTGGTCGGTGCTCCGGAGCCTTGGATCGAAGGCGCGAAGACCTCGAACGTGCCGAAGCCCCTCGTACGCGTGACAGCCGACAGCAGCGAGACGGGCCGCCCGCCGAGCCTCGTCGCGACGGCCTCGCTCGCGACGATGATCGCGGCGCCACCCTCGCCGGGGGAGCAGAACATGTAACGCGTCAGCGGGTCGTTGACCATGTCCGCCGATGCGATCTCCTCGGCCGACATCGGCGTGCGCCGCCAGGCATTCGGGTTGAGCGTGCCGTTTGCGTATGCCTTCTCGGCGACCTTCGCGAGCGTTGGCGCGGTGATGCCGTACTCCCGCATGTAGCGCGCGATCTTGATGCCGAAGAACTGCGTCGTCACCATGAGCCCGGCGTCGCCGTAGCCCGAGGGCAGGCCCCATTCCTCGGGCAGCGGCGCGAAGGCCCCACGACCGTGCTTGTCGAACCCGACGGCCAAGGCGATCTCGGCCGAGCCGGAGCGGATCGCGTTGACGGCGGACACCAGCGCACTGCCGCCCGTCGCGCAGCCGTTCTTGACATTCGTGAACGGGATGCCGGTCAGCCCGAGCTCTGCCACCAGGGTGTCGGCCAGGCCCGATCCGTCGCTGCCGCCGAACGCGATCTGCACGTCGGACCACTCGAGGCCCGCATCGACCAGCGCGCGACGAATCGCCTGGACCGCCATCTCGCGCCCGCTGACGCCGGGCTGCCGCCCAAAGGCGGACAGTCCCGCGCCGACGATCGACACGCCACTCATGCGACAACCTCGAACCGGGGTACGGGCTCGGTCGCCGTCAGGCGTACGGGGGCATGTCCCTCGAGGTCGCCGAAGTCGGCGCAGTCGAGGACTGCCTCGACCTTGACGCCCTCGGACAGCTCGACGTACCCGACGGCGAACGGAGAGAAGCCCTCCGCCGGCGGCACGTACGGCGGGGACTTCGGTGCGAACCGCTGCACCGTGAAGCCCCACACCGTGCCGTGCTCCGACAGCTCGATGGGTTGCATGACCTGCTGGCCACACCGCTGACACCCGTCGGCGACAGGGAAGGCGACGTTGCCACAGCTGTCGCACCGGCTGCCGTGCAGCCTGGGGGCTTCGGTCGTGCTCACGTCATCTCCTTGTCATACGGCGGGTCGTCGGCGGGATCAGGTCAGCGGCCGACCCACTTGGGCTCGCGCTTCTCCAGGAATGCCTGGACGCCTTCCTTGGCGTCCTCGGACTGCAGGGCGTTGCCGACCGCGAGGTGCTCCATGACCATGAGCGACTGGATGTCGGCGTCGAGGCCGCGATCGATCGTCATCTTGGTCAGCCGCATCATGAACGGGCTCTTGTCGGTGAGCTGCGCGGTGAAGTCGGCGACGGTCTTGTCGAGCTCGTCGGCGGGGGCCGAGGCGTTGATCAGGTCGAAGTCGACGGCTTCCTGGCCGGTCAGCAGCTTGCCGGTCAGCATGAGCTCCTTGGTCTTGCGGATGCCGATCATGCGGGGGAGGCGGTAGATCGGGCCGGCGCCACCGAACAGGGCGCGGCGGATGTGGAAGTCGCCGATCAGGGCGTCGTCACTGGCGATCGCGAAGTCGCACGAGATCATCAGCTCGAAGCCGCCCGCGGTGACGTAGCCCTCGAGGACTGCGACGGACGGCGTGTTCATGGAGTAGAGGCGGTCACAGACCTTCGCCGAGATGACGGCGACCTCCATCGCGGTGGTCGTGCCGACGTAGTTGGCCAGCAGCTCGTCCAGGTCGAAGCCGGAGCAGAACGTGTTGCCGCGCCCGCGGAGCACCAGCACCTTGAGCTCGGGGTCGTTGTCGACCTCCACGATGATCTCGTCGAGCCGGTGGAGCAGCTCGAGGGTGACGGCGTTCTTCTTGTGCGGACGGTTGAGCCACACGCGTGCGACCTCGCCATCCTTCTCGAGCACGATGTGGTCGGTGTCAATCACGGCATGTCCTTTCAAAATGAACTGGATTCATTTCAGTATGGGTGACGATGGGTCGGCGGTCAACAGGGGGAGGGTGATTCAGATGCCGACGAGCTCGGCGACGGCTGCGCGGTGGTTGCGGGAGCTGCCGAAGAGGCCCTCGTCTCCCAGAGCGCGGCGGACATACAAGTGAGCCGGGTGCTCCCAGGTGAAGCCGATGCCCCCGTGCAGCTGGACGGATTCGTGGGCCGCGCGGATCACGACGTCCTGGCAGATCGCGGCGGCGACTCGCGCGGCGAGGCGCGCCGCGAGGGGGTCCTGGTCGAACATCGCCGCGGCGTACCGCGAGGCGGAGCGGGCTCGTTCGAGGTCGACGAGCAGGTCGGCGAGCCGGTGCTTGATGGCCTGGAACGAGGCGATGGCGCGGCCGAACTGCTGGCGCTCGAGGAGGTATGCCGTCGTGGTCTCCAGCAGGTGCGCCGCCATGCCGGTGTGCTCGGCGGCGACGCCGATGGCCGCGGCGGTCGTCACCGTGCTCCATACTTGCGCGAAGTCATCCGGCCCGACGAGCAGCGTGGCCTCCGCTCCCGCCAAGGAGACGTCTCCCAGAGGTCGCGTCTCATCGAGAACACGCCGAGCCTGGATGGAGACGGCCTCTTGGTCCAGGCCGACCGCGAAGAGGGCGGTTCCGGTCTCGGTCGAGGCGGGCACGATCAGGTGGTCGGCGGTCTCGGCGTGGAGGATGTGCCGGACCGACCCATCGAGGAGCCATCGACCGTCCACGAGCTCGGCCGTGAGGCCGGTCGGGGAGGACCAGGCCACGGTGGCGATCTCCCGTCCGGATGCGACCGCGTCCATGAGCTCCTGGTCTGGATCGGCTGACGTCAGCAACGCCTGGACGGCCACGACCGCCGAGGTGAGGATCGGCTCGGCGAGCAGGGCGCCACCGGTCTCCTCCAGCACGACGCCGACCTCTCGCAGCCCGAATCCGGCGCCGCCCAGAGCCTCGGGGACGGCCAAGGTGCCGATCTCGACCTCGGACATCAGGCGCTGCCAGGCGTCGTCCGACTTCGCGACGATGGCGCGGACGATGTCTCGCAGATCGTCGTGCTCGGCGACCGGCGTGAGGATCGACGGATCGGCGCTGGGCGACACGTCGTACGTACGCGGGCCGGCGGGGGAGCTGGGTGGCATGAGGGACCTCGGTGTCGTGGCTGAAGCAAACTGAGACGAATTCAGTTTATGTCAGCAACGACGCACATGCCAGAGGCAGGATCCGCGCGGGCCCTGCGTCAGGAGGCGACGCGTGCTTACTTGGAGTCGACGAGCCGGGCAGCGGCCTCGGCCATGACGTCCGTGATCTGCGCGAGCGTCATCTCGCCGCCGGGGCGATACCAGCGCCACACGCCGACCACCAGCGCGAGCAGCATGCGAGCGGACAGCAGCGCGTCGGTGACTCGGAAGACGCCTTCGTCGATGCCCTTCTGGACGAGGCCGGTCCAGTTGTGCTCGATCTCCTGGACGAGGGAGCGGCACAGCAGTCGCTCTTCCTCTTCCTTCTTCGACGGCCTGGGGGTCGCGAGGAGGTCCATGTGGTTCTGCAGGATCCGACGCTGCAACGCGTCGCGAGGGGACGCTTCGTACGCGCTCGCGACGGCCGCGGCCAATGCGGCCGTGGAGTCAGGGGCGGACGCGGTGGCGGCCTGGAAGCGCTCGACGGAGTTGCTCAGCTCGAGCCGCATGATGGTCAGCAGGCAGTGCACCTTGGACTCGAAGTAGTGGTAGAGCGCGGTCTGGCCGATGCCGACATCGTCGGCGATCGTGGCCCACTTGGTGTGCTCGAAGCCCTCTTCGCCGAACCGATCGATCGCGGTGGCGATGATGACGGCGCGCTTGGAGCGCGGGCTCTCGGTGCGCTGTGCGGTGTCCACTGTGCTCATCGGTGCGATGTCCCAACTCTCGATGCCATGGTCCCCCATGACCTGAACTCGGCTCACTCGTACAGTGCCACGGGTGAAAGCGTGTGGCAATTCAGGCACTTTGTGAAAACACGTCCAGAACTGATATGAGTTCAGTATGACGCACAGCACCCCGAATTGCTCGGAAGACGTCCGATGAGCCTCACAGGCCGGCAGGTCCAGGTCAGCTCCTATCCCCAAGGGCCGGTCCGGCAGGAGCACTTCGAGGTCGTCGACGTGCCGATCGATCCGATCGGTCCGGGCGAGGTCCTGGTGCGCAACACCTGGACGTCGGTCGACCCCGGTCTCCGACTGCGCCTGCGCGAGGCCGCGCCGGAGGGCTACTTCGTGGCCTTCCCGCTGCATGCGGCGATGGACGGCATCATGACGATCGGCGAGGTCGTCGAGTCGCGAGCCGACGGGTTCGAGGTCGGCGACACCGTCTGGCACGCGCTCGGCTGGCGCGACTATGCCGTCGTCGATGCCTCCGCCGTGCAGCTCAGCGGGCTCGGCACCCTGCGTACGCTCGACACCTCGATCGCCGAGCCGCAGTGGTATCTCGGGGTGCTCGGCGGCATGGGCCTCACGGCATACGCCGGGCTGTCGGTCGTCGGTGCGCTCAAGGGCGGGGAGACCGTGTGGGTCTCGGCCGCCGCCGGCGCGGTCGGCAGCCTCGCCGTCCAGATCGCGAAGCTGCACGGCAACCGGGTCGTCGCCAGCGCCGGCTCGGACGACAAGGTCCGATGGCTGCTCGACGATCTCAAGGTCGATGCGGCGTTCAGCTATCGGTCCGGCCCTGTGGGCCAGGGCCTGGCCGCCGCCGCGCCCGAGGGCATCGACGTCTACTTCGACTGCGTCGGCGGCGACCATCTCGAGGCCGCACTGGACGGGATGCGCAGAGGCGGCAGGGTGGCGATCTGCGGATCCATCTCGGAGTACGAGTCCGAGCCGGCCGGCCCACGCAACCTGTTCCTCGCCGTGGCGAAGGACCTGACGATCCGCGGCTTCAGGGGCAGCAGCAACCTCGACCTCCTGAGCACGATGCAGGCCGAGCTCGGAACCGCGTTGGCCGATGGCCGGTTGCGGCAGCGCGAGACCGTCTTCGACGGCCTGGCCAGCGCCCCCGCCGCACTCATCGAGATGATCGCCGGCCGGACGACCGGCAAGACACTCGTCCACATCACCGACGCACGCTGAAGGGTTGGATCCCATGACCACGATGAGCACCAGGATCGACGGCAAGGTCGTGCTCCTGACCGGGGCGACGGGCGGGCTCGGCGCGGCGACGGCGCGCCGCATCGCCGACGAGGGCGGTCATCTCGTGCTGACCGACCTCGACGTCACGGCATGTGGGGCCCTCGTAGAGACGTTGGCCGATACCCCGGGCCGGCACACCGCGATGGCGCTCGACGTCGCGGTCGAGGAGCAGTGGCGCGAGGTGGCCGCGATGGTCGGGCGGGAGCTACGGCCGGCTCGACGCGCTGGTCAACAACGCCGCGATCGGGAGCATCGCGACCGTCGAGGACGAGGAAGTCGAGCACTGGGACCGCGTCATGTCGGTCGGCGTGAATGGCGTGTGGCTCGGCATGAAGCACTGTGGGCCGCTGATCGCCGCGGCCGGAGGCGGCTCGATCGTGAACCTGTGCTCGATCCTCGGCACGGTCGGCGGCTTCGGCAACAGCGCGGCCTATCACGCAGCGAAGGGCGCCGTGCGTACGTTGACCAAGAACGCGGCGCTGCACTGGGCGACCTCGGGCGTACGCGTCAACTCGCTGCATCCGGGCTTCATCGGCACGGAGCAGCTGCTCGAGAGACACGCAGGGTCCGAGCGCCATGCCGCGATGCTCGCGGGCACTCCCATGGGCCGACTGGGCCGGGGCGACGAGATCGCGTCGGTCGTCGCGTTCCTGGTGAGCGACGACTCGACATTCATGACCGGCTCAGAGGTGTATGCCGACGGCGGGTGGACCGCGGCTTAGTCCGGCACCACGACGATCCGGCCACGGACATCGCCGTCGCGCAGGCGTCGGTATGCGTCGAGGGTCTCGCTGAACCGTACGATCTCGATCTCCGCGTCGACCAGGTCGCGCTGCGCCAGGTCGACGACCGCCTCGAGGTCCTGTCGGGGTCCCCAGAACGGTGCGCTGACCTGCCAGCCGAGCGGCAGGTCGCGGCCTTTCGCGACCGTCATCGAACCGCCCGCTCCGCCGATCAGGACGAGCCGGCCGCCGGGAGCGAGCGCGCCGGCACCCTGCGACAGCGTGCTGTCGGCGCCCACGAAGTCGAGCACGACATCGACGAGCGGGGAGTCGCGATCGCGGCCGAGCTGTTGGATCGCGTCGCCGATCGAGGTCGCCGTCGTGTGGGCGCCGTGTGCCCTGGCCACGTCCAAGGCCGAGGGTCGCGTGTCGACGGCGACGATGTGAGCATCCGTCGTCTGGGTGAGGATCTGGACGGCCAGGTGGCCCAACCCGCCCACGCCAATGACCATGACGGCGCTGTCCCCATCGATCGCGTCGCGGTGGAGCCGGATCGCGTGATACGCCGTGAGCCCCGCGTCGGCGAGCGGTGCGAGCTTGGCGGCGGGGATCCCATCGGCCACCACGAGCTGTCGTTCGGACGGCACCAGGACGTACTCGGCCAGGCCGCCGGGCTTGCCCAGCCCGCAGCCGACGCGCCCGTCAAGGTTGAGGCAGTGGTTCTCCTGGCGGCGGCGGCAGTTGTGGCACGTGCCGCACGACCAGACGCCATGCACGACCGCAAGTCGATCGAGCCAGCTCGCCGCGACCCCGTCACCGACCTCGACGACGGTTCCGGCGACCTCATGGCCGAGTGTCATCGGGAGTGCGTACGGCAGGGTCCCGGGCGCGCAGTCCATGACATGCAGGTCGGAGTGGCACAGGCCCACGGCATCGACGCGCAGCAGGAGCTCGCCGGGGCCCGGCTGGGGGACCGGCACATCCCGGACCTCCGGCTCGCTCTGCCATGCCGTGAGCTGGACGGCGCGCATCGAAGGTGAAGGCATCGTGGCTCCAAACGGGGTCGAGGTCGGTGTCGACCGTACTCGACATCGCGGAGAAACTGAACTAGGTTCATGTTGTGGCTTCGAACGATCTCCGGCTGGCGCACTACTACGCGACCCTCGACGACATCGGCATCCGCGACGCGGTCTCGCTCCTTCACGACGAGGTCCACTACGCGATCGTGCTTCCCAACGGAACGCACCGCGGGACCAGTCGGCAGGGCATCCTGGACTATCTGGAGTCGCGTCCTGCGGTGCAGCGCCGACACCACCTCCTGCGCACGGCCGTCGACGGCGACACCGAGTTCGTCTACGGGGCGGTCACCGACAACGACACCGTGACGGGACGGTTCGCCGCGGTCGCGCGCATCGACGACGGGATGATTCGCGCGTACCAGGTGACATTCGACCTCGAGCTCGTCGTGGTCCCGTCGGGGGAGGTGACGGCATGAGCGAGACGCCGTTCCTTGATGCGTGGTTCGAGTTCATGGACTCCGACAGGCCAGAGCGAGTCCTCGACCTGATCACTCCCGACTTCGAGATGTCGATCCAGTTCTCGACGGGTTCCGGCAACGCATCGGAGTTCCTCGGCGACCGGGCCGGATTGGTGGCCTACCTCGAGCAGCGAGAGGTCAGCGTGCTCGTGCATCACCTGACCCACGGCGCCCGCGTCGAGGACGTCGAGATGGCGTTGGGCAAGACGACGCGAGACGGGAAGTTCGAGGCGGCGTTCAACGTCTCGGCCGAGCTCGATCCCGCAGCCAACAAGGTCCGCAGGCTGCTGATCGCCCGTACACCGGAGATTGAGTTCGGCTGAATCTTCCCGCGGCGGGGGATCAGGGTGCCCCTGGCTCCTGACGTGCGTTCTTGCTGTCCTGGTCGACGATGACGTCGTGGGCGATGTCGGTGAGCTTGATGTGCTCCTGCTGCGACCGGCGTCTCAGGTACTCGAATGCCTGCTCTGCGCCGATGCCGTACCGGCCCATGAGGATGCCTTGGGCCTGGCCGATGAACGTACGCGCGTCGATCGCCAGCGCCATACCCTCCTCAGTGAACGCCGCGGAGAGCGCGATCGAGGCGTGTCTGGCGAAGTTGTTGGCGATGGCGACGTCCTGGGCCCCGAACGCCCCGACAGGCTCGGCGTAGAGATTGAGCGCGCCGAGGGTGCGGTTCCTGGACTCGAGCCGGATGGTGAGCGCGCTGTTGATGCCGAGCTCCGCTGCCGCTGGCCCCCACGTCGGCCATCGGTCGTCATGTGCGAGGTCGTCGCAGATGTATGTCGGCTCCTTGCGAATCGCGTCGAGGCAGGGCCCCTCGTCGTGAGCGACCTGGAGCTGGTGGAGCTCGGCAACTCGTGCGGAGGTTGCGGCGGGTGTCGACCAGGCGTTCACTGCCTTGGAGTAGAGGATGCCGCACTCGTCGGCCGCCGTCGTGAGGCATGCGTACTCGGTGATGAGCTCAGCGGTCGACGACATCGTGAGCTCGGCATCGAGCTCCAGGGCTATGCGTGACAGGAAGTCGGCTTCGTCCATCGGCTGCTCATTCTGCTCTTGGTCGGCACGTCGACCCCAATGCTGTCGTCCTAGGATTCTACGGATCGCGGGTTCCTCGCTTCCCGTTCATTCCGGGCGTAGTCTGAAGAAGTCCCGAAAGAGTCGCCTCAGGCGACACCAGGACATCGCGCACGTCGAAAAAACGACGACCGATTCCGGTGCAGCGCAAGCATTCCAGCCCCCGAGGCGGAACGCTCATGACGTCAGAAGCTCTCCTCACCGCGGACACGCACACGCCTGCGCCTCAATCGCCCAACGACCAGTACGTGAGTCACTTCACCGAGCTGATGCAGGACGTGAAGCTGGCGGGGTTGTTGGAGCGGGCGCACGTCTATTACTGGTTGCAGATCGGTGCGCATGTGGGTGCGTTCTTCGCGATCTGGGCCGGGTTCTTCTGGTTGGGCAATTCGTGGTTCCAGTTGATCCTGGCCGCAGGGTTGGGTGTGATCGTGACGCAGTTCGGTTTCCTGGGTCATGATGCGGCGCATCGGCAGATGTTCACGTCGGCGGCGTGGAATTCGTGGACTGCGCGGATTCTGGCTGGTGCGTTTGCTGGGTTGTCGTTTGCGTGGTGGCGGGCCAAGCACAACATGCACCACAAGGGCCCGAACCTGGAGGGGTATGACCCGGACATTGGTGCGGGGGCGATCGCGTTCACGCCCGGGATTGTGGCGCAGCGGACGGAGGGTTTTGCGGGGTGGTTCGTGAAACGGCAGGGCTGGTTGTTCTTCCCGTTGTTGACGTTGGAGGGTCTGAACCTGCATGCCGAATCGATCCGGGCGGCGCGGGACAGGCAGTCGAACCAGCCGTGGCGGCGCCTGGAGCTGGTGCTGGTGGTGTCGCGCCTGACCGCGTATGTGGCGGTGTTGTTGACGTTTCTGCCGTTGGGGAAGGCGGTGTCGTTCTTCGCGATCCAGATGGCGGTGTTCGGGTTCTGCCTGGGTGCCTCGTTCGCGCCGGCGCACAAGGGGATGCCGATCATTCCTGAGGGGATGAAGCTGGACTTCCTGCGCCGTCAGGTCATGGTGTCCAGGAACGTGCGGGGCAATCCGGTGGTGGACTGGGCGATGGGTGGGTTGAACTATCAGATCGAGCATCACCTGTTCCCGAACATGCCGCGCTGCAACCTGAAGAAGGCCCAACCGTTGGTCCGGGCGCATTGCGAACGGGAGGGCATCGACTACATGGAGGTCGGGTTGTTCCATTCGTACGCGATCGTGGTCGACTACCTCAACAACGTGGGCCTGCGCGCCCGCGACCCGTTCGACTGCCCCCTCGCCGCACAACTCCGCGCCCCCCAACGGTCCCTCGGGAGCGTCGCCCCATGAGGTCCGAGGACGAGTGGGAGCGGTTGTCGGAAACAGTCCGGGCGATGGGCGCGGCCGACGGCTTGACCCACACGCTCGAGTCGGCCGTCGACGGAGCGCTGGAGATCATCCCGCACGCCGAGCATGCAGGTCTGTCCCTGGTCTTTGACCGGACCCGCATCGTGACCCCGGCCGCCACTGACAGCATCGCCCTCCGCGGAGACGAGCTGCAGTACGAGCTGGGTGAAGGGCCGTGCCTTCAGTCGATCCACGAGCAGGAGACGGTGTGGAGCGGTGACCTGACGGTCGAGGATCGGTGGCCGCGCTGGTCCCGCCGGGCGAGCGACGAGCTGGGGGTGAGGAGCATGTTGTGCTTCCAGCTCTTCGTCACGCACGACACCCTCGGCGCCTTGAATCTCTACTCGGGCCGGCGGAACGCGTTCGAGGCGCAGGACCGTACGACCGGGTTGGCCCTCGCGGCCCACATCGCGGTCGCGCTGACCTCGGCGCAGGATGCCGAGGCCCAGGCGAACGCGGTGCACGGCGCCTCAGCGATTGGCCAGGCCCAGGGGATTCTCATGCAGCGTTACGAGCTCGTACCCTCACAAGCCTTCATGGTGCTTGCCCGCGCCGCGCAACGGGATGACTGCACGCTGCTGGACATCGCCGAGCGGCTGGTCGAGAGCGCCGTGCGCCCGCCAATCGGCCGGGCATGATGGTCTCCTGAGGAGGAGCCATGCTGAAGGTTCTGGCTGGAGCCCGGCGGGACACGCGCGTCGCCGCCGCTGGCCAGGTCGTCCTGATCGTTGCCGTGTGGATGTTCTATCTGGTGTGCCGCCACGTGTTCGAGGGCTCGGAGCGGGTTGCCCGCGCGCACGCCGACGACATCTGGTCACTCGAGCGCACGCTGCGCCTGCCGAGCGAGGCCCGGCTGCAGGAGTGGGTGCTCAACTCCGACACCGCCGTGCGCATCGTCAACGCGATCTACCAGTACGTCCACTTCCCCGTGATGTTCTGCACGCTCGTGCTCCTGTATGTCAGGCGGCGCGACGTCTACCGGTGGTTCCGCAACGTGCTGCTGCTGACGACCGGACTCGCGCTGTTCGGTCATGTCGCCTACCCGTTGTCGCCGCCCCGGCTCGAGCCGACGTTCGGGATGGTCGACACGGGCCTGGTGTTCGGCCAGAGCACGTATGCCGGCAAGCCCGGCACTGGTTTCACCAACCAGCTGGCCGCGATGCCGTCGATGCACGTCGCGTGGGCCGCGCTGATCGCTCTCGCGGTGATCCTGTGCCTGCGTACGCGCTGGCGCTGGCTCGCCCCGCTGTACGCCGTGACGATCCTCTTGGTTGTCGTGGTGACGGGCAACCACTACTGGCTCGACGGGATCGTGGGCCTGGCGCTGTTGGCCGTCTCGATGCTCGTGTTCCGTCCGCCCACGGGAGACCGGCGCTGAGCGGTCGGGCTACTGCCCCAGCAGGACCTCGAGCAGGTTCTTCTCGCGCGGTGTGGGCGATGGCGACGGCGCGGGGTTGGTCGTCGGTGCCGGCTTGGTGGTGGGTTTGGACGGCTTGTCGACCGCCTTCACCTCGGGCTTCGGCGCCTTGGTGGGCTTGGGCGCGGGTGTCTTCTCGGCCGGGGTCGGCTCGGTGGTGGCACCTGGTGTGCGGCCACCGACGACAGGGGAGTCGCTGCTGGACTGGGGCAACGAGGCGATGCTGTCGGCGGGCGCAGTGTCCGCGCGCGTGAACGTCAGCACGGTGGCCGTCGCGATCGTCGTCACGACGGTGCTGACGACGACCTTGTGGGTCTTGCTCATCCGCATGGGAGGGCTCCTCGCGGTCATACGTGCTTGAAACAGGGAGTGTGGGCGTTGGCGGCATCGGCGACGCTCGCACGACAGCCTATCGGGGACCAGCCCGTCGTCCGAATCGTCTCGATCAGGGGCTCGGCCGCCGGGCTGTCGACCGGCGCAGGGAGGTTCGGCCCGGTCGGGTAGTTTCGCGCCATGACGGAGTCCGCTCTCGGCAACCCGGTGATTCTCGTGGTCGCCACGCCCGAGCACCATGCCTCGCTCGCCGACGAGTTCGCCAGCCGGTATGCCCGTGACTACGACCTGCACGTCGTCGAAGGCGGCGCCGCGGCGTACGAGCTCAAGGGCTACCTGATGTCGGAGGGGCGGCAGGTCGCGCTGATCGCGGTCGACCACTCGCTCGAGGGCGGTGCGCTGCCGCTGCTCGACAAGCTCCGGATCGCCTCGCCGACCAGCCGCCGTGTCGCGCTCGTGCCGGCCGCGCGGTTTGCGGCAGCGCTCGACGAGCTCCGACCCGCGCTGGGGCAGGGACGCCTCGACACCTACCTGATCATCCCGCAGGGCGCCCGCGACGAGGAGTTCCACACCGCGATCTCGGAGTACCTCTCGGACTGGAGCTGGTCGGCGACGACGCCCGTGGTGGCGGGAGTGCAGATCGTCGACGACGGCACGCAGTCATCCATCCCGGCGATCCGTGACTTCCTCGACCGGATGGGCATCGCGTACGAGCGGTTCCGCCCCGACAGCGACGAGGGTCGTGAGCTGATAGCGGCGATCGACGGTGACACGACGCTGCCGATCGTCAGGGCGTTCGGCCGTGAACCGGTGACCGCGGCGACGGAGCGGACGGTCGCCTCGTCGTTCTACGGCACCCCCGCCGACCTCGGAGATGACTTCGTCGCCGATCTCCTCGTCGTCGGCGGCGGCCCCGCCGGGCTGGCCGCGGCGGTCTACGGTGCGTCGGAGGGGTTGGAGACCGTCGTCCTCGAGGCCGAGGCGATCGGCGGGCAGGCCGGCACGAGCTCGATGATTCGCAACTACCTCGGCTTCCCGCGTGGTGTCTCGGGCATGCGGCTGGCGTTGCGAGCGCGCGTGCAGGCGGCGCGCTTCGGTGCCCGGCTGTTCACCGGGCGACCCGTCACCGCGCTGCGCGTGGGCGACGTGCACGAGATCGACTTCGACGGCGGCACGCTGCGCGCCCGCACGGTGCTCGTGGCGTGCGGAGTGACCTATCGCCGTCTCGGAGTGCCCGCGCTCGAGGAGCTCGAGGGCCGGGGCGTGCACTACGGCGCGGCGACCAGCGTGGCTCGTGACATGCAGGACCGCGACGTCTTCATCGTCGGGGGTGGCAACTCAGCGGGTCAGGCGGCGCTCCATCTCGCCCGGTTCGCCAGAAGCGTCACGATCATCGTGCGCCGTGACGGCCTCGCCGAGACCATGTCGGCGTACCTGATCAACGAGATCGCGACCCACAAGCGCATCTCGCTGCGCACCGGCTCCCGGGTGGTCGACGGTGGTGGCGACGGGCGACTCGAGTGGATCGACCTCGACTCGAACGGCACGATCGAGCGCTTGCCCGCCGAAGGGTTGTTCCTGCTGCTCGGCGCCGATCCGGGCTGCGGATGGCTCCCGCCCGAGGTCGTGCAGGACGAGCGTGGGTTCGTCCTGACGGGGCGCGAGATCCCCATGGACCGGTGGGTCGACGGCCGGCCTCCGGCGCCGCTCGAGACCACGACTCCGGGAATCTTCGCCGCCGGTGATGTCAGGTCCGGCTCGATGAAGCGGGTCGCGTCGGCCAGCGGTGAGGGTGCCGCCTCGGTCTCGCAGGTCCACGCGCACCTGGCGCCGACCGAGCCGTGAGCTGATCAGTCGGACGTACGAGCGGGCCGCCAGCTCGTGACGAGCATGCCGCCGGCGCCGAGGACTCCTGCTGCTGCGGCACCCAGACCGATGGCCACGCCGTCGAGGTCGAGATCGAGCGCGTGGTCGAGCGAGGCCTGCCCCCCGCCCAGGACTGCGAGGGCGGTCAACGCGAACGCGACCGTCATGACGTACTCATAGCCCTCGCCCTCGCGGAAGATGAAGAAGCCGTTGCGGCGATGCACCGTCACGAACGCGACGGTCATGATGCCGACGCCGGCCGCGGCGGCGAACGGCACCAGGAAGCCGACGACCAGCGCGGCACCCGCCGCCAGCTCGAGGTATGAGCTGACGGCCGCGTGCACCTTGGCCGGGCGCAGGCCGATGCTCTCGAACCAGCCTGCCGTGCCCTTGAGCCCGCCGGGGCCGAAGCCGTGGTTCCACCCGTGTGCGATCAGCGTGACACCGAGGACGAGTCGCAGGATCAGGGACGCGGTGTCGAGCTCGTTCATGGATCTCCTTGGATGCGGGGCTCGGCCAGCCTACGGGTGGCGGACGCGGACCCACCTGGTCAGCAGCCCACCATCGCCCTCGATCGCGTGGCCGAGCGCCATCTCGTGATGCACGGGGTCGTGGCCGTGCGCGATCCGCGGCGCGGCACCGGCGGCGAGGATCGGGGCGATCGTGAGGCACAGCTCGTCGACGAGGTCGAGCTTGACGAGCTCGCCATGCAAGCTGGGGCCGCCCTCGCACAGCACCCGACGCCAGCCGCGGTCGGCGAACTCGGCGAGCACCGCGCTCCAGTCGATCTCGCCGTCGCCCTCGGCCATGACCTCGACAGACTCGCGCAGCGTGGCGAGTGCGGCCGGGTCGGCGTCGGCGGTCGTCACGACGACGATGCCCGGCCTGAGGAGCGCGGGCGGGATGCCGAGGCTGCGGCTGACGAGCACCATCGTCGGCACCGGCGACAGACCAAGTCGCGTACGGAGCTCCGTGTCGACCTTGAAGTCGGCGTAGCCCTCGTCGCGGGCCGTGCCGGCACCGACCACGATGACGTCCGCGAGCGATCGCAGCAGTGCGAACACGCGGGTGTCGGACTCGCCGCCCAGCGTCCCCGACGTGCCGTTCTGGCCGGTGGCGGCGCCATCGAGAGTCGTGACGAAGTTCGTGCGCACCCACGGCCGGTCGCTGGCGGGATAGGCATACAGGCGTTCGAGCTCTTCGGCGTCGAGGGTCATGACTGCAGCCTAAACGCGCCCCGAGCGGGCCACGCGTGTGCTTTCATGAGTCATGAGCCCGGTGCCGGCCGCCATCACCAAGGAGATCGCCGGCTTGCGCAAGGCCGTACGCGCGGGCGTACCGGACAGGACCGGCGCCAATCTGCTGATCGGCAGCTGGAACCTGCGGGCGCTCGGCGACCTGACCGAGAAGTGGAACGCCGGCCCCACGGACTCGCCCAAGCGGGACTGGCGGTCGGTCGCTCTGATCGCCGAGCTCGTCTCGCACTTCGACGTCTTCGCGGTGCAGGAGGTGCGGCGCAACACGACCGCGCTGCGCTTCCTGATGGAGCGCCTCGGCCCGTCGTGGCGGTTCATCACGTCGGACGTGACCGAGGGCGATGCGGGCAATGGCGAGCGGCTGACGTTCCTCTACGACTCCGAGCGCGTGCAGCCGTCGGGTCTGGTCGGCGAGATCGTGCTGCCCGACGCCGTCGACAAGCCGGCCAAGCAGTTCGCCAGGTCGCCGTACGCTGCGAGCTTCACGACCCGCGGCGTCGAGTTCATCCTGACGACGGTGCACATCATCTGGGGCAAGAATGCGGCGTCGAGGTTGCCCGAGCTGACCGCATTCGCGAACTGGATGCGGGCGTGGGCCAACCGGACCGACGACTGGAACCAGAACCTGTTCGTGCTGGGCGACTTCAACATCGACCGTCTGGACGACCCGCTCTACGAGGCGTTCATCTCGACGGGGCTGTTCACGCCGGGTGACCTCAGCGCCGTGCCACGCACGATCTTCGACGACGACAAGTCCCGGCACTTCTACGACCAGATCGCCTGGTTCCTGGACCAGAACAGCCCTGTGCTCGCGGACATCCTCACGGGCTTGAGCTACAAGAGCGCCGGCTCGGTCGACTTCGTCCCGCACGTGTTCGCCGGGCTGACCAAGAACGAGCTCTCGTGGCGCATCTCGGACCACTTCCCACTGTGGGTCGAGTTCCACGTCGACTGAGCGTTTGTAGGCTGGCCGGCATGGAAGCCATCAACGTCTCGCAACCGCCTTCGGGCGACGGCTGCGTCGAGTGTCTTGCGGATGGCGGCTGGTGGGTTCATCTGCGCCGGTGCGCCGCGTGCGGCCACGTCGGCTGCTGCGACACCTCGCCGGCCCAGCACGGCACCAAGCACTTCCAGGAGACCGGTCACCCGCTCATCCAGTCGTACGAGCCGGGCGAGGACTGGTTCTGGGACTTCAGGACCGATCAGGCGCTCGACGGCCCCGAGCTTGCACCTCCACATCAGCACCCGGCCGAGCAGCCGACGCCGGGGCCGGCCGGAGCGGTTCCGGTCGACTGGCGGTCGAAGATCAACTAGTCCGTCGGGCTGGGCTGGGTCTCGGGCTCGACCTCAGGCGCAGCGCCGGGACCGGGATCGCCACCGGGCAGGACCTCGGGAAACGCGGGATCAGGCAGGTCAGGCTTGGGCTCGCTTGGCTCGTCCTCGCCGGGACCGGTCGGCTCGTGGGCGGGTTCGGGTGGGGCAACACTCATGCTTCCTCCTCGGGGACGGCGTGGCCCAGGCGTACCCGCGACAGCCCGGCTCAATCAGGTAGCCACGCCGGCGAGCAACGGCTCGCGCCGGGACCAGGCCCAGCGCAGGGCGACGACCGAGAACGCCAGCGTGATCAGGTTGATGCCCGCCTCGATGATGCCGCCAGCCCCTTCGGTGTAGATGCTGTTCTCCAGGTCGTACAGCACATCCATGCAGAACAGATACATGCCGGCCGATCCCGCGGCGATGAGCCACAGCAGCGCCGTCGGCGAGCGCCTGCCCAGCGCGACGAAGGCGAGAACGCACGTCAGCCCCAGCCAGGCGTCTGCGAGCGGGAAGGCATTCTCGAACTCGACGTATGCCCGAGTGGTGTCGCTCTCGATCCACGAGCGGTGGGTGAACCAGATGGTCCAGTACGCCACGTCGATCACCACGGCGACGACCAACATGATCCGGATCCCACGAGCAGTCATGCCAGGAGCGTAGGGGCATCAGGTGCTCCGCACATGCAGAACCGGCGCCCTCCGAGGAGGGGCGCCGGTTGGCCCTGATCAGCCCTGACGAGCCTTGAGGCGCGGGTTCTGCTTGTTGATCACGAACGTGCGGCCGCGGCGACGTACGACCTGCGAGCCGGGCTGATCCTTGAGCGACCTGAGCGAGTTGCGGACCTTCATGACTGTCCTTCCCTGCGTGAGCATCACGCATACATGGGAACGATTGTCAGGTAGCCGCTATTCCCAGGAACCCGATCGGCCCTGCTTGAGCGAGCTGCGGCGCTTCTTGGCGTCGATCCGGCGTTGCTTCGAGGCCCGACTCGGCCGGGTCGCCCGACGCGCCTTGGGCGGCACGATTGCCTGGGACACGAGGTCCTCGAGGCGTACGCGAGCGGCCTCGCGGTTGCGGTGCTGCGAGCGGTACTGCGACGACACCACCGTGATCGTCCCGCCGACCAGCCGGTTGCTCAGCCGCTGGGCGGCGAGCTCCTTCTGGATGGGGGAGAGCACGGTGGTGTCGGTGAGCGACCAGATCAGCTCGACGCGAGTGTCGGTCGTGTTGACGTGCTGGCCGCCGGCGCCCGAGGAGCGAGAGAACCGCCAGGTCATCTCGCTCTCGGGCAGGGACAGGCGTCCGTTATGACTCATCGTCCGCAAGTATGCGGTACATGGCCTTCCGGGCGTCCTCGAGCACGGTCGTCGCCTGCTGCTGCTGCTCGGGGGTGCCGATCTCGATGACCTGCTTCCACGCATGGACGAATCCCTTGAAGCCCATCATGAGCTCCTTGCGTTCGGCGAACGGGTGGTCCGACGGAGCGTCCCACGGCGTGCCGAGCTGCTCGCGGTTCTCCTCGACGTACGCGGTGCCCTCATCCGTCAGCGTCGCGGTCTTGCGACCCTCGACGCGCTCGAACGTGATGAGCCCCTCATCCTCGAGCTGCTGGAGCACGGGATAGATCGAGCCGGGGCTGGGGTTCCAGCTGCCGTTCGACCGTTCGCCGATCTCCTGGATCAGCTGGTAGCCATGTTGCGGCTGCTCGCTGAGCAGCAGGAGAGCGGCGGCGCGGACGTCGCCGCCCCGTCCGCCGCGTCGGCGACCACGGGGGCGGCCGGGGCCGCCGAATCCGGGTCCGAAGCCGAACTCGCGGCCGAAGCCGGGCCCGAACTCACGACCGAAGTCGCGCTCGGGGTTGTGCCTGCCGCGCCGGCGATCGGCCGGGCGGCGCTGTTCTGAGAAGTCATTGCTTCGCATGGGGGGTGACCCACTTTCTACTTTCGATCGACTACCGATCGGTTGTCGATAGCTAAACGATATATCGCTAATGGATCGAATGCAAGCGTGGACAAATACGAGTGGCGCACCGTGGTTGGGTTCCCGTACGAGGAACCAACCACGATGCGCCACTCGCGGGGGTCGGGCGGGGTCAGCCGCCGGCGACGTAGTTGTTGAGCTGGTCGCGCTCGAACTCGAGCTGCTCCATGCGGTACTTGACCGCGTCGCCGATGCTGACGACGCCGACGATGACGCCGTCGTCGATGACCGGGATGTGGCGGACCCGGTGCTCCGTCATGATCGTCATGAGCCCGCCGAACGAGTCCTCAGGCCCACACAGCTGAACGTCAGTGGTCATGATGTCCGCGACCGTCATGTCGCGCGGGTTCTCGACGGTGCGGAGCTTGCGGACGATGTCGCGCTCGGACACGATGCCCAGCATCGCCTTGCCGTCGTCGCTCACGATCAAGGCTCCGACGTTGAGCTCAGCGAGCACGTCCAACAGCTCGCGCACCGTGGAGTCGGGGGTGATGGTGTAGACAGCATCGCTTCCCTTGGAAGCCAGGACATCGCTCACGCGCATACGGGACACACTCCTAGTCTCTGTATATCCGCAGCGTAACCCCCGGTGTGCGCCAAGTGCGAGTGATTCTCCGCTACGCGCCACGGCAATGTGCATACTGAGGAATGGACGACTGCTGCAACCGTGACGACTACGACGACACGTTCGGCGATCGGTTCGCGCGCAAGATGGCCCGGCGCTATCGCTGGCGGGGGTTGAGCCGGTCCGAGCGTGCGATCGTCAGGTTCCTCGAAGACCGCGGCATCGAGGGCGCGAGCGTCCTGGAGATCGGCGGTGGGCTCGGTGAGCTCCATGTCGAGCTGCTCCGTCATGGCGCGGCGCGGGCGACGAACCTGGAGATCTCGACGAAGTACGAGCCGGAGGCCGCCCGGCTGTTGGAGCACGCCGGCGTGGCGGCGCGCGTGGAGCGCAGGTTCCTCGACATTGCCCAGGAGCCCGACGAGGTGGCGCCGGCCGACATCGTCGTGCTGCATCGGGTCGTGTGCTGCTATCCGGACTACGAGCGGCTGCTCGGCGCCGCTGCCAGCAAGGCTGGGCGGCTGATGGTGTTCAGCCACCCGCCCCGCAACATGGTGACGAGGTCGCTGCTGTGGGTCGACAACACGGTGCGAAAGGTCAAGGGGGACACGTTCCGGACCTTCGCCCACGAGCCTGCGGGCATGATCGACGCTGCTCGCCGGTCCGGGCTGCGGGACACCTACCGGTGGCGCGGTGTCGGCTGGTGCGTCGTCGGGCTGGAACGCTAGGGCGAGTCCTCGGCCTGCTCCCTGGTGAAGTCGAAGCTGCGTACGTTGTCGGGCTCTGGCTGATGGTCGGGCTCCGGCTCGTCGGTCCACGACTCGTCGGGCGGACCCTGGTCGGGGAAGTGCCCGAGATAGGCCATCGCCGCGTCGTGCAGCCGGGTGTTGGTCGCAAGGGCGTTGTCGCCCCACGGCCCGGGTTGCCCGGCGAGACTCGTGAACGTACCGCCGGCCTCGCGGACGACGATGTCGAGCGCGGCCATGTCCCACAGCTTGAGCTCGGGCTCGGCGGCGATGTCGACGGCACCTTCGGCCAACAGCATGTAGGACCAGAAGTCACCGTAGGCGCGGGTGCGCCAGCACCGGCGCAGCATCGCGGCGAACGCGTCACCCTTGCCGATCGCGTCCCACCCACCCAGCGAGGCGTAGGAGAGCGAGGCGCTGTCGAGGTCGGAGACCTGGGAGACCCGGATCTCGCGCGACGACATGAGTGACTTGCCGGTGTAGGCGCCGGTGCCCTTGCTGGCCCACCAACGGCGGCCCAGGGCAGGAGCCGAGACGCAGCCGGCGATGATCTCGCCGTCCTCCTCGAGCGCGATGAGCGTGGCCCAGACCGGAACGCCGCGGACGAAGTTGGAGGTGCCGTCGATCGGGTCGATGATCCAGCGCCGGCCGCCGGCGCCGGCCGTTCCCTCGACCTCGCCGTGCTCTTCGCCCAGCACGATGTCACGGGTGCGGGCGGACTTGAGGGTGCGCCGGATGGCGGCTTCGACGGCCTCGTCGGACTCGGTCACGTAGGTCATGTCCGGCTTGGTGTCGACCTGGAGATCGATCGCGCCGAAGCGGTCCATCGAGAGGTTGTCAGCGTTGTCGGCGAGTACGTGAGCGAGGCGCAGATCGTCGTTGTACGAGTGAGCCATGGCCCTCAGAGTACGGCTTTACGCCGCCAAATCCGCGTGCGGCACCGTCCTAGTAGTCGTCTTTGTGGTTCATGCTCGCGAGGATGCGGCGGAACGACTCGACGCGTTCGGGCGGCAGCGTGCTGTCGGCCACCGCGAGGTCGAGAGCGCACTCGGGCTCGGTGGCCGAATGGAGGCAGCCGCGTGGGCAGTCGCGTGTGACGTCCTGGAGGTCGGGGAACGCCTTGATGAGGTCGTCGATCTCGACGTGCGCCAGGCCGAACGACCTGATGCCGGGCGTGTCGATGATCCATCCGCCGAATGGCAGCGCGAGACTGATCGCCGATGTCGAGGTGTGCCGGCCGCGCCCCGTCACGGCGTTGACGTAGCTCACCGAGCGGTTGGCGTCCGGCACCAGCGCATTGACCAGCGTCGACTTGCCGACCCCGCTGTGCCCGACGAGCACGCTGACCCGGTCGCGCAGCGCCTCGCGTACGCCGTCGAGATCGCCGTCGCGACGGGTCACCACGACGCGTACGCCGAGTGGCTCGAACATCGCGACGATCTCGTCGGGGGAGCCGAGGTCGGACTTCGTGAGGCACACGAGCGGCTCCATGCCGGCATCGAACGCGGCAACGAGGCAACGGTCGATCAGGCCGGCACGAGGCGGGGGGTCCGCGAGCGCCGCGACGATCACGAGCTGGTCGGCGTTGGCGACGATGATGCGCTCGATCGGGTCGTCGTCGTCGGCGGTTCGGCGCAGCACCGTGCGACGGGGAGTGACCTCGACAATGCGGGCCAGCGAGCCATCGGCGCCGCTGACGTCGCCGACGACGCGGACCTCGTCGCCGACCACGACGCCCTTGCGGCCGAGGTTGCGCGACTTCATCGCGGTGACGGTGCGCCCGTCGTCATCGAGCGTGACGGTGTAGCGGCCGCGGTCGATCGTCACGACCCTGGCGGTGTCGGCGTCGTCGTAGTTCGGGCGGATCTTGGTGCGCGGCTTGGTGTGCCGCCGCGGCCGCTCGAACTGTGCGTGCTCGTCGTCGTCCCTCATGTCATCCAGCCGTCATGTCATCAGGCGTTCCCAGACCGGGGCGAAGTTGGGGTACGTCTTGACGGTCGTCACGACATTCTCGACGTACAGCTCAGGCACCCGCAGGCCGAGCACGACACCGGCATGAGCCATGCGGTGGTCGTCGTACGTCAGGAACGTCTGCCCGTGCAGCGGACGAGGGCGGATCAGCAGTCCGTCGTCGAGCTCCTCGGCATCGCCGCCGAGCCGGTTGATCTCGGTGACCAGGGCTTTGAGCCGGTCGGTCTCGTGTCCGCGCAGGTGCGCGACGCCGACCAGAGTCGACGGCCTGTCGGCCAGAGCCGCGATGGCGGCGATCACCGGGGTCAGCTCGCCGACGTCGTGCAGGTCGAGCTCGACCCCGTTGAGCGTGGGTCCGGCTGTGAAGACGAGGTCGTCGCCGTCGGTCTCGACGGTGCCGCCGAACGCCGGCACGATCGTGCGCCATGCGTCGCCGGCTTGATCGGTGTCCTCGGGCCAGTTGCGGATGCGGACCCGGCCGCCGGTCACGAGCGCTGCGCCGATGAAGACCCCGGCGTTGGACAGGTCGGGTTCGATCTCGACGTCGAGAGCGCTGATCGGCCCGGGGTGCACGCGCCAGCGGTTGGGTTCGTCGGTGTCGACGCGCACGCCGCGACGACGCAGCTCGGCGACCGTCATGTCGATGTGCGGCATCGAGGGCAGGGTGGCGCCCGTGTGCCGGAGCTCGAGGCCCTTGTCGAAGCGCGCTCCGGCGAGCAACAGTGCCGAGACGAACTGGCTCGACGACGATGCGTCGACCTCGAGCTCGCCGCCTGCGACGTGTCCGGCGCCGTGGACCGTGAAGGGCAGCGCACCACGACCTTCGTCGTCGACCTGGATGCCGAGATCGCGCAGGGTCGCGATCGTCGTGCCCATCGGGCGTACGCGCGCGTGCGGATCGCCGTCGAACGTCACGGCTGCGGCGCCGAGAGCGGCGAGCGGTGGGACGAAGCGCATGACGGTGCCCGCGAGGCCACAGTCGATGTCGGCCGGCTCGGTGCGATCCCACGACGACGGGGTGATCGTCCAGGTGACGCCGTCGCGCTCGATCGTGGCGCCGAGCGTGGTGAGCGCACCGAGCATCAACGTCGTGTCGCGTGACCCGAGCGGCCGGGTCAGCACCGATGGGCCGTCGGCGAGGGCGGCGAGGATCAGGACGCGGTTGGTCAGCGACTTGGAGCCGGGGACCAGCACCTCGCCGTCAAAGGGCGTGTCGCGGTAGGGCGCGAGCCAAGGCAGCGGGGCAGTCATCACCCCCAGCCTATCGGCGTCAGCCGCGCAGGTGATCGATCTGGTCGTGCACGGACGCGGCGGCCTCGGCGACCTTGTCCTTGGCGCGCCGGCCGATGAACTTCTTGTGCGGGTCGGGGTCGAGCGTTGCCATCAGCAGGCCCCCGGCGATCGAGACGTTCTTGAGGAAGTGGATGCGCTGGTTGGCACGTGCTCCGGGATCGGTCTCGTTCCAGTAGGGGTGCCCCGCCAAGGTCGTCGGCGGCATCGTCGCGGCGAGCCCGAGTGCGGCGAGCCGCGGGAGCCTGCCCGTCGCGAGGGCGAGCCCGCCGAGCAGCTGGGCTGCCCCGTTGGCGCGGGCCAGATTGGACCCGGTGATGGGTAGCTCAGGCGCGAGCTTCTTGATCCGGTCGGCCGTCGCCTGGGCCTTGGCGGCGCGAGGGCCGGGATTCTTGAGCGCTGTCGCTCCGCCATAGATGAACATCGAGGCGAGCATCGGACGGGCCACCGTGCGCAGGAGGGTCATGCCTCATTCATACCCGAACCCCCGTCAGAGGCAACCCGGTGTCAGCTCAGCGGCCACAGTCCGGCCTGGAACGACGCCGAGTTGTTGGTGGGGTCTGGGTCGTCAGGTGCACTGACGGTGATGGTGCCCGCAGAGTGGACGAGGTCTTGGGATGCAGCGACGAAGGTCGTGCCTTGACCCGCGGGAACGTTCGTCGTGCACGTCAGGGTTTGCAGCGTCTGATCGGGAACCGCGGCGCCGCAGTCCCATCCGGGACTGACGACTCCACCGAAGTGCACGGGGTGCTGGAACTCCAGCGCGACGGTCACTGTCTCGGCTGCTGCCAGTCCGGTGTTGGTGGCGCCGATGTCGATCGTGATCTGCCGTTGCAGGAGCGGCAGGAGCTGGTTGGAGACCTGCACCGACGCGATGCGGTAGTCGGTCGGGACGATGGGATCGGGCGCAGGCTCGGTCGGCTCGGGAACGGGATCGGTGGCCACTTCGGCGGTCGCGGGATCCACGGCCGCCGCATCGGTGGTCGGTGTCGGCGTTGGAGTCGGTGTCGGTGTCGGAGTCGGCGATGGCGTCGGCGTCGTGTCGGTCGGCTCCGGCTCGATCGACTCGGCAGTCGAGGGTGTCGGCGCCGGGGTGACCCTTGACGACGACACGTCGGCCTTGCCCTTGTCGATCACGTCGAGGTTGCTCGTGACCGCGACGGTGCCGACCGTCGTGACCGTCACGACGACCGCTGCTGTGGCGACGCCGTGCGCACCCGCGCCGGCCACCGCGCTGCCGGCCACCTTGACCGGGATGAACGCCGCCTCCACGATGGCGCCGATGCCTGTCGCGAGTGCGCCGCCGCCGACGTAGCCGGTCGCCGCGACGCCGAGCACCGCCGGTCCGAGGATGCCGGAGAGGTTGGAGTTGATCTCGGTCAGCTCGAGGTAGAGCCCCGTGCACCGACTGCACTCGTCGAGATGCGCCTCGACGCGAGCCGAGTCGCGGGCGGAGAGGCCCTTGCGGACGTACGAGCCGAGCAGTCCCGTGGTCGTGCGGCAGCTGGCGTGCAGACTCGGTGCCAGATGCTTCTGCAGGTACGCCTGACGGAGTCCCTCGCGGGCGCGGTATGCGAGTGCGGAGACGCTGTTGGGGCTCATGCCGAGCAGAGGTGCGATGTCGGCCGGCCTCTGCCCTTCGACATCCAGGTGCCACAGGACGAGCTGCCAACGCTCGGGCAGTGACGCGAACGCCGCCGCCGCAGCACCTTGCTCGAAGCGCATCTCGGCAGGGTCGACGAACTCGATGCTGCGATCGAGCTCAGCCTCGTCGTCAGTCGACCTGACGCGCTTCTGCCGCCGGGTGCGGTCGACGTGGAGCCTGCGGATCGACGTCAGCAGGTAGGCCCGAAAGAACTCATCTGGGCCATTGCCGGCCTCCAGGAGCGCCAGCACACGGGTGAACGCCTCGGCGACCAGGTCGTCGGCGTCCGGTCCAGGGACGAGCTGCGAGGAGAGCCGGGTCGCGGCGTCGCGGTGGCGCTCGAACAGCACGCCGTACGCGTCGGTGTCACCGTGGCGGACGGCATCGATGAGCTGCCCATCACTGGCCTCTGCGCGGGTCGCGCTGATTTCCGCCACGTTGTTCCTCCCCTCTGTTCAACGACCCAGCAGCGAAGCGGTCACGATTGCTCGGCGTAACCGCGTCATGCCTGAGACTCTCAAGCGTCTCACAAGTGTCCGATGGCGAAAGGGGGTTTCTATGTTCGGCTCAGGCCTGGACGTCGCCCCCCTCGCCGACGCGGTACGGGACGGCCGACCGGATGTTGCTGATGTTGCACTCGAGGTGGGAGCGAGTGCAGCGCGGCTCGGTGTCCCGCTCCATGAAGTTCTGGAACACATGGAGCGGGCATACGCCGGTCGGGAGCCATCGTTCGAGGCAACCCGGGCTGCGGTTCTGGCATGGGCCGAGTGGGCTCTGGTCCTCCACGCCGACGTCTCGTGCGAGGACGCCCTGACCTCGTTGGCCACCCCGGCATACGTGCGTTCCCGGCTTGCGGAGATCTACCGCGGCGCCGAGCGTGACGGCCACCAGGTCGCGGACAAGAGCGCACTCGTCGTGGTCGAGCTGCCGCGCGGGCATACCGGCCACGAGCTGGAGCAGTCGCTCCGTTCGCTCGACGTGGCTGAAGCCATGCGCGCGGTGTTCGCGGGCGACGAGACGGTGGCTCAGGTGTCGCCGCGCCGTTTCGCCGCGCTGGTGGGCCGCGAGCGCGCCGACGTCTTGTCGATGAGCCTGCTCCGGATCCTGCTCGAGCGGACCCTCGGGAGCGACCTCCATCCGCGGTTGTGGGTCGAGGAGCTGCCGCCGTCGGCCGACGGCGTAGCGCGGGTCCTGGCCGGCCTCGCGGAGTAGCTCGCACTGTCGGTGTCACCGCATACGCTGAACGTATGTGCGGGCGCTATGCAACGACCCAGACCTCGGCATCGCTCAACCAGGCCTTCGAGGTCGACCTGGCCAACTCCTTCGTCGAGCTCGAGGCTGACTACAACATGGCGCCGACCAAGCTCGCGCCGCTGGTCATCGGGCGGCGTCCCGAGGAGCTCGCGTCCGACGCCCCGCCGCAGCGCGAGCTGATGACCGCGCGATGGGGGCTGATCCCGAGCTGGGCCAAGGATCCCAAGATCGGCAACCGCATGATCAACGCCCGATCCGAGACCGCCGCCGAGAAGCCCGCGTTCAAGAAGGCGTTCGCCAAGCGCCGTGGGCTCGTGCCGGCCGACGGCTACTACGAGTGGTACGTCGGAGAGGCCCGCGAAGGAGAGCCCAAGCCCAAGAAGCAGCCGTTCTACATCACCCCCAAGGACCGATCGGTCCTGGCGATGGCGGGACTCTATGAGTTCTGGAAGGACCCGGCGACGGGCGAATGGGTCACGAGCTACACGATCCTCACCACGAGTGCCGAGGACGACATGGGGCACATCCACGACCGGATGCCGCTGTTCCTCGAGCCCGACGCGTTCGACGCGTGGCTCGACCCCGCGCCCAAACCCTTCGAGCAGCTCCACGAGCTGTTGATCCCGGCCGCCCCGGGCCGCCTCGACGCCTTCCCCGTGTCGACCGAGGTCAACAACGTCGCCAACAACGGGCCTGACCTGATCAAGCCGCTGCCACCGGAATAGCCGGCGCCTCCGCACGGTTGAACACCGCAGGAGGTTCGATGCTGACATACGCAGAAAACGCAGCTGAGAGGTCGATCACGCCACTCAGTCGGCCCACGGTGCCCGGAGTAGGCTGGGAGGCGATGACCGTCACCGGCGAGACCCCTGACAGCGCCGACCAGCGCGACACCGAGACCTCGGAGCAGCAGCAAGCGCGCTTCGAGGCCGACGCCCTGCCATTCCTCGACCAGCTCTATTCCGCAGCGCTGCGCATGACGCGCAGCCCGCACGACGCGGAGGACCTGGTCCAGGAGACCTACGCCAAGGCGTTCAGTGCGTTCCACCAGTTCAAGCCCGGCACCAACCTCAAGGCCTGGCTCTACCGCATCCTGACCAACACCTACATCAACTCCTACCGCAAGAAGCAGCGCCAGCCGCAGCAGATCACCGACGAGATCGAGGACTGGCAGATCGCCCGCGCCGAGTCGCACGGGTCGTCAGGCCTCAAGTCGGCCGAGATGGAGGCGCTCGAGCACCTCCCCGACAGCGACGTCAAGGATGCGCTCCAGGCGCTGCCGGACGACTTCCGCTACGCGGTCTACCTCGCGGACGTGGAGGGATTTCCCTACAAGGAGATCGCCGAGATCATGGACACCCCTATCGGCACCGTGATGTCACGGCTGCACCGCGGTCGCCGCATGCTGCGCGAGATGTTGGCTGACTACGCCCGCGATCGCGGCATGGCTGTCACGGGAGCAGGTGACAAATCGTGACCGATCCGTGCGAAGGGCCTGACTGCGAGAAGGCGCTCGAGAACCTCTATCTCTTCATCGACCAGGAGATCGACACCGCGAGCTGCGCCGAGATCCAGGCGCACATCGACGGGTGCACCGACTGTCTCGGCGAGTACGACCTCGAGCGGGTCGTCAAGTCGCTGGTCTCGCGGTCCTGTTCTGAGGTGGCACCCGAGCCATTGCGCGAGAAGGTGCTGTTCTCGATCCGCAAGGTGCACATCGAGATCACCGAGAAACGCGTGCTCTGAGGTCGTCTACCCGGCGTCGGTCGGAGCCAAGCGCGGCGGCCACGCCGTCGCGCCGAGCTCGCGGGAAATATTGCGGGCCGTCTCACGCAGATCGTTGAGAACCGTGTCCTTGGGCGGCCATTCACTCGAGGACAGGACGACTGACACGGCGGCGATCACCGAGTTGCTGCTGTCCAGCACAGGTGCCGCAACAGAGGATTCCCCGATCACCGCCTCGTCCTGCTCGCTGGCGATCCCGCTCGCAGCGATCTGGGCGAACTGAGCGCTGAGGGCGGCCGAATCGGTGATCGTGTCCCCGGTCAGACTTCGCAGCGGTTGCTGCAGGAGCTCGGCGGCAATGTCCGGGTTGTAGGTGAGAAGTACCTTGCCCAAGGCCGACGCGTGCGCGGGAATCGTCAGCCCGGTCTCGGGCATCTGCTGGCTGCCGTCTGGCCGAAGATTGTGGTGGATGATGATGACCTCGTCGAAGAGTTCTGCGCCGAGCCTTGTCGCGAGCCCCGTCCGCCGTGACAGCTCCTCGGTCCACCGCATGGCCCGTGCCCGGACCTCGAGGGTGTCGAGGTAGACGTTGGACAGCTTGAGCAGCGCCGGGCCGAGCATGTAGCGATTGCTGTTGGGCTCCTTGGCCACCAGCCCATGCGACCGGAGTGACTTCACGATGCCGTGCACCGTCGATGGCGGCAGCTCGAGAACCGTCGCAAGTTCCGTGATCCCGAGATGGCGAGCACCTTGGAGCGACGACAGTACTCGTGCCGCTCGATCTATCGCCTGGATCACGGGTTCCCCTTCGACGTTTTCATCCGATTATGTCGGATGGTTTTCGCATGTGATTTACATCACCGCCATCCTAGTGCATAATGTCCGTCATCCATTCGACATTATCGAATGGCATTCAGGAAGAGGCATTCAGCGGATCGGTTGCCGCCACGTGCTTCTCCCACGTTCAAAGGAGAATGTTGTGGATGAGAACACTCAGTGGCAGAGGCTCGTCGCGGAATTCCTGGGGACCGCGTTCCTCGTCTTCGTCGGCGTCGGGTCAGTCCCGGCGACCTTGATCGTCAACGGCGATGCGCCGTTCACGATGGCCGATCTCGGTATGATCTCGCTCGCGTTCGGGACCGTGGTGGGGGTCACGGTGTACGTCTTCGGCTACATCTCGGGCAATCACATCAATCCGGCGGTCACGATCGCCCTCGCGGTGACGGGGAAGTTCCCGTGGAGGCAAGTGCCGGCCTATCTCGCGGCTCAAGTGCTGGGTGCCGTGCTCGGTGCGTTCACGATCGCTGGCGTACTCGGTAGCAAGGCCAGCGATGTCGGCCTGGGAGTCGCGTCCTACAACGAGGACACGGTGTCGATAGGGCAGGCCTTCACGGCGGAGTTCGTTGGCACCTTCCTCCTCGTCTTCGCAGTCTTCGGGGTCATCCACCGGAAGGCGGCTCCGGGATTCGCCGGTATCGCGATCGGTTTCGTGGTCTTCGCCGCGATCATTCCGGTCGCTCCCGCCACAGGGGCGTCGATCAACCCGGCTCGTACGACCGGCCCGATGCTCGCGCAGCAGGTGCTGGGCGGGGACATCTCCTGGGGACAGTGGCCGGTGTACGTTGCCGCTGAGATCCTCGCGGGGGTCGTCGCAGCCCTGCTGTTCGGCGTGATCGCCAGAACGCCGGCAGATGAAGTGCAGACAATGGAGGCTGAGACGAAGCAGGCCGCGCCCGAAGGAGTGTCAGCATGAAGAAGCTCATCAACAATCCAGAATCGGTGCTCGCCGATGCGCTCACCGGCATCGAAGCCGCGCACCCGAGTCTTCGGGTGGACCACGTCAATCGGATCATCTATCGCCGCGAACCAGCCCGCAGGGGCAAGGTGGCCCTTATCTCCGGTGGCGGCTCGGGTCACGAGCCTCTGCACGGCGGCTTCGTGGGGTTCGGCATGCTCGACGCGGCCTGCGCCGGTGAGGTGTTCACATCTCCTACGCCCGACCAGATGCAGGAAGCCACTGTGGTGGTGGACGGGGGAGCGGGGGTTCTGCACATCGTCAAGAACTACACCGGCGACGTCATGAACTTCGAGATGGCCGCGGAGCTCGCCTCCGTGGAATCGGGCATCAAGGTGGAGTCTGTGGTGACCAACGACGACGTGGCTGTTCAGGACTCGACCTGGACAGCCGGTCGCCGGGGCGTAGGCGTCACGGTGCTGCTGGAGAAGATCGTTGGCGCCGCCGCCGAGGAAGGTCAGGACCTGGCGTCGGTCGCCGCGCTCGCCCGGAAGGTCAATGACTCGGCTCGTTCGATGGGGATGGCGCTCACGAGCTGCACGGTTCCGGCTGCGGGCAAGCCGACCTTCGATCTTCCGGAGGACGAGATGGAGATGGGCGTCGGAATCCATGGCGAACCCGGCCGTCACCGGGTGCCACTCGCCAGCGCGGCGGAGATCGCCGAGCAATTGGTCGAGCCGATCCTTGCTGATCTCGACTTCACGGGAGCTCCAGCCATCGTGATGCTCAACGGCATGGGCGGGACCCCGCTGATCGAGCTCTATGTCGCGTACGGCGAAGTCCACAAGATCCTCGCGAAGGCGGGGGTCACGGTGGCGCGCAGCCTGGTCGGCAACTACATCACCTCGCTCGACATGGCCGGATGCTCGGTGACGGTCCTTCGCGCGGACGATGAGGCGCTTCGCCTGTGGGATGCTCCAGTCAACACCACCGGATTGCGTTGGGGGATCTGAACATGGCGACTGGCACTGTCACTCTCGATCAGCTCGTGGCCTGGCTGTCACGGTTCCACGAGCTGGTCACGGAGCAGCGCGGATATCTGACCGAGCTGGATTCGGCCATCGGCGATGCTGATCACGGAGCCAACATGGATCGCGGTATGAGCGCGGTCATGGAGAAGCTGGGAGCCACCGGGGCAGGGTCTGTCGACGAGCTCTTCAAGACCGTCGGCATGACCTTGGTGACGTCGGTCGGCGGTGCCAGTGGCCCCCTCTACGGAACGTTCTTCCTGCGGATGGGGCTGGCCGCCGGTCCGGTGAAGGAGCTCGACGCGCCGAGCCTCGGCGCGGCACTTCGCGCCGGGCTCGACGGCGTGGTCGCGCGCGGCAAGGCCGAGACAGGCGACAAGACCATGTTCGACGCCATGTCTCCGGCGCTTGACGCCCTCGATGCGAAGATCTCGGAAGGATCCAGCCCGGGTGAGGCGGCCGTGGCCGCCTTCGCTGCGGCTGAGGACGGACGCGAAGCGACCAAGCCGTTGATCGCCCGCAAGGGACGCGCGAGCTATCTCGGCGAGCGCAGCATCGGATATCTCGACCCGGGCGCGGCCTCTACCGCACTGCTGTTCCAGGCGCTCAACGAAGCGCTCGCCGAGGGCACGCCGTGATTGGCGTCGTGGTGGTGTCGCACAGCCTTCGACTGGCCGAGGCAGCGGTGCAGCTCGCACTGGAGATGGTCAGCGGCGAGAAGCCGGAGATCGCGATCGCCGCAGGGGCAGGCGAGGGTGTCACTGGAACCAATGCGCTCAAGGTCGCCGAAGCCATCGCCAAGGTGTCTTCCCCGGACGGGGTTCTGGTGATGATGGATCTCGGGTCAGCGGTGTTGAGTGCGGAGATGGCGCTCGAGTTCATCGATGCGACGGACGTCGACGTACGCCTGACGGGCGCACCCTTGGTAGAAGGTCTCATTGCCGCACTTGTTCGCGCGGCCGCTGGAGCGACTCTGGACGAGGTCGAGATCGAAGCTCGCAGTGCGCTCCTGGCGAAGGAGAGTCAACTGGGCCAATTCCGGCCGTCGGCTCCGCCAGAGGCACCGCTCGACCTCGACGGTCTGGAGGACATCGTCGTCCTCCACAATCCAGATGGGCTGCACGCCCGACCGGCGGCAATGTTGGTCGCAGCGCTCGCGGGGCTCCAGACACGCGTCATGCTGACAAACCGGCGTACAGGTGCTGGTCCCGCAGACGCAACGAGCCCGACGGCCTTGCTCGCTCTCGGCGGCCGGGAGGGCGACGCCATCGATGTCCGGGCGACAGGTCCAGACGCCGCACGAGCCCTCAAGGTCGTACGGGAGCTGGCGGTCGACGGATTCGGCGAAATGGGCGCCACCGGTGCGGCATCCCCGGCCGCTTCTTCTGTGCCTGGTCCGATGGGAGTGAGTCCCGGCCGCGCGGTGGGTCCGGTGGTTCACATGCCGGAACCGTTGTCCGAGCCACGACCCGGGCCGGCCGTCCCGGCTGAGCGGCGGGCCGATGAGGCGGATCGGATCGGCGAGGCAATGACGGCGGTCGAGTCGTGGTTGCGACGGCGGGCGCATGGCGTCCCGGCCGAGGCCCGGCAGATCCTCGACGCCACCGCAACATTCGCAGCCGACCCGACCGTGCTTCGCGACGCCCGTGATCTCGTCACCAGCACCGGGGAGGGCGCGGAACGCGCTGTGTGGTCGACCATGACCCGGCTCGCCTCGCAGCTGGAGAAGCTGGGCGGACGTATGGCTGAACGGGTCGCTGACGTGCACGACCTGCGTGATCGCGTCGTGTGTGAGCTCCTCGGGCGCCCGGCGCCGGGCGTGCCCGAACGAACCGAGCCATTCATCCTGATCGCGTATGACCTCGCCCCAGCGGACACGGCGGTGCTCGATCCGGCACTGTGCCTCGCGCTGATCACGGAGGAGGGCGGCCCAACCTCTCACACCGCTATCCTTGCTCGTGCTCTGGGACTGCCGGCGGTCGTCTCGGCTACCGGTGCCCTGGGGATCGCCGAGGGCGCCATCGTTCTCGTGGATGGAATGACCGGCAGTATCACGGTCGATCCGAGTCCTGACGTGATCGCCGAAGTCGCCGGTCAACCCGAGCCCGCGACCTTCAGCGGCCGGGGCGTCACGGCTGATGGTCGTCACATTCAGCTGCTCGCCAATGTGGCATCGCCCGACAGCGTGACCAGCGCGACCGGCGCCAACTCGGAAGGGATTGGCCTGTTCCGCACCGAGTTCTGCTTCCTCGACCGGGACGAGGCGCCAACAATCGACGAACAGGTGGCCGCCTACCGTCCGGCTTTCGCGGCGTTCCCTGACCGGAAGGTCATCATCCGTACGTTGGACGCGGGCGCCGACAAGCCCCTCGCCTTCGTGATGATGAAGGACGAGATCAACCCCGCGCTCGGAATTCGCGGTGTGCGAACGTCCTGGCGCTCGCCCGAGCTCCTCGACGACCAGTTGCAGGCGATTGCACGAGCGGCGGAGGCAGAGCGCGCGCAGGTGGGCGTCATGGCACCGATGGTCAGCACGGTCGACGAGGCCGCCGACTTTTCTCGCCGTTGTGCGGAGCATGGGTTGGGGCACGTGGGCGTCATGATCGAAACTCCGGCCGCGGCGCTGATGGCCCAGGAAATTCTCGGTGTCGTCGACTTCGTGAGCCTGGGCACCAACGACCTCACCCAGTACGCGATGGCAGCCGATCGACTGGTCGGCGACCTCTCGGCCCTGAACGATCCGTGGCAGCCCGCGGTATTGCGCCTCGCGGCGATGGCCGGTGAGGCCGGGGCTGCGACCGGCAAGCCCGTCGGAGTGTGTGGCGAGGCGGCCGCTGATCCACTGCTTGCCATCGTGCTGGTCGGCCTGGGCGCCTCGAGTCTTTCGATGTCACCACGATCCCTGGCCGGCGTCGCGGACCGGCTCGGCCGGGTCACATTCGCGCAGTGCGAAGAGGCAGCTCGCCGGGCACTCGATGCAATCAGTGCACGTGATGCCAGGGCCGCGGTCCTGGCGTACTTCGATTCGTGATCACAGACAGCAGATCCCCGCACCGTGGTGCGGGGATCTGTGGTTGCTCAAGCGTTGGGGCGCTTGCCGTGGTTTGCGCCCTTCTTGCGACGTGCGCGACGCTTGCGGCCGGTCTTGCCCATGATGTTCCTCCTCGGAAGTCGAGGTCTCAGTCTCCCACAGGCGCAATCCGGGCCAGAAATCGCTCCCGGTCGACGACGACCCGGCGGATCTCTCCGGTCGCGAGCAGCGTCCCGCCGCCGTCGAGGGCCGCGACCTGGAAGCGCACGAGCCGGCCGTCGGTGTGAATGACGGTGGCTGTCGCGGTGACCTCGGCGCCGACCGGGCTCGCGGCGAGGTGCTCGAGATCGACTCGCGTGCCGACGCTCGTCTGGTCCTCGTTGAGCTCGAGCGCGGCGCAGGTCGCCTCCTCGCACCAGGCCAGCACCCGTGGCGTGGCGAGCACGGCGAGGTCGCCGCTGCCAAGCGCTCGTGCCGTGTCGGCCTCCGTGACGATGTGCGTGACGCTGGCGGTGTCCATACCGCCAAACTAGCCGTACGTCAGAGGGCGAGCGAGAACGCCCAGAGGTTGACCTCGGGCTCGGGCGACCAGTCGAGCTCAGGGCGGCGGACGAAGCCGAGCCGGGCGTAGAGCCGATGCGCAGGCAGCATCTCCTCGAGCGAGAACAGCAGCACCTCGGTCAGGCCGGCGGAGCGGGCGCGATCGAGGCAGTGCTCGACGAGGGCGCGGCCGACACCGCGGCCGCGTGCCTCGGGAGCGATCGAGAGCGTACGGAACTCGCCCTGGTGCGGCTCCTTGGCGAGCTGCGCATCTCCGGATCCGTATGGGCACCACGTCACGGTGCCGACCAGCTCATCGCCGTCGAATGCCGCCAGGAGGGTGCTCTTCTGGGCACGGGACGCGGCGTCGGCGAGCCAGCCGGCATAGTCGTCGTCGAACGTGCCGTCGGGATAGGTGAGGTAGCCGTCGGCGTCGTAGCCGGCGACGCTCAGTGCGCCGACCGCTGCGTACTCCTCCTCCCGTGCGACCCGGATCAGCACGTCAGATCCCGGTGGTGGCGCGCGGGTAGGCCGCGTTGACGTCCGTCATGATGTTGACGAGATAGGGGATGCCAGAGGCGAAGGCGCGGTCGAGCGCCGGCCCGATCTCCTGGGGATCGGTCACCATCTCGCCGCCACCACCCAACGCCGTCACGACCTGGTCGTAGCGCGTTTGCGGTGCGAGGTCGGCCGCGACGTCGTAGCCGTACAACCATTGCATCGGACCCTTCTCGAGGCCCCATGCCGAGTTGTTTCCGACCACCATGACGACCGGCAGGTTGTGGCGTACGAGGCTGTCGACGTCCATCAACGACATGCCGGCCGCGCCGTCGCCGTAGAGCAGCACGACCTGGCTCGACGGGCGGGCGATGCGCGCGGCCATCGCGGCACCCATGCCGGCGCCGAGGCAGCCATACGGCCCGGGGTCGAGCCAGCCGCCGGGCTGCTTGGGCTCGACGAACTTGCCGGCGAACGACACGAAGTCGCCGCCGTCGCCGATCACGACGGCATCGTCGGCCAGCCGGGGGAGCAGCTCGCCGTAGATACGGGCGGGGTGGATCGGGTCTGCCTCGGCCTTGAGCAGCTCGGCGTCGCGCTGGGTTGCCGCAGCTACCTCGGCCTGCAGCGCACCGATCCAGGCTGACCAGTCAGGGCGCCGGCCGTGCTGCGACGGCGACATGAGCGAGTCGAGGAGGCCGGTGAAGAACGATGTCAGGTCGCCGCTGGCGGACGCGGCGAGCTCGGCATGCGTCGAGACCTGACCGGGGGAGTCGGCGACGTGCACGGTACGTGCGGGGGTCGCGCCCTCCTTGCCGCCGAAGATGCCGTAGCCGAGGCGGAAGTCGAGCGGCGTGCCGACCACGATCACGAGGTCGGCCTGGTTGAACGAGGTCGAGCGGGCCTTGGTGACGAGCTGCGGGTGGCCGCCGGGCACGATGCCGCGGCCCATCCCGTTGGAGATGACGGGGATGCCGGTCTCCTCCACGAAGTGCAGCGCGGCGCCCTCGGCGTGGTCAGCCCAGACATCGGTGCCCAGGACCAGCACAGGGCGCGCCGACTCGCGGATCAGCTCGGCGATCTTCGCCAACGCGTCAGGGTCGGGCTCGATCGGCGCCGCCGTGTTGCCCTGCGACTGCACCGTGACGGTCGTGCTGTTGAAGAACTCGTCCATCGGCACGTCGACGAACGCCGGGCCGCGATGAGAAGACGATGCGAGACTGAACGCCTCGTCCATCGCCGGCGCGATGTCGTCGACCTTGTGCGCCGTGGTGGCGGACTTGGCGATGGTCTCGATGATCGGCGGTTGGTCGAGCTCCTGCAGACTTCCAGAACCCCAGCGGTTGTTGGGCGCCCGGCCGCCGACGACCACCAGCGGGGAGCCCGCGAACGTGGCCTGCGCGATGGGGCTCACGCCATTGGTCACGCCGGGCCCGGCGGTCAGGACGGCAAGCCCCGGTGTTCGCGTCAGCTTGCCGATCGCCTCGGCGGCGAACACGGCCGTCGGCTCGTGGCGAACGTCGATGATCGGCATCGCCGGTTCGGCCTTGACCGCAGCGTCGTACATCGGGAACACGTGGGCTCCCGACAGCGTGAACATCGTCTCGACGCCGTGTGCGCGGGCGACGTCGACGGCGTGGATTCCGCCGTGACCTTCTCGGGGCTCAGTGCTCATGCCCGCACGTTACTGGAGCGTCAGGCGAGCGGCTTGGCCCTGGTGGTCGGCCGGTAGAGCCACGGGCTCTCGGCCCGGATCTGGTCGAGAACCGCCAGCAGCAGGTCGGCGCGATGTGCAGGCTGCTCGGCGAACAGCTCAGCATCGGCGCGCAGGTCGTCGCGACCTTGGACGCCGAGGGCGAGCTGCAGATGCAATGCGCGCAGGAACGACGACGTGTTGCGGACGCCGGGCGACGGCCACTCGGCCTCGAGGTGGCCGCGCGTGCGGGGCGGCTTGATGCCGGCACCGAGCCGGGCGAGCCACGGCTCGACGATGCTGGGGTCGAGCTCGTTGCGGTGCAGCAGCGTCATGACGGCGTACGCCAGCCGGTCGTCCTCGCCGTGACGCCAGATGTAGGCCGTCGGGGTCAGAACTCGGTCGGCGATGACGTCCAGCAGCACGGTCAGCTCGAGCCGGCTGAAGTGGCGTGACCGCGCGAGAGCGGCCAGCAGGTCGGCGCCGTGCGCGATCGAGTTGGCCCACCCCTGCTCGGGGATCCAGCCGCGGTGATCCTGCTCGCGGACGTACCAGGCCGTCGCCCGGTCGCCCCAGTCCAGGACCGAGGAGGCCGACATCAGGTGCTCGTTGTTGTCGCGGCCGATGATCTCGGCGAGCATCAGCGCGCTGTAGGAGCGGCGCATGACCGAGACGTCGCCGTCGTGGCCCAGGCCGTAGCGCAGCCCCGGTGCGATGCCGTCGCCCAGACCGGACAGGAGCTCGTCATAGACCCCGCGCGTGACCCAGGTGGTCAGCAACGGATAGGCGAGGTCCTCGCGCCATCTGGGGTTGGAATGCCCCAGCATCTCGACGAGCTCGACGGTGCACTCGTCGAGACTGCGGTCGCCGGGTACGTTCATCCCGTTCTGCATCACGGTTTGCCAGTACGCCTCAGACACACACCCATCGTGTCACGCATCCGGCACTACGCTGACAGGGTGCCCTCGCTGGACGACATCGCGCGCTTCCAGACGTCGCTGAGTCACGACGACGTCGCGTGGCTGCACGCCCTCGTGACGGACTGGCAGATCATCGCCGACCTGTCGTTCGCCGACCTGGTGCTGTGGGTCCCCGACGCCGAGGCCAAAGGGATGTGGGCCGGCGCGCAGATCCGCCCCACGACGGGACCGACGACGCTCTTCGAGGATGTCGCCGGGACGTTCATGCCGTCGGGACGGATCGACGAGATCGAGGAGGCTCTGAAGTCCGGCGAGATCGTCGCCGAGCGGATCGCGGAGCTGCCCGACGGCCGGCGCATCCGGGTCGAGCTCATCCCGGTCACGCATGACGGCCGCACCCTTGCCGTGATCTCCCGGCGCAGCGCCGAGTCCGGCCTGCGCACCGCCAGCACGCTCGAGGCGGCCTACTTCGAGGCGGCCGGCGAGCTCGCCGAGATGATCCGCCGGGGCGAGTTCCCGCTGCCGGGCAGCCGCTCCGACCTCGCCGATTCGCTGCGGGTCGGCGACGGCTTCGTACGTACCAATGCCGCCGGCACGGTGCGCTACGCGAGCCCCAACGCGATGTCGGCGTACCGGCGCCTGGGCCTCGTGGGTGACCTGGTCGGCACCCAGCTCGGGCACGTCACATCTGGGCTCGTCGACCGCAGGCCGACCGACCGGGGCGCGCGCAGCATCCTCGGCGGCGAGGCCAGCACCGAAGCCGAGATCGAGAACTCCGCCGCGTCGTTGCTGCTGCGGGTCATCCCGCTGCGGGTCGACGGTCACCGCAGCGGCGCGCTCATCCTGTTGCGCGACGTGACCGAGCTGAGGTTGCGCGAGCGTGAGCTGGTGTCCAAGGAAGCGACGATCCGCGAGATCCACCACCGGGTCAAGAACAACCTGCAGACCGTTGCCGCGCTGCTGCGGCTGCAGGGCCGTCGCATGGAGCTGCCCGAGGGTCGTGCCGCCCTCGACGACGCGGTCCGCCGGGTCGGCTCGATCGCGCTCGTGCACGAGACGCTGAGCCAGTCGTTCGACGACAACGTCGCATTCGACGAGATCGCGGACCGGCTGCTCCGCACGGTGCTCGACGTGGCCGAAGAGGCGTCCGGCGCGGGTCGGGTGAGTGCCGAGCGGATCGGCTCGTTCGGGCTGCTGCCCGGCGCTGTCGCGACACCGCTCGCCATGGTGCTGACCGAGCTGATCCAGAACGCATCGGCGCACGCCTTCGGTGAGCAGGGTGGCACGCTGACGCTGGCGGTCAACCGCATCCGCGACCGCGTACGCATGAGGGTCAGCGACGACGGCAAGGGGCTGCCGGCCGACTTCGACCCGGCCGGGAGCCTCGGGCTGTCGATCGTGACGACGCTGGTGGAGGGCGAGCTGCACGGCTCGCTGGTGTTCGAGCCGCGCTTCGGCGGCGGCACGACCGTCGCCATCTCGCTGAGCGTCTAGAGCTCGGGACGCAAAGAACCCCGCGGCCGAGGGCCACGGGGTTCACCGATACGTGCGTACGTCAGGCAGTACGAATACGTGCCCGAGCATTGCGGCGCTTCAGCGTACGACGTTCGTCTTCGCTCAAGCCTCCCCACACACCGTGGTCCTGTCCGGACTCGAGTGCCCATTGCAGGCACTGCTCGCGGACATCACAGCGGCGGCATACGACCTTGGCCTCTTCGATCTGCAAGATGGCGGGACCCGTGTTGCCGATGGGGAAGAAGAGCTCAGGGTCCTCATCGAGGCATGCAGACTTATGACGCCAATCCATGTGGACACTCCTTCCCGTTCGGTGTTGCGCCTTGGGCAGGCCTGTTTGACCCGTTACCAAGGCTTTGATCTCCATGTTTTCAACATTTCAACTGCATTACAAGGGCCACGAGGTGCGCGAATTGTCGGATGGGTCACACGCTCCCTACGCTGAGGACGTGAGCGCTAACGAAAGACCGTCCGGGACGGCTCGAAACCTCCTGCTCGTGGCGGCCGCGATCGTCGTGGCCGAGACGCTGACGTGTCTCGCCCTGGCGGTCCTCGGGGTCACCGATCTGGGCGGTGACAGCGTCGGCTCGGGCATCGGCGTCTCGATCATCCTGGCGGTCTACGGCGGCTTCCAGGCGTGGGCCGCCTGGCGGGTGACCGAGGGGGACCAGTGGGCTCGCAGCCCGCTCGTGGTGACCCAGATCATCCAGCTCATCATCGCCTTCAACCTGGTTGGCGTACCGGTCTGGATCAGGGTGCTGGTCGGCGCATCGGCGGTCGTCACGTTGGCCTGTCTGCTGGCCCCACCTGTGACCCGGGCCCTCGGAAGTAACCAGCCAGTATGAGAGACTGACGGCCGGGCACAACCCGTGTGTCCCCGCTTCGGCGGGAGCAATGAGCGGCATACGCGCCGCGCCGGCGACCTGATCGGTCCCGATGAGAACGTACGGAACGTCCCCGAGGGATTCCCACCATGGTTGCCACTGACACCGACTTGCACACAGACACGCCTGACCCCGACGACCCGATCTTCGCGCTGCACCGGGGCGGCAAGATGGCGATCTCCGCGACCGTACCGCTGCGCAACGCACAGGACCTCGCGATGTCCTACACGCCCGGCGTCGCCCGGGTCTGCGAGGCGATTGCCGCCGACCCGGCGCTGGCCCACGACTACACCTGGGTGTCCAACACCGTCGCCGTGGTCACGGATGGGACGGCCGTCCTCGGCCTCGGCGACATCGGCCCGGCCGCCTCGATGCCCGTGATGGAAGGCAAGGCCGTGCTGTTCAAGCAGTTCGGCGGGGTCGACGCGATCCCGGTCGCGCTCGACACGACCGACGTCGACGAGATCGTCGAGACGATCGTGCGGCTCGCGCCGACGTTCGGTGGCATCAACCTCGAGGACATCTCGAGCCCGCGCTGCTTCGAGATCGAGCGCCGACTTATCGAGCGCCTCGAGATCCCGGTCTTCCACGACGACCAGCACGGCACGGCCGTAGTGACGCTGGCCGCACTGATCAACGCGGCACGGGTGACCGATCGGGAGCTCGACGACCTCAAGGTCGTCATCTCGGGCGCCGGGGCCGCAGGTGTCGCGATCATGAAGATGCTCCAGTCGGCAGGGGTGCGCAAGATCGCCGTCGTGGACCGCGCAGGGGTCATCCACCCCGGCCGTGAGGGACTGGACGTGGTCAAGTCCGGCATCGCCGAGGCGACGGCGCCATGGGCCAGACCGGGCTCGATCGCGGATGCACTCGACGGGGCTGATGTCTTCATCGGCGTCTCCGGAGGCACAGTCCCGGAAGCGGCCGTGGCAGCCATGGCACCCGACTCGATCGTCTTCGCGATGGCCAACCCGACCCCTGAGGTGCACCCCGACATCGCGCACAAGTACGCGCGGATCGTGGCGACCGGGCGCTCAGACTTCCCCAATCAGATCAACAACGTGCTGGTGTTCCCCGGGATCTTCCGTGGCGCTCTCGACGTGCGCGCGACGCGGATCTCCGAGGGCATGAAGCTCGCGGCCGCCAACGCGATCGCTGACCTCGTCGGCGATGATCTCAGCGAGGCGTACGTCATCCCGTCGCCGTTCGACCCGCGCGTCGCCTCTGCCGTGGCGCGAGCCGTCACGGACACCGCGCGCCGCGAAGGTCTCGCCCGCCGTCCATACTGACCACCGCACAGGAGCTGCATGTTCGCCGTATACGCAGGCACGATCGATCCGAAAGACCCCTTGAGCGGACTCGTCGTGGGCGAACGCCCCGATCCTGATGTGCCCGATGGCTGGACGACCGTGACGGTCAAGGCTGCCTCGATAAACCACCACGACGTGTGGAGCCTGCGTGGCGTGGGCCTGCGCGAGGAGTCGCTGCCGATGATCCTCGGCTGCGACGCTGCGGGGCTCGACGAGGACGGCAACGAGGTGCTGGTGCACGCCGTCATCAGCGATCCGTCGTGGCGCGGGGACGAGACGCTCGATCCCAAGCGATCGCTGCTGTCTGAGCGCCACCAGGGCACGTTCGCCGAGAAGGTCGCCGTGCCGACCCGCAACGTCGTCGCGAAGCCCGCGGGACTGTCGTTCGCCGAGGCCGCGTGCCTGCCGACGGCGTGGCTCACGGCATACCGCATGCTCTTCACCCAGTCGGGATTGCAGCAGGGTGACACGGTTCTGGTGCAGGGCGCAGGTGGTGGCGTCGCCACCGCGGCGATCACGCTGGCCCGTGCTGCCGGCTTCCGTGTCTACGCGACGAGCCGCGACGAGGACAAGCGCGACAAGGCACTCAAGATCGGCGCCCACGAGGCATTCGAGTCCGGCGCCCGACTGCCGAGCAAGGTCGATGCCGTCATCGAGACCGTAGGTGCCGCGACCTGGTCGCACTCGGTCAAGTCGATGCGTCCGGGCGGGACGATCGTCATCGCCGGTGCGACGTCCGGCGACGCTCCTTCACACGCCGAGCTGACCCGGATCTTCTTCCAGCAGATGCGCGTGCACGGCTCGACGATGGGCACCCGAGACGAGCTCCACCGTCTCGCGCAGTTCATGGACGTCACCGGCACCCGGCCGCTGATCGACCGGGAGATCCCGATGGCCGATGCGGCCGAAGGTCTCGCCTCGGTCATCGACGGCGACGTCTTCGGCAAGATCGTCCTGACTCTTTAGTCGTCGGCCAGGGTGTGGCGGAGGTAGCGCATCGGGGCGTCGAGGTATGCCCGCCAGTGCTTGACGAGCTCGAGCTCGTCCCAGGCGGCTTCGCGCATGCCCCACTCGCCGACCTCGAGGATGCGCGCGCCCGGCATCGACGCCAGCACTGGGGAGTGGGTCGCGCAGAGCACCTGCCCGCCTGACGCGGCGATGTCGTGAAGCACGCGGATGAGCGTCAGGGTCGACCGGAACGAGAGCGCCGCCTCAGGCTCGTCGAGACAGTAGAAGCTGGGGGTGTCGAACTTGCGGTTGAGCACCTCGAGGAACGACTCGCCGTGGCTCATCGCGTGATAGTCGGTGTCGTTGGGACCCCCGTACTCGTCCATGTACGTGTACCAGCCGTGCATCGTCTCCGCTCGCAGGAAGAACCCCCAGCGGCCCGTCCCAATGCCGCGCTGGATCTTGAGGACGCGGTGCAGCGGCGACTCGCTCGACCGGGTCTCGTGCTTGCCGTGGGCGCTCCCGCCCTCGGGTGAGAGCCCGTAGGCGACGGCGATGGCCTCGACGAGTGTCGACTTGCCCGAACCGTTCTCGCCGACGAGAAACGTGACGCCCCGTGCGAGATCCAAGCCGTCGGCGAGCAGCTGAGCCACCGCGGGGATCATGGCCGGCCACTCGTCGGCCCTGAGCCCGGCCTCCTCGTCACGCGAGATGCGTACGACAGGAGGCTGGTCGAAGTCCACGCTCGTACTGTGTCAGATGCTCCGGACGGAACTACTCATCCTCGTCGTCGAGGCGCGCGAGCCAGGTGGCGAGGCGCTCGACCGGGATCTCGAACTCGGGGTTGAGGTCGACGAACTCGACGAGCCGCTCGGCGAGCCAGGCGAAGGTGACCTCCTCGTCACCTCGCCGGCTCTGGAGCTCCTCGATCCCGCGATCCGTGAAGTACATCGCGATCAGCTGAAGGCCTGCTGCATCAGCGTGGCCTGCTCCTCGACGTGCCGGTTGTGCGAGCCGACGGACGGCGCCGACGACTCGGGGCGCGACACACGGAGCAGCGGCAGACCGTCGAACTCGCCGCTGAAGTGCAGCGCGACGTGCGGCCACGGCCCCTGGTTGGCCGGCTCGTCCTGGACCCAGCGGACCTCGCGGGCGTTGACGAACTGGCCGATCGCGGCGTTGAGCTCAGACGTGGGTCGCGGGTAGAGCTGCTCGAGGCGCACGATCGCGGTGCGGGACTGGCCCGACTCGCGCTTCTCGCGCTCGGCGAACAGGTCCCAGGCGATCTTGCCGGAGCAGACCAGGACACGCTCGACCTTGGACGCGTCGACCGAGTCGTCGCCGATGACCGGACGGAACTTGCCCGACGTGAAGTCAGCGGGCTGTGAGGCCGCGGCCTTGCTGCGCAGCATCGACTTCGGCGTGAAGACGATGAGCGGGCGGTGCTGCGTCTGCAGGTTCTGGCGACGGAGCAGGTGGAAGTACGACGCGGGGGTCGACGGCTGTGCGAGCGTCATGGCGTCGTTGGCGCACAGCTCGAGGAACCGCTCGATGCGGGCCGACGTGTGGTCGGGCCCCTGACCCTCGTGGCCGTGCGGCAGGAGCAGCACGACGCCGGACTTCTGGCCCCACTTGCTCTCGCCGGCCGAGATGTACTCGTCGATGACCGACTGGGCGCCGTTGACGAAGTCGCCGAACTGAGCCTCCCAGATCGTGAGTGCTTCGGGCCGGGCGACCGAGTAGCCGTACTCGAAGCCGAGTGCGGCGTACTCGCTCAGCAGGGAGTCGTAGATGTAGAACGTGGCCTGGTCGTCGCCGACGTTGGACAGCGGCGTCCACTCGTTGGCGTTGTTGCGATCGATGATCGTGGCGAACCGCGACGAGAACGTGCCACGCCGCGAGTCCTGGCCGGCAAGGCGTACGGGCCGCCCGTCGAGCAGCAGCGAGCCGAGCGCCAGGATCTCTCCGGTGCCCCAGTCGATCGGGCCGGCGCTGATCGACTGCGACCGACGCTGCAGCTGCGGCAGCACCTTGGGGTGGACCGTGAAGCCCTCGGGCACATTGGTGTAGGAGTCGGCGATCGCCTTCATGGCCTCCGGCGTGATCGCGGTGAGCAGCTCACCGGCGTGCTCGGGCTTGTCGGGGTAGTCCGGGGTGCGCATGTAACCGGGATCGGTCGCGCTCTCCTTGACCTCGGCGAAGTTGCGCTCGAGCTGGGCCTGGTAGTCGCTGAGGGCGGCCTCGGCCTCTTCGAGCGTGATGTCGCCGCGACCGACCAGAGCCTCGGTGTAGAGCTTGCGCACCGACTTCTTGGAGTTGATCGTGTCGTACATCAGCGGCTGCGTGAAGCTCGGGTCGTCGCCCTCGTTGTGGCCGCGACGGCGGTAGCAGACGAGGTCGATGACGATGTCCTTGTGGAACGTCCGGCGGTACTCGTAGGCCAGGTGCGCCACGCGGATGCACGCCTCGGGATCGTCGCCGTTGACGTGGAACACCGGCGCCTGGATCATGCGCGCGACGTCCGTGCAGTACATCGAGGAGCGCGACGACGACGGCGAGGTCGTGAAGCCGACCTGGTTGTTGACGATCAGGTGGATCGTGCCGCCCGTGCGGTAGCCGCGCAGCTGCGAGAGGTTGAGCGTCTCGGCGACGACTCCCTGCCCGGCGAACGCGGCATCGCCGTGCACGAGGACGGGGAGGACGGGGTACTCGGCACCACGGTTGAGCCGGTCCTGCTTGGCGCGGGCGATGCCCTCGAGCACGGGATCGACGACCTCGAGGTGCGACGGGTTGGCCGCGACGGAGACCTTGATCTTGTCGCCGTTGCCGGAGGTGAACTCACCCTCGACGCCGAGGTGGTACTTGACGTCACCGGAGCCCTGGACCGTACGCGGGTCGATGTTGCCCTCGAACTCGCGGAACACCGAACCGGCGTGCTTGCCGGCGATGTTGACCAGCACGTTGAGCCGGCCGCGGTGGGCCATGCCGATGCAGACCTCGTCGAGGTTGTCGGCGGCAGCGGCCTCGCAGATCTCGTCGAGCACGGGGACCGTGGTCTCGCCGCCCTCGAGGCTGAAGCGCTTCTGGCCGACGAACTTGGTCTGCAGGAACGTCTCGAAGGCCTCGGCCTGGTTGAGCTTCTGCAGGATCCTCAGCTGCTCCTCGCGGGGCGGCTTGGTGTGCGGGCGCTCGATGCGCTCCTGGAACCAGGCGCGCTCCTCGGGATCCTGGATGTGCATGTACTCCAGGCCGATCGTGCGGGCGTAGGAGTCGCGCAGGATGCCGAGGATCTCGCGCAGCTTCATGAAGCGCTTGTCGGTCTTGAACGATCCCGTGGCGAACTCGCGGTCGAGGTCCCACAGGGTCAGCCCGTGCGAGGCGGTGTCGAGGTCGGCGTGGCTGCGGGGCCGGTTGTCGAGCGGGTTGGTGTCGGCCATCAGGTGGCCGCGCACGCGGAAGGCGTGGATCAGCTCGAGGACGCGCGCCTGCTTGTGCACCTCGTCGTCGTGGCTGACGGCGATGTCCTGGGCCCAGCGGATCGGCTCGTAGGGGATCTTGAGGGCGCGGAAGATCTCGTCGTAGAAGTTGTCCTCGCCGAGCAGCAGGGCGTGGATCTTCTTGAGGAACTCGCCGGACTGCGCTCCCTGGATGACGCGGTGGTCGTACGTCGACGTCAGCGTCATCATCTTGGAGATCGCCATCGAGGCGAGCGTGTGCTCGCTGGCGCCCTGGAACTCCGGCGGGTACTCCATCGAGCCGACGCCGATGATGACGCCCTGGCCCTGCATGAGGCGCGGGATGGAGTGGTTGGTGCCGATGCCGCCGGGGTTGGTCAGGCTGACCGTGGTGCCCTGGAAGTCGGACGACCTCGAGCTTGCCGTCGCGGGCCTTGCGGACCATCGACTCGTACGCTGCCCAGAACTCGGCGAAGCCGAGCGTCTCGGCGGCCTTGATCGAGGGGACCAGGAGCGTACGGGAGCCGTCGGGCTTCTTGAGGTCGATCGCGAGGCCGAAGTTGACGTGCTCGGGCTTGAGCTGGTTGGGCTTGCCGTTGACGACCTCGAAGCCGGTGTTCATCTCGGGCAGCGACTTGAGCGCCTTGACGATCGCCCAGCCGATGAGGTGCGTGAACGACACCTTGCCGCCTCGAGCGCGGGCGAGGTGGTTGTTGATCACGATGCGGTTGTCGAACAGCAGCTTGACCGGGACCGAGCGCACGCTCGTCGCGGTGGGGACGGCCAGGCTGGCGTCCATGTTGGCGACCGTGCGGGCCGCGGCTCCGCGCAGCACGACGTTCTCGACATCGCCGGGCCCGGCCTTGGGGGCGTCAGCGGGCTTGCCGTTGGGCGGTGTGACCGAGGCGGACGCGGTGGGGGCATCGACCACGGGCGGCACGGGTGCCGGTGGGTCGACCTGTGCGGGCGCCGCCACTTGGCTCTGGGGCGGGGTGACGGTCACCGGCTGGGTCTTGGGCGCCGGCGGCGTGGACGACGTCGGGGCGGTCGGCGCTGGGCTGGGAGCCGCGGTCTCGGCCGGGGCAGCGGGCTGCTCTTGGGACGTGGCGGCCGGTGCCTGCGTGGCGGTGGCGCTCGCGGCGCCGTTGGGCGACGTCCCGTTGCCGGAGCCGTTGGCCAGTGCCGCGCCTTCGCCGGTCTGGAAGAACGTCACCCAGGTGGCGTCGACCGAAGCAGGGTCGTTGCGGAATCGCTCGTACATCTCTTCGACGAGCCACTGGTTGGTGCCGAAATCAGGGGTTGAATGGTCTTGTGAGGACTCGGCCACAGCCTCGATCGCCTCTTCCGAATTGTGTGCTGGCGCATTTGCGAAAACTACCCTCAACAGGGTAACGCGACGCTCCATCCGCCTGCAGGCAGGTTCACGCTGGAATTCCCGCGATGTTGGCGTCGGCCCGTCCGCGACGTGGCGGACATCACGTGCCGCGTATCGCGATGTGGATCAGTCGGCGATGACGAGCTCTGGTTCGCGGCCCACGAAATCGCCGAAAGCCGCGGCCTCGGCATCGAGTCGCGCGCCGGATCGGTGCGGTGAGTCGTGGCGCGCGGTCGACCTCGATCTTGACCGTCTTGGCGGTGATCGCTCCGGGTCCAGCTGCCGCTCAGCCGCCCGTCGATCATCACCAGGCCGCTGCCGCGCATGACGTCGTCGACCGTGCCGTCGAAGCCGGTCGTAGTCCTCGGGGTCGCGCGCATAGGAGATGTATTCGTCGAAGTTGGACAGCAACATGGCCCGTGGTACCTCGGCATCGAGCGGTTCGTCGAGCGTCCAGTACGCCTGGCCGTCGACGTCGAGAGGTCGGAGCTCTGCGAGCTGGATCGCGCGGCGGCTGTCGGTGAGGGTCAGGCTGGTCCACCACGCGAGGTCCTTGTCACGGAAGGGCCCGTGGCCCCGGGCATAGCGCCGCGCCCCCTCGGCCAGCAGCTCGTCGTGCGGCATGTCGATCGTGGTCGGCAGGCAGTGCGACATAGGTGTGCTGCTTGCCCCGCATCGGGCCGTTGGCGACGAGCAGGCTGATCTCGGCATTCATCAGCTGGTGCACGAGGAACGTGCCGGTCGACTGGAGGCCGGCCGCCTCCAACGCCTCGGCGAGCTCGGCGCGAGTGTGCGGAGCGCCGTCGGACACCGCGGCCACGATGACCTCGGAGCCCCGGTCGATCAGATCCGGGGCGAGGCCCATCGCGGCCCAGCTCGAGGTCATGATCTGTCGGACGCGGGGCGCCGTCAGCGCCATGAGCCAGGGGAGGTCGTCAGGATCGACGAAGTGCCACGTGGGTCGCAGGATGTGGGTGCGGAGGAAGTCGCCGCGTTCGAACGCCGCCTGGGCGTCCGCCAGCGTCAGCCCGGTCGTCCGACGGGCGACGGCCCACAGGGCCATGTCGTGCAGCTGTGACTGGACGCAGCCGAGGTGGCGTACGACGTCGACGGCCGTGTCGAAACGCGGAGTCGTGAGTCCGTGCGCGTGCAGGCGGCCAGGGACGGTTGGCTTCACGGAACCAGCATCTCGTACGACGCCGCCGTTTCGACCGGTCGATGCGTCATGTCGCTGTGCTCTAGGCTCGCCCTGACGTGAAGACGATCAGCGACGAAGGTGGAGATCGATGAGCACTGGGACAACCTCAGGACGCAACCGGCTCTTGGTGCCGGCCGTGGCTGGCGCCATCGTGCTGCTCATCATCATCGGGTTCCTCATCGTCAGCGGTGGCGACGACGAGCCCGAAGCGCCCAAGGCACCCAAGGCCACCAAGACGACGGCTGCGCCCAAGGCGCCCCAGGCCAAGGTCGCCGGATCGGGAGCCGCCCCCGCGTCGATCGCGGTCAAGACCGCGACCGTCGCGAGGGGGGCGACCGTGTTCGCCGTCGGCGCCGAGCTGCCCGACATCGACATCAAGAAGATCGACACCGTGACCCTTGTGCTCGCTCAGGACAACACCACGTTGTGGCGCCTCAGGACTCTCCAGGACGCCCGGGGTGGGTTCGTGATCCCGCAGCTCTATCTGGTCAAGGCCGGTGCCGAGGAGCAGTTCGCCTGTTCCGCCGGCATGCGTATCAAGGGTGTCCAGCTCACGATGACCATTCCGCTGAAGTGTCTCAACAACCCTGAGAAGCCTCTGCGCGCCCGCCTGGAGATCACTGACCGCGACGGCGGCCAGGAGAAGACCTCCAACTCCAAGGCGCTCAACGCTCCCAAGACGTAGCCGACCTCGGCTAGGGCGTCTCCATCGCCGCGTCGAGCGTGATGTCGACGTTGTTGGCCAGCGCCTTGCTGACCGGACACGCGATCTTGGCGGCCTCAGCGGCCTCGAGGAATCCGGCCTCGTCGATGCCGTCTGCCTCGCCGCGCACCTTCAGCACGACGGTGCTGATGGTCAAGCCCTTCTCCGGGTGGATCTCGACCGTGACGTCGGCCGTGACCTCCATCGAGATCGGCGTGGCACCGCGCTTGTTGAGCGCGCCGGCGAGTGACATCGCGTAGCACGCCGAGTGGGCCGCGCCGATGAGCTCTTCAGGGTTCGTGGCGCCACCGCCGTCATCGGACGCGCGCTTGGGGAAGGCGACCTCGAACGTACCGAGGCCGGAGCTCGTGAGCTCGACCTGTCCTGAACCGTCCTGCAGTCCGCCGTCCCAAGCCGTGCGTGCTGTGCGTGTTGGCATCGTGAACCTTCTTCCGTGTGGGTGTCCCGTTGACGCTACTGGGGTGGGGTGCACGCCGAAAGGGCGGCAACGTGCACGGAGGTGAAACATCCGTGCGGTGAACACGTCGACCGGAGGTCACCACCACCCATGAACGAGGTTCCCCACGTGAAGCCCGACGCCGAGCTGATCGCGTCGTCGGGCCGCGATCCCAGGCGTTCTGCCAGCTGTACGACCGCTACGACCGAGCCGATCCATGCACTCCGACGGGCCGGCTCACGGCCAGGCCGCGTCAGATGCCGAGCAGCTCCAGGGAGACGTCCCAGAGCCGCTCGGCGTTCGCCGGGTCCAAGGCGTACGGCGCGACGCCGGTCATGTCGTCGGTGGGACGGTCGACGACGGCCGCCTCCTGGTTGTTGACGAAGTAGCGGCCGCCGATCCCTTCAAGCAGGGGAGAGGTCGCCAGCAGCACCGACGTCGACGCGCCCTGCTCGGTCGTCTTGCGCTCGTTCGGCGGCGTCCGGGCACCGCCGCTGTGGCGCTGCAGGTTGGTCGCGATGGCACCCGGCATCAGCGAGTTGGCGGTGATGCCCTCACCGGCCCAGCGCCTCGTGGCCTCGACGGCGAACAGCACGTTGGCGGTCTTGGACTGCCCGTACGCCGCCCAGGGGTCGTACGGCATGAACCGGAAGAACAGGTCGTCGAAGATCACCGGAGACCGGAAATGGGCGCTGGAGCTGACCGAGACGATACGCGCGCTGGGTGCCGCGGCGAGGGCACCGTGCAGCCCGAGGGTCAGCTTGAAGTGACCCAGGTGGTTGGTCGCGAACTGCAGCTCCCAGCCCTGGGCGGTGTACGTCTCGGGGGTGGCCATGATGCCGGCGTTGTTGACCAGGATGTCGAGCGGGCCGTCCCACTCGGCGACGAACGCGTCGATGCTGTCGAGGTCGGTGAGCTCGAGCCGGCGTACGTCGACCGAGCCAGCGTGGGTCGTACCCCGGATCTCCGCGGCAACCTGCCCACCGGCCTTGATGTCGCGGACCGCCAGCGTCACGTCAGCGCCGGCACCGGCCAGCGCTCGTGCGGTCTCGACACCGATGCCGGAGGCACCTCCCGTGACGATCGCGCGTTTGCCACGCAGGTCGATGCCGGCCACGACCTCTGCCGCCGTGGAGGTGATGTCGAAGGGCGTTGTGATGCGATCCATGCCCTCCAGCATGCGGGATCAGCTCGGGTGCGGGTATTCCGAGGAGCGGTTCTGGAACGCCAGGATGTCGGGGTTCTGGATGACGCCGTCGCGGATCTCGATCGCCCGCCTCAGCGTCTCGTCGGCGTCCCACGAGTTCGGGCCGGCGAGAACCTTGGAGACGTATGGCAGAAGGGCCTGGCTGATCTCCCAGGTCGCGGAGTTCCAGAGGTATGACGGGCTGTGGTCGACCGCGTAGTAGGTGACCCCGTTGCCGACGGTGAACGTCGGCTCGTCGAACGAGGTCGGCCTGGCCCATTCGAACCCCATGCCCTCGTCGCACGAGACGTCGACGACCAGCGTCCCGGACTCCATCGTCGGCAGGTCCTCGTTCGTCAGGAACGTCATGGGGGAGTTGGGGTTCTGCAGGACGCAGTTGACGATGACGTCGTGCTCGGCCAGCAGGGCGGGCATCGGGACCCAGTTCTCGTCGACGAAGGCGCGGCTCTCGGCCGGTGAGGCGGCCGGGTCGAAGTGCACGATGCGAGCCGAGTGGATCGGCGCGCTCACTGCGGCCACGCCGCGCTGGGTGAAGATGTCGACGTCGTGGATCCCGTGGGCGCTCAGCGCCGTGACCGCGCCGCGGGCGGTCGCACCGAACCCGATGACGGCGGCACTGAGGCGCCGCCCGTAGTTGCCGGTCAGGCCACCGATCTCCATCGCGTGCAGCACCGAGCTGTAGCCCGCCAGCTCGTTGTTCTTGTGGAACACGTGCAGCAGGAAGTTGCCGTCGCCGCTCCAGTGGTTCATGACCTCCCACGCGATGAGCGTCAGCCTCCGGTCGATCGCGGCCTGCGTGAGTGCGCGGTCCTGCACGCAGTGCGGCCAGCCCCACAATGTCTGACCCTCGCGCATCTCGAGCAGGTCGGCCGGCTGCGGCTTGGTCAGCAGGATGACGTCACACCGCTCGATCAGCTCGGCGCGGCTCAGGATGCCACCGACGTGAGGCCGGAGCTCGTCGTCGGACCAGCTGAAGTTCGCGCCGTAGCCCTCCTCGAGGAACACGTGCGGGCGTTGCGCGTCGGACAACCGCTCAAGGTGGCGAGGGTGGATCGGCAGGCGCCGCTCGTTCTCCTTGGCGGTGTGGGCGATGACGCCCAGGTCAAGCTGGTCCATGCGGACTCCAGACGAGCGGTCGCGCACCGGACCTGCTGCCCCGTGGCCTCGACTGTTCGCAGACTACAGCGGCCGAAACGAGCCATCTCGACCGCCGCAGGTGTCCTATCGCGTGTGCAGCTGACCGGTCGCGCGATCCAACGTGTCGGTCCACGCAATGCGGGCGATCAGCGCACGATGATCGGTGCCCCGGAGGACTCGTACGTGGGCCTCCGTGCCTTCCAGGGGGCCGCGGACAAAGACGTGCCAACGGGTGCACGGCGCGGACTCGTGGTTGACAGGTTCAGCCCTTCCAGCGCCGGAGCGTGACCTTCGCGTTCCGCAGGGCCATGACTTCCGCCCGCAGGTAGCGTCGATGCCCGCCCATGGTCCGGACCACCGTGAGATTTCCCGCGTCGGCCCACGTGCACACGGTCTTCGTGTGCACGTCGAAGATCGCGGCAACCTCAGCAGGGCGCATCAAGACGTCAGGTTCGTTGACCAGTTTCATCTCGGCCCCCCTCCCGAGCTGTGCATCGCGAGGCCGGGTCGTGGAACCGAGCGCGAGTCGTGCCGAAAACGTGCCGAGTCTCTGGTGAGAGATCCCCACCTGTCACCAATAGCCATGAGTAACTCTCCTGTTCTAGGTCCCCAAGGACTGACACCCGTGTCGAGCCGCGGCTCACGCCGGCCTGCTCGGGATATTGAAAACAATGCAGGTGTCCAGAACCGTCCGACTGCGAAACGTCAAAGTGATACGGGGGTCCGCACGTTGCTGAGTCGGGCGCTGCGGGAGTCCGCAAGGGGCTGCGGCTAGCCGCCATTGGCGGTCACGACGGGGCCATCTGGCGACGAGCCGCCGCCGGGAGCTGAGCCGTCGTCGGGGGCGCTGGTACCCGCGAGCGCTGCCACGAGCTGGGCTCGCGACTGGACACCGAGTGCGCGGTAGATGTGGGTGAGCCGCAGCTCGACCGTTCGGACCGACACGAACAGCTCGTGGGCGATCTCGCGGTTGCGCATGCCCTGCACGACGCGCATCGCGACGTCCCGCTCGTCCTGGTTGAGCTTGTTGAGCATTGCGGCCCCATCGCGTCCCGTGATCCCGGTTGTGGGCGCGGGCTGGTCGGTGGCCGCAGCCCATGCATCGGCTCCAGCCGCCTCGAACGCCGCGACCGCAGCCATACGGGTGCGCCGGCTCTCGACCGTCATCCCGCATTCCTCCTGGCGGATCGCCAGGCACCTCAGCGTCCGGCCGAGCTCGTACGGCAGCTCGTCGTGGCCGAACCCCTGCAGGGTGGTGTCGAACAGCGCGAGGGATGGCCGGCTGGATCCGACGAGTGCCTTGCACCGCAGCAGAGCCAGCTCGCCCCACCTCGATCGATGCGACGAGAGGCGACGCTCAAGAGCTGTCACGGTCGCCGCGGCCTCCTGCACCCGACCCGTCATGACGCACGCCTCGGTGTAGTCGGCCCAGTGGCGCAGCAACGTCGGGTTGCGGAACCGGGTGGACGCGGCACTGACCTGGCGCAGGTCCATGACGGCTGACTCCGCATCCTGGGACAGCAGACGCAGGACGCCGCGCAGTGCGATGGCGCGTGCCCGGAGCGCTTGGCTCGCCTCGAGCGACGCGAGCCGGATGCACCTCTCGATGTGCTCTTCAGCTTCGTCATCCCGGCCGACCGTGTAGGCGTACCAGGCCTGCATATAGGCGAAGGCGGACGTGCCGTGGGTCAGCGACGGGGCTCTGCCCTCCCACGAGTCCACGGCCGCGCGGGCCAGCCGGTACTCGGTGGCGTTGATCTCGTTGCGGATCGTCCCGTATGTCGCGAGGTCGTGGCGCAGCGCGTTGCGGCTCGCCGGATGGTTCTGCACCACGGTGAAGAGATGCCGCGCATCCGAGTACGCCTCGCGCACCGTCATGGCCCGCCCGCGCAGCAGCAGCAGGTCAGGATCTGCCGTCATGGAGTCGTCGAGCTCCGCGGACGGAGTCGCGGCGTTGATCGGCCTGCCTTCCAACCCGTCGACGATGTCCCTTGTGGCGAGCAGCTTGAGCCGCGTCGTCTCGGACACGTCGTCGGCGAGACGGAGGCCATGGTTGACGAGGCGGCGGGACTCCTCGGCTTCCCAGCGTTCCGCTCGGAACACGGCGCCGAGGCAGAGCATGGAGCACGCACCCTCGGGGTTGGCTTCCGCATGCAGGTCCGCGAGCGTCGACAGCTCGTCATCGACCAGGTGCTTCCGGTTGAACAGCTGGGCCATGAGCCTGATGTTGAGGATGTCCATGGACTGCTCAGGTGTCGTGGCCTCCGCACGAGCGCGCGCGCTGTAGCGGTCGGCGAGCTCGAAGTGGCCGTCCCTCAGCAGGTGATTGCACAGCTGGATGAGGGGCTGCGTGTGGTCCTCGACGTGCTCGACCCGGCCTAGGGCTCGCTCGGCGAACTCCACGGCGGACCCGATGTGCCCTTCGTCGACGAGCGAGATGGCGGCGCGGAGGAGCTCGTTGACGCTTTGCGGCCCGCGGGCCGTGGAGCTCTGGTGCCATGTCACCAGCCGCTGATCATGCGGTTCACATGCGGTCGCCAAGATGGCGTGGCGCTCCCGGCGCGATCTGGAGCCCTGGTCCCAGTAGATGCGGCTGCGCAGTCTCTGGTCGGTGAAGGTGGCGTAAGGACCCCGGCGCTTGAGGAGTCCGGCGTCGACCAGATCCTCGACGTCGTCCGCCGAGTCGGGCAGGACGCTGGCGACTGCGGCGAGGTGGGCGAGCGGGGCCAGGGCCGCCAGCTGCAGGATCTCGCGCGCTGCGGGACCGAGGCCATCGAGGGTCTTGGCTGTCACCTGCTCGATCGTGCGGGTGGCCCGTGGCGGAAGCACGAGGGAGGCCGTGCCATGCAGCTGGTCGTCGTGCAGTCGGGTGAGTTGTTCTGAGAGAACTTGTGGATTGCCGCCGGCGTAGGTGGCGAGGATGCGCAATGTCGACTCGTCGAGGTCCCGGTCCTTCGCGGCGATCTCGACGATCTCCTCGACACTGAGGGGGAGCAGGCGGGCCGGTGCGAATCCGGGCACGGTCTCGCCCGGCTCGAGATCGGTGGCGGTGGCCACCAGCCACAGCGACGTACCGGCCAGGTGGGACGCGATCGTGCCGAGGACCGAACGGCTGGCGCTGTCCATGCGGTCGAGGTCGTCGATCAAGGCGATGGTCGGTGGGAGGCCGAGACCGCGGATCAGGCCCAGCAGGTCGTAGCCGGCGGCGAAGAGTGCGTCGGGCTCTTCGGACCGGAGTGAGAAGTAGCGGTGAGGCTCAGGGGTCGGCTCCTGCCTGAGCGCAGCGAACAACGAGGCGAAGCCGGCAAGTGGGAACCGCCACTCGCCCGGGTGGACCCGGACGAGGACAGTGGTGGTGGACGGCGCGGCGTGGGCGGTGTGCGCGGCGTGGGCGCTGGCCAGCAGGTGGCTCTTGCCGCTGCCGTGCTCTCCGAGGAAGAGCAGGGCGCTCTCCTCGGCGGACTCGGGAAGAGCAGCTAGTGTCGCGTACGCGTCAGCTCGACTGATCGACTCCATCCGTCGTTGCTCCTCACACGGGTGTTCCGTGGCGTCACTGACCCGGCCGTGGCCGGTCCGTGTGCGTCATTGGTTGAGAGCATCGCGCGTACCTCCTCATGGTCCTCAGCGGCGGTGCCGCGAACGAACCTGTCAACTCGTTCTCAAAACTAACCTGTAGATGAGACGTGTTACTCCGGTTTTCGTGACGTAATCATCACTCATCAAACGCGCGGTTTCAGTAGATTCCTGCTGTTACAGGCTGGCTGACACGATATTCCGAGGTCACGGCGTCCCCACGCCATGGAAACCGCACGAGTGGCAGCGCGGGGCAATTCGAGGGCAATCGGCCCGTTCGAGTCGACCCATCGCTGCCCGAACCCTTCTCCCCTGAAGTCGAAAGTACCCTCTGTCCACCATCCTGGACGGCGATGCGCGTGGGGTTCCGCTCGCCCGGCGGCTGCCGATGAGACCTGCGCAGGCGAAGAGTGCAGGATTGGCGATTCCGCCATTTGCGGACCCACCGTTCGTGTCATTGCCACGTTCGCCCGGCTGTAGTGAAGTGGTCGTTGTCAGCAAGCCATGAGACGGCTCCGCCAGGCCGCTCGCCGCGAGAATGCGAGTGAGTGATGAAGCGCAGAGTCAGGACTTCGAGTCGGGGTCGTCGGATGCGGATACTGGGGTTCGAAGCACGTGCGCACCCTGCTGTCGTTGGAAGCCGTGTCGCGCGTGTGTGTGATCGACCCGAGCGACGAGAGGCGCGGCGCGGTCACCCGGGTCTATCCGCGAGTCGACGAGTACAGAACCCTCAGTGAAGCGCTGGGCACAGCTCGACGCCGTGGTGATCGCGGCACCTCCGACGCTGCACGCCCCCCTGGCGCTGGAGGCCATCGCGCGTGGCGTGCACGTCCTGGTCGAGAAGCCGTTGGCTCCGACCGTGCAGGAAGGCCAAGCCATGGTGACGGCGGCCGAGAAGATGGGCGTGACGCTGATGGTCGGCCACACCTTCGAGTACCACTCGGCGGTGTGGGAGCTCCGCTCGATGGTGCAGCGCGGCGATCTCGGCGACCTGTACTACCTCGACACGGCCAGGCTCAACCTCGGGCTGTACCAACGCGACGTCAATGTGGTCTTCGACCTGGCTCCCCACGACGTGTCCATCTTGAACTACGTGCTGGGGTCGTCCCCGTCGATGGTGGAGTGCTGGGGGGCCCGCAACGCACATCCCCGGCTCGAGGACGTCGCGCAGCTGAGGTTGTACTACGACGATCCCGGCGTGTTCGCCAACGTCCACGTCAGCTGGCTGAACCCGAAGAAGGTTCGCGAGGTCACGGTGGTCGGCAGCAACAAGATGGTCGTCTTCGACGACCTCAAGGCCGAGCAGCGCGTCAAGGTGCACGACAAGGGAGTCACCGCGATGACTGACGGCGCCGACCTCACCGCAGTCCCCATGTCCTACCGGCACGGCGACATCGTCTCGCCTTACCTGGAGATGAACGAGCCATTGCGCGTCGAGGACGAGCATTTCGTGACCTGCGTACAGACCGGGTTGCGGCCGCTCACCGATGGCGAGAGCGGGCTCGAGGTCGTGACGAGTGCTGGAGGCGGCGCAGCGCGCCATGTGCGAGGGCGTCGCCGTGCGACTGCCGGCGCCGTCACGGGATCTCGCCCCCGTGCCCTCGCTCCCCGAGGCACGCCGAACCAGCTCGGTGGTCGAAGCCGGCCTTGAGCGGTGCCGCCCAGGAGGAGTTCGCCGGATGAGCGCACGGGCGGCACCGAGCCACGGTGTCGCCGGTGCCGCGGCTCCGGCTCGGTCCCGTTCCTGGATCTGGGCACCACGACTGCCGTGGTCGCCACCGAGGTGCGGGTCGGCTGGGAGAAGGTGATCGCGTCCAACCGATTCGTCGGCGGCGAGCAGGTCGAGGCCTTCGAGGAAGAGTGGGCTGACGTACTGCGGCACCGAGTACGCGATCGGGGTCGGGAACGGGACCGATGCGTTGGTCCTGGCCCTGCGCGCCCTCGATCTCGGCGCCGGGCGACGAGATCATCGTGCCGGCGAACACGTTCGTCGCCACGGTGGAGGCCATCGTGCTCGTCGGCGCGACCCCTCGGTTCGTCGACGTCGCCTTGGACACCGGGCTGATGGGCGCTGCCGAGGTCGAGGCCGCGGTGTCCGACGAGGACGCGGGCGATCGTGGCCGTCCACCTGTTCGGTCAGCTCACGGACATGGACGCCCTCGGCCGATGTGCGACGCGACACGGCTTGGTGCTGATCGAGGACGCCGCTCAGGCACACGGGGCGACATGGCGCGGCATCCGCGCGGGAGGCTTCGGCGCTGTCGGCTGCTTCAGCTTCTATCCCGGCAAGAACCTCGGGAGCCTTCGGCGATGCCGGCGCGGTGGTCACCTCGGACCAGCGCATCGCCGAGCGCATCCGCTCGATGCGCGACCACGGCCGGCCCGGAGGCTCCGCAGGACCGGCACTACGACCACGTCCGGATCGGGACCAACAGCCGGCTGGACACGATTCAGGCCGTGACGCTGTCCGCCAAGCTGCCGGCATCTCGACCAGTGGAACGAGGACCGCCGCCGACTGGCCCGGCTGTACGCCGAGGAGCTCCCGATCCACGGCGGTGCCGCTGCGGCAGCTCGAGGCCATGCTCGAGGGGCCCACCACCTGATGGTGGCCAGGGTCCCGCAGCGGGATCGCGTGCGGGCCGAGCTCGCTGCCCTCGGCATCGGCACCGGCGTCCACTACCCGACGCCCGTGCCACCAGCTGGAGCCGTACCGGCACTGGTCGCCGGGCAGTCTGCCGAACGTGGAGACCCTGGCCGGACAGATCATGTCCCTGCCGATGTATCCGCGACTTCCCGACACCGACGTGCTGCGGGTCTGTGAAGCGCTCGCGCACATCACGGCCGACCTGGAGCCCGCCAGTGACCGGCGCGGAGAGTGAGACCGCGGCAGGTCTTCCTCGTCCGAGGAGGACGGCTGGGCCTACGGCCCGTGGGGGCGGGGATTCCTGCGCTGCGGGACGGTGGTCTACAGCGGGTGCAGCATCGGCGAACGGCTGGAGACCGGCCACAACGTCGTGATTCGCGAGGACTGCGTGCTCGGGGACGACGTGTCGATCTGGAGCAACACCGTGATCGACTACGGCACCGTGATCGGAAACGGGGTGAAGATCCACTGCAACTGCTACGTCGCGCAGTACACCGAGATCGGCGACGGCGCCTTCCTCGCCCCGGGCGTGAGCATCGCCAACGACTTGTATCCCGGGCCAGCAGGGCTCGCGGGAGCTGATGTCCGGACCGTGGATCGGTCCAGGTGCCCAGCTCGGCGTGAACGTGACGGTGCTCCCCTTCGTGCGGATCGGCGAGGGCGCCATCATCGGTGCCGGCTCGGTGGTGACCCGCGACGTGGAGCCAGGGTCGGTGGCCTTCGGCAACCCCGCCCAGGTGCGCGGACGGGTCGAGGATCTGGTGCCGGTCAAGGAACGTGTCGACGGAGCGGTTCAGCCCCGCCGGACACCGGTTCTCGCTCCGGAAGGGTGAGGCGCCGGCGGGCGAAGGGCCCGTCCCATGAGCACCTGGCCGACTGAGCAGCCCAGTGCTCGCCGATCGCGCCGGCAGTCTCGGCGCCAGGTCCAGCAGTACGCGGGCAAGCGAACGTTCGACGTCGTGATGGCCGCGCTGCTGCTGATCGTGCTGTCGCCGGTGATGCTGGCGGCCTTCGTGGCTGTGCGCGCGACCAGTCCCGGGGGTGCGCTGTTCCGGCAGGTCCGGGTCGGGGCTTTCGAGCAGCCGTTCGTCCTGCTGAAGTTCCGCACGATGGTGCAGGACTGCTCGCACGAGTCGCATCAGGACTTCGTCCGGCGGATGATGGCCGGCGATGATCCGCGGCCGGGCGACGGGCTGTACAAGCTGGAGCAGGACCCACGCGTCACACCGGTGGGACGCCTGCTCCGACGCACCAGCATCGATGAGCTTCCCCAGCTGATCAACGTGCTTCGCGGCGACATGTCCTTGGTCGGTCCGCGCCCCGTCCTGCCGTGGGAGGTCGAGCTCTTCCCGACGTCGGCCCTCACTCGATTTCTCGTACTGCCCGGGCTCACTGGCCTGTGGCAGACCAGCGGCCGGAACCGGCTCACGATGCTCGAGGGGCTGCGCCTGGACGTCGAGTACGTCAAGAGGTGCGCGCTTTCCACGGACCTGATGATCCTCTGCTTCACACCACTGTCGATGCTGCGCGGAGACGCCCGATGAAGCGGGCAGCGTACGAGCCGCCGTTCGGACCGAGGACCTCTCGATCGGTGCTGGTGCAGCGCGAGACACCATGACTGTCGCGGTGTGGACCATGGTCAGCAGGGTGACCGGCGTGGCACGGGTCATCGTCATCGGCGCGGTGCTCGGTCCGACGTTCTTCGGCAACTCGTACCAGCTGACCAACGTGTTGCCGAACCTGGTCTTCTACGGTTTCCTGGCCGGGTCGTTGCTGTCGTCGCTGCTGGTCCCGGCGCTGGTGCGGCACATCGACGCCGGTGACGGCGGCGGAGACCGGGCGGGTGGCCGGGGGATTCCTCGGCGTCGAATGGTTGATCCTGCTGGTCGTGGCTCCGGTGGCGGTCCTCGCGGTGCCGTTGTTCCTGCCGAACGGCGAATCAACGCTGGCGCTGGCCGTTCTCGCGATCCCGCAAGTCTTTTGCTACGCGATGGTCGCCTCGGCGACCGCGGTGATGTACGCGAACCGTCGCTACCTGCTCGCTGCGGCCGCGCCTGCTCTGGAGAACCTTGGTGTCATCGCAGTCCTGGCCGTCGCCGGCCATGTCTATGCCGATCCGGCGAGCGGATCCGTGCCGACTGGAGCGGTGTTGCTGATCGGGGGCGGGTCCACCGTCGCCGTGGTGCTGCACGCCGCCGTCCAGTGGTGGGGTGCCCGCCGCTGCGGCATGACCCTCGTTCCGAGAGCCGGCTGGCGCGACGCGGACGTCCGACAGGTCGTACGTCGGGCGGTCTGCTCCATGGCTCAAGCCGGCCTGCTCGCCGGCCAGGTCTTGTTGCTGCTGGCCATGGCCGGGCAGGTGGCCGGCGGCACCGTGGCATTGCAGATGTCATTGAACTTCTACTACCTGCCGCTGGCGATCGCGGCCGCGCCCGTGGGTCTCACACTCCTGCCGAGGCTGTCGCGGATGATCGCGGAGGACCGGGCGAGCGATTTCGCCGACGCCTACCAGCGCGCTGTTGGGCTGGCGCTGTTCCTCGTGGTTCCCGCTGCGCTCGGATACGTCGTGCTCGCGGTTCCGCTGGCCAACGTGGTGGCGGTCGGACAGATGTCCAGCCCGGTTGGCGTCGCCATGGTGGCGGGATCGCTGAGCTTCCTGGCGCTGGGAATCGTGGGCGAGACGTTGTTCGTCATCTCCATGCAGGCGGCGTACGCGCGAGGCGATGCGAGGACACCGTTGCGCTCGATGGTGCTGCAGGGTGTGCTTTGCGTGGCGCTTGTCGTACCTGCCGGTTTCACCAGCGGCCGCGAGCTGGTCACGATGTTGGGCGGCGTGTTCGCCGTCGCCTCGGTGGCCGGTGGTGTCCACCTGTCATACCGGGTGAGCCGCGATCTGGCGCCCGCGACGCACCGGTTGTGGCCCTCCGTCGTGCGTACCCTCTCGGCCGGTCTGGTGATGGCCGCGGTGGCATGGTCTGTCGCGGCTGCCGTGACAGCAACGCTGGAGGGCACGTCCGGCTGGCTCGCCGCCACGGCAGCGGGCACGTTGGCCGGCGTCGCGGTCTATCTGGGAGTCCACCGAGTTCTCGGCTCGGTGGAGCTGACGTGGTTGCTCGACGGAGCACGTGGCGGTCAGACCATTCCCGAATCGAGCCCGGCATGATCACCGCCGCCGCGTACGACTGCGGGTCTGCCGTGATCCGGATCGACCGGTCCGACCGGGTCCGAGCGCTCCTCGTCCTTCTGGCCGGCTTCGTGGTGGCGGCCGGCACGGGAGTGCTTGCGGGCACGGCACCTCTCATGTGTCTGGGTCTCCTGGCCGGGACCGTCCTGACGGCGGTCGTATGGCGGCGTCCGGTGGTCGCCGCCTACCTGGTCATCGGAGTCACCCCGCTGGTGGTCGGGATCGACCGAGGCGAGGTGGTGCCCCAGATGCGGCTCAACGAGGCACTGACGTTCTATCTCGTGATCGTCCTGTGTGCGCGGGCCGCTGTGCAGAGTCGGCCCTGGGACCGGCCCCGCCTGCACATGGATCCGATGTCGCGCGCGTGCGTGTGGTTCGCGCTCGCGGCGTCGGTGATCCCGATCATCTTCATGGTCGCTCGTGGTCGCCCGGTGGAGATGGACGACGTGACCTATGCCGCTGTGATGTGGAAGTTCTTGCTCGTCTACGCGATCGTCCGTCTCACGGTGCGCAGTGACCGTGACGTCACCATCGCCTTGTGGGTGTCGCTGGTCGTCGGCGTGCTGGTGGGCCTGATCGGCATCCTGCAGTCGCTCGACCTGCTGGGTGTGCGCGCCATGCTCGAGCCATTTGCCCCGTTTGGCTACAGCGGTGCCGTCGAATCGGCCCGGGCTGGGTCAACGATCGGTCTGCCCGCCGCCACGGCGGACTTCATGGTGCTCAACCTGGTGATTGTCCTGGGACTGGTGAGCCGCAAGCCGGCGCTGGCCAAGTACCTGGCTCCGGCGGCGTTGTTGCTCGTCGTGGCCGTGTTCTCGGCCGCTGAGTTCTCCAGCGTGCTCGGTCTCGTGGTGGCGATCGTCTGTGTCGCGGCGCTCCTGCGCCGGCTCGATCTGCTCAAGTGGTCGGCGTTGGCGCTGCCGGTGGGGGTGGTGGCGCTGTGGCCGACCATCGAGCCGCGCATCGCGGAGTTCTCGTCGCTGCACGGCCTGCCGACCAGCTGGCTGGTGCGCTATCACAACCTGTCGCACTACTTCTGGCCACAGATCATTGACGGCAACAACGTCCTCGTCGGCGTCAGGCCCGCGGCGCGGGTTCCTGTCGAGGGCGCGTTCGGCTTCGTCTGGATCGAGAGTGGCTACCTGTGGTTGCTGTGGGGAGGTGGCCTGCCCCTGTTCGTGGCGTTCTGCTGGTTCGCGTGGACGGGCCTGAAGGCGACCGGGCCCGCTGCCCGCCTGCTCGCCACCCCGGCGTCCGTCGCAGCGCTGGCCGGCTACGCCGGTCTGGTGTCGTGCCTCGTGCTCATGAACTTCGATCCACACATCACCTACCGCGGCTCGGCCGACGCCTTGTTCGGCCTGCTGGCGCTGTCTTCTGCTGGAAGTCAGGTCGACAGGAAGAGTCGCCGCCGAGACCATCGATACGTTCGAGGAGGAAAACGGTGAGGACTTCAAGTCTTGCGAGCGTCCGCGACACCGCGATGCTGCGTCTTTACGCCTGGGTGATGATCATCACCGCAGGTCTTGCCGTCGCCGTCGCGCTGCACGTCACCCAGACGGAGCCGCAGTACTCGGCAGCTGCAGAGGTCGTGCTGGCTCCGACCATCACGCGCAGCGGCAACTACATCCAACCGTCGATGCCGACTGAGCAACGGGTGGCGAACTCCACCGAAGTGCTCAGCGACGCAGCCAAGCGGGTGGGTGTACCGACCGAGCTGGTGGCCGAACGCATATCTGTGACGGTCCCGGTTGACACCCAGATACTGGTCCTCACCTACACCGCCGACACCCCCACGGAGGCGCTGTCCGGTGCGAAGGCACTGGCCACGTCCTACCTGCAGGCCCGCAATCCGGAGAACGGCAAGAACGCAGTCGCCAGACAGGTCAGCCCACCGGAGCTGCCGACCGAGCCTGTGGGGACGAACTACCCAGTGGTCCTGAGCGCAGCGGTCCTCGGTGGGCTCCTGGCCGGATTCGCCGCGGCCCGGGCGTGGGACCGGGTTCGGGGTCGGATCAGGACGATCGCTGATGCCGAGCAGTGCGCCGACCTTGATGCACTCGCCATGGCGCCGCAGCTGCCACGTAGGTCGAAAGGCAACGATCAACGGGTCCTGGCTGGTCGTCCCCAGCTCGACGCGCTCGCTGCACGGGTGCTGGGACAGGTCGAGGAAGGTGAGCGGTCAAGTGTGTTGGTGACCGGGGCCGCTGCCAATTGCGGCAGCGGCGCGGTCGCATTGCTGACCGCGCTCGCCCTGGCGCGGATGGGACACGTCGTGGTTCTGGTGACCGCCGACGACAAGATCGTCGCAAGGATGTCCCGGGAGCGAGACCGGGTGCGGGAGCGGGGCCCCGAGCGCGGAACGGAGGCATGGTCCCGGGACATCTGCCCGGACGCCCGGGCGACCGACCAGGAGGGGCTGCATGTCGTTTCCGTGACTGAGTGGGACGGTGCCGGGGTCGCCGCATCACGGCTGACGAAGCTGCTTCCGGAGCTTCACCACCGCCTGCCGGAAGCTGTGGTCGTCATCGACGGTCCGCCGGCTTGGTCCAGCGCCGGGATGGCCTTGCGGGCGGACAAGATCCTGCTGGTCGTCGGCCTGGGTCGCTGCTCGCGCAGGGCGACGGCGGCGGGCGTGCAGGCCTTGGATCACTGCGCCGAGAAGATGATGGGCCTCGTGATCACTCCGCGGCGTCGGCACATACGAGAAGGACTCGTCTCGATGTGCATCTGGGCCGCCCGCCGCGTGCGCCGCATGATCGTCCGGGTCGCCCCGCCATCGGTCGTTGCTTCGCCGGTGACCACGACCTGGACGCCTTCCGGCGCCACCGCATCTGCGCCCGACTGGACCGCCCCGTTGATCCTCGAGGAACCCCGGTCGGGGTCGGGTGTCGCCAAGTCCAATCAGATCACGGATGTCCGCCGTCGCCCCAAGTCGCATCCGAGCGGTGAGCCGACCAGCACCGTGCGGTCGTGATGAAGTTCCCGTCGGGGTGGAAAGCAGGATCGTTCTGGCGTGTCCTCGCCGGACTGCTGCTGCTCACCGTCGTCATCTCACTGCTGATCGCGGGCATGCGGGACGGGACGGACCGTACGGACCGGGCGGATCGGACGGATCGGACGGATCCGCCGGTGAGCTCTCTGGCTCCGGACCGCGACGGGTATTTCGCGACGAAGCCGGCCGGCTCATGGGAAAAGTTGCCCTCGGACAAGGCGTGCGCCCGTCAGGTGCACCGCTCGACATGGGAGCCCCGACCGAGCAATGCGACGGCCAACCGTACGATGCCGAAGCTCTTCGACGCCCGGACGTCGTTGACGTCGCGGCTGCGGGGCGACGGGCGCACCTACGCGTTCTTGTTCAACGTCTGGCTGCTACCACGAGTCAGCGGACAGCACACGGGGTCCACGGACGAGAACATCCAGTGGGCGGCCTGCAAGTGGGGGATCTCTGACAACCTGCTCAGGGCCATGGCAGCTGCTGAGTCGACCTGGTTCCAAGGCCTGCGTGAGCGCGACGGCAGCTGTGTCCAGGAGCGTGGCTGCGGGGACATGGTGGAGCAGGCAACCGCCGCGTCCCGACAGTTTTGCGAAGAGCTGAGCCGTTTCGGGTACGACTACACACGAGACTATGGCGACGGGGTGTGCCCGAAGACGTTCTCCATCATCGGAGTCATGGCGTGGCAGGACCCGCTCTGGGGCCGGATGTCGAGCAACCAGAACGGCACCTTTCCCTTCAGCCGCGACTCGACGGCGTTTGCCCTGGACTACGCCGCCGCCCAGCTGCGCGGATGCATGGAAGGCTGGGTCGCCTGGCTGAGCGAACGCGGCGAGTTCCGGCGTGGAGACATCTGGGGGTGTGTCGGGTTCTGGTTCAGAGGTGACTGGAAGGACCCCGAAGCGCAGGAGTATGCCGAGCGAGTCAAGAGCCTGATGGACGATCGGTTCTGGCTGCAGCCGGACTTCGCTGAAGACGCACAGCTGTAGCCGACCGACCCGCCGCGGCGAGCCCCGCGATGGTTTCGAGGTAGACCTCGCTCTGACGGTCCCACGCCAGCTGCGACCGCACTCGTTCCCGGCCGACCCGGCCGAGCCGCACCCGATCCGTGGGGCGGTCGAGCAGGCTGACCAGCTCACGAGCCAGCGCCTCGGTGTCCCCGGGAGTCACCAACACCCCGGCGCCCTCGGCCAGTCGCCGAGTCTCCTGCACGTCGTAAGCCACCAGCGGCAGCCCGACTCCGAGGTATTCCATCGCCTTCACGGGGGTGACTTCCGGTTGCAAGGAGGTGTCGACGCCGACGTCGGCTGCAGCCAGATGGCGATACAGATCGATGTCACCCAGCCAACCCGGGAACCACACGTTCTCGCGCAGGCCGAGCTCGTCGACCATGAGCCGCAGCTCATCGCGGCATTCACCGTCTCCGATCAGCGCGAACACCACGTCGTCCCGACCCCACGTGTGGACCACACGTTCTGCCACCCTCACCACGTCGTCGACACGATCCTGGCGACCCATCTTTCCGGCCCACGCCACGACGGAGGAGAAGTCCCGGCGAACCTGAGGCGGGGTTGGCAGGTGAGGTGCCTCGCGCGCACGTTCGAGTCGGTCCAGCACGGGCCCGTTGCGGACCACGTGGACGCTTCCGGGCGCGCCGCCCGAGTCGATCAATCGGTCGCGCAGGTAGTCGTTGACGGTCAGGCTCGCGTCGACGTGGGCCTGGGTACGTCTCTCCAACCAGTGCAGTACCTGCATCACGGGTGCCGGCGCGGAAGAAAATCTCTGCGTAACGGTCTCCGGCATCAGGTCCCGCTGGTCGAGCAGCACCATCACGCCGAGTCGTCGAGCCAGTTCGGCCATCGGGAAGTACAGGTCGGGTGGCTGACAGATCTGCAGGACATCGATGCGCTCGCGCCGGTGCAGCTGGAGCAGGCGCGGGGCCTGCCGCATCAACGAGGCGGCATATTCGCGTACGTGCCCCGCAGCGGACTCGCCGTCGACCGGCGCCCGGTACTCAAGCAGTGTCAGCCCCGGCCGGTTCCGCCATGGCTCGTTGGCGTCATCACGGCGCGTGATCACCGAGACCTGGCAGCCCGCCGAGCAGAGCGAGTCGACCTGTTTGCGCAGGCGACCGTCAACGCCCAGTGACACGTTCTGCACCATCGCCGCGACGTGGGTGCCGCGGAGGTCAGTCATGAGCGGATCCTGAGCCATCAGTGACCATCGGTTCGGCCTTTCGACTCGTCGACGACGACCACGTCACCACGGCCTCGCCGGCGGCCGGACCACGCACCACCCACGCCCCGTCGGCCAGCTCTGGGACCGACTGCGCCCGGCGGCGCCACCAGGCGGCAACGTCTCGCGGGAGTGCGTGCCATGCATCGGGGTCTGAGCTCAGCTGATCCAGGAGGTCGTCCCATGCCTGAAGCATCCCCGGGCAGTGCACGTAGTCGGGGTGGGCGATCATCAACACCAGACCGCCCCGGGATCGAAGTGCGTCGACCTTGGACCGCCACAACGATCCATCTGTCATGCCGAGGACGTCGAACACGGTGTGATCTTGCGGCAGCGTGATGGGAAGCTCGACGAGGTCGTCGATGAAGAATGGGAAGTACGTGCAACAACCACCCGGGCGTGGCTCGTGTGGCGCACTGTCGGTGTAGGACGAGTCGTAGTCGAAGCCGAGCAGGGGCATCAGGTCCCACGATCGCTGCGTGGCAGGCGACCGGAAGCCGACTGCACCCCATCGGTTCGCCCAGGCCCGGATCGCCGGAAGTCGCTTGCGCAGCATGCGCCTCGACGCCAGGTCGTGACCGTCGTGGCGCAGCCCGTGCACCCCGATCTCGCAGCCCTCGGAGCGCAGTCGGTCGAGCAGGTCGTCGGCCACCGCGTACCGCTCCGGCACGAAGTTCCAGACGGAACGCAGGCCGTGTGCGCGCTCGGGCCCGCGCAGCGTCTCGATCGCATCCCGGCCTGCCGAGGTCTCGACGTCGTGGGTGAGCACGAAGGCTGAGGCATGACCGTTCGGCCACGGGTGAAGGTACGGGACGGGCTCCCCGGCGACCTGCTCGAGCCGGACCAGCAGCCAGTCGTAGAGGTCGTGCAGCGCGTGCTCCTCGGGCCACCCGGGGAAGTCCGGGTATGTCTGTCGTGCTGCGTGGCCGCGACGGAGCAGGAGCTGGAGCTTCCGGGGCAGCAACGGCCGGACCGTGTAGTAGACGCTCACCATCAGCTGACGCAGCCGGTTGTGCAGACGCACGCCGTCGAGCGTGGTGTACCGCTCCGACCACAGCCACGACATCGCCTCGCCCGGATCGAAGGGGAGGAACACGCTGCCCTGGTCGTTGGTCCAGACCTGCCCCACGGCGTCGCCGTGAAGATTTTGGACTGGGATGAGGGGCCGCCACCCCTCACCCCCGGTCCATCGTCGACATCCGATCTCCTCAGGCGTCCCGGTGAAGACCGGGCACACGAGGTCGATGTCGGCGAGCTTGTGGTGGCCCGTCCGGGTGCCGGGCGCATGGCGGCCCTGCTCGGAGCGGGTCCACAGGAGTCTCGGCTCGAGCGGTGACGAAGAAACGTGGAGTGCGCCCACGTGCTTGGGCAGGTTGCGGCTCAGGGTCCGGTCGACCGTGACCGGGATGCGCATGTACTCGCCGAACTCGAAGGGAACCGATGACGTGAACATGTGACACCTCCTTGTCTAGAGCCCGCGACGCATGGCGAGACGCGGCAGGATCCCGAGCTCGGCCAGCATCGGCAGGGGATCGTCGGCCGCCCAGACCGCGCCCACGTCGATCCCGCGCAGGGAGCGCAGGTAGTCAGCGACCCGGAGTCTGCGGTGGCCGATGTCGCGGATGGCGTTCGGCACGTCGGTGGCCAGTCGGACCCACCGCACTCCGGGGCGGGCGTGGCAGCGGTGCACCGGCAGGCCCACCTGGTCGCGGTGCAGGAGAGTGGGGAAGTCGACGCCAGCCGCGGCGCCGAGGCCGTGGTAGCCCCACGTACGCGCATTGACGTCGAGCAGCTTGACGGCGCCGCTGCGCTCATCCCGCTTGAACTCCAGCTCGACCAGGCCGTAGTAGTTCATCTCTCGCAGCAGGCGCAGGGAGGGCGCTTCCAGCTCCGGCAGGTCAACGGTCTCGACGAAGGTGCTGGCGCGGCCGAAGTCGGATGGGTGCTGACGTCGTCGGACCACGGTCATCGACCCGACCGGCTCGCCGTCCTTGACGAAGGCGCAGTAGGCGAGCTGTCGCTCGCCGCCGCCGGGAACCAGGTCTTGGACGATCACCTCCTCGATCGGGATGATCGTCGTGGCGAGGCGGAACTTCTGCAGCAGCTCTGCTGGATCGTTCGCGCGCCACGCCTTCGCCCCGGTCTCGTAGAAGAAGTGCTCCTTGATCGCCGGCTTGATGATCACGGGCCCGTCGAACGTGATCTCGGACAGGTCGGACTCGCTGCGCGGGAACCAGCACCGCGGCACGTCGATGCCGAGCCGCGCGGCGACTTGGTACGTCTGGCGCTTGTCCCAGGCGACCCGGACCGTCTCCCATGGTGGTGTCGGGACCCGGAAGATCTGCGCGAGCTCGTCGCGGTTCTGCGCCACCGCAGCCACCGTCTCTTCGCGCGTCGGGAACAGCACCCACCCGTCGAGTCCGAAGCGACGGGCCGCCTCGTGCAGGGCGTCGATCGTGGCCTCCGAGCTCCGCAGGGTCGGCACCCGCAGGGAGTGCTGCACATATCGAGATCTCGGGGCGATGGAGACCTCGTCGTCGAGGACTGCGACCGGGATGCCTCGCCTGCCAAGGCTCCTGGCGATCCCGAGCCCCTGGTAGTCACCACCGATCACCAGTGCTCCCGGCGTGCCGCTCGATACGGCGGACGTGGGGGAGCGACCCGTTTCGGTGGTGGTCATCACGCAACAGCCGCATGGCGCGGCGAACGTCGAGGCAATCGCCGCGTGTCCTGCGCCGCGACGGTCTTGGCGATCGCTTTGGAGCTGAACCAGCTGCCGGCGACGAAGCGCATGACCGGGCCGAAGGAACGGGCGGCTGGAGCCCCCAGGAAGTGCAGCCGGGGGACGGACGACTCCAGGCCGCGCTTGAGCACGGGATAGCCGTCGGCGCATCGGAGCTGGTCGGCGAGTGAGCGATCGAGGAAGGGGTACCGGCGGATGTCGACGGCGTACCCGGTGGCGAACAGCAGGTGGTCCACGCGGCGATGGGTGCCATCCGAAAGATGCAGGTCCAGCGTGTCGCCATCTGGGATCGCGCGGGCGACGACCGCACCGGTGGTGATCGGCACCTCGGGCAGTCGTGGCTTGAGCCATGCCGCCCCAGCCGGGCGGATCGCGCGTGCGGCAATCGCGTCGAAGAGCGGGCGGGGAACACGACGGAAGACCTCGGGTGCCGCGACGAGCCGCGAGATCCCGATCGGGCCGACGTCGGTGGGTGAATAGAACAGCGGCGCGAAGCGACCGAGAGGTTTGATCACACTGTCGCCGTGGAGCCAGTGGACCTGCGGCTGCCTGGCCAGCACCTCGACGTCGGCGCCGCCCTCGTGCATGAGCGCTGCGGACTCCAGCGCACTCTGCCCTGCCCCGATGATCGCGACGCTCCTGCCACGGAACTGTTCGTAGTCGCCGTGGTCGGCCACGTGCGAGGCGAGGTCCGTCGGCAGCTCACGCAACATGGCCGGTCGACGGGTGAACTCGGCGATACCCGTGGCCACGAGGACACGGCCGGCCCGAAGACGGGTGTCGTCGTCGAACGTGAGCTGGAAGCCGCGGTCGTGGCGTTCGAGCCGGACGACCTTTCGGCGGATGACGTCGGGGGCGACGCGCTGCTGGTACCAGAGGCCGTAGTCGATGAAGGTCGAGAGCGCCATGTGCCGTTCAACGCCAGCTTGGGTGGCTGCCGTGAACCCCTCTATCGACAGAGGTCCGGTGACGTCGCCGATGGACGACCCGTTGCGGCGCGAGCGCATCCACAGGCCCTTCGGCATGGTGTGCCAGAACGACATGGGTTCGCCGATCACACACACTTCGCGTCCAGCGGCGCGCAGCCGCTCGGTCGCTCCGAGGCCATGGGGACCAGCCCCGATCACCGCAATTTCCGTCTCGTCCATCGCCGACTCCGTTCGAACGTGAGGTGTCGGGAGACAGTGCCTCACGGGTGTGTTTGCACCGACGTTAGGCGCGGGCAGGAGGAGGCAGAATGCCACGATGGGGCCATCTTTTCGCCGCAATAGCCCGATGACGACAATTCGAACTTTTGGTGTTCACGTCGGCCGGCTCGACCTCGGACGACCTCGCGGTCACCCAGAAGCGCGAGACGTCCGCAGGGGAACCTGCGAGTATCTACTTCATGGCCGACTTGCTCGTCGTCGAGGATGAGGTGAGCTTGGCCCGGACGCTGGAAACCGCGCTGAGCGACTTCGGCTTCACCGTGAGAGTCGAGCACGACGGATTCGCCGGTTACCACGCCGCCAAGGGTGCCGACTTCGATCTCATCGTGCTCGACTGGATGCTGCCCGGTATGTCCGGAGTGGACATGTGCCGTCGGCTACGGTCCGAGGAAGTGGTGACGCGCATCCTGATGCTCACGGCCAAGATCGGGATCGCCGACGAGAGCGAGGCGCTACAGGCGGGGGCGGACGACTACTTGCGCAAGCCCTTCGCGTTGTCGGTCCTCGAGGCGCGGTGCAACGCGTTGCTCCGGCGTACGGCCACCACCACGTGGCCGGAGCTGACTGCCGGTGATCTGGTGTTCGACGTCCGACGCCGACAGGTTCGTCGAGGATCTGTGCGCGTCGATCTCAGTCGAAGAGAGGCCGCGCTGCTCGAATACCTGTTGCGTGCGGAGGGCGCGACGCGGTCCAGGGCGGAAATCCTCCGCGACGTGTGGGGAGAGACCGAAGGCGGAAGCTCGAACCTCGTCGAGGTCTACATCGCCTATCTGCGTGCGAAGCTCGACACCCCGTTCGGTGCGAACCTTGTCCGCACCGTTCGAGGCAAGGGCTACCGGCTGGACGTGTCGTGATGTCAGCTGTGGGTCGCTGGTATCAGCAAGTCCCGATCCGTACGAAAGTGCTGCTGATCTCGTCGACGGCGATTGTCGTGGTCATGGCCGTCGCCGGAATCTTGATGGTCATGCTGCTTCGCAATGAGCTGATCGGCGCGGCAGAGGATCTGGGTGAGGACACGGCCCAGGAGATCGCCGAGATCGCAAGGGATGGACCGCTTCCGGCGGAGCTTCCCAGAGCCGGCGAGGAAGCGCCGGCCGTCCAGGTCGTGCAGTCAGGTCGGGTGATCAGCCAGAGCTCTGGCGACCGCACGCAGAGCCTGCTCCCGGTTCCCGAGCAGCGCCCGGGGACCGTGCGCTTCCATGAGAAGGAGGTGCTGCCGATCCGGGAGGACGGGCCGTTCGTGGTCGCTGCCCGCGGGATCGACACGCCCACGGGTCCGGCCACGATCTTCGTGGCGGTCGAAGTCGAGGAAGTGGACGAAGTCATCGCGATCGCCCGCAACGTCCTTGCACTCGGGTTCGTCGCCCTGATCACCGTGCTGAGTGGGGTGTTGTGGGTCGTGATCGGCCAGACTCTTGCGCCGGTGGCAGCGATCCGGACGCGGGCCGACAGCATCAGTGGAGCTGACCTGCACCGTCGCGTTCCCGAGCCACCCGGTCACGACGAGATCGCTGATCTGGCGCGGACGATCAACGCCATGCTGGGTCGTCTCGAAGCAAGCGCCGAACGCCAGGAGGCATTCGTCGCGGATGCCGCGCACGAGCTGCGCACACCGATCGCGAGCCTGCGAGCCCGAATAGAGACGGCGCTCCACGGAGCCGAACCGGCCGACCAGTCCCTGCTCCGCGATCAGCTCGTCGACACTGAGCGCATGGCCCGCCTCGTCGACGACTTGCTCCTGCTCTCGCGCAGTGACTCGGGCACCCTCGTCGACGACCTCCTGCCGGTCGATCTCGAGGACATCATCAATGACGTGATGCTGACGTTCGGCGAAACTGCGGTCTCCATCACCGCATCACAGGTCGATCCCGTGCAGGTGCGGGGGCAGGCGTTTCTCCTCGAGCTGGTGGTGACGAATCTGCTGGACAACGCCTTGCGATACGCCCGCTCGACGATCGAGGTCACGCTGCGCGCCAGTGGCGGCCAGGCCGTGCTCACGGTGGACGACGATGGGCCCGGCATACCGGCCGAGCGCCGTGCTGACGTTCTCGAGCGCTTCGTGCGGAACGATGAGTCACGCGACCGAGGCACCGGTGGAGCCGGCCTGGGCCTCGCGATCGTCTCGGAGGTCGTGCGCCTGCATCACGGCTCTGTCGATGTCGGTGAATCGCCAGCGGGCGGCGCTCGCCTGCAGGTCACGATTCCGCAGGCATAGCGGCTTGGATGCCGGAGATGGCCGAGTGAATCTCGCGTTGGTGATGGCGCCCCCGGCAGGACTCCGTCGGGCGCTGAGCGCCCTCCTCCCCGAATCCTGAACGCCGGGGATTAGCGAGGTTGACTCGCCTGAAATTTGGCGCCCCCGGCAGGACTCCGTCGGGCGCTGAGCGCCCTCCTCCCCGAATCCTGAACGCCGGGGATCTTCGAGTAAATCTCACGTCTTGTTGTGCGCCCCCGGC
>CAWFOH010000025.1:0-170110 GCA_963817425.1 uncultured Actinomycetota bacterium
GCATCGTCCTGGGTGCGTCCGCCAACATGTCCCCGCGGGTACGGGCTTGCGCGGCCGGGCGGACCAGCCAGTCGTTGCGCGCGGCCTCCTATGCACGAGGATCCTCACGGGCCCGCCCTGCCGGAGAGACCTACTGAGACGTGGCGTGACTAGACCGTTGCGCCCGCCGAAGGCCGCGACGCGGTAGCCGGAGCCGGTCAGAATGTAGCTCGAGCACCCACGCCATCAGACGCCAGCCTTGTTGCCCTCGATCTCGCGACGGCGGCCGCCTTGGGTGACGTGTGGGCCATCTTGTCGAACGAGCTCGCGAGCTTGTTGTGGACCCGACCGGCGGGCGGGGATGTTGGTCTATGCGGCCAGGACGCACGCAAGTGGAGGATGAGCGCTGGTTGAGCGCCATCTCCGGCGCAAGGTGAACCTCGCACGGCCAAATTCGCGGCGTTGTAGGCACTCTGGGTCGGCACCGAGAACAGGCAAGATGCTCGAGATGTTGACGACGTGGACCTTCGCCCGAGGCGATGAGGTGCGGCAGGAATGCTTGGTCCGCTCCACGGACACCCTGAGAGCTTGACGTCCATGACCCAGTCGAACGACATCTCCTTGATGTTGCCGTGAAGGCGGCGTTGTTGAATATGGCCGCCCGAAGCGGCGACCACGTCGTCGGCATAGGCCAGCACGACCTCACGCTGCTCCGGTCGGCCATGACGTCTGGCCTGCTTGGACCAGCGCCTCGGTCTCGGCGAGCCCCGCGTGTCGATGTCGCTGATCGCCAGCTTCGCACCGCGGTGGGCCAGCTCGATGCCCGGCCGGATCCCGAGCGCGCTGGTCACCGACGGCGACCTTGTCGGTGAAGTGGTTCATCACGTACAGATACCGTCGGATCGGGGAGACTATCAGATAACGGCATTAGCGTGCCCGCGTCGCAAGCTGGGTGATGAGCTCCTCGTACGCGCCCGCCCGCGCCAGCGACGACGGTGCCTGCTTGACGACCCCGGCCGTTCAGTGAGGATCCTGATACCGCTCGACAGGTGCGCGATCACGACGGACGTACGGCCTGAGCGCGACCGCCAATGCTCACGTTGAGTCGAGGGCGGTCGCCTCGTCGAGGATCACGACGCGCGGGGTGCGCCAGCAGCGAGCGATCGTGAGTCGCTGGGGCGCTCCCCGCCGGAGAGCCGGTAGCCACGCTCACCGACGATCGTGTCGAGACCGTCCGACAGCGAAGCCACGAGGTCGTCGAGAGGGTGTTGCGAAGCGCGGCCACAGCTCGTCTTCGGTCCGGGCGAGCCAGCAGGAGATTGGCGCGGACGGACCGGTGGAACAGGTGACCGTCCTGGGTCGCCATGCCGAGCGTGGCGCGCAGTGATGCCATCGACAGATCGCGCACCGTCGACCCCGCCCAGACGCAGCCGAGCCGCTGTCGACGTCGTAGAGGCGCGGGATCAGGCTGGCGATCGTTGACTTCCCGGCGCCCGACGTGCGGACGAGTGCCACCATCTGCCCGGCTTCTCGACCCGGAACGTCGTGCAGGGAACTGCTGCGGTTGTCGAGCATCGCGACCTCCTCGAGCGAGGCGAGGGAGACCTTGTCGGCGAGCTGGATAGGTGAGCGTCACGTGTGAGAACGACGGAGCCGTCCGGCACACTCCGTGGATCAGAGCGAGGTCGAGCACCCTCCGAAGACCCGCTCGAAGCTTACGACGGCACCTGGCACCGCGGCCAGTGGGGCGTACAGCCTGGTCAGGACAGTGTGCAGCGCGACGACGGCGGGCCCCGGGCTCGAGTGAGCCCTTGAGCGCATAGGACCCGCCGAGGGCTACCACAGCCAAGGCGCTGAGACCGTCGTCATGCGCGGTGACGAAGACCGACTGCAGCATGGGCCACGGACGCCCATGGCACCGCCGGGCCCGAGCGGCGCAATCCACGGAACTCCTCGTCGGGCCGGCCGTAGAGCTTGGACCAGCGTGGCACCCGGCGCCGAGAAGCGCTCGGTCATGCCGAGGGGCCATGACGGCATTGTGGTTGGCGGCCTCACGCGACAGGGCGGCCAGCCGGTGGCGCGCCGGCACGACCGAAGACCGGCAGCAGGCACACCAACGCGACGACGGGCGCACGAGACGCTGATCATCACGACCAGCGTCAAAGCGTTAGGGTCACCAGGTTGCGACGACGCGGAGAACGTGCTGCTGCAATGCTCCGCCGCGCCCCCAGCACGTCGCCGTCAGCGGCTCACGAGTGTCCCGTGCGCGTACGCGTGAAGAACGCGCATGGTACGGCGCCGCACGTGGTCGAACACCGTGCGCAGGTCGAGGATCAGTCCCTCACCGATCGTCTCCGCCGATCTAGCGCGTCCAGATCGCCAGGCCAGCCGTCGGCCACGGCGATGAGCGCGATGAGGCCCGCGACGGCCGCAAGACCGTGCTGCTGGGAGTCGCCGTCGACGATCGCGTTGACCGACTCTGCCGGCCAGCACGCGCTGCGCACGGCCAGGCACGCTGACACGACGTCAGCACCCAGGAACTGCACCAGCAGTTGTGGGGAGCGGCGAAGCTGCCGATGCGCTAGCTGTTTCACAATGTCCTGCGTGTTCATCACGCGGTGCAGCGAGTTCCATGCTGCGGCGTCCACGTGCCCACGTAGTCTCCCGGACCTCGCGTCGCCGCCCAGTCCGCTCTCGGGCAGGACAAACCTAGGACCTCAACCCGAGTTGAGGTCAATCCGGAGGGGTCACAGTGGGCGCGGCGTCTCGGGCGAGCCGGATCTCAGGCATCGGCGGTGCCGGTATGCGCTGACCGTCGTGGCCGACGACCTCACCAGCCTTGTGTTCCCAGTCGAGCCGCGCCGCACGATGTCATCGTGTGACCGCCCGATGAAGTTCACACATCACGAGCTCCTCCTCAACGGAGGCGTTGTCGCGGCTGGTACGAGCAGTCGACCTCGTCGCGGCCGGGCGCGATCCCGCCGGCGCACACCTAGCGCCTCGCCCGTCGACCGCGCAACTGCCCGCGCCTCGAACGGGCTGAAGTGCATCAGCCCCAGGGCCTACCGGACGGTGCGAACCGCGAGCGGGTCGTCGCCGGTGACGCGCGCCCGCGGAGCTCGCCCATCAAGACCTTGGCCGACCCGGTGCTCCGCCGACCCGGAATCCGGGCGACGCTCGAAGCCTGCGACGCCCGTGCGACGCGGCGGGCTCAACTACACCCGCCGTGCACCGGGTCGTCGGTGTCACCGACCGAGAACTCGGAGTGGGCCACCGTCGCCCGAGGTCATGAGGTTCGAGCCACCGGGCTTGAGCACGACATCGCTGCCCAGGCTTTGTCGCGATGGCGGATCTCGCCGGCCAGCGGCCACGTCAGGGTCGCAGACCGGTGTGAGGGTGCGGCAGCACGTTCATGCGCTCTCGGCTTGTTCGGCCCCGGAAGCCATCGAATTACTCAAGCACCACGGACCGAGGCAGCAACCGCGATGGGAAGCGTGCGGTGCACGGCCATGCGGGGCCCACGAACCCCGCCGAGTGATTCCTGTGCATCCAGTGAGAAGGTCGAGCGAGGTCATGTGAGAAGCGTACGACGCAGCTGTTCGATCAAGTCGTCATTGCCGCGACGAGGAGGCGCACGCCACCCTCGTGCGCGTCCCACACGTCGAGCACGCCCTCGATCGCTTCGACCGGCAACGCGAGGAACTCCGCGGCGATGGGCGATGCGCTGATCTTGCGAAGCCGCGAGGCGACGGCCTGCTCGGCGTGCTGCGTTGAGGAAGTTGGCGGGAACTCCCTCGCGGGAGAGCACCCAGCAGGAGGAAGCGATTGAATCCCGCGCCTTGTGCGGCGCAGCGGATCAAGGTCGCTCCGTGGTGCCCACCTCGCGTACGAGTCCACGAGGTACATCGACGCATGGTCGAGCACCAGGAGGTAGAGGGTGGTGAGGCTCTCGGCCGGCGCCGTACCGGCGCGCAGGGCGCTGAGCAGCAGGTTCACCATGCGTGGAGCGGGCGAGCGTGGATGTCGTCTCGATCGCAGGTCGATCACGAGTGCCTATTCGGGTGCCTGATCCTTGTGGGATGCGCATCGCGCTGCTGCCGTTGGGAACCGGTCCTGGCGTCCGAGGTTCGCACCCCACCGACGTCTGGGGACGAATTCGCGCACGGACCCACCCTAAGCGCAAGCAAGGACACACTGCTGGGACGTTGCGTGTTTCCGTCGTGTGGGCGGCGTAAAAGGACAGTGTGCTCGTCCCGCTCGACGCTGCCGCCACCTTGATCGGCGGCAGCGCCCACTCTCGGGGTTCTACGGATCTGGCTCGAGGGGATCCCTCGCCTGCCGCGCGATCGGCACGACCGACGAGTGCCCACCGTCCCCTGACGGCGCTCACGGCGACGACCTGCCCGGGACGATCCGAGTCCTCGGTGCTGGGTGACTCCGCCGCCCGCGCCAGCGCGCCGACGCGACGCCGTCGGCGATGATCGGGTAGGCCTCGCTCTGACGTCATGGACGCGCCGGTCGAGGTGCATGCTGGAGCCGTCGTCGGCGCGCAGACCTTGCAGCCATGGCGCAGATCGACCTCGACCCCGACGTCGCGGCACCATCGTGGTCGGCACCAATGACGTGACGCACCGGGTCACCCCCAAGCGTCAGCGCGCCTGCTCAACGGCTCGCCGGCTCGAGCTGATGCCTGCGATGCTCACCGTGGCACGTGTCCTGATCTCGACACCGTGCAGCCGATCCCTCAGCCCGTCGCCCGACGTCAGCCGCGCCCTCGCCCGCAAGATGATCGCGGCGGCCGAGGCCGGACGCGGCTCGTCGGCGCCCGTCCGGCACGTTGTTCACCGAGAGCGCGACGCTACGTCGCGCCGACTGTCGGAGACCGGCTACGCCAACATGGTGTCGGTGCTGATCCTGGTCATCGGCGACGTTGCGACAGAAGCAGACCGAGTACGCCTATGCCGGACACGTGCGCGATCGTCTCGGTCGCGGATGCCGCCGCCGTGGTCGACAACCCCGGCACCCAGTCGCTCCCGATGCCGGCCCCGGCGGCCGGTTCGCCTCGGTGCTGCGTCGCCGCCGCGCCCTCCTACCGTCCTCAGACCAGGTTCCGGGTTCGGCGCCGCCTGGACGCGCGGACAAAAGCCGATTCTTCGGTCCACTCACGACGAACGGCCGATCCCTCCGGGGGTCGGCCGTTCGTCGTGAGTGGACCGAAGAATCGGCTTTTGTCCGCGCATAGGCGGACACAACCCGATTCTCGGTCTGAGGACGGTCAGGAGGCGCGGCGGCGACGCAGCACCGAGGCGAACCGGCCGCCGGGGCCGGCATCAGGTGCGACCTGGGTGCCGGGGTTGTCGACCGACACGGCGGCGGCATCCGCGACCGAGACGAGGTCGCGCACGTGTCCGGCATAGGCGTACTCGGTCTGCTTCTGTCGCAACGTCGCCGAGATGGCCGGGATCAGCACCGACACCATGTTGGCGTAGCCGGTCTCCGACGGGTGGAAATGATCGGCGCCGAACATGACGTCGCGCTTCTCGGCGAACAACGTGCCGAGCAGGTCGCCGAGCGACACCGCGCGGCCGCCGGCCTCGACGACCGCGATGGTCTGCTTGCGGGCGAGGGCGCGGCTCAGGCGTCGGGCGACGGCGCGCAAGCGGCTGAGGGATCGGCTGCACGGTGCCGAGATCAGGACAGGTGCCGACGATGACATCGCAGGCATCGGCCTCGAGCCGGCGTGACGACCTTGGCGAGCAGGCGGGCGGACGCCGGGGCGTCACGCGGTGCGTGACGTCATTGGTGCCGACCACGATGACCGCGACGTCGGGACGCCAGTCGGGGTCGAGGTCGATCTGGCCCATCAGGTCAGAGGTCTGCGCGCCGACGACCGCGCGGCACTGGACCTCGACCGGCGCGTCCATGACGTGGGCGAGGCCGACCCCGATCATCGCCGAGGGCGTGGCGTCGGCGCGGTGCACGCCGTAGCCGACCGCGGCGGAGTCGCCCAGCACGAGGACACCGGATCGTACGGCCGGGGAGGTCGTCGCCGTAGATGCCGTCAGGGGAAGGCGGACGCTCGTCGGTCGTGCCGATCGCGCGGCGGGCCATGATCGCCTCGCCGATCAGGAATCCGTAGAACCCCGAGAGAGTTGCACTGCCGCCGATCAAGGTGGCGGCAGCGATACGACGGGGGCGAGGCACACTGTCATTTTACGCCGCGCCGCACGACGGAAACACGCAAAACAGCCGGTCAGCAGTGTGTCCTTGCTTGCGCTTAGGGTGTGGCCGTGCGCGAATTCGTCCCCAACCTCAGAGACGTCGGCGGGGTGCGAACCAGGGACGGCCAGACCGTCCAACGCGGCCGGGTGCTGCGCAGCGCGATGCCGTCCCACAAGGATCAGGCACCCGAACACATCGTCTGGCCGCCGGCGCTCGTGATCGACCTGCGATCGCGCCAACGAGTCGGACGACGATCCACCCGCTCGCCCGCTCCGGCGCGCGCATCGTCAACCTGCCGCTGCTCAGCGCGCTGCGCCCCGGCACGGCGCCGGCCGAGAGACCTCGCGGGCCTCTACCTCCTGCTGCTCGACCACGCGTCGATGTACCTCGTGGAGCTCGTACGCGAGGTGGGCACGGCCCGCGGAGCGACGCTTGATCCACTGCGCCGCAGGCAAGGACCGCACCGGCGTCTCGATCGCTCTGCTGCTGCGGCTCGTCGGCGTCTCCCGCGAGGACGTCATCGCCGACTTCCTCGAGACGCAGCACGCCGAGCAGGCCATCGCCTCGCGGCTCCGCAAGATGCCCGGCCGGCACCATCGCGCGTCGCTGCCGCCGGAGTTCCTCGCGTTGCCGGTCGAAGCGATCGAGGGCGTGCTCGACGTGTGGGACGCGCACGAGGGTGGCGTGCACGGCTGGTTCCGCGGCATCGGCGGCAATGACGACTTGATCGAGCAGCTGCGTCGTACGCTTCTGACATGACCTCGCTCGACCTCTCACTGGATGCGCGGGAGGTCCCGCTCGGCGGGGTTCGTGGCATCACAGTGCACCGCACGCTTCCCCATCGCGGTCTGCCGACCGTCGGTCCGTGGTGCTTCGTCGATCATTTCGGGCCGACGACCGAGCGCATGAACGTGCTGCCGCACCCTCACACCGGTCTGCAGACCGTGACGTGGCCGCTGGCCGGCGAGATCCGCCATCGTGACAACCTGGGCAGCGACGTCGTGCTCAGGCCCGGCGAGCTCAACCTCATGACCTCGGGCGACGGGGTCGCCCACTCCGAGTTCTCGGTCGGCGACACGACGACCCGATGCACGGCCTCCAGCTGTGGGTCGCCCTGCCCAATCTTCGCCGCACGGGCGTCGCAGGCTTCGAGCACCACCCGGAGCTCCCGGTCGCGGAGGGCAGGAACTGGTCGGCCAAGGTCTTGATGGGCGAGCTCGAGGGCGCGGCGTCACCGGCGACGACCTACTCGCCGATGGTCGGCGCCGAGCTGTCCGTACGACCGGGGGGAGCGGTCGTCCCGCTTCGGCCCGAGTTCGAGCACGCAGTCCTCGCGGTCGACGGCGAGGCGCTGGTCGCCGGCACCGAGATCGTGCACCGGCAGATGCGCTACCTCGCGCCGGGCCGCGACGAGGTCGAGCTGTTCGTGCCGGCCGCGACAACACTTCTGCTGATCGGCGGCACGCCGTTCCAGGAGGAGCTCGTGATGTGGTGGAACTTCATCGGGCGGCGCACGAGGACATCGTGCAGGCGCGGCTCGACTGGGAAGGTGGCGCCGAGAGGTTCGGCGAGGTCGTCGGCCACGACGGTCAGCGCATCCCCGCACCGCCGATGCCCGAGATCCGGCTCAAGCCGAGACGCCGCACCGTCGCCTGATCTCGCTGGATTGACCTCAACTCGGGTTGAGGTCCTAGGTTTGTCCTGCCCGAGGAGCAGACTGGGCAGGCGTACGCCGATCCAGGAGGACGACATGAGCATGGACGCCGCAGCATGGAACTCGCTGCACCGCGTGATGAACACGCAGGACGGTCCTCAGAGGCTGACCAAGGAGACGCTCAAGCGCATCGGCAGCTTCGCCGCTCCCCACAAGCGACTGCTGGTGCAGTTCCTGGTGCTGAGCGTCGTCGTCGGCGTGCCTGGCGGTCGCCACGCCGGTGCTGGCCGGCAGAGTGGTCAACGCGATCGTCGACGGCGACTCCCGCAGCACGGTCTTCGGCATCGCCGGGCCTCATCGCGCTCATCGCCGTGGCCGACGCTGCCCTCGGCGATCTGGACGCGCTGGCTGTCGGCGACGATCGGCGAGGGACTGATCCTCGACCTGCGCACGACGGTGTTCGACCACGTGCAGCGCATGCCGATCGCGTTCTTCACGCGTACGCGCACGGGAGCACTCGTGAGCCGGCTCAACAGCGACGTGCTGGGGGCGCAGCGGGCGTTCAGCGGCACGCTCTCCGGCGTCGTCAGCAACCTGGTGACCCTGACGCTGACGCTGGTCGTGATGATCAGCATCTCGTGGCAGATCACCGTCGTCGCGTTGATCCTGCTGCCGGTCTTCGTCGTGCCGGCGCGCCGCATGGGCAGCCGGCTGGCCGCCCTGTCGCGTGAGGCCGCCAACCACAACGCCGTCATGAGCACTCGCATGACCGAGCGCTTCTCGGCGCCGGGTGCCACGCTCGTCAAGCTCTACGGCCGGCCCGACGAGGAGTCCGTGGAGTTCGCCGCTCGGGCCCGGCGTGTGCGGGACATCGGCATCAAGTCAGCCATGCTGCAGTCGGTCTTCGTCACCGCGCTGACGACGGTCTCAGCCCTCGCCTTGGCCGTGGTCTACGGCCTCGGCGGGTTCTATGCGCTCAAGGGCTCGCTCGACCCCGGCGCCGTCGTCGCGCTCGCACTCCTGCTGACCAGGCTGTACGCCCCGCTGACCGCGCTGGCGAGTGCCCGGGTCGAGATCATGAGCGCCGTGGTCAGCTTCGAGCGGGTCTTCGAGGTGCTCGACCTCGCATCCGCTGATCCGCGAGAAGCCCGATCCCGTTGCCGTGCCGGACGGGCCGGTCTCGGTCGAGTTCTCGCACGTGACGTTCGCCTATCCGTCCGCCGACAAGGTCTCCCTCGCCTCGCTCGAGGAGGTCGCGATGCTCGACAACCGCGGCGGCGTCGACGTCCTGCACGACGTCTCGTTCCGGGTCGAGCCCGGGCAGATGGTGGCACTCGTCGGCACGTCGGGCGCCGGCAAGTCGACGATCGCCAGCCTGATCCCGCGCCTCTACGACGTCGACAGCGGCTCGGTGCGTCTGGGCGGGGTCGACGTGCGCGATCTGTCGATGGCATCATTGCGCGCCACGCTCGGCATGGCGACCCAGGACGGTCACCTGTTCCACGAGTCCGTCCGCGCCAATCTCCTGCTGGCTCGCCCGGAGGCCACCGAAGACGAGCTGTGGGCGGCGCTTCGCGACGCCCGTCTCGACGATCTCGTCGGCTTCGCTGTCGGACGGTCTCGACACGATCGTCGGTGAGCGTGGCTACCGGCTCTCCGGCGGGGAGCGCCAGCGACTCACGATCGCTCGGCTGCTGCTGGCGCACCCGCGCGTCGTGATCCTCGACGAGGCGACCGCCCACCTCGACTCGACGTCTGAGTCGGCCGTCCAGGAGGCGTTGGCGGTCGCGCTCGCAGGGCGTACGTCCGTCGTGATCGCGCACCGACTCTCGACCGTACGGGCGGCGGATCGGATCCTCGTCATCGAAGACGGCCGGGTCGTCGAGCAGGGCACGCATCATGAGCTGCTGGCGCAGGGCGGGCGCTACGAGGAGCTGCATCGCACCCAGTTCGACGCGGGCCCGTTGCCGATCAGCCGCTTCCCGGCTAATGCCGTTATCTGGTAGCCTCCCCATTCAGATACCGACGGTATCTGTATGTGAGAGGATGCCATGAACCACTTCACCGACAAGGTCGCCGTCGTGACCGGCGCCGGCTCCGGAATCGGCCGCGCGCTGGCCGTCGAGCTCGCCCGCCGCGGCGCGAAGCTCGCGATCTGCGACATCGACACGCGGGGCCTCGCCGAGACCGAGGCGCTCGTCAAGCAGGCCGGGGCCGACGTCATGGCCGACCACCTCGACGTGTCGCAGCGTGAGGTCGTGCTGGCCTATGCCGACGACGTCGTCGCCCGCTTCGGCAGGGTCAACCTGGTGTTCAACAACGCCGGCATCGCCTTCACCGGCGACGTCGAGGAGATGTCGTTCAAGGACATCGACCGGGTCATGGACGTCGACTTCTGGGGCGTCGTCAACGGCACCAAGGCGTTCCTGCCGCACCTCATCGCCTCGGGCGAAGGTCACGTCGTCAACATCTCGAGCATCTTCGGCCTGTTCTCGGTGCCGACCCAGAGCGCCTACAACGCCGCGAAGTTCGCGGTGCGCAGGTTCACCGAGTCCTTGCGCCAGGAGATGGCGCTCAACCAGCGTCCGGTCAAGGTCACCTGCGTGCATCCTGGCGGCATCAAGACCAACATCGCCCGCAACGGTGAGCAGGTCGAGGGTCGCGACCACGACAAGCTCGCGAGCTCGTTCGACAAGATGGCCCACACGTCACCCGAGAAGGCGGCCGCCGTGATCCTCAAGGGGGTCGAGGGCAACAAGGCTCGCGTGCTGATCGGCGCCGACGCGTGGGTGCTCGACAAGTTCGTACGTCTGACCGGCTCCGGCTACCAGCGCGCCGTCACGGCGTTCAGCAGGCGCAACGGTCTCTAGTCACGCCACGTCTGCCGACGCCGAGGGTGGGTACCCTCCGGCAGGGCGGGCCGGTAGAAGATGTCGTCCACATAGGAGGCCGCGGTGCGCAACGACTGGTCAGGTCAAGCGTTTCCCCACCCACCCGGACGCAAGCCCGTCGCGGGGGACGTGTTCGGCGCGGACGCGCGTGAGCCTTTGCAGAGCACGATGCGGCGCGCTGCAGGACTCGGGCCGATCTTCGAGCTGCACATCTTCGACCAGAAGTTCGTCTTCGTGGCGGGGGCGGAGCTCGCTGCCGAGCTCGCCGACGAGTCCCGGTTCGCCAAGAGTTTGTCGCCAGCGCTGATCGCACTGCGCGAGTTCGCCGGTCAAGGACTGTTCACGGCGTACAACGACGAGACCAACTGGGTGCTGGCGCACGACCTGTTGCGGCCGGCGTTCACCAAGGCCGCGATGCAGCGCTATCACCCGGTCATGCTGGCCGCGGCGAAGGAGCTCTTCGACACGTGGGACGCCGGCGAGGGCCGGGTCGACGTCTCTGCGGACATGACGAAGCTGACGATGGAGACGATCAGCCGTACGGCGTTCAGCACCGACTTCGGATCGTTCAGCCGGGCCGAGCCGCACCCGTTCATCCCGGCGATGATCGCGGCACTCAAGGCCGGTCAGCGCAAGGGAACCCTCAACGCGATGCCGGGCGCTGGGCTGATGGCCAAGCGGATCGACAGGAAGAACGCGCACCACCAGACGTACGTCGACTCCCTGGTCGACGGCATCATCGCCGAGCGCCGGACGCGGATGTGGTCGACGACAGTGACCTGCTCGGCATCATGCTGCACACGCCACACCCCGAGACCGGAGCGCGGCTCGACGACCTCAACATCCGGCACCAGATCCTGACGTTCCTCGTCGCGGGGCACGAGACCACGTCGGGAGCGTTGTCGTTCGCGCTCTACTACCTGTCGCGGGACCCTGAGGTCCTGGCCAAGGCGCAAGCAGAGGTGGACCAGGTCCTCGGACCGGACCGGGATGTGGAGCCGACGTTCGAGCAGGTCCCGAAGTTCCGCTACCTGCGCAGGGTGCTCGACGAGGGCCTGCGGCTGTGGCCCACCGCGCCGGCGTTCGCCCGCAGCCCCCGCGAGACCACGGTGCTGAGCACGGGACACACGATGCGCCCAGAAGACTGGGCGATCGTCGATCCTGCCGATGGTGCACCGTGACCGGCCGTGTGGGGCGACGACGCCGATGAGTTCGACCCCGACCGGTTCCTGCCGGAGCGGTCCCGTGGCCGGCAGCCGCACGCCTACAAGCCGTTCGGCACGGGGGAGCGGTCGTGCATCGGCCGGCAGTTCGCGCTGCATGAGGCGGTCCTGGTGCTGGCGCGGATGCTGCACCGCTACGACATCACGGGTGATCCCGACTATGAGCTCGAGATCGCCGAGCGGCTCACGCTGATGCCGAAAGGCTTCGAGCTGACGCTCGTGCCGCGTACGCCTGCGGTCGCGCCCGGCGCCGAGGCGGCGGATCAGGTCGAGCCGAGTGACGTGTGCCCGGCGTCGTCGATCGACCATCCCGGGTTCCAGGCGACCTCCCACGGGTGCCCGTCGGGATCGGCGAAGTAGCCGGAGTAGCCGCCCCACGGTTGCTCCTCGGCCGGCTTGAGGATCGTTCCGCCGGCCTGCGCGGCCTGGGCGAGGACCTCGTCGACCTCGTCGTGGCGGCGGGTGTTGAAGGCGATGCTGATGCCGCTGAACGTCGCGCCGGTGTCGCGCAGACGAGCGTCCTCGGCGAGGTCGGCGCGGGTCCAGAGCGCGAGCACCAACCCGTTGAGCTGGTAGAACGCGACCTCCTCCTCGGCGTTGCCCCTGGTCCAGCCGAGGCCCCCTTCGTAGAAGCGGCGCGCTCGGGCGAGGTCGGCGACCCCCAGCGTGATCAAGCTGAGTCGTTGTTCCATGCCGACCACGCTAGCGCCGGGCCCGGACGTGCGCCGGGCCCGGCAACGCGTCAGGCGAGGGTGCGGAGTGTCTCGACGATCGGCGTGGTCGGACGGCCGATCAGGGCGCTGAGGTCACCGGTCGAGAGCTCGAGGTCACCCTGCTTGATCCCGGCGTCAACTCCCACGATGAACCCGACGAGGCCGGCGTCGAGACCAGCGGACGTGAGGATGGCCGTCTGCTCGTCGGCGGAGACGTTGGCGACCTCGACGGGCTTGTCGAGAACCTCGGAAAGCGCGGCGGCGAGATCGCTCTGGGTCCAGGCGACGTCGCCGGCCAGCTCGTACACCTGCTTGACCGGGCCATCAGTCGTGAGGATGACGGCGGCGGCCTCGGCGAAGTCCTGACGCGCGGCGCTCGCGACGCGACCGTCGCCGGCGCTGGTCAGGACCGAGCCGGTGGCGGCGGCCGTCTCGATGCTCGTCGCGTAGTTCTCGGTGTACCAGTTGTTGCGCAGCAGGACGTGCTCGACGTCTGTGCCGGCGAGGTACTGCTCGGTCGCGAGGTGCTCCGGTGCGACCGGAAGCGTCGAGGTGTCGACCTGCGGGGCGCTCGTGTAGACGATGCGGGCGACGTCGTTGGCGATCGCGGCGTCGATGACGTTGCGGTGCTGCTGCGCCCGCTGGCCGAACTCGTTGCCGGAGATCAGGAGCACCCGGTCGACGCCGGCGAGAGCGTCCTTGAGAGCGGTCGGGTCGTCGTAGCTCGCGATGCGTACGTCGACACCCTTGGCGGCCAGCGGCTCGGCCTTGGCGGCATCGCGGGCGATCGCGACGATCTGGTCGGGGGTCGTCCGCTGGAGCAGCGCGTCGACGACGAGCGTGCCCAGCTGTCCTGTGGCGGCGGTGACGGCAATGGTCATTGGGTGGTCCTTCCGGTTGACGGTGCTTCCGACCGTACACTAACCAAATGAAAGTGCAAACTCAGGGTTAGTACTAACGAAGTGCTAGCATGGGGCAACAGGAGGATGCACCATGGCTCAGGATCCGAGACGACCGTTCGACGTGTTCAGTGGCGCATGCCCGTCACGCGAGGTGCTCGAGCACGTCACGAGCAGGTGGGGTTCGCTGACCCTCGCGGCGTTGAGCCCGGAGCCGGCGCGGTTCGGTGAGCTCCGACGCTGTGTCGACGGGGTGAGCGACAAGATGCTGTCGCAGACCCTCAAGGCCCTCGAGGCTGACGGCCTGGTCGAGCGGCACGTCCAGTCGACCCTGCCGCCGCATGTCGACTACCGCCTGACTCCGAACGGGGAGAAGGTCGCCGAGGCCGTGAAGTCGCTGATCCTGGCCCTGTATGGCGTGATGCCCGACGTCATGACGGCCCGCGCGCAGTCCGCCTGACCGCGGTCAGATGACGCCGGCGGCTTCGGCCGCCGCGCGATAGGCCGCCGCGAGCGACTCGGGCGTCTCATGGGCGTTGAGCCCGCTCGGATTGGGCACGACCCACAGCTGCGCGTCGCCGATCGTCTCCTCCTGGCGGCCGGCCCGCGCGACGCGGCGGCCGAAGGCGATCCGGTACGACGTGATGCCGGCGATCGCGACGACCCGCGGGCGGTGCTCGGCGACGAATGCCTCGAGGCGCGCACGTCCTGCCACGAGCTCGGCGACGTCCAGCTCGTCGGCTCGTGCCGAGGCTCGCGCGACGATGTTGGTGATCCCGATGCCGCGGGCCAGCAGCGCGGGACGGGCATCCTCCGGCGTGAGGGCGTCCTCAGGAATGATCCCGGCGAGGCGCAACGCCGGATAGAAGCGGTTGCCGGGACGGGCGAAGTGCAGTCCGGTGGCGGCGCTCACGAGTCCTGGGTTGATGCCGACGAACAGCAGCCGCAGGTCGTCGCCGACCAGGTCGGGGATCGAGCGGCCGGCGTACGAGAGCAGCTCGGCGCGAGTGAACCGCATCGGGTGAACGTACCTCGGCTGGGCCTCAGCCTTCGTCGAGGTCAGGCACGATGCGTTCGCCGTCCGGCACGATGTCCGGGTCCTCGTCGTCAGGCCAGGCGTTCTCGGTCTGCGCCGCCAGGTCTCCGTCGGGCACGAAGTCCGCGGGGTCGCTCAGCTCCTCCGAGAACTCGCTCCCTGGCTCGGGTGCTTCAGGTGGGACTGTCATGGATCCTCCTGGTATCGGTGCTTGTCGCTGCCGTACCCGCGAGCGTACGTCGATAACGCCGGGCCGCCGACGCGGTGCGCGAGTGCTTGAGGCGGCCGGGTTGAGCCATCGACGCGGGGGTACCTCAGCGACGTACGAGGCACCCGGCCCTCGTAGCGGCGGGAAGGAGATCTCATGTCGAGCTCACGCTGGACGGCTCTGGTGTTCTTCCTGACCTTCTTGGCCATCGGGACGATCATCGTCGTGATCTCCGCCGCGCTGGCATAGGCGGGGACGGCAGGAGTCAACCTGCACAGGATCTTCACGAGTCGACCCCGATTTCCGACCAGCGGCGCTCCTACGCTGAGGACATGACCGCATCCCGCCGCATCCTCGTCGTCGAGGACGAGCCCATCATCAACGGAGCGGTCACCGATCGGCTCGTCGCCGAGGGCTACGACGTGGTGCGGGCGTGGGACGGCCCCGGTGCGGTCGAGGCGTTCACCGCGCACGACCCTGACCTGGTGCTCCTGGACGTCATGCTGCCCGGATTCGACGGGCACGAGGTGTGCCGGCGCATCCAGGCGGTCCGGCCGGTGCCGGTGCTGATGCTGACCGCGCGGGACGACGAAGCCGACATCCTGGTGGGTCTGGCGGTGGGGGCCGACGACTACCTCACCAAGCCGTTCCGCATGCGTGAGCTCGTCGCGCGGGTCGCCGCCCTGCTACGCCGCGTCGACCGCGCTGCCGAGCTCGCCGGCCAGGGCATCGCCGACCTCGGCGACCTGCGTATCGACCCCGGCGCCCGGCGGGTGTGGATCGCCGACGAGGAGGTGCACCTGACGCCGACCGAGTTCGACCTCCTGCTGTGCCTCGCCGCCAGCCCCGGAGTCGTCCTCACCCGGGAGCACCTGCTCGCCGAGGTGTGGGGCTGGCCCGACGCATCCGGCACTCGTACGGTCGACAGTCACGTCAAGGCCCTGCGGGCCAAGATCGGCGCCGACCGGGTGCGTACGGTCCACGGCGTCGGCTATGCCCTCGAGTCCGGGGGCGGGCGATGACGGCGCGACCCCTCGACCAGGTCCGGTCGGTCAAGGTCAAGCTGGGGCTGCTCGTCGGGGCGAGCGTCACCGTCGCCTCGGTGCTGGCCACGATCGGCTCGGGCGGAGGAGTCCCGATCTGGCTCAGCATCCCGGTCACGATCGCCCTCGCCCTGGCCGTCACCCAGCTCCTCGCTGTCGGCATGACCTCGCCGCTGCGTGAGATGACCGCGGCTGCCCGGCGCATGGCGACCGGTGACCACTCCGTACGCGTTGCGGCCACGTCGCGCGACGAGATCGGGGAGCTGGCCCGCGCGTTCAACCGGATGGCCGAGGAGCTGGCCGGGGTCGACCGGCAACGTCGCGAGCTCGTCGCCAACGTCAGCCATGAGCTGCGGACTCCGCTTGCGGCGCTGTGCGCGCTGCTGGAGAACCTCGCCGACGGTGTCGCGGATCCCGATCCTGCGACGCTTCGCGCGGCGCTGGACCAGGGCGAGCGGATGACCGCACTGGTCACCGACCTGCTCGACCTGTCGCGCGTCGACGCCGGCAAGGCGCCGCTCGACCTGCAGGGCGTCGCGGTCGGGTCTCTGCTGGACGCCGCCGTGACCGAGCTCCGGATCAGCGGCCGGGACGTGACCTGTGACGTGCGGGTGAGTCCGCCCGACCTGGTGGTGCAGGGCGATCCGGCCCGGCTGCGGCAGCTCGTCGCCAACCTTCTCGACAACGCCTCACGGCACAGCCCGCCCGGCGGGACCGTGACGATTCGCGCCGACGTCTTCGGCGATCACTGGCATCTGGTGGTCGCCGACCAGGGCCCCGGAGTCGCGCCGGCGCACCGCGAGCGTGCCTTCGAGCGGTTCGGGACGCTGTCCGACGTCGACGGGGGTGGCGGAACCGGCCTCGGACTGGCGATCGCCCGCTGGGTCGTCGACCTGCACGGAGGATCGATCGGCTTCGCGAACCCCGAGCCCGGTGAGTCCGGCGCTCGCGTGTTGGCCGACCTGCCGCGCGACCCCACACTCGTACGTCCGAAGGAGACCCCGATGTCCGACTCGACCGCCTCGGCGCGGCCCACCACGCAACCGCTGCCGCCGTATCACCCCGCGCCGCCGTCCCTGACCGACAGCACCTTTGGCGACTTCTGGCCCGATGACGGCGTGCCCGGCAACGTCCGGGTGCTGCTCGGCGCTCTGGGTGTCGGCGTGCTCGCCGGTGCGCTGCTCCCGTTCCGCGATCACGGGCTCGGCGTGTTCATCGTGCTGGTCGCGGCCGGCGGACTGCTGCTCACCGCCAGCCGCAACCGCCGGGACCCGTTCACCCTGGCGTGCGCCGCGATGTGCCTGGCGCTCGCGGTGGTCGTGCTCGTCAGGGACGCCGAGTGGATCGTCGCGCTGTGCTTGTTGACCGGTGCCGGTCTGTGCGCCATCGGGTTGGCTCGCGGGCGCAACGTCATGTCGTTCGTCCTGACGGGGCTGGCCTGGCCTCTCGCCGGCCTGCGCGGCATGCCGTGGCTCGGGCGAACGCTGCGGCACATCACCGGCAGGGGCGGCGGCGCGGCTCTCGTACGCACGATGGTCATCTCGGTCGTCGGCGTCACGGTGTTCGCGCTGCTGTTCGCCTCGGCCGACGCGCTGTTCGCCGAGTGGGTGGGCGCAATCGTCCCCGACATCGGATCGGCCGACTTCGCTCTGCGGGTCTTCGTCGCGGTGTTCGTCGGCGGCATCGTGCTGGCCGGTGCGTACCTCGCGCTCAACCCGCCTCAGGTCAATCGCGCTGAGCGCCCCGCCCGTCCGGTCGCGCACCGGTTCGAGTGGCTCGCGCCCGTCCTGGTGGTCGACGCGGTGTTCACGGTGTTCCTGGTCGCACAGGCCGCGGTGATCTTCGGTGGTCATGACTACCTCCGGCGGACGACCGGGCTGACATATGCCGAGTACGTCCACCAGGGGTTCGGCCAGCTCACCGTGGCGACCGCACTGACGCTGCTGGTCGTATGGGCGGCGTCGCGCAAGGCGCCTCGCGAGACGTCGTCGGACCGGGCCTGGATCCGGGGGTCACTCGGTGTGCTCTGCGGCCTGACGCTGGTCGTCGTCGCCTCGGCGCTCTACCGGATGCACGTCTACCAGGATGCCTACGGCTTCACCCGGCTGCGGCTGCTGGTCGACGTGTTCGAGGGTTGGCTGGGCGTGCTGGTGCTGGCGACGCTGGTCGGCGGTGTCGCCCTCCGGGCGGTGTGGCTGCCGCGGTTCGCGCTGTTCAGCGGCGCGGCGCTGCTGCTCGGTCTGGCCGCGATCAATCCCGACGCCTGGATCGCCCAGCACAACATCGACCGCTTCGAGACGTCGGGCAAGGTCGACTGGTCATACCTGCAGACTCTTTCCGACGACGCGGTCCCGGTGCTCTCGACCCTGCCGTCGAACCTCGTCGAGTGCGCGATGTCACCCAAGGCCCGGACGCACGACGACTGGCTGGAGTGGAACCTCGGCCGTTCACGGGCGCGTTCGACGATCGAGGCGAACGGGGACGACTGGCAGCCGAGTCCTGACTGCCCAGGACAGACCGTTCGCTGAGCCCCGCCGCTGGGCCGTCGCCCGCCATTCTGCGTACGCGAAAAGGTCGCCGGTTTTCCTGACGGGTGCCGAATTCACTGCTTTCATGGGGTGTAGGGAGCGTGGGTCGCACCTTGGCCCGCAATCGTTCGGGGCGACCATGCAGGGGACGCTATGCACCTCGGACGCGATCCCGCCCATCCCTTTCACCCGCAGCGACTGTTCGGCCTGCGCTTCGAGAGGCGCGAGACCGAACGGGCCTACCGGCGATGGCGTGCCGAGACGGTCACGCCGTTCGCCCGGATCGGCTACATCGGGTCGGCGCCGAGCTGGATCCTGCTGCTGATCGCGATGATCGTCCTGGATCCGGGCGCCGCGCAGGAGGCAGCAGTCTGGGTCGTGCTGTGGATCGTCCTACTGGTGGTGCTCACCGCCCTCACCATCCCGCCAAGGCTGCGCCCCACGGTGATGCCGTTTGCGGCAGCGGCCAACTGCCTGGCCGGGTTCCTGGTCGTCTGGTTGACCTCTGCTGTCGCTCTCACCGGAGAGGTGAGCCAGACCCGGGCCGGGGTCATGACTGCCGGCATGATCGTCGTGATGTTCTTCGGCTTCGCGGTCTTTCGCATCTCGCCGGGTGTGGCCATGGCCGCGATCACCCCGTACGCCGCCTTCGGCTCCTATCAGCTGCTCCAGGGATACAACCGGCAGGAGCTCAACGGCGTGGAGGCCGCTTCGTTGGCGGCCGCGCAATGGATCGCCTATCTGGGCTGTCTCTTGGTCTGCATCGTCATCGAGATCGTCGAGCGGCGGGCATTCTGCAAGGACCAGATCATCGAGGCCCAGCAGAAGGAGCTGCGCCACAGCCGAGAGACCATCCGGCGCTATGTGCCCCGCGCCGTGTTCGAGCACATCGTCAACGGCGACACCGTCGGCATCGACGTGCCCACTCGCCGGCGGGTCACCGTGCTGTTCGCGGACCTGGTCGGGTTCACCGACCTCGCGGACCGCGTCGAGGCCGAGATCCTGACGCAGGTGGTCAATGACTACATGACCACGATGAGTCAGCTCGTGGACGAGCACGGCGGGCTCGTCAACGAGTTCGCGGGGGACGGGCTGATGGCGCTGTTCGGGGCGCCCGACGAGATGGTGGTCGAGGAGCAGGCGGTGAGCGCGGTCGCGGGCGGCTCAGGACATGCAGGATCGATTCCCGTCACTCAACACCCAGTGGAACCGACTCGGTGTGATCGCGCCGATGCGGATGCGGATCGGCATCGACACCGGCGTCCTGAGCGTCGGCAGCTTCGGGTCAGAAGGGCGGATGACGTACACCGCGATCGGACTGCACACCAACATCGCAGCCCGCATCCAGGCGCAGTGCGAGCCCGGCCGGATCCTGCTGAGCGACTACAGCTGGCACCTGATCAAGGACCGGATCTCCTGCGAGCCGTGCGGCGAGGTGCAGTGCAAGGGCGTGCACTTTCCGGTGCCGGTCTACTCCCCGTCAGGGGCGAGCGTCTGAGTCCGGAGGACGGTCACCTGAACGGCGCCGGTGACTCGGCGTCCAACCCAGGGACGCGAATGGACGCCAAGTCACCGCCCCCGCCGCAGTGTCAGGCGTACGAGACGCCGGTCGCGTGCAGCGGGCAGTAGCCGTAGGGGTTCTTGACGAGGTACTGCTGGTGGTAGTCCTCGGCGTAGTAGTAGGTGTCGAGCGGCAGGATCGACGTGGTGATCTCGCCGTAGCCGGCCTCGGTCAGCTTGAGCTGGTAGGCATCGCGGGACGCCTCGGCCTCGGCCTGCTGCTCGGGCGTCGTCGTCAGGATGATCGAGCGGTACTGCGTGCCGCGGTCATTGCCCTGGCGCATGCCCTGGGTCGGGTCGTGGTTCTCCCAGAACACCTTGAGCAGGTCGGCGTACGTCACCTTGGCCGGGTCGAAGATCACCCGTACGACCTCGGCATGACCGGTGCGACCCGTGCAGACCTCTTCGTACGTCGGGTTGGGCGTGACGCCGCCGGCGTACCCGACCGAGGTCGACCAGACGCCCGGGACCTCCCAGAACGTCTTCTCCTCGCCCCAGAAGCAGCCGAGTCCGAAGACGGCGACGCCGAAGCCCTTCGGGCGCCTGGGTCTCGACCGGGTTGCCGAGGGTCAGGTGGGTGCCGCCCACCTGGTAGGGCCGGCCGGAACGGCCCGGCAGGGCGCGTCGGCGGCGGGGAGCTCGCTCTTGCTGCGGTTGAAGATCATGTGTCCACCTCTCTGATCAGGTCCGGGTCTCGCGCACGACCGATGCAGGCCCGTACAACCCGATGACGAAGCCCGGTGCCGCGATATCCCGCTAGGCTCGCGGGCATGAGGGATGAGCTGTGACCGAGCAGATACCAGGTCCCCGTCGGCGTCGAGATCGCCACCCAGTGGGCCTGGCGCATCATCGTGATCGCGGTCGGCGGTGCTGCTCGGCATCTGGTCTGCTGCGCTACTTCTCCGAGATCACCGTGCCGATCGCGATCGCCGTGCTCGGCACCGCTCTCACGGTCGGCGCGGTCGACTGGCTCGAGGCCCACGGCATCCCTCGACTGCCGCGACCTTCATCGTCGTGCTCATCATGCTGGCGGCGTTCTTCGGCATGCTGGCGCTGGTCGGCCAGCAGCTCTCGACCCAGGCGACCGACCTGAAGTCCAATGTCGTCGAGGGCATCTCCCAGATCCAGGACTGGGCCAAGACCGGGCCGCTCAACCTCAGCGACGCCCAGATCCAGAACTGGATCGACAAGGCCAAGGAGTCGATCCAGACCAGCGACACCTCGATCTTCACCCGCGTCACCGAGGTCGGCTACGACGCTGACCCACATCCTGGCGGGCTTCTTCATCGCGCTGTTCTCGTCGTTCTTCTTCCTGTACGAGGGCGAACGCATCTGGAGCTGGGTCGTCGCGCTGTTTCCCGAGGCCGCCCGCGAGAAGGTCAACTCCTCGGGTCACACGGCCTGGGCGTCGCTGACCGCATTCGTCCGCGCGACGGTCATCGTGGCGCTGACCGACGCGATCGGCATCGCGTTCGGCGCCTGGGTGCTCGGCGTGCCGTTGACGTTGGCGATCGGCGTGCTGGTGTTCCTCGGCGCCTTCATCCCGATCATCGGTGCACTGCTGTCGGGCATGGTCGCGGTGCTCGTGGCGCTGGTCGCGCAGGGGCCGTGGGTCGCGCTGGCGATGCTGGGCGTGGTCGTCGCGATCCAGCAGCTCGAGTCGCACGTGCTGCAGCCGTTCCTGATGGGCCGGCTGGTGGCGGTGCATCCGCTGGCGATCATCTTGGCGATCGCCGCCGGTGTCACGGTCGCCGGCGTGGTCGGCGCGCTCATCGCGGTGCCGCTGGCTGCCTGCCTCAACGGGGTCGTACGACATCTGGTCACGGTCGCCCAGGAGTTCGAGGACGAGCCGCCCGACGACGGGATGCAGCCCCTGCCGGGACTGGCATGACGGACGTGCACGCGGTGTGCCTCGCGCTGCCCGGGCGCGACGCTGCACCTTCCCGTTCGGCGAGGGGACCGCGGTCTACAAGGTCGGCGGCAAGGTCTTCGCGCTGACCGCTGCGAGTCACCGACCAGCATCAACCTCAAGGCCGAGCCCGCGGACGTCACTGGCCTCGTCGACACGTACGACGCGGTCGAGCGCGGCTATCACATGAACAAGAAGCACTGGGTCACCGTGCAGCTCGACGGATCGCTGCCCGCCGGGCTGGTCGACGAGCTGATCGAGGACTCGTACGACCTGATCGTCGACAAGCTCCCGGCCCGCGACCGGCCCTAGACCTCCGGCTCGCCTCGGCCGGCACCGGGGTGTCGCGCGTGCGCAGCGGGATCTCCTTGATGAACAGCGAGATCATGAACGCGACGGCGACGACCGGCAGCGCGGTGAGGAACACGTCGTGCAGCGAGAGGCGAAGGCGTCGATGACGTTGGTCCGGATGGGCTCGGGCAGGGTCCGGATCGCCGAGGCGTCGTTGGTGTTGATCGTGGGTGCGCCGGAGCCGCCGCCGACGGCTCGCGCTCAGGTGATGCGCCAGCCGGGTGTTGAGCACCGCACCGAAGACCGCGGCGCCGAACGCGCCGCCGAGGGTTCGGAAGAACGTGACCGTGCTGGTCGCGATGCCGATGTGCGCGGATCTCCACCGAGTTCTGCACGATGACGGTCAGCAGCTGCATCGTCAGGCCGAGCCCGAAGCCGAGGATGTACATGTAGATGCCGACCTGCCAGTAGGCGCTGTGCGAGTCGAGCGTCGCCAGCAGCAGCAGCGCTGCGGCGACCGACGACCATGCTCGCGGTCGGCAAGCGGGCGGTAGCGACCCGAGCTGGACACCCAGCTGCCCGACGGGATCGAGGAGGAGAACAGGCCGACGACCATCGGCAGCATGCCGAGACCGGACTTGGTCGGCGACATGCCCATGACGATCTGCAGGTAGAGCGGCACGAAGATGATCGCGCCGAACATCGACATGCCGACGACGATCGCCATGGCGTTGGTGGTGCGCGAAGATCGAGTTGCGGAACAGCTCCATCGGAATGATCGGCTCGGTGGCGCGCAGCTCGATCGCGATGAAGATCGCGGTCAGCACGAGCGCACCCGCGAGCAGGCCGAGGCCGAGGCGCGAGATCCAGCCGTGGTCCGGGCCGGCCCACGAGACGTACAGCAGGAACGACGAGACACCGGAGACGAGCACGCCGGCCCCCAGCCAGTCGATGATGTGCTCGCGACGGACGTGCGGCAGCTTGAGGGCGTACGACGTGACGACCAGCGCGACGAGGCCGATCGGGACGTTGAGCCAGAAGATCCACTTCCAACCCGGACCGTCGGCGAGCCAGCCGCCGAGGAGCGGGGCCGGCGACGCTGGAGGTGCCGAAGACGGCGCCCATGTAGCCCATGTAGCGACCGCGTTCACGGGGCGGGATGACATCGCCGAGGGTGGCCAGCGCCAGTGCGATGAGGCCACCGCCGCCGATGCCCTGCAGGGCGCGGAACCCGATGAGCTCCTCGATGTTGCGCGAGAAGCCGCACAGCAGCGAGCCGACCAGGAACGTCACGATCGCCGCCTGGAAGATGATCCGCCGGCCGTAGAGGTCGGAGATCTTGCCCCACAGCGGCGTGGCTGCGGTCGAGGTGAGCAGGTATGCCGTGACGACCCAGCTCAGCTTGTCGAGACCGTTGAGGTCGGAGGTGATGCGGGGGAGGGCGGTGCCGACGATGCTCTGGTCGAGCGAGGCGAGGAACATGCCGGTCATCAGCCCGCCGAGGATCACCAGGATCTGGCGGTGCGAGAGGTAGGTGGTGGCGGCGGTGGCCGGGTGGTGTCGGTCATGAGGTGGCTCCGAGAGCGGTGGTGAGGCGGGTCAGGTCGTGCGAAGCTGGTCGCGGTCGGCGTCGTCCCAGTCGGCGAGGGCTTCGGCGACGAAGGCGCGGCGCTGGTCGAAGGACGACTTGAGGCTCGTGGCTCCCTCGGGCGAGAGGGCGATGATCTGGGCGCGGCCGTCCTCGGGATCGGGCTCGCGTGCATGAATCCGCGGTCGCCGAGCTGTTGCACGTGGCGGCTGACGGTCGAGGCGTCGAGCTGCATGGCCTCGGCGATGTCGCCGAGCCGCATCGCGCCGCGGCACTTGAGCGTGTAGAGAAGCGCAGCCTGCGCGGGGTCGACCGTGTCCCCGTCCTGCGCTGCGAAACCGCCGGCCAAGGGCCATCATCAGGCGGATCAATGCGTCCTCGGCCGCGGTGGCGGCTTCCGTGGGCTTTGCTTGCATGCTGCAAGCATATAACAGGTTGCGTCTTGCAACCAAATGGCTCAGTGTGAGGGGAACGTACGGACAAGCTCGGCTGGCACGCGGGCAGTGATCCGGTCGGCGAGGTCCTTTCGCCGCACCCAATCATCCGGATCGACCGTGGCGCTCCGGCCCCGTGAATCGACCACAGTGAGGCATCCGCACTCTCGTTTGCCCAGCACCGCGATGTCGTCGAACCGGATGCTGCCGGTCACGCCCTTCGCCTGCGTCTTGAGCGAGTCCTCGGTGATGATCGCCCACTGTCCCGGCACGTCACCTCGCCGGCGCGCCCTCCAGACCATGCCCTTGCGGGCGCGGCGGTGTCGCGGCTCAGCGGTGTCGGTCTGCCAGGCGTCGAATGCGTCAACCGGAAGGCCCGACGACTCAAGCCACTTCTCGTCGAGGCTCAGCGTCGTCGTCGAAGGCGACGATCAGGCTCGGCAGTGCCTCGTTGAGCATGCGCGCGAGGGTGGCGGGTTCGAGCTGCTGTGCGCTGTCCAGCAGGAATTCCGGCGAAGGTGGCATCCGACCCGTGACGTGTCCAGTGGCCAGTGCGTCGACGTGGTCCGCGATGGTCGCGTTGACCCAGGCCAAGGATGTGACGATCTCCGATCGAGCGTGGTCGATGGCGTGGTCGCTGAATCCACCTGTGCTGACGCGTCGTACCAGCGCGACGGACTCCTCGACCGTCGTGACGATCTGGTCCGGCAACGGATCAAGGACGATGTCAAGCTGAATCGTCTGCTCATCGACCCGAGTGAAGAAGACGTCGATGGAGTAGATGAGGCCAAGCTGGTGTCTCAGGCGGTGCCGAAGGTCGAACTCGATGGCGTCGCCCAGCAGATGAGCCGCTTCGAAGGGAACGAGCAGCGAGAGCGCCACGCCTTGCTTGGCGGACTCCACCAGGCAGGGCGTCTGACCCATCTGGGCGGGTTCACGGTGCTGAGGTGCCGGGCCGGGCAGGAGCGACAGGTCCAAGCCCGCCGGCGGCGGGCCGGTGAAGGAGAGCGCGGCATTCTCGGCGGTCAGCCACGTCTGGCTCCAGTCACCCAGTTCGGCCGCCGTGATGGCCGAGATCGTTGGGTCGTTGGCGTTCGCATTCCCCAGGCCGCCGATTCCGTAGCGATAGGTCAGGAGCCCGGCGTCCGGCTCTTCGTACGTCCATGGGTGCTCGGCATGGTGTACCGCCTTCTCGCGAGCTAGGTCCTCCTCGGTGACCTTGCCGGACGCCGTCAGTCCACGGGTGATGCCATTGAGGAATGTAGCGACCTGGTCCGGTTGACCCGTCGCGTAGAACGCGAGTGTCTGATCGTCGACGACACCGCCGTGTCGGATCACCAATGGTTCCAGGGGTCGAAATGCCAGGTGTTCCATGAGGTGCGTGATCCCCATCAGCGGCGCAGGCTCGTCGCGCGATCCCACCCCGAATATCAGTGTTCCGGTCAACGGGCCGGGCAGGTCGGCCCAGAAGACCGGAACTCCCTGATGTGTGGACCGGTGAACCTGAGGAAACATGGCGGAGATTCTGGCACAGCCACGACGTCCTGGAGGCCGATGGGGCGTCACCGGCCTCGACGAAAGCGCCGATGCAGCTCGTGGACCTCTTCGTCGAGCCCCGGCACCGGACCCTCGACGAGGACGCCGGGTGCGACGTCCTGGATCGGGATGGCGCGTACGGGCGAGGGACCGACGCCGAGATCGCTGAGCCAGGCGCTGGTCTGGGCCGACGAGCTCGCGTAGACGATGCGCCCCAGGCCGACCCAGCCGTGCGCAGCGGCGCACATGGGGCAGTGCTCGCCGGAGGTGTAGACGGTCGCCGCTGCGCGCGCCGCCGGCGTCGAGGTTCGCGGCCGCCCAGCGGGCGAGCGCGAACTCGGGGTGGCGGGTCTGGTCGCCCTCGGACGTCTCGCGGTTGCGGTCCTCGGCGAGCGCGGCACCGTCGCCGCCGACGAGCACCGAGCCGAACGGCTCGTCACCGGCGTCGATGGCTTCGGCTGCCAGCTCGAGGCAGCGCCGCAGGTGTCGCAGGTCGTCGTCGGTCACCATGGGCACGAACGTACCTTCGGCCCAGCACGAACCACTACGTTGGTGAGGTGGATCTGAATGACGTGCGGGCCGCCCGCCAGCTGCTCGAGGGGGTCACCGAGGTGACGCCGATGGCGCACTCGCGCTGGCTCAGCACGTGGCCTCGACGCCGGTCTACCTCAAGGCCGAGAACCTCCAGCGCACCGGGATCGTTCAAGATCCGCGGAGCGTACGTACGCATCGCGCGGCTCACCGATGAGCAGCGGGCGCACGGCGTGGTCGCGGCGAGTGCAGGCAACCACGCGCAGGGGGTGGCCCTGGCGGCGTCGATGCTCGGGCATCAAGGCGACGATCTTCATGCCCGAGGGTGCGGCGCTGCCCAAGGTCGCGGCGACCGAGGGCTACGGCGCCGACATCCAGTTCCACGGCTCCGGCGTCACCGAGGCGCTGGTGCCGGCTCGGGAGTTCGCCGAACGTACGGGCGCGGTGCTGATCCACCCGTTCGACCACGAGGACATCGTCGCCGGCCAGGGCACGGTCGGCCTGGAGATCCTCGAGCAGTGCCCCGACGTCAAGACGATCCTGGTCCCGGTGGGTGGCGGGGGACTCGCCGCCGGCATCGCGCTGCTGCGCTCGGAGCGGCCCGACCTGCGCATCGTCGGCGTGCAGGCCGAGGATGCGGCGGCCTATCCGGCATCGCTCGCGGCCGGCCATCCGGTCGACGTCGCGATGGGCCTCACCATGGCCGATGGCATCTCGGTGGCCGAGCCGGGCACGATCCCGTTCGAGCATCATCGATCTGCTCGACGAGGTCATCACGGTCAGCGAGGAGTCGATGAGCCGTGCGCTGATGTCGTTGCTCGAGCGCGCCAAGATGCTCGTCGAGCCGGCCGGCAGCTGCGGGGGTCGCGGCGATCCTGGAGCGTCCCGATGCGTTCGAGGGGCCGGTCGTCGCGGTGCTCTCCGGCGGCAACATCGACGCGCTGGTGCTGCTCGACGTCATCCGGCACGGTCTCGCCGCGGCGGGCCGGTTCTTGATGTTCCGCGTGCGCATCTCCGACCGGCCCGGCGAGCTGATGAGGTTGCTGACCGACCTCGCCGAGAGGCGGTCAACGTCCTCAACGTCAACCACGACCGGGCGTCGGAGTCCCTCGGCGTACGTCAGGTCGACGTCGACATGCAGGTGGCGACGCGCGGGCCGCAGCACCGTGACGAGGTCAAGACGCGCCTGGTCGAGCTGGGCTACGAGCTGCTCTGACGCCGACCGCTGCGGGAGCGGTGAGCTGGTCGACCCGGTGCGTCGGCGGTGAGTCAGCGTCCACTCGGCACGGTGACGCCAGGTCACCGCTCACTGGCGCGGAAGGACGACCAAGTCACCGCTCGACGACGAGCCGCGGAGGTCAGAACGGCTTGGCGTCGACGACCTCGACGGTGATGCTCTTGCCGTTGGGCGCCTCGTAGGACGCCTGTCGCCCTTGCGCTTGCCGAGGATGGCGGCGCCGAGCGGTGAGGTCGGCGAGTAGACGTCGATGTCGACGCTGGAGTCCATGCTCAGCAGCTCACGCGAACCCAGCAGGAACTGCTCGGTGTCGGTGTCGCCCTTGAAGCGGATCGTGACGATCATGCCGGCCTCGACCAGTGCCGTCGTCGGCGGGCTTGTCGCCGACCTCGGCGCGGCGCAGCATGTCTTCGAGCTGGCGGATGCGGGCCTCGGTCTTGCCCTGCTCCTCGCGCGCAGCGTGATAGCCGCCGTTCTCCTTGAGGTCGCCCTCGTCGCGGGCGGAAGCGATCTTGGCGGTGATGTCGGCGCGTACGTCGCCGCGCAGGTGGTCGAGCTCCTGCTGGAGACGGTCGTACGCCTCCTGGGTCACCCAGATGGTGTCGGTCTCGGTGGGCTGAGTCATGCGGGCCTCCTTACGTGACTGCACCCCAGGCCATCGCCCGGGGTGAATGCTCCAGATTACCAGTTAATTCGACGGGCCACACGTCCTCAGCACGCCGGTGACGGCCTTGCGTTCGGTCTTGATGTCGATCGTGAAGCGGACGTCTTGGTGCTTCGATGCCGGCACGGTCGACCGTCTTCTCGCCGACGATCGAGTGGTCCTCGGCCTGCGCGTAGACCGTGCACTCGACCGCGAGCGGGTCGGGCCGGATGATGTCGAGCGTGACGGTGACGGTGGTCGCTCGACGACGTCATAGCCTGCACAGGTGGCGGTGACGGGCTGTCCTGGAAGCCGACCCAGGCCGCGAACGCGACGCCGATCGCGACGCCGACTGCCGCGATCGCGGGCCAGAACCAGCGTGGTCGGCTGCTGGTGCCGTAGCGCGCGCTGAGATCGGTCACGCCGACCAGTGTCTCAGCCCTTGCCGATCTGCGTGAGGACGGCCTTGTCGAACGTCGCGGTACGGCAGCAGGTTCGACGCGGTCGCCATCATCTTGGCCTCGCTGCCGATGAGGTACTCGGCCTTGGGCCGGCGGGAGAACAGCGCGTGGTGCGCCGCCTCGGCGACCTTCGAGGCCGGGATGCCGCCGTGCCGCGCGTTCTTGGTGATCGTCCGCATCGACTCGATCGTCCGCCGTACAGCTCGATCGCCCTGGGCGGCAGCTGGCCGCGATGATCGTCGATCTGGTCGCCGGCCTTGTCCCAGATCGGGGTCGAGACCGTCGCCGGGCGCGAGCACCGAGACGCCCATGCCCCACGGCTTGAGCTCGCGGCGCAGCGACTCGGCCATGCCGTTGAGCGCATGCTTCGACGCTGCGTACGGGCCGATGAACGGTGGCCGCGATGCGTCCGCCGATCGAGCTGGTGAACACGATGCGTGCCCTGCCGTGCTCGCGCAGCAGCGGCAGGAACGCCTGGGTCACCGCGAGCTGGCCGATGACGTTGACCTCCAGCTGGCGCCGGAACTCGTCGAGGTCGAGGAACTCCAGCGGGCCGCCGACGGCGATGCCGGCGTTGTTGACGACGCCCCGCAGCTTGTGATGTCGCCGAGCGTCGCGCGGACGAGCTCGGCGGCGTCGAGCGCTTCCTGCGCCGAGCGTGACGTCGAGGCGTACGGGCGTCACGAGCGGATGCTCGGCGACGGTGGACAGATCGCGTACGGCGGCGAACACGCGGATGTCGTGGGCGGCGAGGTTCTCGACGATCGCCTTGCCGATGCCGGTGGAGGCGCCGGTGACGAGCACTGCTTCGGGAGTGGTCATCCGAGAGTATTGCCGACGGAACACCCAGGCGTGGCGTTGTTGGAGACAGTGCGAGGATTTTCCTCGAGCCTTCGAAGGAGAACCGTGGCCGACCAACTGCGCCTGATGCACGTGCACGCCCACCCCGACGACGAGTCGAGCAAGGGTGCCGCATCCACCGCCAAGTACGTCGCCGAGGGAGTCGACGTGCACGTCGCCACCTGCACGGGTGGCGAGCGCGGCTCGATCCTCAATCCCGGCTTCGAGCACCCCGGCATCGTCGACAACCCCGAGCTGATCTCGGAGATCCGCCGCGAGGAGATGGACCGCGCCCGCGAGATCCTCGGCGTCACGCAGGACTGGCTCGGCTTCGTCGACTCCGGCTGGCCCGAGGGCGATCCCAAGCCGCCGCTGCCCGAGGGTTGCTTCGGCCTGGTGCCGATCGAGGAGGCCGCCGAGCCGCTCGTACGCCTGATCCGCTCGTTCAAGCCGCAGGTGCTGACGACGTACGACGAGAACGGCGGCTACCCGCACCCCGACCACATCAAGTGCCACGAGATCAGCGTGTACGCGTTCGAGGCGGCCGCCGATCCGGAGCGCTACCCCGACGCGGGCGAGCCGTGGCAGGTGTCCAAGCTCTACTACCACCTGGGCTGGAGCTATGCCCGGATGAAGGCGATCGACGACGCGATGAAGAAGCACGGGCTCGAGAACCCGTACGCCGAGCGGCTCGAGTCGTGGGAGCGCAAGCCCGAGGACGAGGCGCGGCTGACGACTCGGGTCGAGTGCGCCGACTACTTCGGCGTCCGTGACGCAGCGCTGCTGGCGCACGCGACGCAGATCGACCCCAACGGGTTCTGGTTCGCGATCCCGCACGAGGTGCAGGCCGAGGCGTGGCCGACCGAGGACTATCAGCTCGTCGACTCAAAGGTCGAGACCAGCCTCCCCGAGACGGACTTGTTCGCGGGTCTGCGTTAAGTCGTCAACGTGAACTCATAGGCCTTGCTGTCGCGGTAGGCGAACAGGTAGGTCGTCGCGCCGGTGCCCTCGATGTCGCCGGTGTACTGGAAGGTGACCTTCGCGGTCGTGACACCGCGGCTCGGGTAGTAGGTGCCGTTCTTGGTCTCACCCTCCCCGTCGACGTCCTCGATGACGGACTCGTCCCAGCCGGTCGGCATGAATCGTCCTGTCGTGCTGCTCATGTGCCCACTGTCCTCCCAATGATGCGTCGCGGCACACTGGCGCCCCACGATGTGGCGGGAGATCCACCACGCATCAGTGCCGCGAGGTGGATCACCCGCCAATCTCGGCGGATCTGGGGGAACTAGTCTGGAGACATGAACGTGTACGCGATCGCCTCCCTCGTCTCGGCCGAACCGGCCTTCACCCACGAGGACGTCAAGCCCGGCTGGGTCGCGCTCGGCATCGTCGTGGCTCTGTGCGTCGCAACGTTCTTCTTGTCCCGCTCGTTCCTCAAGCACTCCAAGAAGGCCCAGCAGCCCTGGGACGACGAGGACCTCTAGCCTCGACAGTCGCGGGTCGACCGGCTCGAGCCTGTGTCAGGCGAGGAGCGAGGCATGGGCGAAAGGCACGAGCCCGGCCGCGCGCCTAGGCTGGCGGTATGCCGAATCGCCTGGCGCAGGCCACGAGTCCCTACCTCCAGCAGCACGCCGACAACCCGGTCGACTGGTGGGAGTGGAGCGACGAGGCGTTCGCCGTCGCGCAGGAGCTCGACCGGCCGATCCTGCTGAGCGTCGGCTACGCCGCGTGCCACTGGTGCCACGTGATGGCGCACGAGTCGTTCGAGGACGCGGCGACGGCGGCGTACATGAACGACCACTACATCAACATCAAGGTCGACCGCGAGGAACGCCCGGACATCGACGCGGTCTACATGAAGGCGACGACCGCGATGACGGGTCAGGGCGGCTGGCCGATGACCTGCGTCCTGACCCCGACGGGCGAGCCGTTCTTCGCCGGGACGTACTTCCCGCCGGAGCCGCGGCAGGGCGCGCCGGCGTTCACCCAGGTGCTGCAGGCGCTGTCGGAGGCGTGGCTCGATCGCCGCGACGAGGTGCTGACGGTCAGCAAGGACGTGCTGGCCCACCTGCAGTCGAACATCGACCCGGTCGGCGGCGCCCTCGGGCCCGAGCGAGCTGGACGCCGCGGTCGACGGCGCTGGCCAAGCAGTACGACGCCGAGGCCGGGGGATTCGGCACGAGTCCGAAGTTCCCGCCGTCGATGGTGCTGGAGTTCCTGCTGCGCAACGCCGCGCGTACGGGCTCGCCGCAGGCGCTCGACCTGGTGGCGGCGACGTGCGAGGCGATGGCCCGCGGCGGCATGTACGACCAGCTGTCCGGCGGGTTCGCCCGCTACAGCGTCGACCGGTTCTGGCGGGTGCCGCACTTCGAGAAGATGCTCTACGACAACGCGCTGCTGCTGCGGGTCTACCTCCACTGGTGGCGGCAGACCGGGTCGCCGCTCGGCGAGCGCATCGCCCGGGAGACCGGCCGGTTCATCCTCGACGAGCTGGGCACGCCCGAGGGCGGCTTCGCGTCGGCGCTCGACGCCGACAGCGACGGCCACGAGGGCACGTTCTACGTCTGGAACCCCAACCAGCTGATGCGCGCTGCTCGGCGCCGCCGACGGTGCCTGGGCGGCGGAGCTGCTCGGCGTCACGGGTCCGGGCACGTTCGAGCGCGGCTTCTCGACCCTGCAGCTGCGCGTGGATCCCGACGATGCGGAGCGTTGGGACGACGTACGCGCGAAGCTCCTCGCAGGCGCGAGCCGAGCGCACCCGGCCCGCCCGCGACGACAAGGTCGTGGCGTCGTGGAACGGGCTGGCGATCACGGCGCTGGCCGAGGCCGGGGTGCTGCTCGACGAGCCCGACTTCGCCGAGGCGGCCGTGTCGGCGGCCGAGCTGCTCGTCGACGTGCACCTCGGCGAGCGGTTCGTGCGTACGTCACGCGACGGCGTCGCCGGCGCCAACTCGGCGTGCTGGAGGATCACGGCGCCGTGGCCGAGGCATTCATCGCGGTCCTCGGCATCACCGGCGACGCGGTGTGGCTCGATCGGGCGCGGCTGCTGCTCGACCGGGTCGTCGACCACTTCGCCGATCCCGAGGGCGGGTTCTTCGACACCGCCGACGACGCCGAGACCCTCGTCGTACGCCCAAGGATGCGTCCGACAACGCCTACCCGTCAGGCACCTCGGCCGCCGTCGCGGCGCTGCTGTCGTTCGCCGCGATCACCGGCGAGCACCGCTATCGCGCGGCCGCCGAGTCGGGCATCGCCTCGGCCGCCAACATCGCGACGCAGGTGCCGCGGTTCGCCGGCTGGACGCTCGCCGCCGCCGAGGCCGTGCTCGCCGGGCCGCTGGAGATCGCCGTGGTCGGCTCGCGCGAGGAGCGTACGGAGCTGCACCGCGCCGCGCTCGGCCTGGCCTCGCCAGGTGCCGTCGTCGTCGCCGGTGACGTCGGGCTCGCCATCCCGCTGTTCGAGCAGCGAGACCAGGTCGACGGCCAGCCTGCGGCGTACGTCTGCGGGGGCTTCGTCTGCCGTCGGCCGGTGACGACCCGGTCTGTGGGGCGCTCGGGCGGTTAGTGCTTCTGGTAGGCCAGCAGGCAGACGCCGATGTAGTGGACGATGAACGCCGCGATCGTGAAGGCGTGGAAGATCTCGTGGAAGCCGAAGTACTTCGGCGACGGGTCGGGCCACTTGAAGCCGTAGACGACCGCGCCGAGCGAGTAGAGCGCGCCGCCGGTGATCAGCAGCACCAGCACCGCGGTCGAGGCGTTGTCGACGAACTCGGGGAAGTAGAACACCGCCGCCCAGCCGAGCAGCAGGTAGAGCGGGACGTACAGCCAGCGCGGCGCACCGATCCAGAAGATCTTGAACGACGACGCCGAGCAGGGCGCCACCCCATACGAGGGACAGCAGGATCACGGCGTGCTTGGTCGACAGCAGGAGCAGCGAGAACGGCGTGTAGGAGCCGGCGATCAGCAGGAAGATGTTGGCGTGGTCGAAGCGCTTCCAGAAGCCCTTGACCCGGTCGGACCAGGTGCCGCGGTGATAGACCGCGCTGACGCCGAACAGCAGCAGCGAGCTGACCATGAACACCGCGACGCCGACCCGCACCAGGATGTCGTCGGAGATCACGAGCATCACGATGAACGCGAAGAACGCCAGCGGGCAGCGTGACGGCGTGCAGCCACCCGCGAAGCTTGGGCTTGATCTCGTCGACGGTCTCGCGGATCCGGTCGGTGGCCTCTTGGACCATGCCCTCGGGCTCGCGATCGGTCATGCGCTCAGCGTAGTCCGTGACGCGGGTACTACTCTGGCCCGCATGGGAGTCAGCGACCTCGCGTACGGCGTGTATGAGCGACGGCTCGTCAAGCGCCTCGATCCCGCCCGGCTTCCGCACCATGTCGGGGCGATCGTCGACGGCAACCGGCGGTGGGCCAAGGGCGCCGGCACGAAGTTCGAGCACGGCTACCAGGCGGGTGCCGACAAGATCTCGGAGTTCGCCAACTGGTGCGACGAGCTGGGCGTCGAGATCGTCACGCTGTGGCTGCTGTCGACCGACAACCTCCAGCGCCCGCCCGACGAGGTCGGCAGCATCCTCGCCGCCGTCGAGAACCTGATGGAAAGCCTCGCCGGCGAGAAGCGTTGGTCGCTCGCGGTGATCGGCAACCTCGACATGCTGCCGGCTGAGTCCGCCGGGCGGATGAAGCGGCTCGCCGACTCGACCTCCGACGTCAAGGGCATGCGGGTCAACATCTGCGTCGGCTACGGCGGGCGCCAGGAGCTCACCGACGCGATGCGGTCGCTGCTGCTCGACCAGGCCGCCAACGGTCGCTCGCTCGAAGAGGTCGCCTCCACCCTCGAGGTCGACGACATCGCCGAGCACCTCTACACCAAGGGCCAGCCCGACCCGGACCTCGTGATCCGTACGTCGGGGGAGCAGCGGCTCTCGGGCTTCCTGCTGTGGCAGAGCGTGCACTCGGAGTTCTACTTCAGCGACGCGCTGTGGCCGGCATTCCGCCACGTCGACTTCCTGCGCGCCATGCGTTCGTACGCCCTGCGGGAGCGCCGCTTCGGCCAGTAGGGCGCACGCCGCCCCCGCCTTGCAGAGCTCGTGGGGAACCGCAGCTGCGCTCGGCCCATGGTCGCGCTGTGGCCCACTGTTCACACCCTTGTGACCTGCGGTCAGCGTGTCGCGCCCGAAATCGCCGACCTGCCGCCGTACGTTCGAGGTGTGTTGACGCTCGCCCCTGAGCCCCGATTTCTGGCCCACGAGTAGGGCCGGCGCAGGGTGCGCGCGGGCTCGTTGAGGAGACAGCTGTGGCTGCAACGCACGAAGAAGCGAGCACGAGCCCTGTCCGCCGCACGTACGTCCTGGACACCAGTGTCCTGCTGGCGGACCCCAACGCGGTCAACCGCTTCCACGAGCACGAGGTGGTCATCCCCGTCGTGGTGATCACCGAGCTCGAGGGCAAGCGGCACGATCCCAGAGCTCGGCTACTTCGCCCGCAGCGCCCTGCGCTTCCTCGACGACCTCCGGGTCGCTGCACGGCACGCTCGACAAACCCCTGCCGATCGGCGACGAGGGCGGCACGATCCGGGTCGAGCTCAACCACACCGACTCGTCCTCGCTGCCGTCCGGATTCCGCCTCGGCGACAACGACACCCGCATCCTGTCGGTGGCCCGCAACCTCGCCAACGAGGGCAACGACGTCACGATCGTGTCCAAGGACCTGCCGATGCGGGTCAAGGCGTCCGCGGTCGGCCTGGTCGCCGAGGAGTACCGCGCCGAGCTCGCGCTCGAGTCCGGCTGGACCGGCATGCGCGAGCTCGAGGTCGAGAGCATCGACCTGGACGCGCTGTACGAGGCGGGCACGCTCGACCTGCCACGAGGCGCGCGACCTGCCGTGCCACACCGGCCTGGTCCTGGTGTCCGACAAGGGCAGCGGGCTCGGCCGGGTCACCGCCGACAAGCAGGTGCAGCTCGTCCGCGGCGACCGCGACGCGTTCGGCATCCACGGCCGGTCCGCCGAGCAGCGCGTCGCCCTCGACCTGCTGCTCGATCCCGAGATCGGCATCGTCTCGCTCGGTGGTCGCGCCGGCACCGGCAAGTCGGCGCTGGCGCTGTGCGCCGGACTCGAGGCCGACGATGGAGCGCGGCCAGCACAAGAAGGTCGTGATCTTCCGCCCGCTGTACGCCGTCGGCGGCCAGGAGCTCGGCTACCTCCCCGGCAGCGAGTCCGAGAAGATGGGGCCCTGGGGGCAGGCGGTGTTCGACACCCTCGGCGCCGTCACCTCGCCGGCGGTCATCGAGGAGATCCTCGACCGCGGGATGCTCGAGGTGCTGCCGCTGACCCACATCCGTGGACGCTCGCTGCACGACTCGTACGTCATCGTCGACGAGGCGCAGTCGCTGGAGCGCAACGTGCTGCTGACCGTGCTCTCGCGCATCGGCGCCAACTCCAAGGTCGTCCTCACCCACGATGTCGCCCAGCGCGACAACCTGCGGGTCGGTCGCCACGACGGTGTCGTCGCGGTGGTCGAGAAGCTCAAGGGCCACCCGCTGTTCGCCCACGTCACGCTGACCCGTTCGGAGCGTTCGCCCGTCGCCGCCCTGGTGACCGAAATGCTCGAGGACGTCACCTCTGTGACGTGAGTCAGACTCGCTGTGACGCGACGGGGCCTTTCCCGGTATGGCCGGGAAGGGCCCCTCCTCTGTGGCAGAGTTCGGCGTGAGCGTTCGAGGGAGACGTTCGCGGCACGTGCGTCGCGCTGCTGTCCTCCTGTGCGACGCTCGCTGCCTGCGGCTCCAGCGACCGAAGCCGGAGTCGACGCCCACGCTCAACTGGTACGTCGGTCCGGACCGGGTCGACGCCGCGCGCGCTGGCGCGAACGTGCACGGCAGCCGACGGCGACTACGCGATCGGGGTCAAGCGGCTGCCGACCGACGTCGACGCGCGCCACGCGATGCTCGTACGCCGGCTGGTGGCCAAGGACACCTCGATCGACGTGCTGAGCCTCGACTCGGCGTTCACCGCCGAGTTCGCCGCGGCACAGTTCCTCGCGCCGGTGCCCGAGGACTCGGCCGGCCTACAGCAAGGACATCGCCCCCGCCGCGCTGGCCGCCGCGACATACGACGGCTCGCTCGCGGTCGCGCCGTGGTGGTTCGACCCGCAGCTGCTCTGGTACCGCGGCAACATCGCCGAACGCGCCGGCCTCGACACCACGAAGCCGATCAGCTGGGACGAGCTGATCGCCGGCGCCGAGCGGCTCGGCGTCACGATCCAGATCGAGGACCCCGACGGCTCCGGGCTGGCCGAGTGGGTCAACGCGCTGGTCGCCGGCGAGCGGCGGCAAGCTGGTCGACGGCACGGGCCGCAACGCCAAGGTCGGGCTCGACTCCGACGCCGGCCGGGCCGCCGCGGCGGTCGTCGAGTTCTACAGCGAGTCGCGACCGCGGGCCCGGGCCGTCGAGGGACGCGCTCGACGACGTTCGCCGGCCGGACGGCGGATTCCTGCTGGCCCCCAGCTCGGTCATCTCCGATCCGGACGTCGCGGCGGTCGCGTCCGACATGGGGTGGACGCCCTACCCGGCGGTCGGCGCGACGAGCGTGGCGCCGCTGTCGGGAGTCGGCCTCGCCGTGCCGCTCTACGCGCCGCACTCCGACCTGTCGTACAAGGCGATCACCTGCCTGACCTCGCCGAGCGCGATCAGCGCCGTCATGGCCAGCGCCGGGCACAGCGCGAGCCGCCTGACGACGTACGACGACCCGGCGGTCAAGCGGCCTACCCGATGGCCGCCGTGACCAAGGCCGCCGTGCTGTCGGGCGCGGCGGTGCCCAAGACGCCCTACTGGCAGCTCGCCGCAGCGGCGATCGACGACAGCGTGGCTGCCGCTCGAGGACTTCTCGCAGGCCACCGACGCTCGGAGCGCATCGCAGAAGGTCGTACGCGCGCGCGCATCGCCGGGGAGCTGCCGACGTGAAGGGCTGGCGCTGGCTGGCGCCGGCGGTCCTCGTGCTGCTCGTCGTCACGGGCTGGCCGATCGGGCGCGGGCATGTGGCTGTCGCTGCACCCCAGCCGCTCACCAACCCCGACGGCCGTACGTTCGTCGGCGTCGACAACTACACCGACGTGCTGACCAACCGACCTGGTGGCTCGCGGTCGCGACGAGCCTGCTCATCGTCGTGTTCGTCGTGGTCGTGCAGCTGCTGCTCGGCTTCGCGTTCGCCGTGGCACTGCGCCGGATGACCCTGCTGTGGCCGGTCACTCGGGTCTTCGTGCTGGTGCCGTTCGCGCTGCTCGCGGTCGGTGTCGGCGGTCATGTGGCGCGATGCCGTGACGACGGGGTTCCTGGCGAGCTGGTTCCGGCTCGGCGACGTCGGCCAGCTCGGCCCGCTGCGTCGGCGTCACGCTCGGCGAGATGTGGCGCGGCACCGGCATCGTCAGCGGTCATCCTGCTGGCCGGGCTCCGGGTGCTCGCAGCTCGCTGATGGCGGCAGCGGTCGCCGACGGTGCGACCGCGCTGGCAGCGGTTCCGCCGGGTCGATCCTGCCGGTCATGGGTCCGGCGTTCGCGGTGGCGGCGACCTATCGGGCGCTCGACACGTTCCGCATCCTCGAGGGCCCGCTGCTCGTCGACGGCCCGGAGCCGACGTGCGTACGGCGCCGCTGCTGATCTGGGACACGACGTTCTCGTCGTTCGAGCTCGGCCTCGGTGCCGCGATGTCGATCGTCCTGCTGGCATCGTCGCTGGTGCTGGCGCGCGTCCTGGTCCAGCTGTTCCGGGTGAGGAGGGTCGTATGACGCCGTCGCGCTGTCCCGTCCGTACGCTCGCGGCTGTGGGCGTCCGGCATCTCGTTCGTCGCTCGGCTTCGCGCCTCGCCAACTACGGCATCACTGATGGTGGTCCGTCCCGACCAGTGGCTGTGGCTCGGCCTCGCGGCCGTGCTGATGCTGACCGGTGCGGCCGGCATCCTGTTCGCCGACACCCGCCGGCCAGTGTCGGTCTGGGCGCTGCTCGGCGTCGAGCTGTTCGCGATCTTCACCGCGGTGCCGCTGCTGTGGACGTTCACCGTCGCCACGACGCCGGAGGGCATGACCGCGCGCACGCGTGTGGCCGAAGGAGATCTCGTGGGGCACGTTCGACGGCGGCGCTGCACTCTCCGATCCTGCGGGACGCCGCGCTGACGTCGGTGATGGTCTCCGGCATCGCCACTGCTCTCGCGTGCCGCTGGCGATCGGCGCGGCGTACGCGCTCGTACGGCTGCCGGTCCGGGGCGGACGCTCGCGTACGTCTGGTGGTCGCGACGCTGCTGCTGCCGCTGGTCGCGCTGGCCGGACCGATCGCCGACCAGGTGATCGCGCTCGACCGCTACGGCATCGCGGCTCTCGCTCGTGCCTCCCGCGCTGCTGATCACCCTGCCGCTGGCGATCTGGCTGTGCGTCACGCTGTTCGGCGACGTGCCCTGGTCGCTGCGCGATGCCGTACGCGCCGACGGTGCCACGCGGCGGCAGTGGTTCGCGCGCTTTGCGTGCCCGGCGCTGCGGGCCGGGCGTCCTGCGTGATCGGCGCTGCTGGTGTTCGTCGTCGGTTGCCAGGACTTCGTGCTCGGCGCCGCGCTCTCGGCCGACGACGATCGCGGCCGCTGCCGGCGACGCTGATGCTGGCCACGGCCAGCTCGAGACGCGAGCCGTCCGCGACGGTGGCCGCTGCCGGGCTGCTCTGGCTCGCTGCCGTTCGTCCTGCTGCTCCTCGTGGCACCGCGCAAGGTCACCAACTTCTGGGAAGGTCATACCGATGACGTCGATCGAACTCCGCAACCTCACCGTCGCCGGCCAACGGTGTCCGTCCGCTGCTCGACGACATCAGCCTCACGGTGCCCGTCGGGGTCGACGCTCGCCATCACGGGTCCGTCCGGCGCCGGCAAGAGCCTGTTGCTGCGCGTCCTGGTCGGGCTCGAGGAGCACGACGTCCGGCGACATCCTGATCGACGACGCCGTGGTCACCTACGCCGGCCCGCGCGCCCGCGATCTCGCGATGGTGTTCCAGGACTATGCGCTGCACCCCCAGCTCGACGTGTTCGACAACCTCGCGTTCTCGGCGACGCTGCGCCGCGGCTTCGACCAAGGCAGCTGGCCAAGCGCGATCAACGACGGTCGCCGAGTTCCTGGCGCTCGCCGAGCTGCTGGAGATCAAGCCGGCCGACCTCGACGACTCCCAGCGCCAGCGGGTGGCGCTCGGGCGCTCGCTCGTACGCGATGCGAAGGCTACCTGTTCGACGAGGCGTTCTCCGCAGCAGTCCGAGCGCGTCCGCACGCAGGTGCGCTCGGTCACCAGCCAGTGGCAGCACCGAGAACGAGCGCACCTCGATCTTCGCGACGTCCGACATCGCGGAGGCGCTGAGCCTGGCCGACCGGGTGGCGGTGATGCACCAGGGCTTCGTCCACCAGGTCGGCACGCCGCGCGAGCTGTATGAGTCGCCGAAGGACATGTTCGTCGCCGGCTACCTCGGCTCGCCGCCGATGAACCTCGTACCCGCGAGGCCCAGGGGAAGCCAGCTCGTCATGCCGCTCGCCACGATGCTGCTCGACGACGATCTGCGTCGATCGCATCGGCGACCGTGACCTCGTCGTCGTCGGCATCCGGCCCGAGGACTGCCACGAGTCGTCGAGCCCCGCGGCGGCCGGCAGTCACCGACAAGGTCGAGTTCACGACCCGCATCGACGACGTCGAGTGGCGCGGCAGCACCCAGCTCGCCTATCTCGGCTTCGAGATCGACCCCGAGGTCGAGGAGCGGCTCATCGAGGTCGAGGACCTGCTCGACTTCGACCTGTTCCAGAGCTTCCTGGTCGCCGAGCTCGCCGCCGACGAACTCGCTGCGGCCCGGCATGTCGATCCGCGTCGTGGTCCCGCGCGGAAGGTGCACGTCTTCGACCCCGAGACGGGCGAGAATCTCACCCTGCCGAGTGCCTGACCATGCCGACGACCCGGCGCCACGCGACTCGCCGCTGCGCTGTCGCGGTCGCGTTCGGCGCGGCGTACACCGTGCTCTCGCTGGTGCGCTTCGACCGGTTCACGCTGTCGTCGTGGGACAACGCGATCTTCGAGCAGGCGGTCCGGGGGTATGCCCACCTCGGTGCGCCGACGATCGACGTCAAGGGTGCCGGGCTTCAACCAGCTCGGTGATCACTTCTCGCCGATCCTCGTGCTGATCGCGCCGTTCTACCGGTTGTTCCCGTCGGCGCAGACGATCCTGATCGCGCAGGCGGTGCTGATCGCGGTTCGGTCGCCGTCATCGCCGCGCTGGCGATGCGGCAGCTCGGCACGGTCGTCGGCATCGCGATCGGCGTGGCGTACGGGCTGTCGTTCGGGATGCATCGGCGGTGGAGGTCGGACTTCCACGAGGTGGCGTTCGCGGCGCCGCTGCTGGCCCTCGCCGGAGCGGCGTACGTCGATCGGCGCTTCGGTGCGGTGGTGCTCTGGGCGCTGCCGTTGTTGCTGGTCAAGGAGGAGTTCGGTGTCACGGTCGCCGTGATCGGGGGGGTGCTCTGGCTGGCGGGGGAGCGCCGGCGCGGTGTGCAGCTCGGCGGCGGTCGGGCTCGTGGCGGCGGCGTTGATCGTGCTGGTGATCGATGCCGTGGATCGGCCCGGCGCTCCTACACGCACTCCGACATCGCTCGGCGGCGACCGCGGCATCCTCGCGACGCTGGTCGACGAGACCGGTCGCAAGCTCGCGACCGTCGCGCTGACGTTCGGCATCACGGGCCTGGCCGCGCTGGTCTCGCCGTGGGTGCTGCTGGCGCTGCCGACGTTCGCGTGGCGATTCGTCGGCGACAACGCGTACTACTGGGGCACGGAGTGGCACTACTCGCTGCGTGCTGATGCCGATCGTGTTCGTCGCGATGATCGACGCCATGGCGCGATGGCCCCGGCTTCGGTGGGCCACCGTCGCCGGCGCTCGTGGTCACGGCGTTCACGCTGGTCAACTCGCCGCTGTCGACGCTGTTGGACTCCGAGACGTACGACGAGCCGCCGCGTGCCGCGCCGCGCGCGAGGTGCTGGCGCTGGTGCCCAAGGACGCGAGCGTGGAGACCGACATCGGACTGATGACCCACCTCGTCACGGATCACACGGTCTACTGGCTCGGCACGGTCGGCAGCATGCGAAGCCGGCATACGTGCTGTTCGACGCCGGCGCCGGCATCGGCTCTCCCGCCGACGTCGTCGCGTACGCCGAGCAGAAGCACGGCGGGACGTACGAGCTGGTCTACGACCGCGACGGCTACGTGCTCGCTAGCCGCCGCTGACGGGTCACTTATCGCCCGCCGACGGGTCACTTGTGACCCGCGGACGGGCAGTTGACCCGCTGAGCGGGTCACTCATGAAGCTGGCGTGGCGAAAAGTGACCCGTCCGGGGCGAAAGTGACCCGTCACGGGGCGAAAAGTGACCCGTCGGGGCGACAGTGACCCGTCAGCGGGGTGGGTCAGGGGTGGGTCATGGACATGACGTCGAGCGCCTTGTCCAGGTCGGCCTCGCTGATGTCTCCGCGCTCGACGAAGCCCATCTCGATGACGACCTGGCGGATCGTCTTCTTCTCCTTGACCGACTGCTTCGCCACCTTGGCGGCGTTCTCGTAGCCGATGAAGCGGTTGAGCGGCGTGACGACCGACGGCGACGACTCGGCGAGCTCGAGGCAGCGCTCCTCGTTGGCGGTGATGCCGTCGATGCAGCGGTCGGCGAGCACCCGCGAGGCGTTGCCGAGCAGGCGCATCGACTCCAGCAGGTTGCGGCCGATGACCGGCAGCATGACGTTGAGCTCGAACGCCCCGGAGGCGCCGGCGGTGGCGATCGTGGCGTCGTTGCCGATGACCTGCGCGGCCACCATCAGCGTGGCCTCGGGCAGCACCGGGTTGACCTTGCCGGGCATGATGCTCGATCCGGGCTGCAGGTCGGGCAGGTGGATCTCGCCGAGACCCGTGCGCGGGCCGGAGCCCATCCAGCGCAGGTCGTTGCAGATCTTGGTGAGGCTGACGGCGATCGTACGGAGCTGGCCGGACATCTCGACGAGCCCGTCGCGGGCGCCCTGGGCCTCGAAGTGGTCGGCCGCCTCGGTGATCGGCAGGCCGGTGCCCTCGGCGAGCAGCTCGATGACGCGCTGCGGGAAGCCGATCGGGGTGTTGATGCCGGTGCCGACCGCGGTGCCGCCGAGCGGGACCTCGGCCGTACGGGGGAGGGACGCCTCGACGCGCTCGATGCCGCGGCGGATCTGCATCGGCGTAGCCGGCGAACTCCTGGCCCAGCGTGACCGGGGTGGCGTCCATCAGGTGGGTGCGGCCGGACTTCACGACGTCGGCGAACTCCTTGGCCTTGCCCTCCAGCGAGGTGGCCAGGTGGTCGAGCGCGGGGATCAGCTCGTTGGTCGCCGATGCGGTCGCCGCGACGTGGATCGACGTCGGGAACACGTCGTTGGACGACTGCGAGGCGTTGACGTGGTCGTTGGGGTGCACGTCCTTGCCGAGCGACTTCGTGGCGAGCGTGGCGAGCACCTCGTTGGTGTTCATGTTGCTCGACGTGCCCGAGCCGGTCTGGAACACGTCGATCGGGAACTGCGCGTCGTGGGCGCCGGTGGCGACCTCGTCGGCGGCGGCGACGATCGCATCGGCCATGTCCTGCTCGAGGATGCCGAGCTCGGCATTGGCCTTGGCGCAGGCGGACTTGATCTGGGCCAGCGCGCGGATCTGCGCGGGCTCGATCGGGGTGCCGGAGATCGGGAAGTTCTCGACGGCGCGCTGGGTCTGGGCTCGCCAGAGGGCGTCGGCGGGCACGCGGACCTCGCCCATGGTGTCGTGCTCGATGCGGTATTCGGTCATGCTTCCGACGATATCGCTGCGGTCTGGATGTACGCCCGGCAGGCGTGGGTCAGATGGCAGGCGTACGTCAGAGGCGGAATCCGGGTGCGCGCTGCGGCCGGCTCAGCGTACGTACGACCGCGGCCTGGCCGTGACGACGCATGGCCACGCCGCCGAGCAGGTCGACGACGTGGGCGGCGATCGTGTCCGGGAACTCCGGCGTGGGCAGGCCGACGCTCGCGGCGAGGTCGTCGGAGTGCACGATGAGCTCCATCGACCGGGTGACGAGGAAGTCGTCGGTCGTCAGCGCCCAGCCCTGCCACGGTGATGAAGACGTGTCCGGGTCGCGCGGCGCGCTGCAGCAGGTCGGGCAAGCTGCTCGAGCAAAGGTGCGACCTCCGCCAGCACGGCGTCGCGCCCGACCGCCGCGGCCTCGTTGCCGCCGTCGCGGATCGAGGTGTTGGCCTCGTCCTCCGGCTCGGCGGTGACCCAGTCGGCCCGCGCGTAGTGGTCGAGGAGCGGGATCGGCGCATCCGTGGTCGGCGGCTCCGCCAGGAAGCGCGGCGACGTGCCTGATCTGGCCGAGCAGGTGATGCGTCAGCCCGCCGACGGTCATCCCGGCGCAGGCGCTCTCGCGTGTCCCACGCCTCGGCGACCTCCGGGCGCTGGCGAGGTCTGAAGGCGGTGTGGCAGGCGGTCGACGAACTCGGCGCGATCGAACGGTTCCATGCCGACGACGTTAGTCGGCCCCGGCGACAGTCGTCGCTGCCGAGTGCCGACGAAGATCCAGTAGCTGCTCGTCGCGGCCCTGGAGCGTCACCGTCGACGGCCTCGGCACGTACGTCGGTCAGCGAGGCGCCGATCGCTCGGCGTGAGCTGCTCGCGAGTCGCGCCATCGACCAGACGCACAGGTGCGCCGCCGGGCCGCAGGCGCAGGCGCAGATGGCGAGGAACGCGGCGCCGTAGACCGCGGCATTGTCGTCGTGCACCAGGAAGTCCGGCCCGTTGTCGACGTCGAGCACGATCGCGTCGAGCGACGCAGCGGGATTGCGCCGCGACCACGTCGCGTACGTCGTCGACCACGACCTCGCGTGCGTTCGTCGGACAGCAGATCGGCGCCGGGGATCGTGCCGTCGCGCATCCAGTCGACGATCTCGGGATGCAGCTCGGCGACGATGACGCGGCTTACCTGCGGCGAGGCCAGCAGACGTGCGGAGCGTATAGCCGAGCCCGAGGCCGCCGACCAGGATCTCCTTCGCGCCGAGGTCGAGGACCGTCCGAGCCAGGCCTGCTCCGACGACGTCTCGACGTCGTCCATGACGAACACGCCGTTGACCCGCAGCTCGAGCGAGCCGTCGTCGCGGCGCCGAACGGTCGCGCCCGTCATGACGCCGAGCCTAGCGAGTCAGGCCGGGTAGATCGTGACCTCGCTGGCCTTGACCACCAGGAAGATCTCCGTGCCCGGCATCAGGTCGAGCTCCGCGACGGCCGGCACGGTCACGTCGGCGCTGAGCTCCTCGGTGCGTACGCGAACCTGCGCGCCGTGCGGCTCCAGCTCGAGGATCGTCGGCGGCGAACACGTTGCGCGGGCTGCCGGCCGGGCGGCTCGAGGTAGACGGCCGACCGCGCTGGGGTTGAACACCGCCACCGCGGCGCGCCGTCGGGCACCGGCTGCGTCGGACAAGCCCCTCGATCGCGGTGCCCGACGGCGTACGCACGGCACCGCCGGCCGCGACGCCCGCGCATCAGGTTGAGCCCGGCGATGCCGGCACCGAACTGGCTGCGCGGCCGCTCGAGCACGTCCCGGGTCGGACCCTCCTCGACGATGCGGCCGCCCTCCATGACGATCACCCGATCGGCGAGCAGCAGCGCGTCGAGCACGTCGTGCGTCACGATGATCGCGCTGCGTCCGGCGAGCACCCGCTTCAGCACCTGCCGCATCGCCGGGACGACCGTGATGTCGAGCGCGGCCATCGGCTCGTCGAGCAGCAGCAGCCGCGGCTCGGCGGCGAGGGCCCGGGCGACCGCGATCCGCTGCGCCTGGCCGCCGGAGAGCTCGGACGGCTTGCGGTGCCGCGAGGTCGGTGGCGTCGACCTCGTCGAGCCAGGTCGGCGGCAGTCGGCGCGCGACTGCGATCGCGTACGCCCTGCGCTGCGCGGCCCGAACGCGACGTTGTCGACGACGGTGAGGTGCGGGAACAGCAGCGGGTCCTGGGCGAGCAGCGCGGTGCCGCGGGCGTGGGCCGGCTGCCAGACCCCGGCGCGAGGTCGAACAGCATCTCGTCGTCGAGGGTCGCCCGGCCGGCGTCGGGCCGCAGGACTCCCGCGATCGCGCCGAGGACCGGTCGACTTGCCGGCGCCGTTGGGTCCGAGGATCGCGACGGTCTCGCCGTCCGCGACCTCGAGCGAGACGTCGACGTCGCGGTCGTCGATCGTCGCGTCGAGCTGGAGGCTCACAGCGCATCGCTCCTCGACCCGCGTACGAGCCCGATGACCAGCACCGCGACGACGACCAGCACCAGCGAGAGCGCGACGGCGGCGTCCGGGTCGGTCTCGCGCTGCAGGTAGATCTCGAGCGGCAGCGTCCGGGTCACGCCCTCGAGGCTGCCGGCGAACGTGATCGTCGCGCCGAACTCGCCCAGCGCCCGGGCGAACGACAGGACGGCGCCGGCGGCCAGGCCGGGCAGCACGAGCGGGAGCGTCACCCGGCGCAGCACCGTCGTGGGCCGGGCGCCGAGCGTCGCCGCGACGACCTCGTACCGCTCACCGGCCGTGCGCAGGCGTGCCCTCGAGGCTCACGACCATGAACGGCAGCGCGACGAACGTCTGCGCGATCACGACCGCGGTGGTCGAGAACGCGATCTGCAGGCCGAGCACGTCGATCGTCTCGCCGAGCAGGCCCTTGCGGCCGAACGTGTAGAGCAGCGCGATGCCGCCGACGACGGGCGGCAGCACGAGCGGCAGCAGCACCAGCGACCGCAGCAGCGACTGCCCGCGGAAGGTCGTACGGGCGAGGACCAGCGCCAGCGGTACGCCGAGGAGGACGCACAGCAGGGTGCTCACGGCGGACGTCCGCAGGCTCAGCCGACAGCGCCGCGCGCGACGAGTCGGAGCGTGATCAGCGCGAAGAAGTGGCCCCACTCGACCCGCGTCGCCAGCGCGACGAGCGGCAGCACGATGAACGCCGCGCCCACCGCGGCGGGCACGAGGACCCAGCGGGGCACGCCGGTCTGCTGCGCGGTGGTCATCTCAGGGCTTGCGCGAATCCCGCCGCCGCGAGCACGGCCTGACCCTTCGGCCCGGCGACGTAGTGCGGCGAACGCCTTGGCGACGTCTGCGTGCTTGCTGCCCGCCAGCGCGGCGATCGGGTAGGTGTTGACGGCCTCGGCCGACTCGGGGAACGTCACGCCGTGGACCTTGTCGCCGGCCGCCTTGACGTCGGTGACGTAGACCAGCCCCGCATCGGCTTCGCCCGAGATGACCTTGCCGAGCACGTCGGTCACGGACTGCTCCTCGCTGACCGGCTTGATGTCGATCGCCGGCAGCCTTCTCGACGCCGACTGCCGCCGCGCCGCACGGCACCTCGGCCGCGCACAGCACGACCTTGACGTCCGAGCGGGTCAGGTCGTCGAGTGAGTCGACCTTGCCGGGGTTGTCCGGCGGAGTGGCGATCTCGAGCGTGTTCGGTGGCGAAGTTCATCGGGGTGCCGTCGACCAGGTCGGCGCCGTCGCCTTGTCCATGTTCTTGGTGTCGGCGGAGGCGAACACGTCGGCCGGCGCGCCCTGCTGGATCTGGGCCACCAGGTCGGACGAGCCGGCGAAGTTGAACTTCACCGTGACGCCCTCGTGCGCGGCCTCGAACTGCTTGCCGATCTCGGTGAACGTGCCCTTGAGCGAGGCGGCGGCGAACACCGTGAGCGTGGTCTGCCTCGCTCGGCTCCGTCCGAGGATCCGACGATCCGCAGGCGGCGACGGTGGAGAGCAGCAGTCCTGCCGCGAGGGTGCCGATGATGCGCTTCACGACGCGCCCTCCAGCGACTCGATGATGACGTTGGTGGACTTGATGACGGCCACCGCGACGGAGCCGGGCTCGAGGCCCGAGCTCGTCGACCGCCTCGCTGCTCATGAGCGACACGACGCGGAACGGTCCGCACTGCAGCTCGACCTGCGCCATCACGGTGTCGGCCTTGACCGCGGTGACCAGCCCGACGAAGCGGTTGCGGGCCGAGCTCGGCCGATCCCGCAGTCGCGCGGCGACCCGGCCTGGCCTTGGCGAACTTCGCGAGCTCCCGGCCCTCGATCGCCATCCGACCGGCGTCGTCGGTCACGAGGTCAGGCTCCGGCGCTGACCCATCGGCGTACGGTGTCGTCGCTGACGCCGAGGAACCGGGCAGCATCGGAGATCCGTACGTGCGACATGCGACGAGCACTCTAGAGCATCATCTGCGGCTGAATGCAGCGACCCGCGCCGCAGATGCGGGGTCAGCGTGAGACGGCGCGCTCCGCGGTGCGGACGATCGCGTCGACGTACGTGTCATAGAGCTGCGCCGGCAGGTCGTGGGCCATCCCGGCGATCTCGAGGTGCTCGGCGCCCGGCACGGCGTTGGCCACGGCCTTGCCGCCGGAGCGGTGCACCAGCGGATCGTTGAGGCCGTGGATGACGGTGACCGGCAGGTCGAGCTTGGCGAGGTCCTTGGTGCGGTCGGGCTGCGTCAGCACGGCCAGCATCTGCCGGGTGACACCGCTCGGCGGTCCAGCCCCGGTCGTACGTCTCGTAGGCCCGCGCCCGCGCCAGTCTCCTCGTCGCCCGGGAAGGCCGGCGAGCCGAGGATCGCGGAGGTGCGCAGCGACCGTTCGACGTACGAGTCACGGGTCGAGCCGGCCGACGAGAGCAGGGCCGGGATGATCTTGGGGTGCTGCCAGCCGACCCTGCGGTTGCCGGTCGTCGACATGATCGACGTCATCGACATCGCGCGCTCGGGCTGGGCGATCGCCATGGTCTGCGACGATCATGCCGCCCATCGAGACCCCGACGAGGTGCACGCGTTCGATGCCGAGGTGGTCGAGCAGGCCGAACGCGTCATCGGCCAGGTCGCTGATGCCGTACGGCGGCTTGCCCAGGCCGGCGAACGCGCGGACCAGGTCGAGCCGGCCGACCCGGTGCTGGCGCAGCTTGGTCGAGCGGCCGGTGTCGCGGTTGTCGTAGCGGATGACGAAGTAGCCGCGCCCCGCGAGCCGCTCGCAGAAGTCCTCGGACCACCAGCCCATCGGGCCGCCGAGGCCCATGACCAGCAGGATCGCCGGATCGTCGGGGTTGCCGAACGTCTCGTAGCAGATGTCGATGCCCGACGGCAGCGACGCGAACTGTTCCCCCGACCCGGTCATCGCTCAGGACTCGTAGTCGATCGTCGAGTACGCCTTGAGCTTGGCGAGCTGGTGCTCGCTGGTGATCTTGCGGATCGTGCCGCTGCGCGAGCGCATCACGATCGACTCGGTGTATGCCTTGCCGGCGCCGTAGCGGACGCCATCCATCAGCTCGCCGTCGGTGATGCCGGTCGCGACGAAGAAGCAGTCGTCGGCGTTGACCAGGTCGTTGGTGTAGAGCACGCGGTCGAGGTCGTGGCCGGCGTCGATCGCGCGCTGGCGCTCGTCGTCGTCGATCGGCCACAGCTTGCCCTGGATCGTGCCGCCGATCGCCTTGATCGCGCACGCCGTGATGATGCCCTCGGGCGTGCCGCCGACGCCGATCAGCAGGTCGACGCCGGTGTCGGGCCGCGCTGCGGTGATGCCGCCGGCGACGTCGCCGTCGATGATGAACTTGATGCGGGCGCCCGCGGCGCGGATCTCGTCGACGAGCGCCTGGTGGCGGGGGCGGTCGAGCACGCAGACCGTGACGTCGCTGTTGCGGATGCCCTTGGCCTTGGCGACCAGGGCGATGTTCTCGGCGACGGGCAGCCGGATGTCGACGACGTCGGCGGCTTCGGGGCCGGCGATGAGCTTCTCCATGTAGAACACGGCCGACGGGTCGTACATCGAGCCGCGCGGCGCCACGGCCATGACCGACACGGCATTGGGCAGGCTCTTGGCGGTCAGCGTCGTGCCGTCGATCGGGTCGACCGCGACATCGCACTCGGGTCCGGTGCCGTCGCCGACCTGCTCGCCGTTGAACAGCATCGGGGCTTCGTCCTTCTCGCCCTCGCCGATCACGACGACGCCGTTCATCTGCACGGTGTTGATCAGGGTGCGCATCGCGTTGACCGCGACGCCGTCGGCGCCGTTCTTGTCGCCGCGCCCCACCCAGCGGCCGGCGGCCATGGCTCCTGCCTCGGTCACGCGGACCAGGTCGAGGGCGAGGTTGCGGTCGGGCGCCTGGGCTGCTGGCTGAAGGCTGTTCACGCGGTCATCGTACCCGGCAGCTGGGCGTGTCGTGGCCGGACGAGTTGATGCGCAGATGCCGCCCCGTAAAGTGGCGGGTCATGAGCGCCGCCACGATCGAGCCGCGGCAATCCGTCGATGGGTGACATCGTCCGATCCGTGGTCGTGATCGGCCTGATCGTCCTGGGGCTCTACGGCTTCGGCAAGCTCTTCACCCAGGAACCCGAGAGCCCGACACCGCGATCGACTACGCCACGATCGTCGAGCAGGCGCGCCCCGCGGCCGGCTTCGAGCTGCTGGCGCCGTCCAGCCTGCCGAAGGGCTGGAAGGCGACCTCGGCGAGCCTCAACATCGACTGGTGGCATCTCGGCGTGCTGACCGACGACGAGGAATACATCGGGCTCGAGCAGACCAAGGGCAGCGTCGACCGGGCGATCGACCGGTTCGCCGAGGGCAGCAAGGCCGATGGCACCGCCGAGATCGACGGTGAGACCTGGAGCGTGCGCAAGGGCCCGCTGAAGCGCACCACGTACGTACGCAGTGAGGGCGGGGTGACGACGTTGGTCGTCGGCACCGCGTCGCGCTCGGTCATCGAGGACTACATCTCGTCGCTGTCGACGTCCTAGCCGGCTAGAACGGCGCCGGTTCGTCGTCGACCGGGGCGGGCTGCCTCGACGGCGGCCTCCGCGTTCTCGTGGACCTGGCGGTCGGGGCACCACTGGCGTACGGGACACCACGCGCAGTGCGCGCCGGGCCGCGTGCGCCACTCCGCGTCGACGTGCCAGTCGCTCGCGGCGGCGGCGACGTCGGCCTTGACGGCCTCGGCGAGCCCCGGCTCCTCGAGGTCCCACGCGATAGACCTCGCCGGCGTCCGGCGTCAGCATCTCGACCTCGACCGTCGCCGTCGTGCAGCCGTGCGCCTCGGCCACGCCCGCGGCCAGCATCGAGAGCAGGAACGGGACCTGCAGGTTGTCGGCATAGATGTCGTCGGCCCCGCCGGCCGGCAGGGTCGCCGGTGGTCTTGACCTCGCGGGCCACGAGCCGGTCGCCGACGCGGAACACCAGATCCGGCTTGGTGACCGCGATGACCTCGGCGTCGTGGTCGAAGCCGTGGATCGCGGTCTCGCTGGCCACGTACTCGACGCCGTCGGTGGCGAGCGGGCAGCTCGACACGTGGTGCCGGAGGTACGGATGCGCGATCGCATAGTCGGCGGCGTCCATGACCGTCGCGGCGAGACCGATGTCGCCGCCCGGCGCCGGCAGGTCCGCGTCGCTGCAGCCGACACCGCGGGCGTGCGCGGCCTCGAGCCAGGTGTGGACGAGGAGGCCGCGGGTCTGGGCGCCGGAGTACTCCGGGTCCGTCGGGAGGTTCAGGTCGGAGGCCAGCAGCCACTGGGCCGGGCAGCGCTGGTAGCGGTCGAGGTCGGACGGGGCGACGGAGCGCGATGCGTAGCCCTTGATCGGCTGGCCCAGGACCTCCGGCACCGGGATCAGCGCCTCGCACGCGCCGGCGACCTTGCAGCTCGCGCACTCGAAGCCCGGAGTCGCGTCGGCGAGGTCGCCGAGGCTGCCGGCGACGTGCTTGGCCTCGGCCGAGAACTCGGCGTCGGCCTCGGCGGGCGACCCGTCGAAGAGCACCGTGATGCTGCCGTCGGCGGCGCCGATCTCGACGACCCGGATGCGTACGGGGGTGTCCCGCGACGGGATAGCCGGCTGCGACCTGAGCGGCCGTGTGGGCCCAGAGCAGGTCCTCAGGCGTCGGGTTCGGCGTGAGCCGTGCCGAGCCGGTAGCGGCGGATCTCGCGAACGCCGTCGTCCGTGCGATAGAGCGGGCCCCACACCGTCAGCGTACGCTCGACGGTGCCCGATCGACGGGTCGCTCTGGAAGAGCTGCAGGGGCCCGATCTCGTCCTCGATGTCCCAGTGCGCCTCGAGGATGTTGGTCACGGCGACGGTGGCGTACGGGCGCAGCAGCCGGTGGATGCGTCGCCGCTCGAGCTCCTGGGCGATCCAGCCGGCCAGGTGCTGCGGGTCGTGCGCCCACTCCGACGAGTGGGCCGCCCGTACGAGGTCGGTCACGATGCCGAGGACGAACGTCTTCTCCGAGCCGAACGAGCGGCGCCAGCGGCGGGACTTCACGTCCGGGCGGATCTTGACGGCGAGGTGGCGTGGGCAGGAGCTGGCCGAGGCGATGTCGGTGGCGGAGACCTTGAGGATCGAGGGATCCCCGAACAGGTCGAGGGCGTCGATCGTCATGCCTGACCCCTCTCCGCGTGGAGTCACGATGATAGGCCGCGTGCCGGCCGGAGGTTATTGGGGGGCGTCGTCCTCCGCGTCGATCCCGGCGGCCGCGGCGAGACGGCTGCGGGCGCCGTCGAGCCACTGCTGGCAGATGCCGGCGAGCACCTCGCCGCGCTCCCACAGGGCGATGGACTCCTCGAGGCTCGTGCCGCCGACCTCGAGCTTCTGCACGACCGAGATCAGCTCGTCGCGCGCCTGCTCGTAGGGGATCTCGGGAGTCTGTGCGGTGCTTCAGCCATGGGGCATCTCCTCCTTGGTCTGGGTGCGTACGCCGACGGTGCCGTCGGACACGCGGACCGTGAGCTCGTCGTCGACGGCGACCTGGTCGATCGAGGTGACGACGGTGCCGTCGGCGAGCTGGGCCACGGCATAGCCGCGCTCGAGCGTCGCGAGCGGCGACAGCGCGCGTACGCGAGCCAGGTGGTGCCCGACCTCGTCGTGCGCGCGGTCGAGCCGGTGACCCAGCGAGCGCCGGGCCCGGTCACGGGACTCGTGGATCAGGCCCTGCTCGGCGTCGACGAGCGTCGTCGGGTTGGCCAGCACCGGGCGCGAGCGGATCGCGGCGAGGCCCTGGATCTCGCGGCCGAGGATCGCGCGGATCGCGTGCGACGAGCGCTGGCGCATCGCGGCGAGGCCGGCCAGCTCCTCGCGGACGTCGGGCACGATGCGCTTGGCGGCGTCGGTGGGCGTCGAGGCCCGCAGGTCGGCGACCAGGTCGAGGATCGGGCTGTCGGGCTCGTGGCCGATCGCGCTGACGACCGGCGTGGGGCAGGCGTGGACGGCGCGGATCAGGGCCTCGTCGGAGAACGGCAGCAGGTCCTCGACCGAGCCGCCGCCGCGGGCGATCACGATGACGTCGACCGACGTGTCGCCCGACAGCTCCTTGAGGCAGCGCATGACGTCGAGCGCCGAGCCGTTGCCCTGCATCAGCGCGTGGCGGACCACGAAGCGTACGTCGGGCCAGCGCAGCCGGGCGTTCTGGAGCACGTCGCGCTCGGCGGCGGAGTTCTTGCCGGTGATCAGGCCGATGCCGTGGGGGAGGAGCGGCAAGGTCTTCTTGAGCCGCGGGTCGAACAGGCCCTCGGCGGCCAGCAGCTGCTTGCGGCGCTCGAGCTGGGCCAGCAGCTGGCCCTCGCCCTGCGGCCGGATCTCGCGGAGCTCGAGGGCGAGCTGGCCGCGAGGGAGGTAGAACGACGGCTTGGCGTGGACGATGACGCGCGAGCCCTCGGTGATCGGCGTGGGGGAGGCGTCGAGGATGCTGGCGTGGCACGTCGCGTCGATCGAGATCTTGGCGACGAGGTCGCGCAGCGTCAGGAAGCAGACGCCCTGGCGGCGGGTCAGCTGGGCGATCTCGGCCTCGACCCAGACCGCGCCGAGCCGGCCGATGTAGCCGTCGATCAGCTGGGAGATCTGCCGCAGCGGCGCAGGCGTGTCCGCGCTCGTCTCCAGGGCCATACCGACACCCTAGGGTGCTTCGGCCGACACCGTTAGACTCGTCCACATGTCTTCCACGATCGAGCTCGGCATGCCCCCCGTCGGAGGCAGCGTGCTGCTGGCCGACCCGCGCGGCTACTGCGCCGGCGTCGACCGCGCCGTGATCACGGTCGAGAAGGCGCTCGACCTCTACGGCGCGCCGGTCTACGTACGCAAGGAGATCGTGCACAACAAGCACGTCGTCAACAACCTGCGGGAGCGCGGCGCGATCTTCGTCGAGGAGCTCGACGAGGTGCCCGAGGGCGCGACCGTGGTGTTCTCCGCGCACGGCGTCTCGCCGATGGTGCACGCCGAGGCCGCCGAGCGCAGCCTCAAGACGATCGACGCGACCTGCCCGCTGGTGACCAAGGTGCACCACGAGGCCCGCCGCTTCGCCAACGAGGGCTACCGCATCCTGCTGATCGGGCACGAGGGACACGAAGAGGTCGAGGGCACCGCCGGCGAGGCGCCCGACCACATCACCCTCGTGCAGACCCCCGACGACGTCGACGCCCTCGAGTTCCCCGAGGGCACCCGGCTGTCGTGGCTGTCGCAGACCACGCTCAGCGTCGACGAGACGATGGAGACCGTACGCCGGCTGCGCGAGAAGTTCCCGCAGCTCGAGGACCCGCCCAGCGACGACATCTGCTACGCGACCCAGAACCGCCAGGTCGCGGTCAAGGAGATCGCCAAGAACGCCGATCTCGTGATCGTCGTCGGCTCGGCCAACTCCTCCAACTCCGTACGCCTCGTCGAGGTCGCGCTCGAGGCCGGCGCCAAGGCGTCCTACCGCATCGACGACATCTCCGAGATCGACGAGGCGCTGGCTCGACGGCGTCGAGAACGTCGGCGTCACGTCAGGCGCCTCGGTGCCGGACGACCTCGTGCAGGAGGTGCTGGGCTATCTCGCCGAGCGCGGCCACCCGGGCGCCGAGGCCGTACGCACGGCCGACGAGAGCCTGATCTTCGCGCTCCCGCCGGAGCTCCGCCGCGACATGAAGACCGCCGCCCAAGCCTGACCGCCCCGAGATGTGGCGCAGCTCGCGGGCACCTCACGGTCTGCGTGCGCGCAGGTGGTCGACCCGACATCTCGCGGGTCAGCGGGTCGGTTTCACGACCAACGCGGTGCCGCCGCCTCGGCGCTTCGGCTCGGCGACCGCGATGAGCTTGCCGTGGCGGCCGACCTCGATCGTCGCCGCCGCACCGATCTCCGCCGCCGAGGTGAACTGGTCGCCCGACGGCGTGAGCACCTGACCGTACGGCGCGAGCAGGTCCTCGTACGCCTTGATGAACTCCGGCTCGGCCGGCGTCGCCGCGGCATTGCGCTGCGATGCCCTGGGCGCCGCGACCGCCTCGGGCAGCGTCATGCCGAGGTCGATGCGGTTGAGCAGGATCTGCAGGACCGTCGTGATGATCGTGGCGCCACCCGGCGACCCGACGACGTACTTGACCTTGCCGTCCTTGAGCACGATCGTCGGCGACATCGACGAGCGCGGGCGCTTGCCGGGCTCGATGCGGTTGGGGTCCTTGGGGTCGTAGACCGCGGTGAAGTCGGTCAGCTCGTTGTTGAGCAGGAAGCCGCGCCCGGGCACCGTCATCGCCGAGCCGCCGGTCTGCTCGATCGTCAGCGTGTATGCCGCGGCGTTGCCCCACTTGTCGACGACCGAGAGGTGCGTCGTCGAGACGTTCTCCGTGTCGGCCTTCTCCTCGTGCTTGGTCGTCGCGCAGCCCGACGCCGTCGAGCGCACCGGCGGCGACCGGGCGCGTCGAGGCGTGATCCGGGTCGATCGTGCAGGCCCGCGAGTCGGCGAACTTCTGGCTCAGCAGCGTCCTGGTCGGCACGTCGACGTATGCGGGGTCGCCGACGTACGCCCCACGATCCGCGAACGCCCGCGCCGACGCCTCGAGGTAGAGGTGCAGGCTCTTGCGCGAGCTTGGACCCGCCGCCGAGGTCGTAGTTCTCGAGGATGTTGAGCGCCTCGCCGACAGACGTGCCGCCGGACGACGACGGCGCCATGCCGTAGACGTCGAGGCCGCGGTAGGACACCTTGGTCGGGTCCTGCTTCTTGACCCGGTATGCCGCGAGGTCCGCGGCCGTCATCGATCCGGCCGGTGCGGGGAGCGTGGAGGCCGGGTCCTTGACCGGGTGCTGCACGACATCGGCGATCTCGGTCGCCAGCGGGCCGCGGTAGAACGCGTCAGGACCACGCTTCGCGATGCGGCTCAGCGTGTCGGCGAGCTCGGGGTTGCGGAACCGGGTGCCGACCTTGGGCGCGTCACCGCCGGGGAGGAACAGCTTGGCGGTGTCGGGGAACGCGGCGAAGCGCGCCTTGTTGTCGAGCGTCTGGCTGCGGAACGTGTCGTCGACGACGAATCCCTTGCGGGCCAGCTCGATCGACGGGGCGAGCGTACGAGCCAGGGAGCGGGTGCCGAACCGCTTGAGCGCCGAGTCCCACGTCGCCAGCGTGCCGGGCACGCCGACCGCGACGCCCGACGAGACGAGCTCGGGCGTGAACCTGTAGGGCTTGCCGGTCGCCGGGTCGATGAACGCGTCGTGGGTGATGCCCGCCGGGGCGGTCTCGCGGCCGTCGATCGTGCTGACCCTGTGGCGTCCGGGCGTCGTAGTAGACGAAGTAGCCGCCACCGCCGATGCCGGCGCTGTAGGGCTCGGACACGCCGAGCGCCGAGGCCGTGGCGACCGCCGCGTCGGCCGCGTTGCCGCCCTTGCGGAGCACCTCGAGCCCGATCTTGCTGGCATTGGCGTCGACGGACGACACGGCGCCGCCATAGCCGTACGCCGTCGAGCTGCTGCCCTTCGCGGCGCTGGGCGGGCTGGACGACACCGCGAGCAGGGTGCCGGTGGTGAGCGCGACCGCGAGACCCGCGGCGATGCGGCGGTGCGGACGGACGTGTGCGACGAGCTCGGGCATGGCTTCCCCCCGGAAGTCGTTGGCGTCCTCTCACGGTAAGCGTGGCGCCGAGATCTGGCCATACATCAACCGGCGGACCGAGCCTGTGCACCGGATCGGGTGAGGAGCGGGCACATCATGGTCAGGTTGTCTCGTGCCCGCGTTACGGTGGCCTCGGACATCACACTCAACTGCTTCAGGAGGCTCGATGACCCCGGTGGTGACCGTGCGCGACCTACGGATGCGATACGGCGACAACAACGTCCTGACGGGTGTCGACTTCGACATCCACCGCGGCGATGTCGTGTGCCTGCTGGGACCCAACGGTGCCGGCAAGACCACGACGATCGAGATCCTCGAGGGATTCCGGATCAGGTCAGCCGGCGAGGTCGACGTCCTCGGCCAGGATCCCGCCCGTGCCGATGAGGACTGGCGGGCACGCACCGGCGTGGTCCTCCAGTCGTGGCGGGACCACCCCGCTGGAGCCTCGGCGCCTGCTGACCCATCTCGGCGGCTACTTCGCCCCGTACTCGACGCCAGAGCGCACCCGGCCCCACGACGTGGACCTGCTCCTGGAGACCGTCGGGCTGACCGACCTCGCGGACCGCAAGATCGCGACGCTTTCCGGCGGGCAGCGCCGCCGCCTCGATGTCGCCGTCGGCATCGTCGGACGGCCGGAGCTGTTGTTCCTCGACGAGCCCACGGCGGGCTTCGATCCCCAGGCCCGGCGGGAGTTCCACGACCTCGTGCGCCGGCTCGCCGAGACCGAGGGCACCACGATCCTGCTGACCACGCACGACCTCGACGAGGCCGAGAAGCTGGCCGACCGGGTGGTCGTGCTGGCCGGCGGGCGGATCGTGGCGGACGAGACCGTCGACGGGCTCGCCCATCGCGTCGAGGGGGAGGCGCAGGTGCGGTGGACCACCGCCGGCGTACGCCACAGCGAGTCCGTCGCCGACGCCACGGCATTCGTACGCGGGCTGTTCGAGCAGCACGGCGATGATGTTGCCGACCTCGAGGTGCGCCGCGCCAGCCTCGAGGACGCCTATCTCTCACTCGTCCAGCAGCACGAGTCCGGACACGGCGATGCCGCCGCTCAGCTCTTCACGGAGGTCACCCGATGAACCCGATATGTCATGCGATCCGGCTGGGCCTGCGGCGGGGGTGGACGGAGTTCACCCAGAGCGTCCGCAGCAGCCAGGACCAGGGCTACTACCTGTTCACGGCCGCTCTGGTCGTCGGCTATCTGTTCCTCCGGCGCGACTCCAAGGTCGCCGGGCACCGACCTGTTGCTGCCGTCGGTCGCGCTCCCGAGCATCCTCGGAGGGCTCGTGGCCTTCGGCGTCGTGATCGGCCCGGCATACGCCCTCGCCATGGAGAAGGAGGACGGCACGCTGCTGCGCTACAAGGCGGTGCCGCACGGACTGCGTGGCTACTTCACCAGTCATCTGCTGTTCCAGTCCCTCGGACTGATGCCGCAGCTGCTGGTCGTCCTGGTCCCGAGCTTCCTGCTGTTCGACAACCTGATGGCCGATCCGGCGGGATGGCTCACGGTGGCGTGGGTGCTGGTGCTGGGACTGCTGGCGACGATGCCGATCGGCATGGTGATCGGCGCCCTGGTGCCCAGCACCCAGAAGGTCGGCACGTGGGGGATGCTGCCGGTGATGTTCCTGGCCGGCATCTCCGGCATCTTCTACCCGATCCAGCGATTGTGGGACTGGGTCGAGATCGTGGCCCAGGTGTTCCCGATGTACTGGCTCGCCCTGGGGATGCGGTCGGCGTTCCTGCCCGACGAGGCAGCCAAGCTGGAGGTCGGTGACAGCTGGCGCCAGTGGGAGACGCTCGGTGTGCTCGGCGCCTGGGCCATCCTCGGTGCGATCGTCACGCCGATGGTGCTACGCCGGATGGCCCGCAGGCAGACCGGCTCGCAGGTCGAAGCAGCGCGCGACGCCAGCCTGCAGTGGGTGCGCTGACAGCGCCCAGCCATGGGCCGAGCCAAGCGAGGCAAGGGTTCCTGGGCGGAGCCCAGGTAGCGACGAAGTCGCTGGCGCGGCGAAGCCGTGCAACCCCCTGAGAGAATGATGCCGTGCACACTGCCCTGACGCTTGTGACCCTGCTGACCATCGTCGTCGCCGTCAGTGCGGTGGCCGGCCGGATGAACCTGTCGGCGCCGCTGGTCCTGATCGTCGTGGGGATCGTCGGGTCCTACCTCGACTTCGTGCCCGAGTTCGAGCTGACGCCCGAGATCGTCCTGCTGGGACTGCTCCCGCCGCTGCTGTATGCCGCGGCGATCCGCACGTCGCTGATCGACTTCCAGACATACCGGCGGCCGATCGCCCTGCTCAGCATCGGACTCGTGCTGTTCACGACGGTCGGCGTGGGTCTCGTCGTCTGGACGCTGCTCGACGTGCCCCTGGCCGTGGGCTTCGCGCTCGGCGCCGTCGTGGCTCCGCCGGACGCCGTCGCGGCCACCGCGATCGCTCGGCGGGTGGGCCTTCCGCGGCGGGTCATCACGATCCTCGAGGGTGAGAGCCTGGTCAACGACGCAACAGCGATCGTGACGCTGCGGACCTCGATCGCGGCGATCTCCGGCACGGTCAGCGTCTGGCAGGCCAGCGGTGGCTTTGTCGTGTCGGCTGTCGGCGGGGTCCTGGTCGGCCTCGCAGTCGCGTTCGTCGTCGGCCACATCCGCAGGCTCATCCATGACGACGTGACCGACGTGGCGGTGTCGCTGCTGACGCCGTGGATCGCGTACCTCCCGGCCGAGGAGATCCACATCCCCGGCATCGACGCGCACCCCTCAGGCGTGCTGGCGGTCGTGGTCGCCGGGGTGATCCTCGGGCACAAGTCGCCGCGCATCCAGTCCGCGTCGTCGCGGCTGTTCGAGCGCACCAACTGGACCACGATCTCGTATGTCCTGGAGAACGCCGTCTTCCTGTTGATCGGGCTGCAGATCAAGTCGATCGTCGATGACCTCAGTCGCAGCGACCTGTCGACGTCACGCATCACCTGGTCGTGCATCGCGGTGCTGCTGACGGTCATCGTGCTGCGGTTCATCTGGGTGTTCCCCGCGACCTACATCCCACGGATGATCCCGAGCATCGCCGCAGCGGAGGCGCGGCCGACCCCGCAGGCAGCGTTCCTGGTCGCCTGGACCGGCATGCGCGGCGTCGTCACGCTCGCAGCGGTATTCCTGCTGCCCGAGGAGACCCCCGAGCGGGAAGTCCTGGTGCTGATGGCGTTCGTCGTGACGGTCGGCACCCTGCTGATCCAGGGCCTGACGATCCCTGCCTTCGTCCGGTGGCTCAAGGTGTCAGGCCCGGATGTCCAGGAGGATCACCTGCAGGAGGCCACCGTGCTGCAGTCCGTCACCGACGCGGGCATGGCCTACCTCGACGACGAGGTCCACGACGGGGTGTCGGACGCTGTGATGCACCGGCTGCGCGAGCGGGCCATCGACCGTACGAACGCCGTGTGGGAGCGTCTCGGCGGGACGGAGACGCCGAGCGCGCAGTACTCCCGCATCCGCGGCGAGATGATCAAGCGCGAACGCGACGAGCTCTTGCGCATACGCAAGCTCGGGACGGTCGACCAGGTCGTCCTGGCCCAGGTCATGAACGCGCTCGACGTGGAGGAGTCGATTCTCGACGTCGCTTCTCAGGACGAGACGACCGCGAACCGCGAGGAGGACCTGCGCCCCGCGGATCCCGGTGCGGCGTGCGAGCACCTCGCCAACGCCTGCGCGGTGCCCAACCCGGTGACGCCGACAGGATGCGAGGAGTGCCTCGCCGAAGGTGCCGCCTGGGTGCACCTGCGGCTGTGCATGGACTGCGGCCACGTCGGCTGCTGCGACTCGTCAGTGGGCAAGCACGCCACGAAGCACTACCGCGACTCCAACCACCCGGTGGTCCGCAGCTTCGAGCCCGGCGAAGCGTGGCGCTGGTGCTTCATCGACCAGGCGAACGGCTGATCAACCCGTCAGCGGTCGCGGTCGGCGAGGATGCGCAGCGCGATGATGCCGAGCGCGAGTCCATGCCCGATCACCAGTGTCAGTCCGTGGTCGATCACCGTGGCGATGAACCGGCCGACCAGGGTGGCGTCCTTGGCGAGTCCGTCGATGTGGATCGCTGACGAGGCGAACAAGCAGACGACCAGGAGGCTGCCGATCAGCAGCGCCGGCGGCAGGACACCAGCGGGGAACAGCGACCGTGTGTCGACCGCGAGCGGCACCGTCACGGCGATCAGCACGAAGCCGACGGAGAACAGCAGGCCGAGGCGGCCGTCCATGAGGTCGAGGCCGATCACGACGGCCATCGACACGCAGGCGACGACGATCGCCTGGCGGGCGCTGGGATCGCGCCGGGCCATGGCTGCGGGTGTGCGCGACACCGCCTGCGACATACAACTGACGGTAGTTCACCCACTGGCCGGGAGCCGTCATTGCGGCAGGTGTCGCGTCGGCCGGCTCACGCACGTACGACGTCGAGCAGTTGCGTGAGCGCCGGGTTGTCGATGTCGGCCGCGAGCAGCCGTGCGGCGACGAGGTCTCCGTCGTTGCCGAGAGCTGCTCCGTGGAGCAGGGACCGGACGCCGAGCTCGCGCATGTTGGTCCGAGCAGTCAGCTTCTGCATCGCCTCGACCCACGCAGGTGTCTCCGCGCGACCGTGCTCGAGGCCGAGTCGGCACTGCTCGTCAAGGATGTATCCACCGAGCCAGATGTAGGGATCGGCCAGCCGGTCGCTGCGTGACAACGCGTCGGCCAGGATGTCGAAGGCACGGGTGCTGTCGCCCGTGCTGTCGGCAACGAGTGCGAGACCACGCGCAGAGATGCCCTCCCAGCACGGGTTGCCCAGTTGACAGGCGCGGGCGAACGCCTGCTCCAGGAGCGTCGCGGCACTATCGAAGTCGCCCAGGATGACGAGGGCCTCTCCGAGCAAGGCCTGCGGCCACGGGAGGAACGCCAGCCAGTGGTCCTGCTCGGCGAGTCGGATCGACGCCTCGAGGCGCTCAGCAGCGAGGTCGAGTTCTCCGCGCAGGAGGTGGACACGACCGTGCATCGAGAGCGCGAACGCTCCCATACGGGGCGTTCCGGCCGACGCTGAGAGCTCGACGGCCACCTCGAGGTGCTTGAGCGAGTTGCGATAGTTGGCCCGGTCGGACTCAACACAGCCGAGATAGGTGGTGGCCTTCGCGGTCACGGCAGGGGAGCCATCTGCGTATTGGAGCGCCTCGGTGAGCCAGACCTCTGCGCGGTCATAGCGCGCGCGGAGGTAGTCGACGTAGCCGAGCTCGGCCCGAGCCTGGGCGATGGCGTCGTTCAGTCCGTGGTCGATCGCGGTCTCGTTCGCCTCGTGCAGCATGGCGACGCCTTCTTCGTCGAGTCCGCCGAGCGAGTGGATCAGGGTCTCGCCGAGAAGCTGGCGCGAGCTCACGCTGAGGCGTCCCGCTCCTGCTGCATCAGCGAAACGGGCGGCCGTTCGCAAGGACTGCACACCGGCCATGACCGCACCGGCGGAAACGGCAGCAGCGCCGGACTCGACGAGGGCGTCGATGGTTGTCTCGCTCGCCACGGTCTCCTGGCCGGGCACGGCCTCACGCATCGCCTGCTCGAGCGCGAGGCTGGGCTCGACACGCAGCTCACGCTGGAATGTCTCGCGGCAAGCCGCGTACTGGCGCGCCGCCCGATCCTCGTCACCCGACAGCCGGTAGAGGCGGATCAGCAGCACGTGGTGGTTCTCGTCGTACGGGCACATCGCGGCGACGCGGGCGGCGTGGTCGATCGCGGCACTGAGCTCCCCACGCGACATGCAACCCAGCGCCGCCTCGTGGAGGATCGCCTCCGACGCTGCCGCGACTCGGCGCTGCTTGGACAGGAGCCACGTCTCGAATGCCGCGGCACCTCGCATCGTCATGCCCTCCAGCAGCTCTGACCCGAGACCGGGCAGGTTGACAGCGTCCGGCCACGAGCCGCGGACTACGACCTCAACGTCGACGACGGCCTCCGGGGGCAGCTCGAGCACCACCGGATCACCGTCGACGGACCCGCCCTCACCCAGCCCACGGCGGATCTCCGAGAGGCTCCAGCGCAGGGCCCTGACCGGGTCGTCGGCCTCGTCGAACAGCAACGAGGCGAGCTGGCTCCGGGTCGGCGGTTGCTCGCTCAAGATCAGATAGGCCAGGATCGCCCAGCTCTTGCGGCTTCTGAACTGGTACGCGTCGCCCGTCGGCCCGATGATCTTGGGCCGACCGAGGAGGTGGACGACGGTGCTCATGTCACGGATAATCGTGTCACGCACCGCCGTCCTCCGCCGGTTTTTCTCTGTGGTCAGGCGAATTCCGCGACCGGGTAGATCTCGTCCGCAACGAGGCCGTGAGCCTCCCGATGCACGGTGTGGGCGGTCTCGGCATCCGGCGCCTCGACGAGGCAGAAGATCTTTCCGGCCTCCTCGTCGACCCAGTAGCGCAGGTAGTCGACCCCGTACGCCCCCTGCGTCGCGAGATCGGCCTGGTGCGCGCCGGCCACGTCGGTCGCTGATACGCCGCCCTCGATGTTGTGGACGTCCATGAAAAGCCCCATTGTCGTTTCCTTCCCTCGTGAGCCGGCATCGGTGCAGGCTCTCTGACGTACATCGAAACGTCACTGCGTTTGACCGGGTGTTTGATCTCTGGGGGACTGATAGAACCGAGTCGTGACCAGCGTGATCGAGACTGAGCGGCTGACGCTGCGCCGGTTCGTGCCCGACGATGCCGACTTCCTGTTCGACATGTTCAGGCGTCCCGAGGTCGCGCGATGGAGCGGTCAGGGCGCACCCATGAAGCATCGCGACGAGGCGGTCGCCCGCATCGCCCGGCAGCCCGAACGTGCCGGTGCCCAGCCGGCCGCCGGCATCTTCGCGGTCGTCCCGCATGGTGCCGAGGCGCCGGTCGGCATGGCAGTGCTGGTGCCGATCCCCGGCAGCGAAGGGGTCTCGCGCGACGACATGGAGATCGGGTGGCACTTCCTCCCGGATGCGTGGGGCAACGGCTATGCGACCGAGGCCGCGCGCGCTCTCGTCGACCGGGCGTTCGCTGCGGGCATACCCGAGCTCTATGCCGTGACCCACCCGGACAACGCCGCTTCACAGGCCGTCTGCCGACGCGTCGGGATGACGGATCTGGGCCTCAGGACCGACTGGTACGACCAGGAGCTCCGGGCGTTTCGCCTGACTCAGCCGCGCGAGTAGGACATCGTCCGGATCTCGTCCGCGACGCGGTCGGGCTCGTCGAGCGGCAGGAACGTACGCCCGCCCGCGACCTCGACGAGATCCGCGTTGTCGCCGAACGCGGCGCGCAGCCGCTTGCCGTCGGCGAGCTTGAAGAACCGGTCGGCGTTGCCCCACACCAACCGGACCGGCTTGCCGAACGCGCCGAGCCGGGTCGAGACGTCGAGCAGCTCGGCCGGTTTGACGGCGCGGAGGAACTTCGCGGCGTCGTGCCGCACGCCCGCGTCGCGGAGTGACGGGGCGATCCATCGAGCGCTCAGCTCGGGGTCGAGGGCCTTGCCGACGAGCCCGCCGTAGCCCAGCATCGAGTGGCGTAGCGCGCGAGGACGCATCGTCGCCATCATGGCGCGCAGCCGCATCGGGCTCCGGCCGGCCTTGACGATCAGGCCGAACGGTGCGGGCGGGAACTTGTCGAACGCGTCGCAGTTGGTCAGCACGAGCCGCCCGATGCGCGAGTGGTCGGTGTCGATCAGGAACTGGCACAGGGCGCCGCCGGTGTCGTTGCCAACGAGGGTCACATCGGTCAGGTCCAGCGCAGCCAGGACGTCGTTGATCAGCCGCGCCACGTCGCTGGGGGAGAGGTCGGCGCCATCGTTCAGGGCGATGGGGTGCGAGCCCAGTGGGAGGTCGGGCGCATACGAGCGGATGCCGTGGACCGCGAGCCGGTCGGCGACACCGGTCCACAGCTCGTGGTTGACGAGCAGTCCGTGCACGAACACCACGGGTGGGGCGCCGCTGTCCTCCGGCCCGGCAACCCGGTAGTTGATCTGGCCGAACGCTGTGTCGATGGTCGCCATGATGCTCCTTCGCGGGTACCGTGAGAACGTGCTCCAACTAACATACATACAGACTGTATGAAAGATCAACCGCGCAAGCAGGCCGACCGGTCGGCGGCCACCAGGGACGCGCTCGTACGAGCGGCGCGTCCCCTGTTCGCGTCCGACGGCTTCGGTGGCGTGAGTGCCGAGGCGATCGCTCGCGCGGCCGGCGTGACCCGTGGCGCGATGTACCACCAGTTCGCCGACAAGACCGAGGTGTACGCCGCCGTGCTCGAGGTGATCGAGGGCGAGGTCATGGAACGGATCAGCAACGGGATCGCCGAGACCCAGCAGGACGACGTCGTCCAGGTGATGAAGGTCGGTGCGCGGCTCTGGCTCGATGCCTGCGCCGAGCCGGCGGTGTCCCGCATCGTCCTGATCGAGGCGCCGTCGGTCCTCGGGTGGGAACGCTGGCGCGAGGTCAGCATGCGACATGGGATGGGCATGGTGCAGGCGCTGATCGAGAACGCGATCGAGACCGGCCGCGTCCCGCGCCAACCGGTCCTTCCGCTGGCGCACGTGATGATCGGCGCACTCGACGAAGCGGCGATCTACCTCGCTCGCTCCGACGGGTCCGCCAAGACCCGTGAGGAGGTCGACACGATCATCGATCGAATGATCGACGCCGTCCTGGCCGGATAGCCGACCGCGGACCGCGACTCCGGCACAAGCCCGTACGATTGATCCTCGTGGCTCTCAGCATCGGCATCGTCGGACTCCCCAACGCGGGCAAGTCGACCCTCTTCAACGCACTGACCAAGAACGACGTCCTCGCGGCGAACTACCCGTTCGCGACGATCGAGCCCAACGTCGGCGTGGTGGGCGTGCCCGACCACCGGCTCGGCAAGCTCGCCGAGATCTTCGGCTCGGAGCGTCAGCTCCCCGCGACGGTCCAGTTCGTCGACATCGCCGGCATCGTCCGCGGCGCCTCCGAGGGGGAGGGGCTCGGCAACAAGTTCCTCTCGCACATCCGCGAGTCCGACGCGATCTGCCAGGTCACTCGCGTCTTCCGCGACGAGGACGTGACGCACGTCGACGGCAAGGTGTCGCCGTCCGACGACATCGAGACGATCTCGACCGAGCTGATCCTCGCGGACCTGCAGACCCTCGAGAACGCGCTGCCGCGCCTCGACAAGGAGTCCCGCAAGGACAAGTCGCTCGTTCCGGCGTTCGAGGCGGCCAAGGAGGCCCAGGCCGTGCTCGAGGGTGGCAAGGGCGCGTTCCAGGCCGGGCTCGACCTCGACGCGATCCGCGACCTGCACCTGCTGAGTGCCAAGCGCCAGCTGTTCGTCTTCAACTGCGACACCGACGAGCTCAACGACGAAGACCTCAAGTCCCGTATGCGCGAGATCGTCGCGCCGGCCGAGGCGATCTTCCTCGACGCCAAGTCCGAGGCGGAGCTCGTCGAGCTCGGTGACGACGAGGAAGCCGAGGCGATGCGCGCCGAGATGCTCGCCGACATGGGCGTCGAGGAGCCCGGTCTCGACGCGCTGGCCCGCGTCGGCTTCGACACGCTCGGCCTGCAGACCTACCTCACCGCCGGCCCCAAGGAGTCGCGCGCCTGGACGATCCCCAAGGGTGCGACCGCCCCGCAGGCCGCCGGCGTCATCCACACCGACTTCGAGCGCGGCTTCATCAAGGCCGAGATCGTCTCGTTCGACGACCTCGTCGCAGCCGGCACGATGGCCGCGGCCAAGTCCGCCGGCAAGGTGCGCATGGAGGGCAAGGACTACGTCATGGCCGACGGCGACGTCGTGGAGTTCCGCTTCAACGTCTGAAGTTTCGCGCTCAGGCCTTCAGGCTGTGGCAGTTCGGCTGCACTCATCTCGGCTACTTTTCGACCTTCACCATCTCGACGCGGTGACGATCAGGTCTGAAGGTGTGCTGGCCGTACTCCACTGGCATTCCCAGATCTACGTACGACGTCGTCAGCATAGTCAGCACAGGGCTCCCCTCCGCGAGGTCGAGAAGCCCGGCCTCCTCTTCGGTTGCACCTGCGGCACCAACCGACTGGTGTGCGACATCGGCCGAGATGCCGACTCGCCTCAACGCCTCATAAAGCCCTTCGGCCTCGGGATCGAAATCATCGAGGGTCAGGACGCCGAGCGGCAACCAGTTCCGCATGATCGCGAAGGGACGGCCACCGCTAGATCGAAGTCTCATCAGGTACAGCACGTCGCCGGGCAGACCCAATTGCAAGGCCTCGATGACTTCCGCTGGTGCGCGACGAATTGACGCGTCGACCAGCCTGGTCGTCGGTTCCTGTCCATCGGCGAGAAGCTCGTCGTAGAGACTGATGACTCCCGACCGGCGGGCAAGGTTGGCGGCCACGACCTGAGTTCCGACACCGTGTTTGCGCATCAGGATTCCACGCTCGACGAGCTGGTCGATCGCGTGGCGGACGGTTGCGCGCGAAATGCCGAGCCGGTTGACCAGGACCGGCTCACCTTCGATCCGGTCGCCCGGCTTGAGTACCCCGTCGGCGACAGCTTGCTCGATCTGCAGGACCAGCTGCATGTACAGGGGGGTCGGTGACTTGAGGTCCATCCGAACCGTCGAGAGCACGACTGGCGGGTCCGCGCGGCGACGAGGCATGGTTGAAAGTACCAAGAAGGTCCAGGTGGAGATGCGATGTGCGCATTGTTGTCCGGGCGCGGCGGTCTGTCGGCGAATCAACTGACCTGTTAGCGGGCGGCCACGACGCCCCGATGTGCGAGATCAGACACTTCGTCGGGGGTCAGGCCAAGCGAGTCAAGGATGTCGCGGGTGTGCTGGCCCAGCGTCGGCGAGGCGGACTCTGCTCGCGCGGGCGTGACGGAGAGCTTGATCGGTGAACCGACGACCCTCACATCCCCGTGCTCTGGGTGTGGGACAGTCCAGATCATGTCTCGCGCGGCGACTTGTTCGCTCTCGAGAGCCTGGGAGACGCTATTGACCGGGGCGGAAGGCACGCCGGCAGCCTCAAGCAACGGCCGCCACTCCGACGACGTCTTCAGAGCGAGCGCATCGGCAATCTTGGGCAGCAACTCGTCGCGGTGCAGCACGCGGTCGGCGCTTTTTGAGAACCTGGCGTCATTGACAAGTGAGGACAGCCCAATGGTCTCGGCGAGGCGCACCCAAAGCTTGTCGTTGCCCGCGGCGATCATGATGTCGCCTTCCCTGGTGGGGAAAGCCTGGTACGGGACGATGGTCGGATGGGCGCTGCCGTACCGGCGCGGCACGTCGCCGGACGCGAGGAAGCCCGAGGCCAGGTAGGTCAACCAGGCGACCTGCCCGTCAAGCAGCGCCACGTCGACGTACTGTCCGCGGCCGCTCGCGTCACGCTCTCGCAACGCGGCCAGCAAGCCGATGGCGGCCCACATCCCAGCGCCGAGGTCGGCACCTGACACACCGAAGCGGACGGGTTCCCCGTCGGCCGGACCGGTCACACTCATGACACCGCTCAGCGCCTGGGCCGTGGCGTCGTATCCGGCCTGTGACGCCCACGGACCGGTCTGGCCGAATCCGCTGATGGAGGCGTAGATCAGGGCGGGGTTCTCGACGGACAGTTGCTCATACGACAAACCGAGCTTGGCCACGGTTCCGGGGCGGAAGTTCTCCACGACCACATCCGCCGACACGGCCAGCCGCCGCACGATGTCGAGACCCTCCGGCGATTTCAGGTCGACCGCTATGTCCCGCTTGTTCCGGTTCACCGCGTGGTAGTACGCAGCGTCGTCGCCGATAAAGGGGGGACCCCACATGCGGGTGTCATCCCCGCCGACGGGGTTCTCCACCTTGATGACGTCTGCACCAAGGTCGGCAAGGATCATGGTGCAGAACGGACCCGCGAGGATGCGGGTCAGGTCGAGGACCTTCAGGCCCCGCAGCGCCCCGGGTCGGTCACGCCACGGCGAACCTGCGCCGCTGGGTACGTCCTCCTGCTCCGTGCTGTCGATCCTCATCGGGTGCCTTCTCTGGCCGGCAGCAGGCTCGCGATGAACTCTGCCGCCTGACGAACGCCGTCCACGGCCGGTAGCGTCGGATCTTCGTTCTCGATGCTGAGGACATCGTCGTAACCGACCTCGCGGAGGGCCTCGAGGAACGGTCCCCAGAAGTCCACACCGTGACCCTGCCCGACCGTGCGGAAACCCCACGCGCGCTTCTCAGGAACCTCGAACGGCGTCAGGTCCAGAACGCCAGCCAAGGCGACATTCTCGGCGTGCAGCTGGGTGTCCTTGAGGTGCACATGGTGCACGGCTGGGCCGAGATCCCGTACCACTGCAAGCGGATCCATCTGCTGCCAGAACATGTGGCTAGGGTCGACGTTCGCTCCGATGACGGGTCCGACCGCTTCGCGCATTCGGTGGAGTGTGGGGGTGTTGTAGACCAGATGGACCGGGTGAAGCTCGAGCGCGATGCGCTTGACGCCCTGAGAGATGGCGTAGTCAGCCATCTCCCTCCAATAGGCGGTGGCCTGGTCCCACTGGCGAGCCAGGACGCCTTGGATGTCTCGTGCGCTGGAGTCGTCAGGGTTCTGCGCCGGCCATGGGAAGCTGATCCAGTTCACGATCGGTGATTGTGGGTGGTCGGCGGGGCAACCAGACATCGTGACGATCTTGTCGACACCGAGCTGGCCGGCCAAGCGGATGGCTGCCTTGATCGTACGGGTGTGACGGTCGCCGTGGACCGGGTGCATCGGCCAGGCCGAGCAGTTGACGGCCGCCAGGCGCAATCCCCTCGAGCTGATCTTCTCGCGGTATGTCCGCAGTGCCGCCGCGTCGTCGAGGAGGTCACACACCTGCATGTGGGGCGCTGACGACTGCCCGCCGGCGGCGATCTCCACGGCGCCGCATCCGAGCTCCGCTGCCAGATCGAGTGTCTCGTCCAGTGAGAGACTGCCGACGGAGTCGGTGTAGAGGGAGAGCTCCATGGGTCCTTCTCGGCTGGGGCGAGCGAGCGCCATCAGGCTCTCGAACATGTACGTACAAGTCATGAAACATCATCTTCTCGTGCATGTCAACACATGTACGGACGTGTTAACATCCGTACATGTCCAGACTGAGGAGGAGCGGTTCGCACGCAGTGGCGATACCGCCCCTCGTACTTGACCGGGCGAACCCGGCGCCGCTATATCACCGCGTGGCCCAGCACATCACCGACGCAATCGAGCGAGGTGACCTGGTGTCTGGGGACCGGCTCGACGGAGAGATCGGGCTAGCCGAGTCTCTGGGCATCTCGCGCGCCACGATGCGACGCGCCATCGAAGAACTGGTGGCCCAGGGGGTTCTGGCTCGTAAGCACGGTGTAGGCACCCAAGTCTTGTCGCAACCCAATCTTCGCAGCACGGGGGTGCGGAGCTTATTCGACGAACTGGCTGCCGCTGGGCGCTCTCCTCGCAGCGAGGTCATCCAGTTCGAGGTGGTCGAGGCCGACCGCGATGTTGCGTCTGCGCTGGATCTCACTGAGGGCACACTGGTCACCCACATAGAACGCCTCAGGTTTGCCGAGGACGTGCCCTTCGCCATCATGCGGAACTGGATTCCCGTGTCGTTGGTGGAGCTCGATGTGGGTCGCATCGAGTCAGGCGGGCTGTATGAGGAGCTCCGCACCAGTGGTATCCGAATGCGGGTCGCCAGACAGAGCATCGGGGCCGCCGTCGCGTCGACCGAAAAGGCACGGTTGCTCGACCTGAAACCAGGGGCTCCACTGCTCAACATCCACACCGTGACACTTGCCGACCTCGGCCATCCGGTCGAGCTCGGATCGCACGACTACCGGGCCGACTTGTACCGGTTCGAGATGACCAGCGTCGAGCGCTGAGCGCGCGACTCACCAGAACATCGGGAGCGGAACACCCATGATCAATACTGATCGCATCACGGCATTGAGCGGTATCAGCGTGGATCGGGCCGAGCGTGTCGCCAGAGCCAAGAAGGAGCGGCATCGCGCCGATTCTCCGCTGGGCCCCAATGGCAGGACCCTGGTCATTGCGGCCGACCACCCGGCCCGCGGGGCCATGCGCGCCGGAGACGATCCCCTGGCGATCGCAGACCGCCAGGAACTCTTGATGCGCTTGTGCACAGCGCTCGCGCGACCCGAGGTGAACGGCGTGCTCGGAACGGCTGACGTCCTGGAAGAGCTTTTGCTGCTGGGAGCGCTCGAAGGAAAAACGGTATACGGGTCGATGAACCGCGGTGGTCTGGTCGGCGCGTCGTTCGAGCTCGACGACCGGTTCACGGCCATGCGTGCTGGCGCCATTGCCGACTCAGGTTTCGATGGTGGGAAGATGCTGCTGCGTATCGACCTGCAGGACGTCGGTTCCGTTTCCACGATGGAGTCGTGCGCTCGCGCCATCGACGAGCTGGCGGAGCGGGATCTGCTCGTAATGCTGGAACCTTTCATGTCATCGCGGCTCGACGGCACTGTGCGCAACGACCTGGAACCAGCCGCAATGATGCAGGCCATTGGCATAGCATCTGCCCTCGGCTCGACGGCGGCGAACACCTGGCTCAAGGTTCCCGTCGTCGACGACATGGAGCGCGTCATGGCGGCAACCACGCTGCCTTCGTTGGTCCTCGGGGGCGAGGTTCCACGCGACCCGGATCACACCTACGGCGCGTGGGCGGATGCGCTCGCTCTTCAGAATGTTCACGGCCTCGTGGTGGGACGAGCACTCCTCTACCCCGGCGATGGCGACTACGAAGCAGCGATCGACACAGCGGTGTCTCTTCTCTAGCCCTAGTAGCCCCCGGGCAAGCAGCACATCAGACAGTTTCGAGGTCGACAGTTGACCGACACGACAGGAGAATGCAGTGAAGCTGGGAGTTATCGGAGTGGGTCGCATCGGTGCCCACCACGCTGGAGTCCTCATTGGACTGGAGGGCGTGGAGGCGGTGCACGCCACTGATGCCGCTGTGGGAGCCGCCGCCAGGGTCTCCGACGAGCTGGGTCTCCTTGCGTTCGACACGCCAGAGGACCTGTTCGCGTCCGGGATTGATGGTCTGGTGATCGCCTCGTCAACGCCTACCCATCCGGCCCTCGTTCTGGCAGCGGTTGAAGCCGGGATCCCGACGTTCTGCGAGAAGCCGCTCGCAAACAACCCGCACGCCGCTCAGGACCTACTGGACAAGACCTCTGGGTCCGATGTTCCTGTGCACATCGGGTTCCACAGGCGTTTCGATCCGGGTCATGTACGCGCCAGGGAAGAGCTGCGATCCGGCAACCTTGGCTTCGTGCACACCATTCGCTCGATGGTTCTCGATCCCGCGCCACCGCCGGCGGAATACATCGGCATCTCCGGCGGGATCCACCACGACTGCTCCGTCCACGACATCGATGCGATCCGTTGGGTCTCGGGTAGCGCGGTGGTGGAGGTGTATGCCGCCGGAGGAAACCGGGGCGCGGCCTTCTTCGAGGAAGCGGGCGACGTCGACACCAGCGCCGTCATCCTCCGGCTTGAGGACGGCACGATCGGAATCATCTCCAACTCCCGCTACAACGGAGGTGGTTACGACGTCCGTCTGGAGCTGCACGGCTCGAGGGGGGCCGTCGTGGCTGGACTTGACGACAAATATCCGATGCGATCGCTCGAACACGGGGTCGAGTTTCCCCGTGGTACTCCCGCAGACTTCTTCATGGATCGCTTCAGGGCCGCATACATTGCAGAGCTCACCGCCTTCACGGACGTCGTCAGTGGACACAGAGAGTCCCCGTGCACGATCGCCGACGCGGTTGAGACGTCGTGGGTCGCTGAGGCATGTACGGTGTCGCTGCGCGAGAATCGACCCGTGCGGATGAGCGAACTTCGGTGACCGGCCCCGCCGTCATCCCGACCGATGTTCAGGTGCTGGTCAGGTCGACAGGCGGATGTTGACCTGCTTGGTCTGACTGAAAGCGGCGATGGCGCCCTCAATGGAGAACTCGCGACCCATCCCTGACTCCTTGTAGCCACCGTACGACTGCCCGACCATCTGACCGCCGCCTTGGTTGACCTGCACCCAGCCGGCCTCCAGCCGATGTGCTGTCGAGACGGCCTCGTCAAGGTCTGCCGACCATACGTAGGCCGCCAGTCCATAGAGGGAATCGTTGGCCATGCGGACCGCCTCGTCCGCGTCATCGAATGTGATCACCACGAGCACGGGCCCAAAGATTTCTTCGCGCGCGATGCGCCAGCCGTTGTCGACGCCCGCGAACACGGTGGGTCCCTGGTAGAGCCCCGGCTCGCCGTCCACCACGTGTGCCAGCCCGTCCAACAGCACGCGAACTCCTGGTTGCCTTCGTCCGTCCTCGATGTATTCACGGACCGTGTCGTATTGGCGCTCGTTGATGATCGAGCCCATGTCGGTCGCCTCTTCGAGTGGATCCCCGACCACAAGCTGCTTCGCTGTTTCGACCAGTCGTTCAAGCACAGGTTCGAGGACGGACCGGTGGACGAACAGGCGTGATCCGGCGGTGCAGGACTGACCCTGGCGGGTGAATCGCATCGCGAGCAGGACCCCCGCCACGGTCGCGTCTATCCGCTCGGGAGTCGCTGCAGAGGGAAATACGATGTTCGGGTTCTTTCCACCGAGCTCCAATGAGACGTGGGCGAAGCGCCGACCTGCGCTAGCCGCCACGTTCCGGCCGACTGCGGTGGATCCGGTGAATGAGACCTTGTGGATACCAGGATGGTCAACGATGGGTTGACCCACGTCCTGGCCACTGCCAGTCACGACATTCAGCAGACCGGACGGGAGGTGGCGCCGCGCGATCTCCGCCAGTTTCAGAATTGTCAGGGGAGCCTCGTCGGCCGGCTTGATGACCAAGCCGTTTCCCGCAGCCAACGCTGCGGGGATCTTCATCCCAGCGATCATCAGGGGCGAGTTCCACGGCAGGATTGCGCCGACAACACCGAGGGGTTCAGTCCTGGTGTACTGCAGTTGGTCGTGGCCGGCGGGGAGGACTGCCCCCTTGAACTCGCCGGCAACGCCGCCGAAGTATCGGAAGAGCGAGATCAGGGTCGCTACCTCCGGACGCGCCTGAGTTCGCAGAGCGTTTCCGGTGTCCTGTGCGGTGAGGACGGCGAGGCGTTCGGACTCGTTCTCGATGTCGGTCGCGATGGCGAGCAACGCCCGCTGTCGAGTCGTGAAATGGGCTGCTGCCCATTCGAGCTGGGCGCGATGGGCCGCCTCGACCGCGACATCGACGTCGTCAGCGGTTCCGGCGGGCACTCGTGCCAGCACGATGCTAGGTCGAGAAGGCGCGACGACGTCGTGCCAGAGGCCGCTGGCGGACTTGATGTCCGAGCCGCCCACCGGCATAGGCCAGTACGGGACATCGACGATTCCGTCATCGAGCGTGGTGTTCATGGTCATTGGGGTGCTCCTACTGATCTAGCATCGTGGCGATGAGGGAGAACGGCAGGCAGCGTCAGCGAGCCGGCTTCCCAGTCGTCGGTGATCCAGGTCTGGGCCGGATCGAAATGGGGTGAACGGTCCCGGTCGGACTCTGGTCCGGCGAGGAAGTTCAGGAGCCACATGTTGGCGGGCGGACCAGCGGCGCAGAGGTGGTAGCCACGGGGGACCGCGACGAGGGTTTTGTCTTGAAGGAAGTGCGTCTCGTCCCAGTCGTCTTCGGGTGCGAAGTTACGATGGAATCCGAAACCGCTGGGGCGATCGAACCGAAAGTAGTACGTCTCCTCCAAACGGGGTGAGCCATCGACACCATCGTGTCGGTGAGGAGGCCAGCCCGTCCATGAACCCCGTGCAACCCACCCTTCGTACATGATCAGGCGCTCCGCTGGGATCGGGTCGGCCAACGTCGAGACGACCTGGCGACGGGCCGGGCCGCCTCCGCGGATCACCGACTCCATCTCCTCTGTGACGATGACGCGCGGGTCAAATCGACCTGATGCGGGCGCCTGTCCGATCGTTATCTGTGAATCTGCACGGGCCGAGACGGTTATCGGGGCACCTGGCGGGACATAGATGACGTCAGCGAGGCTGGTGAACGGACTCCGTCGGAGGATCGCGTGGTCCACCCCTGACCCCTTCACGTCGACATGGCCGGATACCACTGCCAGAGCAGACTCCTGGGTCGTGCTGGACACGTCGTATGTCTGCCCCGCCGCCAGATCGACGACGACGGCGCTGAGGTGGTCCCAGCCGGTCGAGGCCGGCGTAACGGAAGCAACGAGGTGGGTCACGTGACCGACACTGCCGGCGTCGACTCGTGTGCGTCCAGCTGCTGCCTCGTGGGGAATCCGTCGGAGCAGTACGGCTGCTCGACCGTGTAGCCGGCAACCCGCATGGCGAGTTCGAGCGAGTCCGGCCACGACAGGCCATTCAGCCGCGCGGCCACGAGTGAGCCTGCGGTGGCGTCACCCCCGCCAACGGTGCACACGGGATTGACCGATACGGACGGGACTCTCGCCTCCACGGCGCCGTCGGTGATGAGCATGATGCCGTCCGGACCCAGTTTCAGCGCGACGCGCGGCGGGTTGAGGGCCATCACGGCCTCGACAAGCTCCGACCGGCTGGGCTGGTCGAGGCCCAGGAGGGCAGTGAACTCCTCCTCGGTCCCGATCACCACGTCGGCGTGCGCGACGACCGGGCTCACGGCCCTGCGGTAGCCGGCTGGCGACCCCCACGAGGTCGGACGAAGATCAAGGTCCCACCACACCTCGATGCCGCGACTCCTCGCCGTGGCGCTGAGGTCGGAAATGATCGAGGGCGTCGTCCCGGAGGCCATCGCGTCGCCCGACAGGAGCAAGATGTTGAGTGAGTCCCATGGCAGGCCCTCGGCGTGGGACGAGGTCATGAGCGAGTCGGCTGGACCGGTCCGGAAGAACTGGCGCTCGCCCTCGTCGGGGGACGGCTGCGCAAGAATCGCCATGGATGTCGGTGCCCCCGCGATGGTGTGCACCCAGTGAGCGTCGACTCCGGCGTTGCTGAGCTGCTGTCGAACGAGTTGACCGGCAAAGTCGTCCCCGGTGGCTGTCAGCACCGCAGCGCGAGCGCCGAGCCGCTGAGCCACGATGGCGATGTTGGTCGGGCTGCCTCCCACGGAGGCGACAAACGTCTTCGCCTCTCGCATGTGGATGCCCAGCTCGTTGACGTAGAAGTCCAGGTTGATCCTCCCGACGGTCAGGACCTGAGGGTCCTGACCGTCGGTGGCCCGGTCAGTTGGAAGCATCCGTACGGCCCGAGTCAAGCGCGCTGAGCCAGCGCTGCGTCTTCTTGTTCTCGACATAGTCCTGACGGGCTGCGTCGACGGCCGGCATCTCCGAGATCTCCGAGGTCGCCATGTCCCACCAGCACGTGGCGTATCCACCGACCCGCTCGTGCCAATCGGTCTCGACGACGATGGCGGTCGTCCTGGCGGAACCGCGGGCGGTCACCAGTGCCTTCTCGAAGTCCTGCAGGTTCGAGGCGTTAATGACGTCTGCCCCCAAGCCCTCACAGATCTTGCCGAGGTCGTGGTGCTGGACGCCGCCCGAGTACTTCCCGTCCTCGCCGCGGTAGATGTAGTGGCAGCCAAAGCCTTCGCATCCGACCTGTTCCGACACGTTGCCGACACTGGAGAACCCGTGGTTGTCGATCAGGATGAGCGTGATCTTCAGATTCTCCTGAACGGCAGTCGCGAGCTCGGAGTTCATCATCAGGAACGAGGCATCACCCGACATCACAAACACCTCGCGCGAAGGGTCGGCGATCTTCGCACCGATGCCACCGGCAATCTCGTACCCCATGACGGAGTATCCGTACTCGATCTGGTAGCTGAGCGACTCCCTCGCCTTCCAGAGCTTGAGCAGGTCACCCGGCAAACTTCCGGCGGAACCAACGACGACGTCGGTGGGTTCGGCGGATCGCACGACCGCACCGATGAGGGATGCCTGGGTGGGCAGGGTGTCGGTGGTCGTGTCGTAGAGTCGCTCGACTTCGACGTCCCACCAGTCGTGGTGGTCCTTGACCTCCTGGCGGTAGGCCTGGCCGGTGTCGTAGTCGCCGACGGCCTCGGTGAGCTCCTCAACGACGGCGCGCGCGTCGCCCGTCACAGCGATGCCGCCGTGCTTGGCGGAATCCATCTCGAAGACATTGATGTTGACGAAGCGGACGTTCGGGTTCTGGAAGGCAGTTTTCGAAGCGGTGGCGAAGTCCGTGAACCGCGTGCCGATGCCGATCACCAAGTCTGCCGCTGCGGCCATCTCGTTGGCACCCTTGGAGCCGGCGACGCCGGCGCCCTGAAGGCTCAGATCGTTGTCACAGTGCATGGTTCCCTTGCCCGCGTGGGTCTCGGCGACGGGGATACCCGTCTTTTCGGCGAAGGCAGTGATGGCACTCTCCGCCTCGCTGTAACGCGCGCCGCCACCAGCGATGATGATGGGCTTCTTCGAGGCCCGGATGGCTGTTGCAGCGCGCTCAACGGCGGCAATGTCAGCACGGTTGCGGGCGATGTGCCACGTGCGCGGGAGGAACATCTCCTGAGGGAAGTCGTACGCAAACGTGCCTACGTCCTGCGGCATGCCGATGAATGCGGCGCCGGCATCGGCAGGAGATGTGAGTATGCGCATGGCCTCGGGTAGCGAGGTGATCAGCTGCTCGGGGCGGCTGATGCGGTCCCAGTAGCGGACCACGGGCCGGAAGGCGTCGTTCGTGCCTACGTCAGGCGCGTGTTCATTCTCGATCTGCTGGAGCACCGGCGATTGGACCCGTTCGGCGAAGTTGTCGCCAGCGATGATCAGCGCAGGGATGCGGTTGACCGTCGCAGTGGCAGCGCCGGTCACCATGTTCGCAGCACCAGGGCCGATCGACGAGAGGCACGCGAAGGCCTGTCGGCGGTTCTTCATCTTTGCGAAGCCCACCGCTGCATGCACCATGGCCTGTTCGTTTCGAGCGAGGTAGTAGGGGAGCTCGTCTTCATACTGCTGGATGGCCTGGGCCATACCGCCGATGTTGCCGTGGCCGAAGATTCCCCAGATGCCCGGGAAGAAGGCATGTTCCTCGCCGTCGTGCTCGACGCGCTGGGCGATCAGAAATCGGATGAGCGCCTGGCCGGCGGTGAGGCGGATGGTTGTCATGTCAGACCTTTCGATGCTGATGGGCAGTTGATGCAGGGGATACGAAGCCACTCACTGAACGGCGTGGCTCTCGGTGAGCGAAGTGGCGGACATCGCGTAGGACAACTTTCTAACACGAGTGATGCATTACATGCAACAAAACATGCAGGGAGTTGCACTCAGCGCACAAATCGTGGAATCGGAACGAATTGATCCGGATGTCCGTACAAGTATTGACGAGATGCCGAAACGGTGCGTAATGTGCGTCACATTGCCTGACTGAAGAGGTCGAGGCGGTGCGCATCGGCCGTCAACTTCCTCCTCATTTCCAATTTCCACCACTACTTCTTGGAGGTCTCGTATGACGACAGCAGTCGCCGACGAACGACTGACGCGAACCTCGGCTCTGAACACGCTCCTGAAGCGACCAGAGATCGGAGCGCTCGTCGCTGCACTGGTGATATTTGCCTTCTTCGCTTCGACGACTGCCGTTTTCGCAACCCCGTCGGGCGCCAGCACCTGGCTGCGCGGCGCCTCCACGATTGGCATCATGGCGGTGGCCGTGGCCATGCTGATCATCGGCGGTGAGTTCGACCTTTCCGCAGGCGCCATGACCGGGTTCAGTGGATTGGTCGTCGGGGTACTGACGACCGAATACGGTCTCAACCTCTGGGTGGCGATTTTCGTCTCTCTCGGTTTGTGCCTCGGGCTCGGTGCAGTCAACGGCATACTGGTAATGCGCACCGGACTGCCCAGCTTCATCGTCACCCTCGGCACTTTCTTCGTGCTGCAGGGCATCGACCTGGCCGGCACGAAGGCGCTGATAGGCCAGGTCGCCATCCAGGGCATGCGCGACGTGCCCTTCTACGACCAGGCCAGGGCAGTGTTCGGTTCGTCGGTCTCCGTCTTCGGCGGGTTGGTCTACGCCTCGGTCTTCTGGTGGATAGGCGTCACCGCGATCGCCACGTGGGTCCTGCTGCGCACACGTACCGGCAACTGGGTCTTCGCCGTTGGTGGTGCCCAGCAGTCGGCCCGACAGGTCGGAGTCCCGGTGTTCAAGACCAAGGTCGGCTTGTTCATGACGACGGCCGGTGCAGGCTGGCTGGTCGGCATGCTCCTGATCTTCACAACCTCGACCGTGCAGAGCAACACCGGCGTCGGCCAGGAGTTCATCTACATCATCTGCGCTGTGGTCGGCGGATGCCTGCTCACCGGTGGCTACGGATCCGCCATCGGAGCCGCTCTTGGCGCCCTGATCTACGGCATGGTCAACCAGGGCATCGTCTACTCGGGTTGGGACAACAACTGGCTCAAGGCATTTCTCGGAGTGATGCTCCTGGGAGCTGTCCTCCTCAACGAATGGGTGCGCAAGCGAGCGGAGACAGCACGATGAGAAGTCACGCGGCACACACATCAACCGATACAGGCGCGAGCCCGATCATCGAGGTACGCGGCATCGGGAAGCGCTATGGCAACATCATTGCGCTCAGCGACGTGAGCACTTCGGTACGAGCGGGACAGGTAACCTGCGTGCTCGGCGACAACGGCGCCGGCAAGTCAACCTTCATCAAGGTCCTCGCCGGAGCGCATCCGCATTCTGACGGCGAGTTGATGATCGACGGCGAGCTCGTTTCGCTGTCAGGCCCCCGTGAGGCGCTCGACCACGGCATCGCGACGGTTTACCAAGACCTCGCGGTGGTGTCGTTGATGCCCGTGTGGCGCAACTTCTTCCTCGGCAGTGAACTGCGCACCGGTGTCGGCCCTTTCAAGCGCATGGACATCGCGACAATGAAGCAGATCAGCAAGGACGAGTTGGCCGCGATGGGCATCGATTTGCGGGACGTCGACCAGCCAATAGGCACTCTGTCCGGCGGTGAGCGGCAGTGCGTCGCGATCGCTCGCGCTGTGTACTTTGGTGCCCGCGTGCTGATCCTTGACGAGCCGACTGCTGCGCTGGGTGTCAAGCAGTCCGGGGTCGTGCTCAAGTACATCGCGAAAGCACGCGACCGCGGCCTCGGCGTCGTGTTCATCACCCACAACCCGCACCACGCCTACCCCGTCGGCGACCGATTCATGATCCTTCGCCGCGGCAAGTCCATGGGTGACTTCCCCAAGGCAGAGATGCCGCTGGAGGAGCTCACTTCGATGATGGCGGGCGGAGCCGAGTTGAACTCCCTGGTGAATGAGCTGGAGCGGACCATGGGACCGGAATCCTCAGTGGTCTCGGAGATGGCGGCCGACGTAGGGATTCAACCCTAGGCGGCGGAATCGCTTCAACACGAAGCTCGGAACGAGCTCGCGACCCCGACCGGGGTACGAGTGGCGCGGTCGATCTTGGCTGTGTGCCAACAGGTAGGGCGCCTCGAGGCGCCCGAGAGGAGAAAACACATGTTTACGAAACAGCGCAGCAGGGTTCGCGTAATTCCCCTGCTGATCGCAGGTCTCGCCACCGTGCTTCTGGCGGCGTGCAGTGGCACCGGCAGCGAGGGGAGCAGTGCCGAAGGAGCGGGCAAGAAGTACACATACGCCCTCATCACCCACGGCACGCCAGGCAACGCATTTTGGGACCGAATCAAGTCTGGCGGCGAGCAGGCGGCGAGCGACCTGGGTGTCAAGGTCAACTACAGCTCGGATCCCGATCCGGACCAGCAATCGCAGCTGATCGACGCGGCCGTGGCCAGCAAGGTCGACGGCATCCTGGTCACGATGGCGAACCCCGACGGCGTGCAGGCGAGCGTCACGAAGGCCGTCTCGGCCGGAATCCCCGTCATCACGGTCAACGCGGGCCTGGAGATGTCCAAGGCATTCGGCGCCATGACTCACATTGGACAGAGCGAGTCGCTCGCCGGCGAAGCTGCCGGCGAACGCCTGAAGGCTGCCGGCGCCACGAACGCGATCTGCGTCATTCACGAAGGCGGAAACGTTGGTCTCGAGGCGCGGTGCAAGGGCCTTGCCGACAAGATCGGCGCCAAGATCGAGAACCTGCAGGTCGACGGGACCGACGACAACGCTGTGGCCGCCACCATCACCTCCAAGCTCCAGGCAGACCCGAGCATCGACACGGTTGTCGCACTTGGTGCCCAGTACTCGATCGATGCCGTGGCTGGAGTCGAGGCGGCCGGGAGCAAGGCGAAGGTCTCCACCTTCGACCTCGACTCCGACGTCCTCAACGCGATTAAGGACGGCAAGATCGAATTCGCCGTTGACCAGCAGCCATATGTGCAGAGCTATCTCGGTGTCGTCGGCCTCTACCTGAAGTCAATTAACGGCAATGACATCGGTGGTGGGCAGCCCGTGTACTCCGGACCTGCCTTCGTGACCAAGGAGAACGCCGACGCCGTCTTGAAGTTCGCGGAGAACGGCACGCGCTAGCAGTGATCGGCGGCGGGGTCCCAGAAACCCCGCCGCGCGGTCCTCACGTCGCCAGTCCAAATAGGAGGGGAAAGGAGTATCCGATGCACGTGTCCACAACCCGGCAAACAGCCAGGAGTTGCACGCAGCGCGACATTGCGTCAGTCGAGTTGCGGGCTATACGCTCAAGCATGACCTCCATGGGAACCCTCGAACGCGGACTGACCATACTCGACCTCTTGGTGGAGATCGAGTCGGACCCAGTACGCCGCGCGAAGGGTATCTCGGTCCAGCAAGTCTCCACCACGCTCGACATACACAAGAGCAGCGCGTCCCGACTGATGCAGACGTTGGTCTCGAAGGGCTACGCCGTGGCCGCGACACCGAATCGCCGGGGCTTCCGGCTGGGACCTGCCGTCCAGACGAGCGAACAGTTGCAACCTGCGCAGAGGCGCCTGGGCCGCGTGGCGCGTCCACATCTCGAGCGTCTCGTTGACGCCACGGGCGAATGCTCGCACGCCGCGGTGTCGGCCGGGACGTCAGCGCTGGTCATCGACGATGTGGAGACCGGGAGGTCACTTCGTGTGGTCGCAGGCACCGGCCGAAGGGTTCCGCTGCACTGTACTTCTGCGGGCAAGGTGCTTCTGGCTCACGGGCTCGCCCCGTCGCCTGATGAGCTTCCAGCCCGAACGTCTCGGACCATCACCGACGGCGATCTGTTGGCGACCCAGCTCGCATTGGTCGTGGAGCAGGGCTACTCGATCGACGACGAGGAGAACGACGAGGGCGTGAGATGCATCTCCGCACCGGTGCGCGAGGGACGTGACGGTCCGGTGATCGGGTGCATCGGCATCGACGGTCCGTCCATCCGGGTCACACCTGACAACGTGACCGCGCTGGCGGCCATGGTGGTGAAGGCTGCGCGCGAGCTCTCCGCCGATCTCGAGCAACGTCCGCGCGCGTTGGACACGTGAGCTGACGACACAATCTCAGACCCAGCTCAGATACCGAACTCCCGGGATATTCACACGCCCCACACACTTTCGACCTGCGGGTCACGACGAGGAGCCCATCATGACCATCGACCTGACGCGTATCGCCGCGGCCCCCATCTCATGGGGAGTGTGCGAGGTTCCAGGCTGGGGGTACCAACTGCCTGCCTCCGGAGTTCTCGCTGACATCTCCGACTTGGGTCTGGCCACGACCGAGCTTGGCCCGGACGGCTTCATCCCCGGAACCCCGGCTGCACAGAAGGAGCTGCTCGACGAGCACGGCCTGCGTGCAGCCGGCGCCTTCTGCCCGATCGTGCTTCACGACCCGGATCTGGATATCGACGAGGCGGCCGGTCCGATCCTAGATGCCTTCGAGGTCCTGGGCGCGACGATGATCGTCATGTCCGCCGACTCCGGCGCGGACGGGTACGACCTCAAACCTGAGCTCGACGCCGACGGCTGGCGAGCCCTGCTGGTCAATACCGCTGGCATTCACGCTCGCGCCGCTGCGCGCGGCATCACGGCGTGCCTGCACCCGCACGTGGGGACAATGGTCGAGAGCCGTGACGAGGTGATGCAGTTTCTCGATCGGTCCGAGGTGCCGATTTGTCTGGATGCCGGCCACCTGATGGTCGGAGGCACCGACCCGGTCGAGCTCGCCCGGCAGGCGGCGGACCGGGTCGCACACGTGCACCTGAAGGACATTCACCTGTCTGTCCTCGAGACCGTCAGCTCCGGCGAACGCAGCTACACCGAAGGGGTGGCCGCGCACATGTACGACGTCCTCGGTCAGGGCGACCTCGACCTCCGCGGACTGGTGAACGCCCTGGAGAAGGCTGGATACGACGGCCTATACGTGCCCGAGCACGACCGCATGATCCACGTCGCCTCGGACGACTCACTGGTGCGAGCCGACGCTCGTGCCAGCGTCGACTTCCTCCATGGGCTCTGACATCTCTACCCGTGAGGAACAGCCCATCATGAAGATCGTCCTGGCCGGCGCCGGCCGCATCGGAACCATGCACGGCCGGGTCCTGGCCGAGCTGATGTCCCCGTCTTGCATCGTCGTGACGGACCCCGTCTTGGAGCGCGCCACAGCGCTCGCCGACGAGCTCGGCGCGACCGTCGCCGCTTCTCCCAAGGACGCGCTGCTCGAAGGCGCCGACGGTCTGATCGTCGCCACAAACACGCAGACGCACGCCGAGCTGATCCTCCTGGGCTGCGCGCACTCGGTCCCCACGTTCTGCGAGAAGCCGGTCACAATGGACGTACCGAGCACCCGCGCGGTACAGGATGTCGTCGAGTCCAGCGGCACCCAGGTACAGATCGGGTTCCAGCGCCGCTTCGACCCGGGGTACGTCGAGGCGCGTCGGCGAGTGCGTGCCGGCGAGCTGGGCGAGTTGCGTCGTGCGCACTTGGTCAGCGCGGACCCGGCGTCACCACCGATCGAGTTCATCGCAACGTCCGGAGGGATCTTCCGCGACCTGCTGATCCACGACCTCGACATCCTGCCCTGGGTGGCTGGTAGTCCCATCGTGTCGATCTCGGCCCGCGGCGCCGCTCGTTCGCCCGGTTTCGACGACGTCGACGACGTCGATGAGGTCGTGGCCATGCTCTCCCTCGAGGACGGCACCGTCGCCACGCTGCACGGTTCACGGCGCAACGGCGCCGGGTACGACGTGCGGATGGAGGCGGCGGGGACACTGTCGACGGTGGTCGTGGGACTGGCGCCGGAGTCGCCGTTGCAGTCGGCCGAACCGCGCGTAGAGCCCAGCGGCACCCAGCCGTGGACGTCCTTCGCCCACCGATTCGAGGCGGCCTACCGTGGGGAGATGGCGGCGTTCCTGGACATGGTCGCCACCAGCGGTCCCAGTCCCTGCACCATCGCGGAGGCGGTCGATGCCGCCGTCGCGGCCGAGGCGGCCGACCTGTCGCTGCGGGCGAACCGTCCGGTCCACCTCGACGAGATCCGCCGCACGCTGGGCATCGCTCGATGACCATCAAGTGGGGCTTGGTCGGCTTTGGTCCGGGCGGCCGGATCTTCCATGCACCGTTCATAGAGGCTGCCGAGGGCGTCGAGCTGTGTGGAGTCGTCACGCGCTCGCCCAAACGCCGAGCCGAGGTCAAGCAGCGCCACGCCGTACCGGTGTACGCCTCGCTCGCCGAGATGCTCGAGGCGGAGCCGGACATGCGGGCCGTAACGATCACCACGCCGCCCGACACGCGCCGCGAACTGGTGCTGGAAGCGCTCGCTGCCGGTCGGCACGTCCTGTCCGACAAGCCCTTCGCTCCCACCGCAGAGGCCGGCCGGGAGCTGGCTCGGGCGGCTGCCGACGCGGGTCTACTGCTCAGCGTCTTCCACAACCGGCGATGGGACGCCGACCTGCTGACCTTGGCGTCGGTGATCGAGGACGGCCGATTGGGTGACGTGTGGCGGATCGACTCGCGGTTCGACGTCGACGAGGCCCACACGATCGACTCGGGCCCCGACGGCGGCCTCCTACGCGACCTGGGCGTGCACCTGATCGACCAGATGCGCTGGCTGCTGGGCAGCGTCGAATCCGTCGATGCCCACCTGGACTGGATCGACCGTCCCGAAGGACCTACCGACGCCAACTTCGCTGTCACGATGCACCACGCCTCCGGAGCTGTTTCGCGGGTGTCGGGCAGCAAGATGAACGGCCGCATCCAGCGTGAGCTCGCGGCTTACGGCAGCGGTGGGAGCTTCGTGTCGTCGAGCAACGACCAGCAGACCGCAGACATCATCGCGGGCATCCGACCCATCGACGACCCAGCCGGGTGGGGGTTCGAGAAGGAGGAGAACTGGGGCGTGCTGGCCGCGCCCGGACGTGTCGAGATAGTCCCGTCCGCCCAGGGGTCTTGGTTCGCGCTGTACGAGCAGTTCGGTGCGGCGATCCGGGGCGAGGGCGAGGTGCCGGTGGGCCTTGACGGTGCCATCGAGACGATCGCCCTGCTCGACGCGGCAAGGCTCAGTGCGGAGACGGGGCAGCGGATCCGCCTCATCGAGGATCGGCCCGGTCCGACGTGAGGCGACTATGAGGCATAACGGGCCGCATCTCGCCAGCCAACCGACCTAGATTCGCATCAGAGACTACGCCGCCCGGTCCACCGGCGGCGTTCCAAGGACGGAGAGATCATGAGTTCCACTACTGACCTTCAGGGACCGATCGTATCGGGACCCATCGAGACCGGATGGTACGTCAAGGAGGAGAGCTCTCTCGCCACCTTCACCTCCGTGGTCGAGGTCGCAACCGACCCGCGCGACTATCCGTTCGCCTCGGACGTCGTGCAGAACGTTCTCGTCTACGGGCCCGAGATGCTTGAGGCGTGCGCCGAGCCGCACGGCCGACGAGAGGTGCAGGCAGAACTGGCCCGCGCCCTACACGTCGGCCCCGGCATCGTCGTGTTCAAGCGCGCCTTCGCCTCGGACGTGGTCGAAAGGGCCACCGACGCGTTCTGCGAGATCGTCGAGCAGCAGAGGCGGGCCGGCCGCGCATCAGGTGACCACTTCGCCAGTCCTGGCGAGAACGACCGCATCTGGAACGCACTCGACAAGCTCGCGGCGCACGACCCGCAGACCTTCGTCGACTACTACGACAACGAAGTCCTTGCGGTGGTCTCTGAAGCGTGGCTCGGCCCCAACTACCAGGTGACCTCGCAGGTCAACGTGGTCAACCCCGGCGGCCGGGCGCAGGTGGCGCACCGCGACTACCACCTTGGCATCCAGCCGGCGGCCCTGTACCCCGCTCAGGTGCACACGATGTCGGCGTTCCTGACGCTTCAGGGGGCCGTCGCTCATGTCGACATGCCGGTGGAGGCCGGCCCGACGATGTACCTGCCGCACTCGCAGAAGTACACCCACGGGTATCTGTCATGCCACGAAGCCGCGTTCGTGGACTACTTCGCCGAGCACCGGGTCCAGCTGCCGCTCGACAAGGGCGACGCCGTCTTCTTCAACCCGGCCCTGTTCCACGGCGCGGGCTCGAACGTGACCAAGGACGTGCGCCGGATGGCGAACCTGCTGCAGGTTTCGTCGGCCTTCGGACGAGCCATGGAGGCGGTCGACACGACCGCCCTGTGCAAGGCGGTCTACGGCCCGCTCGTGGCGCGCTGCGGTGCGGGCTGGTCGGATCGCCGGGTCGTCAACGTGGTCGCTGTCGCTGCCGAGGGCTATCCCTTCCCCACCAACCTCGATCGCGACCAGCCTCTGCACTCCCTGTCGCCCCAGAGCCAGGCCGAGTTGATGCACGAAGGGCTCGCCGCGGGGTGGGACCAAGCTCGCTTCGAGCGCGCGCTCGACGACCAGCAGGCTCGGCGCATCCCCTAGTGCTCAGGTCAGCGTCCCAGCCCCAGTCGGGCAGGCTCGTTAAATGGAGTAACGACCTGGACCTGGGTAGCGATGCTCATCGGATGACCGGGCAGGACGCCCCCGGCCTGGAGTAGGCACCAACACGCTCGTCGCACGTCAGACCTCAGGTCATGGTGGAGGATGAACGTCACCTCGCCGGTCCTGAGCAGGGCGACGTTCTCCTCGTCGAGATCGTGCGCAACGAAGACACGTGCCCGACGCCCCAGCTCGTGGAGAGCTGCCACTGCCCCGCGGTTCCCTCCGCTACTGGAGTACACCGCGGTGATGTCCGGGTGCTCGATCAGCGCTCGGCGTGCTGAGATCAGCACGCTCTCGTCCAGACCGTCCGTGTCCGCCACCTCGACGATCTTGCAGTCAGGTCTGATCCGGGCCAGTGCGTCGGTGAAGCCTTGCAGGCGCTCGCTTTCGCCAAGGAAAGATGAATTGCTGACCGTGACGAGCACGGCCTGCACGTCGGTGTCCACCTGAGTTGTCAGATAGGCGGCGGTTGCCCCCGCAGCGCGATTGTCCACGCCCACGTACGCTGCCCTCGGCGCGTCTGTCAGATCAGTGGCGAACGTCATGGTCGGGATACCGGCGACTTGGAGACGAGCCACGGCCTCGGCGACGAGCGGATGGTCCGGTGCCTTCAACACAACTCCGGCGGAACCACGTGCCCGTATCTCGCCCAGAACTCGGACCACGGCTGGAATGTCGCTTCTTTCCTGTATGTGAAACCTCGCCCGCAGGAGCGCTGGATGGAACGTCTCCAGCTCCAACTCGATGGCGGTGCGGAACGCGGCGATGAACCGGTCCGGCGCCTGGATGACGAAGTCGAGGATTCTCGGAGCGTGGGACAGGTGTACGAGGGCTTGCTGCCTGTCGAGTTCGTCGATCGCCCGCTCGACCTGGGCGACCGACTCGGCTCGCACCCCGCTGCGCGAGTGCAGCACGCGGTCCACTGTTGCTCGGCTGAGGCCCGACTGCGCGACAACGTCGGCCACGCGGTAGCGCCGCCCCGTACGTCCGGATGGAATCATTGCCGAGCCTCCCTCGCTGGTACATGTACGTACAAGTCTGTACGCTGGGTCCGTGAACGTCCAGTGGTAGTGATCAAGGAGCGGGGTGGGGATTCGATGTTGGCGCCGCTGCGAGTTGGAGTGATCGGCTGCGGGAACATCTCCCGCAGGCTGCACATCCCTACTTGGGGAGAGCATCCAGAGCTCGGTCGGATCGTTGCCGTTGCAGACCCTGTCGAGGAGAACCGACGAGCCGCCGCCGAACTGGCCGGTCTAGGGCAGGATGACCTCTACGAGGATGCCTTCGAGCTCATCGGTCGACCGGACGTCGACGCGGTGGACGTGTGCACGCCGCAGAATCTCAGGCGCGACCTTCTGATCGCCGCCGCCGAAGCAGGCAAACACATCTTCTGCGAGAAGCCTCTTGCCGCCGTACCTGCTGATGCACAGGCGGCGCTCTTGGCAGCCGAGACGGCAGGTGTCACGGTCGGAACAGTTCACACCTATCTGTGGCTTCCCGAAATCCGCGCAGCGCGAGCCGCCATCATCGATGGGCGCATCGGCGATATTCGCAGCGTGATCGTGAATCACCTCGGCGTCGTGTACGAACCGGGAGCCGGTGGCACCCAGGCCGGATGGCGGCACGACCCCCGCTCGTCCGGCGGTGGCGTGCTGATCGACATGATCCATGCCATCTATGTGGCAGAGGACCTGCTCGGCGAACCCCTTCGACGGGTGTCGGCTTGGTTGAGCTCGAAGGACTCGAGCGCCCACGTCGAGGACACGGCTCTGTGCCGGTTCGAGACAGCCACGAAGGCCGCTCTCGTGAACGTCGGCTGGGGAGTCGGCGCCGGAGGTATCGAGATATCAGGCTCTGCCGGCCGCATCTCCATCCGGTACCGCGATGGTGGGACAGCGCCGTGGGCACCAGTCGAACACGTGAAAATCTCTGATGGCATGGGCGTGAGTGAGCACCTTCTTGGTGCTGGCCGTGATCGCGTCGGCATGGAGGAGTTCCCGGGTGTTTACGACTCCTTCCAATACAACGTCAAGGATTTCGTTGACGCGGTGAGAGGCTCTGGCTCGGCGCGCGCCAGTGGAGCCGACGGCCTGCGAATCCTCGAGGCGACGGTCGGCGCGTACGAATCGGGAGCCACTGGGTGCATCGTCGAACTTCCGCTCAACCGTGAAGATCCGGTGTTTCGTGATGGCGTCTTGGGTGTGCTGGCCCATCCAGCACCCGATTGGTCGCCGGTCGTGGACACAGCGCTCTTCAGGTCGTTGGTCGACACCGATTCGACTGCGTACTGAAACGAACAGAAGAATCGAGCAGGGCGAATCGCCGAGGGAGACAAATCATGAATGGTCAAAGGAGACGCGCTCTGGTCGTCGGTACTGGGCGCATGTCCCGCGTCCGCGTACCGCGCTTGATCGCCGCAGGCATCGACGTCACGCTGACCGGACGGGACGTGCAACGCTCCAGGGCAGTCGCGGCCGAGCTCGGCGCTCAGTCCGCATCGCGGGAGCAACTGGCAGGGGAGGTGTTCGACGCCGTAGTGATCGCCAGTGCTTCCGAGGACCACCACGCAGACCTGGACGCATTTCTTGGGGCTGCACCGTTGATCTTTTGTGAAAAACCTGTTGCCGCGACAATGGACCAGGCGCGGGCTCTGCAAGCTGACGTTCAGCGCCTGGGCAGCGAGGTTTATGTCGGGTTCCAGCGGCGGTTCGACCCGGACATTGCGTTGCTTCGAGATCGCGTGCTCAAGGGAGAGCTGGGAGACCTGTTCCACGTTCGTGCGTCGGACTTCGACCACAAGCCGAGTAGTCGTGAGTTCATCGCGAAGAGTGGAGGGATGTTTCGCGACCTGCTCATCCATGACCTTGACTGGCTGGCATGGACCACCGGGACCCGGATCGACATGGTGCACGCATTCGGCTCTGTCCGATTGTGCGACGACTACCGTGAGTTCGATGACTGTGATGTGGCGGCAGTGACAGTTGTCATGTCGGACGGAGTTCTTGGAACTCTGAGTTCCTCTAGGAGCCATCCGGGCGGTCAGGATGTCCGCATGGAGGTGCTGGGCAGTCGCTTGTCGGTGTCAGTCGGTCTCACCCCACGCACACCGATGGACGTTCAGGACGCAGACTCGAACATCGGGAGCCAGCCGCCGCCCATGGATTTCATGGAGTGCTTTCAAACTGCGTTTCGCATCGAGACGGACGAGTTCGCCCGCTATGTCAACGGTGACGTCGAACGGTTTGGGGGCTGCACGCTCGATGAGGCCATTTTGGCTCTCGCGGCGGCGGAAGCGTGCCAGGCGTCGTGGCAGGGAAGCATCCAGGTGAAGGTCTCCGATTTCCTGTGAATCTGCCGGGTATGTCCTGGGGTCCCGATAGATCTTGTTCTACTCGTACGTCGCGTACGGTGCCCTCCTTGATGAACCCACACCGATCGGCACCCCGCAACGGTTCATGTGGGTGAACGTGGCGGATCCGACGGTGCTGCCGCTGGACAAGCGACCCGCCTACCGCGGTCCCCTCAAATGGTGCCTCCCGCTGGCGATGTCTGCTGTTCGACATCTTCAACGCCGAAACGCCCGAGCAGATCGAGCGGGCGAAGGGCTGGACCCGTCATAGGCTTATGCAACCTAATCCGGTGGAGTTCCGCTTCAACGTCTAGGTCGACGCGTCCCTGCAGGTCAGTGGGCTCGCCAAGACCCAGCGGTCCGCAAACTGTCCGCAAGAAATCGAGGGCTTTGAGTCTCACGGTAGGAGGGGCGTTGACTCTCAATATAATGGAGGATTATCTCGGTTATATGAGAACTTATGCGCCGCTGCTCGCGCCGATATTTCGGTCGGCCGGTCAGGCGCGCCTGCTCGAGGCTCTGCTGCTGTGGGACGACGAATTGAGCCTGACCGACGTAGCGCATCGCGCCGATGTGGCTTACCCGACCGCACATCGGGAGGTCGCTCGGTTGGTCGAGGCCGGCATCTTGACCGAGCGGCTGGTTGGCCGCACCCGCCTGATCCGGGCGAACCCAGACAGTCCGCTCGCGGCTCCTCTGCGCGAGATCCTGGTCATCAGCGCCGGGCCTGTCGCCCTTCTGGCCGAGGAGCTCGGGCGCATCGCCGGGGTTGATTCTGCCTTCTTGTACGGCTCATTTGCGGCCCGACTTCTCGGCATCGAGGGTGCCGCGCCCAACGACATCGACGTCATGGTGATCGGAACGCCTGATGTGGACGAGGTCTACGAGAGCTGTACTCGTGTGGAGGCCGCCGTGCACCGCCCTGTCAATCCGACGATCCTGACAGCGACCGAGCTCGCCGACCAGTCTGGCTTCCTCGACAGCGTGCGGGCCGGCTCGGTCGTCCCTGTTGTGGGGGAGCTGCCATGGCGCTGACTCAACTCAGCAATGTCCAGAAGGCGACTGTGGTGGCGCTGGTGGAGGCCCGGCGGCTTGACGCCGTACCAGCCGACGGGGCTCGGGCGTCGTCGTTCATGCACCAGGCTGCGGAGCGTCTCGGGCAGTTGCCGCTGCTCACCAGCCCGGCCGTGCGGTATGGCATCGCCTACGACGCGGCGCATGACATCGGGGAGGCGCTACTCGCGGCCTACGGTTATCACACCGCCAACGGGCCCGGCCAGCACGAGGCGCTCGGCCGGTATTTTGCGCACCGTGATCGACAAGCCTCCTGCCGACAAAGCGGCGCAGCAGTTCGACCGTCTTCGGCGGGCACGCAACCAGGACCGTTACCAAGCCAAGCCGGTCGGTGCTGCCGCAGCTGATCAGGCCGAGCGGGTGGCCCGTGAGCTCTTCGACGCCGCGGTGGCGCGAGGCTTGACTCCGTGACCCAAGGCCCCGATACCGTCTGATATCGGGAGGTGGACCGCGATGCCTGACCTATTGATTCGCAATTTCCCAGTTGAGGATCTCGCGCTGCTGGACGAGCGCGCCGCTCGACTGGGAGTTTCGCGAACCGAGTTCGTGCGCCTCCTGCTGCACCAGGATGCATGTCGCACGGCCACCACGGTCACTGCAGCCGACCTGTCGCGATTCAGCGCAGCTGCTGCCGACCTCGCGGATGATGCCGGGATGTCCGACGCCTGGTCATGAGTGAGTCGAGCTGGATCATCGACACGTCGGCGCTCGTGAGATTGGGCGCCAATGCAGATGCCGCGTCCTGGGCGGGTCTGTGATGCGGCCCTCGACTTTTGCGCCTACCTGAAGATGTTCGGGGTGACTTCGTCGACGGGGGTGCCGCTCAGTTCGGACCAGGTCAACATGGTTGCCGCGAGGGCGATCGCTGCACCCGACTGGACCGAGTGACTGCCTTGCCGCGTGATCAGCGATCCAAACGCATTGAAAGCCCGCCCCTTGCGGGCGAGATTGAGGATGTCGCCAGCGGCGCGTTCGCCGACCCAATGCCCCTTGGGGAGCCGGGTCCGGGGGCCCAGTCCGTCAGGAGCGGAAGCAACGTTGCCGGACAACACGGTGTCGAGGAGGTCGAGCGCAACACCGATGGTTCCAGCCACGGTCGCCACGGAGTTGTCCGGCGACTCGGGTTGGGCAGTGGCCAGGATCGCGCCGGCAAGCTCGGTTTGGCCATCGGCAATCGCTTCAACGTAAAGCCGAAGCGTGGTGAGAGCCAGCTCGCGAGATCGACCGACCGGCGTGAACAGCGCCACGTTGCGCCGCTCGACGGCGCGGTCCAGCGCCCGCTGCAGGGTGTCCGTGTCCGGGAGAGTGTCCGGGTCGTCGAGATCGATGCCGTCCTCGGCCAGCAACGGTGCGAGCTCGCGCATGAGGTCGTCGCCGATGCCGGGAGTATGACGGATCTCCGGCCCGTTCCAGGGAGGCTCCGGTGAGGAGCGACGTACGTCAGCCATGCGGACATTCTTTCAGGTGGCCCGGGAGACGATCGCACCACGACCCAGCAGACCTGCTTGACGGTGCCCGACAACGGGTGACGTCCCGATCCGCCGACGCTGCCCGGCGGGCCGAACGTCAGAGCTCATCGGTGACTGACTTCGCGGGCTGTGCGGACGTAGGATGGCACCATGACCGCGAAGCGCGACGAGCTCATCAACCTGATCGAGGGTTTGCCCGACGATCAGGTCGACGTGTTGCTCGCGGACGCCCGCCGCCTGACATCGGTGACACCTGGTGGCGAGTGGCCGCCTCGGTTCTTTGGCATCGGTGAGTCAAAGGACCGTCGCACCGATAACGCCAGGCGGGTCGACGAGATCCTCGTTGAGGGATTCGGTGCCCGCCGCTCGTGATTCTCTGCGACACAGGGCCCATATTCGCTGCAGCGGATCGCAAGGACGCCGACCATCACGCCTGCGTTGAGCTGTTCACCGGCCTCCGCCTCGCCAATCGCCGGCTCTTGGTACCGCAGACTGTCATGGCCGAGGTCGGATTCATGCTGGAGGCAAAGGTCGGGACCTTCGCGGAGGTTGCCTTTCTCGAAGCGGTCGCTAACGGGAGCTTCGAGATGGTCAGCCTCACGACCGAGGATGTAGCCAGAGTGGCCGAAGCTGGTCGCCCGCTACGAAGACCTTCCTCTTGGGACTACGGATGCGTCGGTGGTTGCCCTCGCAGAGCGGCTCGGCGTGGACGAGATTGCGACGCTTGACCACCGGCACTTCCGGGTTGTGCGCCCGGGTCACGTCGAGACGTTCACGCTGCTGCCTGAGGTTGTCTCGTGACCGCCAGCGGTCCGCAAACAGTCCGCAAGAAGTTCATTTGCGGACCGCGACAGCCATTCTTGTTCAATCGTCAACCATCGATGTTTGCGCAGGTCAGAGGCCGTTTTCAACGGTGTTCGAACACATTCAAAGACATCCAAAAACCCCACTTTTCGATCCGCTTCAATGTTTGACGCGTCAGGATGTTGGGATGGCTCGTCGGAGCATGTTCGTCCAGCAGAAGACTGGCTACGACACCGACCAAGGCCCGATGTGGGATCGGCTGGGTCGACTTCAACAGGTCATGGAAAAGCGGCGCGCGTCCGCGGTCGGGTTCTGCGCCGGTTCCAAGGCATCGAAAGCAACTTTTACGACGTTGAGACCCGCGAGTGGTTCTGGCTATCTGGGCCCAAGCGGGACCGTACGGACGCCCGCTACGGACCGAGAGACACGCCAGTCGATGAGGATGCGCGCGAGGTTTACGAAGCTTTCCTGAGCGGTGCGCCTCTGCCAGGACGCGAGAGCGGCTGAGAGCGAGATCGCCGACGAGCCGGCGGAGCCGGCGCTAGTCGCAGCCGACTCCGTCGCCATCCCTGTCCAGACGGTAAGGATCGCTCCCGCTGACCGTGACCGGGTGGCCGATTTCACCGCAGTCAAGGTCGGCGACGACTGGGAGACATGGCGTGTATCCGGTCATACAGTTCTTGGCTGGTTTCGGAGCTTTGCTGGGCTTGCTGACGAGTGGGACAGGCTTCGTGACCTTCTTGCATTGGGGTGTGGCGGCTGACGCGAGTGCACTGTCGAGGCGGCGTCCCAGATCGGGGTTCTCGTGGCGGAACTCTTCGAGGTACCGGTCGTCTCCGAGTCCGCTCTTCGCGAGGGCAACGTTAAGGGAGTTGCCGGTCTCGTCGCGCACCTCGGCGACGCTTCGCCCGTGGGAGTCCGTGGTGTAGGCGTCGACAACGAATCCGGCGTCGAGGAACTTGCGGGTGAACGCGCTTGCCTCGGGCCCGCATTGCTCGTTTCGCTCAGGCGTGTTGATGAGCCCGAGGCGATACTCCTTGCCATCTGAGGCCACAAAGGAGTCGCCGTCCTTCTGGTCCGTGACGAAGAGCAACACGATCGGTGGGTCTTTGGGTTTTGTCGGTTCTGGTGGGAGTCGGTTGTCCGGGGCGTACCGGATCCGCCTTGCCAGTCGACTTGGCTCGAGGGATCATCTGTGGATTCTGGAGTGGTGGCGTTCCCGATCGCACCGATCCCGAGGAAGGTCACGCACGCGATGACCAACCAGAACTGCCACCTACGAGCCCACGACTTCTTTGTGGTCTCCTGGACGATCGGGATGGCGCTGACGGGGTAATCAGTCGGTTCCTCGCGCTCCCGCGCGGGCGGTGCGTAGTTGGCCTCAGTGAATTCGGTCCACGCGTTGCCGTCCCAGTAGCGCATCTCGCCTTGCGCGTCCGGGTACCAACCTGGGACGGCGCGGGGCGTATTGGTCATCCGACGATCGTGACATCACCAGTGCGCCGATGTTGCTGAATGGACGAACGTGCCGAGTCAAACCGAGTCGCCGAACTACGCGTCGTAGTCGATCCGGAGCTCCTCACTGACCGGATGCGCCTGGCAGGTGAGAACGTATCCGGTGTCGATCTCCTCGTCGCTCAGGACGTGGTTCTGGTCCATGACGGCTCGGCCGAGAAGGACCTTGGCGCGGCACGTGCCGCAGGCGCCGCCGGCGCAGGAGTAGGGCGGGTCGATGCCCTGCTGCATCGCCGCGTCCAGAATGGTGTCGCCGGTCGACCGCAGGGGGAACGTCGTCTCCATTCCATCGACCGCGATCGTCACCTGGCTCTCCAGGTCCAGACCCACGGAGCTGGCCGCCGGATCGGTGTGGAACACCTCGGTCAGGACACGTGTCCCTCGCGAGCCCAGTGATGTCTCCATGGCGTCGACCAGATCTTGCGGCCCACACAGGAACCAGGCGTCGATGGGATGCGAAACCAACTCGTCAACGAGCTCGGATGTGACGCGACCACGCAACCCGGCGCCGTCTTCACGTGACAGCACATGGTGGACCGCCAGCCGGTCGCCCATCGCTGCGAGCTCCGGCCCGAACATCGTCGACTCCGAGGTCTTGTTGCCATAGACGAGCGTGAAGGTGCTGCCCGGCTCGGTCTCGAGCGTGGTGGCGATGATCGACATGAGCGGCGTGATGCCGGAACCGGCGGCAACGGCTGCGTACGAGCGGGGGATGCTGGGGTCCAGCGCGGTGTGGAAGCGACCGGTCGGCGTCATCACGTCGAGGATGTCGCCGGGCTCGAGCTCGTGGTTCACGTACGTCGAGAAGACGCCCTCAGGTATCTGCTTGACCGCGATGCGCAAGGCGCCGTCGGACACCGGCGCCACGATCGAGTAGCTGCGACGCACGTCTTGTCCGCCGACCATGGCACGCAGGGTGATGTGCTGACCATGGACATAGCGATATTCGTGGGCGAGGTCTTCGGGCATCTCGAACGCGATCACGCAGCTGTCGGCCGTGAGGCGCTCGACCGACTGAACGCGTAACGGGTGGAAGATCGGCCGCTGCGCCGACGCCCGGTCAGGTGTCTGGCCGATATCGTCCGTCAGCCGACGCCAGGTGCGGTACTCCGCCGACGTGAGTGACCGGCCGAAGACGGTCGAGATGGCGGCGTTGCGGTCGAGGTACGCCTGCTCGTTGCGGCGCCACGCGCGGACATAGCGGTAGAACGGCACGCTGGGGTGCAGGTGGTGCACCAGGTGGTAGTTCTGGTAGACGAAGAGCGGCGTTGCCCACCACTCGCCACCCACACGCACCCGAGTGGCGCGGTACTTGTCCTGGCGCTGGGTGAACGGCAAGCCGTGGTGCGGCAGGTAGTCGAACCACCATGCGAGTACGCCCATGCCGATGCGCTGCGGGATCAGGAAGGCGACCAACAACTCTGCGCCGTACCCGGCGAGGACCAGGCCAGCGAATGCAGCCAGGACGCCCACAGCGATCGCGAAGGTGCCGATGACCTCTCCACGTGGGCGTTGCGAAATCCGGCGCAGGTAAAAGACGAAGTACCAAGCCTCGATTGTCATCCACCGGAACGGAAGCTGCCACCACGGACCCTCACTCGTCCAGGCATCGGGATCGACGGACTTGGGCTCGTTGGTGTTGCGGTGGTGCTCGATGTGGATGAACTTGAGCAACCGGTACGAGGCGTACGGCGCGACGAACGGCATCGAGATGTAGCCAAGGGCGTTGTTCAACCGGGTGTCAGTGCTGATCGCATGATGCGTCGACTCGTGCAGGACGCTGAACATCAAGAACGTGACTGCAGCGCCGATCGGAACGGTGATCCACGGTGACCACCCCGCCGCAAGTGCGCCGTACATCTCCAGCGCGAACAATCCCAGCGTCCCCACGTAGAGCGCGACGGTTGGCCAGGCGACAAGTGGGACGCGCTCCCCGGGATCCGGCAGTCCAAGGACGGGTTGCTGTTGGGTGGTCGTCGCCACGGGAATCTCGCTCTCGTCGTCGGCGCATCATCTCGTCAAACTTGACATTTGCACCGTATATGTAAAGCAGTCACTCGACAAGGGCGCCGCTTGAACGGAGTCCTGCCCCCGACAAATCGTCGAGGGCAGGGCCTGTTCGATGATGCGCAACGTCAGCGTTGGCCGCCGGTGACGCCACCAAAGCCTCCGATGAGCTTGGCGTCGAACGCCTTCAGCACGGAGGCCTTGTCCGACTTCGTCAGCGTTCCGGCCTTGACGGCGGCATCCAGCCGGGTCACGAGGTTCGCCCGGGAGTCAGCCCGCCGCTCCTGACGATCCGCGTCAGCTTGCTTGTTGGCGACCGTCAGGGCGGCCTTGACCTTGGCTTCGGAGACTCCAAGCTTCTTCGCCAAAGCCTTGGCCAGCGCGGCCTGGCGCTCGGTGCGCTCCGCCGCAGTCGGGGGAGCGGGCTTGGTCTTGCTTCCGTCGGTGGACTTGGACGTGTCGGTGCGGACCTCGTCCAACGCCTTCTGAACGACCTCCTTGTCCAGCCCGAGCTCCTTGGCCAGAACCTCGGCGATCTGACCGCGGTCGCCTCGGAGCCCACCGGGGTGCGGTTGAGAGCTTGCCGGCGTGTCAGCCGTACTCTCGGCTGAGGCCATCGCGATGCCTCCGGCCGCCAGTCCTACGCTTGCGACCGCGCCGGCGATGCCGAGGCGTGCAGCTGTCGATTTGTCCATGTCTGTTCCTCCTGGGTGTTGTTGTCTGGACTCGACGTTTGCTCGCAACACTGTGCTGAGGCTGTGGCCGCACCCAGTTTTCATTGCGTCCGTTGCCTCGCGGCTCGCCGAGCTGTCAGTCAGCGAGCTCGGTCGGTACGACCACGGCGTCCACCAGCGCGCCGTTGCGCAGCACGGTGATCTCCATGCGTCGCCCGATGGCATCGGCGAACAGCCTCTTCTGCAATGACTGGGCGTCATCGAGGGACACGCCGTCGACTGCGAGGACGACGTCGCCGTTGTAGAGCCCGCTGAGCGCAGCCGGGCTGTCCGGCACGGTCTCCACGACGCGCAGCGCGCGCCGCTGCCCGAACCGCTCCACCTGCGCGGGCGTCAGCGGCGCTGGCGTGCTCACCAGACCGAGGTAGGCCCGCCGCACCCGACCGTCATGCATCAGCGCATGGATGATCCGGCGAGTGGTCGCATTCATGGGCACGGCCAACCCCAGGCCGAACCCGGCCACCGCGGTGTTGATGCCGACCACTCGGCCGCGGCTGTCGGCCAGAGCGCCACCGGAGTTGCCCGGGTTGAGCGCGGCGTCGGTCTGGATCACATCTTCGATCAGCCGGGCCACGGTGCGCGATCGCGCCGGCATGCTCCGTCCCAGGGCACTCACGACGCCGGCAGTCACGGTGCCGGCCAGACCGAGCGGGTTGCCGACCGCCACCACCAGGGAACCGACGAGGAGGGAGTCGGCATCGCCGTACTCCGGTGGACTCGGCACCTCACCTTCGGTGCGCACCACCGCGAGGTCGGAGAGAGGGTCGCGTCCGACGACCTCGAAACGAGCGACGGTGCCGTCGGCGAACTCGGCCGTACCGCCATCGGCCCTGCCGACGACGTGGGAGTTCGTGATGAGGTGGCCCTCGCCGGTGAGCGCGACGGCTGATCCGGAGGACTCGCCCCGAGGCAGCCTGATGCGCAGTGCGGCCACCCGCGGCGTCAGTTGCGCCGCGACGGAGGTGACGATCGCCGAGTAGGCGTCAAGAGCGTCGTGCTCGGCCTCGGAATCGCTGCTCATAACGTCAGAACGAGTGATGCGTGGGCTCTATTCCCGAGTTTGCATGTCCGGCGGCGGGCACCTGCCGGGTCCTGCGGTTCAGGTTCTCGAGCCGGCACGGCGCTCCAGCGCCTCGATGATGGTCGGGCAGACGTCGACCTCGTAGAGCCGTTCGACGGCTTGCATCCCGCCGGGGCTCTCGGCGTTGATCTCCACGACCTTGTCGCCGATGACATCGATGCCGACGAAGAACATGCCGTCGGCCACGAGCTTGTCGCTCATCGCTTTGACCATGTCGCGTTCCACGTCCCCGACCTTGAGAGGGGCGGGGTGCCCGCCCGCGCTGATGTTGGCTCTCGGGTCGTTGCCGTCGGGCACTCTCCGGAAGGCGGCCTGCTTCCCGTCGTGCTCGAGGATCTGTCCCTCGAGCAGGAAGATCCGCGCATCGCCGTCCTCCCCGCCGTCGACGAACTGTTGGACGATCGCGTAGCCGTCCTGGAGCACGGCTTCGGTCATCTGGGCGAGATTTGATTCGCTCTCGTCCTCGATCACGAACACATTCCGGCCTTTGGCTCCATACAGCGGCTTCACGACGGAGTGGCCGACCTCGGCGACGAATCGCTCGATCGCCTCCGGGTCGCGCGTCACGAGCGATCGCGGCCGGATCTTCTCTGGGAACTCCTCCAGGTAGAGCTTGCTGGTTGCGCGTACGAGGGACATCGGGTCGTTGACCACTGCCACGCCTCGAGCCTTGAGCACCTGACCGAGCACCACACCCAGTGGACTGGCCCACGGCCGATCCTGCATGTCCTCCAGGGACTCGTTTCGCAGGAACACAGCATCGAGGTCGTCCATGACGATCCGATCGGGTTCGCGCTCCTTGATGCGCTCCATGAAGCCCTCGAGCGTGTCGTCCTGCTCGAGCTCCGCGGTATGGGCGCGGGCCGCCAGCTGCCCGTCGCCTCCGAGCTCGGCGTCTCCCACCCCGACGTACCAGACCTCGTGCCCGAGCTGAGCTGCTGCCCTCGCCAGGCGCGTGGTCGTGTACTCATCGATCTCAGTGACCACCTCGTTGACCAAGAATGCGATTCTCATCCGCTCCCTCTCCTCCATACAGATCCCTCACCGACGCTCCCTCACGCAGTCGGTCGAGGCGCTCCTGTGCCCCGGGCACGTCCAGCCAGCGCGGTCGGACCCATGGCGCCGTCAGCACCTCGCGGTCCAGCAGGTCCTGGACCAACGGGATGTGGTCCAACGCGAGCTTGCCGACGAAAAGGGTGTCGAGGCTGCCGCCGTCCGCGAGGGCCTCGAGGAGGCGCGTGATGCCACGCAGGTAGATCGCGTCCTTCACCGAGCCGCCCCCGACGACCACCCTGATGGCGATGGACCACGCGGTCCTCGTGGGAATCCCGTGGTCAATTCGCAGCGATTCGAAGATCTCCAGGAACTCGGCACCGTCGAGCATCTCGGCGATGGCCACGACTCGTGCCGCCAACACGCGGAGACGCCGAGGGTCCAGGCCGCCGGTCAGGTACTCCGCGAGAACGGCCAGACCTTCCTGGGTCTCGTCGTAGCCGGGCAGTCCGATCGTCAGCAGCTTCAGAGGTTGCCTGGCGCCGTTCAGGTAGGTCACGACGTGCGTGCCGACCTCATGATGCAGCAGGGCTTCGACCCGGTCGGCCCTGAAGGTGGCGGATTCGGGGATCAGCAGCCGGCCGAACGACACCATCAGCTCGGAGATGTCGTCGCGCACCTCGATGTCGGACGGAAAGTCCTGATACACGGCGCGGTACCGATCGCACTCTGCACGAGCTGCCTCCGCAAACACGCCGGCCGTGACGCCTTGGGTGCTCGGGGCCTGTTGCGGAATGGCCTCGAGGAGCTCCTCGGCAGCAGACACCAGGGGCTGGGTGATCCCTCCGTAGAGCTGCAGCGATCCGTACACGAATCGCGCGGTGTCGCGATCCTCCAGGGTGGTGATCTGCCGTGCAATCTCGTCACGCTTGGACGTGAACAACGCGTGCAGCGCAGGATCGGCGACGTTCTCGATCTCGAGGTCGTAGAGGTCGCGTCGCACCAGATCCGGCTCGAACTCAAGCGGTCTGAGCCGGAGAGTGGGTGCCGCTTCGAAGTCACTCCGCTCGAAGTCTGCCCAGGCCTGCGTCGCGTTGACCGGCGTGACATTGAGCAGCAGGTTCACGCCGCGCTCGATATCGGTGAGGCTGGCGTCGATGTCCAGAGCAGGTGCTAGCTCCTGGGTTGCAGAAGTCACCTGGTCGACATACCCACCAACGTCTACGCGCAACCGTTGACGCTGGTGGACGGCGTCATTTCACGCTTGCGGCAGACTCCGGCCGACTCTCGACCAGGCGTATCCGGGCCTCACCCGAAAGCCACTCAACAGGCAAGGGGTCGGTCACTCCACCGACGAACTGCCCCGCGCTGTCGAGATTGCGGAACGCCAGGAGCCGGCTGGATCCGTCTCGGAGAGTGATCAGCTTGCCGACATAGAGCGCCTCGTCGGTCAACCGCGTTGCGAGGTCCAGGTTCACCGGTGCGCCCGGCCCGTCGACCGGCACCGCCCACACGCCCCCGGCACCCGGCGGATCGTGCGGCATGTGCTCGGCCAGGCACGAGAACAACATGACCCACCGTCCGTCGAGCTGGTGCAGCCTGATCACTTCGGCCCAGGCGAAGCGCTCGCTCGGTGCACTGAGCGGCGACTTCACCGTCCATGCCTGCAGATCGTCGGAGACCGCGTGCGCCACGACCGCCTGCGTGGTCCCGGCGGCCCGCGCCGTTGCATAGAGGTGCCAGGTGCCGGACTCGTCACGGCAGACCCACGGGTCGCGCCAGTGGGTTTCGTCGGCGCCGTTGCCGCGGGTCGCATACCACCGCGGGTCGGCCTCGACGACAGGGCGCGGGTCACGCTGCCAGGTCATCAGGTCGGTCGATGTCGAGACGCCGATCCTCTGGACCAGGCCTTCTTCAGCGCCCGACAGCCCGGTCGTGAACATCCGCCAGGTCCCGTCGTCGGCGCGCACCACGCAGCCCGTCCACGTTGCCAGGTCGTCGAAGGCCGGAGCCGGCTGGGGGTCAAGCGCGTCCGCGACGCGGGTCCAGGAGCTGAGGTCGGTCGAGATCGCGTGGCCGACCGACGCGTTGCGGTGGCGCAGCTCGGGGTCGCCAAGTGACCGCGGCGCCTTGAGGAAGAACAGGTGGTACGACGTACCGTCGTCGGCCACCCAGAAGTCCCACACCCAGTCGTTCGGCAGGTCAAACATGAGGCTGTTCCTTCGTCGGAGGGGTTGCCAGGACTGAACCGCCTGGCATCAACGGCATCGGGAGGCGCACCACTCCCGGGGCGAGCACGCCAGGATCGAGCAGCGCCTGCACCGCCTGGGCGCCGAGCTCGAGGAATGGCAGGGCCACCGAGATCACCTGAGGACGCAGCCAGGTGGCCAGCTCCGATCCGTCGAACGAGACCACCGAGACATCGCCCGGAACGTCAAGGCCGCGCTCGGCCAGCGCTTGGTAGACGCCCATCGCGACGCGGTCGTTGAGGCAGATGAGCCCGCCGGGCTGAACCCCGGTCGCCAGCCACGCGTGTGTGGCCTCGTACGCCGCCTCCACGGCCCATGGGCATGGCACGACACTCGCCACGGATCGACCTACCTCCGCGAGGCGGTCGTTCATGCCGGCGAGTCGCTGGGGTCCCGCGAACGTGCTTTGCGGGGTCTCGCCGACCACGTGGATGTCGCCGGTCACGCCGGCGTCGAGCAGGACGCTCGCGGCGGTGCGTCCGCCGCCGAACTCGTCAGGCACGAAGGCGGGCAAGGGGGAGGCAAGATCAAAGCAGTTCAGGAGCACCGTTCGGGTGCCTGCGAGCTTCTCGGGCACCTGGATCTCGAGGCCGGTACGGGTGACATAGACGATGCCGTCGACCTGCCGGTCGATCATCTCCTCGATCAGGAGCCGCTCGACCTCGGCATCGCCGCCGGTCTCCCCGATGACCAGCAGGTGGTCGCGCTGCCGAGCCGCCTCCGAGGCGCCGGCGAGCATCTGGCTGGAGAAGTGTCCACTCGCCACGAAGTCAGAGATCACGCCGACGGTGCTGGTCTTGGCGGTGCGGAGGTTCTGCGCGCTGCGGTTGGGGCGGTAGCCGAGGTCGATGACGGCCTGGCGTACGCGCTGCTCGGTTGTCTCGGAGATCCGCATCTCCGCCGAGCGGCCGGTGAGGACGTAGGAGGCCGTCGTCGCCGACACGCCGGCGCGGGTCGCGACGTCGCTCAGCTTGACCTTGCTGCGAGGAGACACACCCACCACCTTTCCCGAGAGACCCTCGACCCGTCTCCGACTCGGGTCAATTCTGCGCTTTTCGAATCGCGTCCTTGACAGTGACGCACGACACAGTCATGATCATGCTGATTCGATTCAGCATGTTTACCACAGATCGTGTCCAGTCCGTCCGCCAGACATAGCGCTACCCAGAAATAGCGCGACAACCGCGAGGAGATCCCCCAAGATGCGAACCCACGTGCGAGGACGCACAGCCCTGTTGACATGCCTGGTGGCCGGCGCCATGAGCCTCTCCGCCTGTGGTGGCGGCGACAGCAAGGCCGACAGCAAGACCGTCACGATCTGGTCCAGCATCGACCAGCCAGTCCAGGACGGTCTGAAGAAGTCGCTGGTGGCGAAGCTGTCCGCCGACGGCTCTGACATCAAGATCAACTGGCAGAAGGTCGAGAACATCAACCAGCTGATCGTCACGAAGATCCAGGCCGGAGACACGCCCGACATCGCGCTCGTGCCGCAGCCCGGCGTCGTGCAGCAGATGAACAAGCTCGGCGCGATCAAGCCGCTCGACGACACGCTCGACATGACCAAGCTCAAGGCGAGCATGGTGCCGGGCTCGCTCGACGCCGGCACCGTCGACGGCAAGCTCATGGGCCTGCTCGTCAGCGCCAACGTCAAGGGCCTGGTCTTCTACCCGAAGAAGGCCTTCGACTCGGCCGGCTACAAGGCGCCTGCCGACATCGCCGGACTCGAGCAGCTGACCGAACAGATCAAGTCCGATGGTGGAACGCCGTGGTGCATGGGCATCGAGTCCGACACCGCCACCGGCTGGCCGGCCACCGACTGGTTCGAGACGCTGATGATGAAGTACCACGGCGTGGAGGGCTACAACAAGTGGGTCAAGCACGACATCCCGTTCGATTCGGACGAGGTCAAGCAGGTTGGGGACGAGTTCTCCAAGCTGCTCTTCACCAAGGGCAACACGCTCGGCGGTCGTAAGGCGATTGCCAGCACCAACTTCGGCACCGCCGGCAACCCGATGTTCGACGCGAAGGGCCCCAAGTGCTGGCTGTACAACCAGGGCTCGTTCATCACTGGCTTCTTCCCGAAGGCCGTGGCCAAGGACCTCGACGCCAACGTCGGTGTCTTCGGATTCCCGGCTGCGACGGCCGGCGGTGACAACCCGGTCGAGGGCGGCGGCGACATGTTGACGATGTTGAACGACAACGCCAACGTGAAGACGGTCGTCAAGGCCTTGGCCACGACCGACATCGGCAACGACGCAGCGGAGAGCAGCTCGTTCATCTCGCCGCACAAGGACTTCGACGTCTCGCACTACCCCAACGCGATCACGAAGCAGGTCGCCACGGTGGCATATGACGCGACGGCGTTCCTGTTCGACGGCTCTGACCAGATGCCGGCAGAGGTCGGAACGGGGTCGTTCTGGAAAGAGCTGACTGCGTGGACCAGTGGCCAGCAGGACCTGGACAAGGCACTGAAGAACATCGACAAGAGCTGGCCGAGCAGCTAGCTCGACATCTCCAAGCTCGGGGCGCGGGTGACCGTCGCCCGCGCCCCGATCAACCACCTAGTCCAGAGTTCGATGAAAGAGGCCGGCCCATGGGATTCAAAGCACTGAGCGCCCTGCTCACCGTGATCGCGGGAGTCGGTGGGGCCGTGGCACTCTTCTGGCTCCTCAACAAGCTCGCCGAGCTGCTGCCCGACAAGGTGGAGCACAAGGTCAAGCCGTACCTGTTCATCCTCCCGGCGTTCGCGGCGATCGTCGTGTACTTGATCTACCCGGCGATCCTCACGATCAACAACAGCTTCAAGGACAACCTCTCCCTCAAGTACGTGGGACTCCGCAACTACACGGATCTCTTCGGCTCTCACGAGTTCATCCAGACCCTCATCAACACGTTGCTGTGGATCATCATCGTGCCGACTGCGACCGTGATCGTGGGCCTCCTGGTCGCTGTGCTCTCCGACCGGCTGCGGCCCGGCAGCGAGAAGCTGACCAAGACGATCATCTTCCTGCCGGTGGCGATCAGCAGCATCGGCGCAGCGACCATCTGGCGCTTCATCTACGCCGCCGAACCCGCGGGCCAGCCGCAGATCGGTCTCCAGAACGCCCTCATCGGCGTCTTCGACTGGGGTCCCGTCGCATGGCTGCAGCAGACGGATTTCCATTTCAACAGCCTGCTCCTGATGCTGATCCTCATGTGGGCCCAGGTGGGCTTCGCCATGGTCCTGCTCTCCGCCGCGGTCAAGGGCGTACCAGCGGACACGGTGGAGGCGGCTCGCATCGACGGGGCCAGCGAGCGGCAGATCTTCGTGCGGATCGTCGTACCGCAGATCAAGGGCACGATCATCACGGTCTTCATCACCGTGACCATCGGCGTCATGAAGGTGTTCGACATCGTCTACGTCAACACCAACGGTGACTTCAACACCAACGTGCTGGGCAACCTCTTCTACAACAACATCAGCACCTTCCTCAACTACGGCGCCGCCTCGGCCATCGTCGTCATCCTCATGATCGCCGTCATCCCGGTCATGTGGTACCAGGTTCGTCACTTCAAGGCCGAGGAGGCAGCATGACTGTCACGACCACCACAAAGGCACCCGTCACATCCACCACGAGCGGGCGAAAGGTCAGCAAGGCTGCGAAGTTCGACCCCAACCCGGCCAAGGCCGGTTGGGCCACCAAGGTCGTCCTGATCGTGCTCTGCGCCGCGTGGATCGTGCCACTGCTCGGCACATTCGTCACGTCGTTCAGGTCGCTGGATGATGTCAACAGCAGCGGTTGGTGGACGGTCTTCACCCACCCGTCGACCCTCACCAGCCTCACGTTGGACAACTACGACAAGGCGCTCACGGGCAACGCCCACATGGGGCGGGCCTTCATCAACAGCCTGGCCATCTCGCTGCCGGCGACGATCATCCCGATCCTGATCGCGGCCTTTGCCGCGTACGCCTTCACGTTCATGGAGTTCAAGGGCCGGGACGTCCTGTTCCTGACTGTCGTGAGCCTGCTGGTGGTGCCCAACTACGTCGCTTTCGTGCCCATCCTGAAGCTCTACCGCGAGCTCGGGCTGAACGGCACGTTCGCCTCCGTGTGGTTGGCGCACATCGGGTTCGGCATGTCCTTGGCGATCTACATCCTGCGCAACTACATGGCGACCTTGCCAAAGTCGGTGATCGAGTCGGCGAAGATCGACGGCGCCAGCCACTACCAGACGTTCTTCCGGCTGATCCTGCCGATGTCGGTGCCGGCTCTCGCCTCGTTCGCCATCTTCCAGTTCCTGTGGGTATGGAACGACCTGCTGGTCGCGCTGGTGTTCATCGGGCCAGGCGACAACGAACCGGTCACCGTGGGCCTGACCCACCTCAAGACCCAGCTCGGGCAGGGTTGGGAGCTCACCACGGCAGGTGGATTCATCACCATGATCCTGCCGATCATGGTGTTCCTCGGCCTGCAGCGGTTCTTCATCCGCGGCTTGACGGCCGGCGCCGTCAAGGGCTGAGCCCAACCTCCCTTCGACGAGTGCCCGAACAGCCTTTGGCGGTTCGGGCACTCCTCGGCCCACCCCCTCACAGGAGACAGCTTCCCCATGCTCTTCCCACCAACAACCCGAACCGGATCCTGCACCCGGATCGAGCTCGCCACGCGTGACGACGGCTTCCCCGTTGTGTTCTGGACCGGCATGCATGGTGGTGAGGACGCCTCTGGCACCGCGTTCCCGCTGCTGCCGAACGGGCCCGGTATGCCGCTGCTCGGCGAGCACGCGCACCGCCTCTACACCCGACCGCACCTCCGAGGTCACCGTCTGATTGCGGGTGCTGACGGTGTCGCGACAGGGCAGGGTTGGTCGACGCGGTTCGTCCAGGACTCATTCGACATGAGCGACACCCGGCTCACCGTGACAGCCTCCGATGCGGACGCTGGGCTGAAGCTCGTCGCCGAGTTCGAGTCGGTGGCCGGGGGAGCGTTGCGCGGACGCTACGCCGTCAGCAACATCGCCCCGGGCCCTACCTGGTGACCGGGCTCGAGGTGGTGCTCCCGGTGGGCGACAACCACGTTGAGGCGCTGGACTTCACCGGCCGGCACGAGCGTGAGCGCACGCCCCAACGCCACAGCGTCACCGACGGGCTGTGGCTGCGGGAGAGCCGCGGCGGGCGGCCGGGGCTGGGCGCAGCGACGATGGTCGTCCTCGGGACTCCGCACTTCTCACCAACTCAAGGGGAGGTGATCGGCGTCCACGTCGCGTGGAGCGGTGATTCGACACTGCGGGTCGAGCGGGACGCCGCCACCGCCGCGACGGTGGGCGGCGGCGAGCTGCTCCAGCCGGGCGAGGTGTGCCTGGCGGAGGGCGAGAGCTATGCGACGCCTTGGGTGTTCTTCGCGGCTGCCGACGACGGCCTCGACGGGCTGGCTGCGGTATGGCACGCGTACCAGCGCTCCCTCGATGCCCACCCCGGCACCCAACCCGTGGTGCTCAACGTGTGGGAGGCCGTGTACTTCGACCACGACCTGGATCGCCTCAAGGGCATTGCCGACCTTGCTGCCCGCGTGGGTGTCGAGCGCTTCGTCCTCGACGACGGTTGGTTCCGCCATCGGCGTGACGACACGGCCGGGCTGGGGGACTGGTGGGTCGACGAGGAGGTGTGGCCCGACGGCCTCACACCGCTGGTCGACCATGTGCGTGGCCTGGGACTCGAGTTCGGGCTCTGGTTCGAGCCGGAGATGGTCAACCCCGACTCGGATCTCTACCGCCGTCACCCCGACTGGATCCTCTCGAGCGGTCCGCGGGTTCCGCTTCTGCAGCGCAACCAGCTCGTCCTGGACCTGTCCCGTCCCGAGGTGCGGGACTATCTCTTCGAGCGGATGAGCGCGATTCTCTCCGCGCACCCCGTCGACTACGTGAAGTGGGACCACAACCGCGATCTGCTGGAGGCTGGAACTGCCCGCCGCTTCGGGGCGCCCGCGGCTCACGAGCAGACGTTGGCCTTCTACGCCCTGCTCGACGCGCTGCGGGCCGCGCACCCCCACATTGCTTGGGAGTCGTGTGCCTCCGGAGGTGGGCGGGTCGACCTCGGGGTCCTGGAGCGGGTCCAGCGGGTGTGGACGTCTGACATGACCGATGCGCTGGCGCGTCAGCACATCCAGCGTTGGACCACGCAGCTCCTGGCGCCGGAGTATGTCGGGGCGCACGTGTCCTCGTACACGTCGCACACCACCGGGCGAACTCTGCCGCTGGACTTCCGCGCCGCGACGGCGCTGTTCGGCTCGTTCGGGATCGAGTGGGACCTGATGACCGCCGGCGACCAGGAGCTCGACCAGCTCGCGGACTGGGTGGTTCGCTACCGCCGTTTCCGGGCTCTGCTGCACTCAGGCCGAGTCGTTCGACCGGACTCCTCCGACCCCGCCGTGCAGCTGCACGGCGTCGTGGCTGCCGATCGCGGGGAGGCTCTTGTCGCGCACGTGCAGCTCGACGAGTCGGCGCACAACCGCGGCGTCGCGGTGCGCGTGCCGGGTCTCGATCCCATGGCGACATACGGACTGAGCTGGGAGGGGCCGACGGGCCACTCGCTCGTGAGCATGTCCTCACCGCTACCCGGCGAAGGCCCGACCGAAGGGCGCGAGATGACGGGGCGAGCCCTGGCGACGCAAGGCTTCTGGATGCCGAGGCGACGCCCGGAGACGGTCACCCTGGTGCACCTGGAGTCAAGGCAGGGTTGACCATGTCCAAGGTCGCAGACTCGATGAAATCGGAAGGGTCGGGGTTGAGCGCCAGTCGTTCGGGCCGGTCGTGGTACCTCTCCTCCGCAGCTTCGAAACCGTCGGCGCCGGAGTGGCTGACGACCCACACGACCCGATCGTGCGGCCGATCGACCCATGCGCCGACGATCTGGAATCCCTCCTGCTGACGGAGCGGCACGACGCCGCCCTTCCAGGCGGCGATCCAGTCGTCCATGTGGCCGGGCTTGATCCGGTAGTCCCGCAGCTGAATCTCCATAGTTTCGAGTATCGGCCCAAAGGCGGGTGTTGCAGGGGCCGGCGGTGGAGGAAGACCGCCGACTGCGACTTACGATCGAGCATGGCTTTCTGGAGTGAACGGATCGTGCCGCACATCGTGGACAAGGCGTTGTCGTCGGACGACGTCATGCGCGAACGCGAGCGGGTTTGCGCGCGGTTGAGCGGCCAGGTTCTCGAGATCGGGTTCGGTTCCGGCCTGAACACCGAGGAGTATCCCGAGACCGTCACCTCGGTGGCAGCGGTCGAGCCGTCTGACGAGGCCTGGCGGATGTCGGCCGACCGACGCGCCGCATGCCGCACGCCGATCATTCGATCGGGCCTGGACGGGCAGGCGCTCGCCGAGCCCGATGGCTCCTTCGACACGGCGCTCTCGACGTTCACGCTGTGCACGATTCCCGACGTGGAGCTGGCGCTTCGCGAGATCCATCGGGTGCTTCGCCCGGGCGGCACGTTCGAGTTCCTCGAGCACGGGCTGGCTCCCGAGCCGCGAGTTGCGCGGTGGCAACATCGCCTCGACCCGCTGGAGAAGGCGCTCGCCGGGGGATGTCACCTGTCGCGCGACATGGTCGCGCTGGTCGAGTCGTCGGGTTTCGAGATCACCGCCGTGGACCGGAGTTACCTGCCCGGGCCGAGGATCGGTCGCCCGTGGACGTACGTCTACAACGGGAGCGCCGTACGACGTTGAGTCGCGGGGTCAGGAGGCCTTGCGGTCGGACGTGGGCTCGTTGGCCTCAACAGGCTCTTCGCGCTGCCTGATCAGGCTCAGCACGGGCGCTGGCAGGTTGCCCTCGCGGATCTGGGTGAACCAAGCCTTTGCGTGGCGGATGACGGTTGGGAGGGACAGGAGGATGGCCGCGAAGGCGACGCACAACAGGAGTCCGGCAAGCGGGCGGACGACAAGGTCGATCATGGAACCATTCCTCGGCAGGGGGAAGCAGGTGACGATCGGAACGACCGGCCCATCTGCTTGAGGCGAAAACGTACTTACCCACATGTACCCCGGCTCACGCGGAGACTCAAGGCGACATGCCCCAATGCGAGATGTATCTCAGAGCAGCCAGCGGAGCCGCCTTGGAGCAACCGCGGATTCCGCCCGTCGGGTGGTCTCCGTGCGCACGGCCTGCAGGTCCCATGCCATCACGAGCTTCCTCGACAGGATCTCCGCCGCCGCTGATGCGCACTCGATGACCACGACGCAATCGGTGTCTCGGCTCCCATCGAGCGCCTTGATGCCAGGATCGTCGAGCCGCTGGATCGCCCGCAGGATGCGCTGCTGACGGGTTGCGGAGGAGAGCCGGTACGTCGATGTCCACGGGGCAGCCTGCGGCGTGGACGGCATCGGGGTCTCCTCTCGCACGGCCCGCAAGGGCGGTGGCTCGAGCGTAGGAGCGGAGCGGGTCCGGACGCGCCCGATTGCTGGGTGTGCCGCGTGAACTTTGGATGCCGGATTCGTGAACGGATCGTCGTCGCAGCTCGCGCGTCTGCTTGACGGCGGCCATCCCGGGGTACGCCGTGCGCATGTCTGATCCGAAGGAAGCGCGCAACGACACCGACGAGACCCGCTCAGACGAGGACGGTGAGCTCGCCAATCCGGGGCCCGTGCCGCCGGAGCCCGAGGATGCCAGCGACACCGGCGAACGGCCGGGGGACCTGGCTCCGCAGGCCGGGGGACCGGCGCACGAGGACTGACCTCAGGCGCCGGCCGTCCCGGCGTGGCTGCCGCGCCGCGGACGGGGCTGATGCGTACGCGTCGTCGTGATCGTCCTCGCCCTTCGGCGCCATCAGCACCGCGAACGCCGTCGTGATCGGCACGGCGAGCACGAGCCCGATCGCGCCGACGATCGTACGGACGATCTCGGTGCCGATCTCCTCGGTCGTGGCCATCGTCCCGAGGCTCTGCTGATAGGCCGTGATGAGCAGCAGGATCGTCATCGCCGAGCCGGCATACGCGAACACCAGGGTGTAGACGCTCGATGCGATGTGGTCGCGGCCGATGCGCATCGCTGACGCGAACAACGTGCCGGGGCGCATCGACGGCTGCAGGGCGCGGAGCTCCCACACGGCGCTTGCCTGGGTCACCGTGACGTCGTTGAGCACACCCAGCCCGGCGATGACCATCGTGGCGGCGACCACCCCCGACAGATGGATGCCGGGGACCGTCGCGACGAGAATCTGGTCGTTCTCGGAGCCGACGCCCGACAAGCTGGTCCACGCCGTCGCGCCCAGACCGAGCAGCCCGGTCGAGCGCGATGCCGACGAGCGTGCCGAACAACGCCGACGTCGTACGTATGGATATCCCGTGTGCCAGGTAGAGCACCACGATCATGATGACCGTCGAACCGACGATCGCGACCGGCAACGGCGACTCACCGGCCAGGAACGCCGGGAGGATGAACTTGGTCAGTGCCAGCATCGTCACCGCAATGCCCGCCAGGGCGAAGAGCCCACGCCATCGCGCCACGAGGACGACGAGGACCGAGAAGATCGCCGCGAGAGCCGTGAGCGGCAACCCGCGACGGAAGTCGAGGAACTCGTACGACACGGACTGGCCCTTGGGCGCGATGCGAAGGATCTTGACCTCGTCGCCGGCCTTGATGCCGGCCTTGTAGCGCGCGGCGTCCAGATCGAACGTCGCGGTGCCCTCGTCGATCGTGGCCGTGATGTGCGCGCAGTCGCCCTTGACCTGGGGGAGCCCGTCGGGTCCCTCGCCGCCGCTGTTGCAGTTGAACGGGTCGACGCCGGTGACCTTGGCGTTGATCGTCGTGACGCCCTGGCCGCCGTAAGGGTTCTTGTCGTGCGGCACCTTGTCCGCCTCGGGCCAGAGGGCGACCATCGCGGCGATGGCGAGGGCGGCGATCGCGAGGACGACCACCGTGAGGGTGGCGGCGAGGCCGCGTCGGGGAGGTCCGTAGTCGGCCACGGCATGCGAGTGAGAATGTGCCACGATGAAAGAGTGCCACGTGACGACACACAGCCTGAGCACCTGCCCGGAGCGGTGGGCGGGGCGACGCGCGTCGGCCGCACGGTCCGGCGCCCCACCGGGCCATGGACACCAGCCGTTCACGAGCTGCTGACCTACCTCCACGACAACGGATTGCGCGGCATTCCTGAGCTCCACGGTCTCGACGACGACGGCCGGGAGGTCCTGGAGTATGTCGAGGGTCGTGGCGTCCCGGTCGACCAGGAGATCGTTCTCGACAACGTGCTCGCCGAGGCGGTCACCTGGCTGCGGGACTTCCACGATCTCGTCGACGGCTTCCGGCCCGGAGGGCGTACGCCGGTGGCGGGGCGGCGAGGCCGAGATCGCGGACGACCAGATCATCTGCCACCACGACCCTGGCGCATACAACTGGATCATCCAGAGCGGCCATTTCGTGGCGATGATCGACTGGGACATGGCCGGACCCGGACGCCCGATCGAGGATCTCGCGTTCCTGGCCTGGACCGGCATCCCGCTCTACCGCGAGATCCCGATCGAGGACGTCGCCCGCCGGCTCGACCTCCTCGTCGACGCCTACGGCGAGTGGGGGCCGATGACGGTGCTCGACGCCGTCGTCGAGCGCATGACCACGGCGAGCGACCGCATCGAGGCCGGTCAGGCTCGTGGTGACGAGGGGTTCCGTCAACCTGGCCAAGGTCGGTGAGCCGCAACGCACCCGCGACCGGGTCGCGGCGTTCCGCGAGCGCATACCGGCGATCGAGGCCGCGCTGTGACGCGACCACCGTTGGCTGACGCGCTCGACCTCGAGCCCCACCCGGAGGGTGGTTGGTTCCGGCAGACCTGGGCCTCGCCGGTCTCGGTCACGCTGGCGGACGGTCGCGTACGCCCGACGGCAACGCTGATCTACTTCCTGCTGCCGGCGGGTGAGGCGTCGGCCTGGCACCGGGTGGCGTCCGACGAGCTGTGGCTCGCCCACGAGGGTGCCGTCGTGCTCGAGCTCGGCGGGTTCGACGCAGGGCCGGGTCTCTGCGAGGCGCACGTCGTCGGTCTCGACCTGGGAGCCGGTGAGCTGCCGCAGTTCCTGGTGCCGGCCGGTGTCTGGCAGCGGACCCGGCCGTCAGAGTCGGACGCCCTCGTCAGCTGTCTGGTGTCACCGGGCTTCGACTTCGACGACTTCGAGCTCGCCTGAGTGACCTGACCCCCGCCTAGAGTGAGGCATGGATTCCGCGCTCAGCACCGTCGGCCTGCCATTGGCTCTCGGCATCATCATGTTCGGCCTCGGCCTGTCGCTGACCCCAGATGACTTCCGGCGGGTCAGCCAGCACCCCCGGGCCGTCGTCGTCGCCCTGGCCTGCCAACTGATCCTGCTGCCGGCGGTGTGCTTCGGCCTCGTCGTGCTGTTCGACCTGCCGCCGCTGCTGGGCATCGGCATGATGCTGCTGGCGGCATCGCCTGGTGGCACCAGCGCCAACCTGTTCAGCCATCTGTTCCACGGTGACGTCGCGCTCAATGTGACGCTGACCGCGATCAACTCGGTCATCGCGATCTTCACGCTTCCGATCATCACGAACCTCGCGATCGCGTGGTTCGACCGCGAGGACTCGGTCTCTCTGCAGTTCCGCAAGGTTGTCGAGGTCTTCGCCGTCGTCCTGCTGCCCGTGCTCCTCGGGATGCTCGTCAGGGCTCGGCGGCGGGAGTTCGCCGCCCGCATGGACAAGCCGGTACGCATCGGATCGGCCGTGATCCTGGCGATCCTCGTCATCGCGATCCTGCTCGACCAGCGGGAGAACGTCGGCGACTACCTCGCTGACGTCGGCCTCACGACGGCGGTCTTCTGTGCTGTGAGCCTGGTCGTCGGGTATGTGATTCCCAAGGCCGCAGGCATCGTCGAGAGCCAGGCGATCGCCTCGTCGATGGAGATCGGCGTGCACAACGCGACGCTCGCGATCTATGTCGCGGTCGAGGTTCTCGACAGCACCGAGATCTCGATCCCCGCAGCGGTCTACTCGCTGTTCATGTTCGTGTTCGCCGCCGCGTGGGGCTACGCGCTGTCGCGCCGGATCGGGTCGCCATCCGCGGCGTGAGATCAGCTGTGCACCACGACGGGGACGCCGAACTCGGTGCGGACCGTGTCGGCATGCATGACCAGGTCGGGCGCGCGGTCGACGATGCCAGGCAGGCCGGCGGCCGCCACCAGGTCGTCCTCGAGTGATTCCACCGTGGCGGTCCGCAACGGCCAGGGTGCGTGATGGTTCGGGATCCAGAGCGTGCGGCCCAGGTAGCGCGTGTGCAGCCCGAAGCGGGCCGTGACGAACTCCTCGGCTGCCGACGGCTGAGTGATGGGATCGCCGATGGTGACCGAGATGCGTGCTCCCGCGCGGCGCGGACCGGGCCAGCGGCGGCGCGTCGTGTAGTCGATGCGAGCGCCGTCCTGACGGATGCGCATGCGCGCCCACATGTACGGCGTGCCGAACGCGATCCGGGCTCCGAGGGCGACGAGGAGCCGGCTCGTCTCGAGGGATCGGAACACGATGCCGTGGTGGCCTTCGTCATCGACGGAGTAGAGGCGGACGTTCGTCTCGGCGAAGTCTCCGAAGAACGGCACCGCCGGGCCCCGGCCGAATCCCGAGCGGCGCATCTCGAACGGGATCAGTCCGACGTACGTCACGCCGTCGAGGACATCGGGTCGGGTGCCGGCGGGCAGCAGCGGCGCCACCATGTGCCGGGTCGACCGCCCAGTGGATGAACGTGAGTCGGGTCCAGTCCTGCGTCATCAAGCGCGGTCCGACCAGCTCGGCCGGCAATGTTTTGAACGTGTTCATATTTCTAGTGTGGCATCGCCGGGCCCCACTTGTGGGCCTCGAACGGCAACGACTACGTCACACTTCTCAGCGGTCGAGCCACTCCGACGTCTGGTCGTTGTGAAACGTGCCGGCCGGGTCGAGGCGTGCGGCCAGCGAGCGGAAGTCGGCGATGCGCGGGTAGGCCGCGTCGAGGCGATCGCGGTTGCTCTGGAACACCTTGCCCCAGTGCGGCCGTGCGGCGTACGGCGCCAGGGCGTCATCAAGCGCCGGCAGGAGTGCGGTCACCTCGGGCACATGCATGCGCCAGGTGAAATGGATGGCGAGGCAGTCGACGTCGTGGCTCGGGCTGAGCCACAGGTCGTCGGCGGCGATCGTGCGCAGCTCGCTGACGAACAGGTGTGGGCGGATGGCCGGGGCCAGCGAACGTACCGCGTCGATCGCGGCGATGGCGTGGCCGCGCGGCACGAGGTACTCGGTCTGCAGCTCTTCGCCATTGCTCGGCGTGAACCCCAGGCGGAAGTGCGGCAACCGGTCCCACCACGCCCCCGGCGCGCCGAGCTGGCGCGTCGTGAACTCCGCCGACTCGTCAGGCAACGGGTGCAGCTCTCGCGTCGCCGGCGGCGCGCCGAAGAAGTCGGTGGGCGGCGTGACGTCGGCGCGCGACTTCAGCCACGCCTGCTGGGCGCCCGCGTCGCCCCAGTCGGTGAACATGCTGACGCTGTAGGCGCTGGCGGTGATGGCGTCGAGGTTCTTCGCGATCGACTCCCACGACACGCCCTCGTACACGTCCTGGCGGACCTGGAACGTCGGCACGAGGTCGAGCGTGACCTTGGTGACGATGCCGAGGCAGCCGAGCGACACGACCATGCCGGCGAAGTCCGGATCGCCGCGCCGTGTGGTCAGCACCGAGCCGTCGGACGTGACGAGCTCGAGCGCTGCGACCGAGCTGGCGAGGCTGCCGTTGTGGTCGCCAGAGCCATGCGTCCCGGTTGCGATCGCGCCGGCGATCGAGATGTGGGGGAGCGACGCGAGGTTGTGCAGGGCCCACCCCTGGCGGTCGAGCTCCTCGACCAGCTCGCCGTAGCGCAGGCCTGCCGAGACCGTGACCTCCCGAGCACGCGCGTCGATCTCGACCGACGCCGGCAGCGCGGCGGTCGAGATCTGCACACCGGTCGTGTCGGCGACTCGGTTGAACGAGTGGCGGCTGCCGAGACCGCGTACGAGGGGCTCCGCGGCGACGATCTCGCAGAGCTCGTCGACCGAGGCCGGTTCACGAAGTGCTGATGCGCCGTACGTCAGGTTGCCCGCCCAGTTGGTCCCGGTCATGCCACCAGTGTGCTGGGCGGGTCACACGTCGATCCTTCGGGTGAGCTGGAGGTCGTCGAGGAACCTCCGGTCATGGCTGACCACGATGAACGCACCGCGGTACGACTCGAGCGCCTCGACGAGGTGGCGGATGCTCGGCAGGTCGAGGTTGTTCGTCGGCTCGTCGAGCAGCAGGAGCTGAGGCGCGGGCTCGGCGAGCAGGAGGCAGGCGAGCGTCGCCCTCAGGCGTTCGCCACCTGACAGGGTCGACGCCGGCTGGTCTGCCGCCCGCCCACGGATCAGGAATCGCGCGAGCTGGGCCCGCCGGTCGTTCTCGGTCGTGCTCGGCGCGATCCGGGTGACGTTCTCGGCGACGGTGAGCGACCCGTCGAGGAGGTCCATCCGCTGCGGCAGGTGCCGGATCGGCACGTGCGCCCGTACGGTGCCGACCGCCGGCGCCAGCTCACCAGTGATGGCTCGCAGGAGCGACGTCTTCCCGGTTCCGTTGCGGCCCGTGAGCCCGACGCGCTCCGGTCCGCGGATCTCGAGGTCGAGGGTCAGGTCCCCGTACGCCGGGCGGACCCCGTCGAGCGTCAGCACGTCGCGGCCGGCCGGGACGGCGGTCTTGGGGAGGTCCACCCGGATCTCACGATCGTCGTGGACGAGCTCCTCGGCCTCGGCCAGCCGTGCGTTGGCGTCCTCAACCCGGTCGTCGTGCACCCCACGGAGCTTGCCGGCGGACACCTGGGCCCGCCGCTTGTAGTTGCCCATGGCGATCCTGGGCATCCGCTTCTCGGCCCAGGCCTTCTCACCCTGCTTGCGCCGGGTCGCGAGGACCGACTCGGCCTCGATCCGATCGCGCTTCTGGGCGCGCAGGTCGGACTCCGCCGCGCGTACAGCCCTCGCGGCGGCGTCCTGCTCGATCGCGACGGCGGCCTCGTAGTCGTCGAATCCGCCGCCGTACCAGCGCACGGCCCCGCCACGCAGCGACCCGATGTCGTCCATCGTGTTGAGCAGGTCCCGGTCGTGGCTCACGACCAGCAGCGTGCCCTTCCACGCCGCGACGATGTCGATGAGCCGTCCTCGCGCTGCGCTGTCGAGGTTGTTGGTCGGCTCGTCGAGCAGCAGGACGGACGGGCGCGTCAGGAGTCGTGCGACGAGGGAGAGCAGGACGAGCTCACCGCCGGACACCGAGGAGACCGGCCGGTCGAGTCCGAGGTGGCCGAGTCCGAGCCTGGCGAGCGCAGCCTCCGTACGCTCCGCGATGTCCCAGTCGTTGCCGATCGTGTCGAAGTCCGCCATCGCGGTCGACCCGGCCTCGACGCGTTGCAGCGCAGCGAGGGTCTCGGCGATGCCGAGCACGTCCGACACGGTCTGGGACGGGTCGGCGCCGGGATCCTGCGGCAGGTAGGCAACCGCGCCGTCGACACCGATCGAGCCCTGCTGTGGCGTGAGCTCGCCGGCGATCAGCCGCAGCAGCGTGGACTTGCCGGAGCCGTTGAGTCCGACGAGACCATGGCGGCCGGGGCCGACACCGAGGTCGAGGCTGTCGAGGACGACAGTGCCGTCGGGCCAGGAGAATGAGAGGTCGTTGACAGACAGTGATGCACGCATGTGCGCTCCATGAGGTCGATGGGTGCGCAGGCCGCTGTGGGCTGCTGCGCGGGATCTGACCTCAGAGCTTCAACGGACCGGCTACCTGTTCCTCAGGGAATGTGTGCGCGACCATCATACGATCTGAACGTGAGCGAGCGCCAGCGAGTGAACCATCAGAGCACTCGCGGCACGATCTCCGTATCTTGGGTTTTCTAACGGAGGTTGTGCCGTGACAGGAATCTACTTCGACTCCGACGACGATGCCGAAGAGCTGGTCAAGGCTCTCGAGAGCGAGGGCTACTCGACGACGTTGAAGCGTGAGGCGTTCGCCGGCGAGGAGGACTGGGAGGACCGCGCCTGGGTGTTGCTCGTCGAGCCGTTCGACGACCGGGTCGTGGAGATGGTCGACGTCTACGGCGGTTGGCTGCCGGGTGACGATCGCCGCCCGGACGACCCGCCAGAGCTCCCGGGACAGCCCAAACGCCTCAAGGACTGAACTCGCTCAGGCGCCGAGGTGGTCCTTGAGGAACTGCACCTGCAGCAGCTTGAGGTTCTCGGCCACGACCTCCTGCGGCGTCATGTGGGTGACGCCGGACAGGGGCAGCACGGTGTGCGGCCGGCCGGCGGCGAGCAGCGCCGATGACAGCTGCAGGGTGTGGGCCGCGACGACATTGTCGTCGGCGAGCCCGTGGATGATCATGAGCGGCCGCTCGAGGCGCGGCGCCAGCGGCAGCAGCGAGTTGCGGTCGTAGACCTCGGGCTGCATGCGGGGATCGCCGAGATAGCGCTCGGTGTAGCACGTGTCGTAGAGCCGCCACTCCGTCACCGGCGCACCAGCGACTGCGGCATGGAACACGTCGGGCCGCTTGAGCACCGCCAGCGCCGAGAGGTAGCCGCCGTACGACCAGCCGGTGATCCCGACGCGCGTCGTGTCGACGTCGTCGGGGTACGCCTCGGCGACCGCTTCGAGCGCGGCGACCTGGTCGTCGAGCGTCACGGTGGCGAACTCGTGGAGCACCGCGCGCTCCCAGGCGTGGCCGCGGCCCGGTGTGCCACGGCCGTCCGACACGACGACGCAGAATCCCTGGTCGGCGAGCCATTGCGCCTCGAGGAACGCCCGCGCCGACGCGAGCACGCGCTGGGCGTGCGGTCCGCCGTAAGGATCCATCAGCACCGGCAGCCGGCGGGATCCGGGCGCGTGGCCGGATGGGGAAGAGGACGGCCGTGCGGAGCTGGTGCTCGCCCGCGGCGACGAGCGTGACGACGGGCTCATGCGGGGCCGGCTCGGCGAGCACCTGGATCGGCGCGGGCTCGGAGTCTTCACGGTGCACGACGACCGTGGTGCCGACGGCGTCGAGGCCGGAGCGGACGATGACCGTCGTCGGCCCGCCGATCACGGCGCCGTGCACGGCGCCGCCCTTGGTGATCTCGGTGACGCGTGCCGTCGAAGCCGAAGCGGACGATGTGCACCTCGGTCGGCTCCTGCGACGCTGCCGCGACGACACAGTCCTCGAACACGTCGACGATGCCGCGGACCTGCCAGCCGTCACCGGAGATCGGCACGCCGTCGCGCAGGACCCGGCGCCAGCCGTCGGTGTCCTCGACCGTGACGAGGGAGCCGTCGGGCGCGAACCGCGGCGCTGACGAGAGCTCGACCCATGCGGGATCGCTGAGCTCGCGCAGGACGCTCGTACGCCCGGAGGTCGACGTCGACCGAGAGGATCTGCGACGACTTCTGGTCACGGCTCATGACCTGGATCACCGGTGCGCCGTGCGGTGTCCAGCGTCACGCGGCCGAGGTACTCGTACGTCGCGCGGTCCCACGTCGATCTCGGTGCGGCTGCCGTCGAGGTCGACGTGCCACAGCGTGACGTCGGCGTTGGGCGTACCGGCGGCGGGATAGCGCTGGGCGACGGGCTCGCGCTCGGGGTGCTCGGGGTCGGCGATGTGCCACGTCTGCACGGGCGCCTCGTCATACCGCTCGACGAGCAGCGAGCGGCCGTCCGGTGCCCACCAGAATCCGCGGAAGCGGTCCATCTCCTCTGCGGCGATGAACTCGGCCTGCCCCCAGACCTCGGTCGCCGACTCTGGCTCGACGAGGGCGCGCTCGTCCTGGCCGTTGACGTCGATGACGCGGAGTGCGCCACCCGAGGCATACGCGATGAGGCGTCCGGTCGGGTCGAGGCGAGGGTCGATGACCGCGCCCACGCTCGGCAGCGGAGTGCACCGCCTTGGCGCCGAGGTGCACGGCCCACAGCTGGCCCGACAGGGCGAAGCAGGCCCAGCGGCCGGTCTCGTCGACGTCGTAGCCGACCAGTCCGGCTGCGGACTCGCGGCTTCGCTCGCGGCGGGAGCGCTCCTCGGCGGACAGCTGCTCGCCGTCCTCGCCCAGCAGCGCGACGGGGTCGACCAGGATCGACTCGGTGCCGGTCGCGACGTCGTACTCCCACAGCTGGCCCGTGCGCGTGACGCCGTCGGGCGTACGGATGAAGCGCACCGTGCCGCCATCGGGCGAAACCGTGATGTTGCGGGGGATGCCGAGGGTGAATCGGAGGGTGCGGGCGGCCAGACGCGGATACGAGACGGTCATGCGTCCCGATCCAACCACGCGCCTCCCACGGGATGACGTCGTGTCGGCGCCGGTCAGTAACCTTGACCCCATGACCTTGAGCGACCGGCGGATCCTGCTCGTCCATGCCCACCCCGACGACGAGTCGATCGGCAACGGGGCGACGATGGCCAAGTACGCCGCCGATGGTGTCCAGGTCACGCTCGTCACGTGCACGGCCGGCGAGGAGGGCGAGATCCTGATGCCCGAGATCGAGCACCTCGCCGCGGATCGCGAGGACGGGCTCGGCCTGCACCGCATCGAGGAGCTCGCTGCCGCGATGAAGGCCCTGGGTGTCACGGATCATCGGTTCCTCGGCGGCCCGGGACACTTCCGCGACTCCGGCATGAAGTGGGCCGAGGACGGCAGCGCCACGGTCGCCGACGAGACCCGCCCTGACACGTTCTGGCATGCCGACCTCACCGTCGCGGCCGACCTGCTGGTCGAGATCATCCGCGAGACCCGGCCCCAGGTGCTGGTGACGTACGACCAGTTCGGCGGCTACGGCCACCCCGACCACATCCAGGCCCACCGGGTCGCGACCTACGCGACGTCGCTCGCGGCCGTGCGGTCATATCGCCCCGAGCTCGGAGAGGCGTGGGACATCCCCAAGGTCTACTGGGACGCGATGTCGAAGTCGCAGATGGCCGAAGGCATCCGCAAGCTCCGCGAGGCCGGCGACGAGACAAGCTTCGAGGGCTGGGACCCCGACAACCTGCCCTGGGGCGCGACCGACGAGGAGCTCGACGCCAAGGTCGAGGCCGACGAGTTCGCCGACGCCAAGATGGACGCCATGAAGGCGCACGCCTCACAGATCGCCGTCGACGGGCCGTTCTTCGCGTTGTCCAACAACGTCGGCTCGCAGGTGTGGGGGACCGAGTTCTACCGGCTCGCCAAGGGTGAGCGCGGGCCGGTCGGACCGGACGGTCTCGAGGAAGACCTGTTCGCCGGCCTCTGAGGTGAAGCGCGCAGCACTCGCTGTCCTGGGGGCCTACGTCGGCGTCGTGGGCGCATTCGTCCATCGGCACGCGTGGCGGTCGCTCGGCGTCGACTGGCCATGGGGACTCCTGCTGGCGATCGTCGCGACGTACGCCCTGGTGCTTGCTGCGGACCGGGTCACCCGGGTTGGCGGCGCGTGGTTCGGGCTCGGGTGGGGGATTGCCCTGCTGGCACAGCAGTTCTCGCCAGGCGGCAGCTATCTCATCGCCTCGGACTGGCTCGGTTGGTCGTTCACGATCGGTTGCCTGGGGGCCATCGTCGTCGGGGTCGTCCGCACTCCTAGGCTGGAGCAATGACGGGGCCGGTGGACCAGCACGCCTTTCGCGGCGCGCTGGCCCGTTTTGCCAGCGGCGTCACGGTCGTCTCGACCGTCCAGGACGGTGTCGATCACGCGATGACGGCGAGTGCATTCACCTCGGTGTCGCTCGATCCTCCGTTGGTGCTGGTGTGCTCGCACAAGTCGAGCCGCTTCCACGAAGCGGTGCTCGACACGGGCTTCTGGGCGGTCTCGATCCTCGCCGAGGAGGGCATCGAGGCGTCTGCGTGGTTCGCGCATCGCGGCCGGCCACTGGAGGACCAGTTGCAGGGGATCGCGTTCCACCGCGGCGAGTCCGGGGCGGCGCTCCTCGACGAGTCGCTCGCCTGGCTCGAGTGCACCACGGTTTCCGTGACGGACGGTGGTGACCATACGATCTTGGTCGGAGCGGTCACCGGTGCGGCGGTCCGCGACGACATCGACGATCCACTGCTCTACTACCGCTCGCACTACGGCACGATCGTGCGCCTGCCCGCCTCAGAGAAGACCGTCTACGGGAGCAACACATGACCGACAAGCCTGACGAGCACCCCACACCAGACGACTCGCCGGCGGAGGACGCCGAGCCCATCGAGGCCCCGATCGAGTGCCGGGCAGGTGCGAGGAGCCGAGCGATGGCTGAGGTGGCTGAGGTGGCTGAGCCCGAACTGGTCGACGAGGGCGATGGCATCGTCGAGCCGGGTCTCGTCGTCGAACCGGACGAGGAGATCGAGCTCGACGAGGTCCCGGACGTCGAACCGGCCTATGAGCTGGTGCCGGGTGAGCCTGCCGTCCTCCACGAGGCCGCGCTCCCATACGCCTTCCGGGACGGCGGCGAGGACGATCCGCAGCTCGAGAAGGCCTTGGCGACGTCGCTCGAGTGGCCGCTCGACGCCGACGATGCGGGCGGTGACCCCACCGATCTGCAGCCAGCGTGGACGTGGACGATGACGACGGCGGATCCACACACCGGGGCCGGCGCATCCTCCTGGGACTCGTCCTGGTGCTGGGCATCCTCTACATCGGCGGCTACTTCCTGACCGGCGCCCGGATGCCGGCCAACGCTTCGATCGGGGGCGTCGACGTCAGCGGGAAGTCGCCGTCGGCGGCACGCGAGGCGGTCGACAAGGCGCTGACCCCCAACGTCGACCGCGAGGTCGTGCTGGCCCACGGCAAGACCGAGTTCCGCATCAAGCCCAAGGCAGCGGGACTCGCCTTCGATCTCGATCGGACCATCAGCAACGCCGGGGGTGAGCGCAGCTGGAAGCCGGCCGACATGGTGGGTCTGTTCTTCGGCGATCACGAGACCGCCCCGGCGCTCGATGTCGATGACGCCAAGCTCCAGAGCTCGATCGGCACGATCGGCGAGACCGTCAACCGTGACGTCATCGAGGCGCAGATCACCTTCCCCAAGGGCAAGCCCGAGCCGCGTGAGCCCAAGGCCGGCCGCGTCATCGCCCGGGCGGATGCCGCCGATGCGATCCGCGGGGCATACCTGGTCAGCGAGGAGCCGATCAAGGTGCCGATGGCGACCGTGGAGCCGGCCGTCGACGCAGACGGGCTGGCGGATGCGATGAAGACGATCGCCGAGCCGGCCGTGAGTGGCCCGATCACGATCCGCGTCGGTGACAAGAAGGTGTCGCTGCCGGTGACGGCGTACGCGCCGGCGCTCGTCGTTCGCGTCAAGGACAACGAGCTGCAGCCCTACCTGGATCCCAAGAAGCTCGCCGGTCCGCTGACCAGCTCGACGACCGGCATCGGCAAGAAGGCCGTCGACGCCACGGTCAAGATCGTCAACAACAAGCCGGTCGTCGTCCCAGGCAAGAAGGGCGTGGGACTGCAGCCCCAGGAGATGGCGGTCAAGCTGCTTCCCGCACTGACCGAGACGGGCGACAAGCGGGCTGTCGAGGTCGAGGCCAAGGTCGTCGAGCCGTTGTTCACGACGAAGGACGCCGAGGGGCTCAAGATCAAGCAGAAGATCAGCAGCTTCGAGACCCGCTTCCCCTACGCCGAGTACCGCAACACCAACCAGGGCCGCGCCGCCGCCCTGATCAACGGCACGATCCTCAAGCCGGGCGAGACGTTCAGCTTCAACAACACCGTCGGCGAGCGCACCACCGCCAACGGTTTCGTCATGGGCACCGTCATCAACGGCGGCGTGTTCCGCGAAGAGCTCGGTGGCGGGGTCTCCCAGGTCGCGACGACGACCTACAACGCCGGCTTCTTCGGCGGGATGGACGACGTCGAGCATCACCCCCACGCGTTCTACATCGACCGCTACCCGGTCGGTCGCGAGGCGACGGTCTACTACGGCAACCTCGACCTGCGGTTCAAGAACCCCACGAAGTACGGCGTGCTGATCCGTGCCTACGTCGTCAGGAGCACTCCGTCGTCGGCGGGCATCATGCACGTCGAGCTGTGGAGCACCAAGGTCTGGGACATCAAGGCCGGCCAGTCGGCCCGCCGCAACGGCCGCACGCCCGGCAAGCAGTACGACGACACCGATCGCTGCGTGCCGCAGGGTCCGATCCAGGGCTTCGACATCGACATCTACCGCTCGTTCTACCAGGGCGGCAAGAAGGTCAAGACCGAGACCGACACCGCGACATACCAGGCCGCCGACCACGTCATCTGCGGCAAGAAACCCCAGACCGAATAACGCTGACGGGTCACTTATTGCCCTGCGACGGGTCACTTTTGGACCAGTCGGTTCGCAAGAAGTGACCCGTCAGCGGGCAATAAGTGACCCGTCAGCGGGAGGTCAGACGGCGATGTTGAGCTTGACCGTCAGGCCGTTGTCGATGTCGCCGGTGACGGTCGCCATCTGGAGTGAGTGGCCGTCGCTGAACACCATGTCGGAGTCGAGTGTCGTCTGCGCCATGGTTCGGGCGCTCTGCTCATAGCCGGAGCTCGCGTACACCTGATTGCAGGTGTCCTCCGGCAGAGCGATCTGCGACGTGCGCAGCTTGCCCGTCGCCTTCTGGGCATCCGCGGCGGTCTTGTAGACCTCGAAATGCATGTGCGGCCACCGCCCCTGATAGGCAGCAGGAAAGATCGAGGTGAACGTCAGCTTGCCGTCGGCATCGGCCGCCTGCACTCCGCGCAGGTAGTTCTCGTCCCCGATCTCCGAGTCGTACATCGAGTAGCGGCCCTCGCGGTCGCAGTGCCACAGGTAGACCGCAGCACCCTCGTACGGCGCGACGTCGCTGCCGTTCATGTCGAAGATCGTCAGCTCGATCGTGGTCTTGACCCCTTCGGCGGTCGTGCTGGTCCCGCCGAAGCTCGACCGGATGTCGCTGCGCACGACACCGCTCTCCGTCAGGACGTTGACGCCGTTGCTGCCGTCCGCGGGGAACGGCCCGCCGGTCTCCTCCGGCACCTCGCCGTCGACCGTCGTCGTGGCGCTGCCCGATGGTCGAGGTCGAGGACGGCGTGCTCGTCGTGGTCGACGCCCCGGGCGAGTCGCTGCCACTGCACGCGGCCAGCGCGGCGGCCAGCCCGGCACCGGTCAGCAGGCCAAGGGCACGGCGGCGATTCAGCAGCGCGGGCAGGTCGTGGGAGAGGCCGAGGTCGTGCTCGTGCGGTCCGTCGTGATCGTGAGTCATGTCCTCACCGTACGAACGCCTGGCTGGGTGACCGCCATGGCTTCACTGTGCGAAGTCTGTGTCCCCGGGCTCGAGGTAGCGGTAGTCGTGGTGATCGACGAACCCGTATGGCTTGTAGAGCGCGATCGCCGCGTGGTTGGAGTGCATGGTCTGCAGGTATGCCTTGTCGGCTCCTCGCTCGACCGCCCAGGCCAGGGACGTCTCGACGATCCGGCGGGCCAGCCCCTGGCGCCGGTTCTCGGGCGCGACCTCGACGCAGGCGATCCCGGCCCATTCGCCCGTGACAACGATGCGTCCGATCGCGACGGCAGGGGTGCCGATGGACACGAAGCCGACGGTCGCAGGGCCCTCCAGCACCGCCCGCGCGGCGACTGGGTCGTTGACCCGTCCATAGTTCGCCAGCCAGTCGTCGTCGACCGTCGCGTGCGATGCGCGCGGCCGGATCGGTGGCGTACGCAGGATCGAGGTCGGCAACCTGTACGACCGCCCCTCCGTGATAGCCGGTCATCGGCACCCATCCCGCGCCGGCGAAGGACCGCTCGTGAGCCGATCCCACCACGACCTGAGCGAGCGCCGGCGAGTCGTGCGACGCGTAGAACTCGCGCACGCGGTCGAGCGCCTCGGGGAACGGCAGGCCCGGATCGCCGTGCACCGCAACGGAGTTGGCCCGCCCGGTGAATCGCCCGGACGTACGCAGCTCCCACTCGCCGAGCGCGACCGACTCGATCGCCGGCCAGCCCCGCGAGGTGATGCGCGTCAGCTCCGCGGTGTCCACGTCAATGGCCCGGCGCCGGCGAAGCGGCTGATCGGGAACGGGTTTCCACGTCACGATGTCTGCCAGGGCGACGACCTGCGTACGCCCATCACGACGCTCCACCGTCACGGCAGTCGCGTCGACGGCCCGCACCCGACCGATGACGTCGCTCATGGCCGGTCCGCCCGAGGGGCCACTGCCACCCACGGCGTACCGGACCACGATCCGTTGCCCGAGAGAAGTGGCATCGAGACCCATGGCTCCAGCGTTCCATGTCATGAGGTGGACCTCATGTGCGGGAGGTGGAGTGGAGGCGTGATACTAGTGCCAGCCCCTTGAAGGAGAAATGCTCGTGACGTACGTGATCGCCCAGCCGTGTGTGGACCTCAAGGACCGCGCTTGTGTGGACGAATGCCCCGTGGACTGCATCTACGAGGGCAACCGCATGCTCTACATCCACCCCGACGAATGTGTCGACTGCGGTGCCTGCGAGCCGGTGTGCCCCGTCGAGGCGATCTTCTACGAGGACGACACGCCGCCGGAGTGGAAGGACTACTACGCGGCCAACGTCGACTTCTTCGACGACATCGGCTCGCCCGGTGGCGCTGCCAAGCTCGGCGTGATCGACAAGGACCACCCGCTGATCGCCGCGCTGCCCCCGCAGTCCCAGGAATGATGCCCAGGGGCAACGTCTCGGCGAAGTTCCCGGACTTTCCCTGGGACACCCTCGCGGCTGCCAAGGCGCGTGCCGCTGCACACCCTGGCGGACTGGTCGACCTGTCGATCGGTACGCCGGTCGACCCCACCCCTGACGTGGCGCGCGACGCGCTCATCGGGTCGGCGGATGCTCCGGGCTATCCCACGGTGTTCGGCCCCGAATCTCTGCGCCAGGCTGCTGTCGACTGGATCGAGCGCCGCTTCGAGGTGCGCGGGCTCAGCGCCTCGCAGGTGCTCCCGACGGTCGGCTCCAAGGAATTCATCGCCAACCTCCCGGCCCAGCTCGGCCTCGGCGCGGGTGACCTGGTCGTCGTGCCCGAGCTGGCCTATCCGACGTACGAGGTCGGCGCCCGCTATGCGGGCTGCGAGGTCGTGGCGACCGACTCGACGCTGTCGCTCGGTCCGCGCGTTCCCGCGATCATCTACGTCAACTCGCCGGCCAACCCGACCGGCCGGATCCTGCCCCCCGACCACCTCCGCAAGGTCGTCGACTGGGCTCGCGAGCGCGGCACGCTGGTCGTGTCGGACGAGTGCTATCTCGAGTTCGCCTGGGAGGGCGAGCCCTACTCGGTCCTCCACCCCGACATCTGCGGCGGTTCGTTCGACGGCATCCTCGCGGTGCACTCGCTGTCCAAGCGGTCCAACCTCGCGGGCTACCGCGACGCCTTCGTGACCGGCGACCAGGCGCTCATCACCGAGCTGCTGGAGGTGCGCAAGCACCTCGGCTTCATGGTGCCCACGCCCATCCAGGCGGCGATGGCCGCAGCCCTCGCCGACGACGCTCACGTCGACGCGCAGCGCAAGACGTACGCCGCCAGACGCCAGGACCTGCGCCGGGCGTTTGAGTCCGCCGGGTTCACGGTCGAGCACTCCGAGGGCGCGCTCTACCTCTGGATGACTCGCGGCGAAGCGTGCCGCGACACGATCGACTGGCTCGCAGAGCGCGGCATCCTCGCGGCGCCGGGTGACTTCTACGGTGACGCCGGCTCCCAGCACGTACGCGCAGCGTTCACCGCGACCGACGAACGCGTCGCCGAAGCCGTCAAGCGCCTGACCCACTGACGCCGATCGCTAGTTCGTCGAGACCCTGACGGTGTCGGAGTCGTTGCCGGAGCGCGCCGTCCAGCCCTGGTCCGACTTCTCGGCGCTCCACTCGCGGTTGCCGAACGAGATGTCGGTGATCCGCAGGCGCGAGGCGTTGCCGACGAGGTAGTGGGCCAGCGCCCACCCGCGTGCCTTGACGTCGGAGGCCTTGCCGGTCAGCGGGTACGAAGCGTCGTCGCCATCGGTCGCCACCGGGATCGCGCCGAAGGCCGCCTTGACGTCCTTGGTGACCCGGCCGATCGATCCCGCTGCCCTTGGGGTTGATCTGGCACGTGAAGCTCGAGGGACTGTAGCCGCGGAGCGCCGACGCGAGCGCGCGGGCGTAGTCCTCGTGCTGCGCGTACGCACCGGGGAACGCCGACCGCTGGACCCGTTGAGCCGCCTCCGTGATCTTCATCGACTCATAGCCCTTGACCTTGGCCAGGGCGTCGTAGAACTTGCCGATCGAGTAGTACGGATCGCTGATCTGCTCGACCGTGCCCCACCCCTGCGACGTACGTTGCTGGAACAGGCCGATGGAGTCGCGGTCGCCGAAGTCGATGTTGTGGATCTTGGACTCCTGGAACGCCGTGGCGATCGCGATCGTCGTGGCCCGGGGAGGCAGGCCGCGGCGCTGGGAGATAGCCGCCATCAACGACGTCCACCTGGCCTGCTCGAGGTCGATCTCGGCTCTGACCTCGCCGACCTTGGCGACGCACGACTCGCTTCGCAACGGGTCGCGGTCGCGCAGCACCACCGCGACCATGACCGTGGCGGTGAGGAGGGCGAGGACGACGATCCAGCGAAAGCGCACTGTCAGTTAGCGTGGAGGTCGGCGTTGAGCTCGATGCCCGTACGCTCTCCGCGCGGCCGGGCCTCGAGGGCGCCGGTCTGGCTGTTGGTCAGGAACAAGATGCCGTCCTGACCTGACAGCTCGGACGCCTTGATGACGGTCCCGTCGGGCATCGTCACCTTGGAGCCGGCCGTGACATAGGTGCCGGCCGCGACGACACAGTCGTTGCCAAGCGAGATGCCGATGCCGGCGTTGGCGCCGATCAGGCTGTTCTCGCCGACCGTGATGACAGCCTTGCCACCACCCGACAGGGTGCCCATGATCGAGGCTCCACCGCCGACGTCAGAGCCGTCGCCGACCGTGACGCCGGCCGAGATGCGACCCTCGACCATCGCGTTGCCGAGCGTGCCGGCATTGAAGTTGACGAAGCCCTCATGCATCACGGTCGTGCCATCGGCGAGATGGGCGCCGAGGCGTACGCGGTCGGCGTCGCCGATGCGGACACCGGACGGGACGACGTAGTCCGTCATGCGGGGGAACTTGTCGATGCTCGTGACCTGCACGTGCAGGCCGGCGCCACGTGCGCGGGCCCGGATCGCCTCGAAGCCGTCGACCGGGCAGGGACCGAGCGACGTCCAGACGACGTTGCTCAGCAGCCCGAAGATCCCGTCGAGGTTCTGGCCGTGGGGAGCGACGAGCCGGTGCGACAGCAGGTGCAGCCGCAGGTAGACGTCGTACGCGTCGGTCGGCGGCTTCTGGAGGTCATCGATCACGGTGCGGACAACGACCTTGTGCACCTCGCGGACCGCGTCCTGGCCGGCCAGCGTGGTCAGCTCGACCGGCTCGGGATCGCCCTCTGGAGCAGCGCCGAGCCGGGGCTCGGGATACCAGACGTCGAGGACCGTGCCGTCCAGGGTCAGCGTGGCGACGCCATAGGCGTACGCACCGGGATGATCCGCAGAAGTCATGCCCCAAACCTATCTGGCGGCGCATCAGCGCTTGGGCAGGCCGTCCTTGGTGCACAGGCTGCCGATCTGGTCGGTGCGATCCTGCTTGATGAGGTCGAACATCTTGGGGGCGCGCTCGGGATCCCACGTCACGGCGAAGTCCCGCAGGGGCACCGTGCAGTTGAGCCCGTCGCCGCCCATCGAGGCCGACAATGCGAGGGCGAACCTGAACAGTGCGATGGGGCTGACGTCGTCACCGATGCGCAGCGAACCCGAAGCGCCCTTGGCGACGCTGAGGTAGCGGACGGGGTTGAGCACGGTCCACGGCGACTTGGCCTCGGCAGCGATCGAGCCCAGCACCTCGCGCTGGCTCTGCACGCGCTGGATGTCCTGCGTGGCGTACGAGTGGCGGTTGCGGGAGTACGCGAGCGCGGTCTTGCCGTCGGCGTTCTGGCAGCCCTTCTGCACGTCGAGGCCCGAGTCCTTGTCCTTGATGTCCGTCTTGGGGCAGATCTCGACGCCGCCGAGGGAGTCGACGACCTTGACGAGTCCGCCGAAGCCGACCTCGATGTAGTCGTCGACGCGGATGCCGGTGTTGCCCTCGATCGTCCGCACGAGCAGCTGGGGACCACCGAACGCATACGCCGCATTGATCTTGTTGCGCCCGTAGCCGGGGATGTTGACGAGCGAGTCGCGGGGGAGCGACATCAGGATGCTGGGGCCGCTGCCGGTGTGCAGGAGCATGATCGTGTCGGTGCGGCCGCGACCACCCGAGTCGCCGCCGGTCGAAAGCTCCTTCTGCTCCTCCGGGGTCAGTCCGCGGCGGCTGTCGGAGCCGACCAGCAGGTAGGTCGTGCCCGGCTGGTCGGCGGGGCGATCCGAGTCGGGGGAGGCGTCGACCTTCTCGATCTGGCCCCACGCCCACACGGGGACCGCGACCAGGAACACGATCCACGCGAGCACGATGAACCCGAAGATGCGGCGACCGTTGTGGCGCTTCTTGGGCTTCCTGGGTCCGGCGGGCGGTACGTCGGCGGTGCGGCGTCCAGGAGGTGGCAGGTTCGGCGGAGGCAGGTCGTCGGACGCGGTCGGTCGCGGCACGGGGCGAGTGGGCTGGTCTTCGCCGTACAACCACCCGTATTCGCCGTCGGGACGCTGGTCTGACATGAGCAAGACCGTACCTGACCTCGGCTCATGCGCCCGGGAGCCGCTCGTACGCCCTGGGAAAATTCCCGCTCGCCCCTCGGCGCGCCCTCAACCTCAACTCGAGAGTTTGTGTGGATACTGAGAATCGCCTCAGCCTCTTCCCCACGTGAGGACACCATGTCTGACGTTCGCTCGAGTGTGATGGGTGGCTCGTACTCCCATCCGGCCGACACCTCCGCTCGCATCCAGTTCCGCCGCGCACTGACCCTCACCGCGATGACCCTGGTGATGCCCGGCTCCGCGCAGCTCGTGATGGGCAACAAGCGGATCGGCCGCATCGCCATTCGCGTGTGGCTGGGCTTCCTCGTGGTCGGCGCCCTGCTGTTGTTCCTGGCGATGACCTCGCGCAAGCGGCTGCTGTCCCTCGCGCTCGAGACCCCGCTGCTGTCGGTCGGACGATGGGTCCTGATCGTCGGCGCGATCGCCTGGGTCGCGCTGATCGTCGACGCATGGCGGTTGGGCCGTCCGCTCGAGCTGCGCCGCAACCACCGGCTCTGGATGACCGGCATCAACAGCGCCCTGTGCTTCGTCACCGCTGGGGCGCTGTTCTTCGCCGCGCACCTCGTCGCCGTACAGACCTCGTTCGTCGACAGCGTGTTCGTCGCGCACACCGTCTCCAAGCCCCAGCAGGGTCGCTACAACGTGCTGCTCCTCGGTGGCGACTCCGGCACCGGCCGGGTCGGCCTGCGGCCCGACTCGCTGACCGTGGCCAGCATCGACAAGGAGACCGGCCAAACCGTGCTGATCGGCCTGCCCCGCAACCTGCAGGACGTCCCGTTCCCCAAGGGCTCGGTGATGGACAAGGAGTTCCCCAACGGCTTCAACGGCGAGGGCCAGTACCTCAACGCCATCAACACCTGGGCCAACGATCATGCGTCGCTGTTCAAGGAGAAGAACCCCGGCCTCGACGCGACGATGGGAGCCGTCGAGGAGATCACCGGCCTCAAGATCAACTACTACTCGATGGTCAACCTGCACGGCTTCGCCCAGCTCGTCGACGCCGTGGGTGGCGTACGCATGAATGTCCGCCAGCGCACCGCGATCGGCGGCATCGGCTCGCCCGTACGCGGCTGGATCGAACCCGGCGAGCAGACCCTGAACGGCAACCAGGCGCTGTGGTACTCCCGCAGCCGCGTGCAGAACGACGACTTCTCGCGCATGGGCCGGCAGAAGTGCGTCATGAACGCGATGCTGCACCAGCTCAGCCCCCAGAAGGTCCTGTTCAACGTCGAGAAGATCGCCAGCTCCAGCAAGGCACTGCTGACCACGAACATCCCGAAGTCCGACCTCGACGTCTTCGTCGACCTCGCGCTCAAGGCCAAGACGCAGAAGGTCTCGACCGTCTCGCTGGTCCCGCCGGTGATCTACACGGGCAGCCCCGACTTCAAGAAGGTCAGGCGCTTGATCGACGAGGCGATCGACAAGGCCGAGGGGCGCTCGTCGGTCCCCGGCGGCATCACGAAGGCCACGTTGTCGATGCCGAAGCCCGCCGCCGACGACGACAAGGATCCGCGCAAGGCCAACCAGAGCTCGGACCTCGGAGCTTCCTGTTGACGACCTGAGTTGTCGCTGAGATCACTGATCCGATGTCACGGTGCGACCTGGCGTCGGTGATAATGGATGCTTCGTCGGTCACACGCGTAGAGGGATCTCATGTCGCATCGCGCGAGTCTCTTGGGCCGCGGCTACCAGGACAACCACCTGGATTCGCCGCGTGTCCGTTTCCGTCGCGCGCTGCTGCTGTGCCTCATGACGGTGATCGTCCCCGGCTCCGGACACATCGCGGTCGGCAAGCGGGCGGTGGGCTGGTTCGCCGTCACGCTGTGGGTCGGTGTGCTCGGCGGCGGCGGATTCCTGCTCTGGAAGTACCGCACGGATCGCGCTGAGGTGCTGAGCTGGTTCACCGACACCGATGTGCTGCTGCTCGCCAGGGCCGGCATCGTCGCGATCGCGGTGCTCTGGGGAATCCTGTTCCTCGATGCGTGGCGCCTCGCGTCGCCGTTTCGGCTCAACTTCATGCGGGCGGCGTTCATCACGGTGCTCAATCTCGCGATCATCGCCGGTGTCGCCGGCTCCACGGCGTACGCCTCACAGCTCATCAAGGTCTCGCGCGACACCGTCAAGGTCGTGTTCAAGGCGACCGAGACGTCCGAGCCGCTCAAGGGCCGCTACAACATCCTGCTGCTGGGCTCGGACTCCGGCAAGGACCGCGTCGGCATCCGGCCCGACTCGATGACGGTCGCCAGCATCGACGCCGACACCGGCAAGGTCGTGCTGATCTCGCTGCCGCGCAACCTGCAGAACGTCCCGTTCTCCGAGGGCTCGCCGATGCGCAAGCTCTATCCCAACGGCTACAACTGCGGCTCCGTCGTGCCTGCTCAACGCCGTGCACACGGCCGCGCAGAATCGCACGGACCTCTATCCCGACAGCAACGATCCGGGGCTCGACGCCACGATCGATGCGATCCAGGGCGTCACGAACCTCAAGATCAACTACTACATCATGGTCAACATGCAAGGATTCCGCGGACTCGTGGATGCCGTCGGTGGGGTCACGATCGACGTCAAGACCCGTATCGCGATGTTCGGCCACGAGGACTCGTGGAAGGACCGCTGGATCGAGCCCGGCAAGCAGAAGCTCAACGGCACCAAGGCCCTCTGGTACACCCGCAGCCGCGTGCAGTCCGACGACTACACCCGCATGGGTCGGCAGAAGTGCATGATGGCCGCGATGGCCGACCAGCTCAGCCCGCAGAATGTGCTGACTCAACGCCACCGATATCGCGAATTCGGGCAAGGAGCTGCTCAGCACCAACCTCCCGGAACAGGAGCTCGGCCAGTTCGTGGACCTTGCACTCAAGACGCGCGGTCAGAAGATCCGCACGGTGTCGGTCGTGCCGCCGGAGTTCAACACGGTGACCCCGGACTTCCCGGCGATCCAGGCGGCGATCCAGAAGGCCATCGACAAGTCGGAGTCGACCGTCCCGCCGACGAAGAAGCCCGAGGACGGACCCGGGCCGAGCCGCCAACCAGACCGACGACCTCGCAGCAGTCTGCTAAGCCCCGGCTCGTGGTGACCTGACTCCGCGGCGCGACAACAGCCGTCTCCCGCGAGGCCTGAGGCGAGGGATCCTGTCTCCCGGTCACGCCCACAGTCTCGTGGCGGACGTCAGGAAGGTATCGCCTATTTGTCCTGCGACTCGTTGTAGGCGCTGATGACCTCGTCGGGCTCGCCGTCCATCACGAGCGTGCCCTGGTCGAGCCAGATGACCCGGCTGCAGGTGTCCTTGATCGACTGCATCGAGTGGCTGACGAGGAACACCGTGCCGGCGTTGTCGCGGATCTCGCGGATGCGCGCCTCGCTGCGGGCCCGGAACTTGCGGTCGCCGACGGCCAGAGCCTCGTCGACGATGAGGATGTCGTGGGTCTGCACACTGGCGAGGGCGAACTTGAGGCGCGCCGTCATGCCGGAGGAGTAGGCGCGCATCGGCAGGTCGATGAACTTCTCGATGCCGGAGAACTCCACGATGTCGTCGTAGCTGGCTTCGATCTCGGCCATCGTGAAGCCCATCGCGAGGCCGCCGAGGATGATGTTGCGCTCACCGGACAGGTCCCGCATGAGTGCCGCGCCGACGCCCAGCAGGCTGGGACGCGAGGAGGCGTAGATCGCGCCTCGGCTCGTCGGCGTGAGGCCCACGATCGCGCGCATCAGCGTCGACTTGCCCGATCCGTTGGTGCCGATGACGCCGATGCTGTCCTGCTCGTACGCCGTGAAGGAGACGCCCTTGAGCGCGTGCACGGTGCGCAGCTGCTTGGTGCGGCCGAGCTTGAGCACCGCGCCGGTCTGCCGCAGTGGCCCGCTTGCCGGTCGCGAAGACCTTGTACTCGACGTGGACGTCGTCGACGATCACGACAGGCTTGCGATCGGTGGGCGCGGCCGGCTCCACGTGCTCGTGGTCAGTCGACACGGCCGTACCTCTCCTCGGCGCGCCAGAAGAACCACGTGCCGAATGCCAGCAGCCCGAGCGACCACGCCGTCGCGTACAGCCAGTAGCTGCCCGTCGAAGCCGTAGCCCGGCCCTTGCAGGAGCGCCGAGCGGGCGAGGGTCAGGAACTCGTGGATCGGCTGGGCAGCAGCGATCGTCGAGGACCGCACGGATGGCCCGCGTAGTTGTCCTCTGGCCTCGGGCCGAACCGCTCCTCGATGCTGAAGAAGATGCCGGTCGTGTAGAAGAAGAAGCGGGTCAGGAACGGCAGGAAGTTGTTGAGGTCGCGCCAGTGCACCGAGAGCCGCGCCGTCACGAGGGCCAGCCCGCAGTTGAACAGGTAGTAGAGCACGAACAGCGGCACGATCAGGAACCAGTGGAAGCTGCGGGGGATTGCCGTTGATGATCAGGAAGACCAGCATGATGCCGACCGTCGGCAGGAACTGCAGGAAGCGTTGCGTCACGGCGGCCAGGGGCAGCACCATGCGGGGGAACGCCAGGCTCTGCACCAGGGCTGCGTTGTTGGTGATCGACTTGCCGCCGGCGGTCCACGACTGGGCGAAGAACTCGAACATGAAGACGCCGATGATGAGGAACTCGACGAAGTGCGTCGGGCCGGCTGTCGCTGCCGAGCAGGAATCCGAAGATCAGGCCGTAGACCAACGCGTTGAGCAGCGGCTTGAGGATGACCCAGAACATCCCGAGGGAGTTCTGCTGGTTCTCCGACTCGATCCGGAACCGGGCCATCGAGTAGATGAAGATCCGGCGCCGCCAGACCTCCGAGACATACGCCGCGGAGTGGCGGGCGGCCGCCGACCTTGTGCAGGCCCAGGCGCGCCGCGTCCTCGGCGGTTGTCATCCGTGTGGTGTCCCTACTGCTCGGGCTGTCAGGTGCGCCAGACGCGGGGCGTCGAGGCATCGTTGAGTGTAGTGGATCGGCCTACCCGGGCTCGGCGGCCTCCTGCGCCCGTACGCGAGAAATCTGCTCTGGTGTGGCGGACGCCACGATCACGAGCGAGCCGCCCCCGAGGCATGCGGCCGTGATCAGCTCGGCGTCGCGCCGGATGCTGCCGGGGGTCACCAGCCGGCGTGCGCTGTCCGGCGCGACCGAGGCGAGCAGATCGGCGTGCGTGCTGGCCGTTCCGTCGAGGTCGAGAGCCAGCGTCGACGGCTCCGGAGGGTCGAGGGCGACGAAGTGGTCGCCGTGGCCCGGCACCTCAGCTCCCAGGTCGAGGAAGCCGGTCGGCGGCTCCTGGAACCGGCCGCCGAGCGGGCGCAGTGAGGCAGCGACGCGGGCGGGTTCGTCGGCGACGAGGTCAGGTCCGCTGAGCCCGATGTCCGCTGCCCGATCGACGACGGCCGCGCCGACATTCCACGCCGACAGGATCCACACCGTGGTCAGCCAGTGGCTCGGCAGGCCGATGCGGATGCGGCTGCCGGGAGTGGCGTCCAGGTCGTCGACCAGGAAGTTGCTGGTCTTCGCGACCCAGTTGGCGGTCGTCGTCGTGCTCAGCTCGACGCGTTCGCCGGTCGCCATGTCGTAGTACGTCACCAGAGGCTGCGAGGGGTCGCTCGCGGTCCGGAGCAGCTGGTCGAGAGTCCTCACGCGGTCGCGACCTTTCGTGCGCGGTCGAGCACGGTGCCGGCGTCGGCGGCGACGGGCTCGGGTCGGCCGGGGTCTGCCTCGCGCAGACCGGCGACGCGTACGAGCTCGACGGGCGCCGGGTCCTCGTGCTCGACGACGAGGACCGGCACGTCGTCGCGGGAACGCCTCGAGCATCCCGGGCGCCCGGAGCACGGGATCGATCGCGAGCGTACGGCTGCTGGGACCGAGGACGACGACATCCGACGACCCGATCGCCGCGCGTACCGCAGGCGACGCCGACCAGGTCTCCGCCACCAGCACGAGGTCCTGGATGTCGTATGAGCCAGGGTCGGCGAGGACCTCGGCGATGTGCACAGCGCGTACGCCTTCTGCCGCCGGGACCACGACGTGCAGCTCGGCGCGATCGTCGCTCGCGGGCAGCAGCGTGAATCCGATGTCGCGCCGGGCCGCGGCCGCGGCGGTGGCCTCGGTCAGGGTGTAGCCGGCGCCGAGCAGCTCCGTGCGGATCAGCTGGCCCGCGACGTCGGCGTCGCTGGGACGTTGCCACGCGGGGGAGTAGCCGATCGCGATCAGCTCGTCCGCGACGGCGTGAGTCGCGGCGACGCCGGGTGCGGCGAGGAGCGCGTCGAGGTCTGGGCACACCTTCAGGCCCGCGGCCCAGCGGTCACGCATCGTGGGGGCGACCGCGATCAGCTCATCGCCGGGCTCGAGGCGTCCGGCAAGATCGTGCACGAAGGGGGCGCCGTCGGCGCCGATGATGACCGTGATCCGCATGTCGGCCATTGTGTCTTGCCTGCTGAGGCGTCCGGCACGGGGGCGACACGCCGGGGATTTCATGAATCTTGCCATTCGGCTTGACTTGTGACAGGTGACAGGACTGTAATTCCATGTATGTCATTCGATTTGGGTCTGCCTCAAGAGCTCGATGAAGAACTCATGTGGCAAGAGCGCGCCCTGTGCGCTCAGACGGACCCCGAGGCGTTCTTCCCTGAGAAGGGCGGATCCACACGTGAGGCCAAGCGAGTGTGCCTGACGTGCGACGTCCGTGGAGAATGCCTCGAGTACGCCCTGGCACATGATGAGCGGTTCGGCATCTGGGGCGGTCTGTCCGAGCGTGAGCGTCGCAAGCTGAAGAAGCGGGCCTAGAAAACCCCGTTTCCCTCGTCCACTAGGGTTGATCCTCGTGGACGAGACCAGCACGACGCGCCATTGGCTCGATGATCCGCCCACTGTCGGCGCCATCCTCGTGGCCCACAACGGCGCCTCCTGGCTCCCCAAGGTTCTCGCCTCGTTCGCCCAGATGTTCTACGCCCCGACCACGTGGCGGGTCGTCGACGTCAGCTCGACGGACGGCAGTGCAGACCTCCTGCGCGACTCATTCGGCGCCGAGCGCATCACGTACGCGCCATCGGGAACCGGATTCGGTGAGGCCGTGCGCCTCGGACTCGAGTCGATGCCCCGCACGGACTGGATCTGGCTCCTCCACGACGACTCGTCGGTCCTCCCGGGCACGCTGTCCGGCCTGCTCGACACGGCGACCTCGGCACCCGACATCGCGGCTGTGGGCCCCAAGATCCGTGAGTGGCCCTCGCTCCGCCGCCTGCTGGAGGTCGGCCTGACGGTCACGGCAACCGGCTCGCGCGAGACCGGCCTCGAGACCGGCGAACCGGACGCCGGCCAGCACGACCGGCCGCGCGACGTGCTCGCGGTCAACACAGCGGGCATGCTGATCCGCCGCGACGTGTGGGACGAGCTGAACGGACTCGACCCCAACCTGCCGTTGTTCTACGACGACATCGACTTCGGCTGGCGGGTCGCCCGGGCGGGCTACCGCACGATGACGGCGCCGACCGCCGTCGTGTTCCACGCCGAGTCGAGCCGCCGCGGCACCCGCACGCGTACCGCGGGTGACGTGCCGCACTGGGAGGAGCGCCGAGCGGCGATCTACACGCTGCTCGCCAACACCCCGATGCCACGTTTCCTGTGGCAGTACGTCCGGCTGTTCTGCGGGTCGCTCCTGCGGGTGGCGGGCATGCTGATCGGCAAGGACCCCGAAGCCGCCAGCGACGAGCTCCTGGGACTGCGCTCGGCGTACGCGCACCCGTTCAAGCTCATCAAGGCCAGGCGGCGGCGACGGGCCAGTGCCAAGCGTTCCCACCGCGAGATCCGGCACCTGCTGGCGCCGTTCTGGCTGCCCTACCAACACGGGTTCGACCTCGTGCGCGACACCGCGACCGCGCTGATCAAGCCCGAGTCGGTCGAGACGGTTGGCCGCCGATCGACGACGCTCGACCAGGCGCCCGACGAGGCTGAGGACCTCGACGACGGCCCGTCGCTGCTGCAGCGCCGCCCGTGGCTGGCGACCGTGCTGGTGCTCATCGTGCTCTCCGCGATCGCCGGTCGAGGTCTCTTCGGCGGCGGTCTGCACGGTGGCGCACTGCTACCCGCACCGGGATCGTCGGCGGGCTGGTGGGGGCTGCTGTTCGGCGCCCGCCACGACGTCGGACTGCCCAGCGACACGCTCCCGCCGATCTTCGCCCTTCCCCTCGCCGTGCTCTCGACGCCCGCATGGTTCCACCCCGGCCTCGTGGTCACCGTCGTGATGGTGTTCTCGGTGCCGCTCGCCGCCCTGACCGCACACCGGTTCGGCCGGCAGATCAGCCCGCACCGCATACCCCGCATGGTCTGGGCCGTCTCGTACGCGTTGTGCGTCGTCGCGACCGGGGCCGTCAGCCAAGGTCGACTCGGCACGGTCGATTGCGCTCGTCATCCTGCCGATCATCGCCAACACGGCGTGGCAGATCGCTGAGAACCCGGGCTGGCGGCTTGCGCTCCGGCTCGGCATCTGGGTTGCGCTGGCGTCTGCGTTCGCCCCCATCGTCCTGCCGTTGAGCCTCGGTGGCCTCCTGATCCTCTGGTACGCCGAGGGTCGCTGGGTCCGCCGACAGCTCGTCGTCGCGGCGGTCGTGCCGCTCGTCCTGCTCGGCCCCTGGCTGGCCCAGCGAGCCCTTCGTCCATGGCGGGCGTGGTGGGAGGCGGGCTATCCCGTGCCCGGCTCGGCGACCGTGCGCGAGATCGTGCTGGGCCGCGCCGGCGGACCCGGCGCGGCGCCGGAATGGCTGACCGTCGGCGTGATCGCCCTGGCGCTCTTGGCGTTGGTGCCGCGTCGCACTCGCACGGGCGTCCAGCTCGCGTGGCTCGTCGCTCTGCTCGGACTTGGCGCGGCGCTGGCCGGCACCCTCATCACGTACTCGACCCACGCAGGTCCGGCCGACATCACACCGTGGGTCGGCATCCCGACCGTCGTGTGGCTCGGCGGTCTCCTGACCGCCGTCCTGCTCGGCGTTCCGGTCGCCCGGACCTGGCCTCGCCCCGTCCTGGCGGTGGTCGTCGTGGTCGCGCTCGTGCTGCCCGTCGGCACCGCCGGCTGGTGGCTCGTGCGCGGAGCCGCCGACCCGCTTGAAGCCGGTCGGGCCAATGTCGTACCCGTCTTTCTCGCCGAACGTCCCGGCGACACCTTGATCCTGACCGGCAGCATCGACGACGGCGTCGACTACCGCGTCGTCGCCGGGGACGGACCATTCCTGGGTCAGGAGGCCGTGACCGCGTCGTCGTCGGAGTCCGCACCGCTCACCGCCGTGGTGCGCCGGTTCCTCGCGCAGGCGACGGCCGCCGACGTCGATGCGCTCGGCAAGCTCGGCATCGACTCGATCTATGCGCCTCGGGCCGACCCGGAGGTGAGTCGGCGGATCGACGCCGCGCCGCGGCTCTCGCCGGCCGGTAGCGACCAGCCCGGTTCGCGCGTCTGGACGCTCTCGCCACAACCGAACAACGACGCTGCCACGACGCCCTGGTGGCACCGCGCGCTGATCGCGGTGCAGGCCCTGGCCTGGCTGGTCGCGATCGTCCTGACCGCGCCGGTGCGCCGACGTGCCGCGCCCGAACCCCTGGCCGATCAGGACGACGCGGAGGGGGCAGCATGAACACGCGAAGGCGAGCGAAGGGCTACGGCCTGAAGGACGTGCGCATTCTGGTGCTCCCAGTCGCTGCGGTGATCCTCGTGGTGCTCGCCCTCGTGGCGCCGACGAGCTCGCAGTCCGCGCGGCTCCCGTCCCGAGTCACGGTGACCGAGGCCTCGTATGCGTGCCCGGCCAGTTCGGCCGCGACGATGGCTCCTCGGGCCAGGTCCGCGCCGGCACCGATGCGACCGCCCGTGTCCTGCCGGGGCGCAAACGGGACGCGAAGCTGGAGGACGCATCACGCTGGCGTACGTCCGCGGTCGATGGTTCGGGTGTCGTGGTCCAGCAGCGCGGCCGGGGCTCAGGACCCGTCGGGTTCTACGCCGGGACGGCGTCCAAGAGCGGTGGCGGCGGGCTCGTGGTCGGCTCGTGCCCGGGTGTCGTCGATGACGCCTGGATGCTGGGCGTGGGCTCCGGCGCCAAGCACTTCTCGACGCTGATCCTGACCAACCTCGCCGACACGCCGGCCGCGGTCGACATCTCGCTGTGGGGTCCCAAGGGCAAGATCGACGCCGTCGGGTCCGAAGGCATCGTGGTCAAGCCGTCGTCGGTCCGGCGCATCCGGCTGGACGAGCTGGCAGCAGGAGAGGCCGAGCTCGCGATGCACGTCCACCGTCGCCGCGGCTCCCTGTCGGCCGTCGTCAACGACAGCACGTCGGCGGTGTTCAGCGGCACGGAGCAGGTCTCCGCAACCCTTTCGCCGCGACGCAACCAGGTCGTGGGCGGACTCGTGCAGGGCTCACAGGGGCGGACGCTCATGATGGTCAACCCCGGCCAGACCACGGCCCGTGTCACGGTCAAGGTCATCGGCGCCAAGAACACGTTCACGCCGTCTGGGCTCGAGCAGATCAAGGTCGGGGCCGGCACCACCCGTTCGGTCACCGTGCCCAAGTCGGCCGGCTCCGACGCCCAAGCGCTGCAGCTGACGTCCGACCAACCGATCTCCGCGACCGTGCGCGTGGCCCCCGGCGCCAAGGACTACGCGTATGCCGAGGCGGTGCCGGCGTTGTCCGGGCCGGCGATCGTCCCGGTCGAGGTGGGACCCAAGCTCGACGCGCCGCGGCTCATCCTGTCGGCGCCTGGTGCGGCCGCGACGGTTGGCGTGCAGGCGTACGACGCGTCGATGCGACCCCTCGCGTCGAGCACCTTGAAGATCAAGGCCGGCACGACGATGTGGGCCAGGCTCGAGACCTCCGGTGCTGCCTACTTCGTCGTCACGCCGCACGGCAAGGTCGTCGCAGCGGCGACGTACGTCAAGGGTGCCGGCATCAGCTCGCTCGCCCTCACGCCCGCGCCGGTGACGGTGCTCAGCCCCCAGGTGCGGCCGGTCTCCTAGGTTCTAGCGCGGCCGGGGGTCGAGGTCGTCGGGCGACATGTGCCAGACCTCGGCGAGCCGGTCGAGGACGACGGACCACACGAGGTCCTCGAGATCGTCGTTGCTCGTGCAACGCTGCGCGATCGGGATGCGGAACAGCACGACGCGGGCGCCCTCAGCGTCGGGCGCGACGATGCTGAGCGGCACGTCATCAGTCCACTCCGGCGGCAGCAACGGGGCTTCCTCGACGACGACCTGGACGTGATCCGGCTCGACGGCGAAGTGCGGCTCGAGCGCGGCGACCACGTCGCCGACCAGCAGGTCGAATGCGGCACGGGCGGGGCGGTGGACCGGAACGCTGCGCGGCGAGAGCGGCCCGGGCAGGGCCATCGGTCCCCGTGGGCCACGGCCTCGCCGGTCGCGCATGCGGCCGGGTCGTGGACCGCTGACGGCGCCGCCGAAATGATCCATGCGGTGAGCCTAACGCGCAGCGTCGGACGTGGGGGATAACCTCACCACGTGGGTGCGGTGAGACGATGCACGCGTTCTGCGTGCTCCCAGACGGCAGTGGCGACGCTGACCTATGTCTATGCGGACCAGACCGCGGTGCTGGGTCCACTTGCGACCTACGCGGAGCCCCACACGTACGACCTGTGCGCGGAGCACTCGCAGCGCATGTCGGCGCCCCAGGGCTGGAACGTCCTGCGCCTCGCGCCCGACCCTGCCGCTGCCGAGCCCACCCGTGACGACCTTCTCGCGCTGGCCGATGCGGTCCGCGAGGCCGGCCGGCCCCCGGCACCCGCTCCTGATGGACCACCAACCCTTCGACTCGTGAGGCCCGAATCTTGATCGACTCCCGTCTGGCGGAGGTGGTCAAGGCGTACGACGTACGCGGCCGCTCGCCCGAACAGCTCGACCCTGCCCTGACCCGTGCCCTCGGCGAGGCGTTCGCCCTCGAGACCGGCGTCGCCGGCGGCGGCAAGGTCGTCATCGGCCATGACATGCGCGACACGTCGCCGCTGCTGGTCGAGGCGTTCTCCGACGGCGTACGCGCGCAGGGTGGCAACGTCATCGGCATCGGACTCGCCTCGACGGATCTGCTCTACTTCGCGTCCGGCGACCTCGACCTCCCCGGCGCGATGATCACCGCGAGCCACAACCCTGCGGCCTACAACGGCATCAAGCTGTGCCGCGCCGGCGCCAAGCCGATCGGCTACGACACGGGGCTCTCGGCGATCGCCGAGCAGGCCACCACGTTCCTGGCCCGCACCGAGCTGCCCGAGCCGACGGGCACCTACGAGGAGCTCGACGCGCTCAGCCGCTACGCCGCATACCTCCACGAGATCGTGCCGATCCCGGACCGGCGGCGGCTCAACGTCGTCGCCGATGCGGGCAACGGGATGGCCGGGCACACGGTGCCGTCGGTCTTCGCGACGCTCAACGTCGCGCTGACGCCCATGTACTTCGAGCTCGACGGGACCTTCCCCAACCACGACGCCAACCCCCTCGACCACAGCACGCTGGTCGACCTGCAGGCGAAGGTGCGCGAGACCGGCGCCGACATCGGCCTGGCGTTCGACGGCGACGCCGACCGCTGCTTCGTGATCGACGAGCGCGGCGATGTCGTCTCGCCATCGGCCATCACGGCTCTGATCGCCTCGCGTGCCCTGTTGACGACGCCCGGCGCGACGATCCTGCACAACGTCATCACGTCCAAGGCCGTGCCCGAGATCATCACCGAGAACGGCGGCACCGCCGTACGTACGCCCGTGGGTCACTCCCTGATCAAGGCCGAGATGGCGCGCACCGGCGCGGTGTTCGGCGGCGAGCACTCCGGACACTTCTACTTCAAGGACTTCTTCCTCGCCGACTCCGGCATGATCGCCGCGCTGCACGTCATGGCGGCCCTGGCCGAGACCGACGGCACGGTGTCAGAGCTCATGGCCCAGTACGAGCGCTACGCGTCCTCGGGCGAGATCAACAGCACGGTCGACGACGGACCGGCGATTCTCCAGGAGCTGTCCCGGACATACGCCGACCTGTCGCAGGACACGCTGGACGGCCTGACCATCACGAGTGACAGCTGGTGGTTCAACGTCCGGGCGTCCAACACCGAGCCGTTGCTGCGGCTCAACGTCGAGGGCGACGACGAGGCGACGATGAGCCGCATACGCGACGAAGTTCTCGGTGTGATTCGTCGGTAGGGTGTGAGCATGAATCTTGACCCCGCCCTGCTCGAGATCCTCGTGTGCCCGCAGTGCCGGGCCACACTGGCGGTCGACGACGAGGCCAGTGAGCTCGTCTGCTCCGCTTGCGCGCTGGCCTATCCGGTCCGCCGTGACATCCCCGTGATGCTCGTCGACGAAGCCCGGGCGATCTGAGACATGTCGACTGAAGGCGGCAACAAGGCGGTCATCGCTGCGCTCCTGGCCAACACCGGGATCGCCATCACCAAGTTCATCGCATTCCTGCTGACGGGGTTCTCGTCGATGTTGGCCGAGTCGATCCACTCGCTGGCCGACTCCGGCAACCAGGTCCTGCTGCTCGTCGGCAGCAAGCGCTCCAAGCGCGAGGCGACCGAGGAGCACCCCTTCGGCTTCGGCCGTGAGCGCTACATCTACGCGTTCGTGGTCTCGATCGTGCTGTTCAGCGTCGGCGGCCTGTTCGCGCTCTACGAGGCGTATCACAAGTACCACGAGATCCACGACGGTCACGATGGCGGACTCGACAGCAAGTGGCGCCTCGTCCCGCTCGTCGTGCTGGGCATCGCGATCATCCTCGAATCGCTGTCGTTCCGCACCGCGATCGTCGAGAGCAACAAGGTTCGCGGAGCGCAGAGCTGGTGGTCATTCATCCGCCGTGCCAAGTCGCCCGAGCTCCCGGTCATCCTGCTCGAGGACTTCGCCGCGCTGGTCGGCCTCATCGCTGCGTTCCTCGCGGTGAGCCTGTCGTTGATCACCGACAACGCCTACTTCGACGTCGTCGGCACCGGCTTCATCGGCGTGCTGCTGATCGTCGTGGCGGTGATCCTCGCGATCGAGGTCAAGAGCCTGCTGATCGGCGAGTCCGCGAGCAAGGACGCGATCGCCAGGATGCGCACGGCGATCGAGTCGACGCCGGCGTCACGCAGATCATCCACATGAAGACGCTGCACATCGCGCCCGAGGAGCTGCTCGTCGCGGTCAAGATCGGCATCGAGGCCGATGCGAGCGGAGCCGACATCGCGGCAGTCATCGACGCGGCCGAGCGCAACGTGCGCGCGGCCGAGCCGATGGCCCAGCAGGTCTACATCGAGCCCGACGTGTTCCGCGCCGACCACGTGTCCGACCCGCGCCCCGAGGCCCCGAGCGCCCCGAGCCACTAACGCCCCGAGCCACTGACGCACCGATTTGATGATGCTGCTGCACCACAGCCGAGCGGCGCGTGGTGCAGCAGCATCCAAATCTCGGGGACTGCTAGTCCACGGGCGGGGTCGACAGCGGGTCGAGGCGGTCGACGACCTCCGGGTCCCCGGCATCGGCCAGGTAGTCCGTCGGGTGCGTGTCGTCCGTGCCGGCGTCGATGTCGAGTGCGCGACAGATGAACGTACCGGCAGCCGCCACGATCAGGTTGAGCGTCAGCGCGGTCAGCCCGAAGTAGATGAGGTTGTCGCTCAGGTGGATGCCGAACACCTCGAGCGGAGCGACGGAGCCACCGAAGTGCGACCCCGGGTCGCCCACGACCTCGGTGTTGTAGGCCGCGATCGTGCCCCAGACCATGCCGACCGCCCAGCCGGCGATCAGCGCGTACCGGTGGAACCACCGGGTGTAGAGGCCGATGACGATCGCCGGGAGCGTCTGCAGGATCCAGATGCCGCCGAGCAGCTGCAGGTTGATCGCGAAGTCCTTGGGCAGTGCCAGCACGAACAGCAGCGCCCCGAACTTCACGAGCAGGCTGGCGAGCTTGCTCTGCTTGGCCTCCTGCGCATCTGTCGCGCCCGGGGTTGATGAACGCCTTGTAGATGTTGCGCGTCCACAGATTCGCGGCGGCGATCGACATGATCGCGGCCGGCACGAACGCGCCGATCACGATCGCGGCGAACGCGACGCCCGCGAACCACGGTGAGAACTCCTGCTCGAACAGCTGCGGGATCGCCAGCTGCGGGTTCTTGACCTGGATCCCGGCCGCGACCGCCGCGATGCCCAGCAGGGCCAGCAGACCGAGCAGGAACGAGTACGCCGGGAGCAGCGCCGCGTTGCGCCGGATGATGTTGCGGTTCTTGGTCGACAGCACCGCGGTGACCGAGTGCGGGTACATGAACAGCGCGAGCGCGGAGCCCAGCGACAGCGTGGCGTACGCCCACTGGGAGACGCCGAGGCCCGGTATCAGGCCCTTCGGACGGGCCTCGCCGCCCGCGATCGCGTCGGCGTTGTCCTTGTTGAACGAGTCGAACGCCTTGCCGGCCGAGTCGAAGATGCCGCTCCAGCCGCCCAGCTGCGTCGGGAGATAGATGACCGCGACGATGATCACGAGGTAGATCAGCGTGTCCTTGACGAACGCGATCAGCGCGGGTGCGCGAAGCCCCGAGGAGTACGTGTAGGCCGCCAGCAGCGCGAACGCGACGAACAGCGGAACGTCCTTGCGGAACCACCCGGCGTCCTCGCCGCCGCCGAGACCCATGACGTCGAGCACCGCCTGGATGCCGACGAGCTGCAGCGCGATGTAGGGCAGCGTCGCCAGGATGCCGGTGAACGCGATCGCGAGCGACAGCCCACGGGAGTCGAACCGGCCCTGCACGAAGTCGGCCGGCGTGACGTACGAGCGACGGTGCGAGACCGACCACAGGCGCGGCAGGAAGATGAAGATGATCGGGTAGAGGATGATCGTGTAGGGCACCGCGAAGAATCCCGTGGCATTGCCGGCATACAGCAGCGCCGGCACCGCGATGAAGGTGTAGGCCGTGTAGATGTCGCCGCCGATCAGGAACCAGGCGATGAACGTGCCGAAGCTGCGCCCGCCGAGCCCCCACTCGTCGAGGTTGTCGAGCGTCTCGGCCTTGCGCCAGCGTGCGGCGAGGAAGCCCAGCACGGTGACCAGGAGGAAGAAGAACAAGAAGATGCTGAGGGAGACCGGATCGATGTCGTTCATCGCTCGTCCCCGTTCGTGCGGCCCTCGGCGAGGCGTCGCTTGCGCTCATGGTCGATCACGAGCTTGTAGGCGATCGACGTCAGGACGACTGACGCGATGACCAGCAGGAACTGGTACCAGAAGAAGAACGGGATGCCCCACAGCTCAGGATCGGGCTTGGCATAGGTCCACACGAGAAGTGGGACGACGATGGCGATGGCCAGAGCCACGCCTGCCCCGATGAGCGGGCCCTTGCCCGGTGGTGTGTGTTCTGGCATTGACGTGACCCCCAGTCAGTCGAGCCGTGACCCCCGTCACAGTTCCTCCGACACCGTACGCCCGGCCGTGTGGCGGCGAAAGTCGGGGTCGGTAGGTGTCAATTGCCTCACATGTTCGCGCCGATTCGATGCGAGCGGTGACCCGCCGGTACGCTGTGCGGCATGGATTACAACGTCGCAGACCTGTCCCTCGCGGAATACGGTCGCAAGGAGATCGACCTCGCCGAGCACGAGATGCCGGGCCTCATGGCCATGCGTGAGCGCTTCGGGGCGAGCCAGCCGCTCGCCGGAGCCCGCATTGCCGGATCGCTGCACATGACGATCCAGACGGCCGTCCTCATCGAGACGCTCACTGCTCTCGGTGCCGACGTCCGCTGGGCGACGTGCAACATCTTCTCGACCCAGGACCACGCGGCCGCCGCGGTCGTCGTGGGTCGCGACGGCACGGTGGACGACCCCAAGGGCACGCCCGTCTTCGCCTGGAAGGGTGAGACGCTCGCCGAGTACTGGGACGAGGCCGAGAAGGTCTTCGACTTCGCCGAAGGCGGCCCCAACGTCCTGCTCGACGACGGCGGTGACATCACGATGCTGCTGCACCTCGGCGTCGAGTACGAAAAGGCCGGCAGCGTGCCCTCGCAGGACACCACCGACAACGAGGAGTTCAAGGAGGTGCTGCGTGTGCTCGCCCGTTCGGTGGCCAACAAGCCGCAGCACTGGACCAACATCTCCAAGGACATCAAGGGCGTCTCCGAGGAGACCACCACCGGCGTGCTGCGCCTCTACGACCGCTTCCGTGAGGGCACGCTGCTCTTCCCGGCGATCAACGTCAACGACTCGGTCACCAAGAGCAAGTTCGACAACAAGTACGGCTGCCGCCACTCGCTGATCGACGGCATCAACCGCGCCACCGACGTCATGATCGGCGGCAAGGTCGCCGTCGTCTGTGGCTACGGCGACGTCGGCAAGGGCTCCGCGGAGTCGCTGCGCGGCCAGGGCGCTCGCGTCATCGTCACCGAGATCGACCCGATCTGCGCGCTGCAGGCGGCGATGGACGGCTACGAGGTCAAGCGCCTCGAGTCGGTCGTCGAGACGGCTGACATCTTCATCACCACGACGGGCAACTTCGACATCATCCGGGTCGAGCACTTCGAGAAGATGAAGCACCAGGCCATCGTCGGCAACATCGGCCACTTCGACAACGAGATCAACATGGCCGGTCTCGCCAAGATCCCCGGCATCGTCAAGGACGAGATCAAGCCGCAGGTCCACCAGTGGATCTTCCCCGACGGCAAGAAGATCATCGTGCTGTCCGAGGGTCGTCTGCTCAACCTGGGCAACGCGACGGGCCACCCGTCGTTCGTCATGTCCAACTCGTTCACCAACCAGGTTCTGGCGCAGATCGAGCTCTACAGCAAGGCCAGCCAGTACGAGCTGGGCGTGCACGTCCTGCCCAAGCACCTCGACGAGGAGGTTGCCCGTCTGCACCTCGACGCCCTCGGTGTCGAGCTGACCGAGCTCAGCAAGGAGCAGGCCGCCTACCTCGGCGTCGACGTCGCGGGACCCTACAAGTCGGACCTCTACCGCTACTGAGTCACCGCATGACGAGTGCAGCTGCCGGGCGTCAGCTCTTGCTGCTCTCCGTATCATTCACATGAGCGAGCGCAGCGAGCGATCATGTGGCTGGGTTATGCGGTCGTCTCCGTATGGGGTTCATGGTGGAGGCGACTCATGACTATCGACGGACCAAACGCGATCGAGTGCTCGTGGTCGACGACGACGCCTCGCTCGCCGAGATGCTCACGATCGTGCTCGAGGGCGAAGGTCTCACGGCGGCCGTGTGCCGCTCTGGTGACCGGGTCATGGCGGCGTTCATGCAGTTCAAGCCCGACGTGGTGCTGCTCGACCTGATGCTCCCGGGCCTCGACGGCATGAGCGTGTGCCGCCAGATCCGCGAGAAGTCGGCCGTCCCGATCATCATGCTCACGGCCAAGTCGGACACCCCGGACGTCGTCGCCGGGCTCGAGGCCGGTGCCGACGACTACATCACCAAGCCGTTCAAGAACACCGAGCTGGTCGCCCGCGTCCGGGCCCGGCTGCGCCGTTCCGACCAGCTGGCCGAGCCGCTCCTGTTCGGCGACATCGTGCTGGATCCGGCCGGCCACACCGTGACCCGCAAGGGTGAGCCGCTCGAGCTCACGCCTCTGGAGTTCGACCTGCTGGCGTGCCTGCTGAGCGATCCGGCGCAGGTCTTCACCCGCGAGACGTTGCTGCAGAAGGTCTGGGGCTATCACCACCCCGGCGACACCAAGCTCGTCAACGTCCACATGACGCGTCTGCGGTCCAAGATCGAGGACGACGCCGAGAACCCGCAGATCATCCGCACCGTGCGCGGCGTCGGCTACCAGGCGATCACGCCGCCGGCATGATCCCGCAACGCCCGTCCGGCGGTGCCCGATGCGGCGCCTGACCAGCATCTGGCGCCGGTCGATCCAGGCGCGGGTCGTGACCAGCACGATCGTGCTCAGCGCCCTCGTCATCTCCTTGACCGGCTGGGCGCTCCTGCGGGACGTGGCCGGCGGGCTGGCCGACAGCCGCCGGGTCGCGGCGATCTCCGAGGCGCGGTCCGGGTTCGACTACGCGCAGACCCAGCTCGACGCGACCGTCGAGACCGAGCCCGCGACGCAGTCCCAGGCCCTGACCCAGATGGTCGACTCGCTCACGAGCTCGCGCGGCGCCAAACGTACGTATGAGCTGGTGCTCGAGGGTCCGCTGCTGACCGGAACCGGTGAGGTCCCCGTACGTTCGTCAGCCGCGATCGAGCCGGGCTCGCTGCCCGCGGATCTCGACAAGGCGGTTCGCGACAGCCCGGGGACGTACTGGCGCTACTCCAACCTGGCGTTGCTCGGCTCGTCCGACCGTGACCCCTCGGTCGTCATCGGCAGCCAGCTGCGCGCGCCCGGGACCGGCGACACGTACGCGTTGTTCTACCTGTTCTCGATGGAGGACCAGCAGCAGACGCTGGACCTCGTACGCCGGGCGCTCCTGCTCGGCGGGCTGGCGATGGTGCTGATGGTCGGCGGCGTGGCGTGGCTCGTGTCGCGGCAGGTGCTCGACCCCGTACGCCTCGCGCGTCGGATCGCCGAGCGCTACGCCAGCGGCAACCTCGAGCAGCGCATGCACGTCAGCGGCGAGGACGACATCGCCCGACTGAGCTCGTCGTTCAACCAGATGGCGGCGAGCCTGCAGAGCCAGATCCGTCGCCTGGAGAACTTGTCGCGGCTGCAGCAGCGCTTCGTGTCAGACGTGTCGCACGAGCTCCGCACCCCGCTCACGACGGTGCAGATGGCCAGCGAGGTGCTCTACGACTCGCGGGAGCGCTTCGACCCGCAGACCGCCCGATCGGCCGAGCTGCTCAAGGGTGAGCTCGACCGCTTCGAGTCGCTGCTGTCGGACCTGCTGGACCTCAGCCGCTTCGACGCGGGAGCGGCAAGGCTGGAGCTCGACACGATCGACCTCAGCCAGATCGCGCGCAACTTCGCGGATGACCCGACCGTCGCGCGCAAGGGCATCGAGGTCCGGCTCATCGGGGTCGACGAGCCGGCGATCGTCGAGGCGGACGTGCGGCGGATCGACCGCATCGTGCGCAACCTGCTGACCAACGCCGCGAAGTACAGCGGATCGTCACGCGTCGACATCGAGGTGGCCCAGAACGAGCACTGCGTCTCGCTGGCGGTGCGTGACTTCGGCGTCGGCCTCTCCGGCGACGAGAACCTCCGTGTCTTCGACCGGTTCTGGCGCGCCGATCCCGCGCGTACGCAGGGTGGCACCGGGCTGGGCCTCGCGATCTCGCGCGAGGACGCGGCCCTGCACGGGGGCACGCTGCAGGCATGGGGCCGGCCCGGTGAGGGCAGCGAGTTCGTCCTCACGATCCCCAAGCCCGAGGGCACGGCCAAGTTCCCCGCAATCGTCTCGGTGTTCGCATGAGCACCCGCAGCGTGACTGCAACGCGTGGCCTCGTCGTCGTCGCGATGATGCTCGCGGTTTCGGCGTGCGCCGGGATCCCGTCGTCGGGCCCCGTCACCAAGGTTGCCGACGACGGCGGACTCGGTGAGAGCACCGTGCGCTACGCGCCGGCCCGCCCCGCCGTGGGCGCCTCGCCGCAAGAGATCGTCCGCGGCTACCTCGACGCGATGCTGGCCTATCCGGCATCCTCCGGCACCGCGACAGCGTTCCTCACTCCCGCAGGCGCCGACAAATGGAGTCCGTCCGCCGGGGTACGCATCTACTCGTCGATCGGGGTCTCCGGCCCCACCCTCGCCGCGGGAGACGACGGCGAGACGACCGACAAGGCGCGCAATCCAGTGGAGATCGACGTACGCCTGGCGGTCGACGCCGGACTCGACCAGCAGGGCCACTACGCGCGGCAGGCGCGTCCCGCGTGAGCTGACGTACCGGCTCGAGCGAGTCGACAGCGAGTGGCGCATCGCCAACCCCCAGGCCGGCCTGCTCGTGAGTCGCAAGTTCTTCGACGACTACTTCCGCCCGTTCAACATCTACGACTTCGACCGACCCGGTCGCCGGCTCGTGCCGGACCCCGTGCATCTCCTGGTCGGCGACCAGCTGGCCACCGGCCTGGTCACGAGCCTCGCGCGAGGGGTGGGCGCATCCACAGCCGACGCCCTCCGCACCTACCTGCCGCCTCTGAACGCGTTGCGACCATCCGTGCCGGTGTCGAACCGGGGCGTCGCGGACGTGGAGTTCAGCACGGACTTCTCAGCCATGACGGAGTCGGTGCAGGACCGCCTGTCGGCCCAGATCGTGTGGACGCTGCGCCAGGTCCCGGACGTGACGGCGGTGCGGCTCGCCGGCTCCTCGACCGTCCTGACCGGTGAGGGCGACGGGCCGCAGGACATCAGCTCATGGGGTGGATACGGCCCGAGCATCGCGCGCGGCCGGGCCTACGCGATCAGCGACGACCGGGTGGTGCAGATCGACGACAGCACGGTCAAACGGCTCACGGGCGCCTGGGGGCGGGATGCCAGAGGTGCCGTGTCGGTCGGTGTGTCCGAGAGCGGCGTGGCTGGCGTGCTGAAGGGCCGCAACGCCGTCCGCGTCACCAACCGCGAGGGCGCGGACGCGCGTACGTTTGCCGGTTCACGGTTCCTCACTCCGCAGTGGGACGGTGACGGCAACGCGTGGCTGCTCGATCGCCAGGGATCCCGGACCCGCCTCCGCATGGTGACTGGCGACCGGATCCGTACGCTCGCCAGCGGCCGCCTGGCCCGCCTCGACGTGACGTCGTTCGTCCTGTCGCCCGACAGCTCGCGCTATGCCGTGACAGTGCGCGACGCCGCCGGAACCTCGATCCGGGTCGGCTGGGTCAGGCGTGACGCCAACGACCGCATCCTCGGCCTCGGTGATCCCTCCGGCGTCTACACGTCCGCTGGATCGCCGCGATCGGTGTCCTGGTCGTCGGGCACCGAGCTCAGCTATCTCGCCGACAGCCAGTCGGGCCGTCAGGTCTACACCACGGCGATCGACGGATCGTCGACCTCGGGCGGCTTGTCCCGCGGCGGCGCCCTGTTGCCCGACGTCCGCCCGGGCACGCTGGTGACCGGCGTGGGGCCGACTCCCAACCGCTATGCCACGGATGCCAGCAACCGGCTGTGGTTCCTGGAGCCCGGTGGGTCCTGGCGGCAGCTGCCCGACATCAAGGTCACAGGCCTGACGTACGGCCGCTGACGTCCACAGCGGGACCGGCAGGGGAGTGCGAGCAGCGAACCGGGTCGGGATGCTCGATGGATGCGTGACCTCCTGATCCCGGCCGCCGACCTCCTCCTCGGTGCGCAGTGCGCGGGGTGCGGTCGGCCCGCTCTGACGGTGTGCCGTGCGTGCGGCGAGGCGATCCGCCCCGACCCGGCTGTCGCGTGGCCGAAGCCGTGCCCGCGCGCGTTGCGGCGACCCACCCCCGTGACCCCGATCGCCGCGGGCAGCAATGCCGAGGTGCTGCGACGTGTGCTGGTGGCGTGGAAGGAGGCCGGCAACACCCGGTTGACCGCGGTGCTGGACCACCTCCTCGCGGCCTCCGTGATCGAGCATGCCCGACCACAGCGGCCCCTCACGTTGGTCCCCGTGCCCACCTCGCGGCGAAGCAGGCGTGAGCGGGGCTGTGACCTCGTCGACGAGCTCGCCAGGTCCGCAGCACGCCTGCTGCGCCTCGTCGGGATCGAAGCGCAGGTCTCGCAGGCGCTCGCCCCGGCGCGGGCGACGGTCGACCAGGTCGGGCTCAGCGCAGCCGAACGGGCGAGCAACCTCCACGGGGCGTTCGGGATGCGCACCAGTCGGTCGCTGCGGGGTCGAGACGTCGTCGTGGTCGACGACATCCTGACGACCGGCGCAACCGTCGCGGAGGCCGTGCGGGTGCTCACCGCGGCCGGTCATCGGCCTCTCGGCGTCGCGGTCGTTGCGGCAACCCCTCGTATTTCAGAGCATCGCCGATGAACTTCCTGAGCATCGTCGATGAGTTTGTCGGCGGCTCTGGTGATTCCTTGGAGGGCGGTCTAACGTCACAGGTATGGCATGAAGGCTGCGCTGAATTCGGGCGCGACACCGAGACAAGGGAGTTCCCATGGAAATTGTCGTCAACGGTCGCAACAGCGAGATCTCCGAGCGATTCCGCGAGCACGTCGAGGAGAAGCTCCTCCGGCTCGAGAAGTACGACTCCCGCCAGAAGATCAGTCGTGTCGAGGTCGAGGTCACGCACGAGAAGAACCCTCGCCAGCAGGACACCGCGGCCAAGGTCGAGATGACGTTGCGCTCCAGGGGCCCGGCCGTACGCGCCGAAGCCGCCTCCACTGATCAGCACTCGGCCCTCGACGCCGCGATCGACAAGCTCGAGTCGCGCCTGCGCCGCTCGGTCGACCGCAGCCGGATCCACCACGGCCGCCACGCCCCGACCTCGCTGTCGTCGGCCGCCGCCGAGCTCCCGCTGGATGGGCTTGTCAACGACGACCCCGACCACGACGTCCCGACCGACCAGTCCTCGCCGATCGCCTCCGAGGGCGACTGCCCGATCGTGGTGCGGGAGAAGACCCACCAGGCTCCGCCGATGACCCTCGACCAGGCGATGTACGAGATGGAGCTCGTGGGCCACGACTTCTACCTGTTCCTCGAGAAGGACTCGATGCGACCGAGCGTGGTCTACCTGCGCAAGGGCTACGACTACGGAGTCATCCACCTCGACGTCACCGAGTGACCGCAGACAGCGAATTGGACCATCCCGTGGCATGATCGTGATGTGACTTCTCGGGGTGACAGCATTCGGGTGCTTCTGGTCGATGACCAGGAGCTGTTCCGACGTGGCGTCAAGATGGTGCTGAGTTCCGACGACGCCCTCGAGCTCGAAGAGGTCGACGACGGCGACAAGGCGCTCGAGATGGTCGCCGAGAACCCCTACGACATCGTGCTGCTCGACGTCCGCATGCCGGGCCGCAGCGGGGTCGAGGTGTGCGCCTCGATCAAGGAGATCTCGCCGACGACGGGCATCATCATGCTCACCGCGAGCGACGACGAGTCCGACCTCTACGAGTCGATCCGCAGCGGCGCTTCGGGCTACCTGCTCAAGGACGGCTCGACCTACGAGCAGGTCGCCGAGGCCGTACGCCTGGTTGCCTCGGGCCAGTCGCTGATCAGTCCCAGCATGGCGACCAAGCTGCTCGACGAGTTCGTCCACATGTCCAAGAGCCCCGCGCCGACGACCAACCTCACGCCGCGTGAGCTCGGCGTCCTGCGTCACGTCGCTCGTGGCCGCAGCAACCGTGAGATCGCCGAAGAGCTGTTCATCAGCGAGAACACCGTCAAGAACCACATCCGCAACATTCTCGAGAAGCTCCAGATGAAGTCGCGCATGGAAGCTGCGATGTACGCCGTGCGCAGCAAGCTCGTCGACGACATCCCCTAAATGTCACAGGACTAGACGACCATCGGGTCCATGAACCTGACCACGACGCAGGCCCGTCGCATCGCGCTGGCCGCCCAGGGGTTCACCCGCCCACGCCCCGGGCTCGACGCCGAGGTCGGCTCGCGCCACGTCAACCGCATCATCGAGCGGCTCGGCTTCTTCCAGATCGACTCGGTCAACGTGCTGGCCCGCGCGCACTACATGCCGCTGTTCTCCCGCCTCGGCCCCTACGACCAGGAGCTGCTGCACCGCGCTGCGTCGCGCCGGCCACGGCGGCTGTTCGAGTACTGGGCGCACGAGGCCGCCCTCGTCGACGTCAAGCTCTGGCAGGCGTTCCAGTTCCGCATGGATTCCGGCGCGCGCATGTGGGGCAACATGGCGAGCATCATTCAGGACAAGCCCGAGTTCGTCGCCTGGGTGTTGGAGGAGGTGCGCGACAAGGGGCCGTTGACCGCTCGCGAGGTCGAGCATGACGCGCCCCGTGACAAGGACAACTGGGGCTGGAACTGGTCCGAGGTCAAGATGGCGCTGGAGTACCTCTTCTACAAGGGGCAGGTCACTGCCGCCCGACGCAACTCGGCGTTCGAACGCGTCTACGACCTCCCCGAACGGGTCATCCCGCAGGCGCAGCTCGATGAGCCTCCGCTCGATTCCGCAGCAGCCCATCGGGTGCTGGTCAGCCACGCCGCCAGTGCGCTGGGCGTCGGCACGGCCCAGTGCCTGCGCGACTACTTCCGCATGGCGCCCGAGCCCACCAAGGCGGCGATCGAGGACCTCGTCGAGACCGGGGAGCTCGTCCCGGTCACGATCTCGGGCTGGAAGCGTCCGGCATACCTGCATCGCGACGCCGTGCGGCCCCGCAAGGTCGCCGCACGGGCGCTGTTGAGCCCGTTCGACCCCTTGGTGTTCGAGCGCACCCGCACCGAGCAGCTCTTCGACTTCCGCTACCGGATCGAGATCTACGTGCCGGCGCACAAGCGCATTCACGGCTACTACGTCCTGCCGTTCCTGCTGGGCGACCGGCTCGTCGCCAGGGTCGATCTCAAGGCCGATCGCCAGAGCGGGTCGCTCATGGTGCATGGCGCGTGGGCGGAGTCGCACGCACCTGCGGAGACGGCCGACGAGCTCGCGGCGGAGCTGGGACTCATGGCCGGGTGGCTGGGACTCGAGACGGTCACCCCGCCGGCCAAGGGTGATCTGGCCGGGGAACTCACGGCATCGCTTGCTCGTCACCTAGACTGAACAGGCTCTCAAACTTTTTCGCAGACTCCGTACCAGGAAGTGCATTTTCGTGCCCAAGGTCATCGACAAAATCCTTCGCATGGGCGAAGGCAAGATCCTCAAGCAGCTCCAGGCGATCGCCAAGCAGGTCAACGCCCTCGAGGACGAGTTCCACGCCATGAGCGATGACGAACTCCGCGGCATGACCGAGGAGTTCCGGACGCGACTCGAGGAGGGCGCGACCCTCGATGACCTGATGCCCGAGGCGTTCGCAACCGTGCGCGAGGCCGCGCAGCGCGTGCTCGGCCAGCGCCACTTCGACGTCCAGGTCATGGGCGGGGCAGCGCTCCACCTCGGCAACATCGCCGAGATGAAGACCGGTGAGGGCAAGACCCTGGTCTCGACCCTGCCGGCATACCTCAACGCCCTCAGCGGCAAAGGCGTCCATGTCGTGACGGTCAACGACTATCTCGCCAAGTACCACGCCGAGTGGATGGGCCGCGTGCACCACTTCCTCGGTCTGAGCGTCGGCATCATCTTGCCGACCATGAGCCCCAACGAGCGCCGCGACTCCTACGCCGCCGACATCACGTACGGCACCAACAACGAGTTCGGCTTCGACTACCTGCGCGACAACATGGCCGACGACATCGCCGAGTGCGTGCAGCGTGGCCACAACTTCGCGGTCGTCGACGAGGTCGACTCGATCCTGATCGACGAGGCCCGCACGCCGCTGATCATCTCGGGACCCACCGAGGAAGAGGTCAAGTGGTACGCCGAGTTCGCCAAGATCGTCGGCGCCATGAAGATCGACGAGCACTACGAGGTCGACGAGAAGAAGCGCACGATCGCGGTGACCGAGGAAGGCATCGACCGGGTCGAGGACCAGCTCGGCATCGACAACCTCTATGACGCGGTCAACACGCCGCTGATCAGCTTCCTCAACAACGCGATCAAGGCCAAGGAGCTGTTCAAGAACGACAAGGACTACGTCGTGATGGAGGGCGAGGTGCTGATCGTCGATGAGCACACCGGCCGCATCCTCGACGGGCGCCGCTACAACGAAGGCCTGCACCAGGCGATCGAGGCCAAGGAGGGCGTACGCATCCGCGAGGAGTACCAGACCCTCGCGACGATCACGCTGCAGAACTACTTCCGCCTCTACGACAAGCTCAGCGGCATGACCGGTACGGCGCTGACCGAGGCGTCCGAGTTCGACAAGATCTACAAGCTCGGCGTCGTGCCGATCCCGACCAACCGTGAGGTCGCCCGCGTCGACCAGCCCGACCTGGTCTACCGCACCGAGCAGGCGAAGTTCGACGCCGTCGTCGAGGACATCGTCGAGCGGCACTCCGCCGGACAGCCGATCCTGGTCGGCACGACGAGCGTCGCGAAGAGCGAGCGGCTCTCCAAGCAGCTCAAGAAGCGCGGCGTCCCGCACGAGGTGCTCAACGCCAAGCAGCACGACCGCGAGGCCGCGATCGTCGCGATGGCCGGGCACAAGGGCGCCGTCACGGTCGCCACCAACATGGCCGGCCGCGGCACCGACATCATGCTCGGCGGCAGCGTCGAATTCCTCGCTGACCAGGCGTTGCGCCAGAAGGGCCTCGACCCGCTCGAGGACTCCGAGGCCTACGAAGCCGCGTGGCCGCAGACGCTCAAGCAGATGGAGGAGCAGGTCGCGGCCGAGCACGACGAGGTCGCCGCGGTCGGTGGTCTCATGGTGCTGGGCACCGAGCGCCACGAGTCCCGTCGCATCGACAACCAGCTGCGAGGCCGTTCCGGCCGTCAGGGCGACCCGGGCGAGACCCGGTTCTACCTGTCGCTCGAGGACGACCTCATGCGGCTGTTCAAGGCCGACTGGGTCAACTGGGTCCTGCAGACCATGAAGATCCCCGACGACGTCCCGATCGAGAACAAGCGCGTCACCGGTGCGATCGCGTCGGCGCAGGCGCAGGTCGAGGCGCAGAACTTCGACACCCGCAAGAACATCCTCAAGTACGACGACGTCATGAGCCGCCAGCGTGAGGTCATCTACGCCGAGCGCCGACGGGTCCTCGAGGGCGAGGACATGCACGAATGGGTGACGTCGATGATCAGCGAGGTCGCTGGCGCCTACGTCCACGGCGCGACCGAGGGATTCCCCGAGGAGTGGGAGCTCGAGCAGCTGTGGACCGCACTCGGCACGCTCTACCCGATCGGCGTCACGATCGAGGGCGTCGAGGCTGAGGTCGGCGGCCGCGAAGGCCTGTCGCGCGAATACCTCCAGGAGGTCATCGCCGAGGACGCCCTGGCGGCATACGCCAAGCGCGAAGAGGCACTCGGCTCCGAGGTCATGCGTGAGCTCGAGCGGCGCGTCGTCCTGAGCGTGCTCGACCGCAAGTGGCGCGAGCACCTCTACGAGATGGACTACCTCCGTGAGGGCATCGGCCTGCGGGCGTACTCACAGCGCGACCCGCTCGTGGAGTACCAGCGCGAGGGCTACGACCTGTTCAACGCCATGATGGAGGGCATCGCCGAGGAGTCCGTCGGCTTCTTGTTCAACCTGGACGTCCAGGTCGAGCAGGCTGCCGAGGCCGAGCCGCAGCTCACCGCCAAGGGCCTGACGGCGGACAAGAAGCCGCAGGCACTGTCCTACTCATCGCCCAGCGAAGCTGGTGAGGCCGAGGTGCGGGGCGAGACCGCAGTCGAGGAGACGCCGGAGTCCGAGGCGCGTCGTCAGGCCAACGCCAAGAACAAGGCACGCCAGAAGGCCAAGCAGCAGCGGAAGTCGCGCAAGAACAACCGTTAGGGCGCGCGGCTCGTTCCTCGCCGCCCCAGCGGCTCGTCCCTCACCGCTGCCAGGCTCCGCCTGGGCGCTTGCCTTCGCTCGCTGTGCTCGCTCGGCCCATGGTTGCGACCTGGGCCACGTCAGATCTCAGGCTCAGGTGAGGGCAGTGCCAGGGGTCGCTTGTAGGTCGTCGTCAGGACTCGACGCGCTCGTGCAGGCAGAGGATGTTGCCGTCCGGGTCGGCGAACCACGCTGCCCGCTCGTCACCCATCTCGCAGATGTGGTTGACGGTCTTGAGGTCGGGAAGGTCGTAGTCCTCGAACCTGACGCCGTTGCCCTCGAGCTCGCTGATCTCGGACTCGATTCCGTGGACCTCGAAGCTCATGGCGGTGTTCTTGGACTGCGATCCGGCCGGCAGCTGGCGAAGGACGAGATGAGATCCGCCTCCGAGCTGGAACATCAGCTCGCCGGCGTCGTTGGCACCCTCGAACGGCAGGCCGAGGCGGTCGGCATAGAACTCCTGCGCGGTGTCGGGATTCGTGATGGGGAGCATCATTTCGACGGTGCTCTGGGCGATGGACATGGTCGCACCTCCTGGTGAGAATTTCCATCGTGCGCCCAGGCGATTCCTGAAGTCCATAGTCGCGAGCGCACTAGGCCCAGGTGAGGGCCGTGCACTTCCACACCTGGTCGCCGCGGTGGGTCGTCTGGAGCTCGAGGCGCACGGCAATCGCGCGCGAGCGGCCACGGTGCACCATGCGCCCGGCGATCTCGGCCGCGCCCTCGTGCACCATCGCGACGTGGACCGACACGATGCGCGCGCCGTGGCCTGAACGCGATCGCAACGGCACTCGGGCATGCGCCGCGAGGCGACTCGTCAGCTGGTCGTAGACATCCGGAGCCATCCACGCCGCCATCTGCCGGGCGGCCCGTTCGCCCGACAGGACCTCGACGAGCGCCTGCATGAACCGCGCCGCGCGGTGCCGCATCGGCTGCGCGTCACCGCGCTCGACGGGCACCGGCAGCACGGGGCTCAGGCCGGGAAACGGCAGCGGGATCTGGCCCGGAGCAGGTTCGACCGGACCGGCGAACGACGGTTGGAGGGAGGGGACGAGCAGGGCAGTCGCGGTCTTCATGTGGGGTCCTTCCCGAGCGGCGGAGTGAGGCGTTGCGTGGGGAAGATGAGGTCGGGATCGTCGCCGATGACATCCCGGTTGGCGGCATGCCACCGAGCGCAGGCGTCGGCGATCTGGGCATTCGTGGCGCTGGCCGGCAGAGAGCGGGCGGCGATGGCCCACAACGTGTCGCCGGGGCGTACGACGACGGCTGGCGGGCCCGCGCCGACGTGGGGCGGGGAGGCGATCGGACGGTCGGGGAGCCGTAGGCCGGCGACGTCGTGACGAGTCGGCGTGACCGCTTGGTCGGCCTGCACGGGCGACAGGGCCAGGGCGCCGGCCGCACCCGCGAACAGCGCGCGACGCAGGACCCGGGGGGTGACCGCGCGGACGAGTGGGGCCGGCGCGTGCGCCAGGGCCAGCGAGACGGTCAGCAGGACCCAGCTCGAGAGCAGGAGCTGCACCAGACAGCCGAGTCCGAGCAGAGCGGACGAGAGGCTCGGGCCCTGCAGATCCGCGATCGCGCGGTGCGCGTCCGGGAGCCAGCAGGCCGATGCTCAGCCCGGCCAGCCCGGTCAGCGTCCATCCACTGCGTGACAGCATCCGACCCCCCGATCGACATGTGATGACGTTTGATGACGTTTGAGTACACACAAGACCGTTCGAGGTCGGCTGTCAACATCGCATACACAGGCGTGCGGAGGCTGTCGCGGCATGACGCGGCTGGGATAGCGTTCCCGCATGCGGTGGGAGCGATTGTTCGAGGACCTCGAGGCGCGAGCCGCGGACCTCGAGCTCGACGAGCGTGACGCGCTGGTCGATGAGCTGCGGGACGGCGACTGGGCCCAGACCTCGTGGCGGCAGCTGCTTGGTGGCCATGTCGTGCTGGCCGTGCGCGGGGCGGACCGCGTCGAGGGGAACGTGACGCTGGTCAACGATCGCCTCGTGCACCTGCGCGGCGACGCCATGGATCACGTCGTCAACGCGTCCGCAGTGATGGCGGTCCAGTCCAGTGAGCGGCGCGCCGATGCGGCGACAACGGTCGGCGACGCGCTGGGTTGGAGCCACGTGTTCCGGGCGCTGCGCGAGGCGGGCGAGGAGATTCGCGTGCGGCTCGTCGACGGCACCGTCCGGGACGGCTCGGTCGTGGTGGCCGGCCGCGACTTCGTACGCCTGCGGGCCGGGTCAGGGCGCGATCAGGTGGTGCCGTTCGACGCGATTGCGGTCGTCAGCGGCCGGACGTGACGTCGTCGCTGGAGGACGCGTGCTCATCGGCGTGGTCTGGAACCTCGGCGCGCGCGTATTGCCGGGCGATGTAGTCCTCGAGCTGGTCGTTCTCGATGCGCCACTGGCCGCGACCGCCGATCTGGATGCCGCGCAGGTCGCCGGAGCGGACCAGCGCATAGACCTGACGCACCGTGACGTTGAGAACCTCCGCGACGTCGGCCAGCGTGAGGAACCGCGGGCTGGTGGGAGGCATGACCCCAGTTTCCCACGGCACGGTGTCATCGTCGTCCCCGGTTCGGGTTGCCTGTGGACAACCCCACCCCGGTATGGACGAAATCTGGCGGAGTCTGTACAACCGATGCATGACGAACTGGCGGGGGCCTGGGGAATCAGGCAGGACAGTGGCGCAGCGACTGCGCATCCGACCGTGGCGGGACCCACGACTCCTGATCGGGCTGCTGCTCGTGCTGGGCGCGACGATCCTGGGAGCCCGCCTTGCGGCCGCCAGCGACGACACGGTCGAGTACTGGTCGGTCAGGTCCACGGTCGCGCCTGGCGACCCGGTCACCCGAGACTCGCTCCAGACGACCCGCGTACGCCTGTCGTCGGCGGCCAAGGGCAACTACCTGCGTACGGACGAGGAGTTCGCGGCGCCGCTCGAGGAGCTGGTCTGGGCCCACGGCGTCTCCGAAGGCTCGCTGGTCGACAAGAGCTCGCTCGTGCCGCGCTCCAGCACGACCCGCAGTCAGCTGCCGCTCAGTGTCGCTGACGGGGCTGCACCGGGTGATCTCGACCGGGGTGACCTCGTCGACGTGTGGGTCGGCCCGGGTCCCGGCGACGAGCCGGCCGGCAAGGCCAAGCTCGTGCTCGAGTCCGTGCGGGTCATCGAGTCGGGCGACGACGCAGCCGCACTGAACGGCTCGCTTGCGCAGACCGTCCTCGTGGATGTCGACCAGTCCCAGCTCGGCGGCTCGGTCGTCAGCACCGTGGCGGCCGGTCACGTCACCCTCGTCAGGGTGTCCTGATGGACGTCGTCCTCGCCGCGGGTGGTGCACCGTGGGAGGCGGCCGCGATCCGCGAGATCGAGGGCTCCGCGGGGTTGCGGCTGGTGCGTCGCTGCGTCGACGTCGCCGACCTCCTGGCAGTGGCGGAGACCGACCTGGCGGCGGCCGCACTGGTCACGGCCGACCTGGTGGGACTCGACGCCGACGCGGTCTACCGCCTCGAGCACGCCGGCGTACGCGTTGCCGCCGTCGAGTCCGACGACGAGCTGTGCCGTGCCCTCGGCATCGAACGGACCTTGCGGCTCGGGTCGCTCGACGTCGTCGCCCGCGACGCGCCGGTGCCACGCCACGCGCCCCACGAGGAGCGCGCGCCGTTGATCGCGGTCTGGGGTCCGGCCGGTGCGCCGGGCCGCAGCACCGTGGCGCTCGGGCTCGCTTCGGCCGCTGCGGCCCAGGGCGCCGACACCGTGCTGGTCGACGCCGACACGTATGGCGGCTCGTTGGGCCAGGCCCTGTCGGTGCTCGACGACGTCAGCGGGCTGGTGGCCGCGTGCCGCGCCGCCAACACCGGACGGGCGACGGAGGTCGCCGATCACCTGCTCGCGATCGACCCCAACCTGCGCCTGCTCACCGGCGTGCCGCGCGCCGACATGTGGCCGCAGGTACGCACCGGAGCGTTCGAGCTCGTGCTGGCGCGTCTGCGCGCGGTCTCCGAGCTGCTCGTCGTCGACTGCGGGTTCTCGCTCGAGCCGGGCACCGGGCACGCCGGGCACCGCAACCAGTCGACGCTGCAGGTCCTGGACCAGGCAGACGCGATCGTGGTGGTGGGCCGACCCGACCCGGTGGGTCTGGCCCGGCTGGTACGCGGCCTGCACGACCTCGCCGAGACCGTCCCCGGTCGGGTGCCGACGCTCGTGGTCAACATGACGCGTACGTCCTTGGGCTGGCGGGAGCGCGAGATCGACGCGACGCTGCGGCGTCTCACGGGCATCGTGCCGACCGCCTACCTCCCGTTCGACCAGTCCGGCCTCGACCTTGCCGCGGTCAGCGGACGGACGCCCGCGCGAGGTGGCTCCGTCGTCGCCGTTCGTGACCCGCATCGAGGTCCTGGCGAGGAGTCTTGTGTCACAGGTGGCCACCCCCGGCGTGCTTTCGCCCGCCGCACCATGACCCGGTGATAACTTCTCTGCAGGACGTCCCTGAGGAGAGTCATGCAACGGTTGAGCCCGCTGGATGCGATGTTCCTGCAGCAGGACAGCCCCACCGTTCCGCGCCAGATCGCCTCCTTGGCGATCCTCGAGCCCGGTGAGCATCCGCTCGACTACGACCGCCTGATCCACGTGATCAACGAGCGCATCGACCTCGTCCCGCGCTACCGCCAGGTCCCTCGCACCGTTCCGGGGTCGCTCGGCACCCCGGTGTGGCTCGACGACGAGAACTTCGACATCTCGTTGCACGTACGCCGCTCGGCCCTTCCGCGGCCGGGCACGATCGGCGCCCTGCACGAGCTCGTCGGCCGCCTGATCGCCCGCCGGCTCGACCTCGACCGGCCGCTGTGGGAGCTCTACCTGATCGAGGGCCTGTCCGGTGGCCGGGTCGCGCTGCTGTTCAAGGCGCACCAGGCGCTGGTCGATGGCTCCGAGACGGTCGATCTCGCGCAGGTGCTGCTCGAGGAGACGGCGCACGACCGGGACATCCCGCACGAGGAGTGGAACCCGCGCTCGGAGCCCAACGCCGCCGAGCTCGTGGTGGGCACGCTCAACCGCAACCTGCGCCATCCCGGTGAGGCGCTGCGGGTCGCCGAGCTCAACCTGGGTCGCATCGCCCGTCGGCTGCCGGTCATCGGCGTCGATGGCCAGCCGCCCAACAGCGTCCTGTCGACCGAGCTGTCGCGGCATCGCCGGTTCGCGTCGCTCGCCGCCCAGCTCGACGACTTCCGCCGCGTACGTGAAGAGCACGGCGGCACGGTCAACGACGTGATCCTCGCGGCGATCGCCGGTGGCATCCGCGGCTGGATGCTGACCCGCGCCGAGCCGGTCACCCCCAAGACCAGCTTCCGCGCGATGGTGCCGATGTCGGTCGTCGCCGAGGACGGCCTGCCGACGTCGCTGGGCTCCAAGGTGCGCGGGCACCTGCTGTCCCTGCCGGTCGGCGAGTCCAACCCGGTCGTACGGCTGCACCAGGTCTCCTACGCGCTCAAGGATCACCGTGAGACCGGCTCGGCGGTCGCCGCCAACAAGCTGGCGAACCTGCCCGGCTTCGCAACCTCGACGTTCCACGCGGTCGGTGCTCGTGTCGCGGATGCCGAAGCGGGCCGCGGCCACCAGATCGTCATCACCAACGTGCCAGGGCCGCAGGAGCCGGTCTACATGGCGGGGGAGGCGGTCAGCGAGGTCTACCCGTGCATACCGCTGAGCGGTCGCCGCGCCGTCTCGATCGGGGTCACGTCCTACAACAGCAAGGTGTTCTTCGGCATCGTCGCCGATCGCGAGGCCGTGCCCGACGTCGAGGTGCTGGCGCAGTGCATCGAGGACGCGCTGCTGGAGCTCGTCGAGTCCGTCGAGGGCCGGCGCACCCGCGCGCCCCGCGGCCGCCAGAGGCCGGCGAAGTCATGAGGGTCTATCTCGCGGTCGGCCGCGAAGAGCTGACCGCTCTGGCCGCGGGCGGGTCGATCAGCGCACCGGCGTTCCTGGCCGGCTCGGAGGACGAGGAGGACGAGCTCGCCGCGCTCGAGGAAGCGTCCGAGCACGCGGCCGCAGTCGCCGCGGCGGAGGTCGACGATCCCGACGGCCCGGTCACGCTCGACGACGTCGTGTCGTTCCATGTCGACGTCGACGGCACGGGCGACCTCGCGTGGTACGCCACACAAGAGATCGACGCCGTGCTCAGCACCCTTGCGGGGCCAAGCACGGCGTCGTGAGACGTCCCTAGAGCTTCTGCTGGCCGTACTCGACCTCTTCGCGCAGCGAGGACCGGATGGCCTTGGCGACCTCGGGCTCGATCTTCTTGCCGATGAACGGGATCGACACCTTGACGTCGCCGTCGAGGGTGAAGTCCGTCGCGGCGCCGTTGGCGACCAGGTTGGCCTTGCCGGTCATCTCGGCAGGCTGCCCGATGATGCTGACCTTGACGTCGGCGCTGCGGTTGCCGCTGGCGTCAGGGCCGCTCCACACCTCGGTCTGCTTGACCTTGACGGTGCTGCCGGTCAGCTTCTTGACGAAGTCGGGCATGTCGGCGTCCTGCGTACGTACGACCGTCACGGTCGCACCGTCGCCGGCGGACTCAACCGTCACGGTGTAGTCCGTCGATCCCTGGTTGGCGCACGACTCGGTGCGGAACGCCTGGTCGGTGATCAGGGCGTAGACCGCTTCGACGTCGGCGCCTTCGTAGCTGAACGACTCGTTGAGCTTCATTCGGCCACCGGCTCGGCCTTGGGTGCGCCGGCGCCGATGCCCTTGAGCTCGGACAGCCGGGCCTCCACCTCGGCGTCGGTCGACGACGCCTCGAGCTCGTCCCAGGGATCGGCGGTTGCCGCGTTGAGCTCGGCCTGACCGGCGACCTGGGCCTCGGAGCGGCGAACCTTGTCCTCGAAGCGACCCAGCTCGCTGGTCGGGTCGAGCACGTCGATCGACTTGACCGCGTCCTGGACCTTGGCCTGCGCCTCGGACATCTTGGCGCGGGCCACCAGCTGGTCGCGCTTGGTCTGCAGCTCGCCGAGCTTGCCCTGCATGCCGATCAGGCCGGCCTTGAGCTTCTCGACGGTCTCGTTCTGCGACGCGATCATCGGCGCGGCCTGCTTGGCCTCGGTCTCGAAGCCGATCTGCTTCGACAGCGCGATCTTGGCCAGCTGGTCGAACTTGTCGGCCTCGGTCGCCTGGCCCGAGGCGCGGAGTGCGTCGGCCTTCTGTGAGGCGGCCAGCGCCTTGTTGCCCCACTCCTTGACCGCGGCGACGTCCTCGGCGTGGTCCGCCTCGGCGAGGCGCAGGTTGCCGATCGTCTGGGCGACGGCGTCCTCGGCCTCGGCGATCGAGTTGGTGTAGTCGCGCACGAGCTGGTCGAGCATCTTCTCCGGGTCCTCGGCCTTGTCGAGGAGGGCGTTGATGTTGGCGCGCGTCAACTGTCCGATGCGCCCGAGGATGGACTGTTTCTGAGCCATGGTCGTCACTCTCTGTCAGGGATTCTCGTCGTCTCTCGTCGATCTTGGTCCATCGAGGGGGTCCAGACAACCGGTTTCGGCGCGGCGCACCCGTCAGACTGCGGTTTCCGCCTCTGCGCGCTGCGCCGCGGAAGATCCAGACCCGCATCAGGACGAAGCGCATCACGGTCACGAACAGGTTCGCCGCCGTCAGCAGCACGACCTCGACCAGCGGGTGCCCGTCGCCGCGGACGGCACGCAGCGTCCACAACGCACCACTGGTCACGCCCAGCCCGCACGCGAACACCAGCAAGCCCTGCAGCTGGTGCCGAAGCGCGCCCTGCGGCCCGCGGAACCCGAACGTGAACCTGCGGTTCGCCGCCGTGTTGGCGATCGCCGTTGCGGCGAGGGCGATCGCGTTGGCCTCCTGCGCACCGAGGCGGCCGCGCAGCGCGACGTACAGGACGCCGTACGCGAGCGTCGACAGGATCCCGATCAGCGCGAACACGACCATCTGGGCGCTGAGCCGGCCGCCGGCGCTGCGGGCGGTCGTACGCCCGAGAGCTCCGGCGACCTCGGCCAAGGGGACGCGGCCGCGCAGGAGCGCCCAGCCGAGCCGGCCCATGCCGCGCAGGTCTGCGGCCGCAGTGCGAACGATGTCGACCCGGCTGTCGGGGTCGTCGACCCAGTCGACCGGCACCTCATGGATCCGCAGCCCAGCCCGCTCCGCAACGATCAGCAGCTCGGTGTCGAAGAACCACTCGTCGTCCTCGATGAGCGGCAGGAGGTGGGCCGCGACATCGCGGCGGATGGCCTTGAAGCCGCACTGGGCGTCGGAGAACCGGGCCCGCAGCGCTCCGCGGAGCATCACGTTGTACGTCCGCGAGATGAGCTCTCGCTTCGGCCCCCGCGTCGTCCGTGCCGTCCTGGCCAGGCGGGATCCGATCGCGAGATCGGAGTGTCCCGACAGCAGCGGAGCGACGAGCGGCAGCAGCGCGTTGAGGTCGGTCGACAGGTCGACGTCCATGTAGACCAGCACCTCCGCGTCGGACCGCGACCAGGCCTGCTTCAGGGCGCGGCCGCGACCCTTCTGGGTCAGCGACACCACCGACACATCTGGGTAGCGGTGCGCCAGCTGGTGGGCCAGCAGGCTGGTCCCGTCGGTGCTGGCGTTGTCCGCGATCGTCACCCGCGACTCGTACGGCAGCGAACGCAGGTGGTTCCGCACGGTCTCGACCGACTCGACCAGCGCTCGTTCCTCGTTGTGGACGGGAATCACGATGTCCAGCACCGTTGTGCTCACCGGAGTGTGCTCGGCGTACGCCGGTGCGGTGATCACTGGATGCCGTCCGAGAGGTCGTAGATCGTCACGCCGTCGACGGTCTTCGCGGTGAAGTTCTCCGACACCCAGGTGGTGATCTCGCTGCTCGTGCTGCCGCCGGCGTTCATGCCGCCGCGACCGCTGCCGCCGCCGATGAAGTAGTGGATCTCACCATCGGCGACGTATTGCTTGAACTGCGCAAGCGTCGGGCTGGGGTCGGAGCCGTTGAATCCGCCGATCGCCATGACCGGCAGCTCGGTCGCGAGCTGGTAGCCCGATGCCGTGTTGGACCCGATCGCCGCGGCGGCCCAGGTGTACGAGTTGGCGTCCGCCGACAGCAGGGTGTTGATGGCGGCGGTCGACGTCGAGCCGTTGAGCAGCCCGCCGGCGCCACCGGTTCCGCCCGCGCCATCCGTTCCGCCTGTGGTGCCTGTCGTGCCGCCGGGTGCCTGGCGGGTGCCGTTCTGCGTCGGGGGCTGGCCCATCGGACCACCGCGGCCGCCGCCGGGACCGCCACCCATGCCGCCACCGCTGTTCGGGCCGGCGGACGGGATCGAGCCGGTGTGCGGCGTGGAAGCGGTGTCGATCGCGTACGCAGTCGGGCCCGCGAGCATCGTGATGACCGCAGCTCCGGCGACGGCAAGCATGGCGCGCCGGGGGAGGAGCCGGTGCACGACGATCAGGAGCGCGGCGCCGACGCCGGCGACCACCACGGCGTACTTGAGCCACGGGACGAAGCCATCGGCTCGGTTGAGCAGCACGTAGCTCATCGAGGCGGTCATCGCGAGCACGAACGCTGCGCCGAGCGCGGCGACGATGGACTCGCGGTGCTCCCAGAGGATGCTGGCGCCGATCGCCACGAGTGCGGCGATCGCGGGAGCCAGCGCGACGGTGTAGTACGCGTGGAAGATGCCGGCCATGAAGCTGAACGTCAGAGCCGTGACGAGCAGCCATCCGCCCCACACGACGAGGCCCGTGAGCTGGGGATCCGTGCGGCCTGCCTTTCGCTGGAACCAGACACCGATGACCAGGAGCGCGAGGGCCGCCGGGAGCAGCCAGGCGACCTGGCCACCGATCTCGGAGTTGAACAACCGGAACAGCCCGGTCGCGCCCCAGTTGCCGCCACCGGCGTTGTTGCCGCCGCCGACGGAGCCGACCTCGTCACCGTTGAGCCGGCCGAAGCCGTTGTAGCCGAGCGTGAGCTCGAGGATCGAGTTGTTCTGCGAGCCGCCGATGTACGGGCGACTCGACGCTGGCCACAGCTCGACGATCGCGATCCACCAGCCGGCGGCGGCGATCATCGAGCCGAACGCGATGAGCAGATGGCCGAGACGCTTGCCGATCGTCGGCTTGGCCGCGATGAGGTAGACGAGCGCGAGCGGCGGCAGGACCAGGAACGCCTGCAGCATCTTGGTGAGGAAGGCGAAGCCGACCAGCGTGCCGCCGAGGACCAGCCAACGTACGGCCCGCTCCGGCGACTCGATCGCGCGGATCGTGGCGTAGACCGACGCGATCAGGCACAGCGTCAGCAGGGCGTCGGGGTTGTTGAAGCGGAACATCAGCACCGCGACCGGGGTCAGCGCCAGGATCGCGCCGGCGAGCAGCCCGGCCCACGCACTGCGGGTCGTACGCCTGACCGTGGCGTAGAGCAGGCCGACCGAGCCGACGCCCATCAGCGCCTGCGGCACGAGCATGCTCCACGACGAAAGACCGAAGAGGCGGACCGACAGTGACATCGGCCAGAGCGACATGGGCGTCTTGTCGACCGTGATCGAGTTCGACGCGTCCGAGGAGCCGAAGAAGAACGCCTTCCATGACGAGGAGCCGGCCTGCACGGCGGCGGAGTAGAACGAGTTGGCCCACCCGGAGGCGCCGAGTCCCCACAGGTAGAGCAGCGCTGTCGCCAGCAGGAGCGTCAGCAGCGCCGGACGTACGAGGGGCGAGTCGTCGGGCCTGCCGCGCCAGAGGCGGGCGGGCCACGAGGGCGCGGCGTGGAGGTGGTCAGGTTGTGGCGCCACGGTGCGGCGCTCGGCCGCCGGCGCGATGAGGGTCGTCTGGTTCATGCCTCCACGTTGCGAGGCCGGACTGGCACGACCGTGTGGTCAGTCTGTGCCACCTCTGTGAGGGGTCAGGACGTCGGGCAGCGTCAGGGTGAACGTCGTGTCGCCCGGCGTGCTCTCGACGCTGGCGGTGCCGTGGTGCGCGTGCATGATCGCGCGCACGAGGGACATACCGAGACCCGCGCCACCGGAGGCACGGGTGCGTGACGAGTCGCCGCGGACGAAGCGCTCGAAGATCGTCGGTACGAGCTCGGCGTCGATGCCGGGGCCGTCGTCGTGCACCTCGATCCGCACCGTGTCGTCGACCCGCAGGCGTACGTCCACGGTGGTCTTGGGCGGCGTGTGGCGGCTGGCGTTGGTCAGCAGGTTCGTGACCGCCTGGTGCAGTCGCTGTTCGTCACCCGTCACGGTGATCGGCTCGTCGGGCACGTCGAACGTCCAGTGCCGCTCGGGGTCGACGACCCGCGCGTCGTTGACGGCCTCGACGAGCAGCCGGGTCAGGTCGACCGGGCGACGGTCGACCTCGCGGCCGGAGTCGAGCCGCGCGAGCAGCAACATGTCCTCGACGAGCGTCGACATGCGCCCGGCCTCGGACTCGACCTTGGCGAGGATCTGATCGGGGTCGTCGCGGCCCGTGCGCCGGCTGAGCTCGGCATAGCCCTTGATCGTCGACAGGGGAGTGCGCAGCTCATGAGAGGCGTCGGCGAGGAACTGGCGGACCTGCTGCTCGCTCTCGTGGCGGGCATCGAGCGCCTCGCTCGACGTGGCCCAGGAGCTGGTTGAGCGCCCCGCCGACCTGCCCGACCTCGGTGGCTGGATCGGTGAGCTCGGCCGGTACGCGTACGGTCTGGCCGATCTCGCCCGACGACAGCGGCAT